>NZ_CP025197.1:0-1201515 GCF_002844395.1 Acetivibrio saccincola | reverse complement strand
ACACTGTATAAGTTTAAAGACACCTACTATCTTCTTCTAACCAGAAGTTTATGGTCTGTAGACAATTTAAGTGCATTTGATTTAATTTTAAATGAATATGGACGGAAAATAAAAAACAGCAACTTTTATGAAGGTTATTTAAATGAATATGCAGTAAAAGTTATAGAAGGTACTGCTATTGAAACAATTGCAAATTACTTTTAACTTCACAAAAATAAAACTTTAACAAAATAAATAAAATATAAAAAAGATTGGTTGGATAGTTATGTTGCCTAAAAGAATAATTGTACCTAACAAATTCGATCAGTTTTTATTACACAGAAAAAGCCTTTTGCAGCAATATTCAAAAGGTGATTTATCAAAGGCAGAATTTATTGAAGCAAATTATGATTGCATAACAGCACTAAATATAAAACCTTTCAGGAAAATAGATAATGTAAAAAAAGCTATTTACAACTATCAATATTATAATGTGCTGGCAAAATATTATCAGAAAAAAGCTCATGATCTAAGGAAAAACCATGGAGCCAGAAGTGATTATTTAGAATTGTCCAACTACTTTTATTCAAAAAAAGACAATGTGACAATGAAATTCTTAAAGTTCATTGATTTTCGTGGAGTTGAAGCCTATTTTGTTAAAGTAAAATCACCCAACCTTAAAAAAAAGTTATTTGAAATTGTTTATAAAGATTACGACAATTTAATATTTCACTCTAAAAACGAAGTATTATTAAACATGCTTATTGAAGAAAATGTATTTATTTTTGAAGAAAGGCGCTCTCTTGTAGACAGTTATATCAATCAAAAATATTAATGCTGCTCTCTTCTTTCCAATATAAAAAATGTAATGTCATCCTGCGTATTTTTGCTGCCCATAAATTCAAAAACACTGTCACATATTACATCCGCCATATATTTTAAAGGTTTGTTTAAATTGCTCTTTAGCACATTTTCCAGCCTCCCGGTCCCGTAAAACTCTCCGGAAGAATTCCTTGCTTCTATAAGACCGTCTGTATAAAACATCACCCTGTCCCCGGGCTCAATTTCAGTGATATGGTCCTGGTACTTTTCGTTGTAGATTTCAATTAATTTGCATATAGGAAAACCTTTTATTTTAATTTCATGGATTTTGCCATTTTTCTTTATAATAAGGGGTTCCACATTGTGTCCTGCAGAAGACCATTTTAACCGGCCGCTTTTTATATTATACACTCCAAATAACATAACAATATACACATCATCACCAAAATTAGTTTTATTAAAAGCCTTATAAGTATCATCCAATATACTGCCGGGGCTTAAATCACCTTTTGAATTATTTAAATCTAAAAGGGATCTTACCGTCTGGTTTAAAAAAATAGTCAGCATAGCTGCCGGAACCCCGTGTCCCGATACATCCCCTATGTAAAAGGCTATATTGCCTTCATCAATTTTAAAAATGCTGTAAAAATCCCCACTTATTCTTTCAGCAGAAAAATATCTTACTTCAAAAGAAATGTTTTTGTTTTCAGGCACCTTAAAGGAAAACATTGATTCCTGAATACTTCTTGCATATTTTATATCATCTAAAAGCCTGTCATTTAATTTCTTTATTTCAATGGTTCTTTCATAAACCTTTTTATCTAAGTTTTCTGCATGGTCTTTAAGCTGTTCTTTTGCCCTGTGCAGCTGAAGATAGGGCTTTTTTATACTGCTGATTAAAACCCCCCTGAATATGAGGAAAAATGCAATAAATTTATATATATGCCCTAAGTAGTTGTAAATATCATATACACTCTCATACAGTACAAATGCCATTTCACTGAATATACTGATAATTAAAGACAGTACAAATAGAAAAATTACATTGTCCTTTTTCTTTTTGTATTCATAAATAAGTATAAGGGCTACAACAGCAAACAATATAACTATAAGGTATTCCGAGTATATTTTGTATTTTGTAAGTCCGTATTCTTCTATAAACATGGGAGGAAAAAAATCCGGGTGGTACGTAACCACATTAAGCAAAAAAACGCTTATTGCCATAGGGATAATCAAAAATATTTCCTTTCTTATTTTGGATTTCCGCTTTGGCGGAATTATAGTTGCAATTAAAAATCCAATTGCCGAAATAAGTCTTCCTAAAATCCAAAAAGTAGTGGCTCTGTTGGCACTTACATTTTCTATGAAAAAATCTGGCATTCCTTTAAAGCTTAAAGTGTGGAACATATCTATCATGCCTATGGTAAAGAAGACACTTCCCAAAAAAACCGTTCTTAAATTCCGCGTCTGGTCATAGGTGTAGTAGGACACTACGAATACTGAAAATGAGACAAGTATACTAATGAACTCAAACAGATAGTGCCAAGTCAGGTAGTTTGCTATGCTCATAATTCGTTCAAACTCTTCTTCAAATAGCCCGGCTATTTCCAAAAGAGCGTATGCAGCAGCACCTGTAATTATTATTATAATGTAGTGCTTGTATTTAGTGTGTATATCTGATATTTTTTTCAGCATTTGTCCTCACATACTCAGATTTTTTATTCCCATGTCATTTATAAGAAGAAAAGACTTTACTTTACCCACTTAATATTTTTACCCTATTAATTTTAACATTTCTGATTACCCCTATGCAAGTAATAACCCAAAAAACTTTGTTGTTTAATTTGTCTTTATAATGTAGTCAGAAAAAGAATATCAACATGTAGAAGCTTAAACTATAAGCTTTCACAAAATCGTGCGTAACTTGGCCGGACTTAAGGTAAAAAGAATAAGTGAGTTGAATTACTTCCATATAACTTTTTTGCTTGTAGAAATGATCCAAAATTCTTTTGCAAAGTTATACATTACCGCATACCGAAATTAAAGAATTTCAAGATATAGTTGGACTGGGAATAGAATATTTGCCATACTAGGGACAATTATTACGAAGAAAACATTCAAAATACTTTATACAACGACACAACCGTTCCAACAGACAATGACAAAGCTAAATGGAAAAAATGGGTTAATGACTTTGAAAAGAAAAATGAACAACTAAAAAAATTGTTTCAAACATGAATTTTAGGTATAATTTAAGCTCCTTAGTTAATAAATTTCAGCCTCCATAGGGATTATTAACTTAAGGAGCTTTTATTTTTACTGTTCTATCATTGTATTGTTCAGGTTATCCAATCCGCCTTCTTTGCTTATAATTATTTTCTCTTCCTTTTGTGCATTTACAGTTTTGTATTTTATTTCCCCCTGTGCAAGAGCTGTCTTTAATACCGTTTCCATGTCCTCTGCAATGACAAATTTTATTTTTCCTCTAACATTTTCAGGAATTTCGTCTAAATCTTTTTTATTGTCAACAGGCAGAATAATGGTATCTATACCTGCCCTGTGGGCTGCCAGTACTTTTTCTTTAAGCCCACCTATTGCCAGAACCCTTCCTCTTAGAGTTATTTCACCGGTCATAGCCACATTTTTCTTAACCGGTATATTTGTAAGGGCAGAAACCATTGCCGTAGCCAGTGTTATACCTGCAGAAGGTCCGTCTTTTGGTATGGCTCCCTCCGGAACGTGAATGTGGATATCGTACTTCTTATAAAAATCCTTATCAATTCCATACAAATCCACCCTAGAGCGTATAAAACTCATTGCAGCCCTTGCAGACTCCTTCATAACATCTCCTAACTGTCCTGTCAGCTCCAGTTTTCCGCTGCCTTCCATAAGGGTCACTTCTATAGACAAAGTGTCCCCACCTACCGGTGTCCAGGCTAAACCTGTTGCAATACCAACCTCGTCTTTTTCATTTGCCAAATCGTACTTGTACTTTCTGGTACCCAAATACTTTTCTATATTTAATGCAGTAATTTTTACTGTTTTTTGGTTTGTAGCTACAATCTTTTTAGCAACTTTTCTGCAAACACTTGCTATTTGCCTTTCCAATCCCCTTACTCCTGATTCCCTTGTATAGCAATTTATAATTTCCCTTACCGCTCTTTCATCAATCCTTATATTTCCCTTTTTAAGACCATGTTCCTTAATCTGTTTAGGGAACAAGAATTTTGTGGCGATATTTACCTTCTCTTCTTCAGTGTAGCTTGTAAGTTGAATTACTTCCATCCTGTCTAAAAGAGGTCTTGGAATGGTGTCAAGGGTATTGGCAGTTGTCAGGAACAAAACATCCGACAAATCAAAGGGGAGTTCTATATAGTGATCCCTGAATGCAAAGTTTTGTTCTGAATCCAGTACTTCAAGCATAGCTGATGCAGGGTCGCCCCTGAAATCACTGCTCATTTTGTCAATCTCATCCAAAAGAATGAGAGGATTCTTTGAACCTGCCTGTTTAAGAGCAGCAATAATTCTTCCCGGCATTGAGCCTACATACGTCCTTCTATGCCCTCTTATTTCAGCTTCATCCCTTACACCGCCTAAAGATATCCTCACATAATTCCTGTTTAATGCCCTTGCAATGGATCTTGCAATTGATGTCTTACCCACTCCCGGCGGTCCCACCAGACAAAGAATAGGTCCTTTAAGGTCATTTTTTAGTTTTCTGATTGCAAGATATTCTATTATTCTTTCCTTTACCTTTTCAAGCCCATAATGATCCTCGTCTAAAATATCCTCTGCACGCTTTAAATCAATAATTTCCTCAGTTTTAGTATTCCAGGGCAAATCCAAAAGCCAGTCAATATAGGTCCTTATTACAGAACCTTCTGCAGAACCTGAAGGCATCTTAACAAGGCGGTCTAACTCCTTCAATACCTTGTTTTCAACTTCCTCATTATATTTTCCTTCACGTAACCTTTTCTTGTATTCTTCTACCTCACCTGCAACGCCGTCTTTATCTCCTAATTCATTTTGTATTGCCTTTAACTGCTCTCTTAAATAGTACTCTTTCTGCATTTTATCAATTTGTTTTCTGACTTTAATATTGATTTCCTTTTCAATTTGCATAATATCAATTTCTTTTACAAGAACCTCAAATAATTTTTTAAGTCTCACACTAGGCTTAAATTCATTGAGAATTTCCTGCTTTTGCTCAACCTTTAACACTAAGTTTGAGGTTATTATATCTGCCAATTGATCCGGATCCTCAATATTCATTATTGATAAAACCGTTTCAGGTGATACTTTATTACTTAATTTTGAATAATCTTCAAAAGTTGACAATACCCTTCTTTTCAGTGCCTCAATTTCAACTTGGTTTTCATCATCATCAATATAAATTTTTTCTACAACCTCAGCCATAAAAAACGGCTCTACCTGAGTATACTCAGAAATTTCTGCCCGGCTTATACCTTCCACTAAAACTCTTATTGTATCTCCAGGAAGCTTCAACAATTGCTTAACCTTGCATATAGTTCCAATTCTATAAATATCATCCTCAGTAGGAGAATCATTCTTGGCATCCTTTTGGGCAACCAGATAAATTAATTGGTTGTTTATCATTGCTTCTTCCAAGGCTTTGATGGACTTTATCCTTCCCACATCAAAGTGCAGTATCATATGGGGAAATACTGTCAATCCTCTTAGAGGTAGTAGCGGTAACACCTGTTTTTTTATTACCTTTCTTTCACCAGACATTTTACCATCCCCCTGCTTCTAAATTTGTATTGTTCTTACAAAATGCAAACAGCGAAGCCATTAATCTTCACCATTATAACCTTAGTAACACATTATTTCAATTGTTTTTACTTGGAATGTCCAGGTATCAGCTAAGTTTGGATTAAAACATAAGTGCATTAAAATTTTAACAATCTAAGAGGTTCTTATAAATGTCTATTCAAGTATACTTAATTATAATATAATTTATACCCAATATAAATAGGTCTATATACCCTTTTTAAAAAAATATATTGAATAGTACTTTATTTTATATGTTAAATCCAACACTTAAAGATGATTATATCATCTTTAGCTGCAAAAATGCAGTTGAAATATATGTAAAACCTTTGCTTTTATACTATACAAAATGATATAGCAGAATAATTTTTTTAAAAAACAGAATAGAATTACAGAAAAGCAAATTAAAATATCTAAATTTTATTGAATAGTAATTATAATTTATGTATAATTTACATGTAAAGTATAAAAAAATCTTATGCTTAAAGACAATTACATCATCTTTAAGCATAAAAACGGAGTTGACATATATGAAAATTATATCAGGTGGAGTTACAGCACCAAAAGGATTTAAAGCTGCAGGGGTTTCCTGCGGGATAAAAAAGGACAACAAAAAAGATCTTGCCATTATATGTTCTGATGACATTGCAATTGCTGCAGGAGTATTTACTAAAAATGTAGTAAAAGGTCATTCACTGCAATTGACTATGGAGTACATAAAAAAGGGCTGTGCTAAGGCAGTGGTTATAAACAGCGGAAATGCAAATGCCTGTGTTGGTGAGGCAGGATTTAAAAATGCAAAGGAAATTGCTGAGGTTACAGGAAATCTTCTAGGCTGTGATCCTGAAAATATATTGGTAGGTTCAACCGGCGTTATAGGCGTGCCTTTAGATATGCCCAAAATACTTAATGGGGTTAAAGAAACTGCTTTAAAGCTATCCCCTGAAGGCTCAAATGATGCAGTAGAGGCCATAATGACCACCGACCTTGTGAAAAAAGAAATGGCTGTGGAAATAGATATTCAAGGGAAAAAGGCAAGAATTGGAGCTATTGCAAAAGGCTCAGGCATGATACATCCTGATATGGCTACAATGATAAGTGTTATCACAACGGATGTTAACATTTCAAAGGAACTTCTTGATAAAGCATTAAAAGAAGCAGTTGCACATACATTTAACAGGGTTTCCGTTGATGGCGACACCAGTGTTTGTGACATGGTTGTAATACTTGCAAACGGAAAAGCTGAAAACCCTGGAATTTTAAATGAAGGTACTGAATACGACACTTTCAAATCTGCACTTGAATTTGTTTGTGAACATCTTTCACGCTCAATTGCAAAAGACGGGGAAGGTGCCACAAAGTTAATTGAAGTTGTGGTAGAAGGTGCAGCCAGCAGTGATGATGCTTATAAAATGGTATCATCCATTGCCAAATCCCCTCTTGTAAAAACGGCAATTTTCGGTGAAGATGCCAACTGGGGCAGAATAATAACTGCTGCCGGCTATTCCGGAGCAGAATTTGACCCAAATTTAATAGACATTTCAATAGGCAGCCTTTTAGTTTGCAAAAACGGAACCGCACTGGACTTTGACGAAGGGGAAGCTAAAAAAATATTAGAAAAAGATGAAGTACAAATTAAAGTTAATTTAAAAAAAGGAACTTTCAAAGACAGAATATGGACATGTGATTTTTCCTATGACTATGTTAAAATTAACGGAAGTTATAGAACTTAAGTTGTAAATTTGGTATAATAGAATAAAGGACTTGTCTTTCAATGTGCTATGTTGTCGCTTAAATTGCTCAATTAATTTATACTCGCTAACCTTCATCTAAAAAACATCCATTATACTCATTCTATGTAGTTATTATTACAATATTGGAGGTATCATTATGGCTAATAATCAATATGTTGTATTTAAGCTGGATGATAACAGTTTAGCAATCAGAATAGACTACGTAATAGAAATAATAAATTACCATGAAATATTTAAAATTCCCAACTCCCCACCCTACATTGAAGGACTTATAAATTTAAGGGATACAATTTATACCATATTGAATTTAAGAGAAATGCTTAATATGCCTAAAAAGGACTTAAATTTGAGTGATAAAGACTGGGATGAAGAAAAACCCAAGATATTGCTTGTTAATATAAATTCCAAACTAATTGGGCTTATCGTTGATTCTGTTGACAAAATATTAATATTAGAAGATGAAAAAATTGTATCCCCCTCTGAATTTGACTCCCAATTTGACAGAAGCTTTCTTGAAGGTATAGCTAAAATGGAAAATGACAAACTCCTTCTATTATTAGACCCTGACGCACTTGTTAAAAAAGTAATTGATAAGCAAATAAACTGTCCTGTTTAATAGATTTAAAAAAAGGAGCTGTGGAAAGTAGTTTTTAACTGTTTGTGCCACAGCTCCTTTTTTAACTCTTATTATTTTTTGTTAAAAGGAAAAACTTTTAAAATTGCCTTTATTATATGTTTTAAAATAGTAACAAAGTCAAAAAAACTGTCTGTTTTTTCAGTAAAACTTATAATGGCATCACAAACAGATTCCTCTATAGCCTGAGTGGTAGATTCCACCTTGTCCACTCCGTATTTTACAGTTCTGGTAATTTCATTGACATTATCAACAGTCTGGGAAATTTTGTCTTCATTTTTTTCAATAATTCTGTCCACTCTTTTGAGAACTTTATTGACATTAACTAAAGTATTGACAAGAAATATAACTGCTATTATTGCCCCAATAACAGCAATTATACCAAAAAAATAAAGTATAAACGTCCCAATATCTTGCAGTGTGTACATTACAAAGCCCCCTCTGTTATCTATTAAGCCTAATTGAGTCTAAGCAGGGTCTTGGTTATCATCTGTACATATCTGTCTTTTTGTTCTGCTTTAGCTCTTATAAGCCCGGTTATGAATATCTGGAACTTTTGAAGACATAGTAGAAAAACTAAAACACACTTGAAAAGCAACAGAAAAGAAAAGTGTAAATCTTTAAGTTTATTCTTCAGTCTCCTCAGAGGAATCTTCAGCTTCTGCCTGGGCTTTCTTTCTGGACTTAACCTCTAAAATTTTTCCTTTAACATCTTCCATGGAGTGCTTAACATTCTCAACAACTTTTTTCGTACCTTTAGATACTTTATCAGCAGCTTTTTTAGCATTTTCAGCTATATCCTGCCTGGTTTCTTTTCCTGACTTAGGTGCAAATAACAATCCTGCAGCCAATCCAAGTACCGTTCCTACTCCTGCGCCAATTGCAGCATTCTTTGCAGCTTTTCTTTTTGCAGCCTTTTCTCTTTCCCTTTTATTTCTTTCTAGCAAGTCTTTCAGTAGCATTTAATAGCACCTCCAGTATTTTTTTATACACCTATAATAATATTATACTTTATTTTTGGGAAAATTACTAGTAGTTATATGGTAATATTGTAATTTTAAACTTATAATCATTATAAAATAAAAAAAGACTACAACTTTAAAAGCTGCAGTCTTAATATACATTCCTTGCTTTCTTACGCATCTTTTCCAACAAAGCTAATTAAAAATTCTCCATTTATTTTTTCTAATTCAAAATTCAACTGATAATCTGCTGCATCTTCATAAATTCCGTCATTTAACCTGACAAATACGTAATATACATCTCCTTCTTTAGCAACATTTGTGATTTGGGTAAAAATAACATTTGTATCATTTAAATATACATAGCTTCCATCATTGCTAAATAGTATTTCAGTCCTTTCATTAGCTATTTTCCCCTTAAATTCATCATTACACATCTCTTTCATTGTTTCAATATCTCCCCTGTACAGGGCTTTAACAAAACGGATTACCATTCCCTGTATAATTTGATTGTCAGCAGGATCAATTCCTTCACTGGTTTGGTATTCTGTTATATTCTCTCCTTCAATTTCTTTTATTGTCCTTTTTAGTTCTTCATTTTCCAGTTTCATTTCCTCGTTTTGCTGCTTTATATAATCATTTTCCCTCTTTATTTCTTCAATTTCCACCTTAGCTTCATTATAGTTATTTTGAATTTCCTTTAGCTGCCTTATTACCGGGATTCCCTCCGGTACATAATTAGATGCAAATGTGGGAAATGCCACAATGGAACCTGTAAAAAGAAACATAATAACAAACATACCTGCAGCTATGCCTGAAAAAAACCGCTTCATATTAAACTTTTTCTCTTTAGTATTTTTTAATATGTTTTTCTTGTTTAGTTCTAATATGTCATCTTTTATTTTAATTGATTCTTTCAACTTTTTAAGACCTCCTATTAATTTTTTTGTCTCATCATATTCTGTTTTACAGCTGCTGCACCCGTCAATGTGCTTTTTTAATTCATTGAAAGTATTTACATCCAACTCTCCCATTATATATTCTTCCATTAGCCCTTTAACGTCATTGCAATTCATTTCTTCCCCTCCTTAATTATTCTTAAAATAGGTTTTTCTCACTCCTTGTATAATTTCATTGTATAATTTATTAAGCTAATAAAATCTCAGCCGCTGTTTTTATATCCTTTCATTAATTTTCTCATCTCCTCAAGCCCGTTGCTTAATCTGGACTTAACCGTTCCTTCAGGTATATCTAAAATTGCCGCTATTTCTTTTAAGGAAAGATCCTGAAAATACCTTAAAGTCAACACCACCCTGCTATTTTCCTTTAAAGAAGACAGTGCTCTCAACAAATCAATACTTTCCTCACTCCCCTCTTCAATAAATCCTCCAGTTTCTTCTATAAAATCTACACAAACCTCATTCTTATTCTTTCTAAAATAGTCATTACATTTGTTTACAAGAATCCTGTTTATCCATGATCTGAATTTACTCTTGTCTTTCAACGAATTTATTGAGTTAAAGGCTTTAATAAATGTTTCCTGGCATATATCAAGAGCCTCCCATCCTGAACCTACTATCCCAAGGGCTGTATAGTACAGCACATTATGATATTTTTTAACTATTGCTTCAAATGCTTTTTTGTCTCCTTTTTTGGCAGCTTCAACCATTATTTCTTCTTCCACCTCCACACCCCCGTACTCTTTTTTGTTTCATCTGTTAAATTATGTTAGTTTTATCTGTAAGCTTTTGAAGTTAAATAAAAAATAAGCTTTAAGTGTCCCTTTTAAAAGCCCCTTAATGGTTCTTCTATAATAATGACGCACTTAAAGCCTGATTAGTTCATTTTTTATATGAAATTTATTTAGGATATAAAATTATCCAGCATTTAAAATTTATTTAGCATTTATTGATACATTCCCGGCTCCCATTTTTACATCTATTTTTATCTTGTTTTCTGCATCATCATAATTTTCTGAAATATAATGTTTACCGTCTTTTACTGCCTTAATGCCGTTAAACTCCATTGTACTCAATACACCTGTATTTTTAACTTTTACCCCGGAATTTTTAGGAACATAAATTTCAACATTAGAGGCTCCTGCATTAACTTCTACTTCTATTTCTTTCTGTCTCTCCCCTATAATTAATTTAAAATTTCCTGCCCCACCATTTAAATTTAGCTCCTTTACCTGTAAATCCGATGTATCAAATTCTGTGTCCACCATACCTAAGTTTAAATCTATGTCCCACAAAACATCTTTATTTAAAAATAAATCTAAATTCCCATCTTTGATATTTTCCACGTTAAGTAAATTTTTAATATCAGGTGCCTTAATTTTAATTTTTGCTTTTTTGTTACCTTCCTTATAATTTATCACAGGTTCTTTAAAGTTTATGCCTCTGATTTCCCCTTTAATAAGCTTATCATCAGTTGAATCAACATTAATTTTAACCATACCTAAGTTAATATCCAACTCCCCATATAAAGTATCTTCTTCCTTGTTTATTTCAAAATAATTTCTGTTTTCACCATCGCCATTTTCATAATTGCCATTTTCGCTAACTTCATCTCTTAAAATAAAAAGTCCTTTAGATTTTAACGGGTATAACTGGCTTAAGGCAATAATGACCGCAAAAAAAGCCACCCATGTGATTACCTTTACAAAACGGTATTTTCTAAAAATAATATTCAAACCTATAACTATGAGTATCATAGATATTACTTCAGTGAGATTTCTAAACACAAATCCAAATACTGAATTAATAAAGGATAAATCCAAAACTTTCAGCTGCCATGCTATTATAACAACACCAATAAATATAAAAACCAATCCCACACCTAAACTGTTTTTTTTCATAATGTCTTTTTTCCCCCCCTATATATAATAACTATACCTATAATCATCAATATAATTGGAAATACATATTTCAAACTAATGAAATGCCTTAATAAAAGCATTCCTCCAAAAATAATAAGACCAAGTCCTACAAATGTTTTATTTCTGTCTTCATTTGAACCAAATCCTTCCACGCTATCCCCCATGGTTTTGCTAAAATCTTTTTCCTCATCAAAACCATCACTAAAACTTTCACCTTCATTATAAAAATTGTGAGGAACATATTCATCTTCTTCAGGGATAACAATTACTGCAACGATATAAGCAAGTATACCGGTTCCCCCGAAAAAAATCGAAATTAAAAACCCAAGCCTTACAATGGTAGGATCAATACCAAAATATTCAGCTATCCCTCCGCATACACCTTCTATAACCTTGTTTCTTCTAGAGCGTGTTATTCTTTTTCCCATTTTTCTCCTCCTTTTAATTGCAATTTTTACTTATAATATTACTTAAATATATTTGCAGCAGTTTATAAAATTGCTGAACAACAATTTTACCTGTCAAAATATAATACGACTATTTTTTAAAAAAGTCTTAAAAAAGTCTTGTTTTTTATGAGAATTTTTTTCCTTTATAAATCAGCTTATTAATGCTATTATACATAAGGAGGATTTTTTTGATTATATTTTTTAATAAGCGGATATATAAAAGGTGAGTATAAATATGATAAAAGAAAAAATTTATGAAAGTTTTGAAATTTTTATTACTTTTTTTAAAATAGGTGCTTTTACACTAGGTGGTGGATATGCAATGCTTCCACTTATAGAGAAAGAAGCTGTGGAAAATAAAAAGTGGCTAAACAGGGAAGAAATCCTTGACATGTTTGCAATAATGCAGTCACTTCCAGGAATAATTGCTGTAAAATCCTCAGCATTTATCGGCTATAAAAAAGCAGGAATTAGGGGTGCTTTTTTTGCCGCAGTAGGTGTAACTCTTCCTTCATTTTTAATAATACTTTTAATTGCCCAGTTGCTGTTAAGTTTAAGGGATAATATATATGTACAAAAAATATTTGCCGGCGTCAGGGCCGGAGTTACCGCCCTTATTTTAGTAACAGCAATAAGACTTGCTAAATCAGCTTTAAAAGGATATATATCCATATTAATTGCCATAGCTTCATTTATACTTATAGTGTTTTTAAATGTCCACCCTGTTTTCACTATACTTATAGGCGGTGTTTTAGGCTTTTTAGGATACTTAAAGCATAAATAAAAGTATAAGTATAAATATCAATTAAAATATAAACAAAAGCAAAAATACAGAAAGGTTTGAAATTATGATTTATTTTACTCTTTTTAAAGTATTTTTTATAATAGGATTATTTAGTTTTGGAGGAGGTTATGCAATAATTTCTCTTATACAGGCTGAAATGGAGTACTATGGCTGGATAAGCTCCACTGAATTTGCAGATATAATCGCCATTTCCCAGATGACTCCCGGACCTATTTCTGTCAATACCGCAACTTATGTGGGTGCCGGTGCCGCCGGCATTTTAGGTGCAACCACTGCAACGCTTAGCCTAGTCCTTCCTTCATTTATTATTATGGTTACTGTCGCCCACTATTTTGCACAGTTTAAAGACAGTAAAGCTGTAGAATGGATTTTAAAAGGAATACGTCCTGTAACAATTGGTTTAATTTTTTCAGCAGTGGTGTTTTTGGCTGAAACCTCTATACTAAATCCGGACAGTCAGTCAGGATTTAGTTTAAATGCAATTATATCTTCATTTGATTTTAAAAGCACCCTGGTTTTCCTGCTTGTCTTTTTATCAAGTTTAAAGTTTAAACCACACCCTATATTGGTTGTAGTGCTTTCTGCTTTAATCGGTCTTGTTATCCTCTAAACCATAAGACCCATTAAATGCTTACTTTATTATGATATTTTATTGTAATAAAACGAAAATCTTAGTATAATTATAATAAGGCAGCACTGTAACTAAGGTGTTACCATTAGAAAATATTTTAAATGCAGTTATTAATATACTGTTTATTAATACCTATTATAAAATACTATTGTCAAAATGCTGCAATTTTGATACCATTTTAAGGTGCCTTACATATTAAGATGCCGTATTAAAGACCACATTAAAGGAGGTTAAGTGCTCAGTTTTAAAGGTAATATAATTTGAAGGGAGGTATAATATGTATACCATCTGTGGAAATGTAAACTATTTCCACAGTATACATGAGAGTTGTTATGAAAAAATTACTGTACAATGTTAAGTTTAGGAAGAAAATTATTTTTGCTTTTACAATTATATTAATTACAGTTACTTCTTTTATAGTATCTTTTTCAATTAATAATGAAAAGAATAATTCTGCCAAAAACGTTTCTAATAATGATTCATCAGGTAACAAGTTAATTGTTGATGCTAATAATGAACTGCCTAAATCACCAGGCACAGATAACCAAAACACCGGTGAAACAGTCTCTGATGATGTCACAGCCCCACCCGGACAGTCAAATAATACAACTGATGACATTAAAGATGATTTTGAAGATAATATTGAAGATAATTCAGACTCGGATGATTTTGACACAAATGTTCCAGACATAGAACATACAGACTCTGAAGAAACTCATGACAAGGAAGAAAATACTTCAACACCTGTAACTACGCAGCCTTCTTCAAAACCTGACTCTACTCCAACCACTACTACAAGTCCTTCTACCAGTCCTAAAAACACTACAAAACCTGCTGCTACCTCTACTTCAAATCCATCAACCAATCCTAAAAATACTACAAAACCTGCTACTACTCCTTCTTCAAAGCCTTCCGCCACTCCTAAAAACACTACAAAACCTGCTGCTACTCCTTCTTCAAAACCTACCACCACTCCTAAAAATACTTCAAGAGCCGTTATTACACCTACTTCAAAGCCTTCTTCCACACCTAAAAATACTACAAAACCTGTTATTACTCCTACTTCAAAACCTACTGCTACTCCTAAAAATACTACAAAACCTGTTATTACTCCTACTCCAAAGCCTACCACCACTCCTAAAAATACTACAAAACCTGTTATTACTCCTACTCCTAAACCTACCACCACTCCTAAGAACACACCAAAAACTTCACCTACTACAGAACCTACCACTAAGCCTGTGGAGCCTCCAAAATACGGGGATTACATTGTAACATACGATATAAAAGGCGATTGGGGAAATGGTGCAATTGTCATGGTTACTATTAAAAACAATACTTCAGAGCCTATAAAAAATTGGACACTAACTTGGAGTTTCCCTGACAACCAAAAAATTAATGATCTCTGGCAGGCACAACTTGAACAAAAGGGTAATTCAGTTAAAGTAACAGGTTCGTCAATATTAGGCACCGGTGAAATTCCTGCAAAAGGAGAAGTAAGCTTTGGATTTAACATGGGGTATTCCGGTAGAAACAGAACACCTGATGATTTTGAACTTAACGGGGTAAAATGCAAAGTAAATTAAAAATTAAATTACAATAAAAAAACCACCTTTCCTCATTTACGGAAAGGTGGTTTTTAAAGTTGTTTTAACTATTTTAAAGTTATTTTTAGCTATAATAATAACATGGAATAATAAACATTTTTAATAAAGCTGCTTTTGCTCATTAAAGAAAGTCTTGCACCCTAACTGGACAAACAAAATTACCGTTAGTGACACACTTCCTAAAATACCAAGCATAATGGCTATCTGATAGCATATTGCATCCACCGGGGAAGCTCCTGACAGTATCTGACCTGTCATCATTCCCGGCAAAAAAACCACTCCCATGCCAAGCATAGAGTTAATGGTAGGAAGTATGGCAGAATCAAAGGCATCATCAACAATGGCCTTTGTTGCCATTTTAGGTGTTGCCCCAAGCATCAGGGCTCCTTCCACCAAATGTTTTTTGGAGGTCATCCCATCAACCAGCCTGTTCACTCCCAATGTAATTCCCGTCATAGAATTACCTATAAGCATTCCCCCAATGGGTATAAAATACCGGGGTTCATACCACGGGGAAATATTTATAACAATAAAAAGAAAATAAAAAAAACAGGTGATACTTCCAAGGGACATTGAAAAAGCTATAATACGTCCTAATTTTGACATAAAGCTAATTTTGGTCCTTTTCAGAATTGTATATATAGAAAACATTTCCATAACTGCAAGTATTATCACTGAATATACCGGGGATGGGTTTTCAAATATATAAGTTAGTAAATATCCAATTAATATTAGCTGAAGGGTCATTCTGACTGAAGATATCAATATTTCCTTTTCCCTGGGAATCCCTTTAAGCCTTACAATTAGTAATAACAAAATAACAAATGCATAAGCAGCAACAACCTGCCACAATTGAAGCTCTATCATATCCTCCATTTTATTTTATGACCCTCCCCCCTTTTATCTCTACAATGTTGTCAGAATAATCTAAAGCTATCTTTTTAGAGTGGGTAACCATGACAAGGGTTTTATTTTCTGCTTTTATATGCTTTACCACCCTTTCAATTACCACCTCTTCTGTTTTATCATCTAATGCAGAAGATGGTTCATCAAGTAAAAATACCTCCGGTTTCATTAAAATTACCCTTCCAAGGGCCATCCTCTGCTTTTCCCCGCCGGAAAGCTTTTCTGCATCGTCATCAAGCTTCTTTTTTAGGGAAACCATTTCTAAAACTTTGATTAATTTATCATCCTTCTCTTCAGGTTTTCCTGAAAACTTAAGCCCTATAAGTAAATTTTTCTTTATACTCCCCGGAAAAACAACCGGCTGTTGGGGAAGCATAACCACCTTCCGCCTAAGTTCTACAGAATCTATATCATCTATAAGCAAATCATTATAATATATTTCCCCTCTGTCACAGCTTATCAGCTTATTAAGAAGGCACAGAAGAGTGGATTTTCCACTCCCGCTTTCCCCAACTATACATGTAACTTTATTTTTTGGAATTTCCAACCGTTCTATATGCAAAATATTCTTGTAGACAACATTAATTAATTTAAACATATTTAACCCCGTAAAAATTTACCCCTATGAAAACTAGAACTCAGCATTATTTACTGTCCTTGGGAAAGGTATTACATCTCGGATATTTGTCATACCTGTAATGTACATTATTGCCCTTTCAAAGCCAAGGCCAAAACCTGCATGCCTTGTTCCGCCGTATTTTCTAAGGTCTACATACCACCAGTATTCCTCTTCTTTAAGATTTAACTCCTTCATACGCTGCTGTAAAACTTCAACCCTGTCTTCCCTCTGGCTTCCCCCTATAATCTCACCCACACCGGGTACAAGGAGGTCCATTGCTGCTACAGTCTTGTTGTCATCATTCAGCTTCATATAAAATGCCTTTATATCTTTAGGATAATCAGTTACAAATACCGGTTTTTTAAACACTTTTTCAGTCAAATACCTTTCATGCTCTGTTTGAAGGTCACACCCCCACTTAACAGGATATTCAAATTTTTCTTTAGATTCCAGCAGAATATCAATTGCCTCTGTATAAGTTATTCTGACAAAATCAGAGTTTACCACATTGTTTAATCTGTCAAACAGTCCTTTGTCTACGAAGTTATTGAAAAACTCCATTTCTTCCGGGGCATTCTCCATGCAGTATTTTATTATATACTTTAACATATCCTCAGCAACTTCCATATTGTCGTTAAGATCTGCAAAAGCCATCTCCGGTTCTACCATCCAAAACTCTGCGGCATGCCTTGGAGTATTAGAGTTTTCGGCTCTGAAAGTAGGCCCGAAAGTGTATATATTTCTAAATGCCATAGCATATGTTTCGCCTTCTAATTGTCCGCTGACTGTTAAATTTGTCTCTCTTCCAAAGAAATCTTCTGAATAGTCTATACTGCCGTCTTCCTGTCTTGGTACATTGTCTAAGTCTAAAGTTGTAACTCTGAACATTTTGCCGGCACCTTCCGCATCGCTTCCCGTAATTATTGGTGTGTGCACATATACAAAACCCCTGTCCTGGAAAAACTTATGTATTGCATAAGCAGCAAGGGACCTTATTCTAAACACAGCTGAAAAGGTGTTTGTCCTGGGTCTTAAATGTGCAATTGTCCTTAAAAACTCAAATGAGTGCCTTTTTTTCTGAAGTGGGTAATCCGGCTGTGACAGCCCTTCAATTTCTATCTTGTCTGCTTTTATTTCAAATGGCTGCTTTGCCCCGGGTGTTTCAACCAGCTTCCCATGTACTATTATTGCTGAACCAACGGGAAGTTTTGCTATTTCTTTGAAATTATCTATTTTTTCATCTTCAAAAACCACTTGCAGGTTCTTAAAAAAAGTCCCGTCATTTAATTCAATAAACCCAAAGGCTTTAGAATCTCTTATTGTCCTTACCCAGCCGGCAACAACAATATTACTGTCTATATATTTTTTTGTTTCCCTATACAGGCTTTTTATACTAGTAGCTTTCATCTGCATACCTACTCCTTTTTATATTATTTGTATCTTCTTTTTGAACTATTTTATATTTCAATTGGTTAAATTAGCTGCTGGAATTTTATTAAAGTAACTTTATATTTGCTTTATCACAAATTTCAATCATAGAGTCAGGCCATACAGAAGCTTGTACTTCCCCGATATGTGCTTTTTTTAACAAATACATACACATCCTTGACTGACCTATTCCTCCACCGATTGTATAAGGAAGTCTGCCTTCCAGTAATTCCCTGTGAAATAAAAGATTTTTCCTGTCTTCACAACCTGCTTCCTTCAACTGCCTTAGCAGTGCTTCTTCATCCACCCTGATCCCCATTGAAGATATTTCCATAGCTCTGTCCAATAGGGGGTACCACAATAATATATCCCCATTCAGATTCCAATCATCATAATCAGGAGCTCTTTCACCGTGCTTTATCCCTGATTTTAATATCCCCCCTATTTTCATTATAAAAACAGCACTTTTTTCCTTTGCTATTTTATCCTCCCTCTCAACAGGGGAAAGATCAGGATACATATCCTCAAGCTCCTGGGTTGTAATAAAATATATTTCATCCGGAAGGGTTTTTTTAATAACAGGAAATTTGCTGCATATGTGGTCTTCGGTTTTCTTCAGTGCATTATAGATCTTTTTGACAGTTTCCTTTAACACTTCAATTTTTCTGTCTTCCTTGCTTATTACCACTTCCCAATCCCACTGATCTACATATATGGAGTGAAGGTTGCCCAATTCCTCATCCCTTCTTATAGCATTCATATCTGTATATAAACCCTCTCCAACGCTAAATTCATATCTTTTCAATGCCATACGCTTCCATTTAGCCAAGGAGTGTACAATTTCTACAATATTTTCATTTATTGCCTTTACATTGAAAGACACAGGTCTTTCAACACCACTTAAATTGTCATTCATTCCTGACTCAGGTCTTACAAAAAGTGGTGCCGATACCCTTTCAAGGTTTAATGCTTTAGCAAGTTCCAATTCAAAAAAATCTTTAATTATTTTAATTGCCTTTGCAGTATCTCTTATGGATAAAGATGATTTATATCCTGAAGGTATAATAATTTTTTTTCCGCCGTTCAACATAAAAAACGTTACGCAAAACTTTATAAAATTTATAACAAGATTGTACCCAACGCACTTCTAAATTTTATAATTTCTTGTTTTAACGTAACTCCTCCCTTCTTTTTTATCCTTGTTTTTATACTCTCATTACTTAATTATACTCTCCTTACTTAATAAACGGAGATAATTGAAGGCGTCTTACAGCACAATCTATAAAATTAACCAATTCACATTATAACATTTGAAACTCAAAAATCCAACAGTTTCAAATATATTTCTTTTTAAAGGCATACTTCTTTTTACAGCACTTTAAGCTTAGGAACAGGACTTAAAATTCTTTTAAGAAATCTTCCGGTATGGGAATTTTCAACTCTTATAATTTCTTCAGGTGTCCCCTGGGCAACAATATATCCTCCGTTGCTTCCCCCTTCAGGCCCTAAATCTATAATATAATCCGCTATCTTAATAACATCCAAATTGTGTTCAATTACCACCACTGTATTGCCTGCCTCCACCAGCCTTTGGAGAATATCTGTAAGCCTGTGGACATCTGCTGTGTGAAGTCCTGTGGTGGGCTCATCTAGTATATACATTGTCCTGCCTGTGCTTCTCTTAGAAAGCTCAGTGGCAAGTTTAACTCTCTGGGCTTCCCCCCCTGAAAGGGTTGTTGAAGGCTGTCCCAGCTTTATATATCCCAAGCCCACATCATACAGTGTCTGCAGCTTTCTCTGTATCTTAGGAATGTTTTTAAAAAACTCCAGTGCATCTTCAACAGTCATATCAAGAATCTCTGCAATATTCTTACCCTTGTACCTTACTTCAAGAGTCTCCCTGTTATACCTCTTTCCTTTACACACTTCACATGGCACATAAATATCCGGTAAAAAATGCATCTCTATTTTAATTATACCGTCCCCCCTGCATGCTTCGCACCGTCCGCCCCTGACATTAAAACTAAAGCGTCCTGCTTTGTACCCTCTGGTTTTGGACTCAGTGGTTTCTGCAAAAAGTTCACGTATAATATCAAATACACCCGTATAAGTTCCGGGATTGGATCTAGGTGTCCTGCCTATAGGGGACTGGTCTATATCTATTACTTTGTCAAGATGTTCAATGCCTATAATATCGTCATGGTCACCTGCTTTAGTTCTTGCCCTGTTTAACTGACTGGCTAACCTTTTGTACAAAATTTCGTTTACAAGGGAACTCTTTCCTGAGCCAGAAACTCCTGTTACACAAGTAAGCACCCCTAAAGGAAAACTTACATCTATATTTTTTAAATTATTCTCCCTGGCTCCAACTACTTTAAGCCACTTTCCATTTGGCTCCCTTCTCTTTTTGGGAATATCAATGGACTTTTTACCGCTTAGATACTGTCCTGTAATGGATTTTGGATTCTGCTTTATTTCTTCCACAGTTCCCTTTGCAACAATTTCCCCGCCGTGGATACCCGCACCCGGGCCTAAGTCTATAATATAGTCCGCTGCATACATTGTATCTTCATCATGTTCAACCACAATAAGGGTGTTTCCCAAATCCCTCATCTTTTTAAGAGTTCTCAAAAGCTTTTCATTATCCCTCTGGTGAAGTCCTATACTAGGTTCATCTAAAATATACAAGACTCCCATAAGACCTGAACCTATCTGGGTAGCAAGCCTTATTCTCTGAGCTTCTCCCCCTGAAAGTGTGCCGGCAGCTCTTGACAATGTAAGATAATCTAAACCTACATCCACCAAAAATCCCAATCTTTCATTTATTTCCTTCAATATCTGGCGGGCTATCAGCCTGTCCCTTTCAGATAAATTTATATCCTTAAAAAATTGCTTTGCATCTCCCACAGACATACAGCTGACCTCATGAATATTTTTCCCGCCCACCGTTACTGCAAGAACCTCTTTTTTCAATCTGGCACCATTACACTCTGAACACAAATTCTCACTCATAAACTGTTCATAATACTGCTTCATTTCTTCCTTTTGTGTCTCATTATACCGCCTCTCCACACTGTTTACTATTCCCTCAAAAGAGGTCATGAAAGTTCCATCCCCATACTTTCCGTTATATTCTGCCAATACCTTTTCACCTTTTGTTCCATAGAGGATTACGTCCAAAATATGTTCAGGCAAGTCTTCAACAGGGGTGGAAAGGCTAAAGTTATAATGATTTGCCAAAGCATTCATATACATACTTGCATAGCTGTCATCCTTAGCTAAATTCCATCCGGCAACTGCAATTGCCCCTTCTTTTAAAGACAGCTTTTTATTTGGTATAACCAAATCCGGGTCAACCTTCAGTAAAGAGCCGAGTCCTGTACAGCTGGGACAAGCCCCGTAAGGGTTGTTGAAAGAAAACATCCTTGGCGTTAACTCCTCCATGCTGATTCCACAGTCTGTACATGCAAAATTTTGACTAAATAAAATTTCTTCTTTTCCGATTACATCAACAATAAGTACCCCGTCACTTAACTTCAATACAGTTTCAATTGAGTCTGCAAGTCTTTTTTGTATATTAGGTTTGACTATAATCCTGTCCACCACAATTTCAATATTGTGTTTTTTATTTTTTTCCAGCTCAATGGGTTCATTTACATCCATCACTTCATTGTCTATCCTGACCCTTACATATCCGGATTTTTTTATGTCATCTAAAAGCTTTTTGTACTCTCCCTTTCTTCCCCTTACCACAGGGGCTAAAAGCTGTATCCTTGTCCCTTCCTCCAGCTGCATAATGCTGTCAACCATCTGATCTAAAGTCTGCTGTGAAATTTCCTTTCCGCAGGAAGGGCAATGGGGTACACCTATCCGTGCATATAAAAGCCTTAAATAGTCGTGTATTTCCGTCACCGTTCCAACGGTGGACCTGGGATTTCTGCTGGTGGTCTTCTGGTCTATGGATATTGCCGGGGACAGCCCGTCTATATAATCCACATCCGGCTTTTCCATCTGTCCCAAAAATTGCCTTGCATAGGATGACAGGGACTCAATATAACGCCTCTGACCTTCAGCATAAATGGTATCAAAGGCAAGAGACGACTTGCCTGAACCACTTACCCCTGTAATTACAACCAGTTTGTCCCTTGGTATTTCAACATCTATATCTTTCAGATTGTGTTCTCTTGCACCTTTTATAAAAATTTTATCTCTTACCATATTTACACCTTATTTCCCTATTATTTAATATGATTTTTATTTTCCTCTAAAAATCTTACCACAATATTATACCAAACTAACACTAAAAATCAAACATAAGTTCGGTAAAAAACTTTCATTTTGCTTTTTCTTTTAATTCCATCAATATATCCCGCAGTTCTGCAGCCCGTTCAAACTGCAACTCTGCTGCTGCCTGTTTCATCTCAGCGGTAATTTTATCAATAAGTTCTTTTATTTCTTCCTTAGTCATTGTTTTTTTGTCTTTGTCAATTTTATAACTTGCATCCTCTTCCGCTGCCTTTACCGGCTCTATAACATCACGTATTCCCTTTACTACGCTCCTTGGAGTAATACCGTGGGTTTTATTGTACTCCATTTGTATCCTTCTTCTCCTGTTTGTCTCATCTATTGCCCTTTGCATGGATTTAGTAACCTCATCAGCATACATTATTACCTTGCCCTCAACATTTCTTGCCGCTCTTCCAATAGTCTGTATCAGGGATGTCTCTGAACGCAAAAAACCTTCCTTGTCTGCATCCAATATGGCAACAAGGGATACTTCCGGCAAATCCAGTCCTTCCCTCAAAAGATTTATTCCCACCAAAACATCAAAAACCCCAAGCCTTAACTCCCGTATTATTTCCATCCTCTCAATGGTATCAATATCTGAGTGAAGGTATTTTACTTTAAAATTCATTTCCTTTAAGTAATCTGTCAAATCCTCTGCCATTTTCTTAGTCAACGTGGTAACAAGCACCCTTTGGTTTTTCTCAACTCTTTCACTAATTTCCCCGATAAGGTCATCTATTTGCCCCTCAACAGGCTTTACTATTACTTCAGGGTCAACTAAGCCCGTAGGTCTTATTATCTGTTCAACTATCTGTTTTGAGTTTTTAATTTCATATTCAGCAGGAGTTGCACTTACAAATATAATCTGATTTATTCTCTCTTCAAATTCTTCAAATTTAAGGGGTCTGTTGTCAAAAGCTGAAGGCAGCCTGAACCCGTATTCCACAAGGGATTGCTTTCTTGACCTGTCACCATTGTACATTGCACCTATCTGAGGTACGGTAACGTGGGATTCATCTATTATCATTAAAAAATCTTTTGGAAAATAATCTATAAGAGTAAAAGGAGGACTTCCGGGTTTTCTTCCGCTTATATGTCTTGAATAGTTTTCTATCCCCTGGCAAAAACCCACCTCCTGCATCATTTCAATATCATATCTCGTCCTCTGTTCAAGCCTCTGAGCCTCCAAAAGCTTTCCTTCTGCTCTTAGCTCTTTTAACCGCTCTTCAAGCTCCTCCTCAATGGACTCTATTGCCTTATCCATCTTTTCTTTAGTTGTAGCATAGTGGGATGCAGGAAAAATAGCTGCATGGTTTCTTATTCCTACTATTTCTCCTGTAAGGGAATCCACTTGGGTAATCCGTTCAATTTCATCCCCAAAAAATTCAACCCTTAAAATTTCCTCTGAAGAAGAGGCAGGGAAAATCTCCAAAACATCCCCTCTTACTCTGAACCTTCCCCTTCTAAAATCTATATCATTCCTGTCGTACTGGATTTCCACAAGTTTTCTTATAACCTCATCCCTGTCCCTTTGCATACCGGGTCTTAAAGAAAGCATAAGCTCAGTATAGTCCTCCGGGTCTCCCAGCCCGTATATACAGGACACACTGGCAACAATAATAACATCTCTTCTTTCAAAAAGGGCTGCCGTTGCAGAGTGTCGCAGTTTATCTATCTCGTCGTTTATAGATGCGTCTTTTTCAATATAGGTATCTGTAGAAGGAATGTAAGCTTCTGGCTGATAATAATCATAATAGCTTACAAAATATTCTACGCAGTTGTCGGGAAAAAACTCTTTAAACTCACTGCAAAGCTGTGCCGCCAAAGTTTTATTGTGAGCAATAACCAGTGTGGGCTTTTGCACCCTTTCAATGACATTTGCCATTGTAAATGTTTTCCCGGAACCTGTAACCCCCAAAAGAGTCTGTCCCCTAAACCCTGCATTTATGCCTTCCACCAGCTTATCTATAGCAGCAGGCTGGTCACCGCAAGGTTTAAAATCCGATTTTATTTTAAATTTATGCATAATATACCCTCCTGTAAATCCCCGTTAAAAATTAAATATAACCATATATACCACGCTCAATTTAATTTAACACATATCTATTTTACATTAACATTTTTTAATTGTATATTTCCCGCAGATTAAATTTATAGCATTAGCATCTTAAAATATTGATTTATATACACAATTAATATATAGTTAATAATATGTTCACGATTTTTTAGTAAAATTAAAATAAAGTTGTTTTTACATTTAAAGTTAGTTAAGCATTAACCGGATTAAAATGCACTGTAATCAGGAAGCATCTGTTAATTAGGAATATTTAATCTAGATATATTTATAAGAAAGGGGACTTTATTTTGGTAAAAAAAATTTTACTGTTTACAATGGCAGCTGTTATATCACTATCTATTTTGTCCTGCCAAAAAGAAAATACACCTGAAGAATCACCTGATATTTCACCGGCAGCATCAGAAGAGCCTCCTGAAAACATACCTGTGGCAGTTGTTAATGATACCGAAATTATGCTGTTTGATTTATTTAAAATGTATCAAAGCTTAAATAAAAACTATCTTCAGCAGGGCGTAGATATCACTGATGACGAAATATCCAATCAAATTTTAGAGGAAGCTGTAAACACTTTAATTGCATATGAACTGCTTTATCAGGGTGCTGTAAAGGAAGGTTATAAGATTTCTGATGAGGAGTTGGATAAAGAACTTGAAGCATTTAAATCCCAATACCAATCTGAAGAAGAATTTTTAGAATCATTAGAAGCACAGCAAACCACTTTAGAAGAATTTAAAAAAGATTTAGAGCGTGAATTAACCGTTTCAAACTATGTCCAAAATACCATTGAACAGCCTGAAGTAACTGAAGAGGAAATGTTGGAAATGTATGAGCAGTACATTAAAGAAACAACAGAAGAAAATCCTCCGGAGTTTGAAGAATTAAAACCCAGAATAGAACAAAAAATAAGAGAGGATAAGTTTGGCAAAAAAGTTGATGAACTGATAGAAACTTTAAAAGAGCAAAGTAAAGTAGAAATTTTCAGGGAGGAAACGGAGTAGGGAATGTACCTTTTTTCTCCCTTTACATATTTAGTTTTTTATATATTTGTTTTTCCAGTATAACCCTATTATGCGGTTTTACAGGGTTTTAAGCAGATTTAAAATTATATATGGGTTTTATTATATCAATAATTTCAACGGTGTCTTGTATGTTTTCTATTATTTCTTCCATAGGCTTATACGCCAGGGCACACTCATCCAAAGTGGATTTGTTTACCGTTGTTGAATAAATGCCTTCCATGGTTTTTTTAAACTCCTCCAGTGTAATGGTTTCCTTTGCCTTTCTTCTGCTCATAATCCTGCCCGCACCGTGGGGGGCAGAATAATTCCAGTCTTTATTACCCTTTCCAACGCAAATCAGGCTTCCGTCCCTCATATTAATTGGAATAAGCACCCGCTCCCCTTTTTGCGCTGAAATAGCTCCCTTTCTTAGAATCATATTTTCAATATCTATATAATTGTGTATTGTGGTAAACTGTTCAACAATTTCAAAATTCATTTTACTTATAATTTCATCCACTATGGCCTTCCTGTTGATAACTGCAAAATACTGTACCAGTTTCATATCATTAATGTAGTCATCAAAACTCTTCCCTTCCACGTATGCAAGGGATTTGTTTATTTTCTCAGTCTTTATTTTCTCTATTTCCACTTGAATTTCATTTTCACGTCCCTGGGATTTCAACTCTGCCACTATCCTTGCAATATGCTCCCTGTTTTTTACCATTTCTTTATATCCCAGGTTTTGATAGTATTCTGCAACCTGCTTTCCTAAGTGCCTGCTTCCTGAATGCACCACCAGATAGAGGCATCCGTCTTTATCCTTGTTCACCTCAATAAAGTGATTGCCCCCGCCCAATGTCCCTATGCTTAATTTTGCCCTTTCTATATTTACATGGTTTTTGCACACTAACTTTTCTAAATCAATTTTTTTGACATAACTATGCTGCTTTTTTCTAACATCAAACCCTGCCGGTATAAATTCATGAATAACCTTATCCAGCTTTTCTAAATCTATTTCCCTTTCCTTAAGCTTTATAGTCTCCATGCCGCATCCTATATCAACACCCACCAAATTGGGAACCACCTTATCCTGTATAGTCATTGTTGTCCCAATGGTACAGCCTGCACCTGCATGGGCATCCGGCATAATCCTTATGACACTGTCTTTGACAAACTCCTGGTTGCACAGTTCTAATATCTGTGCATAAGCCTCCTCTTCTAAATTGTTAGTAAAAACTTTTGCTGTATTGTATTTACCCCTGATTTCTATCATAACCTCACCACTTTCTAAAAACCCCATCGGTCATCATTCTACCACATATGCAGATACTTTGCATTACAATATGTCAAATTTACATTCTGATTTTTAATCTACAGCCCGGTTTCTTAATAAGCCCGGTTTCTTAATCTAATGGTAGATTGCAGATATTTAAACTGTAATTAATTCAGCTGTGATATATTAACATTAAAGGGGAGAAATTTTTCAGGACTTTCAACTTCCCTGCCTTTTACAATATCAATAATTAAATCATGGATTTTAGTATAATTCCTTTTTCTTACCGCTCTGCCTTCAAGCCTTCTTACCACACTGTTAGATAAAAGTCCCATATGTGATAAGTCAAAATAATAAACTTTGGCATTATCATCATTCATATCGGCACTTTTAATGGGTACCACCCCGTCTCCGATACCAAAAAGCATTTTGTATTTATCCTCTTCTTTTATTTTAAAAGGAACTATACTGCCTTTTTCATCCTTTTCCCTTTTTTCTCTGATGATTTGCATAATATTTGAACGCCTGTATCCTACAAATCTATATTCATTAATAGAAGCATTTAACTTATTATTTTCAATTTCACTCCTAAAAAGCATTCCCTGCCTGAACAAATCAGCATTGTAGTTGTCTTCTATATATTTTTTTGTAGCATTGTAATCTGTAATGCTATTATATTCATCATAATAAAAAGTAGTATAATTGAAATCTTTATAAATTTCATTATATACATTTACAAATGTCTCTCCGGGTAAAAGCTGGTACACTGAAAGCATATTCCGCACCATCTTTTTGCAAATCCCGTTTACCAGTATGGGAACACCTAAATTATCCCCCATTACTAAACTTTTCATTGCCCTTGGAGTTCCAAGATTAGGTGTACCAATATTAATAAAATTTGCCACCGGTGCATCCGGATTTTTCAATAGATAGTATCTTGCCACAAGCCCTCCTGCACTATGTGCAATTATTGTAACAGGCTTCCCTTTGCTATATGCCAGGGCAGAATCAATTCCATCCTCAACTGCCTTCATTGTATTTTTATGGGAAAAATCCAGTCTCCAGTCATAAGGAACCTTAACCACATTAATTCCTGCGTCTCTCAATTTATCTAAAAATATTTTAGTCTGATTGTGCCCTCCAAGAAAAGGCCAATAAGTTTCAAATACCTCTCCGGGATATGTGGTATAATTTCCATGAAAATCAGTATCAGGCTCTCCATTAGCGTTGAGAGCCATCCTCCTGTGCAGCAAGGGATCAATTACAGGCCATAATTTTATATCTATAATCCCTTTTTCATAAATTTCTGTACCAAGAAAACCTGGAACAAAAACTACCACTTATATCCTCCAATTCTTCAGGCAGACATTTTAGAAATAATATAGTCTGTAAACTCAGTTGTAGACGCATTCCCACCTATGTCTTTAGTGAGTACTTTTCCTTCTTCTAATACGCGGGACAAAGCTCTTTCTATTTTGTTTGAAGCTTCCACTTCACCTATATGTCTTAACATATGTACTCCGGATAAAATCAATGCTGTAGGATTTGCAATATTTTTCCCTGCTATATCCGGTGCACTGCCATGAACTGCTTCAAAAACAGCATATTCACTTCCTATATTGGCTCCCGGTGCAAAGCCCATACCGCCGACAAGCCCTGCACACAAATCAGACACTATATCCCCGTAAAGGTTAGGAAGAACCAAAACATCGTATGTTTCAGGCACTTGTACAAGCCTCATGCACATTGCGTCAACAATCATCTCTTCAAATTCTATATCCGGATACTCTTTAGCTATATCCTTTGCAATGGCAAGAAACATACCATCGGTATATTTCATAATATTAGCCTTGTGAACTGCTGTTACTTTTTCTCTTCCTTCCCTTCTTGCATATTCAAATGCATACCTTACTATTCTTTCACAGCCTTTGCGTGTAAATATTTTTATGCTCTCCGCTGCGTCATCCCCCACCATATGTTCAATTCCCACATACAAATCTTCAGTGTTTTCCCTGACTATGACAAGGTCAATATCGTCATATCTGGTGGGTATCCCCTTGTAAGTCTTCACCGGTCTTAAATTTGTATAAAGATCAAGCTCTTTTCTAAGAGTAACATTAACACTCCTGAACCCTTCCCCTACAGGGGTTGTTATGGGACCTTTCAAAGCAACTTTATTCTTTTTTATAGAATCAATAACATGCCCCGGAAGAGGCGTTCCAAACTCCTCCATTACATCAATTCCGGCATTTTGAATATCCCAATGAATTTTTACACCTGCAGAATCAATTATTTTCTTTGCTGCAAATGCAACTTCCGGTCCTATACCATCCCCTGGTATTAAGGTTATTTTATACATTTTATCCTCCTTCTATACTTCTATTATTTTATCCTGACACTCTTTGCATTATATTTATATATCATACATTTTTGCTGTAAACTTTAGGGTTTATTCATTTACAGTACAATTATTTATTTTAATGCATTATAAATTAACCTAAATTATAAATTAATCTAAAATTCTAAGCTGTATATCTTCTTCATCTTCTTCTTTTAAATAATATCCCACAGCCGGTATATTTTTTGTCCTGTAATAATCAAAATCCTTTATACCTGTATCTTCTAAAGCCTTTATGCCGGTCATTGTACTTCCGTTCTTTGACTTTAATACCTGCACTCCCTGAGAATTCCTGGTGGTTTTAGGATTTATTTTTGAAGTATCAAAAACCAGAACTTTATTAAGGCTGCTAAATGCAACCAGCTCAACATCTTCTAAAATATGGGATATATAAATAAGCTTTGATGTATCACTGTAGGCATTGGCAAGCTTCTTCCTGTTTGTTTTTGTCTCATAACTTTTCAAATCTATCTTTGCCACTTTCCCGTTTTCAAAACCAAATATCATATATCCTTTGTACTCATCCGTCGCAGTAATATATATAATTTCTTCCCCTTCTTCCAGCTCCAAAAGATTTGCCAAATATATTCCCAAACTGCTGGCTTTACAGTCTTCAACTTCAAATAGTTTTAATTTATACACAGTGTGCTTGTTTGAAAACAGAAGTAAATCTGATTTATTTCGCCCTTCAACTTCTTGAATTATTTCATCGTCTTCTTTGAGCTTTTGCTCCGGATTTCCCCTTAAAGAAGTTAGGGGTATTTTCTTTAAATAATTTTCCTTTGTTAAAAACAGTTTTAAATTATAGTCCTCTATTAAGTTCTCATGAGTTATCTCTTCAATATGTTCTTCATGAATTATTTCAGTTTTTCTAGGTTTTCCGTATTTTTTTGCCACATCCTTAAGTTGCTTTATTATTACTTTTTTTATCTTTTTCTCACTACCTAAAGTATCTTTAAGCTCCTCTATACTGCTTTTGAGGCTTTCAATTTCACTAACTCGGTTTAAAATATACTCCTTATTAAGATTTCTAAGTTTTATTTCAGCAACAAATTCCGCCTGCTGTCTGTCTATTCCAAAGCCTTCCATTAAGTTGGGTATCACAAGGGCATCTTCTTCTGTGTTTCTGATTATTTTAATTGCTTTGTCTATATCTAAAAGAATCTTTTTTAATCCCAGCAATAAATGCAGCTTATCAGACTTTTTCCCAATATCATAAGTAATCTGTCTTTTTATACATTCAATCCTAAATAATACCCACTCTTTTAAAATGCCTTTTATTCCTAATACTTTAGGCCGTCCATTAATTAAAATGTTAAAATTACAGTTAAAACTGTCTTCTAACGTGGTAAATCTAAATAGCTTTTCCATTAAAATATCTGGTTCTGTATTCTTTTTAAGATCAAGGGTTATTTTAAGACCCTTTAAGTCTGTCTCATCCCTTACATCCACTATTTCCTTTATTTTATTGTCTTTTATAAGGGTAATAATCCCATCCATTATAGCTTCTGTAGTTGTAGTGTAGGGAATTTCAAAAATCTCAATACAGTTATTTTCTTTATCAAATCTGTACTTAGCCCTGAGTTTAAAACTTCCCCTTCCGGTATTATATATTCTCTCAATATTCTTTTTATTGTATATAATCTGCCCTCCTGAAGGAAAGTCCGGCGCTTTGAGATGTTCTGAAATATCTGCATCTTCATCTTCTAAATATGCTATAGCAGCATCACAAACCTCTATTAAATTAAAACTGCATATATTACTTGCCATTCCCACTGCTATCCCCTGGTTTGAATTAACTAAAATATTGGGATAGGTAGTTGGGAGAAGCACAGGTTCTTTCATTGTACCATCATAATTGTCAACAAAATCAACGGTGTTTTTATCAAGGTCTTTAAACAATTCTTCGCATATTTTATCCAGCTTAACCTCTGTATATCTGGGTGCTGCAAATTTCATATCCCGTGAGTAGTATTTTCCAAAATTACCTTTAGAATCCACATACGGGTGCAAAAGTGCATCATTGCCCCTTGTTAGCCTTACTAAAGTTTCATAAATTGCCATATCCCCATGGGGATTAAGTTTCATCGTCTGACCTACCACATTTGCAGACTTCGTCCTTCCTCCCGTCAAAAGTCCCATTTTATACATGGTATAAAGAAGTTTTCTATGGGAGGGTTTAAGACCGTCTATTTCAGGAATTGCCCTTGAAAGTATAACACTCATGGCATAGGGCATATAATTGCTTTCAAGTGTATCCACTATTTTTTGCTCAATTACACTATTTGAAGACATTTTTTTCACCTTTCTATAAAACATTCCCTGATTAAAATCAACTTACTTATATTTAACTTACTAAAATTAACTTACATCCACCATATCTAAATACTTGTACCCATTCTCCTCTATATATGTTTTTCTGCCCTGCAAATCATCCCCTAATAGTATATCAAAATATCTTTCAGTTTTCTCAATATCATCCGGCACAACTTTAATAAGTCTTCTTGTCTCCGGATTCATAGTTGTGTGCCACATCATTTCAGGTTCATTCTCCCCAAGTCCCTTTGAACGCTGAATGGTACACTTGCCTTTTAATTTTGCTACTATCTCATTTTTTTCTTTATCAGAATAAGCAAAATAAGTTTTGTCTTTAGAAGTTATTTCAAATAGCGGGGATTCGGCAATAAATACCTTCCCGGCATAAATTAATGTAGGAACCAGCCTGTAAATCATAGCCAGTATCAAAGTCCTTATCTGGAACCCGTCAACATCTGCATCTGTACATATTATTATCTTGCTCCATCTTAGATTGTTAATATCAAAGGTGTTAAACTCTTTATTGCTCTTGGTTTTAATTTCCACCCCGCAGCCTAAAACCTTTAAAAGGTCTACAATTATTTCATTTTTGAAAATACTGTCATATTCAGCTTTTAGGCAATTGAGGATTTTACCCCTGACAGGAATTATAGCCTGAAATTCCGCATCCCTTCCAAGCTTACATGCGCCCAGGGCAGAATCCCCCTCCACAATATAAAGCTCTCTTTTTTCCACATCCTTTGTCCTGCAGTCTACAAATTTTTTCACCCTGTTAGATATGTCAATATTCCCGCTAAGCTTCTTTTTTATATTTATTCTTGTCCTTTCAGCCTTCTCCCTGCTCCTCTTGTTTACAAGAACCTGCTCGGCTATTTTATCAGCTTCTGCTTTGTTTTCAATAAAGTAAACTTCCAACTGTTCTTTTAAAAACTCCGTCATAGCATCCTGAATAAATTTGTTTGTTATGGATTTTTTTGTTTGGTTCTCATAACTTGTTTCAGTGGAAAAGGAGTTTGTTACCAGTATCAAGCTGTCCTGTATATCCTGAAAAGTGATTTTAGACTCATCCTTATTGTATTTTCCTAAAGACTTAATATATTTATCAATTTCATATACAAAAGCATTTTTAACAGCCCTGTCCGGAGAACCCCCGTACTCTAAAAAGCTGGAGTTATGATAGTATTCCAGCATATTTACTTCATTGTTAAAACAAAAAGCTATCTCCATTTTTACTTTATACTCAGGCTTGTCCTCCCTGTCCCTTCCCTTTGTTGTTTTTTCAAAAAATTGAACCTCTGTAAACTCTTTGCCTTCTGAAACTTCTTTTATATAATCAACTATGCCGTTTTCATAACAATATTCAAAAGTCTCACCTGATTCTTCATCGTGTAAAATAAATTTCAGCCCTGCATTTACAACCGCCTGCTTTTTTAAAGTGCCTGTATAGTACTCAAGGGGTATTTTTATATCTGTAAAAACCTCTAAATCAGGCTTCCATTTAATTATTGTACCTGTCCTCTCATAGTCAAATTCTTCTTTTTTTAATCCTCCAACGTTTTCACCTTTTTCAAAGTGCAGGGTGAATTTTTGCCCGTCCCTGAAAACCGTCACATCCATATATTCTGAACTGTATTGGGTCGCACAGCATCCAAGACCATTTAAGCCAAGACTGAACTCATAGTTTCCGCCGGTATTATTCTTGTACTTTCCTCCTGCATACAACTCACAAAAAACCAATTCCCAATTATATCTCTTTTCCTGCTCATTGTAGTCTAAGGGTATTCCCCTTCCGTTATCTTTCACGGTAATTGAATAATCCTTATGCCTTATAACTTCTATAGTGTTCCCGTATCCTTCCCTTGCCTCGTCTATGGAGTTTGAAAGAATCTCAAATACAGAGTGCTGACATCCCTCAATACCATCTGAACCAAAAATAACAGCAGGTCTTAACCTTACCCTGTCAGCCCCTTTTAAAGAGGTAATACTGCTGTTGCCATATTTTTTTCTTTTATCTTGTTTTTTCATAATTTTTCAGCCACCCCAATATATTTTTAACCACCCGTACAATAAAGTTCCCTGAAATCTAGCTTATAATAAACCTGCTACCTATGTCAAGATGCTGGTATCATAGTCTTTCCCCGGATAGGTATACAAGACTTTAAAAAAAATTGAAAAATCTTATTGCAAAATATATATTTTTGTAATATAATGTACCTTAGACTCTAAAAATCCTTGCCTTATTACCTTTCAGTTTTTAAAGCCGCGTTCCGGTAAGTGTTATCCAGGTTTGTATAAGCCAAATCCTGTAAAATTATCTAATAAAAAATGCTAACAAATTAAAGGAGTGGTATTGATGCAGGACATATGTAATTCAAGGCTTGACTGGAATGTTTCAAGAATAGACTCAGTTTATCAAATTGAAATGCTGGATGTAAAGGATTTAGGAAACTATATTTATCACCATCTACTTCCTGAATTACAAAAAAGCTACAAGCATGCAAAGCCGTATCTTTCTGCTTCCTCACGTAAAAATGTTTACAGCATTAAAAAGCTTTTGGCAGATTTAATTGAAAACCAGGATCATGTCCAGATATCCAATCATGAGGACTATGGTTCTGAATTTTTTACTAAACATGAAGCTTTGTTTTTACTATCAGAAACCCTAAACGTAATTCAATTTTTTGCAGCAATTGTTAAAGAAAAGTGTAAAGACACTTATTGGAATTCTGATTGTAAAGTAATATTTCAAACCATTATGAAACTGACACAAGTTTTAAGAAAAGATATTGACCACCTCATTGAATTTGAATAACCCTCTAAAGTTTTTCCATTCATTACATTTTTAAAATGTCAGTTCCTATCATCTGCAAAGTCAGTTGGGCAAGTATTTACATTATTTTTACTACATAAAAATTAATCTTATATATAAAAATATTACATGAGGTGATATTTTTATATGAAAAAAAGAATTATTCTAACACTATTATTTGTTTTAATATTAAGTACAAATACTTTTGCCCAGTCTTTGCAGCACACTGTTGTTCCCGGTGACACTCTTTGGAAAATTGCTGTAAAATACCAAATTGGACTAAGTGAAATAATTTCAGCAAATCCACAGATTAAAGACCCTAACCTTATTTATCCGGGACAAAAAATAACAGTACCTAATATTGATGAAATTAAAGCCCTTGAAAACGAAGTAATCAGGCTTGTAAACTCTGAAAGAGCCAAAAAAGGGCTTCCGGCTTTAAAAGCTAATTGGCAGGTTTCAAGGGTAGCAAGGTATAAATCCCAGGACATGATTGACAGAAATTACTTTTCCCATACATCCCCGACTTATGGCTCACCCTTTAGAATGCTTGAATCTTTTGGTATTTCTTTTTCAGCTGCCGGGGAAAACATTGCAATGGGGCTAAGGACACCCTCAGAAGTAATGAGAGCATGGATGGGATCACCGGGACACAGGGCTAATATATTAAACCCGTCGTATAATGAAATCGGAGTAGGTTTGGCCAAATCATCCAGGGGTGTATGCTACTGGACACAAATGTTTATCAAGCGTTAAATACCTTTAATTTCTTTTGTTTTAATTAAATACAAACAGATATCAAAAGTAAAAAACCACATATAAATCGCATTATTGTTATAATATGTGGTTTTTTGCTTTTGTTTTTAGATAAATATTGCAAAATAATCATTGTAAAATGTATAGCTAAAAATTTTCAATCTGATATAATGGTTTTATTGTAAATATTTTTATATGGTAATTACATAAAATGTATAAAGTAAAATGGGAGAGGCAAAATGCATTATAATTCTATAAAAAAGGGGATTTTTATAAACCGACCCAACAGATTTGTTGCAAATGTCCTTATAGATGGTATAACTGAAACCGTTCATGTTAAAAATACAGGTAGGTGTAAAGAAATACTGGTAAAAGGTACTACAGTATTTTTGGAAGAATCTTCTAATTTAAATAGAAAAACCAGATATTCATTAGTTGCAGCTTATAAAGGAGATACTTTAATTAATATTGATTCACAAGCACCTAATCATGTGGTGTACGAAGCTATACTACAAAACAAAATTAAAGATTTTAAAGATGTTTTAACGCTAAAAAAGGAAGTGACTTTTGGTAAATCCAGGTTTGACTTGTATTTTGAAAATAAGTCGGAGAAAGGCTTTATAGAGGTAAAAGGGGTTACTTTAGAAAAAGACGGGACAGCCATGTTTCCTGATGCCCCTACGGTACGTGGGACCAGGCACATTCTTGAAATGATAGATGTGGTGAATAACAAATACAAAGGTTATATACTTTTTTTAGTGCAGCTAAAGGGGGTGAAATGCTTTACCCCAAATAAAGAAATGGATCCTGAATTTGATGCTGCCCTGAAAAAAGCTAAAAGTAAGGGTGTTGAAATACTTGTTTATGATTCAATAGTCAGGGAGGACGGGCTTGAAATTGGAGAACCTGTGGCTTCTACTATATAATTTATATAAAATTTTAAGTAATTTATATGGTTTTTTTATGCAATATTTGCCTTGTGTTTATATTTACTCCGTGTTAAAATTTAATAGGTTTTAATATGGGGGAGTTTTTTGTTTTTTAAGGAGGTATCTTTAATGTCGGATAATTTGGAAATTTCAACGATGTTATTTAGTCTTTTTGGAGGACTGGCCATATTCATATACAGTATGAATCTTATGGGCGACGGACTTCAAAAAGCTGCCGGTGAAAAGATGAGGCGTATACTGGAGGTTTTAACCAGCAACCCTCTTATGGGTATATTGGTTGGTACACTGGTAACAATGATTATTCAAAGTAGTTCTGCAACCACAGTCATGGTTGTTGGTTTTGTAAGTGCAAAACTGATGACTCTTCCTCAAGCTATAGGCGTTATTATGGGTGCCAACATAGGAACTACCGTTACCGCTCAGATTGTCGCTTTTAATCTTGGTGATTATGCTTACTTAATAACCGCTATAGGTTTTATACTATTTTTCTTCTTTAATAAGAAAATAATTAAATATATTGGACAAACCACCTTTTCCTTTGGTCTTTTATTTGTAGGTCTTAATGTAATGAGTAATGCAATGAAACCTCTTGCTCAAAGTGAAGTTTTTACGGATATTATCTACTGCGTTTCCAATAACCCAATCTTAGGACTTATCGTAGGAGCTTTAGTAACCCTGATACTTCAAAGCAGCAGTGCAACCACTGCAGTTTTGTTAAATTTAGCCCGTGAAGTAGGGGCAGACGGACAAGCACTGATAAGCCTTCAAGGCGCTTTGCCAATTCTTTTCGGATGTAACATCGGTACCACAATAACAGCCATTTTAGCATCTATAGGAGCACGTATAAATGCTAAAAGAGCTGCAATGGCACATACAATATTTAACGTCGCCGGTTCAATTTTATTTATGCTTTTTCTGCCTTACTTTGCAAAATTCGTCGCTTTCATTTCTCCAAAGGGTCAGGAAATAGAAGTAGTGGGAAGGCAAATAGCAAATGCACACACTTCTTTTAATGTTATAAACACTATCCTCTGGTTACCTTTTGTGGCTTTACTTGCAAAAATAGTTACCTTTATTGTAAGAGGTGAAGAAGATACCGAAGAAAACAGGGTACTATACCTTGACTACAAAATTTTAAATAATGTGGCTGTAGCAATGGATCTTGCAACAAAAGAACTTACCAGGATGGCAGAATTAGCTCGGAAAATGATGGCAAATGCAAAAAAAGCTATTATAAACTCTGATACAGACGCTGCCAAAAAAGTTCATGAAATAGAAGATATTGTTGATATGCTTCAAACTGAGATAATTAAATACCTTTCTACAATGCTTTCACAATCTGCCCTTACAGACCGTCAATCGGTAAGACTTGCAGGTCTCATGCATATAACAAATGATATTGAGCGTATGGGGGACCACTGTAAAAACGTAGCCGAACTTGCAATGGAAAAAATAGATAGGGATTTACCTTTCTCTAAGGAAGCCATCAGTGATTTATCTAATGCCTTTAATAAATTAAATGATATGGTTGACCACTCAATACAATCCCTTAGCGAGGGCAATATTTCCCTGGCAAAAAAGGTGTTGGCGGAAGAATCTGAAATTGACAAACTTGAAACCGACCTTCGTGACAGACATATAAAAAGGCTTGACTCAGGACTTTGTAATCCGGCTTCCACAATTATGTTTATTGAGTTAATCCACAATATAGAAAGAATTGCTGACCACTGTAACAATATAGCAGAAGCAGTTTTAGAAGACTTAGAAAACAACTCTGCCTCACCCGGCACCGATTCATCTCCGGCTACCGATATACCTTAAAGATGCAATATACCTTAAGTAAAAAAGGATTTAATAAAAGATTTAAGGAAGGACAACCCCTTCCTTAAATCTTTTTTATTGGATTTTTTACATTCTTGACAATGCCTCTTTAAAATCCGTAAAATCTGTAATGGGAACCTGACAGGAAAAATTCTCACATATATAAGCAGTAGCCTTGCCTTCAACAGGTTTGTAATTTGTAATAAAAGGTACTAACTCCTCTAAATCCTTGCATTTATCAGAATAATACATTGATGTGGTAAAAGGTCTGAATTCTTCCCTTATAACATCTATCATCTTTTTTGTATCTTCGCCTACCAATATCACTTCCTTGGATTTTGCCTGGGAAAACATCAATGCTGTTAGCAGGAAGGTATGTCCTCTTGCATATCTTGTTAAATTGCTTTTAAATAAATTAAAAATATTATGAGCTTTTTCTTCTAACTCATGCTGCCCTGTATAACGGGCAAGTCTTAAAAAGTTCAGGGCTGACACTGAATTTCCTGAAGGCATTGCACCATCATAAATTTCTTTTGGCCGGGTAATAAGCTGCTCCCCGTCACTTCCATAAAAAAACAATCCTCCGGATTCATTGTCCCAAAAGAGCTTTAACAAATCATCATTTAATTTAACTGCCCTTTTAAGATAAACAGGCTTATATGTTGTTTCATACAGCTCAATAAGCCCCCATATTAAAAAGGCGTAGTCATCAACATATGCCAAAATCCCCGTCTCACCGTCACGGTATCTTGCCAAAAGCCTTCCATCTTCTCTTACAAGTCTCGAAAAAATAAAATCCGCTGCCTTTTCTGAAGCTTCTGTATACTTTTCACAGCCCAGTACCCTTCCCCCAATAGCCAGCGCCGCTATCATAAGCCCGTTCCATGAAGTAAGGATTTTATCATCTTTATACGGATGAACTCTTTTTTTACGGTATTCAAAAAGTTTTTTGCGGCAGTTTTTTATAAGTTTCCTACCCTCGTCAGGTATTGAATATTTAATAAGGTTTGGAATATTTAGCCCACCAAAATTTCCTTTTTCAGTTATGTCATAATATTTACAAAACTTTTCTCCCTCTTCTTTACCTAAAACATCTATAATTTCCTCCCGTGACCATACATAAAATTTTCCTTCCACCCCTTCAGAATCAGCATCCTCTGCTGAATAAAAACCCCCTTCAGGAGAAGTCATATCTCGCAATATATAGGTAAATATCTCATGAGCCACATCAGCATATTCCTTATTTTTTGTCTCCTGATATGTTTCTAAATATGCAATGGAAAGCAGGGCATTATCATAAAGCATTTTTTCAAAATGAGGTACCAGCCATTTGCTGTCGGTGGAATACCTGCTAAAACCATAACCTATATGGTCATATATCCCGCCTCTGTACATAGAATCTAAAGTTTTCTCTACCATTTCCAGTGCATATTCATCCTTAGTTTTATGCCAATACCTTAGCAGGAAAAAAAGGTTATGGGGTGTGGGAAATTTAGGACTGCTTCCAAAACCTCCGTAAATACTGTCAAAATCATTCTTTAGCTGGGAATAACCTTCATAAATTATATCTTCAAATGTTTCACCAAAATCCTCTTCATATTCATCATCATATTGACCCCTTATCACTTTTAAAATCTGATTACTTGATTTAACTAAAGAATCCCTTTTATTAACCCATGCATTGTGTGCATTTTCCAATATGGTTAATAACCCGCTCATTCCTATCCTGTCAGTTTTAGGGAAATAGGTTCCAGCAAAAAACGGTTTTTTGTCAGGGGTCATCAAAACAGTCAGAGGCCATCCCCCATGTCCTGTAAGTGCCTGACACACACTCATGTATATGGTGTCTATATCCGGTCTTTCTTCCCTGTCCACTTTTATGGAGACAAAGTATTCATTAAGCATTCTGGCTACTTCTTCATCTTCAAAGGACTCCCTTTCCATCACATGGCACCAATGGCAGGTGGAATAACCGATGGAGAGGAAGATTGGTTTATCTTCTAACTTGGCTTTCTGAAAAGCTTCATCACTCCAAGGAAACCAGTTTACAGGATTGTAAGCATGCTGTAATAAGTATGGGGATTTCTCATGGATTAGTCTATTAGCTTGTTTATTAGTTGACATGTGGGTATCACCTTTCTTTCATTTGTAAAGTGTTTACTCATAAATTTATAGCCCTTTATTTTTTGTTATTTACCACTAAAGTATTATTTGAATTCAAACATATTAATATTCAATGTGAAAACTTTATAGTCAAGGGTTATACTTGACATGCTCTTATTTTTAACAATTAAAATTTTTCAGAATTGTTTTTTATGTATGAAATACTGGTCAAAACCCCCATTATTTACTTCTGCAATTAGTATACCAACTCCGGAAAGTTTGTTTTCTCCTTCAGTCAAATTCTCATATCCTACTTTATAATTTTTATAAGTAGCTTTATCTGTTATGTCATAAAAGGCTTGTTCTTCATTTTCCATATTCTCAATTGCATCTGCAATATACTGTTCCATAATATACCCCCCTATGTTTGTATAAATTTGTGATATAAGAGTTTTAGTATCAATAAATCCTTCTACCATATATAATTTTAACAATATTTAACTTCTATGTCTACTTAATCTTCTATGCCGACTTAATTATAATAACCAAAATGCCAGTATTTGAAATATTAAAGGCAGTTCACTCTTAAGAATTTCATTGAACATGAAACAAGAATGTGGTAAAATTAGAGGTATCAATAACTCTAACTTTGAAGGGAGTGTTTTATTTGAAAGATATATTTTATAAAAAATTAAGATTGTTTTATCAAAACAAAGAGAGGGCAGTGACTAATAGAGGAACAAAACTTAAGTAAATGAGTTTTATTCCTCTATTGTTAATAATGATAATAATGGAGGAATAACCAATGAACATAAATAAAAGCAATAACATTCTGTACAATGAGAGATTCCCTTTTTCCAATAAATATGACCACAACTGGATATTAGACAACTCTATGGGACCAAATACTTTATGGCTTACAGAATGGCTATGTTAAACAATCGACTTAAAAGCTGACATGAGAGTCCTTGATTTAGGCTGTGGAAGAGCTATAAGCAGTGTTTTTCTTGCAAAGGAATTTGGGGTTCAGGTTTGGGCGTATGATTTATGGATAAATGCTACAGATAACTGGAATAGGATAAAACAACAAGGACTTGATAACAAAATTTACCCCATACACGGTGATGCAAGAAATATGCCTTTTGCTGACGGCTTCTTTGATGCAATAATCAGTGTTGACTCATATATCTACTTTGGTACAGATGATTTATATTTAAATTATCTGCAGAAGTTTTTAACTCCTGGTGGAACATTGGGTATTGTATTGCCTGGACTTATGAAAGATTTTGAGGATGGTGTTCCGGAACACTTAAAAGACTTCTGGGGACAAGACTGCTGGAGTTGGCATACAGTTGACTGGTGGAAAAAGTTATGGGAAAGAACAGGACTTGTTGACATTAAAGTTGCTGACACAATGCCGGAAGGCTGTATGATATATATTAAATGGAAGGAAGCGCAGGATAAGGTGGGGAAAAATCCTTGGCCGCAGGATACTGCTATTCTAAAAAAAGATGCCGGTGAATATGTTGGTTTCATCAGACTTGTAGCCAACAAAAAGTAATATCTTTATATACATAGTTTCAGCCGGTATGAGAATGTAACGAATTTTGTGTATGAATGAATAATTAAATTCCTTCTTGGCAAAAATTACAAACAATAAAAGCTAAGGAGGAATTTTTTATGTCAACATTATCAAAAGAACAGTTAAAGCAATAGTTAAGGAAAATAATTTCCAAAGTGTGACTGATGTCACGAACTATCTTAAAGACATTTTTAAAGACATTATACAAGAGCTTATGGAAGCTGAATTAGAAGAAAAGCTTGGTTATGCTAAGGAAGAACGTAGTGCAAAAAATACCGACAACTGTAGAAATGAATCATCAAAATTCTGGCTTGGTGTAATGAATGATCTTAAAAACAGGGGTGTACAGGATGTAATGTATCCTGCAAAGACATAAAAGCCTTTAGTAATGATTTTAAAAATGTCTACAAAGCTATTAATGAAGAGGTTGCCTTAGAGAAGTTTTATGAATTAAAAGAAAAATGGGGAAAAAACTATCCCTTTGCGATACGGAGCTGGGAAAATAATTGGGATGTACTAAGTCCATTCTATAAGTTCCCAGAAGAAATCCGAAAGATTATCTATACAACTATCAAAAAACATATAGAATCTTATATAGGATTTTATACGCTTCCCTGAAACTTGTATGGTTTCAGCCCGGTTGCAGGTTCCCTGTTGCTTCCCAGCATTGCAGGGTATCGGCAGAGCCGGGCCTCAATAGAATTATTGACAAAAAGCCAATTAAATAAACATTGTGCTTTTATGTTTTTACTTTTTTAAATTTTATGTTTCTTGCTGAGAAGGATTTACATAAAATCTAAACCCACAAAATTATTTACACTCCCGATAAATCAATTATTTTCATTATTATTTTGCTCCCTTTTTATTACTTTGTCTAAGTTGACGGAAAGTTCTTATGTACATAACTTGCCAATTGATTGCGGTCTGCTAAATCCAACTTTGACAAAATTTCAGATATAATATTTTTAACTCTCCCTACACTAAGGCAAACCCTTTGGGCTATGTCTTTATTGGTCATACCTTTTGCAACCATTTTCATTATCTCCACATCCCTCTCTTTAAACTCAAAATCCTTGACAACGGTAACCTCCTCTTTAGTCTCCGCATTAATATTATTCACAAGGGAACTATAGGGGTTTTTGCTAAATATCCCGAATCCTTTGACGGTATTTTTCACAGCCTGGATAAGTTCCTCCGGTGTAATATCTTTTAATATATAGCCGTCCGCACCGCTTTTTAATGCATCATAAATGCTTTTATCATCTTCAAATGTAGTCAAAATTAAAACTTTTATATGAGGACAATTCTCTTTAATAAGCTTAGTACCTGTTATCCCGTCACATTCCGGCATCCTTATGTCCATAAGTACTAAATCCACATCTTGTTCTTTGCATCTCTCAAAAGCCTGCTGCCCGTTTTCAACACAATCTATAACACTTATATCCGGATCATTTTCAATTATGGTTTTAAGGCTTTCGCTTAATAGTTTTTGATCATCTGCAATAATGACTCTTATCATATATTGACACCCCCCCTTTATTATATTTCCTTTTTATTGTATATAACTCTTTTTACTTCTTGTCAACATGTTTTAGTATTGTCAATCTTTTTATACCTGCAACTCTATAATACCATATTTTATATAATATTATCCATAAAAAAAAAAGCCCCATATTTCTTTTTTATACGGGGTTTCTTCTTTTATGTGTTTTTGTTTGTGTTGTTTATTATATATTTTATTTTTTTGTAATTAAAAGTATTAATAAGTCCGAAAACAGCTGGGGTGCTACATTGTCTTGCTTAAATTTAATCCCTTGTCCGGAGCTACGAATACCAGTCTCATCACTGCCTGTGTGGGAAAATATCATTTTATGTATTTTATATATATCAATAAGGAGGACATCAAAACTATAGGTGTTTGCCAAATACTTTTTTCTTTCTTGCAAGCTCTTTCTGTGGTTTTCCTTCACTTTATAACCTTCCCTCTTTTAGAAAGTTTCCGCTCATTTCTTCTTATCCCGAAATTACTCCCCTTGTAAATTAATCTCACACAGGCTCCCTGTATTCTCTCTTCTTGTGTAACACCCCCTGCTGACATTTTTATAATACAATATAAAAAGTCACTTATGTAAGTGCCATTAGTCACTATTTTCCGTGACTTTGGTCACAACTTTTTTGAGAAAAACGTGACTTTGGTCACTAAAAAAATGTGACTAAAGTCACAAATATATTACTTTAGTCACAAAAAAACGTGACTAAAGTCACGTTAATTTATGGTGCTATTAAATTTAACTGCCATAAAATATACATTTTTTAGTATGCAAAATATATGCTTTTACATACATTAAATATACTTTTTTGCATGTTTCTTAAAGTTACATGCTTTCTAAAGTGTTTTTAATTTCTATCAGAAACTCCTCTGTATTAACTACTCTCTTTTCCTCCGCTTCAGATAAAAGTGCCAAGTCTTTTGTCATTATACCTTTTTCTATTGTGGCAATAGATGCTTTTTCAAGCTTGTCTGCAAACTCTGCAAGTTCATCTATTCCGTCAAGTTCCCCACGTTTTCTAAGCGCCCCCGTCCATGCAAATATGGTAGCCATTGAATTTGTAGATGTTTCTTCACCTTTTAAATGCCTGTAGTAGTGTCTTGTAACTGTACCATGTGCTGCTTCGTATTCATACTTTCCATCAGGGGAAACTAAAACTGAAGTCATCATAGCCAGGCTTCCAAAAGCAGATGCCACCATGTCTGACATAACGTCACCGTCATAGTTTTTACATGCCCACAGCATTCCGCCCTCAGATCTTACAATACGTGCAACAACATCATCAATTAATGTATAAAAATATTCAATATTGTTAGCTTCAAATTTTTCCTTATATTCTGTTTCATATATTTCAGCAAATATATCCTTAAACCTATGGTCATAAGTTTTTGAAATTGTATCTTTAGTTGAAAACCATAAATCTATTTTCTGGTCAAGGGCATAATTGAAACAAGCTCTGGCAAAACTTCTGATGGACTTATCTGTATTGTGCATACCCAGAATAACACCTGAATCATCAAATTCATGAATTGTTTTTCTAATAACTTCCCCATCCTCAGATGTAAAGACAAGTTCAGCCTTTCCTGCTTTTTCTACTTTAATCTCTACATCCTTATATATATCACCATATGCATGTCTTGCAATTACAATGGGTTTTTTCCAAGTCTTAACAAAAGGTTTTATGGTTTTTGTAATTATGGGGGCACGGAATACAGTCCCGTCCAGTATTGACCTTATAGTTCCATTGGGACTTTTCCACATTTTTTTTAAATTATATTCTTCAACCCTCTGGGCATTAGGGGTAATTGTTGCACATTTTACGCCCACACCATACTTCTTTATGGCATTAGCCGCATCAACTGTTATCTGATCATCAGTCCTGTCCCTTTCCTTAAGAGCCAAGTCGTAGTATTCAGTTTTTAAATCCACATAAGGCTCTAAAAGAATCTCCTTTATCATTTTCCATATAATCCGCGTCATTTCATCCCCGTCTATTTCCACCAACGGAGTGTTCATTTTTATTTTGCTCATTATTGTTTTGCCTCCCTGTATATTTTTTATATATACTTATAAAAAGCATGTCTTAATCCCCTACCATTTTAAATTAAATTTATACATTAATCAAGGAACAACACAGAATTCATCACATATATATTTTACACATATCATTTAAACTCATATTTTAAACATGTATCCTAAGGGCTTTAAAATCACCTGATATTTCAAAATCACCCATGGCAGCAGGTATAAATACAGAATTCCCTTTTATTAATTTTTCACTGCCGCCTTTATAATTAATTTCACATTCCCCGTCTAAAACAACATATATTATAAATTTTGAACCATCAGCCTTATCAGGTATTTTCCCCTCCACATAATATTTTTCAATTATAAAATATTCATTATTAATTAACTCCGACTTTTTAGCCCCGTCATTTATAGAAAAAAACTCTTCTTTTATTTTTCCAATCTTTTTACTGTTTTTAAAATCTATAACCTCTATAGCCCTGTCCACATGAAGTTCCCTAGGCTTTCCGTCCTTGCCTGTTCTGTTATAGTCATACACCCTGAATGTGAGGTTGGAATTCTGCTGTACTTCCGCAAGTATTATCCCTTCCCCGATGGCATGTACCACACCTGCCGGGATATATATAGTATCCCCGGGATAAACCTCAATATAATCAAGGCAGTCTTCAACGGTACCTTTCTCAACATTCTTTATAAAAATATCCCTGTCCACACCTTCCTTTAGGCCGTACACAAGCTTTGCACCAGGCTTTGCCTCAAGGATGTGCCACATTTCATTTTTTCCGTAGTCATCACTTCCCATAAACTTTGCATATTCATCATCAGGATGTACCTGGACAGATAATTTGTCATTTGCATCAATGAGTTTGATAAGCAGCGGGAACTTTTCCATGTATTTCTCCGGAATGCTATTACCCATTACTTCTTCCGGACGCTCTTTAATTATCCTGCTTAATGTTAATCCTCTAAATTTTCCGTTTTCAATAACACTCTCCCCGTCAGGGTGGCAGGAAACTTCCCAGCTTTCAGCAACACTTCCGGAAAAACTTTTATTGTACTTTTTTAAATTTTCACCGCCCCAGATATAGTCCTTATACACAGGTTTGAATTTAAAAGGATACATCATTACTGACACTCTCCTTTCATTACATATTTAATGTAATCACATATTTATATGTAATCACATATTCATATGTTAAAGATATACTGACATATAAGACCCAAATATGAATTTAAGGCTGCACACCTTTTACTTTGCATCATTTATCATACCTTTATCTTAATTTAAAAGTTTTACTGTTTATCACATTTAAAAGCTTTAAAATAATCTTTATAACCTTAAATAAAGCTATTTTTTCTAAATAAAACTATTTTTTGTTTTTGGAGGAAAGCATGAGCAAAAAAGTTACCATGGAAACCATCGCCAAAAAACTTGGAATAAATAAAAATGCAGTATCTTTGGCTTTAAGGAATATACCCGGGGTTAGCGAAGAAACCCGCAAGCCGGTTATTAAAACTTCCAAAGAAAATTGTAATTGATCACTATAATAGATATGTCCATGGCAGAAACTCAGGACTATGATGTGGTAATTAAAAGATTAAAAGAAATACTAAAGCTTCCAACTGCCTTCTTTTGCTGTAATGACATTGAAGCTATTACTATAATAAAAGGTCTCTCTTCAATGGGCATAAAAATACCGGAAGATATATCAATTATCGGGTTTTTGACGATATTGAATTGTCAAAGAACATTTCACCAAAACTAACCACCATGCACATCCACAAAGAACTATTAGGAGAAATGGCGGTTAGAAAACTTATTTCACAATTGACTCAAAAAATTATATAAAGGAAAAAATACTGATGTCTGCTGATTTAGTTGAAAGACAATCTGTTAAAAGGGTATAGTCTCACCTATAAAGGTGAGACTTTTTTATTGTTTTTTCACTGCTTTATTGTACAATTCTATATATTCTTTGGCTGATTTTTCCCAGCTAAAATCCAGGGACATACCGTTATACATTAAATACTCCCATGTTGCCCTATGATAATAGTAGTGTACCGCCTGTTTAACTGCAAAAAGCATATCATGGGCATTGTACCTCTTAAAGGTAAACCCGTTTCCTTCCCTGGTAATCTCATTATACTGTGTTACTGTATCCTTTAAGCCTCCTGTTTCCCTTACAATGGGTATTGTACCATACCTTAAACTGAACATCTGGCTTAAACCGCAGGGTTCAAAAAGAGAGGGCATCAAAAACATATCCACCCCTGCATATATCCTCTGTGCAAGCACTGCATCATATTTTAAATGAACAGAAAGCTTATTAGGACATTTTCCCTCATAGTACTTTAACATCTCTTCATACTTCCGCTCACCTGCACCAAGAATTATAAGCTGTATATCCATTTTTAAAAGGTCTTCCATCACAAAATCTATAAGGTCAAAACCTTTTTGGTCAACCAACCTTGATATAATTCCAATAATAGGGATATCAATTCTCTCCTCAAGTCCCACTGACTTTTGAAGCATGTGCCTGTTCACAAGCTTTCCTTCCATATTGTCTTTGCTGTAGTTTGCAAAAATTCTTTCATCTGTGGCAGGATCGTTTCTCTCCATATCAATGCCGTTTAAAATACCATAAAGGTCGCCGGATCTCTTATTTAAAATGCTGTTTAAATTTTCTCCGTAAAAATCAGTTTTAATCTCCTCCGCATAAGTTTTGCTTACTGTATTTATAATATCAGAATAAGCTATACCTGCCTTTAAATAATTTACCTTGTCATAAAACTCAATCCCGTCAGCTGTAAAGTAATCCCAGGAAAGTCCTAACAGCTCCCCAAGCACTTCTTTAGGGAAAACCCCTTGGTACTTAAGGTTATGTATGGTGTAAACAGTCCTTATATCCCGGTAAAATTCCAAATGCCTGTAATGTGCATTAAGGAGTAAGCTAACAACCCCCGTCTGCCAATCGTTACAGTGGATAATGTCCGGTTTAAAATCAACAACAGGCAAAAATTCTATTACTGCTTTGCAGAAAAAAGCAAACCTCTCTGCTTCATCATTATAGCCGTAGTACCCGTCCCTGCCAAAATAATATTCATTGTCCAGAAAATAATATACAACTCCGTCCTGCTCCAGCTTTAAAATAGCACAAAACTGATGCCTCCATGAAACGTCAACATATATGTAGCCTAAATATTCCATCCTGTCAACATACTCTTTGGGTATGTTTTTGTACTTAGGCATAACAACTCTTATATCCTGGCCTAAAGTACCTAATGCCTTAGGAAGAGAAGCAGCTACATCAGCTAATCCCCCTGTTTTTGCAAATGGATCAACTTCTGATGATGCAAAAAGAACTTTGTAATTTTTCATAAAAGACCTCCTGCGTATTATTTTTTAATGCCTAACGTATTATTTTTAAAAATGCCTGTCTTGATTTACCTTTGATTCACCTGAAAAAGGCAGGTTTTTTTGACGTGCTTTTTTTATTATAAACAATTGCCTCACTTATATTATAATAAACATTTTAAATAAGTAAATGATTTTTTACATAAATTATAAACATCTTTTTTAAAATTTTTCAATATGCAAGAAAAAATGAAAATCAGCATTAGAAAATAAAAAAATTGAAGGCGGGAATCTCTCCCCGCCTTATTTTTAAGAAAATATAGTTTTAGTTTATATTTGTCTGAAGCCTCACATCAAAGTTCCTAATATCCGATGCCATCTTTATGGACAAACGCAGGAATGTTATAAATGCTATTATAATAGCTAAAAGACTAATTTGGGTTATTCTTTTTCTTATACCTGTTATGTGGCTTACTGCTACTTTTTTCTCAATTCCATTAGCCCACATTCCGACTATCTTGCCCTCACTGTTTTTAATTGGCACATATTTTGTTATGTATTTTTTGCCGTCGATAGAGGTTTCTGATATGTATTCATTTCCTCCTTTTAAAACATTTTCTATAACCTTGTTAGAGGCTTTAGCCCCTAAAGGTCTTGTCCCGTCGGATTTTAAAATGTTTGTAGAAACTATTGTATCCCACATAAAAATGGTTAAAAAGGAGTTTATATCAGAAGTAATCCTGTCTGTTATGTCAAAATCCCCGTATAAGTTCTTCTCTCCTTTATACAAGGAGTTATATTTAGCTATCCAGTCGCCTTCATATATCTCATCAATTAACATATACCCTAATTCTGAATTAACTGTCAGTATGTTTTCTATATTATCATTTTCAAGCTTACTAACTACATTACCAACGGTAAAGCCCTGTATAACAAACCAAATCAAAAAGAATGTAAATGTCAGCAATAAAGACATCATTAAAACTTTTTTCTGTGTTTTATCGCCGCCGGAATCAGATTCAATAAATGAAACTTTAAGAGTATCTATATCGCTAAGATATTTTTTTGAATATAGCAGCAGTATTATACAGCCTAATATACCACAGAGTATGGAAACCACAACAATGGATATCCTCATTGTAAATATTTGTTTAGCCTGTTCCCCCACATAAGCTTTTGGCATGGCAACAGACCACATTCCAATTATTTCATCTCCACTGTCCTTTATAGGCATGTATCTTACAACATATTTCTGACCGGCAATACTTTCTACATTCCTGTATACAGAACCGTTTTCTAAAACCCTTTTTGCTACATCCCCCGGCGCCTTCATCCCGACAATTCTTTCCCCTTCATTGTCTAAAATGCTACTGGTTACTATTTCGTCTTTAAGATATATAGTAGCAAAGGTGTCTATATTTCTTTTTATCTCATCTACAATTTCATAATTGTAGCTTATGGGTTTCTCCCCTAAAAACAGCCTGCCGTCTTTAACATTCCAGTTGCCTTCATACCTGCTCTCAATAATGTCAAGGGCAAATACCGAAACAGAATCTAATTTTGCAAACATATTGTCTTCTATTAAATTGTTAACTCTGTTGTCTGTAACAAAAAATACGGTGGCTGTAAATAGTATAATGATGGCAATAGAAACCCTCATTAATTTCTTTCTCAACCTAGGCTTGTTTTTCATCCTCACATCTCCTCCCAATATAAAAATAAACATTATCCTTTTAAAAAATCATCTTATAAACCCCTAGAAATGCACTTATTTTTTAAATCCATTATTGAAGGCGCCCTTTGAAACTGCAAAATTATATTTCTATAAAAATTATAATTCTCTATTAAAAATGCAAATATATATTTCTAAACACAATACTACACTATGTAGAAAAAATTTGCAATACCTTTTTAAATCCGTCTCATTTAAAACCAGTTCCAAGGCTCTATGTTAGGAGGGTTACATTCAAATTTTAGATTTTTTTTAGTTGTAGGGTGGGTAAAACTTATTTCACAAGACCATAATGCTATTTGCTGCCCGGGAAAATTGACGGCCTTTCCGTATTTCTGATCCCCATATAAAGGATGACCTGCACCGGAGAATTGAACCCTTATTTGGTGGGGACGCCCGGTATGTAAGTTTATCTTTACCAGGCTAAAATTTCTGCTTTCACTTAAAACACTGTACTCTAAATAAGCATATTTTGCTCCTTTTGTGTTTTCATCCACTACATTTACAATATTGTTTTTTTTATTTTTTAGTAAATAGTCTTCCATTTTCCCCTTTTTATCTTTTAAAACACCGTGGACAACAGCTAAATATGTCTTATAAAACTCCCTTTTTCTTATGGCATCAGAAAGCCTTGACGCTGCTTTAGAAGTCTTTGCAAACACCATTACACCGCCTACCGGGCGGTCTAACCTGTGAACAAGCCCTAAATATACATTGCCGGGCTTTTTATATTTTTCTTTTATATATTTTTTTAAAACCGTCAGCAAATCCTCATCGCCTGTAGAGTCCCCCTGAACAGGCATATTAACAGGTTTTTTTACCACCAACAGATGGTTGTCTTCATAAATTACATCTATGGCACTTTTTAATGTCATCCCTTTGCCTCCCAGCGCCCATAAATACCGCAAGGCAAAATAACACCTGTCTTGGTGGCAGGTATTCCCACTTCCCCACAGGTAATGGTGCCCTTGTACTTCTTTTGAACCGTCATTTTAAGAATATTTGACATTACTGTTGGAGAAAAACCCGTTGTATATGAATTTATAAGGAAAAACAAAGGTTTTGGGGACAAAACTTTCAAACACTCTTCTACAAACATAAAAAGAGAATCTTCTATCTTCCACAGTTCACCCCTTGGACCCCTGCCATAGGAAGGGGGATCCATAATTACAGCATCGTATTTATTTCCTCTGCGCTGCTCTCTTTTAACAAACTTAATGACATCATCAACTATAAACCTCACCGGTCTGTCTGAAAGACCGGACAGAGCCAGGTTTTCCTTTGCCCACTTTACCATTCCCTTAGCAGCGTCAACATGGCACACTGAAGCCCCTGCATACGCTGCCGCCACAGTGGCTCCTCCTGTATAAGCAAACAGGTTTAAAACATTAATCTTTCTTGGGGAGGAACTAATTTTTTCTATTATCCAATCCCAGTTAACCGCCTGCTCCGGAAAAATTCCGGTGTGCTTAAAACCTGTTGGTTCCACAAAAAAAAACAGCCCCTTATATGAAATTTCCCACCTTTGGGGTAGCTTCTTTTTAAAACTCCATTGTCCCCCGCCTTTTGAACTTCTATGATAAACGGCATCCGCCTTTTTCCACAATCCGCTTTCTTCCCTGATGGGCCAGATAATTTGAGGATCCGGTCTTCTTAAAATATATTTTCCCCATCTTTCTAATTTCTCCCCATCACCAGTATCAATAAGTTCATAATCTTTCCAATCTTTTGTAATTAACACAATTACTCCTCCATTTAAATCGTTTAAATTATATATCTGTATATATCTGTTTAAGTTATATATCTGTTTATATATAGATATATCACTGCATAAATATATTACTGTATAAATATATCTTTTATTCACTCTTTTTTTCACAGTTTTTTTAATAACCGCTTTACCTAAACCACTTTTATTAAAACTTTGCTGTTATACTTTATTTTCTGCTATTATATCATTTTACTATAGGTCTTTTTTACCCGCAAATCTTTTTCTATATCCGCTATAAATTATTTACTATAAATCTTTTTCTGTTTTCTCTAAAACGGCTTTTTGAGCTTCTTCAATTGCTAACTTACAAAAATATTCCTGACAGTTTAACCTTTCCTTCCCCTTTCTGCTCACCTTTAAATAATTGCCGTCCTTATCCAGCATCCTGCCTTTTTCAGTATCCTTAAGACAAGCATCCAATATTCTCATTAGTCTCTTTTTAATATCAGGGTCTTCTATGGGAAACAGTATTTCAACCCTGCGGTTTAGATTTCTTCCCATCCAGTCTGCACTAGACAAGAATACCAGCTCTTCACCGTCATTATAAAAATAATATATCCTCCTGTGTTCCAAAAAACGCCCCACTATACTCTTTACCCTGATTCTCTCACTAAGTCCTTCAATCCCGGGTCTTAAGCAGCATATGCCCCTTACTATCAAATCAATTTCAACCCCCGCCTGGGAAGCTTTATAAAGCTCATTTATTATCCCCTCATCCACAAGGGAATTTAAATTGGCAATTATCCTGGCTTTCTTTCCTTCCCGGGCATTTACAGCTTCCTGGCGTATAAGCTTTTCAAATTTCTTCCTCAACGTAACAGGTGCAACAGCCAGCTTATACATTTTGTTTAGTTTTGAATACCCTGACAGCATATTAAAAATTGCCGATGCATCTGCACCAAAATAAGGATTTGCTGTAAACAGCCCTAAATCCGTATAAATTTTTGCCGTTATATCATTGTAATTTCCGGTACTCATGTGGACATATCTCTTTATGCCGTCTTCTTCCCTTCTTACCACCAGAAGTATTTTGCAGTGGGTTTTCAAGCCCACCAGACCGTATATTACATGGCAACCTGCCATTTCAAGGCGTTTTGCCCATATAATATTGTTCTGCTCATCAAATCTGGCTTTAAGCTCCACTAAAACCGTAACTTGTTTTCCATTTTCTGCAGCCTGGGCTAAAGCCTCAACAATAGGTGAATTTCCGCTCACCCTGTACAAAGTCTGCTTTATCGCCAAAACATCCGGGTCATTGGCTGCCTGCCGTACAAACTCAATTACAGGGTAAAAGGTCTGATAGGGATGGTGAAGAAGTATATCCTTTTGGGAAATTACGCTGAAAATATCTTCCTTGCCAATGAGCTCTGGCACCGGCTGGGGCACATACGCCGGATACCGCAAGTGGTCGTAGCCCTCTATTGACTGGACCTTCATTAAAAAAGTCAAATCTAAGGGTCCGTTTATTTCATAAACAGTTTCCCTGGGCACTTCAAACTCCCTGATTAGTATTTCTAAAAGCTCCGTCGACATATCTTTCTCTATTTCCAATCTTATAACCATTCCCCATTTTCTTTTCTTAATATACTGCTGGATGGCTTCTAAAAGGTCATCTGCTTCCTCTTCATTAAGCCCCTGGTCGGTATTTCTGGTAATGCGGTAGCAAGCCATGGTTATAATATTATGTCCTTCAAAAATAGTTTTAATATACATTTTTATTATATCTTCCAGCAATATAAAACACTTTTCATCATCTTCCCCCGGAAGCTCAACAATCCTGTCTAAAACTGAGGGAACCTGTACTGTTGCAAATATTGGTCCTTCATTCTCCTCCTTATTTTCTAGAAGAAGTGCTATATTAAGGCTTTGATTTAAAACAAGAGGGAAAGGTCTGCTCCTGTCCACCACCATTGGAGTAAGTACAGGATAAACAGTATTGTAATAAAATTTATCAATAAATTCCTTTTGCTTTTCATTGAGTTTTTTAGGCTTTAATATAATAATATTTTCTTTTTTAAGGGCAGGTATTATGGAATTATTATAACACTTATACTGGTCCTTTATCATTTTATGAACCCTGAGGGCAACCAAATCAATCTGCTCCCTTGGGGTAAAACCCGCAATATCAGGTTCATTGTATCCCGCCAGCATCTGGTCAAACAAGGATGCAACCCTTACCATAAAAAACTCATCAAGGTTTGAACTTACAATTGACAAAAACTTAAGCCTTTCTAAAATGGGATTGGTATTGCTATTACATGCTTCATTAAGGACCCTCTCATTAAATTCAAGCCAGCTTAGCTCCCTGTTAAAATAATTTGTATTTAGTTTATACTCAAATTTTTTCATAAAAACATCAACCCCTACGTCTAATAACAGGTTTATATCCCATAACTTCTTCAAAAAAATCAGAATTGCTTGCAAAACTCCATTCTTCCAGCATAATATCCTCATCCGACCATACGTCAAAGTACAGCTGCCGTGAGCGCCTGCTAATTTCTACTTTCTTTATTTTTTGTTTGTGGGAAATATCCAAAGCTTCAGCTATCCTTAAAATTACCACAAGCTTTGAAACAATTATTTTCTCCCTGGCATCAAGTACATAGTAATTATCATGCGACAAATCAGGAATTTCATCGCTGTGGTACCTTGCTATATTTGCAACAATATTTAATTCACTGTCTGAAAGTGCCATAATATCCTGAAAACGGATTATGTTATAAGAGTGTGCATCGTGTTTGTTGTGATTTACATATTTTCCAATATCATGAAGTATGGCCGCCACCCTCAAATAAAGTTTTTCAGTTTCACCAAGAACATGAATATCCCTCATCTGGTCAAATATAGACATTGAAATTTCCTCAATAAATTTACTGTGAACTTCATCTATAGAATACTTTTTTCCAATATGCCATACAGAAGCAATTATGTCATTGTAGCTCTCTTTTTTGCCCTTGGTGTTAAATCTGTCATCCACCATATCAACTAAAAGACCGTGTCTTAAGGATACCATAGGTGCGTGTATTGTATTTGCATTGGTCATTTCCAAAAAACTATTAAACAGTATTATAGAGGGCACGAGAATTTCTGCCTGATGGCTGGAAATTTTAAATTCCTCTATTATCTGGGGGGTTGTCAGCCTGTAAACTCTATCATACAGATTTTTAAGCTCTTCTTTTTTTATTTTAGGTTTAAATTTATTGTCTTTTTTCTTAGAAGACAATTCTATAATGGTTTTTAATTCCCCTCCAAGACCAACAAAGCCCTTGATATTAAATTTAGGAAGTATTTGTTTCATAAAATCTATCCTGCTGTCAATAAACTCCTGCATTAATCCCGGAAAGTCAAGGCTTCTCCTTTCAAGACTGGCTAAAATCTCCTTAAGCCTTAAAGAACCGATTTTTAAATATTCAGTAAGCTTTAAATCCCCTTTGTCATATACTGAAATTTCCACGCCTCCTGAACGTATATCCACTATCAATGTGCCTTTATCTAAAAATTTCATTTCACTGGACATATAGTTTCTTATGGCTTTAGACATTAAAAATCGTTCCTGGGCGTTATTGATAACTTCAACTTCTAAACCCGTTCTGGTTTTTATCTGATCTAAAACATACTCCCTGTTTTCTGCTTCCCTAATCCCGCTTGTACTTACAGCCCTGTAGCTGTTAACTTTATAGTCTTTCATGACTTTCAAAAAACCTTTTAATGTCTCGCAGGTATCGTGAATTGACTCAAGCTGGATTCTCCCAAAGGAAAAAGTGTCCCTTCCTATGTAAGTAGGCATATACAAGTCTTCAAGAGGAATAATTTCTCCTTCTGATGTAACCTGTGCTATCATCATTCTGAGTGAATTTGAGCCTACATCAATAGCAGCCATTACTTCATGCTTTTCTTTACACATAAGGCTACATCCTTTCTTTATAAAATCGTCCTTTTTTAAAAATATGCCTGAAAAATAATAATTTTGAATATATTATATCATTTTATCCGTTATTTTTAAACTATCTCTTAACGATAGATAATATACATATTTTTATTGTTTCATTTACAAAATACTATTATAAATTTATAATAGTGTTTAAGTATAGTTTGCTATATTTTTTACATTGCAACATTTTTTGGTGAAAAATGCTTAAAATATTTTATATAAGGAGGAAAACAATGAAGAAAACCAAGCCTCGAAAAAAATTACAATTATACGGTTTTAATAACCTGACAAAAAGTTTAAGTTTCAACATATACGATATATGCTATGCCAAAGACCCTAATGACCGGAAAGGCTATATTGACTATATTGACGAACAGTACAATGCTGAAAGGCTGACTAAAATTTTAACAGATGTGGCATCAATAATAGGTGCTAACATCCTGAACATTGCAAGTCAGGATTATGAACCCCAGGGAGCCAGCGTAACAATGCTTATATCAGAAGAAAAAATTCTTGATGCACCTATAGATGAAGTCCAGTCTGAATCCCCCGGCCCGTTGCCTGAAACGATACTAGGACATCTTGACAAAAGCCATCTTGCTGTGCATACCTATCCGGAAAGTCATCCTGACGACGGTATCAGCACTTTCAGAGTAGATATTGATGTTTCCACATGTGGAAGGATATCACCTCTTAAAGCATTGAACTACCTGATACACAGCTTTGATTCGGATATAATTACAATTGACTACAGGGTAAGGGGCTTTACAAGGGATGTATCCGGAAAAAAGCTTTTTATTGACCATAAAATCAACTCTATACAAAATTATATATCCGCCAATACAAAAAATTTGTATCAAATGATTGATGTTAATGTATATCAAGAAAATATATTCCATACAAAAATGATTTTAAAGGATTTTGATTTGGACAATTATCTGTTTGGAATATCAAAAAAGGAGCTCAAGCCCGGTGAGAGAAGGAAAATAAAGGCGAAGCTGAAGAAGGAAATGACTGAAATATTTTACGGCAGAAATATTTAGTTTTAAACCAGTTTTAAACCAATGCATCGTACACTTTTAGCATTTTATCAACTATTCTTTTTTCTTCACCGCCAAGAACAGGCTTTATAATGCTGAGAGCCTGTGCAATTTTGTCTGCGTCAAAATTTTTTGCATATGTACTAAAATGCTTGTTAATATTGTTGCAGGCTTCTAAACACAGTTTGCCGTTCATTAATTTTGCCCCTAAAACTTTCCTCTCTTCCTGAGGTGCATATTGTGCAAGTATATCTAATATTTTACATGCACCGGTTAAGGGATTGGTTTTGTGCATCCCTTTTCTGTTTTGCTGTAAATAAAGCACTTCACTTATTTTTGCTGCTGCATATATTCCGTTTGCTATATTATACAGCGTACTATATCCCCTCAACGTTTTCACCTCTTTTAAAACTTATTTTGAAAATAACTTTAATTTTATAATATGAATAAGGGCCGTCCCCGGTTACTTTCTATAACCGGGTTTTTATAAAGCGGGATTTTCATAATACCGGGCTTTGACTTTTATAAGGCAAAAATTTAAAGGGGCTAAAAGCCCCCCTTTGATTTGAATTTACATAATTACAATGGCTGGTTGTTTTGGTTTACCTGCCATCCATATCCTTTTGTGCATTCCTCCAGAGCGTCACAGCCAAAGTCCACCCTTGGCCTTTTTCCTTTATTATGCATAAATATGCTGCTCAAAACATCCCCGCTTTCTGCCAACACTTCACATATGCAGTCAATGTCAACAAATTTAATGACGCTCCTGTTTACGCTGGCCATAAGCAAATTCCCCACAACAGCTTCAACACAAACGGTCTGCTTACACCCTGATCTTAAGACAATTATAACTTTTTCGCCCTTAAGGAGTTTAAGCAGTTTTTTTATGTTGTCAGGAAATTCATTCTGCTGTCCAAATCCAAAATTACCACAATACATAGTACAAACCTCCCATAGTAGTTTCTACTATATAATATGTTTAAAATATTTTATTGCTACCTGTTACGTTTACTTGTTATGTTTATTGTAAAAATTTCTTTATAAATAAAAGCATAAATAAAAGCACTAAAATAAACTTTCCGTTAAAATACCAGTAATTAATCCCCCTTTTATTTTTTTTTTTTTTAATTTCCCACTGATTTATATCCGGATTCTATAAGATAATTTATTTCATTTTCATCTAAATCAAAATCCAGAAAAGATATATCAGATACATCTATTTTGATGATATTTTCAGGATTGAAACTCACTTTTTCCGGCATTCCAATATTGTATAAATTCGAAATGATGTTTTTAAGTATATTTAAGGGATTTAGTCCTTTAGAAGATTTCTTGCCCTCTAATTTTATCCCTATGACAGGTATATCACTACTTTCAATTAGCCAAAAGGGAAAATTGTCAAATATACCCCCATCCACAAAGTAGTGGACTTTCTCCCCGCTATCCGTTTTCCTTTTAATTTCAACAGGTTTAAATACAAATGGCACACTTGTGCTCATTCTCACTGCCTTTGCAACTTCAAAATCATCCGGCTGTATACCATAAAACTCTAAGTCATCAGGCAAAACCACAATTTTGTCCCTGGTGGCATCCACCGCCGTCATTCTCATTTTGTACCCCCTGGGGTTTACCCTGTCCTTTAGCCCTCCCCTTAAATCCCCAAAGGTTCTTATCCCCTTCTTTTTCAAAACATCATACATCCACTCTTCTAAATAGTTCCCGTCAAAAAGGTAACCCTTATTACAAAACTTAACTATTTTTTTTACAACACTGCAGCGCATATTATATAAATCCAGCTCATTAAAACCGTCAAAACCACATTCACAGTCTTTTTTTAACTTTTCCATTACCAAAAAAAATTCCCTGTTTTCTTCATTTAAAACCCTCTGGTTTTGAATAAAGTCAATATATTCTGATATAATAGGTATTTTCCTTACAACATCTGTTCCTTTTATTTTTTCAAAATTGAAATTTTTTAAAATATCCATTAAAGCACGTGGACTATAGCCTGACGCAATAATACTTCCCACCATGGCTCCTGCTGATACCCCTGCTATATTTAAAACTTTCCAACCATCCAGATCCAGCGCCTTAAAGGCACCTATATATGCTATCCCCTTAACGCCCCCGCCGCTCAGTACCAGATTTAAGCTTTTATTACCTTTAAACACCCTCTACTACTCCTTTTAAAACACTTAATTTTCCCAATATATTTATATTTTAAAAAAAATTAATCTTAGAATGTAACATTTTAAGCACATTAGTAATATACTGTAATGAAAAAAACTAAACTTAAATTAGCTAAGAAAGGATTGGTCAAATGGATTGCAACAACTTAAATAAAACTCTTTCGGGTATTATGGGAAATATGGATAAAAAATCTTTACAGGATAATTTATCAAAGGCATTGGATATATTAAAAAACAGTGATGCAAATGAACTTGCAAAACAAATAAACTCTGTGTGCAACTCAGATACACCTGATAAACAGCGTTTAGAAAAATTAAATATTAATACCGATGCAGTAAAAAATATCAACCCTTCAGATTTGGAAAAACTTATTAATTACATAGGCAGTCACGGGGACGAAATTAAAAGTAAGCTAAAGGATGTTATAAAATAATACCGGGGGAATGTTTATGAGTGAAGACATGGACAAGAACATACAAAAAGCAATAGAAATAATAAATAAACCTGAAACTTTGCAAGGACTTCTGAATATTTTAGGAAATACTGCAAGTAAACCATCGGACAGTGAAAATCCAACTGATACAAAAAATGAAAACCCATATATGGCAAAAGATATGGGGGAAAATACATTTTTTCCAAAGGACATAGGTGAAAATTTGGAACTTTTGCAAAGGGTTAAAGATGCTGTAAGTGTATTAAATTCTAATAAAGACCCCAGAATTAACCTTTTAAAGGCCATAACACCTTTTATGAACAAAAAGAGGAAAAAGGCAGTTAATGACTGCATACAGCTTTTAATGGTTTCACAGCTTTTACCTGCTATATTGAGCATAAATAACCTGAATATAAATAACCTAAATAAAAGTCCAGGGATATAATTCCCCGGACTTTTAAATTTATATTAGTTTTAATCTTCCTCTTGTATCCACCCCTCCTATTCCCTTTGTTCCTGAATAAGTGCCCATTACCGCCTGTTTTGGAGTTATAATTCTATTATGAGGTGTTAAGGCAATTCTGGAGGCCAAAGTGACAGGGTCTGTTGAATGTATCAGCACCCTGGCGGGAGAACTAGCATAGGTAGCGCCTGCCGAAATAAGTGCTTCATAATAGGACTGGCATGCTCCTGCATATACAAACAAACCTTCAGGGTCAGGCTGGTATGCCCTGGCTTCACTTACCGCCTGATAATAATATCTTGAATATGTATAACTCCCAAAAGATTCGATATCAGTAGCATCTTTACGCAATCCGTCATGACCAGTAAAAACTACAATATCCGGATTGTATTTACTTAAAAGGCTTCTTGCTAAATTGGGCTGTTCCGGTTCATCCACATATACTCCTACAGGATTTAAGCCCAATATTTTATAATACGCCATACTTGAATTTAAAAATTCCCTGCTCCCGTCTATATGTAGTACCTTCCCCGGTATTCCTCTCCTTCTCACATGTCCTATATTAAATAAATTTATGCTTTTGTATAATTGATTAAAAAAACGCTGTCTTTTTAATCCATAAATGTTTCTTTCTGCACTAAGTTTTGCAACCTTAGGGTTTATTTTTACTAAATCATCTTTATCTGCATCAGCTACTAACCTTACAGTCAAACCCTTTAGTACATACCTTTCCCTTCTTTCACCCTCTTCTATACTTCTTTCAACATCCTCTACAATGTCAGAAATTACAAATACAACATCCTTTCCATATGATTTTCTTGCCACAAAATCACCTATACTATAATCCGGCAATGCAAAACCCCCTTTTCCAGGCTAAAATATCCATTAAAATAGCACATTACATCATATGCAAATGCATTTATTTTTGATAATGAAATTGGAGGTAACTTTTATATTGAGGGGTAACATTTTAATATGGAATAGCAACATTTTAAATGAATATGAATATATTGTATTACCACCCATGGTATTTTCATGTTTAAAACAATTTATTTGGAAAGGAGTATGTTGATATGTCTGACGACAGGATTTTCCCAGGAACAAGTCCATCAGTAGGTACAGGTACAACATCCAACCAGTGTGTAAGTTCCCCGTCAATATGTACTGGTATAAGTCCTTTTGCGGGAGGCTTTGAGCTTTTACTTATTATATTATTAATAATCCTTCTTCTTTGCTTCATTGGTTCTTGCTGTTTTGGAGGCTTTGCACTGGCAAATTAAGCATACCGGTTAATTTGCATACCGGTTATTAAAAGGGGGATAATCCCCCCTTTTGGACCACCCGCCCTTTTTCACCTGGGCACTTCTATTTCATAACTAATAAAATTTTCTCCTCTTACATGGTGGCAAATAATGGTTTTTGTCTATTTTGGCATTTATTTATTTTTTGGCACTTTTATATTCTATAAGATTAGATAATCAAAAAGCAAAAAAGGTTTAAAATATTTTTTAAAAAAACAAAACCAAGGCAAAATTTACATTTGTACAGTTGAATAATTTAATGTTAACATAATATAAAAGCATGTTTAATTTTAAAAAAAATTAATGAAGTTAATTTGTAGTTTTTACATAATATTACTTTGTTGTATACAGGGGTGTTAACATTTATGAATAATTTCAAAATATTTAAAAAATTATCTGGAATTATTATTTTATTAGTAATTGTTTTTAATTTTCATGCAAATGCTTTTGCACAATTTGAAACAGCGGCAGGTTCGGCCATTTTAATGGAGGCATCTACAGGGGAAATTCTTTATGAAAAAAATTCTGATGTTCCTCTTCCACCTGCCAGCATTACAAAAGTAATGACCCTTTTAATTGCCTTTGAGGCTATAGAACAGGGTTTAGTTGACTGGAATGATGATGTAAGCATATCTGAAAAAGCCTGGAGAATGGAAGGCTCAAAAATGTTTTTGCAAGTTGGGGACAAAGTAAAATTAGGCGACATAATAACAGGTATTTCAGTTGTGTCAGCTAATGATGGCTGTGTTGCACTTGCAGAACACCTATACGGCAGTGAAAATGCCTTTGTGAATGTTATGAACCAAAGGGCAAAAGAGCTTGGAATGACAAACAGCACATTTAAAAATTCAAGCGGGCTGCCAAGTGAAGGGCATGTAATGAGCGCAAAGGATATAGCTATTTTATCACGGTTTATAATAGAAAACTACCCTGAAATTTTAGAACTGGAATCACAAAGGGAATTTACCTATAACAATATAAGGCAGTTTAACCGCAATCCCCTTCTTGGTGTTTTTGAAGGTGCTGACGGTTTAAAAACAGGCTGGACTGAAGAAGCCGGATACTGCCTTGTGGGAACTGCAAAACAGGATGATATCAGAATGATATCTGTAGTTCTCAATACAAAAAGTGAACAGGAAAGGTTTGAAACTTCCCAAGAACTTCTGACTTATGGATTCAGGAATTTCAAAAAAGCAGATTTTGTTGAGGCAGGTGAAATAATTGAAACCCTCAATGTGAAAAATGGCACCAAGGAAACTGTATCACTGGTGGCTAATGACAGCATTTCACTGGTAATACCTGTTTCCCGGGAAAAGGACATTGAAATAATAACCTCCTTTGATGACGAAACTGTAAAAGCGCCTGTTAAAAAGGGGGAGGTTTTAGGTAAAGTAGAGGTGGTACTTGATGATAAAGTGCTGGCAAGCTCTGATTTATCAGCATCTGAGGATGTTTCACGTTTAGGGTTTTTTAAAATTTTAATACGCAATATAATTAACTTTTTTAAATTCTTCTCTAAATAAAAAACTAAACTCACCATATTTAGAAAGGCACTTCAAAAAGCATCAGGCGGATCTCCCCTCCGCCTGATTCTGCTTTTAAAAAACTTTCTTATCTTTTCCTAAATTCTTTCATATTTTTTACTTAAATTATAGTGGAAAATCAGATTATTATAGATTATTATAATGGAAAATCAGCGTCTTTTTTAATATGCTTAAAAGTCTTAACTCTTTTTGCATAGTCATCTACAATATGACCATTTCCAATAACCTTGTATTTGTAAATTAAAAGACCGTCCAGCCCTACAGGACCTCTTGAATGGATTTTAGAAGTGCTTATACCCACTTCTGCACCAAATCCATATCTGAATCCATCGCTAAACCTTGTTGAACAATTCCAAAATACATTGCCTGAGTCCACCAGGTTCATAAACAAAGCTGCATTGTCTTTATCATCAGTGATAATGCTGTCAGTGTGACCTGAACCATAAGTATTAATGTGGTCAATGGCTTCATGAATATCATCTACCACTTTAATAGACAGCTTGTAGTCTAAATATTCAGTCTTCCAATCTTCTTCAGCAGCCGGTGAAACAGGTATAATTTCCTGGGTTTTTGGACATCCAACCAAAGCTACTTCCTTTTCATCAAGGGCTTTCTTAATCTCAGGCAGCACTTTAGGTGCCACATCTTTATGAACTAAAAGAGTCTCTGTTGCGTTACACACTGCAACGTATTGGGTTTTAGAATCAACTACAATTTTTACTGCCATGTCAATCCGTGCATGTTCATCAATATAGCAGTGGCAAATACCGTCTGCATGTCCCATAACAGGTATTCTTGAATTGTCCATAATATATCTTACAAACTCATTTGAACCACGCGGAATGATAAGATCTATATACTCATCCATCTTTAGCATCTCATTAACATCTTCCCTGGTTTCCAAAAGACAAATCCAGCCTGTAGGAATACCTGCCTTGTCTGTGGCTTCAGCGATAATATCAGCCAGTATACGGTTGGTGTTCCTTGCCTCAGAACCGCCCTTTAGCATTACTCCATTACCACTTTTTAGACATAATGTAGAAATTTGAACAAGGGCATCAGGTCTTGATTCAAAAATCACACCTATAACTCCTATTGGACATGTAACTTTATATAAATCCAGTCCCTGGTCAAGTTCAGTGCAAAATACCGTCTTTCCTACAGGGTCTTCTAACTTTATAAGACTGTTTATTCCGTCAACAACATCTTTTATTTTTGCCTCGTCAAATTTCAGCCTTTTTAAAAGTGGCGCAGCTAAGTTTTCTTCTTCGCTCCTTTTTAAATCCTCAGCATTAGCTTTTATAATCTCGTCTTTTCTATCCATAAGTGCCTTGGCAATTTGAGCTAATGCCTGGTTCTTAAGTTCTGTACTTGCTGCTGCTAATTTAACGGATGCTTTTTTTACATTAAATGCCTGTTCTTTTAACAACATAATATCTCCTCACAGCTGTTTTATTTTACACGATTATAACATATCACAGTAATAGCTGCAAGCATGGGAAATTTGTTGTAATATAAAGTTTTATTATGACCTGTTTAAGGAATCGATATCTCTGGAAGTTTTTTTATCCACATCAGATTTGCAGCAGTCTTCGCCTTGGACATTACGGGATTCTAATTTAGATGCTTCCATTACTTTTTCCATAATTATTTCTTTTATTTCTTCTGTAGTTTCCTCAAGATTAAATGTATTTTTTATTTCTTCTAAAAGCTTACCGTCTGAAGAAATTTCTGCTAAGTCTATGTCTAAACATTTATCGTCTGTGCACAGTCTGAATAATGCTTTGTATTCATAATGATCCTCCGTGATATTCAGGTTAACTACTTTTAAGTCTCTGCACTTCATATTTTTTCCTCCTATTTTAAATTATTTTTTATAATTAATTATATACCACCCTATTTATATATTAAAACAAATTTCTATTTATTTGTTAAATTTTTTTAAAATTCAATGGAAGCTGATAAATCCACATTTTCCTAATATAAAATAATATAAATTGAGAAGAATAATTTTGTGGAGGTGTTTTGTATATGAAAAATAAATTTAAAGTAATTTTATTAGTATTTTTAACAGTATGTGTACTAACTTTTACATTCACCGGATGTGCCCGGCCGGACACAGATGAGCAGAACCAGACTGAAACGCTCCCGGAAAGAGACATGCCGGCTGTACCAGGTGATGATATGGGAAGAACTCCTACCCCTAGAACCGGAAATAGAAACGGGAATATTTTAAACAACGACCTTGATGATGACCTTAATATTAATGAGACACCGGGGGTAAATAACGGAAGAAATACAAATGGATTAGACCGTGAAACTCCTGTACAGCAAACAAATTTTGACAAGGAAAGGGCGGACAAAATAACAACCCAGCTTGAAAAAGTTGAAGGCGTTGATGAAGTCAGCGTTGTTGTAAACGGAAATACCGCTGTTGTTGTCTATACCCCAACGGATCCTGATAAAGCTTCAAATGAAACAGATAACATGGTAGTAGAAAAGGTTAAAGACATAGACAATGGTATAACCAAAGTTGAAGTAAGCCGTTCTGCTGCTGCAATGACAAAAATAAGAAAACTTATAGACGACATTGGAAAAAACAAACCCATGGAAGAATTAAATGATATGTTTGAAGATTTAATGCGTATTATAAACCCTCAAAGTTAAACATTTTAGTAATTACACATTTTAGGACAGGCTATACAGGCATTTTCAGGACAGGCAGGTTTGTCTTTTTAAATTCAAGACTAAAAGACAAACCCCTGTCCATATCTAAAAGAGTTTGCCTGATATTTTTTAATAATGATATTTTTTAATAAAAACAAGCTTTGTAAATAACGACCCGGTATCATGCGAAAATCAACAGAGAATCAGCAAAAAATCAACAAAAAATGTGATGCAAATATTTTTTTAGGTTTTGCATCACATTGCTTTTTTAGCTTTTATTTATTGCTGTCTGTATTGTGATTCCTGCTGTTGGATATACTGCTGTCTTCCCTTTAGTTGTTCTAGTGCATTCTCCAGATTATCGGCTATTTGCTGGAATGTCTGTTTAGCCTGTTCATCCTGTGTTTCAAGGGCAAAGGTTTTCATTATTGTCGCTGCAGCACTTTGAATACCTGCTATGGCCTGCTGCATTTGGGTTTCCACCGTCATTTATTCTCTCCACCTCCCTTCTCTTATCAAAATAAACAGCCATTATATCAAATAATCAGCCTTTAGGTCTGAAAATCAATGAACTTATAAATCCAAAAATTATTGCAGAGGAAATACCGGCGCTGGTTATTTCAAAAATACCTGTAAGCACCCCTACAATGCCTGTCTTTTCTGCTTCTAAAAGGGCACCTCTTACCAGGGAGTACCCAAAACTGCTAATTGGAACTGAAGCCCCTGCTCCGGCAAATTTAATAAGAGGTTCATAAAGTCCTAAACCTCCTAAAATTGCCCCTAAAACAACAAAAGTACACATGGTGTGGGCAGGAGTTAGTTTAAAGCCGTCCATTAAAATTTGTCCTATCGCACAAATAAGACCTCCGATTAAAAACGCCCAGATATAGCTTTGCATTTTTATAAACCTCCTTATATTGCATCTTGTATTACATTTCTAAAGAAACTGCATGAGCAATACATGGGATAAACTCTTTTTGCTGGTATGACATAGGAGACAACAGAGCACCTGTTGCTACCACCAGGATTTTTTTCAACTCGCCTTTTTTCATTCTGTTTATAAAATGTCCATAGGTAGTTACTGCTGCACATCCACAACCACTTCCACCTGAAAAAACAGGTTGCTCATCCTTATATATAATCTTGCCGCAGTCGGTAAACTTTTCTTCCGGCAGGCTGATACCATGCTTTTTTAATAATTCTTTGGCAATTTCATGCCCCACTCTTCCCAAATCCCCTGTGGCAATAATATCATAATCTGATAAATCAATATTTAAATCCCTCATATGGGCTGAAATTGTATCCACCGCTGCCGGTGCCATAGCCGCCCCCATATTAAAGGGATCGGAAAGTCCCATATCCACAACACGTCCGATAGTGGCACATACAACCCTTGGTCCTTCTCCCTCCCGGGCAACTAAAGCTGCTCCGGCTCCTGTAACTGTCCACTGTGCAGTAGGAGGTTTTTGAGCCCCATACTCTGTAGGGTATCTATATTGCTTTTCGCATGCTGCATTGTGACTGGAGGTAGCCGCCAGGGCATTATTTGCAAAATTGCCGTCCACTAAAATAGAAGCCAGAGCCAGCCCTTCCACAGAACTTGAGCAGGCACCGAAAATGCCTAAATACGGTATTCCCAATGTACGGGCAGTAAAGCTGCTTGATATTATCTGGTTTATTAAATCGCCGCTAAAAAAAAATTCAACATCTTCTTTTTTGACTCCGGCCTTTTTTATGGCTATCTCACAGGCATGTTCTAAAAGCTTTCTTTCCGCCTTTTCAAAACTGTCCTGCCCAAGCCATAAATCTTCACTGAACATATCAAAATCATCTGCTAAAGCACATTTTGATTCAAAAGGCCCTCCAACCGCTGCACTTCCTGCAATAACAGGTTTTGATTCAAAAACCCATGTTTGACGGCCCTGCAACAATTACATCCCTCCTAACCCTTGAATTATCAGTTTTATAATTGCTACAACAAAGGCTGAAAAAACGCCGAATACAATAACCGGTCCGGCAATTTTAAACATATTCCCTCCCACTCCCAACACATATCCTTCAGTCCTATGCTCTAAAGCAGCCGAAGTAATTGTATTGGCAAACCCGGTAACAGGTACTGCAGTCCCTGCCCCTGCCCACTGTGCAATATGGTCGTAAAATCCTAAGGATGTAATAAGTGCAGAAATAAAAATCAGCACCGCCGAAGTAGGGTTGGATGCGGTTTCCTCTGTAAATCCAAAATAGTTAACAAACACCGTTTTAATTGCCTGTCCGAGGGTGCATATCAATCCTCCAGTAAAAAAGGCTTTAACTGTATTTAGTACTATAGGACGTTTTGGCTCTTTTGACTTTGCCAGTTGTTGATATTCCTGCTGGGTTGGTGTAAGTTTTTTCTTCTTTTTATCTGACATATTATCCACCTTCTAATTGCGTAGTATTGTTTAGGTAATTATTGTTTTGTGTAGTAGTAATTGTCTGCATTAATGTTATTGTATGTTTTATTGTTATCGCTCCATTATGTTATTGTTTGTTTTAATGCAATCGTTACATTAATATTGTTGCCTATTTTATTGTCTGTTTTAGTGTTATTGTCCCCTTATGTTGCTCACCTTTTTTAATGTTATCGTTTAATTAATGCTATTGCTTGCCTTAATGTTATTGTTTACCTTTAATAAAGTTATTGTTTACCTTAATAAGTAGGGTTCTAATTTTTCCTTTAACTCTTTTAATTTTTGTTCATTTTTCTGATACATATTTTTAGCCTCTTCATTTTTGGTTTCAAGGGCATATTTCATAAAATCAGCATGACACTTTTCTAAGTTTGCATACAGCATTTCCTTAACTTTTGGCTGCGGTATATTTATGGAATCGTCAAAAAGGTCAACATACAGATCCCCAGATGAATCCACCTGTCCTATAAAAACATTGTCAATGGATACCCCCATTTTATCCAGCTGGGTTTTTAACCATCCCTGATTAAGTCCTAAAGATGTTAATGGCTCATTTAAAGGAGTTCCGTCCAGTATCACCGTTTGAGATTCTGACCGGGGAGCAACTTTTTTGCCTATATCATGGGCAGTTAAGGGCTTTTTATCACTTTTCATAAATACATTTATTTCACCATTTGATTCCATAAGTGCAAATTCCACATCAGCTAAGTTAAAAACATTTTTAGACCTTAAATCCCTTAAAAGTTCTTCCCCGGTTATTCTTGCCCTAAGCAAGTTTTCTTCCATAATTTTACCGTTTTTAATAAGTACTGTCCCTTTTCCAATTACAATATCGTGAATCAATTTACTTTTTATTGAAAGATAATCTATTGCAACAGGAAGTAAAACCCATACTCCTAAAGCAATAAATCCAAAGGCGATATTTTTTATAACTTTTGTTGATATTAAAGCAGATATAACTGCAATTGCTATATAGCTCATAAAAGTAAAGGGGGTCACATTTGCCATGTTTTTTTTGCCTATAACTCTGGCTGAAAATAAAACTAAAACCAGCAATGAAAAAGATCTTAATAGTATTTCAATGCATTCCTGCATAGCATCACCCATTAGTTTCCTTCATATTGGGGTTCTTCAAATTCTAAAGTTTGAATTCTTTTTTCCAAATCTTCTACGATGCCGTTTATAGTGTTTATTGCTTCATTAAAGACGGTTTTTGTTTCTTCATCCTGTGATTTGACAGAGTATATCCCTAAAGTCCCCTGAATACCTTTTAAATTTGCTAAAGTTTGTTTAACTTGTGAAGCAACAGTCAATTTAATCAACCTCCAATTTTAAGTTTATTATTACACCAATTGTTATTTTTAATCCGTTATAATGTCAGGTAATTTTTCACATATACATTTCTGTTGTATAATAATTAGTGTAAGTGTAAATGTAGTTAAAGCACATAAATATATTTTTGAAAATTTGTCGATGTCCGATAGCGTAAAAAACCCCGGGGGTCGACAACTTTCATTTTTTTGCGTCAAATGCAGTTTCCTTCCGGCTTTGCAGTTTTTTCTCCTGCCTTACTTGACTTTTTATATTACATGAGGTTAAAATATGAATGTAGGCGTCATGCGATGCCTACGGGTTTTTACAGTACCTATGAGGAATTGAAACGCACTTCATCAGCTATCTTCTCTTTAGCATAAAAGGTTTTTACAGTACCTATGAGGAATTGAAACACGTTCGACGCAATCGGATATGTACCTTCATAAATCGTTTTTACAGTACCTATGAGGAATTGAAACGATACCTTAGAATTAAAAATAATTTGCAACAAAAAGGTTTTTACAGTACCTATGAGGAATTGAAACTCCAAATCATAATATGTTACTATGTCGTCACAGTATGTTTTTACAGTACCTATGAGGAATTGAAACCCCTAAATATTCGCCTACATACGCGCCAACATTGTCTAGTTTTTACAGTACCTATGAGGAATTGAAACGTTTATACCGGGTATTTTCTTCCACACCCATTCTAAAGTTTTTACAGTACCTATGAGGAATTGAAACAATACTGAGTGAACTGAAAGCTACTGTTCCATTGATGGTTTTTACAGTACCTATGAGGAATTGAAACGCCATTTCGTGCAGTTTTTGTGCTGTAATCCAAGTAGTTTTTACAGTACCTATGAGGAATTGAAACAATACATCATTTGACGCTCACACAGGGCAAACCCTGTGTTTTTACAGTACCTATGAGGAATTGAAACAATTAATGATTGGAGTTGATAAAATGACGGACAAAGTTTTTACAGTACCTATGAGGAATTGAAACGCCCTCCTCAACGACCTTTCCCTGCTATCTGTATCCGGTTTTTACAGTACCTATGAGGAATTGAAACAGCGTCACGTAGTAAATATAGGCACGAACTGTTTTTAAGTTTTTACAGTACCTATGAGGAATTGAAACATATAAAATAATAATCAAAGGAGGTTTTAAAATGTTGTTTTTACAGTACCTATGAGGAATTGAAACATATTAAAGAGAGAGTTTTTAAACTCTCTCTATTTTAGTTTTTACAGTACCTATGAGGAATTGAAACATATATAGTATACTTATATTATAAGGTACTTTAACAGTTTTTACAGTACCTATGAGGAATTGAAACTAATATAAGGTATTTTAATTTTAAAGTACCTTAAATAGTTTTTACAGTACCTATGAGGAATTGAAACATTAATGTTATGTAATATAAAGAGAGAGTTTTATACTCGTTTTTACAGTACCTATGAGGAATTGAAACATGGTACAAGTCACTTGCTTGGCTTTAGTGTCGATTAAGTTTTTACAGTACCTATGAGGAATTGAAACTTTTTTTTCCTGGCCACTATTCCATTCCTGGCCACTAGTTTTTACAGTACCTATGAGGAATTGAAACTTCATACCTCTTTTACAAAGTTCTAATTGATAATCAAGTTTTTACAGTACCTATGAGGAATTGAAACTTCCAATTTCCATTGAATACTTCTACATCGTCCATTGTTTTTACAGTACCTATGAGGAATTGAAACTAGCTTCTAGTGCCTCTTTTCTCATTTCTTTTTCTTTGTTTTTACAGTACCTATGAGGAATTGAAACACTGTCATACCATATCGGCTGGACACGAATTGCAGTGTTTTTACAGTACCTATGAGGAATTGAAACATTTCATTTGATTTTCTCTTTCCCATTCATCAGCCAGGTTTTTACAGTACCTATGAGGAATTGAAACATAGTCAATTGCGGTTTTCCCGACACTTGAATAGTTGTTTTTACAGTACCTATGAGGAATTGAAACAGATTTAAATCAGTAAGCATTTTTTTTATATTTTTTGTTTTTACAGTACCTATGAGGAATTGAAACGATTAGGTCTCGTATTTTTTTGAAAGTCTTCTTCAAAGTTTTTACAGTACCTATGAGGAATTGAAACAATACTTCGTGGTGCAAGTCAGCATAATATCCACTATGTTTTTACAGTACCTATGAGGAATTGAAACAGATTATTTAATCAAAAGTTATTGACTTTAATATTAAGTTTTTACAGTACCTATGAGGAATTGAAACAAGTACCTTAAATAATTAAATAAGGAGCTGATTTTGTTTTTACAGTACCTATGAGGAATTGAAACAGTGTCACTTCTGTATTTTTGATAGTACATGTTATTTGTTTTTACAGTACCTATGAGGAATTGAAACGATATAAAATTCACTAAGTTTTTTGATTTTATAAAGGTTTTTACAGTACCTATGAGGAATTGAAACCTACGTGGATAAATCGTCAACAGTTCGTGACCTAAATGTTTTTACAGTACCTATGAGGAATTGAAACAATCAACGAACGCAGAAAATGCTTTTTCATCGAAGTGTTTTTACAGTACCTATGAGGAATTGAAACTGGAGCATCTGTAAGATGCATAAACTTCATCAATCAGTTTTTACAGTACCTATGAGGAATTGAAACATTCATATCTTAGCGCTGTTTCCATTTAACCACCTAGTTTTTACAGTACCTATGAGGAATTGAAACATGTAAATGGAAGCTGAAACCTTGTTGTTACTTTTAATGTTTTTACAGTACCTATGAGGAATTGAAACTCCCATGAAGAGTTGGCGTGATTTTTTCAAATATCGTGTTTTTACAGTACCTATGAGGAATTGAAACATGTTAAGGGGGAAATTTCCCCCTTAACTTAAAATTGTTTTTACAGTACCTATGAGGAATTGAAACGCTTCAAAAAATTTTCCGCCTGAGATGATGACAGAAGTTTTTACAGTACCTATGAGGAATTGAAACATCACTTGACCGTTAATAATGAGTTTTGGTATGTACGTTTTTACAGTACCTATGAGGAATTGAAACTCACACAATTATATATAATATGCCTTATCTTAAAGCGTTTTTACAGTACCTATGAGGAATTGAAACAAACATATGTTCTATATAAAAGCAAAAAACCTGGCCAGTTTTTACAGTACCTATGAGGAATTGAAACTCAACTTCTTCTATCCTTTTTGTTTTACAAAAGCCGGTTTTTACAGTACCTATGAGGAATTGAAACAGGGCGATTTCCCTTATCATGTCGATTTCTAACCCAGTTTTTACAGTACCTATGAGGAATTGAAACATACCATATGCGGTATTAATAATTGTAAATATCGCGTTTTTACAGTACCTATGAGGAATTGAAACATATATGGTACAATATAATTAAGAGGTTAAGAAAAAGTTTTTACAGTACCTATGAGGAATTGAAACAGTTTTAAATGGCGAACTGCATGGGACTACAAGGAGGGTTTTTACAGTACCTATGAGGAATTGAAACTCAAATATAAAGAGTATAAAATAGGCAAATTCAACGAGTTTTTACAGTACCTATGAGGAATTGAAACATAAATAATAATTTTGTCGGTGCTGCTAATGAACTTCGTTTTTACAGTACCTATGAGGAATTGAAACTGTACTTTTTTATCTTTGAAAAAATTTTTAAAACTATGTTTTTACAGTACCTATGAGGAATTGAAACTACATTTTAAAGCCCCCTTTTATATGTTTTTATTTCCGTTTTTACAGTACCTATGAGGAATTGAAACCCCTGCTTTTCTTGTAGGAGGTGTAAAATGGACTTGAGTTTTTACAGTACCTATGAGGAATTGAAACTCTGCCTCAATAAATCATCTGGAAAATCTCTATAATCGTTTTTACAGTACCTATGAGGAATTGAAACATAGATTTACAGCTATCGTATATACTTGCTTTTATGGTTTTTACAGTACCTATGAGGAATTGAAACTCAGTTACATATGGTGCACCCGCTGCAGTTGTGTTATGTTTTTACAGTACCTATGAGGAATTGAAACTGGAAACTTATATTTTGTAAGGAGGAAAGAAAATGAGTTTTTACAGTACCTATGAGGAATTGAAACGTGTCTCCTGACGGGTGATTATGACAAATTATAATCGGTTTTTACAGTACCTATGAGGAATTGAAACTTCGGCTGTATAACTTTTGTAAGATGCTACAAGCCGGTTTTTACAGTACCTATGAGGAATTGAAACAAAGTAATATATTATATATGTAACTAAAAATGAAATAGTTTTTACAGTACCTATGAGGAATTGAAACTCTTATCCTTCATTCGCTTAGGTATATTTTCTTTTATAGTTTTTACAGTACCTATGAGGAATTGAAACTTGGAAAATGGAAAACTGTTGATTTGTATCGTGATGGTTTTTACAGTACCTATGAGGAATTGAAACCCGAACAAATTCACTTCAAAATTTTTATTACCTACAAGTTTTTACAGTACCTATGAGGAATTGAAACTTGAAAATTCTATAATTGCTGAATTGTGGAACCAAGGTTTTTACAGTACCTATGAGGAATTGAAACGACTCAGCCAAAACCTCATCCGCCATTTTTTCCTTAGGTTTTTACAGTACCTATGAGGAATTGAAACTCGTTCCTTCTGGCAACCTACCCCCTACAAGCTGAGGTTTTTACAGTACCTATGAGGAATTGAAACTAATAAAATCAAATTATTATGGCTTTGAGAATGGCAGGTTTTTACAGTACCTATGAGGAATTGAAACACAATAGGAGTCAATTATTAATCTATTTAGTTAATGCGTTTTTACAGTACCTATGAGGAATTGAAACGCTGCCTCATCAACCTTTCTTATCAAGTCCTCATCCGTTTTTACAGTACCTATGAGGAATTGAAACTGCTATTTTATAAAAAGCACTTGCAATTAATATTGAGTTTTTACAGTACCTATGAGGAATTGAAACATCGTAAAGTCCCTGCGTTTGCAGGCTTCACGATAGTTTTTACAGTACCTATGAGGAATTGAAACTTCTACAATATAGTTCTTCACCTAATTCACGGAAAGTTTTTACAGTACCTATGAGGAATTGAAACTTCTGAAAGTTTAGGGCTGCGTTTTCTCTAGTCCGTGTTTTTACAGTACCTATGAGGAATTGAAACACACACGTAAAAGAACTAGGTGGATTTATAAGAGTGGGTTTTTACAGTACCTATGAGGAATTGAAACTGATTTGCTTCGCTGTCGTTTCAATTTCTTTGCCGTTGGTTTTTACAGTACCTATGAGGAATTGAAACATGCTCGCCGCCGCTCTGCTAGCCTGTTTTCTAGCCGTTTTTACAGTACCTATGAGGAATTGAAACAAGCCAACGAATTGAACCAATTCTGGACCTCATCAATGTTTTTACAGTACCTATGAGGAATTGAAACAAGCCCTCCGGCAATTCAGTTGCACCTTCCGGCAACGTTTTTACAGTACCTATGAGGAATTGAAACGAAAATTAGAACAATATGAAAAGATGCTTAAAAAATGTTTTTACAGTACCTATGAGGAATTGAAACACTACATAATAATAATTATATAGGGAATAAATAATAGGTTTTTACAGTACCTATGAGGAATTGAAACTAGCCAAAGTTCGTTACTATTATACACTTAGGATATTGTTTTTACAGTACCTATGAGGAATTGAAACTCGCATAACTGACAGCCTTTTCATAATCCCATATAACGTTTTTACAGTACCTATGAGGAATTGAAACGAAATATTTCTAACTTATACTTTAATTGTACACTATTGTTTTTACAGTACCTATGAGGAATTGAAACTACCATAAGCAGTATGTATTACTGTAAATACGGCTTGTTTTTACAGTACCTATGAGGAATTGAAACAATGTTACTACCCTTTGACCATTGAACTCTTTGGCTTGTTTTTACAGTACCTATGAGGAATTGAAACGTCAACCGGATAAACAAAACATGACAGTTCATCGAGTTTTTACAGTACCTATGAGGAATTGAAACATAAAAATTACTTTTCATAACTCAAATATTCAAAATGGTTTTTACAGTACCTATGAGGAATTGAAACGCGTAAAGTGTTAGACTTTACGTATAAATTATTAAGTTTTTACAGTACCTATGAGGAATTGAAACATCCGTAAGCTACATTTAAAATTGTGAATATTGCTTGGTTTTTACAGTACCTATGAGGAATTGAAACCCATATACATGACGTTGCTATAGACCATTATAACCTGTTTTTACAGTACCTATGAGGAATTGAAACATGCGAGTCTGGTATGATACAAAACCCATTTTATGTGTGTTTTTACAGTACCTATGAGGAATTGAAACTATCAATACAACTTTTTACCAACTAGTGACGGCTCAGTTTTTACAGTACCTATGAGGAATTGAAACACATAAACAACTTCAATTTCCTTATTATTTGTTGTAAGTTTTTACAGTACCTATGAGGAATTGAAACACTGTTCCTGAGCTACCTCTCCGCCCTACAAATCCTGTTTTTACAGTACCTATGAGGAATTGAAACCAATTTGGACAAAGATTTTCTTCTTTGGGTTGTTCTTGTTTTTACAGTACCTATGAGGAATTGAAACGAAATGATATTCTTAATCTCCAACAAACCATCAACAGTTTTTACAGTACCTATGAGGAATTGAAACCTCTTTGGCAGTTTGAGTTTATTTATTCTGTTTTTGAGTTTTTACAGTACCTATGAGGAATTGAAACGGGGTCTGCCACCCCCAAACCCCTGGCGCAAACCGTTGTTTTTACAGTACCTATGAGGAATTGAAACACATAATTACCTTCTTCATCCCTGAATATACTACGTTTTTACAGTACCTATGAGGAATTGAAACATTCGTGTTCACTAATATATGTACAGTTTAGAGTAACTGTTTTTACAGTACCTATGAGGAATTGAAACTTTAATATTTTTTTTGTAAAAAGGTATTGACTTTAAGTTTTTACAGTACCTATGAGGAATTGAAACAGTCCATTTTTTCGATGTTTACATGATAAAATTTAAGTTTTTACAGTACCTATGAGGAATTGAAACTTATATAGCCCTGTAACTTCAGTTCTTTTTCGTCTTCGTTTTTACAGTACCTATGAGGAATTGAAACGCAGCACGCCCAATTAAACCACCTACTCCGTAAGAACGTTTTTACAGTACCTATGAGGAATTGAAACGAATTCTCTAATTTCTATATTTTCAAATTCTTGATTGTTTTTACAGTACCTATGAGGAATTGAAACAAAGAATATTTATCAGTGTCTGTTTATCAATGAAAGTTTTTACAGTACCTATGAGGAATTGAAACCGACACGCCCAAAAACTTGGGATGTGCAAAGAAACAAGTTTTTACAGTACCTATGAGGAATTGAAACTGAGGAAAACAAAATTCACATTCACGACAAGTACAATGTTTTTACAGTACCTATGAGGAATTGAAACGGCCACGAGCTAGCATTTTTTTAAGGGAGGATCCGTGTTTTTACAGTACCTATGAGGAATTGAAACCTAAACAAAAAGGGGTTAATGGTAAAGATGTTTACAGTTTTTACAGTACCTATGAGGAATTGAAACAATAATCGAATAAGGAGCTGGTAACATGTCAAAAGCGTTTTTACAGTACCTATGAGGAATTGAAACATGCAAATATCGGGGTTATAACATTCATAGGCAAGTTTTTACAGTACCTATGAGGAATTGAAACTCTTAAACATTATATCGCCTCCATACTATTTAATTAAGTTTTTACAGTACCTATGAGGAATTGAAACAGGGAATATGATGTAAAAGAAAAAATACCGAAAAGAGTTTTTACAGTACCTATGAGGAATTGAAACGTAAGAAATTTTACAGGTGCTTTTTTGTTCTTGTCTTTGTTTTTACAGTACCTATGAGGAATTGAAACAATAAAATCTCATAGAGGTGATTTTAATGGCAAACAAGTTTTTACAGTACCTATGAGGAATTGAAACATTCTAAGTCGCTAATATATGTACAGTTTAATGTCACGTTTTTACAGTACCTATGAGGAATTGAAACATGGTACTGAAATCAAAACTACAGCTAAGCAAGTGAGTTTTTACAGTACCTATGAGGAATTGAAACCATCTTGTCGGTTATATTCTTTGAACAGATCCCATTTGTTTTTACAGTACCTATGAGGAATTGAAACATGATCTCCAAATGGGAGACTTCCATTCTGTACCATTGTTTTTACAGTACCTATGAGGAATTGAAACAATAATCGAATAAGGAGATGGTTTTAATGACAAAAAGTTTTTACAGTACCTATGAGGAATTGAAACATACATGCTATTTTCCTCCTTTTAAGTCTTCTAGTAATGTTTTTACAGTACCTATGAGGAATTGAAACCGGCATATCTTGGAGATGTTGAACTCTCAGAAGAAAGTTTTTACAGTACCTATGAGGAATTGAAACACTACTACAGGAAGAGCAATGGGCAATAGTTCCATAAGTTTTTACAGTACCTATGAGGAATTGAAACTTTCACTCATTTCTAATTTTAATTCATTTTCTACTTCGTTTTTACAGTACCTATGAGGAATTGAAACAGAAGAATAAATGAAGTAATTTGTTTCGGTGAAAATAGTTTTTACAGTACCTATGAGGAATTGAAACTATGTCATAGCCATTGAAACATCAGACATAAGAATTGTTTTTACAGTACCTATGAGGAATTGAAACAACACATTCCAAACCTCCTTAAAATAATTTTTTTTAAGTTTTTACAGTACCTATGAGGAATTGAAACTCGTATAGAGACGCCTACGACAAGTGATATACATATGGTTTTTACAGTACCTATGAGGAATTGAAACTATGTCATAGCCATTGAAACATCAGACATAAGAATTGTTTTTACAGTACCTATGAGGAATTGAAACTATAATTAGCTTTGTTATGTTATAATTTTACAATTCTGTTTTTACAGTACCTATGAGGAATTGAAACCAATGCTATAACAGATATTTTATAATTTCTGTCATATGTTTTTACAGTACCTATGAGGAATTGAAACTCCTTCTTGGGAAAGGTTCTCTTCTTTCTCAACCCATCGTTTTTACAGTACCTATGAGGAATTGAAACTTGAATTTTCAATGTTCAATGTTCATTTTGTACTTATGTTTTTACAGTACCTATGAGGAATTGAAACGATATAGAGAGAATTCAGAAGAAGACAAAAAAGAAGGGTTTTTACAGTACCTATGAGGAATTGAAACGATATAGAGAGAATTCAGAAGAAGACGAAAAAGAAAGGTTTTTACAGTACCTATGAGGAATTGAAACATAAGTCTTCTTTGGTGATATTAACGCTAAATCTCATGTTTTTACAGTACCTATGAGGAATTGAAACACACGGCGGGAATGGGTGAACAGTTTATTTGTGGATAGTTTTTACAGTACCTATGAGGAATTGAAACATTATATAGTGAATAAGTGGACATGTTGGAAATATAGGTTTTTACAGTACCTATGAGGAATTGAAACCTTAGGTAGGTGCTTGTTCTATGCCTAAAAAGGTGGTGTTTTTACAGTACCTATGAGGAATTGAAACTCTAAAGACCATGGTGCCACATGGGAGCTGATATTTGTTTTTACAGTACCTATGAGGAATTGAAACAAAAAAGTGTTGACACGGTAACGGTAACGTGTTATACGTTTTTACAGTACCTATGAGGAATTGAAACAAGGTACTAGGTAACTATGAACCACTAAAAAGAAAGTTTTTACAGTACCTATGAGGAATTGAAACAGATAAAAGCAAAAGTAGAGCCTGTAGCTGTTATAATGTTTTTACAGTACCTATGAGGAATTGAAACGTGATTTATCAGATTATTTATATCTGATTTTTTTACTGTTTTTACAGTACCTATGAGGAATTGAAACAACCTCCTTGTTAATTAAATTTTCAATGTTCATTTTGTTTTTACAGTACCTATGAGGAATTGAAACTGATGTCTCCAACAGCTCAAATAATGATTCACAATGTGTTTTTACAGTACCTATGAGGAATTGAAACGCTGTGAAAGGTGACAGTTTTGAAATGGATGGATTCCAGTTTTTACAGTACCTATGAGGAATTGAAACTAAGATTCCTCCTTAAAATAATTTAAAATCTGGCATTTGTTTTTACAGTACCTATGAGGAATTGAAACGAAAAAATAGTTGAAAAACTAGAATCAACAGGAATGAGTTTTTACAGTACCTATGAGGAATTGAAACTTTTAAAAGTAAAGGTGAATATATAACACGTTATTGTTTTTACAGTACCTATGAGGAATTGAAACCAGCAGGATTCACTCCAGCTTGTACTGAAATATCATGTTTTTACAGTACCTATGAGGAATTGAAACAACCACCAGCACATACAAAAACTAAATCATCATACGGTTTTTACAGTACCTATGAGGAATTGAAACGCCGTTCTTAACATTTTTTATCATTCCTTTCATATTTTGTTTTTACAGTACCTATGAGGAATTGAAACTAAGAATGATAGTTACAAATACGGTAAATCAGTATATGTTTTTACAGTACCTATGAGGAATTGAAACTTGGTTTTGCCACCCTACCAAATACTTGAGATGTACGTTTTTACAGTACCTATGAGGAATTGAAACTTATAATTGTTTTCTCAAAAGTGGGTTTTGCAGGGCGTTTTTACAGTACCTATGAGGAATTGAAACAGCATAAAAACTATCCGCCCATTGGCCCAAAACATAGGGTTTTTACAGTACCTATGAGGAATTGAAACCAAGTGTGTCCATAAAATCCTTTGCGGTTACATCGTGTGTTTTTACAGTACCTATGAGGAATTGAAACTTATAGCCAAATCATAAAAAACTTCCTGAAAGACTTGTTTTTACAGTACCTATGAGGAATTGAAACTATTTGAATTTGAGCCAATCTTCTAAGTGTCTGAACGTTTTTACAGTACCTATGAGGAATTGAAACGCATAATTGAAAATGCCGGACTTATGGGGGTTCCGAGTTTTTACAGTACCTATGAGGAATTGAAACTAAATGTCTCTACCCACTTCCCATTTCATTCGGTTTGTTTTTACAGTACCTATGAGGAATTGAAACTTAAATAAACTTCTAAACGTCGTTGAGGTGAAAGTACGTTTTTACAGTACCTATGAGGAATTGAAACTCCTCATGCTTAAAATTGTAGTTCGTTTGAATTTTCAGTTTTTACAGTACCTATGAGGAATTGAAACAAATCCTACAAAGGGAATGTAACAGTTAAAATTGTAGTTTTTACAGTACCTATGAGGAATTGAAACTCCGCACGTTTTTTCATGAAACCGTGCGAGGCATTCTGGTTTTTACAGTACCTATGAGGAATTGAAACATTGTGACTTAATTTTTTGCATAAAAATATCCGAATTGTTTTTACAGTACCTATGAGGAATTGAAACACCTAGGCCAAAACTTTACATTGTTGCCTAATTTAACGTTTTTACAGTACCTATGAGGAATTGAAACAAGTTTTTATTTAAAACTAACATTTGATCATAAGTAAGTTTTTACAGTACCTATGAGGAATTGAAACATCACTGCGTTGCCCAAAACTCGGGCGTCATCATAAACGTTTTTACAGTACCTATGAGGAATTGAAACTATTTTGTCAAGCATTTTTCTCAAATTCTTTGAATTGGTTTTTACAGTACCTATGAGGAATTGAAACTATTTAGGATCTTCCGCCCAGACCCATTCAACAGGGTTTTTACAGTACCTATGAGGAATTGAAACCTTGATATTTCTTCATTTTTTAACCTCCTATAACTTGTTTTTACAGTACCTATGAGGAATTGAAACTACCTCCTATTATATTAGATAAAATACCAGTTTTATTGTTTTTACAGTACCTATGAGGAATTGAAACGCAATATATTGTATATTTGTTTATTTATGGTATATTAAAGGTTTTTACAGTACCTATGAGGAATTGAAACCTAAAATTGCACTCTCTACAGTATTCCTAAAACCTAGTTTTTACAGTACCTATGAGGAATTGAAACATGTGATTAATTGTACACCACACGATGTAAACCTTGTGTTTTTACAGTACCTATGAGGAATTGAAACTCTCGAAATTGTTGCCGTTGTATAAACCTGTAAACGGGGTTTTTACAGTACCTATGAGGAATTGAAACTTGCCTTTGTCGGTAATCATTACGCCGAAACGCTCCGTTTTTACAGTACCTATGAGGAATTGAAACGACTTCATCGACAAGTACAGATGATGGTTTGTTATAGTCGTTTTTACAGTACCTATGAGGAATTGAAACAACCTAAATCCTTCAGGTAAGGAGGTAGCTCCTTCTGGTTTTTACAGTACCTATGAGGAATTGAAACGAAAGTTACTCATGGAAAGAGGATAAGTATGAACCTGTTTTTACAGTACCTATGAGGAATTGAAACCTGTGTCAGGACATATTTGTATTTCTAGTACGTCACATGTTTTTACAGTACCTATGAGGAATTGAGTTTTTACAGTACCTATGAGGAATTGAAACTTAGATTTAATGACCTTAAAAAAATATATATACCTAAGTTTTTACAGTACCTATGAGGAATTGAAACTGAAAATTGTCATCGATTTTAATCCGACCACAGAAGAGTTTTTACAGTACCTATGAGGAATTGAAACTGTCGCACACATAATCATTAAATGTTACTTTTATGGGTTTTTACAGTACCTATGAGGAATTGAAACAACAAAGTCCAACTTATATGCTACATATCGATAAAATAGTTTTTACAGTACCTATGAGGAATTGAAACCCTGAGGCTTCATTTGAACTTTTGGATAGTATATTTTGTTTTAACAGTACCTATGAGGAATTGAAACAAATGGATTTAAAACATAAAATAGCAATAAGACTAAGTTTTTACAGTACCTATGAGGAATTGAAACCTTGAATACTTCATACTAACAAACGCTGACATGAGTTTTTACAGTACCTATGAGGAATTGAAACCTGAAAGAGGTTCGAGAATATTTCGAACCAAAAAAGAGTTTTTACAGTACCTATGAGGAATTGAAACATACCAGAAAATAATTCATCTTTACTTATAGGTTCAAAAGTTTTTACAGTACCTATGAGGAATTGAAACGCTTTTTCAGCTAATTTTTTCTGTTTGGTTTCCAGTGTTTTTACAGTACCTATGAGGAAATGTGATGTGCTTGTTTCTACCCCACCTGGTGAGGTAGATGGATTATACTAAATATCACACAGCAGACATACTGTCCGCCTCTGGACTTTGAAAATTTTTAAAAAAAGTTGAAAAAGTGTGCAAACTTTTTCAACTTTAAAATATCCCTTAAAAATATATACTATGAAATGACAAAAAACCTGGAATAATTATAAAAACATACAATTACAATATTAACAAAGACCTACAATCTGATAAATTCACAAACTGAAAGCATTTTTTCCTTATTTATATTTTCAAGTTCAAAAAACAAATTCATATATTCTACAACTAAATCTTTAAATTCTTCAAATTTTTTCTTATCTATAAATTCATACCCGTGTGCAAAAATACTCTTATTTCTTAAATCCACTTTGTGTTTTAATCTGTTTAGCTGGGCTGTTTTTTTATTCTTTATAATATCATCACCTATAGCTGCAAGAAGTATATATCCTGCCATAAGACTCACCTTCTTGTCTAAATGCTCTATTTCGTTAAATCCTTTTATCTTTATTCTTATGGCATTTATTTTTTCGCGCAGTTCCTCATCACTATAGCCTAATTTCGAAAAATCTGCATTTTCAGTATCAATACCATAATTCCACAGCCTTTTTTGCTCAATAGTTTCAAGAATCCTATACAAAAGCAGTGTTGCCATTTCATATCTTTCTTTTGCTTCCCTTCTTACTGCATTTTGATAAAGGTTAGCTATTAGATATCCAATATTATTAAATATAAATTCCTTGTCCCCTTTTTCCCTGCAATGTAGCTTTTCCAATACTTCCAAAAACTCAATCTGATCTTTTATTTTCTGTTCATGTTGTAATAAAACAAGATTCTTTTCAAGCTTCCCCTTTTTTAAAATTATATCATAGCATTTAGAAAGGTTAATCTTTGCTTCACTGATATCAAGGCTGTCCCACCCACTATATGCCTTGGATAAATATTTAAAAGCATCATCTTCTTTTGAATTGGGTACTTTTTTCTCAAGCTCATCAAAAATCCTGTATGCCGAAATATAGTCCATTTCATTAAAAAGACAAAATGCCTGCTCCCTTTCAATATCCCCAAAAACAGTGTAAGGGTCATCAACATAAAAAAGCTTTTCTGTTCCCGGCTCCGGTTTTCTGAGATGGGTAAGATACTTTCCTGGTACATATATAAGTTTTGCCCCTATTGCCGAACCTGCCATTGCACATCCGGCAGCCATGGATTTTGTACCGCCTGTAAAATCCACATAAATATCTTCAGGTCTTCCCCATCTTTCATATGCTTTCTTTATCTCTTGATACAGCTGCAGGGGACTTTCAGAATCAACTTCAGTAGCTTTGTACTGGGTTGGCTTTAACTTTGTAAACTCTATTACATCATCTAATAAATGAAATGATTGCTCTGTATAAAGAATTAATACTTTTTTAGGTTTTAGTGCAAGTATGGAAAGCACTAGCGGCTCATATGAAGTACCCAGGGTTAACACCATTGATTCGCAGGGCTCTTCCTTTTGATATTTTTGCAAAAAACAGTCTATTACAATAGGCATAATTTCAAACTTGTAGTAGTCTTCTGCCAATTTTCTTTGCTCATCTGTGCTTCTTTCCATACCTTTCCATACTTTTGTTTTTTGGGCTAATTGTTCCTCACAAAACATGCTCTTTTTCTCCCTCTTCTAATATTTCTTTTTCCAAAAAGAGTTTTTCAAATTCACTAATAAATGAATTGATTTCATCCAGCACTTTCTTCTTTGACAGCGGATTCTCTCTAAATCCGGCATGATTTAGCGTATTCCTGTATTGACCTAATTTGTCATAATACTTTGCTATATCTTCTGTTATAAACCCTAATTTATCTTTTAAATTTTGTAGTTCTGTTTCTTTATCACTAGTTTCTTTATCACCAGACTCTTGCCCTTTTTCATAATTTTTTTCTTTTCTCACTGCAAGATTTTTTAAGCCTATTACTTTTGCCACATTTTCCCTGTCCTTTAATTTATTCCAATCCAGTCCTGCTTCTAAACAAATATAATTTATAATGTTTTCCAATAAGAATGTATATGCCTGCTGATACATACCAAATTTTACACATAATTTGGCACATCCCAATATGTTTTCCACCAAATTATTTTCTTCAAAAAAATCTACTTGATTTTCTATTTTTTCAAGAATATCGTAGAATGGCTTTATTTCCAAACGTTCATCCTTATTGAGTTCTTTAATTTCATCTAACAAATTCTTTAATTCTACACCGTTTTTTTGTATAGGCTTGCCTTGTGCCAGCTTTAAATCTGTATAAAACTCCTTTATTTTTTTCGCACATTTTTCAGTTAGTGATACTAATTCATCCTTTCCTTGAGTTTGGGATTTTAAAGGTTTTAGCGTCTCCTCTGCCGCTGAACAAAACTTTTCACTTTCTCCTGTTGATATAAGTTGATCTACTCCAAAACTCCAGTCTGTAATTTTATCAAATAGTATTAAATCAAAAATGGGTGATCTGTTATCTTCTTCCTTTACTTCATATGCACCATATAAAATCCTTTTTATATGGCATCCCTTTGTGATTTTTGCATGATTTAAAACTGACATAAAAACCACAGGGATACTTCTTAAAGAATGTGTAATATCAACATATATTTCATCATTTTCTTCTATATTTTCATATACTAAATTAAAAATTTGCCATATTTCTTCATTTGTTTTTCCTTGTGGTATCATTATGTTTTTGCATTTAACATTTGCATTTTCCAATTTGCTTTTAAGACCTTCGTCTTTTGGAATCCAGTTTTTTTGATATGCTTCCTCTGTAGTAAATACTATGACTTCTAATTCAGGTATTTCCAGTGTTTTTACAATTGCCTCCTGGGTAAACCTGCTTTTATAGCTTTTTGTACTTGACTCATCGCCAAAAAAATATTCTGTTTCTTTATAATCATTAGTACCTAAAAAAGTAAACAATTTAACACCCATTACAATCCCCCTCTTTTATTAATCATCAAGTTTAAGATTTTTAAGTATATCAAAGGCATTTGTGTTTAAATTCCGGTTTCTGCCTTCATTATATTTTCCATAGCCCCTATCTCCACTTCCGGATGTCTTATTTTTATGTTTTTTATAATCATTCTTTCTTCCAGCACCATTGTGGTTCCTTTCTTTGTCTGACCCCATTTTCCCTGAACCCATCTTATTTGATACTACATCACCATCTTCATTAATAACATCCTCTATATCCGGAAGTTCTGCCTTCTTAGCAAAGTCACCTACTTTCATATATTTTGCTTTGTCATTTTCTATTGTCTTTTTGCTCAGCTCAAATTCTCTATAGCTTTTAATTTCATTTACACTGTTTACTTTCTTTTTATAATTCTCAACTATGTATTTTTTAAATGAGTCTATGTACTTTTCTATTTCTTCACTTTTTTCAAAATCAGGATTAAAAGAAGAATATTTTGCATTTATATCTTCTATTTTAAGTCCTGTTATTTTTATTTTGCACTTTCCAAAACCATATGGTTTTCCTTTGCCTATGTTAAAATAACCTTCTGTATCTCCCTGCTTCAGGGAATAAATTAAAAGTCCCAATTCCTCATCACTTAAATTTTCAAAAACAACCTTGCCTTTAAATTTTGTTTTTTCATCATAGCACTTTATAACTGTGCTTATTTTGCTTTCGCTATCCTCCCTGTTCCCTATATTTTTTCCTTCTATATCCTTCTTCATCCAATAAAATTTTCTTCCTCTTATTTCAAAACCTTCTGTATTATATGATTCAAGAGAATTCTCTTTTCTTTGCTTCAAATAGCCCCTATACCAGGAAGGTTTAGGTTCTCCCAATACTATTTCATAGTTTTCCGTTAACCTGGGATTGTCACTTTCACAGACAGCATCTTGAAAAGATAATTTTGTCTTAAAATCCTTCCAGCCAAACATAGCATCTACAAAATCCACACCTTCATACTCCATATGTGCTTTTGGTATACCATCGTGTATGCTTCCTTTCGCACTTAACCTTAAATAAGGAGTAAAACCAAAAACAACTCCTTCATCATCTTTTATGTAAAAAACCGGCTTAACTTCACCATTCTTAGGAAGTGCATAATAACTATGTTTTTTACCGTGGAGTTTATTGGTATAATTTAAATCCTCCTCATATAATTCCGCCTGTTCCTTGGTTATAACAATTTCCGCACTTTCCCTGTCTTCTTCAAATATCAGGTAGTGGTGTACTTTCCCTTCTATGTAGTCTGAATTAGCAATCGTGCCTTTATGCTTTCCATTAATGTCAACCTGGGCTTTTCCATTATTTATACTGTAATTTATATCACAATAGTAAGGAGCAAAGTTTGATTCCCTGTTTTCTTTTAGCTTTTCTTTCTTTTTATAATCCTCTCTTTTTAGCCCACTTTTATAAAGATACTTAATTCCGGAAATATTTTTACTTCTCAGTTCATATTCATGTATCGGCGTATACGAATGCATCTTTCCGGGTTGATTCCCTTCTCTTGTCCTTGTATTTTCCAACTTAACAGCCGGGGTTATAATATATTCATTTCCTCTTTTCCTCATATATCCTGCATGTACTTTTTCTAAAATGCTAAATCTATAGCCTGATCTTTTATATTGTTTAAGCCCTGTTTTGATTTTGTACCATTTGCTCATTTCTGTATCCTTTGAAGCAAACGTTCTGAAATAAAACCTTCTGTTTTTAATATCTTCTTTACCATGTGCCTCATTTATTACTGACGAAAATGAAAATATTGATGCATTGTACCTGGTCATTCCCCTTATTGTATTGCCCGGTATAACATATTTGCCTTCAGGATTTTTAAATAGTTTTCCGTCACCGTCAGAAATGTGCAGCAAAGATACAGTTTCTATTTCATATGTTAAATAGCCTGTTTTTAAATTTTCATGATACTTACCATGCATTGATAATTCTTTTTCATCACCGCACCTATCAAGCACAAAATTTTCAAGTCCTATAAAATTATATGGTGCTTTGGATTTAAATGCCGGTTTTGTATTATTTTTAGCCATTTCTTATTCCACCTCCTGAAAAACTAATTTTGACGGCAATATCATTGAAATATACGCCTGGTTATCCTCATCGTATTCAATGTACTTTTTAACAATAATTTTTTTAATACCTCTGAATTTTACTATCTGCTCTTCTTCTAATATTTCTTCACTGCCATCTTCTTCATATAAAAGACCCTTTATTTCATCCTCCCTATATATGTGCAAACACCTGCTGCCGTCAAAGAAAAAAGCTTCATTTACACTGTCAAGATCAATACCAGCTTTGCCTTTTCCTGCATTCAGCCTGTCAAAATAATAAATTATAAATTCATTAAATTCTTCTATCAAAGTACTTATTTTTTCTATTCCAACACTATTAACCTTCACTTATATCACCCCTGTTTCATAAGTTCTGATATATACCGGTTAAATTTTTGTTCAACTTCTTTATCCGGTGAATCAAAATAGTATAAAAGCTTTTCATTATCGATAATTTCCAGTGTTTCTGCTTTTACAAAACCTCTTCCGACTGCATACCCGCTTCCCACATTTAAATTTCCTATACACAAATCTCTCAAAACTAATAGTATTAGTCCCACTTCTTTTGTGTAATCCCCAAGTTCTGACTTATCCAATGTACAAATTAACTCCAAATCCCCCATAACTGTTTCTTCTTTTACTAATGCTCCCTGCTCTACACCACCTGAAAAGTGATCAACTTTTATTTTGTTGTAAACTCCTCTTTTTACATGTTTTAACTCAACATCAAAACAGTTAAATCTTGAAATGCGGCCTTCATCCTTTTTTGACTCAATACCAAAGATATTTGATATTATTTCTTCATTAATTTGCGGGAAAGTCTTTGAAATTTTTTCAGCCCTTGTTCTTAAAGCACCTTTAATAGAACTTCCGGGTATTATTTCATTTCCTTTCGCATTTTTAATATTTATACCGTCAGGTTTATCAGAAAGGCGTACTACCTCATCTTTTATAAGTAACGGTGTGAGGGTTTTTGCCTTTACTTTAAACTGTACTTTTGGAGAAATATATTCTTCCCCCATTATTTTTTCTGTTATATCCGTTGTCTTTCCATCTTCTTTCAGTAAATAACTAAGTATGCCTTCCATACTTTCAAAATTAACAACCTTTTTTAAAACCTTCTCTCCTTTAAATCTTCCAAATCCAATCATTTTGTTATTTCCTAAAGGGATTTCACCATGTAAAAATGCCTTTAATAATTCTTCAAAATCTTTTTGCATTTTATCAAATTCAGGACTTGCCTCATAATTATTCAGTTCAAATGTAAATATAAAATTGATGCCTTCATTTAAGAATTGTCTTTTAAATTTACTTCCTTTGCTCCCTGAAAAAATCTTTCCGGTAAGCCTTTCCCTGTCTATTTTTAAACCCGGTCGTGATGAAATAACTTCTTTTTGGGTAGCATCGGTAAAATACGCATCATAAAAAACTACACTGCTCATGCCGGTCTTTTTTCCGCCAAATAGTACATTGTTATTTTCATCGGAGTTTCTGTCAATATTTTTTTCATAAAAATCTCTGAAAGCTCCTGCTATTGATGTTCCCGGAATATAAGCCTTGCCTGTTAATTCATCTATCTTAATATTGTCTTCTCCATCCTTTACAGACACAGGGGAAATATTTGTTGCCGCCACTTCATACTTTACCGTTTCAGTTAGTTTACTTTTATAAATCATTATTTCACCTCTTTCGTTCTGATACAATATTCAAAAAACACTATAAAAAATTTCATTTTTAAATCATATAAAACCTTTTTGCCCTCATTTTCATTTGGAAATTTAAATCCCCCCACTCTTATTCCTTCTCTTTGTATATTTTCCAATGCTTCAAATATGGGGTTTTTATTGTTTTCCAAAAAATCTAAAAGCATTTTTTGTATACTGATTCTTTCTATTTTGTACTCGGATGTGCTACAATAAACAGAATATTTATTTAGTCTTTGCCAAATTTCTTTTCCTCTTCTGTCTTGTATATGCCCCAGATAATTTTTAAGATGCTCAATAAACTCCTCTTCTGACTTGTATACCCCATTTTCAAAAATGTTAAGAAGTTTTCCTATTTGACTTTGTAAGCTTCCCTTAGGTGTGTCTTTTTCCTTAATCAGGCTTAATACCAGTCTTTTAACCTCTAAATCAGACCTTTTTATAAAAATATTTTTCAAAATGTTGTTAATTAGTTTTTTATCTTCATTTTCCAATTTAACATTTGACTTTCCTTTGTCTTCATCTTTATCTTTCTTGAGTACCGTCAGGGTATCTTGTATTTTTCCCAAAACGGCAATTTGCCCGTTTCCGTCTTCTTTTCTAATCCCAACACCGCTATTTACAAGTTCTTTTATTTTTTCCGGATTAATTTCTTCTTCCACCTGATACTTTAATACAGTACCTTTTGAAACTGCAGTATAACACACTGTATTTGTATTGTATAAAGAATTATAGGTAGCGGACATATTTAAACCTGAATAGGAATCTATGTACTCGCACTTGCCTTTGATGCCTAATTTTTCCTTTAATATGTTAACAGGAATATATGTATTAACCTTGCCATTGTAATAGAGTATTGCATCTGATAAAAAATAAATATACAAGTCCTTTTTAATATCAAAATCTGATTCATACTGACAAACCTGAGAAATATATTTTATATTGCTTATCCTGCATTTCCCATAGCCGCTTCCTCTTGAACCTCCAAAGTACATAATTTCATTTTTTAAAATTCCCATAACATCATCTGCGTACTTTTCATTAACCCTGATATACCCTCTGAAAAATTCACCTTTTTTTATTGCTTCATATCTGAATATTTTAGTATCATTATCCTTTGAATCTCTTTTGTTTATATGGAGATTTTCAGTTTTTGGTGTGTTATACCCATAAACCTTAGACGGGTCGTCTTTATCTACAGCTACAAATTCATAGTTTCTGTACGGAATTACATTTTCGCCTATATCAGCACTAAATGAATGCTTTATGGTTATGGTTTCTTTATTGCCTCTTATTTCCTGCTTATCCCCTACATATCCTTGCATCATAGGTATTGCCGGCATATCATTAATTAAAGGATATGCATTATAAAAAATAGTATCCCCGTTTAGTATTTCCGTTGGTACCTCTCCTTTTTTACTGGCAATATCCCATACAACAGCCCCCTTCACTACAGAGCCGGGGATATAAGAATATGTGTATTCGTTATTCGCATCCCTTTCAAATTTCCCCAGTTTTAAATTGTCCAAAGCTTCTATATCAAATTGTAAATATTTATACATTCAAGTTCACCTTCTCTCTAAGTAAGTTTATATAATCAAAAGTAACATTTTTATCATCCTTATACATTGAAACTTCCACAAGTCCCTTGCCTTTTGTTTCATATGCGCCTAAGTGCCTTAAAAGGGAACAGGCAGATGCTAAAAGTATCTTTTCATACTCATCAAGATTTTCAGGACAGTGAATATATGAATAGAGAATGAGCCCACTGTTTATTACCCTGTAATTTCTAAGTGATTTATCCTTTGCTACCCCGGTTTTTCTGTCAATAGAAGTTTGTTCTTCAATATGTGTCAATGCATCTAAAATTTCACCGGGTTTTATGTTAGATTCTCCCATGTTGTTTTTAAAATAATCTCTCACTTCTTTTGAAATTTCACAATCTGAAAATTTAACCTTGTCATGTCTGTACTCTCCACCTACACCAAAAAGCTTGTCCTTTTTCTCTTCTAATATTTCTCCGATTTCTTTTCCCTTATCACTTGCCTTTACCATGTTGACAAATACTCCTGCCATTTCTCCAAGCTTCCCTTTGAAAGTTTTCCCGTTAATGTATGGAAACCCATATTCATCATACAAGACATCTGCATCAATAAAACCCGGTACAGAGTACCCGCTGCCAAACACGGTATCCGTCAATAACTCTACTTTTATTTTATATTCTTCCATTGTCCTTCCTCCTTAAGAAAGTGATATAAAATAATCCATTACTTCTATTGCATCAAATAAAACGCATTTGCCGTCTACAAAACCTGTTTTAGCCCCTATCCTGTGTTCACCTAATGCTTTGTAGAGCTGGTTTATTTCAATATATGTATCAAGGTGCTTCTCGCCTTTTTTCATTTCCTTTAACATCCCCTTAACTTTACTTCTTGGAACTTTGTTCTGAATATTTTCAATATCTTTTTTAAATAAAATGTATTGATTTATATAATTTGAATTTTCTGAAATGACTAAAGGTCTTAATGAAAGGTTTTTATTATCATGGGTTTTATAAATTACTTCTCTGATTTCAGTTAAATTATTATTATATTCTCCCTGGACTATATGCCAGTCTATCCTGGATTCATTAGCTTCATCGGGTATACCCGACTTTGCATTTTTACAAAGCTCCTCTGCTAATTCATATGTTTTAAAGAAAGGATATTTTTCCTTTACCATTGCAATTCCAACGCCTGCTGTTATTTTTTCTCCGCCGGCATAATGCTTTTCCAGTTCATTTATAAAAATATAAGCACATTCCAGTGCAATCCTTGCATCAGTTATGTAACAAACATCATCACCGGCTAAAATTATCTTCCTTATAGGAACTACCCCTTCTTTTATGTTTAATCCACTTTTAATAAGATACTCACTCTTAGATTTAACCACTTCAACCATCTTATCATAAGCTTTTTCAAAAGCCGTCTTTACTTCTTCCGAAAAATCATTAAATGCTTTTATGTATTCATCATTTACCTCTTTAACATTATTTTCAGTATATTTTTCTTGATATTTATCCCTTAATTTTTTAATTCTTTTTCCCATTCTGTTACCATCTATATAAGTTATGGCTATGTAGCTTTTTTCATTTTTGCTTATCCCTAAATCTTTTATATCAATTGCATATTTTTTAAACTTATCTTCATTATCCTTATACATTTTAACTTTAGACCAACTCTCACCTGAATAAAATTCTTTACTGTTTTTATCTTTTTTTATTGCCGGCAGTTTGGTACTGCTGCACTTTTCCGTGATTCCAAAATCTACAATATATGAGTACTGATCTCTTTTGGCTTTCTTTTTTTCAAGCTTTGTATACAGTTCACGGATTTTTCCTATTATTTGAGACTTACAGGGATCAAATTCTATAGATGTGATAAAAAACTCCAGCATTGGAAACTCATTTAAAAGATACTTAGAATACTCTTTTGTAAAATTTTTATTGTCATCTTCATTTTCAAAATAAAAAATTACATTTCCCCCACCCGAACTTACAATTGAACCATTATGTTTTTTGCAAATTTCTTGCGGCAACTCTTCAGTGACAAAAGCAATTATTTCAGAAGCTCCGATATTTTCCTTCAGTTTGTTAGACTTAAAGATGTAATACTGCTTTCTTGATACTTCTAAAATATTTAAAAATCCCATTTAATTTCTCCTTTCGTCATTTTTTATTTAGTTTTTTATTTTTAAATTTATCTTTTAAAGATAACTGAAATAAATTCATTAGTAAAATTATGAGAAATTTGTCTAATGTGCATTGTAAAAGCCTGCGTGCTTCTAAGTAGTGTAATATTATAAGTAAGTATAGTATTAAAAGACATGTCTCCAATTAGTTCATTACAATTATACCATATTTAGTTGTAAATTCAAGCTTTTTATCTTTTTTATTGTAAACTTTTATGTTTTGCGCTTGTTTTATGTCAAATAATATATTATTTTATATCTAATTTATTTCAAACATTTCTGTCAAATATAATAAAAAAATAAATTTTTTAAAATTTTCATAGAAAACATTGACAAAAATCATAAAATAATGCAGAATATTATTATACTAGTTTTCACTAAAAACCCAAATAATAATTATAAACTTAGAATTGAGGGATATCGTGAGATGCATTATAACCTTAGACTTTGACACAAGTCTTGTCCTACCTTTGAATTACAACAAAATATTGCAAGGATTTATTTACAGAAATATTGCCGACAGGGATCTGGCTGAATTTGTGCATGACAGGGGCTTTAGTTACGGTAAACGTAATTTTAAAATGTTTACATATTCAAGGTTATTAGGACAATACACAATAGATAAGAGATCAAAAAAAATAATTTATAAACCTCCCGTCCAATTAGTCGTCTCTTCTTGCTATGAAGATTTCTTTATAGATCTTTCCGTCACTCTTTTAAAGAAGAAAGTTGAAATAGCCGGCACTGAGTGCTGTGTCAGCAAAATGAATATTCTTGTGGAAGAGCCAAAAGGCATTCAAAAAATAAAAATGCTATCCCCCGTAACAGCATACTCTACACTAAATAACGGGAAAACAGTCTACTACTCCCCTGATGATTACAATTTCAAAAGAATAATAAAAGAAAATATCATAAAAAAATACATTGCGTTTTTTAAAGAAGAGCCACCTGGCATGGATTTTGAAATTGAATGTTCAAATAATAAATTTAAAAAAGTAGTTACCAATTATGACGGTTTTATAATTGAAGGCTGGATGGGTAGTTTTTTCTTAAAAGGAAACACCAACATGATAAAACTTGCTTATGATACCGGAATCGGAGGCAAAAATTCTCAAGGCTTTGGATGTTTTGAGTTAATATAAAGGTGGTGACTATTAATGAAATACTCTTTTAATTTAAGGCGTCACTGGTGGTTTGACGCCGGCATTGCCGGTCTTTATACAATTTCCAAAAGCGGGGATGAAAGACTTCGAAAGTTCAATGTAAACGTAACGGCCACAAGTCTTGGACTGGATTTTGAAGGAGCTGACCAGGATACCATCCGTTCTTTTCTGGAAACTTGTTATGAAATATTGGCAGAGCGGCACTGGAACATCTCAACCGTCAAGCAAAAAGAAAATCCTGAGCTGGTGGTGTACGACAAAGAAAATGACACAATTTCTTTAATGCCAAAGAGAAAGCCTGCACCTATTGTCAGTATGTTTGTAGGAGCAAGAAGCTGGCGGGGCGACGGTATACCCTACAAAGAATTAAAAGAGCCTTTAAAATCCCGGGTGGATGAATTTTTAGAAAAAAACAAGACAAAACTTTGGGGATCTGATAATAAGCTTTTATACAGCCAACCTGTATGCCATCAAATTTTAAAAATACTTCCTGAAACTAAAAAGTCCGGGAAAGAAGAAACATGCAGTGTTTGCGGAAACAAGTCAAAATTTTTGTCAGAAGTAGGACAACCTTCATTTCTTTTATTTGCAAGTTCTAATGCCACTAAATCTTTCAACTCCCAGGGTAAAAATCCGGCTAAAATATGCTGGGAATGTGATTTTATTTCAAAGTTTGCCGTTGAATCTGCAAGCTATAAACAAACCGGAGACTCAACTTTCATCATACAGGTTACATCCCCTGACACTGAAAAATTAATTGAAATGCAAAAAGAATTTGGCTCCCTGTCAAGCATGAGAACCGTTGACGACAAGTACTATTATTCCAATATAGGTTTAGATGCAGACAGTTTAATAAGATACTGCAAAAAACCCCATGAACTTCTGTGGTCTTTTATGGTAGAAAAATATAATTTGCTGGCAAGGGAAAGCACCAAAGAAGAACAGACAGATGAACCATTAGAAGACGACTTTTTAAAAGACTTTTTAGAAAGCATAAGCGCATCAACCGTTCAAATATATCTACTGTACACAGTGGACAGCGGCGATACTTTTCTAACTAAAAACCTCATATTGTATGACGATTTAGGATACTTTTTCAGACTAATACACCATATGAAACAAAACCACGTTGACATTAAAAAAGTATTTAACTCCCTTTATGAAGAGAATAATTTATTCCGTGAGAAAATTTTAAAAAATGTCCTCAAAAAACACAGCATTTTGCGGCTTATGGAGCAGATTTCATTTAAAAAAGTATTGGCAGAAGAGCCTGTTTCAATGAATAATATTTTAAATTTTACAACTGAATATCAAAAAATAATAAGGGGTGATAATATGAACAAGGAGCAAATTGAAACAGCTGTAAACTTAGGAAAACAAATTGTTATCCAGGCTGTTGAAAGAGCAAAAGCCGAAAACGAAAGCGAAAAACAGGCATTGAAAAAAATAAAAGGTGACCTGTACCAGCTTAGAAAATCAAGAACCAGAACTGATTTTTTAGGACAGCTCAACAATTTGCAATTCAAGTATGGAATTTCAGTATCAAACCACATCTTAGACGGGCTTTTAGAAGAAGCTGATTTTGAAGATTTCAGGTCTTACTGTATCTTAGGCGCATTAAATGTATACAATACCAAAAACAGGAATAAGGAGGAATAGGAAATGAAAGATGCAAAGGCAATCACCATTACATACCTTACAAAAGCTTCTTATTCATCTCTTAACGGTGCGGATAAGGAAGCAGATAATATTGTAAGTATTAAAAAGATTCAAAAAAATGACGGAAAAGAGTATCCGTATTGTTCTTCCCAGGCAATAAGAAGGGCTTTACGTGAACAGCTTTCTTCCATGGGGTGGGAACTTTCTGAAACCACTGTAGCAAAGCAAAAAAAAGGAGCTGCCTCCACCTTATGTGAACCTTCAAAATACATCGATGACGATCTCTTTGGGTTTATGAATGCAGATTCAAAAGAAACCGTTAAAAGAACCAGCCCGGTAAGGGTTTCTCCACTTATATCGCTGGAAGAATATAAAGGCGGAATGGATTTTGGAACAAACTACATGTCCGTTAAATCAGGGGGCAACCCAAATATATTTGAAACTGAAATTCACTCAGGGTTTTATGCAGGAACCATACTCATTGAACTTGACAGAATCGGGGTAAAGAGTGCCGGAGACCTCTATGAACTGGATCTTTCCTTATCAGAGCGAAAAAAACGTGCAAAAGCCCTCATTGACGCAATTCAAAACTTGTGGACGGTGGGAAGACAGAGCAGGTTCTTGTCAGATATTTCACCAAAATTTGTTGCATCGGCAGTTTTGAAGGTTAAAAACCCTATATTTTTAGAATGTGTTTCAGTAGACAACGGAAACGTCAACTTAGACCTTATAAATAACACCATTAAGGATTTTTCAAAATACATTTTAGACTATGCAGTTGGCGAAAGAAAGGGCTTTTTTGCAAGGGATAACAATGGTCTTCTTCCTCTTGGAGAGTGCTTTGACAAAATAAATTCCTGGATTGAAGAATACTATACTGACTAAAGAAATGAGGTATTACCATGAACGGATTAATGGTGAAACTTTATGCTAAAACAGCATCCTTTAGAGACCCGGGAGCGCAGCTTTACCACGATACGGTACCTCTCCCGCCTCCTTCTACAATAGTTGGTATTGCCGGTGCTGCTTTAGGACTCTCCTTTGAAGATGCTCTTTCATTCTTCAAAGAAAACAAAATAAAGGTGGGCTGTACAGGGAAAAGCAACGGAAAAGGCAGGGATTTGTGGAATTATATAAAAATAAAATCCAAAGATTTTACCCATGCCATTATACTTAGAAATTTTCTCTATGACGTAGCAGTAAATATATTTTATGCATGTGAAGAAAATGAAGTTATTTTAAAACTATACAATGCTTTCAGCAATCCAGTATATGCCCTTACATTAGGCAACAGCGATGAGCTTGCAAAGGTATGCTGTTTAAATATTTTTGAGAACATAAAAATTGAGCAAAGAAATGTACTTAAAAATACATGGGCACCCGGGGATTTATCTAAAAAGCTTAAAATAGACTGGGATACCGTTAAAAAATCCAAAGTAAATATCACATTAGAACCTCTGGTGGTAAAAAACCTTCCCTGTGATTTTGAAACAGACAAAAAAGGAGTTAGAAAAGCCACAAAGTACAAGGATATAACTTTCATCGGAGAAAATCACCTTTTACAAACCGAAACTGAAACTTTCCTGTTTGCCGACCAATGTGTGCCCATGTTGGAAATAAGCTAGTTAAAAGGCAAAAAACCAAGGGGTGAAAAGATTGTATTTGGCAAAACCTGTTAAAAATGAAGAAGGCCTATATGAATACCACGTTAAGGGCTGTATAGATATTTTTAATTTTGAAATAAAAAATAAATATAGTGCCTTTGAAAAAGTTTTATCAAAATGCAATGTAAGTATTGATGAGTTTATAGAAAATATGAGAAATGCAATTGCTTTTCACGACTTTGGAAAACTAAACAACTACTTTCAAGATTATATGAATCGCAAAGCGGATGAGAAAAAGCTTACAGGTGTAAAACATTTCAGGCACGAAGTGCTTTCGTGCCTTTTTTTAATAGAAGCATTTTTAAAAAAAGAAAACAAAAATGTTTTTTTCCCCTATGACGTATTGTCCGTATTAGGCCACCACAAAATTTTAACTAAAGACTTAAAAAGCTTTGAAAGGGAAATATTGTGGGATGACAAATGGCCTGACATTCCAAAAGAAGCCATGGATTTAGCCGTTGAAACAGCTAAAAGTTTTGGTGCAGAAGTTTTTAGTGAGTATAAAATTCAAAATAAACAAATTGCAAACAAGGTGCTGAAAGCAATTATTGAAAAATCATCCCGGGAATTTGAAAAAGACAGAAAAAACTTAAGGGTACTGTATTCCCTTTCAAAAGGGCTTTTACACAATTGTGACTGGATCTCTTCTTCAACAAAAAATGAGTATGAGAAAGCTTATACCCTAAACACCACTCCATCAGTTATTGAAAACAACCTAAAAAACAAACTGAAATCAGAAAATAAAAAATATGTAAAAAGACGTTTTCATAAATTGTGTGCAGAAAGCAAAGGAAGCAATATAGTAATTGCCCCTACTGGTTCGGGAAAAACAGAGGCGGCTCTTATGTGGGCTTTAAATTTAAAACCCGGTAAAGTAATATTTCTAATGCCCACAATGGTTACTTCCAACAGCCTCTATGAAAGACTTTCCACCAACTACTTCCCTTCCGAAATTTGCGGGCTGACCCATTCAGGTGCGGAAACATACTTTTTTGACAAGCTGCGTAAAAATGATGAAGAAGAAACATACGATAAATTCGCAATGCTTCATCAAAAAGCATTTTTGCCCCCTGTGATGGTTTCAACCGTTGACCAGCTACTGACAACAGGCTTTAATACAGGTTTTTGGACTCAAAAAGAATATGCCCTTTTAGGAAGTTCGGTAATTTTTGATGAAATACACGCCTATGACAGCTACACCATAGGTCTTATAACCTCTACCGTAAAGAAAATACTGGATTTTGGCGGTAAAGTCCTTTTAATGAGCGCCACAATGCCCGAATTTTTAAAAAAACACTTCTTAAATTTACTCGGTCTTAAAAATGCCGTAGTTGCAGAAGAATTTATGGACAGGGTCAGCAATGAATGGATTTATATTGACAAGGATTTACCGGAGATACGGGAAAATATCCTTGAGGAAATATCCAACGGCAAAAAAACTGCACTAATAGTTAATGATATTGAAACGGCTAAAAAAGAGTATAAATTTTTTTCAGGGAAAGGAATTGAAACCCTTTGCCTTCACTCAGAATTCACATTGGAAGACAGAAACAAAAAAGAAAAAATACTGACACAAAAAGACGGTCACCCTTATCAGCTTATAATATCCACCCAGGTGATAGAGGTTTCGCTAGATATCAGTTTTGATGTAATGTTTTCTGAATGTGCCCCCATTGACAGCCTTGTACAAAGGGCAGGACGCTGCAACCGCCATGGCTTAATTGAATACGGCAGGTTTTATGTATTTAATCCTTCAGAAATAAGTTTAAAATGGGTGTATAAAAGGCAGCAGGACATTATGGAAAAAACAAAAGACGTTTTAAAAAACAATACCGGTAAACTCTCTGAAAATGACATTGCCTCTTTAGTTGAAGAGGTTTACAAAGATTTTGACCTTTATAATGAAGACTACAACTCAGGGGCTAAAATATTTGACGAAATACTACAAAAACATGAATTCTTTGACTTAAACATTTTAGAAGAAGATGAAAAACTTCTGACAAGAAAAAGCGATATTATTAAAATACCTATTATTCCAGCAAATCAGTATAAAGAAAAAGTTGAAGAGCATTTTATTAAAAAGCAATACAAACTTATACCACTTTATGAAGTTCCCGTGTCTATAAATAAGTTTAAAAAATATATTCAAAGAAAAATAATAGATAATAAGTTCAAGCTTCCCCTCTTTTCCGTTGATTACAACAGCGATTATGGCATTGATTATGAAAAGGAAGAAGAAACTTCATTTTTTAGTCTATAGGAACGTTACTCATATAGGAACATAGTTTGCGTAGGAATACAATTTTTATATGAACATAATTCAAATAGGAACACAATTTATATTAGAGATAAAATTTACGCAGGGACACTGTTTATGTAGGGGCAAAATTCACGTTAGGATACAATTGAGGAGGTGAACCAATGGAAGGCGGTATTTCCGGGACTTTAATCTGGTATTACTACATTTGCAAAAGAGAGGTATGGCTTATATCCCGTGCATTAGAACCGGACCAGGAAGATGAAAACATTGTAATCGGAAAATTTATTCATGAAAACTCTTATTCAAGGGAAAAAAAAGAACTGGATTTTGGAAATATCAAAGTTGACATTACAGACAATAAAGACGGCAGCATCATTGTACAGGAAATAAAAAAGTCTTCAAAATTTATTGAAAGTGCAAGGATGCAGCTTCTGTTTTATCTTTATGAAATAAGAAAGACAAGTGCAGACACAAAAGGTATATTGCTGATACCTGAGGAGAAAAAGAGAGAAGAAGTAATATTAGATGAAGAGTCTGAAGAAAAGCTTGAAAAAGCCATAGAAGATATTAAAAAAATAGTTTCCATGGAAAAACCTCCCAAGGCTGAAAAAATAAAATACTGCAGGAACTGTGCCTATTCTGAAATGTGCTGGGCATAAAGGAAAGGAGAAATAGATACCTATGAAAAAGAGTGCATACATTTTCAATAATGGAGAGTTAAAAAGAAAAGACAGCACTGTACTTTTTGAAAGTGACGGAGTCAAAAATTACCTTCCCATTGAAGACATCACTGACATTTATGTTTTTGGAGAAGTTACTGTAAGTAAAAAATTTTTAGAAATTGCCTCTCAAAAAGAAATACTGCTTCACTTTTTTAATTATTATGAATACTTTGTAGGAACATATTATCCCAGGGAACACTATAATTCCGGGTACATGATTTTAAAACAGGCAGAATATTATTTAGACACGTCTAAAAGGTTTTTCTTAGCTAAAATGTTTGTATATGGAGCTTCCAGAAACATACTTTCTGTTTTAAAATATTATCACAAACGTGGGAAAGATTTAGAAAAAGAGATTTCCACCATAGAATCTTTAACTGACAGAATAGACAGTGCTTCTGAAATTAGTGAACTCATGGCAATTGAAGGCAACATAAGAGATATTTATTATGATGGGTTTGATAAAATAATAAATGATGAACTCTTTGAATTTAAAAGACGGACAAAAAGACCTCCCCTAAACCGTTTAAATTCACTTATAAGCTTTGGAAACAGCTTATTGTATACATGCGTATTAAGTGAAATTTATAAAACCCACTTAGATCCAAGAATAGGCTACTTACATACAACAAATAACAGACGTTTTACCCTTAACCTGGACGTTGCAGAGATTTTTAAACCTATAATTGTGGACAGGACTATTTTTACATTGACAGGAAGAAAGATGTTGTCTGAGAAGCATTTTGAAAAGAAGGCCGGTGGGGTTATATTAAATGACGCGGGCAAAAAGGTATTTGTCAGCCAGTTCAACGAAAAATTAAAAACCACTCTAATGCACAAGTCTTTAGGCCGGGAAGTTTCCTACAGGCGTTTAATAAGAATGGAGCTGTATAAATTACAAAAGCATTTCATGGGTGAAGAAAATTTCTCTCCTTACATTGCTTCGTGGTAGATACGACGGTGCATGATATAACTGATATTATGGTTAATGGTATGTTGGATGACATGATGGATGATGTGATGAATGGTATGACAGATAGTGTAACGGATAATACAACAGATTGCATGACGAATGATGTGAGGAATGATGTAATGGATGATATGGATGATGGTATGATAAATAATAGATGTATTTATATGGAAGGTGGTAAATGTGTTTGTAATTATGGTATATGATGCAGGTGAAAGGAGAAATGCAAAACTTTTAAAAATAGGACGGAAGTACTTGCACTGGGTTCAAAACTCTGTTTTTGAAGGTGAAATAACAGAAGCAAACTATTTCAAGCTTAAGGCTGAAGTTAAGCAAAGAATACATGATACTGAAGACTCTGTTGTCTTTTACACTTTCAGGTCGACCAGATATACAAACCGTGAAATATTAGGCAAAAAAATCGATCCAGGTAATCTTATCCTGTAATAGTTGAATTTTGAATTTATGTTTTCAGCTACTTACATAGATTTTATGTTATAATTTAGATATAAATTTTGAAACAGTTTAAAAAAATCTATTTAAAAAATTGTCGATGTCCGATAGCGTAAAAAACCCGGGAGGTCGACAACTTTTATATTTTTATGTCAAATGCAGTTTCTTTCCGGCTTTGCAGTTTTTTCTCCTGCCTTACTTGACTTATTATATTACATGAGGTTAAAATATGAATGTAGGCATCATGCGGTGCCTACGGGTTTTTACAGTACCTATGAGGAATTGAAACGCAATTTTGGTTTTCACTTTAGTACCTGTAGAAGGGTTTTTACAGTACCTATGAGGAATTGAAACATCCTCTAAGAAAAAATTAATATCTACATTGTAAAAGTTTTTACAGTACCTATGAGGAATTGAAACATTTGAAATATACGACTGTTATTGAGTTTCAGAAGAGTTTTTACAGTACCTATGAGGAATTGAAACTTTGCTTTTGTAATCCCAATCCTAATCCTAAAGATGGGTTTTTACAGTACCTATGAGGAATTGAAACTTGGCATTACTATTGTGTAATAGTCAATATCTTCTATGTTTTTACAGTACCTATGAGGAATTGAAACATAATCCTCATAATAACCTCCTTTTACGGCGGTTTTTGTTTTTACAGTACCTATGAGGAATTGAAACGAAATAACCTCTAAAACAACAGGCATATAATACTTTAGTTTTTACAGTACCTATGAGGAATTGAAACATAAAAAACCATAATGGCCTCAACATGATGTATACTAGTTTTTACAGTACCTATGAGGAATTGAAACGTGCCACACCTATCATTATGGCCATTATTCCTATTCGTTTTTACAGTACCTATGAGGAATTGAAACATATAAATTAAAAGGAGGAATTAAAATGTTTAGAAAAGTTTTTACAGTACCTATGAGGAATTGAAACTTCCCATATCATTTTCCAAGTTTTTTGATATGTATTTTGGTTTTTACAGTACCTATGAGGAATTGAAACAAGCAAAAAAATAAAGCCTTTTTCAAGGCTTATAATAGTTTTTACAGTACCTATGAGGAATTGAAACTCGTATAAATTTCTTAATCTATCGCTGAATATAAACGAGTTTTTACAGTACCTATGAGGAATTGAAACTTTTAAATCATACAATTGAACCAAACTTCAGAGATGGTTTTTACAGTACCTATGAGGAATTGAAACCTTCCTAATTTGACTGGTTCTGCTTGTGTTACTTTGTTTTTACAGTACCTATGAGGAATTGAAACTTCGAGATGATAAAGATTATTTAGCCCAAGAGAAGATAGTTTTTACAGTACCTATGAGGAATTGAAACGCAGTTACAGAAATATTTAGAAGATGAAACAAATTGGTTTTTACAGTACCTATGAGGAATTGAAACTTCTTCCTTGGACAATTCATACTGTTTGAATTCTGCAGTTTTTACAGTACCTATGAGGAATTGAAACACGATATAACAATTTCTGTAAATGAAACAACCATTAATGTTTTTACAGTACCTATGAGGAATTGAAACCTACTATACATACTAAACAGCGAGAAAAGAAACAAAAGTTTTTACAGTACCTATGAGGAATTGAAACAAGATTATAAAGGACATGTAACAGTTAAAATTGTAGGGTTTTTACAGTACCTATGAGGAATTGAAACGAGAAGACGGCAATCCTACAGAACATTCAATCCTATAGTTTTTACAGTACCTATGAGGAATTGAAACTAATGTTAGCTAATTACATAAAAGATAAGATGCAACAGTTTTTACAGTACCTATGAGGAATTGAAACAGAAATAGCTGGGAATTAAGTCAGGTGTTTAGAAGAGTTTTTACAGTACCTATGAGGAATTGAAACCAGGCGAAAGCATTAAAAGCGCAATAGCACTGAAACGTTTTTACAGTACCTATGAGGAATTGAAACTCTAAATAGGCTACAGGATATTGCAGCAATTAGAGGTTTTTACAGTACCTATGAGGAATTGAAACAATGTCTTCTATGTCTTCTATATCCTTTCCTATGGTGGTTTTTACAGTACCTATGAGGAATTGAAACGAATATTCTGTTATCTTCCACGCATAACTTGTAAAAGTTTTTACAGTACCTATGAGGAATTGAAACCACCCTGGACAGTAGTCAACTTCTTTTTCTAGGGAATCGTTTTTACAGTACCTATGAGGAATTGAAACTAAGCCAGCTTGGTATCGTAAAATAGGCAAGGAATCGTTTTTACAGTACCTATGAGGAATTGAAACTTCTTCCTTCCCATTTCCTTCCTGTACCAAGGACATGGTTTTTACAGTACCTATGAGGAATTGAAACCAGCGTCTGATAGTGCTTTAATAAAGCCAGCAATTGCGTTTTTACAGTACCTATGAGGAATTGAAACTTCTGTTTGGCTTGTTATAAAATCTTATATACCGACTAGTTTTTACAGTACCTATGAGGAATTGAAACCCGCTTCCTTGCTCTCCGCAAATGAACCTAACCCCGGTTTTTACAGTACCTATGAGGAATTGAAACGAAAAAATAGTTGAAAAACTAGAATCAACAGGAATGGTTTTTACAGTACCTATGAGGAATTGAAACGAGTTCCCAAACCTCTTTGTTCCAAGCTGTAACCAAAGTTTTTACAGTACCTATGAGGAATTGAAACTTGCTATTGATACGCCTTCCTGTTGCATCTCTTGCGTTTTTACAGTACCTATGAGGAATTGAAACTATGTTATCTCATTAAAAACCCTGTCCGTCTCAGGGTTTTTACAGTACCTATGAGGAATTGAAACGACGTCGCTTCAATGCATCCTAGTAGTATCGTTGCAGTTTTTACAGTACCTATGAGGAATTGAAACAGAAGAAGTGCTGAAAGTCCCGCAGGAAATTTAGTCGTTTTTACAGTACCTATGAGGAATTGAAACTGAATCATGTGCTTAAAGGAACACCTATTCCTGAAAAGTTTTTACAGTACCTATGAGGAATTGAAACTTAACATAAAACATAGTACCATCGTATCCTTTCGTGCGTTTTTACAGTACCTATGAGGAATTGAAACTTATTGTGTTGCAATAACCACTATTAATTCTTTCTTTGTTTTTACAGTACCTATGAGGAATTGAAACTTGTTATTATCCTCTTTAATGTTACTTGTCACACTGGTTTTTACAGTACCTATGAGGAATTGAAACAAGCCCCCTTTCTGCAAGCCTGAAAGTATATCCCCAGTTTTTACAGTACCTATGAGGAATTGAAACTATGTGCCACTGACGGTAACCTCTTTTTTGCCCCACGTTTTTACAGTACCTATGAGGAATTGAAACTCAAGGTGGCTTGGCAATTCCGACATCCTCTGTAAAAGTTTTTACAGTACCTATGAGGAATTGAAACTTCGGTTTCGTTCACCTCCCTTTGCTTAACCGCAAAGTTTTTACAGTACCTATGAGGAATTGAAACAAAATTTCTTCATATTCACTACCTCCTTTTTTAATTGTTTTTACAGTACCTATGAGGAATTGAAACACTGAAACTGCTCCAACAGGACAAAATATTGAAATAGGGTTTTTACAGTACCTATGAGGAATTGAAACCAACGAATAAAGGTAGATGTTTAGTTAGTGATGAAGCGTTTTTACAGTACCTATGAGGAATTGAAACTTTCAGAGAATACAAAGATCGATTCAACCTCGATGACGGTTTTTACAGTACCTATGAGGAATTGAAACGTTAAAAAATCCTTTAACTCGTCAAAAGATTCTTGTCCGTTTTTACAGTACCTATGAGGAATTGAAACTCTATTTCGTGATCGTTGAAATGTGCGATAAAGTTGGTTTTTACAGTACCTATGAGGAATTGAAACTATTGATAGAGCCAATTTGATTCAATGTTTCTATGGGGTTTTTACAGTACCTATGAGGAATTGAAACGATACAGCTACAGCAGGATCAACATATACAGCCACAGGTTTTTACAGTACCTATGAGGAATTGAAACGGCATCGTGTTCGACCTCACTTTCCTTAAATCTTAGTTTTTACAGTACCTATGAGGAATTGAAACATAATAGAAATAATTTTTTCTTTTATAAACACAGATGGGTTTTTACAGTACCTATGAGGAATTGAAACTTCTTTTGGGAATATTTTTCCCGTATACTATATCTACGTTTTTACAGTACCTATGAGGAATTGAAACAAGACGGTCGGTATGTAATAATTAAAGGAACCGACTGTTTTTACAGTACCTATGAGGAATTGAAACTCATACTTTCCAAATCTATAGAAGGGGCAGACATGCGTTTTTACAGTACCTATGAGGAATTGAAACGATTCCAACCTTTTTCACAACCCAAACAAATCATACGGTTTTTACAGTACCTATGAGGAATTGAAACCAGCAATAGTCCTACACTCAACAACTTCATAGCATGTTTTTACAGTACCTATGAGGAATTGAAACTCCGGTGGCGTCGTCAATTAAAACTTCTATAGATGTAGTTTTTACAGTACCTATGAGGAATTGAAACAGCTGTTAGGTAAAACCGCTCTTGCTTCTTCTGGTGTTTTTACAGTACCTATGAGGAATTGAAACAGCAAAGGTCAAAGGATGTGGTCACCCTTTCAGGTGGTTTTTACAGTACCTATGAGGAATTGAAACCAATACAGGAATAAAGCAGGAATGGAATACTAGACCAAGTTTTTACAGTACCTATGAGGAATTGAAACCAATTCGTTGTTTCATATCGTTCACTCCCGTTTATTTAGTTTTTACAGTACCTATGAGGAATTGAAACTTCTTACTATAGATGGACTAGGCAGCCCTAAAAATGGTTTTTACAGTACCTATGAGGAATTGAAACTTTTTCTTCCGCCCCCGGCGCGCCCTTTCCGGTCCGTTTTTACAGTACCTATGAGGAATTGAAACTGGTGCAAATATTCCAAAGCACCACTATTCCTATTAGTTTTTACAGTACCTATGAGGAATTGAAACTGTTGTCAATATTAATTTTATAATTTTATATCACTTTGTTTTTACAGTACCTATGAGGAATTGAAACCTATTTTGGCAATCCGCGGTGAGCTTGGTATTGACAGTTTTTACAGTACCTATGAGGAATTGAAACGCATTTACAATCCCTCCATTAATTATATTTACTATATAGTTTTTACAGTACCTATGAGGAATTGAAACTTGGAATCCTCCTAGCTCCTTTATTCTCACTAGAACTGTTTTTACAGTACCTATGAGGAATTGAAACTTCTAAATTGCTATACTCAGTATAATCACAACATATAGGTTTTTACAGTACCTATGAGGAATTGAAACAGCCTCTAATCAGTCTTTTTTAAAAAACTTGAATTAGTTTTTACAGTACCTATGAGGAATTGAAACTCCTCTGAATCCGTTTCCTGAATAAACTGGTATATCGTTTTTACAGTACCTATGAGGAATTGAAACCATAGAATGTTATTGTTTTGTAACTTTTTATTACAACGTTTTTACAGTACCTATGAGGAATTGAAACAAAATCCCTTGTATTTTTCCCTCAACTCATATAGCATCGTTTTTACAGTACCTATGAGGAATTGAAACTTTTGTAGTTGGTATTTTCAATAATGAAAAAGAAGCAGTTTTTACAGTACCTATGAGGAATTGAAACATACGGCAATAAACCGCATCAGGCGAAAGTCCATATATGTTTTTACAGTACCTATGAGGAATTGAAACCAGATTGAGCAACAACTACTGTTTTTCCTTGTCCTGTATAGTTTTTACAGTACCTATGAGGAATTGAAACATGTTTTTTCGGATTCGTCAATATATGGAATAGAAAGTTTTTACAGTACCTATGAGGAATTGAAACTCATGCTATGTATTGCCCTTGTGGCAATATATATAGTTTTTACAGTACCTATGAGGAATTGAAACCTATGTTGCTTACGTGTACTATTACTTTTAATGTATGTTTTTACAGTACCTATGAGGAATTGAAACGTGCAAGTTCTATTGCTTTATCAAAACTTGTTGTAACGTTTTTACAGTACCTATGAGGAATTGAAACGTGATGATGCGGTGGATGCAGGTGTACAATTCACCGACAGTTTTTACAGTACCTATGAGGAATTGAAACGCTCTACAGCCACTTCCTCTGTAGATACCTCTATTTGTTTTTACAGTACCTATGAGGAATTGAAACACTCCTGCAATGTGGCAGGCCTTTCTTAATCTAGGCCAGTTTTTACAGTACCTATGAGGAATTGAAACTTTGCATCATCAGATCCGCGCCTACCTTGTTTGCGTGTTTTTACAGTACCTATGAGGAATTGAAACCTGTAAGCAGGATGTAGTAGTTGAAAGGGAAATTCGAGTTTTTACAGTACCTATGAGGAATTGAAACATCGCTTCATCGACTAGAGTGTCATAATAAGACCTGGTTTTTACAGTACCTATGAGGAATTGAAACGTACCTGGATGAATTTCTTTATTGAGATTTCGCTTAGTTTTTACAGTACCTATGAGGAATTGAAACTCCGCGAACTCGTCCTCCTCGATGGTTACATACATGTTTTTACAGTACCTATGAGGAATTGAAACAGCCAGCTCATACGAACAGCTTTTATTCCTTCTCCTGTTTTTACAGTACCTATGAGGAATTGAAACTTGATTTCTCTTTTAATTATATCGATTTCCCTCTGAATGTTTTTACAGTACCTATGAGGAATTGAAACATATATAAGTTGTTTAAATGACTTTTACTGATACCATGTTTTTACAGTACCTATGAGGAATTGAAACTTGAACCGACATAACTATGACCATTCCTGGAGGTCCATGTTTTTACAGTACCTATGAGGAATTGAAACCTACCCTAGTAAAAACTTGAGATGTCGCCACTATTTGTTTTTACAGTACCTATGAGGAATTGAAACGAAAATAAGTACCTGTAAGGAAAATCATTAAACCAGAGTTTTTACAGTACCTATGAGGAATTGAAACAGCGTAGTTCCGTCATTTTTCTTAAATACATGATACGAGTTTTTACAGTACCTATGAGGAATTGAAACCCCCGCTATTGTTTACAGTCTCGATAATATTGAGAACGTTTTTACAGTACCTATGAGGAATTGAAACTTGGTTTTGCGACACGTCCGAAAACTTGGGACGTGCAAGTTTTTACAGTACCTATGAGGAATTGAAACAACTTCATGCCTAAGGGTATGATCAACAAAGCTACCGGTTTTTACAGTACCTATGAGGAATTGAAACTAAGATTGCTTTGAAGTAATTTTACATATTCTCCCTTGTTTTTACAGTACCTATGAGGAATTGAAACCTGCTTGGGCAAAAAGCAATAAAGTAAATGTTTATATGTTTTTACAGTACCTATGAGGAATTGAAACAACAACAATAAAAAGTTAAGGAGGATTGAGGAATGCTGTTTTTACAGTACCTATGAGGAATTGAAACTCATATTTTAGCTTTAATTCTTTTATCATTTTTTTTAGTTTTTACAGTACCTATGAGGAATTGAAACCTGCTTGGGCAAAAAGCAATAAAGTAAATGTTTATATGTTTTTACAGTACCTATGAGGAATTGAAACAATCTCCACAAACACCGCATCTTTCCCGAAAATATCCGCGTTTTTACAGTACCTATGAGGAATTGAAACTGCAATTATACCAGACCGACTAATTACCATTATATTAGTTTTTACAGTACCTATGAGGAATTGAAACTTCCATTCGGTAAGGCTATGAAAGAGTTCTCCCTTTCGTTTTTACAGTACCTATGAGGAATTGAAACTCCTGTGGTTCAGGAAGGCCTTCGGGTTCAAGGAAAGTTTTTACAGTACCTATGAGGAATTGAAACTTACATATAAAAATAAAAAGTAAATATAAGGAGGTGTTTTTACAGTACCTATGAGGAATTGAAACGCCTCCCTTATACGGCCTGTGGTCAGAGACGCAAATGGGTTTTTACAGTACCTATGAGGAATTGAAACGCAACAGCAGTACGCCCACCGATATTTCCAACCATCGTTTTTACAGTACCTATGAGGAATTGAAACAGAAAATCCAGGAAGTTCTGGCAACAAAGACAAAAACGTTTTTACAGTACCTATGAGGAATTGAAACCCAAACAATAGGTATAATGCATATAGCACTATACTAAGTTTTTACAGTACCTATGAGGAATTGAAACTCCACTTCTGTTGGTAAAGTCAAATCTATACACTTAAAGTTTTTACAGTACCTATGAGGAATTGAAACTTCATCGCCTCACCCCTTTGTATTTAATCGTTTTCTAGTTTTTACAGTACCTATGAGGAATTGAAACAACATACCATTTGAGTGCCAAAAATGGCATCTTAACCGGTTTTTACAGTACCTATGAGGAATTGAAACTAAGTGAAGCTAACAGAATATTAACTGAGAAAAAACGGTTTTTACAGTACCTATGAGGAATTGAAACCAACATTCCAACATTAACATTTATTGCTATATCCAGTTTTTACAGTACCTATGAGGAATTGAAACTAAATATCAGCCAAATCCTCGTAGGTCAACATAATCGTTTTTACAGTACCTATGAGGAATTGAAACTCCAGAAGACGCCCGCAAGACGAAAATGGCGCCGGAGTTTTTACAGTACCTATGAGGAATTGAAACAAATTTTTTCGGCACCGGGTTTTAAAAGTGTTGGCGTTTTTACAGTACCTATGAGGAATTGAAACCCGTAACCCTGAATATCGCTGAGTATGCGTAAACCGTGTTTTTACAGTACCTATGAGGAATTGAAACTCAGCATTTTTCAAGACATCTGCAGTATGCTCCATGGTTTTTACAGTACCTATGAGGAATTGAAACACCAAAGTATCAATTGTAATTCTTAGCCTTGCATAAGTTTTTACAGTACCTATGAGGAATTGAAACTCTTTAATTATGGAGGTTTTAATATGATAGATTTAACGTTTTTACAGTACCTATGAGGAATTGAAACATGACAGAAACACAGGTGAAAATGTAACGGGATCAAGTTTTTACAGTACCTATGAGGAATTGAAACATTTCCCTAATAAGTTTCCTCGCCTCAATAGAACCCAGTTTTTACAGTACCTATGAGGAATTGAAACGAGTTAAAATCTGATTTTTAATTTGTCTGCCTTTTAGTTTTTACAGTACCTATGAGGAATTGAAACTGTATACCTCCTTATTTTTTTTTTAAATTCCTTAATTGTTTTTACAGTACCTATGAGGAATTGAAACGTTTTTGTTGTCTTAGTGATAACTGTTCCGTTAACAGTTTTTACAGTACCTATGAGGAATTGAAACTTATCTCTGCCAACTCACTTTCGCCTATTTTATATATTGTTTTTACAGTACCTATGAGGAATTGAAACCCACACTTACACCTCCAACACTGTGTTTCCTATCTGAGTTTTTACAGTACCTATGAGGAATTGAAACTCCCATACTCTAAATTTAATTTTCATTTAAAAACCCGTTTTTACAGTACCTATGAGGAATTGAAACATGAGTTGGCCGAACTGGTACTGCCACTTGTCATGAGTTTTTACAGTACCTATGAGGAATTGAAACTCAATGCCTGCCCAATGGAGGGCAAGCTTTTCAACATCGTTTTTACAGTACCTATGAGGAATTGAAACAAAGATTGCCTGGTATTATAAGAGGGAGACAATAGGAGTTTTTACAGTACCTATGAGGAATTGAAACATTTTAACATTGGTATTCGTGGTAAGTTTATTAATCGTTTTTACAGTACCTATGAGGAATTGAAACTTTGTTGCCCAAGCTGTGATTATTTTTATGGCATCTGTTTTTACAGTACCTATGAGGAATTGAAACTTTCCTACATCGTTCTGAATTATAACACAGGGACGAATGTTTTTACAGTACCTATGAGGAATTGAAACGACGCCAATGAATTAAACCAATTTTGGACTTCATCCAGTTTTTACAGTACCTATGAGGAATTGAAACTTACCTATGATGACGGAACCTTAATTAAACCAAGAGTGTTTTTACAGTACCTATGAGGAATTGAAACAACCACAAAAACCTCCAACGTTTGCAGCACCTACAGTTTTTACAGTACCTATGAGGAATTGAAACATATATAAAAGTGGGGGGAAGTAGCCATATCCCCCCCGTTTTTACAGTACCTATGAGGAATTGAAACGCCTGCGGGATAATATTTCACCATATAGGGTGATTTGTTTTTACAGTACCTATGAGGAATTGAAACTTGTTCAGCTAAATTAATCATGTTTTTCCTCCTTCCGTTTTTACAGTACCTATGAGGAATTGAAACACCCAAATTGACAAATAGGTTAACAATCGGATAACGTTTTTACAGTACCTATGAGGAATTGAAACTTCAATAACTTGCAAGACTACCTCAATATTATATAAGTTTTTACAGTACCTATGAGGAATTGAAACTGGCGCTGTCTGCCGTAACCGCTCGATAAACACAGCTGTTTTTACAGTACCTATGAGGAATTGAAACCTAGATGTCAGGTAGAAAGAAAACAAATAGACAATATGTTTTTACTGTTGTTGTCAATAATAATTGGTTCTTTCCATAGTTAGTTGAATAACCTCATTTTTTCAAGCTGGAGAATTTTGGTTTTTAATGTCTCAAAACTACAACGGCCATACATAATTCGTTTTATTACCTTTAGTTTATTAATACACCCTTCTACAAGCCCATTACTATATTCATATTTTATCGCATTCCTTACAGCCTCCATATCTCGTTCAACTCCATTCATAAAACTGTTTATTTCCGGTATGTTTAGATTTTTAGCCCGCTCTATCCATTTATCGAAGGCTTCAATATTTTTATTAGTTAGCATATCCTTAAATTCCCATGTTATTTTATATATTTTTTCAAAAAACGGATATTCTTTGCATATCATTTCAAATTGTTTCTCACTGATTATTTTTACTTTTTCTATTGGGTGGTACAATAGCTTAAATATATTTTCTCTTTTTATTATTTCTGTTTTTGTCCCATCTTCTCTACTTCTATCGTAATATTTTTTTCTCCGTTTCTTCCAGTCTGTCATATAATGCCGCACAGTTGATGACGAACCATCATATCCCATTTCATGTATCTTTTCCACAATATATGAACCCATCATTCCTCTCTCAAGGTATTCGTCAATCGTTTTTATATATGGTGTCAGTTTCCCATTTCTCTTTTTGCCATAGGAAGCATGAACCGGATTAAAGTTTTCATCAAGATATCTTCTAACTGTTTTTCTATCAAGTCCGGTACGTCTGGATATCTCTATATTACTCAAACCTATTCTCTTTAACTCCCGCACCTCATTTATACGTTCCATTTTTTGCTTTACTTTTTCTTCATGTATGATCATATTTTTTGTCTGGAACAACTTTTCCCTTTCTTCAGGGGTCATTGCTATTAATTTATCATAAGCTCGTATATCCATATTTAAGCTTCGGCAAATTTCTGTCTTACATCTTCCTTCTAATGAAAGTTGTTTTATCTTTTCATATTTTTCTTTCAATGTGAGTTTTCTGTTCTCATTCGCCTGTTTTATTGTTTCTACCTCTTTAATTTCCTGACTGACAGATTGTATTGAAACTTGCGGTTTTAATCTCTTTTTTAGATACTCTGTTACATAGGAAGTCAAATTCTTTAGCAAATGAAAACGGTCACTTATTTGTAAAGCTTCCGGGTGTGCAAATGTCTACCATAATTGTTCCATAGCTTCTACGCTTTTTAATAGCAAAATCATCAATACAAACAGCTGTTATAGTCTTTTTATCAATTACCGGTGTTTCTTTTTTTTAAAAGATTACAAACTGTACTTTTACCAATATCCACAACATTTTCCTTTAGTATTTTTGATGCTGTAATGGAACTGCAATTTATTGATAGTCGCACAATTTCATCCTCAAGACGGCGGGTTTTCTTCGCTTTATAGGAGATAAAATCAAACCTTTCTGCAAAGGTAGTATGATTACAATCAGAATTATCACAAAAAAATTTTCTGTTACGTATAATAATAAATACCTTATTACCTTGTACTGGAAGGTCCTGAAAGGTTCTGTTATATGTGGAATGTATTCTGGATGATGGCCAGCCACAAAATGGGCATGTTACTTCTTTTCGATTGGAAGTTACTGTTATATAGCATTTGCCATCTTTTATTTCATGACTAATATAGTCTAAGTTTGGGTCTAATTGTTTAATAAATTCATCCATGGAATATAATCCTCTTTTCTTTTGTTTAATTTTCATTTATTTTATCATATATTGTCATTTAATTCAATTAACCCTGGAAAGAACCAATTAAATTTTACCACTGACAGTTTTTACAGTACCTATGAGGAAAAACGCAAATTGAAGCTAAGAAATGCTAAGTTTTTGATTAAAAAAAGGCTGCTGTACCGTCTCATTGGCACAGCAGCCTTTTTTACTTAAATCATTTGTTTACAGGGAATGAAGTAATTATCTCCAACACATATCTACCTAAAATTACTGCATCAATGGAGTCTACTACACCATCCCCGTTTAAATCTGCACTTTCCAAAGGCGCCGGAAAACCATCTGATATTTCTAGTATATACCTTGAAAGCAATGCTGCATCAACTGAATCTATCATACCGTCTTCATTTAAATCACCATAAATTATGTCTCCTCCCGGAACCTCAACCGGTTCATTTCCATATACCAATTTTGATTTTACATATACTGTGATGTTCGGATTCTCTGTAAATTCTTTTGCTTCTAAATAAGAATAGTCATTTGACTGATCATATTTTTCGTAGTCTACTTTTTCTATACTAAATTGTATTTCACCTGTTTGTGAACCGGCACCCAGTACACCTGCATCCTCTGTAAAGCTTATTTCTAAATAGGTATCTGCCAGCTCTACAGGCTCGTCAATTGTCTTTATTACACCTTTTACATTGCTGCTTCCAACATGGGCATAAGGTGATGAAAATCTCTGTTCCTGATCCCCATCTCTTGTGTACCAGTAACGTACCACAAGATCTGAAAGATTGACAGGTGTTTTTCCGGTATTCTTTATATTTATTGCTGCCCTGATATCGTTGGTTTCACTTATTGTTAAGCCACTCTTGTATTCAACTTCTAATGAATAAGAATCTGATGGTGTAGTTCCCGGATCATCCGGATCAGATGTTGGTGTCGGATCAACTACAGCAGGTTCAGGCTCTTCACCAAATACCAACTCATCACCTATATAAAGAGGAACTTTTTCTGTAATAACAAAGTCATCAAAATTCAATCCATCCCTACTGTAGTCATTTGTTGGATCCCAGTTGCTATTGTAGTTTGAATCCTGTGCAGCTATTATTGCAAATTGTACTTCACGCTTACCATATATAATACGTCCGGTCCAGTCAATTTCTACGTAATATGTGCCTCCGTCATCATACTTAAATGGCCCCTTATATTCAGCAGGTCCATCGTAACCGGCTTTGTTTTCGTCATAATATACCTCTATGGTAACATCATCTATAGACTGTCCTGCAGCAATTAACTCTGAAATGTTAAAGTAATAACGCATTTTAAATTCTGTTTCAAATCTTGGAGGATAAGCAGAATAATTGTTCAATTTTAATGTTACCTGTGTTCTTTCTTTGTTTTCCTGCTCCACTTTTGCCTCTGAGTAGAACTCTACAACAGGATCAGGCTCCGGTGGGAAATTCTCCAAAGGATAATGTCCTTCACCATAATAGGTATACAGTCCCGCCATCGCTCCTACAATTGCAGCGTTAAAATCCACAGCCACCTCATTATATACGTAGTCTGTAGTTTCATCCACATGGTAGTCATCTAAGTCAGGTCCGCCCACTAAAGCTCCCCAAAGTGTAAAGCGGTGTTCTTCCGGGTCAAGCATACTAAATGTTCTGGAACCATGAGCGGCACGGTGGTGAGGATGCTTTGCGTGGTTTTCGCCATATCCCACAATATAGCTTCTGTTTAGAGGGTTATTACCCATTATGTATTCCATTTGTCCTTTTGACCACTCTGCAAACCTCATGTCCCCGGTCTCTTTTGAATAAACCAGTGCACAAAGCTGTGCTGCTGTGTTGTACCTTGCAGAACCATAAGCATTAACCACACTGTAGCCGGATGGGCTCTGAGCTAAGAAAGTAGTATCTGAAGGATCTTCATGGGGTATTCCTGACCAATATTCAAGATTCCATCTGAAAATATACCAATCTCTTTCAGTGTTTGTTATAGGAGCAAGTTTTGCAAAAACCCCGCCCCAAACTGTATCCCAACAGTGTACCCATATGTTTTGCCATCTGTCACCTGGGTGTGCAATAATTCTTTGGAAATATCCAGTGTAAAAACCTTCATCATCTGTTTTTACTATGTCCTCAATATAATCCCAATCACCGGTTGCAATGTGTAGCCATACAGCAGCCCAAGCCATTTCATCATAGTCGTAGGATGATGTATAGAAACCTCCGTCATATCCAAGCCCTCTATATTTTACAGCAAAATCATAAAGGGCTATTGCAGTGTCCAAGCACTCTTCAGCATACTCCGGATCTTCATCTTTAAAGTTCAGATAGTTTATTGCAAGGGAAGCTGCTGCACCTGCTGCCTGGTCACTAGCCGGTGTCTCAGCTGTAGCAAAGTATGCAGGTCTTGAAAAATCCAATAAAACCTTTGAGTGCTGCAGCTCCGGAGGATTCCAGAAGTTATGGTCTATATTACCTTCTCCCACTTGATAACAATAAGCTATTACATCACCATTTTCATCCCTGTAGGTAACTTTAAGGTAATAATCGTTAAACCATCTTAATACTTCCTTTGCATGTTCAGCTGTGCCTGTAGCTTCAAAAGCATCCCTGAACTCATAAAATCCCCATCCCACTGTAGAACCTGAAAATGATCCTGGCAGTCCAAACTTAACGTGGTCTCCTGCGTCGTGGTACCCTCCACTTAAATCAATGGTACCGTCTCCATCCGGGTCTAATATGTCCCTGTATTTATCAATAAATTCCTGAGACATATTTGTACCCCAATAATCTTCTGTCATAGGAATTAGAGGCACTTCTGCGTCTTCCATATGACAATGTCCTCTCCAGGGCAATCTGTCCCCTGTTACCGGTCCACACATGTTAGCATTGTAGAAGTACAGAACCATTTGTAAACCCGCCGCAAAGTTATACTCCGGATCAATAGGAATGGAATATACTGCTAGCGGTGACGCCATTATAGAGGCCAACAAGCAAAAAACCAAAAGGAAAATCTGGACTTTTGCTTGCCTTCTAAACTTTTTTACCATTAAAATTCACTCTCCCCTTTAAATTCTTTTTTCTGGTTGAATTTCATAAAACAAGCTTATAAGCAAAACTTGCTATATTAAAACTTGCTTTATTTATATATCCCGGTTTTCAAAATTAACCATCTCACCCCCTTAAATAAACTTGTTGGAAATAAATAATTGAAAGCAAACATTATTTTTAAAAAATACAGCTTAATAATTGTAACATTTTTTATCTCTTTTTAATACTATATACTATAAAACTTATAAGTCACTTGAAAGGAGTTGTTGCTATGTCATATGACGAAAGAGCAGGAGCTGTTGCTGCAGCAAGTTCAGGTGGATTATTTGCTGGACCGTTGGCAATATTCTTTATAATAATTCTTATTATAATATTGCTTCCGCTATTTGGTTGTGGCGGATATGGTGTAGGTGGTTTTGCTAACGAATAAACTTTAAAACACAATCATCAATCAGCTACATAGCTACTAGTTTGTGGGGCTGGCTAAACATTCCTCCCCCACAAACTATTTTTCAATTTCACAAAAAAACCTGCTTATACTGCATTTATTACTTTTCATTTTCTTTCCTCCCCACAAAAAACACTCCAAATATCCGCTTACTATTATATTATCATTTTTTTCATTTTCTTTAAAGGCTAATTTATTTAATTAAAAAAAACACCGGCCCTGTTTTAGCAAAAGCTTTTAACATAACCGGCGTTTTCTTTTACTGGACTTATTCCGGATTTATTGACTTATTTCCGGATTTATTATTTCCAGATTTATTAAATAAAATTAAATTTATCAAATGAAATTCAGCTTATGTTTTAAATTGTTTTTTTAAATTAGCTTATGGTTTTTGCTTTGTCTTATGGTTTGAATTTTTTAATTTCAATTTCCAGCTCTTCTAAATATTTTGTAAGCATTTCAGGAGTTATGTCTCCCATATGACCTATCCTGATGTTTAAGTTTTCCCCGCTTTCTTCTAGCTTTTTATTTAATCCGCCATAGCCTGGGTCAAACAAGTAGCCTCTTTCTCTCATACTTTCCTTAATCGCCATTCTGTCAACATATTTAGGAATTTCTATAGCAGAAACCACCGCTGAACGGTAGCCCTCTTGTGAGAAGAATTTAAAATCATCACTTAATGAATTCTCCAGCCAGTCAGCCACCATTTTCTGCATTTCTTCATGGCGCTTAAACCTGTTTTCAATTCCTTCTTCTTCCACTATATATTTAAGCTGCTCTTCCATCTGGTTAATTAATGTACAGTTTGGAGTTGTTACAGTCTGGGATTTTTGAGCACTTGCAGCTATAGATACAAGGTCTGTCACATATCCCCTGTTTTCAACTGTCTTAGCCTTTTCTAATGCATCTTTGTGCACAAAAATAATTCCAAAACCAGCAGGAAGTCCTAAGCATTTTTGTGTGCTGGTTACATAAATTGATGGTTTTGCTTCTTCAAAAGGAACTTTCACTCCCCCAAAGATACTAACACCATCTACAAGAGTCATTGCACCATACTTTTGTATAAGCTTACATACTTCCACCATGTCATTTGTAACACCTGTAGAAGTCTCATTATGAGTAAATGTAACAACATCATATTTTTTGGATTTAAGCTTTTCTTCCAGTACATCTAAGTCTATAGCTTTTCCTGGTTTAAATTTTAACAAATCAACATTCCTTTTATTAGCAACTGCAATTTTGTTGTAAAGATCCCCAAAAGCACCTACTGATACATTGAGGATATTTTCATCATCCTTTGCCAGTGAGCGGATGGACGCTTCCATAGCAAATGTACCGCTTCCGGAAATCAGGCATACTTCATAGTCTTCACTAACTCCGGCTAGTTTTCTTAAGTTTGTTAAGATTGATTCAATTTTAACCTTTGCCACCTTATCACGGTGTCCAAATTCACAATAAGTACCTGCTTTTCGTATCTCCGGTCTTATGTAAGTAGGACCTGTGATAAATAGAATTAGATCTTTAAACTCTGTGCTTTTCATATATATTTCTCCTTTCAATATTTTATCCTATAAATTACAAATCTTTTATCTTGATAAAAGATTGATAAAAAAAAAACATTCAATACTATTTTACTACTTTATCATCAATTATTAAAGACATATAGAAAATTTTTTAAAATACATTTACTGCTTTTTTATATTGACAGAATATTATTCTATATAATATAATTTAATAATATAATTTAAAGCCGTAAGTTCTTCAATAAATATACTTAATATAGAAGATATGGAGGAATATTTATGTCTAATAAAAGTGGTTCGAAAAAAGTGGTGCTTTTTGGCGGCATAATAGTGTTTATTGTTGCGGCAGCACTTACGGTATTAGCTTTTACTTCAAATGCTTTTAAATCTCCAAAGCAGGTTTATTTAAGTACCGAAGGGAGATATGCCAAAAAAATAATTGAAAACTTAAAAGAAGAAGGGGCTTTTTTAGGAAACATTAAAAAATTATCTGAACACTCCCATGAAACAGAAAGAGAATACTCTTTAAGTATTGATTTAGACACTTCAAAGATAAATATACCTATTGGTGGAAGTATTGATTTAACTTCAATTACAGAACTTTTAGATAATTCAAAACTTGTAATAAATGAAAAGTCAAATCCGGAGAAAAATCAAAAAATTACAGGTATAGATGTTTTAATCAACAATACAAAACTTATTGATTTTATTGCGGCTTTTGAAAACGACATTTTTGCCCTTTCAATTCCTGTGGTTTTTGATAAGTACATAGTCGCAGATTTAAGCAAGCCCGAAGACGCTATAAAAGATTCAGATCTTAAGAATCTGTATAATAAACTTTCCCCTGCAGCTAATGTAATAACCCCTAAAGGTATACTGAAATCACTGTCTTTTGATGAAAAGAATTCAGATCGGGTCAAGAAAAATTATAAAAAAGTACTAAATGAATCAATTAACAAAGAACAGGTTTCTTTAGAGAAAAACGTCCCATTCAAGGTCGGGGAATTTGATTTAAAATGCAGCAAATTAACCATTAAATTTGAAAAATCAGATTTACAGCGTCTTGTAGCAAACATAATGGATGCAACGGCTGAAAGTGATGCAGTTTATGAATTAACCAAAGAAAATATAAAAAATATTTATGAGTTTCTTAAAAATACTGAATACTCAGATGAATTAGGTGATATTCAAGACATTGAAGCTGATTTTACAAAAGAAAAATTTAAAAAAGGAATAAATGAAATAAAAGCCAAACTGGAAAAAGCTTTTGATAATTTCGAGCTTCCCGATGGCATAAACATGAGTATATATATAAACAAAAAAGAAATAGTGGGAAGAACAATTGATACAAAGTTTAAAACCCCCGCATCAGATAATACGCTTAACTTAAGTGTGGACTTTAAAGGTGTATCAGAATATAAAAATAAAAACATTAAAAATTTAGAAATAGAATTTGGTTTTAGTGGCGACTCTAGCAGTGTTAGCAATGTAATTTTTGAGTACACCTTAGATGGAAATATTGACAGGGGAACTGAGTCAGGTAAAAAACACTTTAGCATAGCAGCCGGAACAGGAGGCATCTCTACAAAAATATTTAAACTGGATGCTGACTACAACGTTATATCCAATGCTAAATCAAATTCTAAAGAAAGCTCACACGACTATAAAATAAGCATTGGGGTTCCTATGATGTTTTCTGTAAATGCCGACGGCAGTTTGACAGTGAATACATGGGAAAAACCCAAAGAAAAACAGTTTGGAAAGGATGTAGATTTCAGCATAAATCTAGATATTCCTGAAAATATGCTCCTGGATAAAACATCCCTTGGTGTTGGTTTTAGCAGTAAAACCAAAAACACCCTTGACGTGGAATTTGATTTCCCTTCATTTAACCCTGAAAACTCAATTGACATCACCAATGCAAGTGAAGAGGAAATATCACAGCTTAAAAAAGAAATAGAAGAATCTGTTATAAAGTTTTTACAAAACAATGAAGAACTTATAAAACTGTTTCAATAATTAAATAATTATTTTGTCAGCAAAAATTACTTTGACAGTGCTTTTAGCCTTGGATAAGAAACAGACAGAAGCAGCATGGATAAAGGTATAAGAATTCCGGAATACCTAAACCACTCCAAACTGTTTCTGTCTATAAATATTTCATTTAATGCTTTAAGGGTTATCCCCTGGGGAGTTAAAAGTGAAACCTTCTCAAAAGTATCTGATAAAAGAGATATATCCACAAAGCAGCTTCCTGCAAAACTTGTAAGCAGTACAAAAACGGGTGTAAAAGCATTAAGCCGGGTGGCTGTTTTAAATACCGAGGCAAAAAATACCGCCATAGATGAAGCGGTTACAATAAATATAAGCAGTGCCAAAAATATTCTTGGTTCATTAAATACAATTGTCCCAAAAAAGGCATTTATAACTACAAAAACAGCCGCCTGAAATACACCGGAAATTACAAGGCAAAAAAACCTTGCCCAAAAAGAAATAATAAAACCCTTTTCCATGGTTTTAAATCTTTTTAAAACCCCGCTTTCCTTCTCTTCAATTATCCAACTGCTCCCAAACATCAGGAAAAACATTATAAACATAAGAAGCCCGCCATATACCATATACTTTTGTGAATCAATTAATTTTTTTGATTCCTCAAAAGTATGGGAAGCATTTACAATTTCATATTCAACCTGCATCAAGGGCTCTTCTTCTGTAAGCTTTATATAGTATTCATTTATTCTTTCCGCCAGCCTCTCTTTATAAAAATTAAGCTCTTCAAACTTCTCAGTTATAAGTGCATTTGACAATAATTTAGAATTTATAACCATTATTTCAGAGGATATAATCTCTGATAAAAAAGCTCCTGAAAATGAGGACGGAAGTATATAAATTTCAACTAAAGAATCTGTATCCAAATTATAAAGGCTTTCTTCAAACCCTTCTTTTAACACAAATACAGCTTCCACCTTCCCTGCCTCTAACATTATTTTTCCCTCTTCAAGGGATGTTTCAAAAACCTCCAACCCTTCCTTTTTTTTAATTCTCTCATACAGTTCCAAAGAAAGATTTGTATTGTCATTGTCTACAAAAGCAGTTCTTATAACTGAGGCATCACCTTTATATGCGGTATAGCCGTATATTCCCCCTATTAGTACAGGAAAAATTATAGCTATAACAGTGAAATATACATTTTTAAATATTAATTTCATATATGTAGATACACATAGAAAAAACCGTCTCATATACTACCCCGCCTTTCATGCACTACCCTGTCTTCTTAACTATCCTGCCTTCTTAATTTTATAAATTACAGCTGAAGATACTGCAAAAACGGCTCCTATCATCACCAAGCACATAATCTCATAAGATACATCCGGGTACCTTTCCCCGGAAAATACTTTCATAAAGCCTTCCTGAATCCACCTGTTTATTGTAAAGGTGCTTAAAACCCTTATTTTATCCGGCATTTTGGCAATAGGATAAATGCTCCCGCCGATTAACGCCATAAGCAAAATACCCATACTGCGTATAATCTCAAACTGCCGCTGGTCACGGGATACAACCAAAACAAACAAAGACCAGCATGAAACGGCAAAAACACCGGAAATAAAAACAGCAGAAATTATAAAAAAACCTGCTCCCCAATAGTTTTTAAATATTTTTGAAGTTATAAAAATTATCAGGCTCATTTGAAATATAGATATAAGCAGGGACACAATGAGTTTTGATGTCAATATCCTTACTCCTCCTGCATTGGTTGTGGCAAGCCTTGACCTTATACCCCATATTCTTTCCGTCAAAAGAAACCTGGATACAGGCACAGCTGAAAAAAGCAGGAAAAGAGCCAAAAGAGAAGCAGTATAATATTCTGTAGCCGTCAAATTATCCCCAGGATATGTCTTAATTTCAGAAACAACACTGTTTCTGTCTAAAGACTTCATTATTATATCCTGTGTAAGGGTATCAAACTCCCTGTTTAGCTCATCCCTTGCCACTCCCGTTTCATTTACAAATTTATAATAGGAATACAGCACCGCCTGACCTGATGAAACAATATTTGCGGCACCTGTTATAAGGGTTTTTATAATCATAGCCTGCTGCTCCTTCTCTACATTTCCTAAAATGGAAATGCTTTTATTATCCCCTGAAACAACGCTGGAGACAAACCCTTCAGGGATTATAATTGCCGCTGCAATTTTGTTTTCATCAATTAAAGAAAGTGACTCTTCCTCTGATACTCTGTGTATTTTGCCGATTAGCTCAATTTCCTCAAGCTGGCTTATTAATATCCTTGATTCTATGGTATTGTCTTTATCCACCACAGCCACTGAAACAGGCTGTACAACAGTGTCTTCTTTTAAAACAGGATAAACTGCATATGAAAAATACAGTATAAGTAAAACAGGCATTGCAAAAATTATAACAAGCATTTTCCAGTCAGAAAGCACCAGTTTAATATCATTAATCAAAATATTAATAAAAACCTTCACATAGCAGCACCACTCTTTACCATTACTATTATTAAATAAAGATATCTTCCAAAGAATCTTTATTGTATTCCTTCAATATATCATCCAACTTGCCGCATGTCTTCACTCTTCCCTCTTCTAAAAGAACAATACGGTCACACAGCTTTTCAACCTCATCAGTACTATGGCTGGAAAACACAATGGCCCTTCCTTCTAATTTTAGTTTCAGGATTTTGTCCATTATTTTTCTTTTGGAAATAATATCAACCCCAACCAACGGCTCGTCCATAATAATTAGCATAGGATTGTGGAGAAGACCTATGGCAATGTTAAGCCTTCTTTTCATGCCTCCTGAATATGTATCAACCCTTCTTTTTATAACATCTTGAAGATTCATATCAGATATGGCATTTTCCACAGCCACTCTCTTTTCCTTTCCGGAAAGCCCGTAAATACCTGCCCAGAAATTCAAATTATCCCAACCGCTCAAACTATAATACAGGGCAATTTCCTGAGGCACATACCCTATGTTTTTTTTTATATACTGCTTATCTTTTGTTATGCTCTTCCCGTCTACAATAATATCTCCGCTATTGGCTTTTGATATAGTGGCTAAAATAGAAAAAAAAGTTGATTTTCCGGCTCCGTTAGGTCCTACAATGCCTAATATCTCGCCTCTTTTTATTTCAAAACTTATTCCTTTCAGTGCCTCCACATTTCCATAACTCTTTTTTAAATTTTTTACTTTTACAAATGTATCTTCCGGCATATACTAAACTCCTTTTAAATAGCCTATATATTCCACTCTATATATATTAACACATTTCTTTCCTTCATCAATATATTATGTTGCATAAATTACTTTATATTATCCTATATACCATGCTGTATAAACTCCTTTATATTATGTTGTATAAGCTACTTTATGCTATGTTGTATGCTGTCTTAAATACTATATTGTATACTCGCTGTATACTATCTTGTATACTATCTTTTATACTATCTTGTAAAAATTACTTTGTAATTTAGTACAATTAATGGTATTATTATAATAGGTAAACAATATTATTTTTAGGGGGGGTTGTTTCATGAGGTCACCAAATTACAGTTCACTTTCCAATACCCTTATCAGGGACAAAATGCCTAAATACATAGAGAAAAGCGGCAAAAAAGCAATAATTGAAAAAGTAAGGGAAACTGATATGATTTTTTACTTAAACATGAAATTAAGGGAAGAAACAACAGGATATGAAGATGAAAGAAGCGTAGAAAAAATTGCAGACATCGTTGAAGTACTGTACGCTATTTTAGACTATAAAGGTGTATCCCTCAGTAAATTTGAAAAAGTCCGGGCAAAAAGGGCAAATCAATTAGGGAAATATAAAGAAAGGCTACTTTTAAAAGAAATTGTGGAAGAAGATTTATCTGACGCGTCTTCCCAGTAGTAAGCCCCTTGTAAAAAACACCTGCAAGTATAAGCAGCAGACATTAGCTATAAGCCATAAGCTGCAAGTATAAACAGCAGGTATCAGCTACAAACATAAGCGCATAGGCAGCTGGCATTAGCTACAAGTATAAGCTGTAAGCGTAGGCAGCTTTATAAAAATAAAGCAGCTTTATTTTTCTTTGCAACCGCAAAATTTGTCTTTAGAAAACTGATACAGTGCAATTCCTATTGATACAGGCAAGTTTAGTGAGTCTATTTTTTCAGAATGATTTATCCTTATGCTTTTACCATAATTTTGAAATTCATCACCTAAACCCGATGATTCATTTCCAAAAACCAGAGAATATAACGGTTTACCATACCCGTTAAAATCCTGCAAACTGTACTTGCCGTCTAACATAAATGTAAATACCTCATGATGCTTAAAAAAGTTTAAATAGTCTTCAAAGGAATCAAAGTATTGGAAATTAACATTAAACACCGCCCCCATTGAAGCCCTTACCACCTTTGGGTCATAAATATCAACACCAGGGCTTATAATTGCTAAATTATCTATTTCAAAGCCTAAAATGGTTCTTATAATAGTCCCTAGATTTCCCATATTTCCTGGATTTACCAGCACAACATGGGACTTATTTTCATCAAGGCTTGAAGTATACTTTTTAAACAGTCCTATGACATAGCAATTGTCCTTAGGACTTAAACGGTTTATCAGCTTATCATTAACCTGTACTTCAACATTAAGATTTTTACAGTATTCAAGTATTTTTAAATAGTTGTCATTATCAACAAAACTTGTGCTTACTATAACTTTAAATAATGCATCAGGCTTGGATTTAATCAATTCAAAAGTGGGAAATGCCCCTAAAGCATAAGAATAATTTGAGTTTTTATTATATTTTTTTATTTTTTCCGTCATACCAAACTCCTCTTATCTTCCTAAAGTCTTTATAACTTAATATTTAGTACTAACTTCATATCCACTAATTTTATCATATTTTATATGTCTTTTCTACTATGTCAATACCATATGTTATAAAATATTAATAAAACTGCTAAAAGTCTTTTTGTTTTTTAAGGTTAAAAAGTTAAAATAATATGTGGAAAATATAATTCATCTTTGCTAGAATATAATAAAAGCAATAGATGTATTTAAAATGCCCTTAGTAATTCAAATTAATTTTAAAGGATGTGAAGATATGTCTGAACAACTAAAGCAAATGGCAGAAAGGATAAAAACCCTTAGGGAACTTGCTGAGGTGTCTGTTGAAACTCTTGCAAATGACATTGGTATATCTGCAGAGGACCTTAGAAAGTATGAAAGCGGCAATGAAGACATACCGGTAAGTGTTCTTTTCAGCATTGCAAACAGGTTCAATGTTGAGCTTTCGGCTCTTTTGACAGGAGAAAGCCCAAGGCTCCACAATTACCTAGTTGTGAGAAATGGAAAAGGCCTTAAAGTAGAGAGAAGAAAAGAATACGACTATCAAAGCCTTGCCTACAATTTTGCCAACAAAAAGGCAGAACCTTTTTTAGTAACAGTAACCCCTGACACGGAAGAAACCCCTGTAAACTATAATTCCCATGCAGGACAGGAGTTTAACTATATATTAGAGGGTACTGTTAAAATCTTCATAAATAATCATGAAATAATCCTCAATGAAGGGGATTCAATATATTTTGATTCAGGAAACAAACATGCCATGAAAGCTTTAAATGGCAAAACTGCCAAATTTCTTGCAATAATTTTATAGAAGAGAGGTTTAAATAGATGTTAAGTAAATATGTTTCACAGGTTAATTTTAATTCTTATGATGAATTTATCAAATCCTTTGAAGTTCGCGTACCGGACAATTTTAACTTTGCTTACGATGTGGTGGACGAAATTGCACGCACCACACCTGATAAAGTGGCAATAGTCTGGTGCAATGATAAAGGGGAGGAAGCCGTTTTTACATTTGGTCAGCTAAAATACTACAGCGACAAGGCGGCAAACTTCTTTAAAAGTGTGGGAATTAAAAAAGGCGATCCTGTAATGCTTATTTTAAAAAGAAGGTATGAATTCTGGTTCTGCATACTTGCCCTCCACAAATTAGGGGCTGTCTGCATACCTGCCACACACCTTCTTACCGCCAAAGACATTGTCTACAGAAACAATGCTGCTGATATCAAGATGATAGTCACTGTCAATGAAGAAGATGTTATAAAGCATGTTGAAGATGCACAAAAAGAATCACCAACATTAAAATTTAAAGCACTGGTTGGAGGCAGCCGTGAAGGCTGGTACGATTTTAATTCCGAACTGGAAAAAGCTGATGAAAATTTTGTAAGACCAACCGGGGAGGAAGCAACAAAAAACAGCGATACCTCTTTAATTTATTTTACTTCCGGGACAACAGGTATGCCTAAAATGGTACAGCATGATTTTACTTATCCTTTAGGACATATTCTAACTGCAAAGTACTGGCAGAATGTACAGGAAGATGGCTTGCACCTTACTGTGGCTGACACAGGATGGGCTAAAGCCGTATGGGGTAAAATATACGGTCAGTGGACTGCAGGAAGTGCTGTTTTTGTCTATGACTACGATAAATTTGTCCCAAAGGAGCTTTTAGAAGTCATAGTTAAATACGGTGTTACAACTTTCTGTGCACCACCTACAATATATAGGTTCTTTATAAAAGAAGATTTGACCAAATATGATTTCAGTAAACTTAAATACTGTGTAGTTGCAGGGGAACCCCTAAACCCTGAAGTTTACAATCAGTTCTATAAAGCTACAGGATTAAAACTAATGGAAGGTTATGGTCAAACTGAATGTACCGTTGCCCTTGCCACTTACTCCTGGATGGATCCTAAACCGGGTTCAATGGGTAAGCCTTCACCTGGATACGACATAGATATAGTTGATGAAAACGGAAATTCCTGTGATGTGGGCGAGGAAGGACAGATAGTAATACGCACAGACAAGAGAATACCTCCTGGTATGTTTAACGGCTACTATCGGGATGAAGAGCTTACAAAAAAGGTCTGGAACAACGGGATTTACTACACCGGCGATATGGCATGGCGTGATGAAGACGGGTATTTTTGGTTTGTTGGAAGAGCCGATGATGTTATAAAAAGCTCCGGCTACAGAATCGGGCCTTTTGAAGTGGAAAGTGCTCTTTTAGAACACCCGGCTGTCCTTGAATGCGCCATAACAGCAGTACCTGACCCCATAAGAGGCCAGATTGTTAAAGCCACAGTGGTGCTGGCAAAAGGCTATACAGCAGGTGATGACCTGGCTAAAGAGCTTCAGGAACATGTAAAAACAGTAACAGCACCATACAAATACCCACGAATAATTGAATTTGTAGATGAACTTCCTAAAACTATAAGCGGAAAGATACGAAGGGTTGAAATAAGGGAACAGGATAGTAAATAAGTTTAAAAAAATCAGGATAAATTTAAAATCAGGGGCTGTGAAACATAGCCCCTGATTTTTTCTATCTAATTATGCCTTTAATATAATTTATAAACTGGGAAAAAGCCACTCCTGGGTCTTCTAATTCATCACACCAGCGCTTTACCCATTCATAGGAGATGTATCCTTCAAAATTATTTTCCATAAGAAGCTTAATAGCTTCTTTTACAGGAACATCCCCATGACCTGTCATTTTATATTTCACCGCTCCCTCTTCCATGACAGAGTCTTTTATGTGCACATGTTTAATAAAATCCTTCAGCCTTGAATAAGTTTCTTCAACAGGTTCATTCATAAAACGGTAAGGATGGTGTACATCCCACAGTACTGCTATATTGGCACTGCTGACTTTTTTCATAAGTTCTGACATTTTCAAAGAATCTGAAAGCACTCCGTTGGTTTCAACCAATACAATAACATTCTTCTCTTTTGCATAATCTGCAAGCTTTATAAGGGAATCTGCCAAAAAGTCTAGGGAAATATCCTCTTTTGGCTCAGCCTGCCCATCCCCTAGTACACGCACGTATTTTGTACCAATTGCAGAAGCTGTATCAATATATTCCTTTGCTTCCTCCATATTGGTCTCAATATTTGACTCATCAAATAAGCAGCTGGAAGAAGTAAAGCATGGTATACTCAAACCCATCTCTTCTAGCTTTTTCTTTGTCCCCTCTATATTTTCCGGCAAAAACTCCTTGATTTTCGGGGCATAAAGCTCTTTCCCCACTCCCCGTATCTCTATGCCGTTAAAACCCAAATCCTTTGCCATTGCCGTTATTTCTGCCCAACTCCATTCAGGACATCCAAGGGTGGAAAATGATACTTTCAATGCTATCCCTCCGTTTCTTTAATTTTTAAACCATTTACGCTGTTTCTATATTTGCCTCATCATGAAGCTTAAGCTCTTCAATTGCCATTTCCCTTAACTTATACTTCTGAATCTTTCCGCTGGCAGTTATTGGATACTCATCTATAAATCTCACATAAGAAGGAACCTTATGCCTTGCCATATTATCTTTAACAAATTCCTTAATCTCATCTTCAGTAGCTGTTTTACCGTCCTTCAATATAATATACGCCATTACCTCTTCCCCATACTTTTTGCTGGGCACACCTATAACCTGTACATCTTTTACAGCAGGGTGGGTATAGAGAAACTCCTCAATTTCCTTAGGATAGATATTTTCACCGCCTCTTATTATCATGTCTTTAGCACGACCGGTAATTTTGAAATAGCCTTCTTCGTCCATAACTGCCAAATCCCCTGTGTGAAGCCATCCATCCTCATCTATGGCATTTGCCGTTGCCTCCGGCATTTTATAATAGCCCTTCATAACATTGTAGCCCCTTACAACCAACTCACCCTGTGTATTAGGTGGCAAATCTTCTTTAGTTTCAGGATCCACTATTTTTACTTCAATAAAAGGCAAAGGTCTTCCAACAGTTGAAACCCTTCTTTCTATACTGTCATCAACCCTTGTCTGGGTACAAACGGGTGAAGCTTCTGTAAGACCGTAGGCAATGGTTATTTCACTGGCTCCCATCTCTTCAACCACCTGTTTCATAACCTTTACAGGGCAAGGGGAACCTGCCATGATACCGGTTCTTAGTCTAGGGAATTTAAACTTTTTAAAATCCGGATGCTCCAGCATGGAAATAAACATTGTAGGAACGCCGTGTACCCCTGTACACTCTTCATTTTGAAGGGCTTCCATTACCCTTACGGGATGGAAGTGGTCAAGAGCCACTATTGTAGTACCGTGGGTAACACATGCCATTATCCCAAGCACCAGTCCAAAGCAGTGGAAAAACGGCACCGGTATACACAGCCTGTCCTCGTGGGTAAGATTCATACAGTCACCTATGCTTTTTCCATTATTGACAATATTGAAATGGGTCAGCATTACACCTTTAGGGAATCCTGTGGTTCCTGATGTATACTGCATATTAACAACATCATGCACATCAATATCTGCCTGTGCGGCTTCTAATTCTTCATCTGATATTGTCTCTGCCAGTTCATACAGTTTGTTCCAATTAAGCATCCCCGGGTGTTCTTTATCTCCAATGTATATTACATTTTTAAGCATTGGAAGATTAGGAGAATCAAGCTTCCCCGGTTCAGAATCTTTAAGCTCAGGACACAGCTCATTAATTATTCCCACATAATCTGCATCCTTATAACCATCTATAAGAATCAATGTAGTTGAGTCCGACTGTCTGAGAAGGTATTCTACTTCAAAGTTTTTATAGTTTGTATTTACCGTAACAAGTACAGCACCTATTTTGGCAGTGGCAAATATGGAAATAAGCCATTCAGGATAATTTGTTGCCCACACGGCTACATGGTCGCCTTTTTTTACCCCCATTGCCATAAGCCCTTTTGCCACCTGGTTGCATATATCCCTAAACTGTGAATATGTTTTCCTAAAATTATGGTCTGTGTAAACCACCGCTTCATGGTCAGGATACTTCTCTGCCATCCCGTCCAGTAAATCTCCCACTGTTTTTTTTATTAACTCCTTCATATTGACCTCCTAATTAACCTCCTGAATTCTTTTATAAATAAAAAAATAGATAAATTAATTATCAGGCTGAAATCCCAAATATCCTTATTGCATTCCCGCCTAGTATAAGGCTTTTTTCTTTATAATTTAAATCTAAATTGGCAATTCTGTCAAAATCGTGACTAGGGCTTCCCCAGGGATAGTCTGAACCAAAGAGCAGCCTTTCTGCACCTATAGTGTTTATCACATCAACAACCACATCATCATCAAGCCAGCTGGGCTCATTTGTCTCTAATATGTCAGGGTAGCCGCTTATAACAATTGATGTGTCAAAATACAAATTTTCGTACTCTTTTGAAAGCTTTATTACATCATCTATATTCCCATCAGCCATATGGGTGAGTATTATAGGTATATCCTGGTATTTGTCAATTACCGGGATTATGCATTCAACATCTGAAAACTCATTGAGCCTTGCATTTGAAACTCTCCCACAGTGAAACTCAATGGGAAAAGCAATCTGGTTGCAATAATCATAAAGAGGCTCTAGTGCAGGGTGTGTAGGCATAAACCCTTGAGCCATATTATGAAATTTAATACCTTTTGCTCCTTCACTTATATACTTCTCTAACAGGGGAAGTATGTCCTCACCCATATCCGGGTGAAAGCTCACCAGCGGAATAAGGCATTGGTTTAATTTAGACATTTCTATAGTCCACATATTATTGGAGTCAAGAATTTTAGGTGGCGCAAAATTTGCCATTACAGAATAATCAATCCCCGTTAAATTCATCCCCTGGATTAAATCTTCTATAGTCCCTTCCCCCGGAACATTAAAATCAATTGAATATACCTTATTAAAAGATTTTATTATTTTCTTCGCTATTTCGTCAGAAGAAAAGGTATGTACATGTCCGTCAACTGTCTTTATATTTTCAAACACTTTCTATTTCCCCATTCATCTATAAGGTGTAAATAATTCTAAAATAATTATATACTATTACTATAAGATAATTAATATACTATAAGATAATTATATACTATAAGATAATTATATACTAAAAAAATATAATTGCCAGTATTAATCTTCAAATAAACTGCCCAACACTTTTCCTATACTGTCGTTTATTACTAAATTGGCATTCTTGTCATAGGGTGTGGCAGACTTATTTATAAGAACCAGCTTATCCCCCCGGTAATATTGAACTAAACCTGCAGCAGGATAAACTGCCAGGGAAGTCCCCCCTATAATAAGCATCTGGGCATTTTTTATGTATTTTACAGCTTCTTCAATTGTATATGAGTCAAGGGGCTCTTCATACAAAACCACATAGGGCTTTATAATGCCGTTACACTTATTGCATTTTGGAACAATTTCAGGACTGTTTAAGACATAGTCTAAGTCAAAAGCCTCAGAACAGTTAAGACAGTAATTTTTATGAATAGTCCCGTGAAGCTCAATAACATTTTTAGATCCTGCCATTTGGTGCAGCCCGTCAACATTCTGGGTTACCACCGCTTTCAGCTTCCCCTCTTCCTCAAGTCTTGCCAGTGCTTTATGAGCGTTATTTGCCTTTGCATCTTTATAAATCATTTTGCTTTTATAAAACTCATAAAACTTCTCAGTATGCTCCATAAAAAAAGTGTGGCTGAGTATAACTTCCGGCGGATATTCATAATTATTTTTTTCACTGTATATTCCGGTATCTGCTGACCTGAAATCAGGTATACCGCTTTCCGTTGACACTCCTGCACCGCCAAAAAAAACTATATTGTCACATTCATTAACCATAGCCTTAAAATCTTCATACATACACTCTTCACCCCTTCTTTCTTTATTCATAGCATTTTCCCATGTCATTTTTCCCTGTCTTTTTTCCTACCTTATAGTATATAACCTATCTTCAAAAATATCAAAATACTTTTACAGTTTTCTAATAGGTATGGATATATAAAACACACTTCCCTTTTCTTTGCCATCTTCAAACCACATTTCCCCGCCAAATTTGGCCTTTATGGTAGAGTAAGACAGAAGAAGGCTCAGCCCTGTACCCTTTTTCCCTTTAGAAGTAACCATGTGTTTAAAAATTTTATCTTTAACCGCCGGCAGCATTTTGTCACCATAATTCCTTATTTTTATTATAATGGAATCTTCCCTCCGGCATACATAAAAATCAGCTTTATATGCATTCTCATCATCTTCCCTGTATGATTCAACTGCATTTATTAAAATATTGTCAATTACTTTTACTAAACTTATTATGTCGCCTGATACCTTTGTTTTGTCATCAACCTCTGTATTGATACTTAATTTTAACTTTGAAAGTTTCTTGTTGTTATTTGAATTGATTTTTACTTTTTTATCTTGTCTTTTTCCATTAAAATAAGTGCACCATTTAAAATATTGCTGATTTGGGCCCATAATGATTCAAAATGTATAATGTCATCATTTACCAGCTCAAAGCACAAAAAACCAAAATTATCTTCTTCAAAATACAGTGGGTTTATCAGATAATAAAATCTTCTGTCTTTTGGAATAAAGGATTCAGGCACTAATCTTTTTGTGTCAAAAACCTTTTCATCTTCCTTTATTTCCACCCTTTCTCCGTCTTTGAAAGCATATAAAAGAATAGACTTTTTAGGAACTTCAAAGGTTTCTTTAAATAAAAAAGTATCTATTTCGTGCTTTTGGGATAAATCATCAATTGCCTTCAGTGCACCTAATGCCATATCGTCATTTAAAAAAACAGCTGCATCATACCGGATATCATTTAAAATTACTTCTTTCATAATTCTATATCCTGTATGTGAGTTGAAATTTCCATTAAATATAATATTCTCATCTACAGGAATGTTATTTTCCTTTAATACTTCTAAGTAGCCCTCGTATCTTTCCATCGCTTCACAATTATTTTCAGGTCCTGTTACAAACATAATCCTTTTATAATTGTGATCCTCAACTAAATGCTTTACAAGGCTTTTCATTCCTGCTTTATTGTCTGTCAATATACTGGTAACTCCCGGTATTTGAAAAAATATAAGTACCTACATATTAAATCGGAATATATAGGGCTTTTTCTTATGACATTTTATAATTTGCATAATTATGTTATTGTAAAGTGTCAATTATTCGCTTTGAAAAAATTGTCTTTATTAAAATTGTCTTTATTTTTAATATACAAAATCTCCTTTGATATTTACCCTTACCTGTTGCCTGCACCGGCAGTAACAATGTTTTTTACGTTATTGCCCGGATCCATACTATAAGCATATGGGGGAGTAAAAACATAGGAATTTGGAGCCCACGAAGGAATGGCGGTATTTATAAATACATTTCCGTTATTCCAGTGAATTTTCCCTTGATCACTGCTGTTATTGCTGTAATTTCTCCAGGCATTTTTTTGATTTTCAAAATAGTTGTTTTCAACAAGTATCTGGCTGTGAACACCTACACCAATATTGTAAAGGGCACCCGGACAGCCAAAGTAATTATTGTAAACATGTACCTTTCCAAAGCGAACCCTAGGCATTCTTTGGTCACAGCCGGTGTCGTACCAATTATGATGCATGGTTACATGAAGCTTTCCTGCATCATTTGAAGCACTGTCACTGTTTCCTATAAGGTTTACAAAATTATGCTCTCTTTGGTTGATGTACCTAAACCTGCACCAGGAAACGGTAACAAAATCCGATGCCCTTACTATATCTAAAGAGCCGTCTGCACAATCATAAAAAGTACATTTAGTTACAAAAACCTTGGTACTTCCTGAAATTTCTATACCATCACCTGTTCCTGCACCATTAGGATTTGTTATATTGAGATTTCTTATAATTACATTGTTAACTCTTTTAATTGAAATACAGCCTTTAATGGTGCTGTTTGAATCTTTACCCTGTATTGTTTTATTTGAAGCTACACTAAGTTCTGAGGAACCTAAATCTATATAGCCATCAACAATTATAACCATTTTTGATGATGAACCTGCAGCATTTCTAAGCTCTGATGCATTTTTAACGGTAACTACAGCCCCGCCTTCTCCGCCTGTTGTTCCTTCTGCAAACCCGTCAGCAATGCTTTGCACAGGCGGAAAAGTTGGAGTTTGCGTAGGTGTTGGTGTTTGTGTTTGTGTTGGTGTTGGTGTTTGTGTTGGAGTTGGAGTTTGCGTTGGCATTGGTGTTGGCGTCTCAGTTGGTGTTGGGGTTACTTCCCCGACAGGTAAAGTTTTGATAATTTCCAATAAGTATCTTTTCATTATATTATAGTCAATGGAATCCACTCTGTTATCAAGGTTTAAATCTGCATATTTTAGCTGCTTGTCATCAAATTCATAAATTTCAAGTATATATCTTCCCAATAGTGTAATATCCCTTGAATCCACTATATTATCCCCGTTTAAATCACCATAAATGCCGTCAGGATTAGCCTTAACAATAAACGAAAAAAGCATAAAAAAGACAAATACACTGCTTATAATTTTTGCACTTTTTAACATTATACCCAATCCCCCTACATAATTTTTATTGATTAAATACCTTATATTAAATACCTTATATTAAATAGATTCGAAAAAAGCCAAATTTTGCTGGTCATTTAGAAAATTTTTAGTTTTATCAGTAAGCAAAATTACACATGCAGGAAATTGAAATTAAATTAAGAAATGTAATGCCGGCTTTACTTCATCAACTGATTTCTTTAATTTTTAAACCTCCTATGCAATTGAATTCAATTACATAGGAGGTTTTTTTAATATTTAATACAGTACAACAACATCAGAAAATATACAATTTTACAGCCACTTGTCTATAAAATCAAACAAAACGTCCACTAAAGTTTTTGAAGCAGCTTTTATGTAGTCAGGCTTTTGATAATAGTCATATTTGTTAGGAGATAGTTCATCAAAGAAGTCCGCTATGTATACGAATACGTCTTGTAATGCCTCTAAATACTTTACTTCCTCTAAAAAGGCTAAACTTGGAGCAAAATCACTTGCTGAAAGTTCATTATTAACCATCCCTTTAATGATTTTGGAAACATCAAATTCTAACGCATTGAATATCTTAACCTTTATTGGGAAGGCAAGACTGTAAGCAAATGATTCATAGTTACTTCTCCACGCTTTTATCATTTCCCTGTATGCAACTCTCTCCAATTCCCTGCCTTGAGCATACATTTCTCCAAAGAATGGATAAACATGTCCTGCCGCAACATTTTCAAGCACAAAATGCTGCATGGCCATTGCGGGTTCTAATATACATGCTGCAATATTTGCTGTATCAATTAAGTTGTGAAAAAGCATATTTGCGTAACTGATATATATAGTTTCCATTGTTACAACAGTAATTGAAAGCTCTATAAGTGTAAAGGCATATCCTGATGGATCTATGTTGTTTACAGGGTCGTTGCCGCAATAAGTATATTTATGAAGAGTACGTGGATCATACATAGTTCCGGAATACTTATCAGCACTTAAAAATCTGCCAATATAAGGATTGTACCAGCGTGCTCTCAAATTATAAAAACCAGTATTAAAATCATATTGCTCTCCGGTAAACAGAAACTCATTTATAGTTGTCCCTGTTTTTGAAATTATATTACCAAATGCATCATAGTCATAAGTGTCAGTAATATTCTCATCCGTGTCTGTTAATGCCCTTGTACTTCCGGTACCATCATAATGATAATAACTTACTGCTCCTTCCCTTTCCTGACTTATCAAATCATCTCCATAAACATACTTAACAATAATTGAACCGTCTTCGTCTGTCTCCTCAATAATCATTGAATAATCCCTGTTAATATCAACAAGGTACTTGCTTATTTTCCCATTTGCATCCATTCCCACTTTTACTCCGTTGGCATTATATAGGTACTTCACATAACTAGTTTCAGCTGCACTCGTTTTCTTAACTTCAACCAGCCTGTTTTCATAATCATAGCTATAAGTCTCTGAATCCGTTGCTGAAGTTTTGCTTAACGTGTTTCCGTTGTTGTCATAGCTATATGTATAAGTTCCATCAGATGTCAGTCTGTTATTTTTGTCATATTCATAAACAGTTGTAACACCATCATCAGTTTTTGTCAGTCTGTTTCCAAATGCATCATAGGTGTATTCTATTACTTTTGTTCCTGATGAATCTTTTATTGTTTCAGATAAAAGCTTGTATGTATCGTCATAAACATAATCAACTGTCCTGCCGGTGTGTTCTGTTACCTTGGTTCTATTGCCGGAAGGTCCTAAATCATATGAATATGATGAAATAATTTCACCTGTTGATTTTTTGTTTGTAAGTTTTACCAGCCTGTTAAGCGTATCATACTCATACTCTGTTTTTGAACCATTTGGATACTCAACACTTTTTCTGTTTCCTACAGAGTCATAGCTGTATTTAGTTATATTCCCTTTATTATCTTCTACGGTTTCCAGCCTGTTTAATTTGTCATATGAATAAGTAATTTTACTATTTGGTGTCTCAATACTTGTCCGGTTTCCTGAAGCATCATAAGTATATGATATGAAAGTACCATCTGGATTTACTTGTTTTACCAGCCTGTCTCTTAAATCATATTCATATGTTGTCTTTCCTGTCCCATCTGTAACAGAACTTTTTTTCCCTGAAAGAGTATATGTATATGTCTCAAAGGTGCCATCTGGGAAAAGTTTTTTGGCTAATCTTCCATTTTTGTCGTATTCATACTTTATAGTGTTACCATTAAAATCAGTATAGGAAACAAGTAAACCGGTGCTGTCGTATTCAAAACTTTCTGACATTACCATAGGCAATGTTCTTTTTACTTTTCTGCCAAGCTTATCGTATTCAAATTTTGTAATATTTCCATTGGCATCTATCTGTGCAATAAGATTGCCAAGTTGGTCATATTCAAAAGAAACCTCATTATTTAAAGCATCCGTTACCTTTATGAGATTGCCATCCGGACTGTATTCATATTTAGTGGTTTTACCGGCTTGATCTGTTTCAGAAATTTTATTTCCATTAGTGTCGTATTCATTAGTAATAAATGTACCATCACTATAAATGACCTTGACATTTCTTCCAGCCATATCATATTCATACATGGTAATATTGCCATTAGCGTCAGTAACTTTAGTTACATTTCCTTTACTGTCATATTCATATAAAGTGGTATTCCCAAGGGCATCAGTTACGCTAATATTTCTTCCTGCTGCATCGTAAGTATATAATGTACTGTTTCCTCTCTCATCTGTCTTCCTTACAATATTACCCACTGCATCATATTCAATGGCTTCAAAAGCCCCATCAGGATAAGTAGTCTTTACAAGCCTTCCTAATTTATCGTAACTATACACTGTTTTCCTGCCCAAACGGTCAGTAAATGATGTTTTGTTTCCATTAGCATCATATGAATAGCTTTCTTCCGTTCCATCAGCATATTTTATTTTTATAAGGTTGCCCATATCATCATACTCATATTCTGTACGGTTTAATGCTTCATCCACAGTATATGCCTTTTTGCCAATCTCATTGTAACCAATTTCAAAACTGCCGCCATAATGGTCAATTATTTTAACCAGTCTGTTTTTCTTGTCATAGGCATATCTTGTAACTATTTCTTCCTCTCCATCCGCTGTAGTTCTTTTTACAATCATTGCTACCTGGTTTCCGTTTTCATCATACTGATACATAGTAACCTTGCCTGACGGGCTGGTCTCTGATGTTTTTAAACCATTTGAGTCATATGTATAACGGGTTATATTGCCTTCAGCATCTTCAATACTAACTAAATTACCGGAATTATCATAATTATATATAGTTTTCTTACCGGAGGAATCTGAAACACATACAAGGTTTCCTTTATCATCAAAGGTATTTACAATTACATTTCCATTTGGCTCTTTTATTGATTCTATTTGTCCTGAACTATTATAGTAATATTCAATTTTATTGCCCAGTTGGTCAGTTTTACTTGTAACCCTGTTTTCTGAATCATATGTAAAATATATAGTATTTCCTAAAGCATCGGTTTCGGATAGTTTATTATTATTTGAGTCAAAGGTGAATGTGGTTTTATTACCCATAGGATCAACCATCTCAATGATATTTCCTTTTTCATCATAGTTATAAACAGTTATATTTCCCATTCTGTCTTCAACGATTTCCTGGCGGTTTTCTATATCACGGGAATATTCAATTCTGTTTCCTTCAGCATCCACACGCGCTATAAGCCTGCCATCGTCGTCGTATTCATTGCGTACAGGCATTTTGCCCCTTGGATCCATTATGCTTATAATGTAATGATTTGAATTGTATGTAAACTTTGTAGTATTCCCCTCCTGATCCGTTACGCTAACAAGATCCCCATAATAGTCATATTCGTAAGTAACTTTGTTCCCCATTGGGTCAGTGATAGAAGTTATGCGTCCTTCTGAGTCCCTGTCAAATACAACTTCTTTTCCGGAAGAGTGGCGTATTCCGTCTTTGTTTAAAATTATAGTATTACCATATATATCTGTAATACTTTCAAGTCCTGTGTGTTGGTTTATTATATATACAGTACCATCTGGTTCTGTAAGTTTATACCTGTCCGGATTATATAATATTAAGGAATCTGAAGAATATAAAGCAACCCCTTCTCCTTCTTCTAATACATAACACTCATTATTGGTCAGTGCTTCAAGTTTTGAATATGTTCCTTTTTTTGGCTTATAAGAAACGGTAACTGTAACAGCACTACCTGCAATAGGTATAAGATTTCTTTCATAAGGACTTAATACAGTTTCAAATTCCTCTACTTTGCCATTTGGATAAGTTATTGTTACTATATGAGGTTTTGTCTCTGTTAAATAATATTTCTTGATAATTCCTCCTGATACTCTTTCTTCCCAATTCTTACCTGGTTCACAGCTTTCACTAAGCTTTATATTATTTAAGCTTAGTGTCCAGCCTACTCCAAAATCACCCTTATTCTTAATCCTGCTGTCATAAGTCCGTATAATTGTAATAGGAATCCCTGCTACAGGAATTAACATATCCTCGTAACTCAAAGTGAAATTCCCTATTTTTGCTCCACCTTCAATTTGGTATGTAGTTGTTACTACTGCCATATTTCCGCTCTTATCTTCAGCAGTAAGCCTTATATCATACAATCCATTTTTCATTAGTGTAGGATCTATTATACCTAAAACACCATCTTTTACCGGCTCAGTTCCCCTTGAGATCTCTGTGTAATTATTTTCATCTTTTACTGAATATTCAAGTTTATACATGATAAGATTTTCATCACTGACAGTCCCTATGATTTTTGTTGGCATAGTAAGTTTCGTATCAGGTTCAGGAGATATAATTTCTATAAACGGACCTGTTTCATCCCCTTCTTCTATAAATTTTATTTCTTTACTTGAATATCCCTCATTTCCTGCTTCATCATATGCATATGCATCTATTTTAAACACACCTGGAGAACCTGACGTGTATTTTATTTCATCAGATTCATTTAACTCTACAGGGGCATTATTTATTTTTATTAATTTTTCCACCACACCTACATCATCATGTGTATTTATCGTTATTGTAACTTCATCATTGACTTTTAAAACATCTGCGCTTGTCTCTATTTCTACAACGGGTCTTGTAAAATCATCTGTTATCTTAGGTGTAGGCTCCGATGTTGGTGTTGGTGTTGGCGTTGCTGTTGGCGTTGGCGTTGCTGTTGGCGTTGCTGTTGGCGTCGGCGTTGCTGTTGGCGTTGGCGTTGCTGTTGGCGTTGCTGTTGGCGTCGGCGTTGCTGTTGGCGTTGCTGTTGGCGTTGCTGTTGCTGTTGGCGTTGGCGTTGCTGTTGGCGTTGCTGTTGGCGTTGCTGTTGCTGTTGGCGTTGGCGTTGCTGTTGGTTCAACTACCTGTATCTTTACAGATGCATTTGATGTAATTTTACCATCAAATACTTTCATTCTTATTAGGTAAGAACCTGCCTCATTAAAGATTGCATTCGTTGCATAACTTGTTGGATTATCAAAAACAACTTCACCAGATCCTTCTACTTTTTCCCACTCAAATTCTAAAGGAGTACCATAAGGCTTACAATCATCATATGTATCTGCCCTAAGTTCAACAGTTTCACCTGCCACTATATTGCTAATTTCTTCAACTCTAATAACAGGTTTTTTATTAGAACTCATTTTTAAAGAATAATCTTTTTCTGAAACTGTCAAATCATTAAGTATTGGACTTTTTCCATCACTTGAACGGGTTAATCTTACTTCGATTTTCAGATAACGCCCGTCAGGCACATCAAAACTACTCATATTTCCTGCTTTAACACTTTTGCTAAATGTTACATTATCTTCACTGCTTGATAAATAAACAGATATATCGCCGTCATTATATACTGTACCATTCCATTCAATATTTCCCCATTTGACGCCTTCTTTTCCACTGTCAAATACTACAGTCCAGGTACCTACAGGAGGTGCCCCCCTCAACGTACTTCCTGTCATGTCACTATAATTATAAAGATTTCCTCCTAAATACGGACTTATATAGTCTACTTCACCAATTGGAGTAACCCCGTCCGCTCCTATTGGTCCTTTATTTGGATCAATTCTGTACACTTTTCCTTCATTAAGATGCGTAACCCATATTTTACCCTTAGCATCTACAGCTACTCCGGTAGGTCCACTACCAACTTCGACGTTTCCTACATATGTTCCGTCATTTTTTATTCTTCCAACGGTGTTTCCATTAAGAGAATGTGCAACCCATATATCTCCATTATGGTCAGCTACACACCCCTGGGCATAATTGAATCCGTGTTGGTACACACCAATCAAAGTGCCGTCCGGAGCAAATTTTCTTATTTGATTGCCTGTATGAGATGTATTCCATACATTACCATACTTATCTATTGTTAAACCATAGCTATCATGGCTATATCCTGTCCAATTTTTACCGTTGGCTCCTGACAAAGGCAGTGATGTGTCCCATCTAAGCATAGGTCTTGAAGACCATATCACACCATTTTCATCAATTAGTCCTCCATAGCCTCCATATCCCACCGGTCCTTCTGATTTAATAATTTTCCCTGTCTTACCGTCTATCAAATCAAATATTCTATTTCCTGTACCACTTACCCATACATTGTTGTCAGCATCAACAGACACATGTCTTGTTTAACCACACTATTTCCATCCCTGTTTGCCACCCATACATTTCCTTCATGGTCAACTGTTGTCCTGGATGGATTTAAAGGCTGACCTTCCGGTGCTGTTCTATACTCCCCAAGTATTTCTCCTGTGTCTGTATTTATTTTAACCACGGTACCTTTACTGGAAACTGCAACCCACATATAGTTAAAAGTTTTAGTGGTTTCATCTAGTTTTAGACAATCAATTTCTTGAGAAGAAAGATTTATTTTTATCCCCTCTTCAAAATCTTTTGTAGTAGTATATGTACGATAAATTTTACTTACACCTGTAGGTGTCGGTTTTGGCTTTGAACCCCCACCAGTACTTGGAGTGCTTGGTTTAGGTGTCGAGGTAGTTGTTGGTTCCGGTGTTGACTCCGGTTCCTTGGTTGGAGTTGCTGTTTCAGGTGGAACTAGCGGTGGCGTCTCTTCCGGCACCTCAATATATTTAAGCACAACATTCAACATTTGAACTGCTTCTGCCCTTGTTATTAAATTATATGGTTTAAATGTTCCATCAGGATAACCCCGGACTATTTCATGAGATGCAAGATTTTTTATACTCTGATATGAATACTCTGGAAAAGTATCTTCATCTTTAAATTTAAATTCATCTGCACCTTCAAAAAAATCCACTTCAAAAAGCCTTGATACAAGTACAGCTGCATCCTGCCTCTGCATATTTGCCATTGGTTTAAATGTACCGTCTTCATATCCGGCTACTAAACCTTCACTTGCTGCATAAGATACTGCATTATAAAACCAGTCACTTTTATTTACGTCTGTAAAGCTACTTCCTTCTACCTTTTTTTCTTCCTTAAATATATTTACAACCATAGCTGTAAATTCTGCTCTGGTTACAAATATATCCGGACGGAACAACCCGTCATCATAACCTACAACCCATCCTTTAGCTACAAACTTTTCAATAACACTTTGACACCAATGATTTTTTATATCCGGAAAACTTTGATTTTCATCATTAGCATTAACATTTGATATCTTTTGGATACCTTGTCCATAAGTGCTATCTTCATTTGAAAGATTTAATCCTTCAGCGGCATACGCCACCCCTGTCATTATCATGGAAATGATAAGCAGATAAGAAATAATTTTTGTTTTCACTTATAATTACCCCCCGTAAATATATCTATTTAAAGTAATTATATATCATAACAATTTAATATGAAAGAAAAATCTTTTGATTATTCTTTAAAAGCTCATACTGATGACTAATCAGGAAAAATCCTATACCCCAACTGGCAAGGTTTGCTGCCAGGCCATATACATATTTCCGGCTTTTTGTTTTTCCTTTAAGAAACTTAGCAAACAAAACAGACTCAAACAATATTATTCCCAATTCAACAGGGAACTGGCAAAATAAGCGGCCATAGATCCGGAACTTATTAAATAAATACATCCGACGGTTCTTCTTCATTTTATGTTTCCCCATTTAGTACCGGCTTTTTCACTGTCAAATACCGTTGTCCATGTTCCCTCCTGGGGAATTCCAACCCTGACAAGTGCAAAGCTTCCGTTTGCTATGCCTCCATAGCCGGCATAAACAGCTTATTTTTTTGTCTATAAAAATATACTTAACAAGTTGTTTTTGGAAAAAATAGCCTTTAAGACCTTGCTAATTATAGCATATAAAAATATACAGTTCAACCACAGATTTTATGAAATGTTATGTTCAGTAATTTATTGCATCATGTATAGAACCTTTAAGAATTGTTAAAGCAGCATAAAAAATCAATATAACAATTATACTAAATACAATTAAATAAATAAGCCTTGTAATTATTACCGCCTTTTTTCTTATTTTTCTCCCATTTATCTCACGATATAAGTTTATTACATATGTAAAATATAAAAAGAGAAAACTCCCCGGAAGAGAATAAACAAATAGTTTGAAAAAGAATTGGTTTGGGAAAATTAGAAACGCAATAAAAGTTCCAATGATTACTAATATACAAATAGTTACTTCTATGGAATTTCTTGAGTGTAATTTGGATTTTTTCACAACCCCCATACCCCTTTTGCAGTTAATTTTTCTTACCCTCACTTGATTTTACTTGCTGTAATTTTAACACTTCATGTATCTATACAATTAAAAAATTTTGCCCCACTAAAAATTATACCACATAAACCCGTTATTTAAATTGCAAAACAAAAAATTGCTTTCTAACAAACAGTTTATATGTTATGCTTAAATCTAGGAAGCACCATCTAAAATTGGAGGATGATTGTTGATGAAATCCATAAAATATAATAAACTAATAAGAGACAGAATTCCTGAAATAATAGAAAAAAGCGGGAAAAAAGCCATAGTTGAAACACTTAATGAATCTGATTACATTAACTTTTTAAAAGCAAAATTAGAGGAAGAACTTGAAGAATTCAAAAAAAGCGAAGATATTGAAGAAATAGCTGATATTATAGAAGTACTGTATGCTATCGTAGAATTTAAAGGCATGTCTGTTAAAGATTTGGAAAAGATACGATTAGAAAAAGTTAAAAAAAGAGGTGCCTTTAAAAAGCGACTGCTTTTAAAAGAAGTTATTGAGAACTAGGAGGCTTTTAAATGGACATAAAAATTAAGGAAACCGGTAAGTTGGGTAGTTATGCTGAAGATCTTTTCATAGAATTATTTTGTGATACTTTTGGTGCAGATAAATCTCAATACCTGTTTCCTCAGTATCCTTTTATGGATATTTATGGAAATCACCGTTTTATAGATTTTGCACTTGAAACTGAAAACGTTAAAATTGCAATAGAAATTGACGGAGAAACATACCACAACCCTAAAAAGTCTCAAGGTATAAATACTATGATGATTTATTAAAACAAAACAGTCTTGTCTACAATAATTGGAAAGTATACAGGTGGGTATATAATCAATTAAAAGAACAACCTGAAAAAGTTAAAGACCAATTGTTGCAATTTCTTGGAGAAGTGCCCTTATTCCGTTTAATAGAAGATTTTCTTCCGCAGCAAAAAGGGAGTTTTTTTGAATGTAAATTTGAATTAAAAGAACATCAAATATCAGCCCTTGAAAACCTGCAAAACATGCGTAAAAGAAATGAAAGTATAGCTCTACTATATCACGCAACAGGTGCTGGCAAAACAGTAACAGCTGTAACTGATGCTAAAAATTTTGGTGAAAGAACCCTATTTATTGCCCATACAAAAGAACTGATAAAACAAGCTAAAAAAACTTTTAAACAAATTTGGCCCCAGGTGTCGGTGGGAAGTTATTTGGGAGAAGAAAAAGAAAAAAACGCTTATGTTGTTTGCGGCAGTGTTCAAAATGTATCTCAAAACCTGGATGATTTTGCCCCGGACGAATTTGGCTATTTAATTATCGATGAATGCCATCACAGTGCAGCAAATACTTATAAAAAGATATTAAATTATTTTAAACCAAAATTTACACTGGGTTTAACTGCAACACCTGAAAGAGCTGACGGTGAAGATTTATTTATGTACTTTAAAAATGTAGCACATAAACTTGACTTAAAAACTGCCGTTGAAATTGGTGAACTGGTTCCGGTCAGGTGTATAAGAATAAAAACCAATATCGATATTTCCAATGTTAGAATAAACGGTATAAAGTATAATTCTCAAGATTTAGAAAGCAAATTATTTATCCCTGAAAGAAACAACATAATAGTCAATACATACCTTAATTATGTTAAAAATAAAAAAACAGTGGTTTTTTGTGCCTCAGTAAGTCACGCAGAGGAAATTGCAAGACTTTTTAGAGAAAACGGTGTAAGCTGTGAAGCAGTTTCAGGCTCTTTAAAATCAAAAGAAAGAAATGATATTCTGGACAAATATGAAAAGGGCATAATTAAAGTACTATGTGCATGTGACCTTTTAAATGAAGGCTGGGACAGCCCTTCAACAGAAGTTTTGTTTATGGCAAGACCTACTATGTCAAAGACTCTCTACCTCCAGCAACTGGGACGTGGAATGCGTAAAGCTCCTAATAAAGAGTATGTCATGGTATTTGATTTTATAGATAATGCAGGGCTTTTTAACATGCCTTACTCGCTACACAGGGTTTTTAACATAAATGAATACCTGGCCGGAGAATATGTATTGGCACCTGCTGAAAAGAAACAACTTGATAAAGAATTGTTCAGAAAAGGAGAAAAACCAACAGTATATCTTGACTTTCCAATTGACGTTACTGATTATGAATTAATTGACTTATTTAATTGGCAAGATAAGGCAAAAGAAATGATATCTCAATTTGAATTTGTGCGTATGGTTGATGTTCAATCTGAAACAATCAATAGATACATTAAAGAAGGAAAAATTATACCTGATATGGAAGTACCCATGGGAAATAATAAAAGCTTTAAATATTTTTATGAAGAAACTGTGAAAAAATATGCAAAACAGTTTAACTGGGATTTAATCACCGCTGCAAACATGAAAGAAAAATTTATGAATATGGTAGAAAAAATGGACATGTCCTATTCCTATAAGCCTGTTTTACTAAAAGCAATGTTTGAATATGTAGATTCTGACGGCAGGGTAAGAGTTGAAGATATTGTTGATTATTTCATAGACTTTTATAATGAGCGTAAAGAAAATGGTCTTGTTGTGGAAAAGAAAAACAGTGTATTTTGTAAGGATAATTTCACAAGAAAAGATGCAGAACGTACTATCTTTTCAAATCCCTTTAAAAGATTTCAGGACATGCGTTTTATGGACAGGTGCAGGGAAATTGAATATGTCCGGTTTAACAGACATATCTTTAAAAAACTAACCAAAGAGGATATTAACTGGATTATCTCACATTGTGATAAAAAACTTAAAGAATACTATGAAAAAAGGTCATTTAAATAATTCCTATAGAAAGTCCCTTCGTTGGATTAATTTCTAAAGCCGGTATTTTTATATTGATTTAAAAAATCCACTCGCACCTTTCTCTGTAATTTTTCTTTCTCTAATTTGATAAACCTAGGGCAGATTTACCTAAAATTAATAAAGAACTGCTGATTTTCCAGCAGTTCTTTAAAAAGCTATTGTATCTGTTTTAATGCCTTATTATGTTATCACCTTATTAAATTGGCTTTTATCCCTCATGGAAGAAATATGGAAGTGCATCATAAATATAATGCCTTACATATCCCCACCAGTGTGTAAGACCCGGAGCTACAAGGAAGTAGAAATTACCCTTAGAGAAATCTGAAGTATAATCAAACTGAGGGAGCGTTTTCATAACTTCAATTTGAGGTGCAACATTAGGGTATGCAATATCCTCTGAACCGGTTGCAGCAAGAATAAAATACTCTCTCTTTGAAAGACCGGATCTGTCAATTGCAGAAGCAATGGAATATGCCTTGTCGTGAGCAGAATTACCTGACCAGTGGTCACCACTTAAAGGCATGAAATATCCAACGTAATCCAGACAATTAACCATTACAGCCCATGTTGCAACTGCACCCATTGAGAAACCACCAAAAGCTCTGTGCATTCTTGAAGCAGCTATTCCCTCAGGAGTTGTTGACTCTGCATAAGTAGAATACTTGCTTTCTACAAATGGAATTACATTTTCTCTAAACTCCCTGTAGAAATTTTGAGCTGTACAGTTGCCACCGTTGAATGTAGGTGTTACAACTATCATAGGCTCAATATCACCGTTCATAATCATGTGGTCAAGAATAAGATGCAAATTAACATCATTGCTAAAAATTGTGTTTTCGTTTTCCCCACCACCATGCATGAGGTAGAAAATGTTGTATTTTTTGTTCGGGTCATAGCCGTAAGGAAGATATACATTAAGACTCTTCATTCCGTTTATACTATTATATGTTTCTCTAACAATCCTTCCCGGCTGCGGGCACTGAGTCAGATAAGAATTAGGAGCGGGTCTGTATTGTAATGCCGGATCATAGTTAAATGGAGGTTTACCAGGATCTTCAGGCTCCTCAGGTTCAGGCTCCCAAGGTTCAGGCTCTTCCTCAACAGGAAATCTGTCAATTATTTCTAATATGTAACGTGATAAAAGTGCCATGTCATTGCTGTTTACTTCGCCATCCTGATTAACATCAGCTGCACGCTCAGCAGCTTCGCTGGAAAATCCTTCTTGCAGTATACCTCTCATTGCCACTACTAAGTCAATAGAATCAATAATACCGTCAAAGTTTACGTCACCTAGCTTAAACTTAGTTTCACCAGGTCCGGTAATTACAGTTCCTGCAACTGCTCCAATTGCTTCATCTACGTAGAAATCCATGGTACCTTCCGCTGTTTCCACATAAACATACATATCTGTTGCATCAGCCGGAATTGTGTATTCCGGGTTATATAAATGAACCCATTGGTTTGCAACAGCAGTCTTCATATCTATAGTATCGTATTGGGGATCCCCGTTTGAATCCACGTATTGCAGTTTCATGCAGAATGTTGCAGAAGTAGCGCCTCCGGTAAACATAGCAACGGAACTGAAACAATATTTATTTCCAGGGACATATGTTATAGGACTTAATGCACGTTGTGCACCGTTCCATGCATCTGTACGACCGCTAACGAAAAGTGCCCCTGAGCCTTTATAAGATGCCCTGTTACTTAAAGCAACTTCTGCCGGTCCCCTGTTATTCCATTGTCCCATGCTGTCTTCAAATGTATCATAATAATAATATCCATTTCCATCCGGTCCCTTTGGCTGTGTTGTGCCACCGTCATTAGGATTACTACCATCTCCCCATTCCGATTGAGGAACAAGAGAAGCTAATGCATGGTAAGCTGCCTTTGGTTGGTTATTTCTATCAAATAAAAGAGGTGCGTTTTCAGAACCTATCCATGTATTTGCATCATTAGGCCCCCACACGCAGATTGCCGTAACCTTCCCTTTATTGGAGTTTTTATTTACATCAATGGCTGCCTGGAAAACAGCTTTATATTTATCAGCCTGCTGCTGTGCACTAAATTTACCGTTTTCTGTACTTATATCAAGTTCCGTAATCTGAACATCACAGCCTATATTAATATACTTATGCAATGCAGTTGTATAGGTTTGTATACCTGTAAACCCATTCATATCTGAATTAATGTGAGACTGCATTCCCACACCGTCAAGTAAACCCTTATTGTATAAGGATGTACACATTGCAACTATACAGTCCCTCTTATGATCCCAATATTCGTTGTAATCATTATAGTAAAGCTTACAACCTTCCGGAGCATATTTTCTTGCATATTCAAATGCTTTCTCAATAAACTTGTTATCCCCATAAATCTGAACCCATGGAGATCTACCGTTTCCATATCCCGGTTCTCTTGCCCCACCAAAATTTCTGGTTCTGTTAGCATCATCGCTCACAGCCTCATTTACAACGTCATAGGCATAAAGATTTAGTGAAGGATACTGCCTTTTTATTTCAGCAAACATATTTTTTATGTAGCTTTCCATACGCTGATCCATCACTGATTGAGATGCCCAACTGCCATTGTTTTGGAAATTATCTTTGAAGAACCACTCAGGCGTCTGGCTGTGCCAAACCAGGGTGTGACCTCTGACAGCTATATTATTTTGTGCGCAAAAGTTTAAAATACTTGCTGCACGATTTAGGGAAACCCTGATATTTGTATTAGTTGAACCTGATTGCACCAGTGTAGCATCAGGCTTCATTTCGTTTTCAAGAGTAATGCTGTTAAATTCTTTCAAAATCATAGCGGTTATTGTTGAATTGTTTACCGTTCCGGAGTTAAGTACCGAACCAACTCTAAAGTAATTTGCATACATATCCTTTAATCCCACATTACCATTTGCTGCCGATACTGTATTTGTATTAATTCTTTTCTTTTCAGTTATGGTTACATCGTCAAAAATAAAATCTACAGTACTGTCAGTTGTAATTGACAGAGTAATATCGGATGCAGTTTTTGGTGCTTTATATTCTGCTGAAAGCTTAGTCCATTCCCCGCCGGCAGCACTTTCAGTTGCAATCACTTCTGAATATAACTCACCTGTCTTTATATCCTGGTAACTTAAAGAAAGATTAAATGTTTCAATACCATCCCCGTCATGCTTTACAAAAACGCTGTAATTGTAACTTTTGCCACCATCAAGATACAATCCTTTTTGCGAATACGCCCCGTCATTTTTGGATAAACGGTTTGTTACCATCATCCCCCTTGTAGAATTGTGTCCCAGATTTTCAACTGCTGATAAAATGGTACTTTCTCCAATATTGCACCATCCGTCATAGTTAATTTCAAAGTTGTCATAAACAATCCTTTCCTCATGTACCCTCCCCGCATTCAAAGGCGTTGCCCAAATCAGACCGGTTGACATTACAAACGCTATCACCGATGCTAAAATTTTCTTGAATTTCATACTAGTACCTCCCGTAGTATATTTTTTATTTGGCAAACCCTTGCCCGGGCATAATTTTGCCCTTTACCTTAGATGTACGAAAAATAGGCTTTTTTTCAGTTGGGAATTTGACTTAATTACAATTAATTTGCAAGGCTACTCAACTTTTATTTCAATAAATGTTGCATCTTTTTTGTCGAGTTCGGTAAATATTTCTTCAATATAAAGGGCAAATTCCCTGTGCCTTATATACCTGTTCGGATAATTAAAAGACTGAAAAGAAATCATGCTTCCATCCGCCAAACCCGGTACAATTCTAAACGTTGCATCTGCTTTAAATAAATCCGTGTCCTCGTATTTTTTCAGGATAAGTTCAAAATTTTCATGTTTTAGATAATATCCCGGGTAATTCATTGACTCAAAGGAAATGCAATCTGCTGCTGCAAGTCCGGGAACTATCTTAAATATAGAATCCTCAATAGGATCTACATATGGAGAAATACGGGCTCTAAACGACTCAGTCCGTATATAATACCCGCGGTAATTACTAGATTCAAATCTCCTATATATTGAATCGGTATTACCCTTTTCTAACATCTCTATCAGATTTGCCACAGCAGCCTCTTTAACATCTTCAATTGAAAGCTCATTTTCCAAGCTTTTGTATGCTATATATCTGCCGGTGGATATGCCTTTACTTATTGCATCCTCCCTTTCTTCTATATCTGCATGAAGGAGGTAAACATCTGCTTTGTATCTGTTTTCTATATCATTTTTCATCTCATTTATAATAATATCCAGCCTTTGTCTCTTCTCATGGATTTCACTATTGTTTTCTTCCATTTTCCAATTTAATGTACTTGAAATCAGTATATAATCTTTTGTATTCCCGCCGATTTCACCCTTAGCTTTTAATTCATTTATCATATTATCAATAACTTTAGAAATGTTAACCTTGTCAAACTCTATATTATTTAAAATTTCTCCTGCATCATCATCTAGTGCAACTAAATTTAAAACTCTCCCCTCATAGTCAATTTCCATCTCAAAACCAGGATTTATATCTACACTTATGTAGGCAAAAACCCGGGGGCTGTACAAAATGTTATTTATATCTATTATTCCTGTAAAGCTCATTAAACCTATTATCACAAGTATTATACATGCGGCACTTAAAGCCAGTTTTACTAAGGCATGTTTTTTCTTAATAATTTCCTTACCGGTAAATTCAACTTCCTTGCCCACACAAATTGTAGGGCTTCTCTTAATATAGTAGCACTGAAAATCTTCTGTAGTTACAATGGCTTTGTTTTTAGTAAGTTTTATTACAATTCCCTTATACTTCAATTTTCTTCCCCCTAACATCCTTTTTTAAGGATTTAAGCTTTTATTTGCCGCTTCAAGATACTTTGCAACCTTTCTTAAATTTCTAAACTAATTTGTAAACTTACCTAATTTCTAAACTTGTGATAAATTAAAATTGTGATAAATTAAAATACTTTGTTTAAATACCCTTTAAAGTTTTTGTAATCACTTTCAAGTAGTATACATAAACATATGATAAATGCCCTGTTTCTCTCCACGGTTTTTGGATGAACATCAATTAATTTTGAAAGTTTCTTCATCTGTATGTACTTTTTAGTTTTTAGTTTGTTTAAAATATCCTCATTCTCAATTATTTTTTTAGCAATGTCCACACACATTTGTTTTGAAGCTTTATGCTTTGGTACATAGTCCGGCAGTTTTGTAATACTCAATCCAAAACTTTCTAATTTTTTTGAAAAATCTTTTAACTCCCAAATAAGCTCATATCTGTCTGATTCCTGTCCAATATCATACATATTTAATTTTCCCTCAAGTTCCTTCTCGCTTTCCCTATAAAAATACGAAAACGGAATTTCTTTTTTGTCAATAGACGATGTTTTCCTGTAATAATCTATCATTCTCCTTTTTATCACCATTTCTGCAAATTTAAGAAAATTTTTGCTTCTGCCAATATCAAATCTCTCAATAGCTTCATCAAAGGCTATTAGCCCTATACTATACTCATCACTGCTTTTTAAATCAGATGTTTTATAAGAACAAAAACCAGAAACAATGTTTAATATAAAGGGAATGTAGTCCTTTATAAACTGTTCTTTTAATTGTTTGTCTCCCTTTTTAATTTTTTCAACAATCCTGGTTGCCGTTTCAGCAGTATAATTTATAGCAGCTGTAATAAATAACATACATCTCTTCCCTTTACTTTTCTATTTATACTTATGTTTATGTTACTAACTTTTGATTTTTAGTGTCAAGCAAAATATGCCTATGCCATTTTTTTAAAACTTTTAAGTCAATTTGTTATTATGTAATGCAGCCAATATTATAACATGATTTTTAAACTTTTTTATAACAATGTTCAACATTAACATTAAAACGCTTTTACAGAATTATATTTTGCATAAATTTAATTTTATTTATATCCTTGACTTCGAACATGTGTTCGTGATATTCTATATATAGCAGGTGATAATAATGGAAAGAGTTATACTTCACTCAGACCTCAACAGTTTTTATGCCAGCGTTGAGTGCATGAGAAATCCTGAAATCCGGGATAAACCTGTGGCTGTCGGTGGCTCCGTTGAAAAACGGCATGGAATTATTTTGGCAAAGAATTTAATTGCTAAAAGTTATGGGGTTAAGACGGGGGAAGCCATTTGGCAGGCAAGGCAAAAATGTCCGGATTTAATCGTCTTGCCCCCTGATTATAAGACCTATATTTATTTTAGCAGCGAGGCAAGAAGAATTTACAATTGTTATACGGATTTTGTAGAACCCTTCGGGATAGATGAATGCTGGCTTGATGTTACCGGTTCCTGTAAACTTTTTGGAAACGGTAAGTATATTGCTGATGAAATAAGAAAGCGGATAAAAGATGAACTGGGTATTACTTCCAGTGTCGGAGTGTCCTACAATAAGATTTTTGCAAAGCTTGGAAGTGACATGAAAAAACCCGATGCCACTACTGTCATTACCAGAGATAATTTTAAAAAGAAGGTATGGCCGCTCCCTGTTTCACATTTGCTCTATGTAGGGAGAGCCACGGCAAAAAAGCTTACCAATATAGGGGTACATACTATTGGTGACCTGGCAAACTTGAGTTTGGACTTTCTCAGGAAGTTTTTGGGTAAATGGGGTGAAACCCTATGGATATTTGCCAATGGCCTTGATACGGTACCTGTTATGAAAACCGACCTACATCCTACCATTAAAGGTATAGGCAATAGTTTGACAACGCCAAGGGATTTGGTAAATAACGAAGATGTAAAGCTGCTACTTTATGTGCTCAGCGAAAGTGTATCCGAGCGCCTTAGAAGACATAATTTTAAAGGAAAAACCGTTCAACTTTATGTAAGGGACAATGAACTGAACAGTATTGACAGGCAGGCAAAGTTAAATTGTGGAAGTTTTATTACAGAAGATATTGCAAGCAAAGCTTATGAAATATTTTTAAACAACTGGAAGTGGGAAAGACCCATAAGAAGTATCGGGGTAAGGGTAACAGATCTTGTAACGGCAGATACCTATGTGCAGCTTAGTCTTTTACATGATGAAAAACAAAAACTTAAAAAAGAACGGCTTGAATACAGTATAGATGAAATACGAAGGAGGTTTGGACATTATTCTGTTCAAAGGGCACTGGTACTTACGGATAAAGCCTTAAATGCCAATCCCGTTGAGGAGAATGTAATTTTTCCTGTATCATATTTTAAATAGTTAAATTTTGGATTGTTAAATTTTAGATTGTTAAGTTTTTGATAGTTAAATTTTTGATAGTCATTTGATAGTTAATAGTTAAATTACAGATATCTAAATTTTTTAAAGGCATATTTATTATTATCACTAAAAGAGGTGTTTTTTAGTGGATAAACCAGCTGTAGAAGTAATAGCATATTATAATTTAGACGGTGATATTATTCCTTTGAAGATTAGGATTGATAAAGATAAGGTATATAGCGTTGATAAACCGGGAAAGCCTGTAAAAGGTGCATCTTTAAAAATTGGAGTTCAAGGTGTCAGATATTCATGCTTTATCGGCGGAAAAAGAGCATATCTTTATCTCAATCATGAAAATAAATGGTTTATTGAGCCGGTATAAATGGTATTATACATATTGAGGTGATTTAAATGTGTGGAAGATATGTTGCATTTACAGATAATGAATATGAGGAAATACAATCTGTTATAGATGAAGTGGCAGAAAAATTTAAAACAGCGGAAAATATTGCAAGAGGTGAAGTGTTTCCTACAAATATTGCACCGGTGATTTGTGAAGAGAGCGGCAAGGTTGTCCTGACTGCCATGAAATGGAGCTATGGTGAATATTCTGGAAGACCCATTATAAATGCCCGAGGGGAAACAATAAATTCTAAAAACATGTTTAAAAATTCTTTTCACAAAAGGCGATGCCTGATCCCTGCTAAAGCCTATTTTGAATGGAAGAAGGAAGAAGGTGCAAAAAAGAAGACAAAATTTGAAATATCCATACCTCAAAGTAAGATATTCTTTATGGCGGGTATATATAATGTTTTTAAAGACAAAAACGGTAAACCCTACATTGGGTATGCCATAATTACAACATCACCTAATGAAACTACGGCCTTTGTTCATGACAGGATGCCGGTTATTATTGAACCTGGTATGGAAAAGCTGTGGCTAAGGCAGTCTGATAATATAGAAACTTTAATTGATATGTTAAAACCCTACACCTATGGCAGTATGACCATGAATGCGGTAAGTTAGGGTAAAAGTACGGCATCCCTAAAAAATAGACTCGTCGTCATTCCATCCTATTGATTCCCAGCAACCTGATTCACTATAGCCTTCCATAACCTGCTTCCAACGCTCATCTGTAAATCCACCGCTTACAGAGCTGTATTTTACTTCTTCAAAATCACTTTTGTAAGATGTATCTACAGTTAAAAGATTTATACCGTTGACGCTTTGGTTGTTCATTACCGATACTGACCCCGGCTCTTTTTGAAGTTTTCCTCCTATGCTTCTTACAGGATTGTTGTTTATATTAACTGCTTCCCTTCTGTCGGTTATGTATATTAAATCCGTTTCGTACCTAAAGGAATTAATAAGGGCGTTAACTAAATTTTCATGGTCTTTTGTTTTCCCAGCTACAGGCTTATATGTTACAGTCTCAAGGGTGATTTTATATTCACCTGCAGGATTAAAATAATAGCCTGATTTTATAGGATAGTCAAATCTTTGAAATTCCTTGTCCGTCGCAAATACGGCCTTGTCATACAGGTCTTTTCTGTTTATACCCTTTTCTGCCGCATCCCTTCCCTGATAGTATTCATTTGTCATTGGGCTTTTTAATTCAACTTTTATATTGGCACTGTTTTGCTGGAGGAAAGTTCTTTTGTATTGTCCGTCAACAGCAGTCCAATTATGTTCTCTTCCGTTTTCATCTATGTGGCACATCCATCTTATCACATCAAAAGGGTAAGGTTCACTCTGCCATAATAGGCTCTTTTGCAAGTACATGTTTCCGTTGTTCTCTATTTTATTTTCAAAACTTGGTGGTTTTAAATCCTTTTTGCCGTTATATATGTAGGCATTTATAAATATTCTATCATTTCCTGGATTAAACGGCGCCTTTGCCACACCTTCAACTTCTATTTCATCTTCGTCATATAAACCGGTATCTCTTTTGTAAACATATGTCCTTTTTACCTCTCCACCGTATGTAAATTCCCCGTCTAAAACTTTTGGTTTTTTAGGGTCAAGCAAATTAAGCCACTTCTTATTTAGAGGGTCATCTTCAAAAACAGGCCTTTCCACAGTTGCCGTTACATTAGGGTTTAATACTATCGTATCGCTGTTTTCACTAACACCAATTGTTTTTGGGCTGTATGATTTGAATAGTTTAATGCCTTTTAATATTTGAGAATCTTTTTGTTCTATGTTTAAACTTCCTGTAGCAAGGCTTCCTTTTTTCCATTCCCCCCATGGTTTAGTTAAATGGGCGGTGATGTCTTCGCCCTCAGCTAAAGGAAAGCGTATTTTTCTTGACAGTGCCCACAGCCCCGCCATTTTTAAATGTTCCTGAACCAACGGAGCATTCATCGGAAACATATACCTTTCCTCCGCATACAAGTTTAAATCCCTCCACAAGGTGTCCTGAGGAGTCTTTTATTTATGAAGGAGCAATTGCTCCTAGTTCCTGTATTGGTCTTACAAGGATTTTATCTATATTGGGTATGTCAAGAATGTGGCTGTAATTTTCTATATCAGGTATGTCAGCTAAATGTTTTATTTCATCTATTGTAGGTACATTAGGAGTGGCAAATGGGTCGGCTTTATTAAAATAACCCCATGCACCGCCCAAGCCAACTGATTTATTTCCACCGGATTTTCTACTCCAGATGGCATAAAGGTTCATACCATAGTCGGGGTCAACAAATGGAATTTGTACTTCGAGTACGTCATCGATAGGGAGTGTAAATAATTTTGTGGGTTTAGATTTTATGTAAATCCTTCTCAGCAAGAAACATTAATTAATTTTAGTTTACAGAATATATAACTGCATTTTGTTTTTCATTATAGAATTTTGCCAATTATTAAAGTTTTATACATAAATTTTTTAATAATTGGCAATACTTATTTGTCTAGCAAATTTAAAAAAGTAAAAACATAAAAGTACAATGTTAATTTAATTTGCTTTTTGTCAATAATTCTATTGAGGCCCGGCTCTGCCGATAACCTGCAATGCTGGGAAGCAACAGGAAACCTGCAACCGGGCTGAAACCATACAAGTTTCAGGGAAGCGTATAAAATCCTATATAAGATTCTATATGTTTTTTGATAAAGGAGCTTTGCAGTGTTTAATTTTAGTGCTAACCACATGGTAGTGATAAATTGCAAAGAATTAGATAGATACAATATTTTTACAATTCCATTTTTCTCTAAAACTTTCAAAGTAGTTTCATCAGCTTGAATGTAATTTCTTTTAAGTAACTCTTTTTTCATTATTTTATAAATTAGTTCAAATTCATTAGCAGCTCTAACTATCCAATTTGATAATGTTTGTCTAGATAAGCTTAATCCAAGCATCTTAAAATAGTTTTCCTGTCTATATAGAGGTAGCGCATAAAGATATTTAAGACTCATTACATGACTTAATATTTCATTTGAGGCCATACTCTTAGAAAGTAAAGTATTTGGTGCTTTAGAAGTAATTATATTTGTTTTTTCCTCTTCTGGTTGACAAGATTTACATGCATAACTATAGTTTATATGTTCTTCTACATATAGTTTGGCTGGAATATATTTTAATATTTCTTTAGAAGTAGTTCCTATAAAATCCATAGGGGTAGAGCAGCAATCACACTGCCTTTCATTTTCTTCAAGTTTGTGATGAATTGTTACCCTTTCTAATTCTGATAAGTTCTCTTTTTTAGTATTCTTTTTAGAAGACTTGTTTCGTATATATTTAATCTCTTCTTTTTCTGGCTCTTCTTTCTTGAGGTCACTATAAAGTTCAGCTTCATTAAAGAGAGATAATTGCTCACCAGAAAATTTTTCGCTTGATTTTCCAAAAATCTTTTTATTTCTATTTAAAATTATACTTTTTAAATTTTCTATTTCGATTTTTAATGCATTAATTTCTATATCTTTCGATTTTAATTCTTTGTCTTTCGATTTTAATTCTTTGTCTTTCGATTCTAATTCTTTATTTATATCAAAAATTAATTTTCTTGTATTTTCATCAAGCTGGATTTCATCGTGAATTTTTTGCACTTATAATAACCTCTAATCTCTTATTTTTTATAACTATATTATATCACAAAACCCTTTATATTACCAGCTTTTAAAGGGTTTTGTTTGTAAAATTTTTAAAAATATTTTCTACCTTTGACGGATTTAAATTTTGAAGTTGTTCTTACTTCATATCCTTTTAATAACCACTTTAACTCGTCTACGTCTACTTTAAGAGCCTCATCTTTTGTCATTGGCCATTTAAATTTATTTTCTTCTAATCGGTAGTAATACAACCAAAATCCATTATCAAAGTGTAATACTTTTAGTTTGTTCATCTGTCTGTTACAAAAAACAAATAGTGCCTTTTCATAAGTGTAGATTTTCATTTTAATTTAGGTAAATCTACCCTTATTTTATCACATTAAAATAGGTGAAAAAAATTTTTAACCCTACCGCAATTTGAAAAAATATTTTCACTTTACAGTAGGATTATTTTTTATAATATATTGCGGAGGGTGATGTAAAAATGCAATATATCTTCAATGTTCATGAAGGAATTCATGAATATATTAAACTTGGGAGAAATTATCCTTTTCCACCGCCACCAACTAAAAGATGTCACAATCCAAAATGCAATAAATTAGTTAGTTTCCGCAAACATGGCTTCTATGAAAGATATTATTACTCAAAAGAATATAAAGGGAAAATAGTAATCAGACGCTATATATGTCCTCTATGTGGATGCACCATATCATATATTCCTAACTTTTGTTTACCCGGATTTATTAATGCAATAAATCATATTTTTGAATACATATATAATTTATTTTATCGTAAAGGTAGTATTAATTCAGTTATAAAACAACTAAATCTAAAAAACAACGTACAGTTTTCAAGGCAAATTCTATACTATTACAGAAAAAAATTCATTAAAAATCTCAATACAATACAAAATGGATTAAGACAAATAATACACAAAGTGAAATTACCGGATGAAACACTTGGAAACACAGAAAAAGCAAGAAACGTTTTAGCAATAGTAGTAAGAGAATTCCCCAACATTCAACTATTCTCTCAAAAATACTATCAAGCTACCGCTAAAACATTTCTTGCAGCATGATTATAACATTAAAATAGGATTTTAAAAAGCGTCTTATGAAAAATTTTTAATGAAATCAACCGCAACACCATATTTTCCTTTACTTGAGCAAATAACTATGGTAACATCCGTGGTAAAGAACAGCCTGACCGGTCATGGCTTCCTAAAAATGCAACAGGAGGTCAGGAATATGTTAAGTGAAGAGGTAAGAAATGCCATTGCGTTAAAAAGATTTTCACTGATAAGTCCGATCCTAAATGGACAAGTGAATAATCGTAAGGACTATTATGCTCAAATTTCATCAAAACCCGTAGAAATGCCACACTATGGCATAAGAAAATATTCACCTAAAACAATAGAGTCCTGGTACTGTGATTACATGCGTGGAGGATTGGATGCATTAAAACCCGGATACCGGAAAGACAGGGGTAATTGTAGAAAAATAGATACAGAACTTGCTGAAAAAATCCTTGAGACGAAAAGAAAATATCCTAAAGCGCCTACTACAATCATCTATGATAAACTAATAAAAAAAGGCATATTAAAAGAAGGGCAAATATCACTTACCACACTATACAGGTTTTTAAAATTTTCAAATCATGAAAGCATTTATGAAACTGAAGAGAAAAAAGAAATTAAAAGATTTGCACATCAATATATAAATGAGTTGTGGTATGGGGATTTAATGTATGGACCTTACATACAGGAAGGCAGGAAGAAAAGAGCCACATACTTATTAGCATATATAGATGATGCATCAAGACTTGTACCTCACGGAGAATTTTACTATACACAAAATTTAGAATCGTTAAGGCATTCATTTAAAGAAGCGGTGTTAAAAAGAGGCATACCTTCCTTGCTCTATACGGACAATGGGAAGATTTACCGTTCACAGCAGTTTGAATTTATGTGCGCGGACGTAGGATGCGCTCTTATACATTCGAAACCCTTTGTTGCACATAGCCGGGGAAAAATAGAAAGGTTCTTTTTAACAGTTAGAAAAAGATTTTTATCCCAACTTAATATGAATAAAATTAAGAGTTTAGAAGACCTGAATTTTGAGTTTTGGAAATGGCTTGATGAGGATTACCATAAGAAGCCTCATTCATCACTTAAAGGGGTAACACCGTTAGACTTTTTTATGTCACAGGCTTCAAGAATAAAACAATGTACTGACCCTGCACAGTTAGAAGAAAAGCTTCTTTTACGTGTAAAACGCAAAATTAACCATGACGGCACATTTTCCATAAACAATATACTGTATGAAACTGACATTAAGTTTGCAGGTTTAAGAGTTGAAGTCAGATATGACCCTCAACGGCTTGACATACCTTTTTGGCCGGTATTCATATACTATGAAGGCAAGAAAATCGGTGAAGCCTTGCAGGTTAATTTTCATGACAATGCCCATATGAAACGAAGGGGCAGACCTAAAAATTCTGAGTTAATAGTGGATTTACAAAATAACGAAGTATCTGTAACACATGCTGACATGCCTAAATCAAAACAAACAATTTCATTTAAAACAATTATGGAAGGAGAGAAATAATTATGTTCAGACAGTTTTTTGGACTAAAATACAATCCTTTTGGAAAAGAAATTGATATTTCTGATGTTTATGAAAGTGAAGATATTAAGGAATTAAATTCAAGATTTAAATATATTCAAAACATCCGGGGAATGTTTCTTTTAGTCGGTGAACCGGGAATGGGAAAATCCACCGCCTTAAGAAAATTTTCAGCCGGGTTAAATCCGGGACTTTACAAACCCTGCTATTTTTCTCTCTCAACAGTTACCGTTATGGATTTTTACCGGGGTCTTTTAATATCTTTAGGAGAAGTGCCTTCACATAAGAAGGTTACAATGTTTCATCAGATACAACAAGCAATAATGTCTTTGTACTATAATCAAAAAATTACTCCGGTTATTATCCTTGACGAGGTACAGATGCTGTCAAACAGCATACTTGAAGAATTAAGGCTTTTATTTAACTTTAAAATGGACTCTGAAAATCCTTTTATATTAATATTGTCGGGGCAATCGCAAATCAGGAACAAATTACAGTTAGCGGTAAATGCACCTTTAAAGCAGCGTATAGCCGTAAAATACGTAATGCAGGGGTTAAAGCCTGAGGAACTTTCAGACTATATTTTTACAAGGCTAAAGTCTGCCGGTTTACATGAAAATATATTTACCCAGGCTGCAATTGAAGCTATTTATTCTGCATCAAAAGGCGTACCCCGCCTTGTTAACAGTCTTGCAACCTCAAGCCTTATGTATGCTTGTTCAATAAAGCAAAAGCATGTAGATGAAGAAATCGTATACCAAGGACAAAAAGATTTTGATATCTAAAATACTTTTATCTTTAACCGGCAGCCTTAGTACAACGGTTATAAACCGTTTAAGTAATAAATGTTGTGAACTTATTGAATTTATACTTAAAAGTTTTCTATTATCAATATTTTGATTAAAATTTTAAGAGCAGTTAATCTGCTCATTTTTATTATACAAATTTGAAAGTGTTATGCAATACTTATTTTTCCAAATTTTATTTTGAATCCTACTGGAATTTGAAAATTTGATTATCGCGTTCCTATTTTAATTTGAAAATATTCACTAATTTGTGGTAAAATTGACCTAAAATAATTTGAAAATATTATCTAATTTAATTTGAAAATTTACACATAAGGATCTAGCTTAAGCTCCATCTTTATTATAACCATTAACCCATCTATACTTTTTCTTAAGTCCGTGACACCACTAGCTAAATATACAGTATCTATCTCATTAATATTTAACAACTTCTTACTATCTCCTTTAGTGCATTTGATAAAGATAACTCATCTGAATTAGATATATATATTTTAGCCTTTCCAATTTCTATTCTTATTTCATTAGATGGGTTAAGATTATTTTTTACATCAGGTGAGTTCTCTATTTTATTTTTCCTACCATTTAAATTAATAGCATGAAATATTGATTCGTTTTTCTTCCTTAGTTTTTTTCTTTGATAATATAACCTATGGATATTTACATCATACTCTCTACAAAAACCAGATATTGTTCCTTCATATTTTGAGAATTTTTCTAAAATATCCTTCCAATATTCATTTGTCTCTATTTGATTCAATTAAAAAACCCCCTATACTTTTGATAATTCAATTGTATAGCAAATTTTTTAGTATTTATATCCGTTAATTCTTTTACGCTTACCATAAACGGGAACATTTATCTCTTTTAGCACATAAGGTAAAGCTCCAATGTGATCCTCGTGACCGTGAGTTATAACAATTCCTTTTATCCTATCTTTATTATTTGTCAAATATGTAGTGTCCGGAAGTACTAGGTCGATACCAAGCATCTCATCGTCCGGAAACGTCATACCACAGTCAACAACAATAATATCCTTCCCGTACTCAAATACCGTAATATTCTTTCCTATTTCTCCTAATCCCCCTAAGGGAATTATTTTTAGTTTTCTTTTTCTTTTTGCCACTGTAATCCTCCAATTATTATTTACACCTAAAGTGTTTACATCTATATATATTTTCAATCAATTTTTTAAATCAAGATTGAATGCAAAAAAAAATTACATTTTAAATATTCACTCAATAGTGTATATGTATGAATATATTCTTTTTCACATTTATTACATACACCCGCTTTATCTATATGACTTCGCAAAACCTGTATAAAACGATGTAAAGTATTTCTTGGCGAAACCTATAAACCTTTAGTATCTCATAAAAATACATATATTTTTTGATTAACTTATACCAATTGCTTGATTTGACTTTTTGATACTTTCATGAATACCGATGTCTGAATGCTTAAGATAAACAAATAACATATTTATTCATAACGCCCGCATGTCCAAGAATTGTTTTTCTTATACAAGATAAGTTAAACGTTTTTCTATCCTATTTTATCACAATTTATGTTTTTAACAAGTTATTAATAAAATTTTTTTTTACATTTCATCATGAATAATATTTACAATATGATTAGTGTTATCTTTTAGTACTCATATGCAAAACCATCTACTTTTTCCAAGTATCATCTAATTGTTTCTCTCAATAATGCAAGCCATCATCAGCTTTTAAAATAAATCTGTCATTCCCATCCCATTCTAAGCAATCTATTTACTCTGGCCAAATACCTGCCACATAATTTTCCAACTCTTTGATTGCATCTTTAGATAGAAATGGCTTCACTACATCATAAAAAATATCGTTTTCTATAATTTCAACCCCATTGACAAATATGCTGTTGTTTTCTCCGCCCCACATAGAAACATCTAATAACTCACCATTTTTCTTGCTTTCAAGCACATAATACAATCGAGCATCTATATATGATTTATCTTTAACCGGTATTAAGTCATCATTTTCTATTTGCTCAAATAAAGCAATATGTTCTTTTAGACTATCGCCTTCAATAACAATTTTTTGTGCCTTGCTCGAGTTAATTAAATCATTTACACTTAAAGGTTGACGCGTAAGAATAAATGGACTCATATAATAGATCGTTAAACTAATATTTTCAACATTCTCATTTTTTATTGCTTCAGACAATTTTTTCTAAATACGTCATCCCTCCTACAACTGGTTAAAATAGTGTTAATGAGTATAAGAAAAACAAAAAGCCAAAAAATATGTTTTCTTGCGTCCATTTCTATTCCTCCATATCAAAATCATTTTCTTATTTCCTTTAAAGAAATTACTCAGCTGACCTTATTGATGTGCCTATAAATGGTAATTGGTTATGATGTATAATATACTTATTTGATTTATCCCAATTTTTAGGATTTAAATAAATCCTAAATTATAAGTATGAGTAGTTGTGTAGTGTTTAGAATTGTGCATTCTATATGTTCCTTTGTGACTATCATAATTCTTGCGTATAGGTTCAGCTAGTTGCTTCGCAATAGGAGTTTCATGTCTCTTTAAATTATCCGCTTCTATCTCATCTCTTGTTTTCCCAGAAAGAAGTCCATCTAAATCTTGTGAACATGCCCCATCTCATGAGCTAGACCAAGTGCTGCACTTTGAGTAGATGTCCCGTCAGTCATAACGAGTCCGCTTCTAATATCCCAATATATAATTTATATTTAATGACGTTATAACTCCATTTCGTTATGTATAATATTACTTTTATAAAATAGCTTATATCACCTATTTTTTATCTAATCTAATATAAGCCTCCTGTATTTGCTGTAAAATAAAAATGGTTGTTGCTGATCTAAAAGAAGATGGAACCGTTGTTGCAGTCGGTCCTTATGTTCCTAATGTCAAGATACTCGCAGAAACAATATTGCGGTACAGCAGTTTTTAAATCCGGATTTGCTTTGGCATATTCCGCATTGATTTGAATAGATTTCTATTGCAGTTTTTCCGGAGTATTACATTGCTATTCTGTTTTCTGGCTTGATATCAAAGGAATACAAAAAAGAAGAAAAATCATTCAAGAACTCATCATATCATCAAGCTACATTGTTTTAAAACATTTATCCCATTAGATACTCACGCTGTTTAATAATAAAAGCTGATATTATATATAACACCATCCCTGTTATCCAATGGGATACAGCATATTTCAATGATGATTCAAAAGGATTAGGATTAATCCAATGGCATGTATGCCATAACCAACTAGCCCCACCCCTATAAAAAAAGCTTATTGAAACCCACAAAATAGGAATACCATAACCTATTACAAGATTCTTGCTTATTAAAAATACTGTCATTCCTAATCCTGAGATAAAAAAAACTGCTCCTGAAATTAAAAACACCTCAACAATACCATATTCTAATCTATTTTCGTTACCAATAACATATACTACAAATAGCAAAGTCAAAACAAATACGGTATATAGTGCAAACAATCTTACCATTCTAAGAAAACCAAATGTAAGTCCATCTATAGGTAGAGATAGTATTAATTCTTTGCTTTCTGGCTTTACAACCTCCACATAAGCAGGTAAAATCCAAACCAATACACCAACAACAGATATAATAAATACTGTTGTCTGAAGTGAAATATATTTAGTTGCCGATCCCCCCATAAGCATTAAATGAAATATTATAGTTGCTGCAAAGGCTAATAATATAAAATATCCACCATAACCTACTGTTTTTAAATCAAAAGATAGAGGTATCATTTTATTTATGCGTTTATCCATGTCAAATAACCCTCCTCCACTGTTGGTTCAACTGCCACAGCATCTTCTGACGGTTTCACTTCAGAATAAATCCTAATTTCCAAACCATTAGCGTTTGTATTAGTTGACAATATTTTATATTTCCCATCTATTTTGTGAAAATCGTCACTGTCTACAACCATTTTCCACACCTTACCCTTTGCCATGTTCTCTAATTCTTCAAAATTATTGAATTGCTTAATTTTCCCATTATTTATTAATGCTAATCCATCACAATTATTTTTAATGTCCTCAATAATATGAGTGGATAGTAATATTGCTCTATTTGTTGCAAACTTTCTTATAAATCCTCTAAATCTAATACGTTCCTCTGGATCTAACCCAGCTGTAGGTTCATCAACCATTATAAATGAAGGATTTCCTAACATAGCTTGTGCAATTCCAAGCCTTCTTCTCATACCACCTGAAAGAGCCCCAACTTTTTTCTTATATTCATCACTTAAATTTACTTCACAAAGAATCTTTTCTATTTGTTTTTTTCTTTCAGATGCGTCTATTCCTTTTAAAACACCTATTGTATCAAGACATTCTTTTACTGATATACTTCTGTAACATCCAAACTCTTGAGGCAAGTAACCAATTTTATATCTGAAATTATCAATATTCTTTAAAACATCTTCCCCATCAAAAACAACTCTACCTTCATCTGGTGTTATAAGTCCTGCAAGAATTCTCATTAAAGTTGTTTTTCCTGCTCCGTTAGGACCTAACAATCCATAGATTCCATTTGAAACAAATAAATTAACAGAATCAAGAGCTTTTTTATCTTTATAACTTTTTGATAGTCCCTCTATTTCTAACCTCATGATTAACATCTCCCTTTCTTTTTGAAAAATAAGCTTATTCCTCCGACTTAAAAGAACTACTCAAAGAATCTATAGAATCCCCCAAGTTATTTACTGTTACCCATTTTCTCAATATTTCATATGCTATCTTGCTTATTTCTTCTTTAGATTCAGCTTTTATAAGTCTTTCAATTTCATATACATCATTTAAATCATTTTCCCAGACTATTTGTTTTTCATCATCTTCTTCCCACCACTGTATAAAGTACTCTTCCAAATCTCCTTTTTCACCAGTCTCAGCTATTTCAATCATAGTATGGAAAAGCGCCGGTGCAATACTACTTTCCATGTACAGACCTGTTCTCCAAAAACACTCCATCAGTACAATGGGTCTTAAACTCTCACATATTATTCTTATATCATCTGCAATATCAGGAGAAGCAGATAGCCATGAAGAATAATTCAAATATACTGCATCTTGATTAATACAAACAGATTTACTTAAATTAACTAAAAAAACCTGATTATATTTATTATAAGAACAATAACTCTCCTCAATTCCTAATGAATCTTTAAAATCTCTTTTATACTCTATAAATAAACTAGGTATTTTGTTTATAGATTCTTTGTAAAAATCATATATAGAAGGGGGTGCAACAAAGTGTATTCCTTCAATATTTCCACTTTTATAGTCTCCCTGTATAACTGCTGGTCCTGTTGCTTGACCATTAAATTCTGTGCCACTATCACAGGATAAATTAGTTATTATATTTCCTCTATAACTTTTTACTATAATCTCATATGGTTTTTCTCTTGCTAAACTATTAGGTAAAAAATCAACCGTAAGCACAGGAAGTATTGTTTTATGCTTCCCTAATACAGGATACCAAGGGAAATCTGGCATCAGCAACATTGTACGATCTGTTACTTCTCCAAGTAAATAAGGAAGTCTTCCTGAAACATTAATTTCAATTTCCACTTCTCCTTCTATATTGTTCTCCAAAATAATCCAATCACCATCACGAATATATTTACTATATTCAAGCCCATTAACTTTTAAATCTATGACATCAAGACTTCTATATAAGGTAAATATAATTGAATCTTTTGTAACATTATCAATATTTATTTTTGCATAATATTCTAATAAATCACCTTTACTGTCACCTATCTCTAAATGGAGCAATTTCATTTGTCCATTACTATACTCTGATTCAAGTTTCTCCTTAGCTTGTTCTAAAAGTTCTCCCCTCCATCTTCTATTATTAAGGTTCCATATAACTCCTTGAGAATGGGGTTTTGATGAAACAACCGCTAATGGTACAGAACCAATAATCAGTAAAATTGCTGTAACTCCTGCTATTTTAGCCTTAGCATTTTTAAAAGTTGTAGTACCTGAACTAAATAAATTTACAAAGATATATCCTGACATACTAAACATTAATAACCACAATTTCCTTGACAATAATCCCATGTTCATTTCAAGCCCGTAATGCACAAGACTTTGGTTACCATGGGGCTCCTCAACAAATTGACTTAATATAATTAATGTACTGTCCAAATTATTTTTAAAAGGCGAAATAACATACCATATTAATAGTAAAAGAGGCCAACCTATTATTGGTTTAAAAATCTTTTCTATAGAATATGCAATAATCCATGTAGATATCATAGGTATACCAAAATTTACACAAATATATGGTATAACTTGCAAAGCATACTTCCATAATTCATTTCCTCCATTAGCAATCCAACCTGTACACAGCATTATAAGTATAATGCAATAAACAAACGAACAAAATGACCATGCAAAAACCTTAGATATCTGACGTATCCAAAAAGCTGGCAATGTATTTATCAACTCGTCAAATTTCTCATTTTTTTCTTGTCTGGCATTTATAACCCCATAGCACATGGCTAACATTGTTAAAACCATCATAACAAAGCCACTTGTTCTTATAAATGAAAATCTATCAAGTCCATCTTGCATTACATAATATCCGTAAAACATGTAAAAAAAAGTTAGCAACAAAGGAATTATTAAATAATATCTTTTGACAAATAACTTTATTTCAAGCGTAAACATTCTTTTGAAAACTTCCATAATTGCACCTCACAAAAAGTTCAAGACCTAGACCATCTGACTAGGTCTTGAACTTATTTTTATGTATTACTGATAAACTTCAAACTCGCCTTTTCCCTTTGCTGATTTATCTCCTTCTACTCTTACATAATATCCTACATCAACTGTTCTCAAGGGGAAAGGCGGTGATGCTGTCCAAATATTAGAATTAGTTTCTACTGTCTCAAGAGTTTGATCAAACCAACCTACTCTAACCCTCATAGCCTTTGCTGTAACAGATTCGCCATTATAAGATATAACCCTTAGTCTTCCAGTTCCTGATGTACCCCATAAAGCAACCAAATTGCCCGTACTTGAAGTTTGAGTATCGCTTAGTGTAGCACTTGATGTTCCAATAAGAGCAGCACTAACAGTAACACTTCCAATAATAACACAAACTGCTACTAAAAAAAAGATTTTACTTAAATTTGTTTTTTTCATAGTTATCCTTCTTTTTCATTTTAGTTTTTTGTATTATTTTTCATATGTGTACACAATTGTAACACTTCTCATATCAGCTGATATCTTTTAAAATTATAAAAACACAGACTATATTCTGTCTATATTGATATTATATATATATATATATAATGTCAATACTTTTTTATAGTTTAAATATTTTGATAACAAAGAATTAAACACCTTTTATTCTTTATTATGTAAACTTGTATGTGATAAGTTTTTTATTCCTCATTATTCTTTCAGTAATATTTATTATTTAACATATTTTCTTCCTAAATCTTATAAGTTATTTCCTAAAAAATATATTAATTACATTTTAGTATATTATATTTTAACATTAAAAACATTAACTTGCAAAAAAATTTTACTAAAATCTAACAAATGAATGAAGCTCATAAAAATAATAATATCAACTTTCGCAGGAAACAACTGATAGCTTTGCCTTGATATAATCGGGCAAAGAAGAGACAAAGTAGCCCAAAAGTTCGTTAATTGTCTCCTTTGACAAAAACAGTTTTTCCTGTAAAGTTACTTTTAAAGCTTCTATTATGAGCTGCAATGCTTCAACAAATTTGATATCCTCAAGTTCATCGCAGCAGTAGTAGAACAAAGCACCAATCGTACGCAAATCAGTATTATTGCGGTTTTCAACCGCTAACATGATGTACCTTGAAAAAACAATAGTAGTATGGGCAACCATCATATCGTACGAACGGCCTTGGAATTCCTTTGCAAGCTTTAAGTATGACTTGCACATTTTAAAGAACACCTCGATGTCCCAGCGTTTTCCATATATCCTGATTATCTCTGACTCAGGAAGATTCATATCCGTTGAAATTAGAGCCAGCCATTTGCTCCTATTTCTTCGGTCACGTACAAAGACAATTTTTGCTGGAACAAGGTTATCTTCTTTGTCGTGCAGTTCTACCGCGACAGACGCCAAGTATTTTGCCCTTCCTCTACGTTTCCTGACAGTTCGGTATATCTCGCGTAATGATTTCTTTTCACCATTGAACGTGTAGTAAATCTTTGGCGTGTCTTTTAACATGGCTATTACATTAAGATTCATTTTGCAAATCTTGATAATAGTAGCCGGAAAGGAGAACCAACTGTCAAACAGGACGTATTTTGCCTTAATGCCCACAGACATAGCTTGTTTCAGCATTGAAAGAGCAGATTCCGGCGAAGTAGTCAAGGCATTTTGACGACGTTTAAACCCAACAGTTCTTTTATCTATACATTGTCTCGCTGGATTGATACGAACCTTTGAATTTGCTGAACTTAAGAGGTTAAAGGCTACAGGAACAAATGAATTGCCGTCTGTCCAACCAAGAGTAAGCATACGAAAGCCTTTTTTGTTTTTATTACCGTCAGCATGATCTTTGACCCAGCATAGGAGTTCTACTGCTTTGCTTCTTGTCCTGCTAAAGAAGGAATCGTCTATCACAAATGCATCAGCTCGTTCATCTGTTGTTAGTGGAGCAATATGATGGTTTATAACCTTAGCAGAAAGTAACAAGAGAAATCTCTGCCAGTTGATATGCATAGAATTCAGGAATCTGTAAGCTACATCCTTTGCAAATGGTATATCAGAATTTTCGGTTTCATAATTCATAAACAAGTTCATACCTGTAAAAACAAGTTTGAATAATACTTTGAAAACTTTGACACAAGGGACACCCTTTTCTTTATATGCATTTGCCTGTTTTAGCAATGAGCCTACAGAAAACTTTTTGAAAAAGTTATCAACTGTCATAGAAAACCTATTTTCTGCTTTCATCTTATGTGATATAATAGACATGTTCAAGAACCTCCAAAGTGTTGATTTTAATGGGTTTTATTCACTTCTATTATATCACATATAAGAGGTTTCTTGAGCTTCTTTATTGCCCAAAACTATTGATTTTTCAATGTTCACTGCACATTAACTATGTGCGAAAGTTGATTAAATTGATTAATTTTCCCCTCTTTTTTGAGCATCTTTAGTACTTCTGACTGAAAAACCTTCTCAATATCTTTTCCTTGAGGTAATACTGATTTTATAAAATCTCCGTCCCCTTTAAAACAACCATCTGTTGCAATTACATGTAAATGAGGATTAAAGTTTAAAAAATCTCCAAATGTTTGTACAGCTATAACAACACCAGGAACTGAATCTTTATCTCCAGATGAACTTTTAAGATAATCACATAAGACTTTCCATGCACATCTTGATAGTTTTGCAAGTAGCTTTCTGTCATACATAAAATAGCATCTAAGTCTTTTGGGTATACTAAAGACCCACTGCCTGTGGGAAACTTCTTTTAAAACCTCAGTGTATAAAAACTCTCCAAATTCAACTACTCTTCTCTGATGACATGAAGGACAGAACGCCCTCCGTTTACATGAAAAAGGCAATAGATACTCCTTGTTACAATCTTCACACTTAACACGGGCAAACCCTAGATGCAAATTCCCACAATCAAGGTAATCATATATAACATCTAGAATATGGGATCTCCAATAACCGTATGTATTTTGGTACCTATCATCCCACACTCTCTCCAAAACTTCAAAATTCTCTTCTACACACCTATAATAATAATTTTTCCGTGGCTCTCTTGGAGAATATATCCCCTGATTATTCGAACTTTCATAAAGCATTAGTACTCACACTCTTAAAACATATATAGAACAAATGTTCTATATATGTTTTAACACAAATATTGTATTATGTAAATCTTTTTATCATAAAATAGTAATAAAGAAAATTGTAGAGTTGGGTAAGCTTATAAAGCCTGTTCAGGCAAATCAGACTTTAGGTAGCAGTCTACCGCATAAAAATGTACAAGTTGAACCTTCTATATTGTCAAAAGATACACAAATAACCGGTATAAATAAGATGAGTTCGACGGAAAAGAAGGCTTCAGTTTTTTCAAATATACCGGCAGAAGAAGATTTGAAAGAGACTTCAGAAGCTCAATTTACAGAAGAAATAAAAGAGTTGGCTGAGAGTTTAAATTCTGTTATAGAGATTTATGAATATGTCCGGAATAATATAAATTTCGAGGCATATTACGGGTCGAGAAAAGGTGCAGTGGGAACCCTTGACCAAATGGCAGGGAATGATATTGACCAGGCATCGCTTCTTATTTCCCTTCTTCGATATAAAGGAATTCCTGCTCGATATGTGAGAGGAACAATTGAGATACCTGTAGAGAAGGTGATGGGATGAACTGGAGGGGAAACACCACAGGATGCAGTGAGAATTCTGGCATCTCTTGGAATACCAACAGTTTCTGTCGTCAGTGGCGGAAAGATATCTCACGTCAGAACAGAACACGTATGGGTTGAAGCTTATGTGCCTTATCAGTACTACAGAGGTGCAGGACCTATGAAGGGCCAAAAAATATGGGTTCCTTTAGATCCGAGCTTCAAACAGCATGAAAAAATTGAAGGCCTTGACTTGAGCAGCATTATAGACATTGATACAGAAGCTTCAATAGAGGGTTTTAAGGATGGCATCATTGTATCAGATAAATTGCTTTCAGTTTCAAGAGTAAATGTCCAGAGCGTTTCAGAAAAGATAGAGAATGTAGATGCTAAAATTGAAGAATTTATTAATCAAAAGGGTTTGGAAAAAATAAAGAGTGAGGAATTAATTGGAGGGAAAAGGATTATTCCTCAAGACCTTGATATGCTGCCTCTCTCACTTCCATATAAGGTTGATGCTGTATATGAGAAGACAAGTGTTGTGCCAAAAGAATTGAGAGAGAATATAGTATTTTCTATAGGCTCGAATTATACAGGAAGCAATGATTTTAAATATGAAGCATATATCTTAGATTAGACTGTTCTTTTGTCTACCTTCAATAGAACTTTTAACATGGTTTTTTATTCTTAACATAAATTAAATGCACTCGTGTGTAATTTTAATATAAACAGAGTAAATATTTTAGGTATTCCACAAGGGGGCGGTTATTCCTTTTATAACTACAGAAAAGGTATTCAAAAACATATTTGTTATAACCTCAAAGAATGCGAAGATAGAGTTCTAAGGATTAATATTCAAAATTCTGTGTATTATTTGCTGGGTGAATATAACCTAGAATTAGGAATTAAAAAAAGAATGAAATTGCTTTTAAAATATTAAAAAAAGTACAGAGGCCAATGAATTTACTTCTGAGGCCTCAAATATTTTCATCTCAAAAACTATTAATTTTTCAAATCTTCATACGATAAAAGCTTATTAAACACCTTCTGCTTTTCGCTTTCCGTAAGAAGAACACGGAACATGGACTGTTCCCAGCGCACAACCCACGGATCAAGTGTGTACTTCACAAACTCCAAGGACTGTTGCTCGATATTTGAAAAGCTACTTTTTTCAAGGTCAGCCAACATATGAGGCGGCACACGGAAAATACGGGCGATTTCATTGATCTGGAACTTCCGTGTTTCAAGAAACTGCGCTTGTTCGGGCGAAATGCCTATCGGCTGATACTTCATGCCTTCTTCCAAAACTGCTACCCTGTGGGAGTTTCTTGAACCTTGATAAGCAGCGTTCCAGCTGTCCTTTACCTTTTGCGGGTCTTTGATTGTGCCAGGATGTTCAAGCACACCACCCGGTGCGGCACCGTTGGCGAAGAATTTCGCTCCATATTCCTCGGTTGCAATCGCCAATCCCACGGCATTTTTAGCCATAGCAATCGGTGAGTAGCCGACAAGTCCGTCAAAGCCTAAGCCGGGGATGTGTAGGACATCGGACGGAGTAAGGTAGACCTGACTGTCCTTTCCGAGAGAAGGTGTATCTTCTCTACTGCGTTGATACAAATAGAAAAGCCGACCGTTTGCATCACGATCGACTGTCATTTTATTTGGCATTAAAGGATAGAGAGCAATAACCTCACCACGTGCATTTCGGATAATCTGGGCATAAGCATTTCCCCATAATAAAAGATGACTCATCAGTGTTTCTCGAAACGCAAATGAAGTCATCTCCGGATTAGGCTCGTCATGGAGCAGCTTATATAAGGGATGTTTCAGGTTTTTCTCCTTTCCACCTGAATCATTATATCTGTACACATGGAGCGGGAGTCCCGCTAATGTTTCAGATAATATTCTCACACAAGAGTAAACCGCCGTCATCTGCATGGCTGTATGTTCGTTAACCGGCTTTCCAGCACTTGTGCTTCCAAAAAAGAAACTATAACGGCTACCGCCAAGACTATCCTTAGGCTTATCACGCGCCTTAAATATTCCTTGTAGGATTCCCATAGACATCACTCTCCTTAAAAATGAGCTAGAAAAAAGCACCTCATATGAGATGCTTTTGAAGTTTTTATCTTACCACGGTAGATGCTCGTGGTTTTTAATAGTCTATGTCAACGATTTTTTCTTGTTTTGCTTTATCATTATTTGAGGTTTCCACTGTTATTATGTACTTACCTTTGGGTATAGATTCACCCTGTTTTGAAAATGGCTCAGACATATAGATTCCATCTTTCACTGTATCTTTGCTTGATGCAATGTAATCATTTTCTTCACTAACCACCGATATGAGAACTTCTTCTCCATCAGGTAAATCAGTTTTACCGGCGATAGTCATGTGAGTTTCCCCACCATAAGGTTTATTAAATTCAACCTCAATATCGATAGTGTACTTTGTCTCGCCAGATTCTAAGCCATCCTTAAAACCTTCTTTAGCACTACTACAACCAATAAGTACAGTAGAAATGCAAAAAATAATTAATAAAAGTACCAGAATTTTCTTCATTTTATTCTCTCCCTTCATTTTATTCTCTCCCTTAAAAGTATTATATAACCATTTTCATCAAAAGTCAAAATCCCACGATCATTTTTCCCACCAAGCACCTCACTTGAGATGCTTTTGAAGTTTCTTTTACCACTTCTTTTATATTAATCCCGCGAAGAGGCCAATAGTAAAAAAGAGGACGAACACTATGATTTCAAAGAATCATGCATGACCATATAATCGCTAGAACTATTTATTCTTTTCGTAGTCAACTAAGAATTCTTTCAACTGATCTAATCTTTTTAGGTATTCTTCAGCTCTACTATGAACTAGAGCTGAATTCCAACCCTTGGATTCAAAGTGCTTTACTAATGCCCGATGATAATTAGTTCTTCCTTCATCTTCATCTGAAATAATTTCTACTATATCAAGTCCCAAAGATGGATTGTTTCCAATAAATATTGCATCTGAAAAATAGGTATCTACAGTGTTAACATCAGGGTAATTACGATTAAGCCACTCTATAAATAGCTTTTTTAGATAATCTTTTTCTGGATTGTTTCTCTTTTTTGAAAAATCAACACGCTTTATTAATTCATACATACTAGAAACCCCCTTTATTCTGGGTTCATTATAGCACGTTCCCCAATTCATCACAAAATAAGTAAACCCCTATCATCATAAACGGAATCACCTGTATCTCCACCACATCTAATAGCTCTATCAAGTGCCATAATAGTGGCCACAGCCCCATCGATCTTCTCGGTTGATTTTTCCTTGTCAGCCTTGATATTTCCTGCAGGGTCCGTTCGGATAAATATGTTGTCCATCATCCACCGAAGGACCGGATGCCCGCCATGCGCGATTTTCTTTTCCAATGTCAGCTTCATCAGTTCTTTGGTGGGCGGGCTCATATCCTTGAAACCCTGACCGAATGGTACGACTGTGAAACCCATGCCTTCAAGGTTTTGCACCATCTGCACAGCGCCCCAGCGGTCGAAGGCAATTTCTCTGATGTTGTATTTCATGCCAAGGTCCTCGATAAGGGCTTCAATAAAACCGTAATGCACCACGTTGCCCTCGGTGGTTTGGATGAATCCTTGCTTTTTCCATACGTCATAATTCACGTGGTCGCGTCGTACGCGCAAATCGATGTTATCCTCCGGTATCCAGAAGAACGGCATAACAGTGTATTTATCATCCTCATCCAATGGTGGAAAGACCAGCACGAACGCTGTAATATCGGTGGAAGAGGAGAGGTCAAGTCCGCCGTAGCAGACACGACCTTGCAGAGCTTCCGGGTCAACTGCAAAAGCACAGGCATCCCATTTATCCATTGGCATCCAGCGGACAGCTTGTTTGACCCATTGGTTGAGCCGAAGTTGCCGGAAGCTGTTCTCCTCAGCAGGGTTTTGCCTTGCGGATTCAAATGCCGCCTTGACCTTATCCATACTGACCGTGATGCCCAGCGACGGGTTCGCCTTCTTCCACACTTTCGGATCTGTCCAATCATCTTCCAGTGCTGCTCCGTATATAACTGGATAGAAAGTGGTGTCTTTCTTTCTGCCATTTATGATATCCAGGGCCTTCTGGTGTACTTCCCAACAGATGCTGTTCTGGTTGTCCCCAGCAGTAGTTATAAGGAAATACAGAGGCTGCATACGGGCATCACCGCTACCCTTAGTCATAACATCAAAGAGTTTTCTGTTTGGCTGCGTGTGCAGCTCGTCAAACACCACGCCGTGGGTATTGAAGCCATGTTTGTTTCCGACATCGGCTGAAAGTACCTGATAAATACTGCCTGTCGGCTGATAGATGAGTCGCTTCATGGAGTCCAGGATTTTCACTCGCTTGGACAGAGCAGGACACATTCGCACCATATCCGCTGCAACATTAAAAACGATAGATGCTTGGTTACGGTCGGCAGCACAACCGTAAACCTCGGCACGTTCTTCGTTATCTCCACAGGTGAGCAACAGGGCAACAGCCGCCGCAAGCTCACTTTTTCCCATCTTCTTAGGTATTTCTACATAAGCGGTATTGAACTGCCGATAGCCGTTCGGCTTCAGAATTCCGAATACATCGCGGATTATTCGCTCTTGCCAGTCGATTAGTTCAAAAGGCTTACCCGCCCATGTGCCCTTGGTATGAGATAGTGCCTCGATGAATGCGACTGCATAATCGGCCATATCTTTGTTGTAATAAGCGTCCTTCGCTTTAAAAACAGTTGGTTTGTATTTTTTGAGTTTTCGGATATGCAGTTACCTCCTTCAAAAGGGCATAAAAAATAGACCACAATGGGTCTTTCTTAACGAAGAACAGAGCCGCAAGGCCCCATTCCGGGATTCGATTTTTATCAGGTTAGTTGTGTTCTTTCATCAGAATCGCAAGGGCAATCTCTGCATCGGAATCGAGTGGTTCTATATCCCAACCTCTGTCATAATTGGCGATGATCTCACCATCGCGTTTTAGCATGAGTTTGGAAATGCGGCCCTTTTCGATGCCGTACTGCGATCCTTCTTCAAAACACTTCACCCAGTAGTGAATGATGCTACTTCCAACCTTGATGCTTCCTTCTTTCCACATGGTAATGCTCTCCCTTCGTTTTGTATGTGTATGTTACGTCTCGCCGGTCAGGATGAAATGGGCATATTCCTTACGATTCTCTTCGAGGTACACTACCAGCTCATAAAACCCCATGTCGTTTGCGATACGCTGTACCGCCACCACATCAAACATATTCGTCAGGCCAGTGTCTCGAATAGCCAGGATCTGCGTACGCACCTTATCGTTCATCGTCGCACCTCCGGCAAAAGTCATCGCCATAGACCACGTTCAGTCCGCTGCCGCTGTCCCAGTTAACCAGGATGCTTGCGGTGTCATCCACGCCGGTTACGGTGCCCTTGGTGCCAATAGGTATAGATAGGTATTTGCTTTTTTCATAATATCATATTAAATTCTGTTTTTCACTACTAAAATCAAAAATCATCCAAAACAATATACATTTGCTTCATTTTTAAATAATAATCCCAAAATAATATTATCTTTAAGTATTGAACCTCCTGCACAAAACAAAAAATAGCACTACAAACTTAAGGTTATAAGAATTTATTCTTTAAAACCAGTCCTCATATTTTGGCATTTCATCACAAGTTTCATAATCAGGAAAAACATTATTAGAATTGTGTTCTTCATAATTACCGTCTTTATTTTTGCCCATATTTTCATTACTTTTTTCATTGTTTCCAATTAGCAATGAATTGGCCAATATAAAATGTTCAAATTGTTGTGGTATTTTGAAATGATTAGGCGGATCATGATTCTGAATTCCCCAAAGCTTCAAATGTTTCAAAATCTTCTCGATAGTTTCTTCATCCTCTACAAACGAAATTATTCTCATTTTCCCATTGCAATATTTACATTTTAGAGGATCAACATTATAAACCTTTTGAATAAGTCTTGCCCAGTTTTTACGAAAAGCTTTTTTAGATAAATCACTACTTACAATTGCAGGTACTTTATCATCTGTCTCAGCTTTTTTCCTTTGTCCTCTACTCTTATTTGAATAATAACCATAATATCTTACAAATTGCTCTCCCTTATTTGGGATATGAGTTACCAATCGTGCTAACCAATCCAAAGCATCAAAAGCTTGAATTTCTCTGCTATTTTTACCCTTGTAAATAATTTTCCCAACTTCATTTGAACTTTCTTCTGGTGGTATGTAAAACATTCTTTCCTGAGAAATTGGAGCACGAACTACATATTGAGCAAGTTTTTCAATACTCTCCTGTTCCTCTGCGTATATTGCCTCCCCACAATAAACATTAAATCCAGTATTTTCCCAACTAAGCATGTTATCTATAATAAATTGATTAATTTTCCCCTCTTTTTTGAGCATCTTTAGTACTTCTGACTGAAAAACCTTCTCAATATCTTTTCCTTGAGGTAATACTGATTTTATAAAATCTCCGTCCCCTTTAAAACAACCATCTGTTGCAATTACATGTAAATGAGGATTAAAGTTTAAAAAATCTCCAAATTCAACTACTCTTCTCTGATGACATGAAGGACAGAACGCCCTCCGTTTACATGAAAAAGGCAATAGATACTCCTTGTTACAATCTTCACACTTAACACGGGCAAACCCTAGATGCAAATTCCCACAATCAAGGTAATCATATATAACATCTAGAATATGGGGTCTCCAATAACCGTATGTATTTTGGTACCTATCATCCCACACTCTCTCCAAAACTTCAAAATTCTCTTCTACGCACCTATAATAATAATTTTTCCGTGGCTCTCTTGGAGAATATATCCCCTGATTATTCGAACTTTCATAAAGCATTAGTACTCACACTCTTAAAACATATATAGAACAAATGTTCTATATATGTTTTAACACAAATATTGTATTATGTAAATCTTTTTATCATAAAGTAGTAATAAAGAAGATTGTAGAGTTGGGTAAGTTTATAAAGCCTGTTCAGGCAAATCAGACTTTAGGTAGCAGTCTACCGCATAAAAATGTACAAGTTGAACCTTCTATATTGTCAAAAGATACACAAATAACCGGTATAAATAAGATGAGTTCGACGGAAAAGAAGGCTTCAGTTTTTTCAAATATACCGGCAGAAGAAGATTTGAAAGAGACTTCAGAAGCTCAATTTACAGAAGAAATAAAAGAGTTGGCTGAGAGTTTAAATTCTGTTATAGAGATTTATGAATATGTCCGGAATAATATAAATTTCGAGGCATATTACGGGTCGAGAAAAGGTGCAGTGGGAACCCTTGACCAAATGGCAGGGAATGATATTGACCAGGCATCGCTTCTTATTTCCCTTCTTCGATATAAAGGAATTCCTGCTCGATATGTGAGAGGAACAATTGAGATACCTGTAGAGAAGGTGATGGGATGGACTGGAGGGGAAACACCACAGGATGCAGTGAGAATTCTGGCATCTCTTGGAATACCAACAGTTTCTGTCGTCAGTGGCGGAAAGATATCTCACGTCAGAACAGAACACGTATGGGTTGAAGCTTATGTGCCTTATCAGTACTACAGAGGTGCAGGACCTATGAAGGGCCAAAAAATATGGGTTCCTTTAGATCCGAGCTTCAAACAGCATGAAAAAATTGAAGGCCTTGACTTGAGCAGCATTATAGACATTGATACAGAAGCTTCAATAGAGGGTTTTAAGGATGGCATCATTGTATCAGATAAATTGCTTTCAGTTTCAAGAGTAAATGTCCAGAGCGTTTCAGAAAAGATAGAGAATGTAGATGCTAAAATTGAAGAATTTATTAATCAAAAGGGTTAAAATAAAGAGTGAGGAATTAATTGGAGGGAAAAGGATTATTCCTCAAGACCTTGATATGCTGCCTCTCTCACTTCCATATAAGGTTGATGCTGTATATGAGAAGACAAGTGTTGTGCCAAAAGAATTGAGAGAGAATATATCAGCTTTCATTTTGTTATATGCTCTTTGCAATATCTCGCTTGATAGATCCATTAAACGAACCGAACCTACCGATAGCCCTTTAATTCTATTAAGCGTGTATTTATATTTTTCCTTTGTATTTATTTTTGTTAGCGTTGGTTCTTTGTATAGTTCATACCATTTTTTGCAGTAGGAGTATAGCGATTCGTTTGACAGGGATACATATTTGCCCCTATTTAGAGCACTTAACTCATCTTGCATAAAGGCAATTGCATCTTTTTTCTTAGAAAAATATGAAGCCTTCTGTATCCTTTTTCCGTTCTCATCTATACTTACGTCATACCGTACTTGATATTTTTTAAGTCTTTTAATATAGGTCAATGATCCTTCACCTTTTGACCTCCTCATTTATTCCACCTCTTTTTTTTGTATTTTTCTCTAAAACTCCTAACGCTCCTATTTCTTCTAGGTTAACCTAAGGCCATCCGAATCCCTGAATCCCCCCGTTAATATACTTATAATATCCAATATTTGACCAATTCCAAAAAACCAAAAGTAAGAAGCCATAAGACTCCCGTTCCCACTTTGCCAACATAAAACCTATGTATGCCACATAGTCCTAATGCCCCCAACTAGAGACAGGATTAATGCGGTGCTTCTGCTCTTAGTACTTTGGTTGGTGGCATTATTTGCCTGAGTAGTATTAACATTGTTATTTGAGATGTTTATCACTGGATGTTCCGTTGTTTTTTTTGCTTGGCTTCATTTACAATATTGGTAACGTCCGATTTACAATAGAATTTACCGTTGACTTCAACCAAACAGTCCTCACAAAAGAATTTACCGCAATAAACACACACCGATTGCTTCCTTGCCCTGATGATAAGTACAATTCATTTCAAATTACCCCCTTTTGTATTTTTCATAGATTACAAAAGCCCTGTAAGTCAGGGCCTTTGCTTTAGTGCTTATGTATATAATTTTATCTATCGAGTTTTACTATTATCACGCCACTTCCAAACAAGGAAGGATCAATCTGCAATTCGAGTCCTTCTGAGTCTTGTGGTATTTCAAAGGCAATTTCGCCCCGTAGTTTCCTACCAGGAGGTACTTCTCCATCCACAGATCCGGTTGTATCCGGTCCCAAAGTTACACTATAGCTGTAACCCTCGCTATCGAACAGCTTAAACATCATCAGAGAACTTGAGTGAAAAGTTTCCTGTCCTTTGTTCTCGATTGTAACATCTACTACATACCAGATACTGCCTTCTTTGGGTTTAATGAAGTCTTCTCCAGGAGCTTCACGAACACTGTTTACTGTATAGTGCATATCCTTAGCTTCTATTACGTCACCAATATCAAAGACCTCGGTTTGTGGTGCATCTACACCTGTACCTTCATTTGTCTCTGTTGAAGATTCGCCTGTGGTATTAGCTGTTGGCTCAACCTTTTCAGGCGTAACCGTTTCACATCCTCCAAATAAAAAAGAAAAGCAAAAACAGATAAGAAATAGCATAAACAATTTTTTCATACCTATCAACCCCCTTATATTTTTTGTCAATTATACCATATTGACTAGCTAAAATCAAACATAATATGAGTGTTGATAGCGTCAATTTATTGTAGGAAAAAGAAAAGTAGATGGCATCCCATTTTTTATTTGTGCAACTATTTCAAATAACGGTCTCTTAGTAACGAAAGTGTTTTACATCATTTTGAGCCTTATTTTCTTTTATAATTCCTCTAACTTATTGTCTATTATACCATATAACTCTTTCTTTCTATAAAGAATTCATTTTACTCAATACTTGTGACAAATTAGTACGTTTTGTTATCTATGTTCCTTCACATTTTAACGCTACTTTTAAAAGAAAAAAGTATTTCTATTGTACCATTTTCCATTTTGTCAAGGCTAAAACAAGCGGGCAAAGCCCGGCCTTGACAAGTAGTAGGGCTCCGCGGGTCATGGTACTAAAGTTTTGCTTTTTTCTTTTCTTTTTCTTTGTCTTTTTTTAGATATGTATAATTCCTATTGGATAGGCTTACTTGTAAACTTTCCCGTAATTTTTGCTTTATTATTACCTCATCCCTATCCGCATATACCTATAATACGCCTTAATTCTTTATATAAACCAGTTTTACACCCCTTATGAATAACAGTTAAATTACTATTCCATACACTCTCATACCTGTTTGATGACTTCTTTAATTCCTTAATTAATTTTTCCTGAATTTCTTGCCTACTAGATGCTAACTTTTTTTGTTTTTGTGCCATAACTATGTCATATACCTTACCGCCATTCTTCTTGTATATTATCAGCTTTGACATCTTTTCTACACCTTTTCTCGACCAGCCTTTAGGTCTTGAACTTAAACGGGATGAAAATACATGACTCACATGACCTTCAGCACTACAACCCACTATTCCTCTGTTTGACCTTATTTCTATACCATCCCAATTATTTAAAATATATCGCTTTGCATTTTTTATAGCCTTTATTTTACTTTCATTATCGCCTGTCTTTTCGATTATCTTTTTAAAAACCTTTGTTAGCTTTTTTTTATCAGATAAATTCAATGCGTCCTGTAAATCTTGGCTTATTGCTTCATCATTTAAATGTGTGGTTGCAACTCTTACGTATTTTTGAAGATGGTATCTATCAAGTACAAATTTACTTTTTGAAAGCCAGTTAACTCCTTGCCTTATCCATGACGCCCCATCTCCTGATATATACACCGTCTCTAAAAAATCAACGTCATATTGTTTATATATGTATTCCGATACTTCAAGCCACAAATTTTCTGAATTATTATACACACCCCCAAAATATCGAACATTCTTTAATACTTTTCTCTTCTTATTACTTTTTTCAAAGTCAATTCCCTCATGCACATATACAAGTTTTGGCATAATTGTATTTCTCTTACCCTTCTCATTCTGTCTTAATGTGCTTTTTTGTTGTAATGCTACATGATCCTCGTCTGCCTCAACATACAATATTTTTACTTTTCTCTTTTTATCTACTTTTATTTCAGGCTCAACTATTTCAATATTATGTATTTTATTCATCACAGCTTGTTTGCTGATTTCATCAATATATGTCGCCTTTTCTCCTGCCTTTCTGTAGCTGCTGTCAGCTGCTTCTTCTATTGCATTAATTACAACATCGGCACTTACTCTGTCATGTGGTTCTACACCTACAATCCTGTCGACCAGGTGTTGTCTATTACCATTTTCCTTATGCTTAAAATATGTCCTGTTATAACTTAGTGTTCCAAATGTCGTTAAAATAGCTGTTTTATCTTTTCTTATAATTTCCCAATACTGTTTCCTTATTTCACAGTTACGGAAATATTCATCCATATCTTCAAGCACTTCTTTAAGTATATCGCGTCCAAGTTTAAATAAATCTTCTTTTAGACCAAGAACAAGATCAGCTAAGTCTTTTCCTTCTTCAATAAAATTTTTTATCTTTTTTTCAATTCTTTTTACCCCAAATTCATTAAAATGTTGTATACTATTATACATAGAAGATGTCATCCTTTCTATTTATTATTTTTGGTTAATTAATATCTTAACAGGATGTCATCTTCTTTTCAATTATATATGGTATTTTATGTCTCATTCCCTACAATAACTTTACGCTAACATGAGTGTTTGCGTAAAAAGATGCCAAAAAACACTCGTATTATATTGAGAAGAGTCTAATTCATCCATGTTTTAATGATTGCCTCAATAGTTCTAGCTTTTTTTCATGGCTCTCTTGTATTTTTTTGAATTTTTCTTAGTTCTTTTTGAAATTCTTACAGGGATTATAATCAGTGGTTTTCTAGTGTTTTTAATCGAAACCGCCACATCTATCTTATTAACAATTTCTACAGATTTCTTTTTTGCAGTAACACCGCCTATTACAGTACCAATTGGGCGTATGAGAGAACCAATAAAAGCCCTTCCAAGCATACTTACAGTTCCCGTTTTTGATATAGAGTTTCCATTTTCATATATTTCAACACCCAGTATATCATCTCCTCTCCTTTTTAAAATCCTCTTCACAAAATAGAACATATGTTCTATAATAAATATATCGTTACCTTAGAACGAGCAGATATTTAAGGGATTTGTCCCGACTAAAGGAAAAAGACCAATTGAATCAATCCGGGGGAGAACTGAGTTTTATCCCCTGGAAGAAGTAAAACATTTAATAGATAGGTATTTGCTTTTTTCATAATATCATATTAAATTCTGTTTTTCACTACTAAAATCAAAAATCATCCAAAACAATATACATTTGCTTCATTTTTAAATAATAATCCCAAAATAATATTATCTTTAAGTATTGAACCTCCTGCACAAAACAAAAAATAGCACTACAAACTTAAGGTTATAAGAATTTATTCTTTAAAACCAGTCCTCATATTTTGGCATTTCATCACAAGTTTCATAATCAGGAAAAACATTATTAGAATTGTGTTCTTCATAATTACCGTCTTTATTTTTGCCCATATTTTCATTACTTTTTTCATTGTTTCCAATTAGCAATGAATTGGCCAATATAAAATGTTCAAATTGTTGTGGTATTTTGAAATGATTAGGCGGATCATGATTCTGAATTCCCCAAAGCTTCAAATGTTTCAAAATCTTCTCGATAGTTTCTTCATCCTCTACAAACGAAATTATTCTCATTTTCCCATTGCAATATTTACATTTTAGAGGATCAACATTATAAACCTTTTGAATAAGTCTTGCCCAGTTTTTACGAAAAGCTTTTTTAGATAAATCACTACTTACAATTGCAGGTACTTTATCATCTGTCTCAGCTTTTTTCCTTTGTCCTCTACTCTTATTTGAATAATAACCATAATATCTTACAAATTGCTCTCCCTTATTTGGGATATGAGTTACCAATCGTGCTAACCAATCCAAAGCATCAAAAGCTTGAATTTCTCTGCTATTTTTACCCTTGTAAATAATTTTCCCAACTTCATTTGAACTTTCTTCTGGTGGTATGTAAAACATTCTTTCCTGAGAAATTGGAGCACGAACTACATATTGAGCAAGTTTTTCAATACTCTCCTGTTCCTCTGCGTATATTGCCTCCCCACAATAAACATTAAATCCAGTATTTTCCCAACTAAGCATGTTATCTATAATAAATTGATTAATTTTCCCCTCTTTTTTGAGCATCTTTAGTACTTCTGACTGAAAAACCTTCTCAATATCTTTTCCTTGAGGTAATACTGATTTTATAAAATCTCCGTCCCCTTTAAAACAACCATCTGTTGCAATTACATGTAAATGAGGATTAAAGTTTAAAAAATCTCCAAATGTTTGTACAGCTATAACAACACCAGGAACTGAATCTTTATCTCCAGATGAACTTTTAAGATAATCACATAAGACTTTCCATGCACATCTTGATAGTTTTGCAAGTAGCTTTCTGTCATACATAAAATAGCATCTAAGTCTTTTGGGTATACTAAAGACCCACTGCCTGTGGGAAACTTCTTTTAAAACCTCAGTGTATAAAAACTCTCCAAATTCAACTACTCTTCTCTGATGACATGAAGGACAGAACGCCCTCCGTTTACATGAAAAAGGCAATAGATACTCCTTGTTACAATCTTCACACTTAACACGGGCAAACCCTAGATGCAAATTCCCACAATCAAGGTAATCATATATAACATCTAGAATATGGGATCTCCAATAACCGTATGTATTTTGGTACCTATCATCCCACACTCTCTCCAAAACTTCAAAATTCTCTTCTACGCACCTATAATAATAATTTTTCCGTGGCTCTCTTGGAGAATATATCCCCTGATTATTCGAACTTTCATAAAGCATTAGTACTCACACTCTTAAAACATATATAGAACAAATGTTCTATATATGTTTTAACACAAATATTGTATTATGTAAATCTTTTTATCATAAAGTAGTAATAAAGAAGATTGTAGAGTTGGGTAAGCTTATAAAGCCTGTTCAGGCAAATCAGACTTTAGGTAGCAGTCTACCGCATAAAAATGTACAAGTTGAACCTTCTATATTGTCAAAAGATACACAAATAACCGGTATAAATAAGATGAGTTCGACGGAAAAGAAGGCTTCAGTTTTTTCAAATATACCGGCAGAAGAAGATTTGAAAGAGACTTCAGAAGCTCAATTTACAGAAGAAATAAAGAGTTGGCTGAGAGTTTAAATTCTGTTATAGAGATTTATGAATATGTCCGGAATAATATAAATTTCGAGGCATATTACGGGTCGAAAAAAGGTGCAGTGGGAACCCTTGACCAAATGGCAGGGAATGATATTGATATATCTTCAAATAAGAAAAAGCCCGAAAATAGTCCGAGCTTGTTTAACCACGAAAATTATTTATATAGTTTTCAATACAACTGCATGCGTCACAATTAATACATTATTTCCGCCGGCTTTTATTATCTCATCCCAAGCATTTCTTACCCTGACTAATAACTCCTCAAAACTTTCACCATCCTCTTGCGGCTTATATAGATGAGGTCTCTCAAAAAAGTTAGTATACTGTTCAAAGTATCAGATATTTTTAAATATCTTTGGTCAGATAATAAAGAAAAAGTCAATGATGATATATTTGAGAAGGTTGTATTGAAATATCTTAAAGTTAAGGAAATAGAGGATTGTATTAATGATTTCCGTGAGATATTTGATAAAAAAGCATACCACTTCTTAATGAGTTTATAAACAAGTATAAAAAATCAAATATCAGGTCCATATCAGGATTTACAGGTGCTTAACAAAAGATAAGAAGGCTGTTGAAAATTCTGTAACATCACAATATAGTAACGGTTTTGTTGAAGGAAATAATAACAGATTAAAGTTGATAAAGCGGCAAATGTATGGAAGAGTAAAGTTAGCTTTGCTAAAAGCGAAAATAATAATTCCTTCTCTTAAAGACATTTTTTTGCTTTATCCTAGTATTACTTTTCGAATTTATAGATGATACAACAAGTTCGCAGGATTTTTATTGAATAAATATTTGAAAAACACTATACTAGATAAATACTAAACTTTTCTTTGGAGAGTGTGCTCATGAAACTTTTTTTGGCCCCAATACAGGGTATGACAATAGCATGTTACAGGAAGCTTTCTGTTCCATTCCATATTACCTCCATTTATATTAATAATATTCTTAAGACAATTCTTCAAAGCTTTGCCATATCAAAACTCCGCCATGGATGGCGGACAAATCAGGATATGTCGGAGATCGGTCCCGTGTTCCCGACGCCCCTGGGCCTTAAGACGCAGCCTGGGGCTTATGTTTTGCTTGCAAATCTTAGCCTCAGGCAAGTCGGGTCATGCATGACTTAGGCCCAGGGGTGTGGCGCGTCTGCTCCAAACTCATGCCCCGCGTGCCCTTGCGGGAACATTGTGTTAGGCGAAGTTAATTAAATCAGATATATCTTTTGAAAAGCCTAATTCATAAAACACTATCCCTAATTGGGTAATTTTAGTATGCCTTCCAAGATGAATACTATCTCCAACATCAGCCATCGCTTCAACCAAAACAGCGCCTATGGCATTAAGTCTAGTAACTGCACTTTCAAAAGAAGAACTATCTATAGTTGCATCGCTAAAAGTTTCTATATGAATCATGTCCCCATCTCTTCTGTCATATAAATATTTTAATACTATAAAATCAGACACAAAAACTAAATCCAAGCAACTGGATAATTCAATAAATTTGACCCAGTTGATTGTTCCTTCGGCATACGCTTTAAATAATCTCCCTAATATTTTTGCTTTTTTGTCATCGACAAATTTATCTAAAAGTACTGAAATCATAGTAATTACTTTGTCTCGATACTTTTTGTCCCTTTGCATTTTCTCCCTGAAAGCAATAATATTTTCTGTATTTATATCTCCCTTGTTAATTTCACTTAAGAAAACCAATAATTTTTTTAAAAAGTATTTTTCCCTGTAAGCAATACCTATTTTTACAGCGGCTACTACTGTTTTTACTATAGGAATTTCTCTAACAACAGCATCATCAAATAAACTGTCCAGCGTTATTTCACTGTAATCTATTGATAAATCGAATGATTTATTAAATATCTCCCTAAATGTTAGCTCGTTAATCGATTCAATTGGTATTAATTGCATAAACACCTCTCCAAAAAAGTAATTTCGCCTAACGGTCCGTTTTCACGAAGCCGACGAACCGGACCAACGGAGCCTTTCCCTTTAGCGGCGCTTGCCGCCCGGTGAGACGGTTTGGCAGCAATGACCCATGAGCACGCCCGAAGCGTGAAAATTTTGTTATAAGAAGTGGGGCGCACATTTTAGCTGCTTGTCCGATAAAATCCTGCTTGTTTCTTACGTAATACGCAATATATAAATAAAGTTTCTAAACTCATAATCTTCATTTGATGATAACCTCCCCTTTATAATCAACTGTACTACCCCAAATTTCATCAAACGTAACCAAGTCCCCTTTTAGGTTTCGTCCGTTCTCGCCAATTATTTCTTGTACCGAAGCGGGCTGTACATTTGCAGTTGGTGTGCTTATTTCAAGGGTATATGTACCGTTAGCAAGGGAATTCCCTTTGTTTGAAAATTGAGCTGAAGTAAACATACCATTACTAACCGATATAGAATCTTGAGCCAAATATCCACTTCCTTCTAGGGATAACATTAACTGAGTTCCTTCTGGAAGATTCGTTGTTCCCTGGATTACTACCATTCCATTGCTTATTATTGGGTTAACCGTCATAGTAACGTTTATTTCTTTATTTGGCTCTGCTTCTTTCTGTTTCATATTATCTGGAATTGGTAAAGGTTCACCCATGTTAACTTCTTTACCTTCAAAATTCCATTTCCCATTTTCCTCTTTGAACCCCAAATCAGCTAACCGTTTCACCCCAACTACATCAATTTCATTCTCAGTCATATTAATATTAATTTTCTTGTTTTCTATATAAGTATAAGCCCTATATGCCTCAATTATTGTTATATTTAATGCTTTTGAAACATCGATGTATACAAGACTTTCTGCTTTATCAACTGAATATTTTGCTTCATAGGAATCCCAAATACTGTCCATATAATCATGTATCTTTTGATATTCACTTTCTTTTGTTGAGTTTTCCGTACTTAGTGAACTTGATGGTTTTTCCGAATTACCACTTCTTGTTGTTTCGTTTTGTATAGTGCAAGCTGATATAAATAATATAACTAAGCATAAAATTAGAGAAAACTTGGTTCTTGAAAACATTAAATCATCTCCTTTAATTCATAATACATACAGAAGAATTATGATATTCATTCTAGCCACCCGGTAATAAAGCAAAACCCTGATCTTATAGGATTGAATATAGTATCCCAACGCCCCATTTCTTATAACTTCGTCATCTACGAACATAGGTTCGTAAATACTCTTTTATACATGGTATCTACGAACATAAGTTCGTGAATACCCATTATCTTTTTTCTTTATCACTCATAATTCTATCTAATGGACTTTGAATCTTTCCAAAATCCTTTTCACTTACGTGAGTATATATTTCAGTTGTTTTTGAACTTTCATGCCCTAGTAATTCTTGAATGTACCTTAAGTCTGTCCCATTTTCTAGCAAGTGCGTTGCAAACGAATGTCTCAATGTATGTACTGATACTTTTTTATTTATTCCTGCTTTAAACACAGCTTTCTCAAAAACTTTTTGTATAGATCTTTCTGTAATATGCCTCCCTTCCTTCCCACCTTCAAAAAGCCATTTTTCCGGTTTATAAATCTTAAAATAGTCTCGTAGCATTTCTAATGCTACATTGGATAAAAGGGTGTATCTATCTTTTTTACCTTTAGCTCCTTTTATGAAAATTAAATTTCTTTCACTGTCAATATTTTCTACTTTTAATTTTGCTACCTCGCTAACTCTTAATCCTGCCGAATATATCACCATAATAATTGCTTTATGTTTAATATTTTTTATTGCTTCAATAATTTTAAACACTTCAATTACACTCAAAACACTAGGTAAACTTTTCTCTTTCTTTGGTCTTGGTATATCAAAATTAAACTTATTACTTCCTTTTGTCTCTGTAAATAAAAATTTAAGAGCACTAAAAGCCTGATTAACATATGAAATTGCTTTCCCTTCTTCAATTTCCTTTATCAAATACATCCTTACATCATTTTTGTTAATGTCTTCAATTTTTCGATTGTTATAATAATCAAAAAACCTTTTAATATGATTTAAATAAGCTTTTTGTGTTTGAAAACTATAATTTCTAAGAATCAATTCATGTTTTAATTCTTCCATCATCACATCATTTAAACTATTATACTTCACTATGTTGTATACAACATTACAACTTTTAAACAACTTACATAAATTTTCAATTAATTCTTTTTTGTTTGGTATACTCCATATTTTATCAGATTTCTCCCATCTTCGTCCACTGATTTGTTTAATTTTTTCAACATTTTCAAAAGAATATGGAACCTCTACCGCTAGTCGTCCTTTAGAATAACTTTTTAATAGATAGGTATTTGCTTTTTTCATAATATCATATTAAATTCTGTTTTTCACTACTAAAATCAAAAATCATCCAAAACAATATACATTTGCTTCATTTTTAAATAATAATCCCAAAATAATATTATCTTTAAGTATTGAACCTCCTGCACAAAACAAAAAATAGCACTACAAACTTAAGGTTATAAGAATTTATTCTTTAAAACCAGTCCTCATATTTTGGCATTTCATCACAAGTTTCATAATCAGGAAAAACATTATTAGAATTGTGTTCTTCATAATTACCGTCTTTATTTTTGCCCATATTTTCATTACTTTTTTCATTGTTTCCAATTAGCAATGAATTGGCCAATATAAAATGTTCAAATTGTTGTGGTATTTTGAAATGATTAGGCGGATCATGATTCTGAATTCCCCAAAGCTTCAAATGTTTCAAAATCTTCTCGATAGTTTCTTCATCCTCTACAAACGAAATTATTCTCATTTTCCCATTGCAATATTTACATTTTAGAGGATCAACATTATAAACCTTTTGAATAAGTCTTGCCCAGTTTTTACGAAAAGCTTTTTTAGATAAATCACTACTTACAATTGCAGGTACTTTATCATCTGTCTCAGCTTTTTTCCTTTGTCCTCTACTCTTATTTGAATAATAACCATAATATCTTACAAATTGCTCTCCCTTATTTGGGATATGAGTTACCAATCGTGCTAACCAATCCAAAGCATCAAAAGCTTGAATTTCTCTGCTATTTTTACCCTTGTAAATAATTTTCCCAACTTCATTTGAACTTTCTTCTGGTGGTATGTAAAACATTCTTTCCTGAGAAATTGGAGCACGAACTACATATTGAGCAAGTTTTTCAATACTCTCCTGTTCCTCTGCGTATATTGCCTCCCCACAATAAACATTAAATCCAGTATTTTCCCAACTAAGCATGTTATCTATAATAAATTGATTAATTTTCCCCTCTTTTTTGAGCATCTTTAGTACTTCTGACTGAAAAACCTTCTCAATATCTTTTCCTTGAGGTAATACTGATTTTATAAAATCTCCGTCCCCTTTAAAACAACCATCTGTTGCAATTACATGTAAATGAGGATTAAAGTTTAAAAAATCTCCAAATGTTTGTACAGCTATAACAACACCAGGAACTGAATCTTTATCTCCAGATGAACTTTTAAGATAATCACATAAGACTTTCCATGCACATCTTGATAGTTTTGCAAGTAGCTTTCTGTCATACATAAAATAGCATCTAAGTCTTTTGGGTATACTAAAGACCCACTGCCTGTGGGAAACTTCTTTTAAAACCTCAGTGTATAAAAACTCTCCAAATTCAACTACTCTTCTCTGATGACATGAAGGACAGAACGCCCTCCGTTTACATGAAAAAGGCAATAGATACTCCTTGTTACAATCTTCACACTTAACACGGGCAAACCCTAGATGCAAATTCCCACAATCAAGGTAATCATATATAACATCTAGAATATGGGTTCTCCAATAACCGTATGTATTTTGGTACCTATCATCCCACACTCTCTCCAAAACTTCAAAATTCTCTTCTACGCACCTATAATAATAATTTTTCCGTGGCTCTCTTGGAGAATATATCCCCTGATTATTCGAACTTTCATAAAGCATTAGTACTCACACTCTTAAAACATATATAGAACAAATGTTCTATATATGTTTTAACATAAATATTGTATTATGTAAATCTTTTTATCATAAAGTAGTAATAAAGAAGATTGTAGAGTTGGGTAAGCTTATAAAGCCTGTTCAGGCAAATCAGACTTTAGGTAGCAGTCTATCGCATAAAAATGTACAAGTTGAACCTTCTATATTGTCAAAAGATACACAAATAACCGGTATAAATAAGATGAGTTCGACGGAAAAGAAGGCTTCAGTTTTTTCAAATATACCGGCAGAAGAAGATTTGAAAGAGACTTCAGAAGCTCAATTTACAGAAGAAATAAAAGAGTTGGCTGAGAGTTTAAATTCTGTTATAGAGATTTATGAATATGTCTGGAATAATATAAATTTCGAGGCATATTACGGGTCGAGAAAAGGTGCAGTGGGAACCCTTGACCAAATGGCAGGGAATGATATTGACCAGGCATCGCTTCTTATTTCCCTTCTTCGATATAAAGGAATTCCTGCTCGATATGTGAGAGGAACAATTGAGATACCTGTAGAGAAGGTGATGGGATGGACTGGAGGGGAAACACCACAGGATGCAGTGAGAATTCTGGCATCTCTTGGAATACCAACAGTTTCTGTCGTCAGTGGCGGAAAGATATCTCACGTCAGAACAGAACACGTATGGGTTGAAGCTTATGTGCCTTATCAGTACTACAGAGGTGCAGGACCTATGAAGGGCCAAAAAATATGGGTTCCTTTAGATCCGAGCTTCAAACAGCATGAAAAAATTGAAGGCCTTGACTTGAGCAGCATTATAGACATTGATACAGAAGCTTCAATAGAGGGTTTTAAGGATGGCATCATTGTATCAGATAAATTGCTTTCAGTTTCAAGAGTAAATGTCCAGAGCGTTTCAGAAAAGATAGAGAATGTAGATGCTAAAATTGAAGAATTTATTAATCAAAAGGGTTTGGAAAAAATAAAGAGTGAGGAATTAATTGGAGGGAAAAGGATTATTCCTCAAGACCTTGATATGCTGCCTCTCTCACTTCCATATAAGGTTGATGCTGTATATGAGAAGACAAGTGTTGTGCCAAAAGAATTGAGAGAGAATAGAAATTTAAAACTTGGGAAAATAAGCGATATTCCATATCAGCAGCTGTTGGATGTTTATTATAAGTATTTTCGTAAAGCAACACTTCAAGAAGCAAATAAAATTATTAGCAATGAAATGAGAGAATTATCTATTTTTCCATATTACTCTTTTGACTTAACAACTCTTTATGGAAGTGTTGATGGACAAAAGTTGGGAGTAAAACATCCTACAATAAAAGCAAGACATTCCAAAAAGTATTTTGGAAAAGGAAGAGGAATGGTTTCTTATGGGATGCTTGTTAACCATAATTATGTAATAGGAGACACCATTGGTGCTAATGAGCATGAAAGTTATTTTGTTTTTGATATTCACTATAATAACATTACGGATATTGTACCGGATGCAATTACTGGTGATATGCACAGTATTAATAAAGCAAATTTCGCTATATTGCATTGGTTTAAAGTATATTTCAGACCGAGATTTACAAATTTAGAAACTCAATTGAAACATCTTTACTGTGGGGATGAGCCTGAGAATTACCATGATTATTATATAAAGCCAGTTGGACAAACGCAAATTGATAAAAAATTAATTGTTGAAGAATGGCCTAAAATAAAACAGATTATTTTAACACTTGCAAATAAGGAAATTACACAAAATAAGATTATTAAAAAGCTTTGTACTTATAAGCAAACACGAACACTCAAAGCAATTTTTGAGTTTGATAAATTAATACGAAGTATTTATACTTTAAAGTACTTAATGGATCCTAAATTACAGCAAGATGTACATCGTTCTCAAAACCGTATAGAATCTTTTCACCAATTACGGGCTGCAATAGCAAGTGTTAATGGGAAAAAGCAGCTGAGTGGGAAAACAGATATAGAAATTGATATCAGTAACCAATGTGGACGCTTAATTGCAAATATCATTGTTTATTATAACTCTGCCTTATTATCACTTATACTTGAAAAATATAAATCCTGCAATAATACTAAAGCTATTGAAAAGTTAAAAAGAGTCTCACCTGTGGCTTGGCAGCATATTCATTTACTTGGGCATTATGCATTTTGTAGCAACAAATGTCCAATTGATTTAGAAGAGATAATATCTGTTCTTCAAATAAAATAGATGCAATTGGTAATGTTTGCAAATATCAAAAATTTGGAGGGGTTGTGCCTATAACCCCTAGATGCAAAAAAATCCCCCAAACTTTATGTAAAATAGCTTGAGGGATAATAGATTTTTGTCTTAAGTAATAATATAAGAAAATGTCACAACAGGTTCTGAATTACTGTCTGTGTTGTAATGTAGCCTTTTAAAGGTGTCCTTTAAGCCGCCTTTCATGTAATCCTTTCTTTCATAATAGAATTCCAGAATTTCATTAAATTCAGGATTAATTTCTACTTCTTCACTTGCAATAGAATGGGCAATTTCCTCCGCCGACCTTAGATCTGGCTCTGATTTATCCACTTGTTTTGTCTCGGGATTTACCTTTACTGAACCGCCTTCCCAAGGGAATATATAAGTCTGGCTCATAAAGCCGCAAATATCAGGTGTTATCAATGAATTATCCAACCAATTGTGATTAAGTGCAAACGTCACAGTGTTGCCTCTAATATTAACAAGTTCTGGATAATCATTAAATTCACTTGTATCTCCCGCGACAATTAAACCATTTTGTACCGGTGTATTTCTAATGTATTGTATGCAATCCACACCCAATATCTTTGAAATTGCTTTGCTAAGAATTTCAGAGTTTCGACTTGGCAGAATATATACTGTTGTCGGAACCTTATCTAGTTTTATAAGGTATTTCTCTAGTTTGCTTATGACCAGCTTTACTTCTTTATATGAACCGAATTTAGCTACATATCGGCCTCCTGCAACCTGTAAAGCATTTTCAGCTACGCTGTTGTCAAAATAATCGAGAATAGCACTGCCGTACTGAATGTAATGCCAAATTCGAATTATATATTCTGGATTTTGTACTGTTTTATATCTATTCAGACATTCTTCTAATTTATCAATTGCAGCAAAAACAGCTGCTATATTTTTATCTTGCATATTTAATCTATCTTTAAATTGTTTTTTTGTATTGCTGATAAATTCCTCAATTCCATCGGGCTGACTTGATAACAGTGAGCACCAATGCAGTTGGCACAAAGCCCAAAAATTATTGTCTATTACTTCGTTGGCGGTATGCCGGAGGCGGTTCAAAGCTTTGTAGATGATAAGGACTTTAACGAAGTACGTAATATTCAAAAGCAGATTTTGGCGGCATATGAGCAGGATTTTTCCAAGCATGCACCAAACGAAATCGTTCCTAAAATCCGCATGGTCTGGAACAGTATCGCTTCCCAGCTTGCCAAAGAGAACAAGAAATTCTTTTACGGTCTTGTACGTGAGGGTGGACGGGCCAAAGAATTCGAAACAGCAATAATGTGGCTTGTTGATTGCGGTCTTGTGCACAAGGTCAGCCGTGTAAATGCGGCTCGCATTCCACTCAAAGCCTATGAGGATTTGAAAGCTTTCAAACTGTATATGGTCGACGTGGGACTTCTCGGCTGTATGACCGGTTTGCGCCAGCAAACACTTCTTGACGGGAACGATTTGTTTACCGAATTCAAGGGCTCTTTGACAGAGCAATATGTATGCCAACAGTTGAAAACAATAAATGATTTAGGTGTTTATTATTACACTAATGATCGTGGCTCTTGTGAGGTTGATTTTGTTATCGATACCGGAGAACAGATCATTCCGATTGAAGTCAAAGCAGAGGTCAATCTTAAAGCCAAGAGCTTGCGGGTATATAAGGATAAATACAATCCTGAAATATCAATCCGCACATCCATGGCGGACTATAAAAAGGAAGATTGGCTTGTTAATCTGCCGCTGTTTGCAATAGAAAATGTAGTAAGCAAATAAGATATTCCATTTCAAAAGCTAAAAATCTAAAACTTGAGGGTTCTTTGCAGCAGGAGCAGTGAACCAGAACATACTTGTTAATAGAATCAAATATACCGGTAAAACTTTTTTTGAATGCAAATATAACAATCGGTATTATAAATAGGGGTTTCATATACCAGCCTAATACCTTATGATGTCTTTCAAATTTCCAATTAAAAAACACATCATTGGTCAGTAATAGTATTATGAAAAATACTATGGCAGCAACTGCAAATAACATTCCGAATATAAAATCTATTTTCTTCTTAGTAAGCCTACTTGTATTTTAATTACTTTTATTCCGGATTCCATTAAATAGTATATGTAAGAGAGAATCCACAAAGTTGTCAAAGGCTTTATTTTTCAGTTTATGAATAAATTACTGATGCATGCAAAAAATAAATAAAACTGCTTGGAAAGGATTGTTTATGTTCAGATATATTTATAGGAAAATTCGCTGTTCATTATTAAAAAATATAGAAAAACGCATGCATCAGGATGCTTTAGCGGGTAAGAACAACAGTGAACCGATATTCCCTGACTTAAAAAGGAACCTGGAAGCAATTAAAGGTATTTTGCACAACAGCAGCGATGTGACAATACACGAGTTCAACTTTGGGCATGACAGAAGATTCAAAGGTGCCGTGATTTTTATCAATAGCATGGCAGATAAGGGAGAAATCAATAAAAATATACTGGAGCCTTTAATGTATGGCGCATTACTGCTTAAGAAGGATGCGGATATAGATTTTACCGATATTGATTGCGTAAGAAAGAACTTGATTCCTATAACGGATAGCCGGAAAGTGACACTGTTCAATGATTTGATTGAATGTTTATTGGCAGGGTCAACCATTCTATTGATAGACGGCTCAAAAGAGGCTTTGGTTATCAATTCCGGGAAGCGCGAATCCCGTGCTATAGACGAACCGGTAACAGAGGTTGTTGTACGCGGGCCCAGGGAGGGCTTCAATGAAAACGTAAATGTAAGCATTGCCCTTATTCGCCGTAAAATTAAAGATCCCGATTTATGTGTAGAAAAAATGATTATCGGTGATAAATCAAAAACAGATGTATATATTGTATATATAAAAAGTGTAGCAGATCCGAAGCTGATCGAAGAAGTCAGAAGACGGCTGAACAGAATAAAAATAGATGCTATTCTGGAATCAGGGTATATTGAACAATTTATTGAGGATAGTTCCTACTCTATTTTCCCTACTGTTTCAAACAGCGAAAAGCCTGACAGGGTTGCAGCCAAAATACTTGAAGGACGTGCTGCGATTTTGGTTGACGGTACACCTTTTGCTCTTATAGTACCCATGTTGTTTATTGAAAGCTTTCAAAGCAGTGAAGACTATTATTCCAGACCGTTTCATGCAAGCATTATGCGTATAGTAAGGTTTTTGTCCTATATCATCAGTATTTTAGGACCTGCAATTTATGTGGCATTGACTGTTTTCCACCAGGAGATGATACCTACACAGCTTTTGATATCCATAGCGGAAGGACGTGAAAAGGTACCTTTTCCGGCAATTTTGGAAGCTTTTTTGATGATGTTTACCTTTGACATTTTAAGAGAAGCAGGAGTACGATTACCGAAATCGGTAGGACAAACAATCGGTATTGTCGGAGCAATTGTACTGGGGCAGGCATCCGTTGAGGCCGGGCTTATAAGTCCTATTATGGTAATTGTCGTATCTTCAACAGCCATTGCAAGCTTTACCGTTCCGGCACAGACTGATTCCGGAACGATTCTTAGGTATATATATCTTGTACTTGCCGGACTTGCCGGAGGTTTTGGTGTAATTATGGGTCTTTTGGTAACGTTGTTTCATATGGCATCTTTAAGGTCTTTCGGAGTACCGTATTTATGGCCTGTTGTACCGTTTGATTTTTCAAGTTTGAAGGATGTTTTTATAAGGATGCCCCTGTGGAAATTGAAAAAACGTACAAAGGTTATCGTTTATGACGGTTCCGATTCTTACAAACGTAATCCGGGTTGATGTAGTTACAATTAAGGAAAGCAATTGTGATTCTACATAAAAGGAGCGGGCTGCGATGGGAAATAAGATGAATTTACCGATTATGAAATTGATTTGAATTTGCTGGTTTGGATAGACAAGGGCTCAATGTATATTACGCTCATCCATATTCTGCGTGGGAAAGGGGTACTAATGAGCGACATAATGGTCTTATACGGCGGTTCATACCTAAGGGAAAAGCTATTAAGGACCTAACCCTTGAGCAGATAAAACGAATTGAAAACTGGTGTAATAACCTGCCCCGGAAGATACTGGGCTACCGTACACCGGCAGAACTATTTAACGACGAAATACAGCGTATACTTGAGATCGTTCCAGACATGCAGTCTGTTAGTTAAGGACATACATTCCAACCCTTTACGAGTATAACAGGCGGGTGAAATGGTATCAAGGGGAAAACCGCCCTTGACACCATTTCACCCGCCTGTTGAAGAATGGTTAAGGTTGGAATGATAAATATCATCAGGTTTCTTTAAAAAGTGTTGCATTTAATATTGCAATTTAAGAATCTTTTTAAAAAGAAACTATTGACAAGTAATAATATTATATTTATGCTTTATTAAGTAAATAAATAATAACTGCTATATTAAAATAAAATGCATTTTATATTAAATAATGCTTCCCAAACTAATATAATCTATGCTATATGTTTGGGGAGCAAAGAAACAGTCTACAAAGATAGGTTACCTGGGTAAACTAATGTTTTGTAGAAAAATTTATAAAAAACAAGAATGGAGGAATGACAATGAAATTAAATAAAATGAAACTAAAATTTGGTGCAGCTGTTCTTGCGGCTACAATGTCTTTAGGTATCACAGCGTTTGCAGCTAGTGGAACTATAACTTATAAAGATATTTCTGCAGAATATTCTTTGAAGTGCGATTTTGGATGGAAAATTTTTAAGGATGATGATTCTGCTAAAGCAGACACTAAAATGGTTGGCGGCAAAAAAAGTGGACATAGAGTTGCCTGCAGGCTTGAAATGTGGGAAGATAGTTCTGGTGTAACTACATACAAATATGAGAGTGATGATGTATGGGCACAGTGCAATATAACATATTCAGATGTATACTGCTTTAAAAGCAGGCATTCAATAGATAACTCTAATAATACTAAAGAGTTAGTAGTTAAGGCATTATCAGAAAAAGAGCCATTAAATTAATAGTAGCTTACTTTTTGCTTGAAAATAAACATATAGTGGTTTTACCACTATATGTTTATTTTCAAACACTGAATCTTTTAGACATTAAATTACATTGCATAGGAGTATGATAGATTTCATGAAAAAAGTAATTAGAATGTTAATCAGACAGATTACAGCTTATCCGGTTTCGTCAATTTTTATAATAATTGGATTTGTTATTTCTCTGACATTGATTTCTTTTGGCACAACAAGCATTATAGAAATGGCTGAGAAATTGTCAGCTAAATTAAATTATGAGCCTCAAAATGCTATTAAAATAAGAGTTTCTTTACATAAAGACATAGAGGAAAAGGATGTTTTAAGCTTGTTTGGCGGGATTTCTGAAAATACTGGTGTTATTTTTAATAATATTTATTCTTTTATTGATAAATTGGAAGATAGAGGCATGATAGCTATTGAAGGTGAATATTATTCAAAGGATATTGTAAGGAGATATCCTTTGCTAAAGGGACGATACTATACAAGAAGTGAGTTAAATAATGGAGATAATGTAGTTTTAATAGGAAAAGAATTGGAGAAATATAGTGAAGAAAAAGGCAAAGAAAAAATTATTATGATTCAAAATATTGAATATAAAGTTATTGGAATAATTGGAGAAAGAGAAAAAAAGTCAATTCTGGATTATAAGGTAGTTATGCCTATTACATCTATACCTGAGGTGCATAAAGACAGAATTAAATATTCAAAAGAACTTGATTTTACTATACATAGTAATTATGGCGACACATATAAAGATTATAAAATTATTCGCCAAAATATAAATATGTTTGATGCAACATCGTCGATTGAAGAAAATATTATAGAAAACGATGTGGACATTGTTACAAGTATTTTGTCAAGACCAAGTATGCAGGTTTCACTATCCGTATTAGTATATATTTTTTCAATAATAAATTGTATAAACCTTACATCTTATTGGATAAATAAAAGGAGATATGAAATAGGTGTAAGGAAAGCTTTTGGGCAAACAAACTTCGATATTATTTATCTTCTTTTTAAGGAAATGCTGATTATTTCTGTATTCTCATATATATTAAGTTTAATAATACAGTTGTTCTTAAAGCTCTTTTTTACAGAGATTATAGGGATGCAAATTGAAATATCGGTAACACACTTTTTGACTTCAGCTTTTTTTGTCTTATTATCATCAGTACTAACGGTAATTATACCTGCGTTAAAGTCGATAAAGATGCAGCCGGTTGATGCGATGAAAGTTTAGAGAGGAGACGAATATGAGTTATTTTAAGATTATTTTTTCATCTTTTCTCAAAAGAAAACTAACTTATTTGCTCATAGTAATACAGCTTGTAATCACTTTTCTTATGTTAATAAAAGTATTTACAAATATTAGTGTTTTTTACTACCAGGAAAATAGTATTAAAAAATATACGAATTTAGATATGAACAAAACAGTCAGAGTAATATTTGAATATTCAGAAGAAACTCCAAGCTTTGTGGATAAGTTTAATGTGTTAAAACAATACATTAATAGTCTTGAAGGAGTAAGAGGCTATGGCGGGTATGATGGTACAGGCATGTATATTAATGATTTGGCTGAAAACGAAGATTATATTAATTTAAATAAAAAAATATATAAGAACACTTTCAGGGAGGAAAATCCCGGTATTTCGGAAATATTTTATACCGACGAAATTTGTTACAATATTCTTGATATTGAGATATATGAAGGTAGAAGTCTTAACAAAGATGACTTCAATACGGATAATGTTGAAGAGATACCTATTTTGGCCGGTTATAAATATAAAGATATAATAAAATTAGGTACTGTGCTTACAGTCGGGGATCAAAAAGAAAAATTTAAAGTAGTAGGAATAATGAAACCAAATAATAAATGGTTTTCAGATGACGATTATATAAGACTGCCATTAGAAGATATCGACAGCAGGTTTATAATTCCATTTACTCCTACTCAAAAAAACGATTTAATGTCTACATTATGTATGCTGCATAAGATGTTTTTTGTTCTGGACTCATCAGATGATTTTTTAACGCTCTCGGAACAAATAGAAAGAAAAGCCTTGGATTTGGGACTTAAAGTGAGTTGTGTGACAATGGCCCAGGAATTACAAGAGTATAAAAATGAAAAATTAGAAACTTTTAAAATTAATATATTTATTAGTATATTCTTTATGATAGCTGCTTTATCAGGGACGACAGCTGTAATTCTATCTTCAATAATTCAAAGAAAACGTGAGTTCGGTATCAGATTGGCAACAGGCGCAAGTATAAATAGCCTTAAAATCATCATTGTAGGAGAAATTATGCTAATAACTATTATTTCAGCCATTGTAGCGTTTGCTATTTCTTACTTAAATAATTATACTTCTATCAGTTTATATAAGGAAATTGTGTTTGATTTGTTCAAGGATGAAGTGCTGCTTTTTATTCTAGCATCTATAATTATAATGACTTTTGCTTCATCTATATTGCCAATAATAAAAATAAACAGATTACAGCCGAGAGAATTGATTGGGGGAAGAGAGTGATATGGAGATAATTAGGTTAGAAAATATAGGAAAGATATATGGAAAAGACAGTTATAAAACAATAGCGCTGCAAAATGTTAATTTAAAAATTAATGCCGGTGAGTTTGTATCTATTATGGGGGCATCAGGTTCCGGAAAGTCAACTTTGCTTAATATAATTGGATGTATGGATATTCCGACAAGTGGAAGCTATTATTTGAAAGGAAGTTTAGTTAATGGATATGGTAATTCAAAACTAAGCAAAATTAGAGGTTCTGTAATTAGCTTTGTTTTTCAACATTTCGCGCTTTTGAATGAATACACTGTTTATGAAAATGTAGAGCTGCCGTTGTTAAATATTAAGATCTCAAGAAGAGAAAAGAAAGAGAGGATATACCATTATCTGGAACAGTTGAAAATTAAAGACTTGGCGAATAAAAAACCAACACAAATATCGGGAGGACAACAGCAAAGAGTTGCAATAGCAAGAGCACTCGTGAGCGAGCCTGAAATAATACTTGCAGACGAACCTACAGGTGCTTTGGATCAAAAAACAGGCATTGAACTGCTAGAGATAATGAAAGCAATAAATAATGAGGGAAAAACTTTAATAATAGTTACCCATGACAATAAAGTAGCTTCGTATTCTAAACGGATAATTACTATAACGGATGGGAAGATAGATTCAGATGTGACTAATAATAGTGACTTGGAGGAAAAGATATCAAAATCATCATAATTTATTTAAAAAGAGGGGGATAAGAATGAGAAAAAAGATAATATCTATTGTAATAATAGTGATTGTTTTAATATCATCAGCTTTATTCTTTAGTTTTAGGTATAAAAATGATGTTAAGTTAGAAGAAAATCTGGAAGGATTATTTTTAGCAGAAGATTTTGATCCAAATTATACAACTTTTTATCAGGGAATTAATATTAATAAATCCAATATAAAGGAATTGACTGTTGATTTAGAAGTTGTTCTCGATGGAGGAAGTGTTGTGTTTGAGTTGAAATCTCCGGATAATGCAGTACAATGGACAGGAACTGTAAGCAAAGAGAGTATCTTTTCTGAGCAAAAAGTAATAAAAGTTAATAACTCAATTGGAAAATGGTATTTATATTTTTATGTGAATGAAGAGACTAATGGCAAATATAGTGCTCATGTAATAGGCAAGTAAAGGAATAAAAATATATAGAATCTTGATGTTCCAAATAAATTTGATTGCCACTTTAACCGGGCTCATCGCCCGGTCAAAGTGGCAATTATTATAAATATATAAATCTTATTTTAAGCGGGATTTATCCTTTTCATCAAATCTTGGCTTTAGAACAATGGTTGCAAGAGGTGGAATGCGGAGCTTCATAGAATAAATAAATAGGGGTTTCATATACCAGCCTAATACCTTATGATGTCTTTCAAATTTCCAATTAAAAAACACATCATTGGTCAGTAATAGTATTATGAAAAATACTATGGCAGCAACTGCAAATAACATTCCGAATATAAAATCTATTTTCTTCTTAGTAAGCCTACTTGTATTTTAATTACTTTTATTCCGGATTCCATTAAATAGTATATGTAAGAGAGAATCCACAAAGTTGTCAAAGGCTTTATTTTTCAGTTTATGAATAAATTACTGATGCATGCAAAAAATAAATAAAACTGCTTGGAAAGGATTGTTTATGTTCAGATATATTTATAGGAAAATTCGCTGTTCATTATTAAAAAATATAGAAAAACGCATGCATCAGGATGCTTTAGCGGGTAAGAACAACAGTGAACCGATATTCCCTGACTTAAAAAGGAACCTGGAAGCAATTAAAGGTATTTTGCACAACAGCAGCGATGTGACAATACACGAGTTCAACTTTGGGCATGACAGAAGATTCAAAGGTGCCGTGATTTTTATCAATAGCATGGCAGATAAGGGAGAAATCAATAAAAATATACTGGAGCCTTTAATGTATGGCGCATTACTGCTTAAGAAGGATGCGGATATAGATTTTACCGATATTGATTGCGTAAGAAAGAACTTGATTCCTATAACGGATAGCCGGAAAGTGACACTGTTCAATGATTTGATTGAATGTTTATTGGCAGGGTCAACCATTCTATTGATAGACGGCTCAAAAGAGGCTTTGGTTATCAATTCCGGGAAGCGCGAATCCCGTGCTATAGACGAACCGGTAACAGAGGTTGTTGTACGCGGGCCCAGGGAGGGCTTCAATGAAAACGTAAATGTAAGCATTGCCCTTATTCGCCGTAAAATTAAAGATCCCGATTTATGTGTAGAAAAAATGATTATCGGTGATAAATCAAAAACAGATGTATATATTGTATATATAAAAAGTGTAGCAGATCCGAAGCTGATCGAAGAAGTCAGAAGACGGCTGAACAGAATAAAAATAGATGCTATTCTGGAATCAGGGTATATTGAACAATTTATTGAGGATAGTTCCTACTCTATTTTCCCTACTGTTTCAAACAGCGAAAAGCCTGACAGGGTTGCAGCCAAAATACTTGAAGGACGTGCTGCGATTTTGGTTGACGGTACACCTTTTGCTCTTATAGTACCCATGTTGTTTATTGATAGATAGGTATTTGCTTTTTTCATAATATCATATTAAATTCTGTTTTTCACTACTAAAATCAAAAATCATCCAATACAATATACATTTGCTTCATTTTTAAATAATAATCCCAAAATAATATTATCTTTAAGTATTGAACCTCCTGCACAAAACAAAAAATAGCACTACAAACTTAAGGTTATAAGAATTTATTCTTTAAAACCAGTCCTCATATTTTGGCATTTCATCACAAGTTTCATAATCAGGAAAAACATTATTAGAATTGTGTTCTTCATAATTACCGTCTTTATTTTTGCCCATATTTTCATTACTTTTTTCATTGTTTCCAATTAGCAATGAATTGGCCAATATAAAATGTTCAAATTGTTGTGGTATTTTGAAATGATTAGGCGGATCATGATTCTGAATTCCCCAAAGCTTCAAATCTTTCAAAATCTTCTCGATAGTTTCTTCATCCTCTACAAACGAAATTATTCTCATTTTCCCATTGCAATATTTACATTTTAGAGGATCAACATTATAAACCTTTTGAATAAGTCTTGCCCAGTTTTTACGAAAAGCTTTTTTAGATAAATCACTACTTACAATTACAGGTACTTTATCATATGTCTCAGCTTTTTTCCTTTGTCCTCTACTCTTATTTGAATAATAACCATAATATCTTACAAATTGCTCTCCCTTATTTGGGATATGAGTTACCAATCGTGCTAACCAATCCAAAGCATCAAAAGCTTGAATTTCTCTGCTATTTTTACCCTTGTAAATAATTTTCCCAACTTCATTTGAACTTTCTTCTGGTGGTATGTAAAACATTCTTTCCTGAGAAATTGGAGCACGAACTACATATTGAGCAAGTTTTTCAATACTCTCCTGTTCCTCTGCGTATATTGCCTCCCCACAATAAACATTAAATCCAGTATTTTCCCAACTAAGCATGTTATCTATAATAAATTGATTAATTTTCCCCTCTTTTTTGAGCATCTTTAGTACTTCTGACTGAAAAACCTTCTCAATATCTTTTCCTTGAGGTAATACTGATTTTATAAAATCTCCGTCCCCTTTAAAACAACCATCTGTTGCAATTACATGTAAATGAGGATTAAAGTTTAAAAAATCTCCAAATGTTTGTACAGCTATAACAACACCAGGAACTGAATCTTTATCTCCAGATGAACTTTTAAGATAATCACATAAGACTTTCCATGCACATCTTGATAGTTTTGCAAGTAGCTTTCTGTCATACATAAAATAGCATCTAAGTCTTTTGGGTATACTAAAGACCCACTGCCTGTGGGAAACTTCTTTTAAAACCTCAGTGTATAAAAACTCTCCAAATTCAACTACTCTTCTCTGATGACATGAAGGACAGAACGCCCTCCGTTTACATGAAAAAGGCAATAGATACTCCTTGTTACAATCTTCACACTTAACACGGGCAAACCCTAGATGCAAATTCCCACAATCAAGGTAATCATATATAACATCTAGAATATGGGATCTCCAATAACCGTATGTATTTTGGTACCTATCATCCCACACTCTCTCCAAAACTTCAAAATTCTCTTCTACGCACCTATAATAATAATTTTTCCGTGGCTCTCTTGGAGAATATATCCCCTGATTATTCGAACTTTCATAAAGCATTAGTACTCACACTCTTAAAACATATATAGAACAAATGTTCTATATATGTTTTAACATAAATATTGTATTATGTAAATCTTTTTATCATAAAGTAGTAATAAAGAAGATTGTAGAGTTGGGTAAGCTTATAAAGCCTGTTCAGGCAAATCAGACTTTAGGTAGCAGTCTATCGCATAAAAATGTACAAGTTGAACCTTCTATATTGTCAAAAGATACACAAATAACCGGTATAAATAAGATGAGTTCGACGGAAAAGAAGGCTTCAGTTTTTTCAAATATACCGGCAGAAGAAGATTTGAAAGAGACTTCAGAAGCTCAATTTACAGAAGAAATAAAAGAGTTGGCTGAGAGTTTAAATTCTGTTATAGAGATTTATGAATATGTCTGGAATAATATAAATTTCGAGGCATATTACGGGTCGAGAAAAGGTGCAGTGGGAACCCTTGACCAAATGGCAGGGAATGATATTGATATTTTTAATTAGGTTATGTATTATTATCTCACATTTTATTAGATAGAATTCTTTGAAAAAAATCTACTTTGTAATACTTCCCATACCATTAAGATGATACAACCAATTAAGTAACAGAGAATATCTTTTATATCAAAGGTAGCTCCAATAATTGTAGACAGTACTTTATTATCCTGTACATTTAAAATTTCTACAACATTAAAGTACTGCAAAATTTCTACCATTACAGAAAATATAAAAATATAAAGTGGTAAAAATTTTATTGGCTTTTTAACAAAGGACTTTATAAATGTGTATAACAAAATAACAACCAATATGTCTCCAACATATGGCCTGATAATATTGTCTCTTATAAAAAGTGCAATTATTACCTCTATAATTAAAAAAATAAAAAAAGCTATTAAATATTTTTTATTTATTCCCAAAACACAATACTCCTAAATTTCAACATCTAAGCTCACACAAAATGATGCAGCAAAAACACGGCATGTTTTATCCTTGATTGAGTTTAATCTATAATACATATTCTCATATCATCTTTTTTAGCTTTCGTTAGCTTCCCTTGTCGATAGCCAAGAAATGTCTAAAATTATTTCCAAATTTCAAAAGTAAAATTTGAATAAAAAAATACAAGTAGTATTTTTCAATAACATATTATCATAGGATATGTTGTTTGTGCAATGATTGCATTCAAAACTTAGTTTTTTATTTTTATTGGATAGACAAAATATAAAAATAATTATATACTATTTTTATATAATGGTTTTTCTTAGTTGACTATTATATAATTTACAAATAAGCCGTAACGGGTGAACGCATAAGAAGCTATAAAGGTCATTTTTCGTCTGTTTATAGAGCAATGTACAGTATGGATGGCAAACGTATACTATCTACTTCTTGGGGTAAGAGCATAACGGAATGGGATGTATTAACAGGTGAATGCATAAGAAGTATTATAAACACATCCGGATTAATGATTAGAGGCTGTTCATTCAAAGCCCTTCATAAGGATAGTGATATGTCTCAGCAATGCATGGAAATAATGGAAATGTATGGGGTAGAAGAAATTAACATTGAAGAAAATTCTGTAGAAAATGATAATTCAAAATGAACTTTAATAGATGTTAAGAACTTACATAAAATTACAGCATATATCGTACAATATATAAGAATTTACGAATTGAAAGACCTAGTAGATTAAAGACATTGAAAAATCCTCTAAATCCTCTCACGGCTAACGCATGTATGTAATTATATGGAATACATATTTAAATATTAATAATATGTAATAATATGCTAATGAAAATAAGATTTTAGTGTATATTATTTTATACAGCTTAATTTAATTCTGTTCCTTATCTTCAACTATTTTTTGATTTTCATAATCGATCTTAAAACGCTTTTTTTGTCCGTCAACTATAGCATCAAAGCTAACTACATATGCGTCTTTTGCATTAATCCGATAATTCTCAGTACCTACTTCTATTTTTATGTAAAATTTTTTTCTGAGAAAATACTGCTTATATTCTCTCTTTTCTGCTTCCTCTTCATAAATAGACAGACCATACTTACTGCCCCCTGTAGCTTCACTTAAGTAACGGCGGTTTCCTACTATCCAAAAAAAATCATAATAATAAGGTATTATAAGATAAATTTGTGAGATAATATAATCGGTATTATTATAAATATAAGCATCTCCCTGATAATAGTTATTATATTCATGAACATATTCGAACTCAATTCTAAATGGTTCAAACTTTTTTGATTCTACTACACTTGCTTTAGGAGTAGGAAGCGATGTAATTGTTGAAAATGTTGATGTAGTGTAATTTGCATTATTATGTGTAGGAAGCGATGTAACTGTTGAAGATGTTGCTGTAGTGTAATTTGCATTGTTATGTGTAGGAAGCGATGTAATTGAAGATGTTGATGTAGTTGATACAGAAACATAGGTTGTTTTCGGACTTCTGTTTTGTGAAAGAGAAAAGAATATAAGACTAATACCTATACCAAAACTAATTAACATTGTTATAGCAACTGCAATTATTGTTTGCTTTATTGTCATGTGTATATCACCATCCTAAAAGTCGCATTGTTAATATTAAAGGTAATTTTTTTGATTTATTATTAATCATATCGGAATAAAACAAGGATACTTTTATATGAAATTGGATTATATATACAGTAAGTGCTTCAAAAAATGACAGCATTAGCTTATCGCAATGATAGTTATATTGCTATACGTCATCTTTTGAAGCACTTACAAAAAGGTGTGTTAATTTTTGAATATATTCATAAATTAATTTCATACCTTTTCGAACACAAAATAAATACCCTTTTAGCACTTTTTAAAGTAACCAAAAATGTATACCTTTTTGAAATATTATAATGATATATAAATTAATAATCTATTATTGTGCTTGATTTATTTCGAACCTATTACTACATTTTAAACAGTCATAAGTATGCGTGTGTTCCGGCCCTTTTTTTGTTTTCATTTTATCTCTTGGAACATTTTGAAGGTCTCCTTTACAAATTGGGCAGTATTTTATTTCTGGTTGAGGTCCTGATATATTTGCCATTTACTTTTTCTCCTTTAGGTTTAATTATAAAAACATTCCTTACCCTTACACAACACTGATATTATTTATTTAATCTATATACGATCGTCATCATAAGTTTACGGCTATAGCGGTTCAATTTATGGATATAAAAGTTATACCACCAGGTCAGGCTTACCAACAAGATATTGTGTTAAAATTCAAGTTATAGCTTCACATTTGGATTAATAAAAAAATCGATATGGCCTTTCAAAAAAATCAATTTTATTTCTTACTCCATTTTTCAGGGTTTAAGTAATACTTTTTTTCAAAGTTACCTGTTATAGTAGTAACATTATTTGTAATATCTTCATTAGATAAAATAAATAGCCTTCTATGAAGATTATCAATTGCACAATAAACAGCATTTTCGCTAACATTCATCTTTTCTTGAACTTTTTTATATATATAAAAATTAGTTGCACTTTCGATTTCATGTAATACTTCTAGAATAGATACTTCTAGAACTTGATCACCAGTCAAATAATATTCTGTCATTGTTCATCTCTCCTTAAAATTTAATTAAGTCTTCAAAAAATTTCAACACGATTTTAACAAAATTTAAAGATACATTATTATATAGAGTATTACACATTACATATCAGCAATTTTAATACCAAGCCGCACCAATTCTTCTACAATTAAATTTCTAACAATACTATCATTTACACTATTGAGAATTTTTCCACTGAATTTTGTAATTAAATTCTTTTCGTAAGGTGCACATAGAGCTGAAACACCCTTTATCAAATGGTAAAAATATTTACCCACACTGTCTGGATGCTTATTTATAAGGTCCCTGCCCTCATTCCATAAAGCATGTATTATAAAAATATTAAATGAAATATCATTCTGAGTTATATATTCTACAACTTCGTTAAAATATTTATCAAAACAAAAAACCCAGTACATCATTTCATTTATCTCAGATGTACTAAGTTTAATGGGAATATTCCTATTACGATTACTGAAATAATCACGAATCCAATCATCCCATAGTCGATCATTTTTATTTGTATCAAGACTAGAAAGTTCTCTACGAAGTACCTTTGCAAAAATCGCTCTAACATGATCACTTACAACACTCATCATTTCTATTATCCACTTTTTATCTTTTGTTTCATCTATTTCACAAAAAATTGCAATATAAACAGCTTTATCACAAAATGCTTCAATATAATCATCATCTTCTGTCGAAATATCACTATACAATTTTTTAAAGTTATCAAACAACTTTTTTATTACACCATCATTACATTTACCCATTTTAAGGAATTCTTCCCACATTAATCTTGCACAATCTCTATCAATATTTATATCAAATGATTCAATCATCCTATCAGCTAATGCAGGTCTGTAATAATTAATAAAAGCATATTCACGTGCTATTATTGATTTCGCACCCATAGAAAATTTAGATTCATCAATAGTAACTTCTTCGACAAAATCAAATAATTTATTTGCTAGGCTAGAAGCCAACTTTTTATCGTCTTCCATGATAATAATAAATATTCTAAAAATACTCATTATCAAGTTATTTGATAATAGATAGGTATTTGCTTTTTTCATAATATCATATTAAATTCTGTTTTTCACTACTAAAATCAAAAATCATCCAAAACAATATACATTTGCTTCATTTTTAAATAATAATCCCAAAATAATATTATCTTTAAGTATTGAACCTCCTGCACAAAACAAAAAATAGCACTACAAACTTAAGGTTATAAGAATTTATTCTTTAAAACCAGTCCTCATATTTTGGCATTTCATCACAAGTTTCATAATCAGGAAAAACATTATTAGAATTGTGTTCTTCATAATTACCGTCTTTATTTTTGCCCATATTTTCATTACTTTTTTCATTGTTTCCAATTAGCAATGAATTGGCCAATATAAAATGTTCAAATTGTTGTGGTATTTTGAAATGATTAGGCGGATCATGATTCTGAATTCCCCAAAGCTTCAAATGTTTCAAAATCTTCTCGATAGTTTCTTCATCCTCTACAAACGAAATTATTCTCATTTTCCCATTGCAATATTTACATTTTAGAGGATCAACATTATAAACCTTTTGAATAAGTCTTGCCCAGTTTTTACGAAAAGCTTTTTTAGATAAATCACTACTTACAATTGCAGGTACTTTATCATCTGTCTCAGCTTTTTTCCTTTGTCCTCTACTCTTATTTGAATAATAACCATAATATCTTACAAATTGCTCTCCCTTATTTGGGATATGAGTTACCAATCGTGCTAACCAATCCAAAGCATCAAAAGCTTGAATTTCTCTGCTATTTTTACCCTTGTAAATAATTTTCCCAACTTCATTTGAACTTTCTTCTGGTGGTATGTAAAACATTCTTTCCTGAGAAATTGGAGCACGAACTACATATTGAGCAAGTTTTTCAATACTCTCCTGTTCCTCTGCGTATATTGCCTCCCCACAATAAACATTAAATCCAGTATTTTCCCAACTAAGCATGTTATCTATAATAAATTGATTAATTTTCCCCTCTTTTTTGAGCATCTTTAGTACTTCTGACTGAAAAACCTTCTCAATATCTTTTCCTTGAGGTAATACTGATTTTATAAAATCTCCGTCCCCTTTAAAACAACCATCTGTTGCAATTACATGTAAATGAGGATTAAAGTTTAAAAAATCTCCAAATGTTTGTACAGCTATAACAACACCAGGAACTGAATCTTTATCTCCAGATGAACTTTTAAGATAATCACATAAGACTTTCCATGCACATCTTGATAGTTTTGCAAGTAGCTTTCTGTCATACATAAAATAGCATCTAAGTCTTTTGGGTATACTAAAGACCCACTGCCTGTGGGAAACTTCTTTTAAAACCTCAGTGTATAAAAACTCTCCAAATTCAACTACTCTTCTCTGATGACATGAAGGACAGAACGCCCTCCGTTTACATGAAAAAGGCAATAGATACTCCTTGTTACAATCTTCACACTTAACACGGGCAAACCCTAGATGCAAATTCCCACAATCAAGGTAATCATATATAACATCTAGAATATGGGATCTCCAATAACCGTATGTATTTTGGTACCTATCATCCCACACTCTCTCCAAAACTTCAAAATTCTCTTCTACGCACCTATAATAATAATTTTTCCGTGGCTCTCTTGGAGAATATATCCCCTGATTATTCGAACTTTCATAAAGCATTAGTACTCACACTCTTAAAACATATATAGAACAAATGTTCTATATATGTTTTAACACAAATATTGTATTATGTAAATCTTTTTATCATAAAGTAGTAATAAAGAAGATTGTAGAGTTGGGTAAGCTTATAAAGCCTGTTCAGGCAAATCAGACTTTAGGTAGCAGTCTACCGCATAAAAATGTACAAGTTGAACCTTCTATATTGTCAAAAGATACACAAATAACCGGTATAAATAAGATGAGTTCGACGGAAAAGAAGGCTTCAGTTTTTTCAAATATACCGGCAGAAGAAGATTTGAAAGAGACTTCAGAAGCTCAATTTACAGAAGAAATAAAAGAGTTGGCTGAGAGTTTAAATTCTGTTATAGAGATTTATGAATATGTCCGGAATAATATAAATTTCGAGGCATATTACGGGTCGAGAAAAGGTGCAGTGGGAACCCTTGACCAAATGGCAGGGAATGATATTGACCAGGCATCGCTTCTTATTTCCCTTCTTCGATATAAAGGAATTCCTGCTCGATATGTGAGAGGAACAATTGAGATACCTGTAGAGAAGGTGATGGGATGAACTGGAGGGGAAACACCACAGGATGCAGTGAGAATTCTGGCATCTCTTGGAATACCAACAGTTTCTGTCGTCAGTGGCGGAAAGATATCTCACGTCAGAACAGAACACGTATGGGTTGAAGCTTATGTGCCTTATCAGTACTACAGGGGTGCAGGACCTATGAAGGGCCAAAAAATATGGGTTCCTTTAGATCCGAGCTTCAAACAGCATGAAAAAATTGAAGGCCTTGACTTGAGCAGCATTATAGACATTGATACAGAAGCTTCAATAGAGGGTTTTAAGGATGGCATCATTGTATCAGATAAATTGCTTTCAGTTTCAAGAGTAAATGTCCAGAGCGTTTCAGAAAAGATAGAGAATGTAGATGCTAAAATTGAAGAATTTATTAATCAAAAGGGTTTGGAAAAAATAAAGAGTGAGGAATTAATTGGAGGAAAAGGATTATTCCTCAAGACCTTGATATGCTGCCTCTCTCACTTCCATATAAGGTTGATGCTGTATATGAGAAGACAAGTGTTGTGCCAAAAGAATTGAGAGAGAATATATCAGCTTTCATTTTGTTATATGCTCTTTGCAATATCTCGCTTGATAGATCCATTAAACGAACCGAACCTACCGATAGCCCTTTAATTCTATTAAGCGTGTATTTATATTTTTCCTTTGTATTTATTTTTGTTAGCGTTGGTTCTTTGTATAGTTCATACCATTTTTTGCAGTAGGAGTATAGCGATTCGTTTGACAGGGATACATATTTGCCCCTATTTAGAGCACTTAACTCATCTTGCATAAAGGCAATTGCATCTTTTTTCTTAGAAAAATATGAAGCCTTCTGTATCCTTTTTCCGTTCTCATCTATACTTACGTCATACCGTACTTGATATTTTTTAAGTCTTTTAATATAGGTCAATGATCCTTCACCTTTTGACCTCCTCATTTATTAATTTTGAATTTACATCGGATATTTTCATGGGAACTTCTTATGTGTGCATGCTTCCTACATCGAAAAATTACGGAAGATATGCTTTATTTAAAGAGTCCGGGAATATTTATACCACTCCTCCGGTAGGTGAAACTCTTTCAACAAACGACATTCCGAATTTTTTAGGGAAAGAGGCAGCAACAACGGTTGAGGTATGGGGTGATGCCAAGCCTTCTTACAAATTTATCACTTCAATTAGGGACAGTGAAATGGTTGATAATTTTAAAAACGAGTTAAAAACATTTTATTGGGATTTGAATGAGTATGGCAATAAACTGTATTTTTCAAGGTTCGATAATGAAAACTCACAGAAAATAGAAAAGGGTACCAAATGGGAAAATTATAGTGAATGGTATATTGAAATAAAGGATAGACCATAAAAATTTTTAAAGGATGTGGTATCTGTCATTTGGCAGGTTTCCCACATCCTTTTATTTATTACCTCATACTTAATTACCTCATACTTAGAGCTTTGCCTCCGCAACACCCTGCGGTTTCAAGCTCCATCTGCTCTTTTATCCACTCGGTTGTCTTAATTATTCCCTCTTCTAAATTCGTCTTCGGCGACCATCCTAAAAGTTCCTTTGCTTTTCGATAATTACATAAAAGCTTCGGTATCTCGCTTTGAGGATGTATATGAGGAACATGCTTTATTTTACTCTTATCTTGAGCTATCAAAAGTGCCAGGTCATTTATGGTTATATCCCTTCCAAGCCCCGCATTGACTATTTCGCCGTTTACCCTGTCAGAATAACCGGCTTTTACAACAAAATCCGCACAGTCCTCAACATAAAGCAAATCCCGGGTCTGGAAGCCATCACCGTAAATATTGAGAGAAAGTCCTTCAAGGTTTCTCTTAATAAAAATCGCTACAACACCACCTTCACCGCTGGACTTTTGCATGGGGCCATAAGTGTTGAAGGGTCGTATAACCACTGCCGGCAGCTTATAGGCATACCAGTAGGAAAGCACCATATTCTCCCCTGCAATTTTGCTGCCAGCATAAGGAGAAGCCGGCTTTACAGGATGTTCTTCGGTTATCCCGTTTTCATCGGTTGCCCTGTCATAAACCATACAGGTGCTCATGAATACAATTTTGGTATTGTGTTTTCTGCATTGCTCCAACACATTAAAGGTTCCTACCGTATCATTTTGAAATGTCGTTCCAGGATCATCAATACTGTCCTGCACATTAATACTAGCCGCCAAATGATAGCAAATATCAAATTTGTTTTCGAAAAGCCTCTCAAGAGCACAAATGTCTTTTATATCACCCTCAATAAATTCAACAAAGTTGGGGTTGTCAAAAAACTCTTCTAAATTTGACACCCGGTCGTTTGAAAGGTCATCTAAACCCCAAACCCTGTGACCGTCATCCAAAAGCCTCTTAACCACCCAACGGCCGATAAATCCTGCACCGCCTGTAACCAGTATATTCAAATCACATCATCCTCTCTATATTGCATGGTTTTGGATTACCTCTTTCACATTTGAAATTACGTACTCAACATCTTCTTTTTCCATTCTAGGAAACAACGGAAGGGTTATTATGCTTTCATAAAGCTCTTCCGCTCTCGGGCATAAGCCTTTATTGTAGCCCAACTGCCTGTAATAAGGATGGTAATATACCGGAATATAGTGGACATTTACTCCTATTCCTCTTTCGTTAAGCTCTTCAAACACCTGCCTTCTGCCACAATTCATTTTTTCCAGTTTAAGCTTTATAATATACAAATGCCATGCAGAATTTGTGTTTTCAAGTTGATAAGGAGTTTCTACCTCCTCTACCGCACTGAAAGCTTCATTATATTTTCTGACATAATCTCTTCTTACGGCAAGAAACCTTTCCAGCTTGTCCAACTGGCTGATACCCAGTGCAGCCTGAATATCCGTAATCCTGTAATTATAGCCTAAATGTTGCTGCTCATAATACCACGGACCTTTATCTTTTAATAAAATATCCTTGTCCCTTGTTATACCATGGGTCCTGAAAAGTACAAGTTTCTTATATAACTCGTCATTATTTGTTGTAATTGCTCCACCTTCACCGGTTGTGATATTTTTCACCGGGTGAAAACTAAAAGTGGTCATATCTCCTATGCTCCCGATTTTTCTCCCGTTATATTCTGCTCCAAGAGCATGGGCTCCGTCTTCAATTATTGTAAGATTATATTCTTGTGCAATTTTTTGTATTTCATCCATATCACAAGGCTGACCGGTAAAGTGAACCGGAATAATAGCCTTGGTTCTTTCAGTTATCTTAGACCTTATTTCGTCCGGATCAATATTGTAAGTCTCAGGATTTATATCGGCAAATACGGGCTTTGCCCCCATATACAGCACACAGTTGGCTGAAGCAGCAAAGGTAATAGGGGTTGTAATTACCTCATCCCCCTCTTTTATTCCGGTTGCAAAACAAGCAGCATGAAGTGCCGCAGTACCGTTTGAAATTGCAACAGCATATTTTGCACCGGTGTACTGTGCCAACTTCTCTTCAAATTCCCTGATTTTCGGTCCGGTGGTTAAATAATCGCCTTTTAATACTTCAATGACAGCGTTAATGTCATCCTCATCAATCCACTGCCGTCCGTAAGGAATAAACTTTGCATTATTAATTCTGTCCATTTGTGTTTCTCCCTGTTCTCATTATTTCTTCAACTACACGCCTTACTCCTTCTCCGTCAACCAGTTTTTGCATCTTTCTGCTAACGGATACCCTCCTGTCATAATCTTTACACAAAAGCTTTAAACTATCCAATACTTTACGGTCTGAAAGTTCGCTGTACCATCCAAGACTGGTAATGTAGCCTTCAGAAGCCAACATATCCACTACTTCCCTCTGATTGTCGGCAATCACAATCCCCAAGGTAGGTGTCCCGCAGGCACAAAGCTCATACAATGTACTTCCTCCGGCCGATAAGGCCATATCTGACCTGAGCATTATTTCAGAGATCCTCGATACATTCTCATACAGAACTACGTTTTTATTGATTTTGCACAGTTTTCTAAGATTATCGACATCGGTAAACCCGCTTCCGACAACTATATTAAGCCTTATACCTTTAAATCCTTCATCCGACAGAATTATGTTAGCCAGTATTAGGCTTAGATTAAAGGGATCGGAGCCCCCCGTTGTTATCATTATTTCTTTTACTTCCCTGTTTATTATTCTCTCAGGCAAGCCTCTGAATTCATCCCTTATAAGATTGTATTTCAAGCCTAAAAGCATAAGCTGGTCATTGCTGTATCTGATATAATTTAAGGTCGTTCCGGTAATATTTCCATTTATCAAAACATCCACAGGATATGGGAATTTATTCACATCATCAATGTAGCAAAGTTTTTTTACATGGGTCTTCAACTCTAAAAAAAACTCTTCGGTTACATTGTAAGAGTCAACGATTAACACATCCAAGTTAAATGCCTTAATACCGGCTATTATCTGCTGTGCATCCTCTTTTAGCTCGGAAATATCTCCATAGGAAAAGCCTTTTGGATTTTCGCTCTTTCGGTATGGCATTTCGATAACTTCAAACCCATCCTGCCGTATTCTTGCTGTTCCCTGTTCATACCGGCTCATAAAATATACTTTGGCACCGGCATCTCTAAATCCCTTGGCCAGTGACAGGCAACGCATTATATGACCCATGCCGATATTGGTACTGCCGTCAGCTCTAATTCCTATATTCAGCATACTAACCTCTCACATATGTTATTCTCATTAAACATGTTCGTTTTCTTCTACCAGTTCAATTATTCCCATATGCTTGTTATAAAGAAATGCAACCTTATTGGAATCAATAGCAATCGCACAGGAGGGTTTCTCCATCAAAACATAGCCTTCATTTTTCAGTCTCTCAACCGCTTCATCTATATTATCAACACTATAGCATATATGATACGGAGTATTGCCCAATTTGGTAATAATGCCGTTTATTGAAGAAGCGGCATTCTCGGTGCAACCAACTCTATACAGTAATTCCCAAGATTCATAAACTGAATCATAACCCCTCTTGCTTCATCAGCTACGGTTTCTCCTACTCTCTCATATCCCAATTTTACAAATTCCTCAATGGAAACATCCATACTTTTAACTGCATAACCAAGATGGTGTATCCTCATAATATCATCAACTCCCCGAATTTCTTTCTGGAGTCTATGCTTGATTTTTCCAGATCCAGAATGTATTTTTTGTTGCCTGCTGAATCCACATCTAAAACCGAATAGCCCAATCTTTCAAAAAAATCCTTTACCGGAGCATTTTTTTCCGTGGGTTTATAGTATGTAACCAACCTTTTATATCCCGACTTTTTATATAAATCTTCAATAAAACCTATTATCTGCTCTTCGATAAACCTGCCCATAACCCTGCAGCTTAGCAAAAACGTATCCAATTCAATTTCAGTGTCGGTCTTACGTTTTGTTATTACAACACTGACCATGCCGTTATCGCCAAATCTATCACTGACATAAGCTACAAATCCTTCAAACCCCTCCTCATCTATCAAAGCCAAGAGTTCCTGTTCACTATATCTCTTTGTAGTCAAGTTGAATTGATTAGTTTTTTGCGTAAGTTGAGCAGCTCTTTGAACATTTTCTGCACTTATCCTACGAATCTCGATCTTGGTTTCTAAAGATTTTAAAAAGTCTTCATAAGAAGCACTGGATTTTTGTGCATCCCTTCGCTTCATGTTCTGACGATATATTTCGGTTTTCACCGTATCTTCATCCGTTATATCTAATGTATAAAAATAATTATGATAAAGTTCAACCGCAAAATTCAAAAGCTCCGAAGTATCTTGCGGAAAACCAGGAACCGTTACCTCAGGCAGTTCTCTTTTTACGCTTTCCCTTTCCACCGGATTATCGTCAATAAATACAATGGAATCAAGACCAATATTGAGCTCTTCGGATAAATCCCTTATGTTTTGAGATTTCAAATCCCAGTTTATTTTTAGTGCAACAAAATCTTCCTCCTTCAGTACCATGTGTTTATGTTCTCTTATAACCTTTATCGCATCATCAAAATTGTTTTTAGACACCACAGCAAGTATTATTCCTAAATCTTTTATTTCTTTCAGCTTTTTTTGAAAATCCTTATATCTGGCTCCTTCCTTATAATCCGATAGTTCTATTCCTTCCATACCAACTTCCCCTACAACACCACCCCACAAGGTGTTATCTAGGTCTAAGACCATACACTTTTTCCTTTTGCCTTTAACAGAATCAACACATCTGTTTATATACTGCTCCAACACTTTTTCTGCCTTCATCGAGAACTTTATTCCGCCTAAATACCATAACTTCTTAGAGTAAAACTGTTCTCTTCCTATATCCTCCACAATGCTTTTCAAATCAAAAACATATAGATTTCTATATTTCCTGCTTAGCAAAAAAAGGCCATCTTCCCACAGGAATTCAAGCCCTCTTTCCTTTGAGCCGGCCTTTGCACTATCAATCTTTCTTGTCCATAAATCGATATTACTTACAAAGAAGGTTATATCAGGATTGTTTTTTACTGTTTCTTCAATATAATTTATATTCATATCAATTGTGCTGTTATTTCTACTTTGACCTTTGAACATTTCTTCTCCGTCAATAATAATAAAAACCGCCTGCGGTCCAAAAGAATACAACCCGGAATTAGGGTTGATTATCTCCTGTACCCACGTTCCGTACCCTTCGGTTTTGTATACATCATTGAGCTTTGATAACCTGCCGACAAGAGAATCCAGATTTATGTTAGAAAGCACTGACAGTCTCAAAGCAATCACTCCTTAATATAATTTAGAAAATCACCAACTTTTTTTATATCCGGTACTTTTTCAAAAGGAATTTTTATGTTTAGCTGTTCTTCAACCTCAGCCACCAATCTGATGTGATTTAGTGAATCCCATGCAGGAATGTTTTCTCTTGTAGTTTCAAGACTTATACTCTCTTTATCAAGATTTAATACATCGGCCATCAATTCAATCAGTTTTTCCATTCAAATCAACCCTCCCTGTTTATAGGACCAATTCTGTCAATGTCCACTATTACCCTAATATACTTCTCAATCTTTTCCTTTTTTTGCGCCCACATGCTTTCAGTTATAGCCTGTAAAGTTATATCATCATAACCCCCAATTGTTTTTACATGCTGTTTCAATATTCCTTCCGTCACAAAACCAAGTTTCGTATGCAAACTCACAACCTTTTCATTGCTCGCAAGCGTCCTGCAAAACACTTTATTTACCTTTAAGTCATAAAACGCATGATTTAACAACGAATACTCCATAACTATTCCGAGTCCGCTATTTATAAGATCTTGCTCAATCAGGTAATAACCGAATTCAAGATTATTATTTTTTTTATCGAAATCATAACACAATACACCAAAAGGCCTGCTTCCCAAAAAGCTTATGTAATATCTTTTTTCTTTATTATTCTTCAGATGCTCAATAAATCCGGCATGTTCCTCTTCCGTAATAATCTCCTGGTTAAACATTCTTTGTCTTACAAAATCCTGATTGCGCCAGTCTCGCAAATTTTTAATATATATATCGTCAAGCTCAAGAATATTTATAAAACTTACATACCCGTCTTTCAGCTTATCATTGTCCACTTCAGCGGTGTCCCCCTTTCAATATTCTCTGACGCCTTCCTGTTTAAAACCTGTTCATAGTATTTCGGCTCCAAACCATCTGCAGGTCTTATTACTTTTATGTTTTCCTCTGTAAATGCTTCCCCCCTTTTTATATCCTTCACAACAAAAATCGATCTTCTGTGGCTGCGGCTGACAGCTTCATTTTCTGAAATACTGTAACTTACTTTCCCTATTGATTTTTCCGCAGCCCTTATATCTTCAACCATTCTTTTGAACTCGTCCGGTTCCATGGAAAAAGTAGAATCGGGACTTTTAATTTCTCTGCTCAAGCAAAAATGTTTTTCAATAATGCTTGCTCCCATGGCAACTGCCACAACTGCAGACACCGAACCTAAAGAATGATCTGACAAACCTACCGGAACATTAAATGTGTTCTTCAGATGAGATATGGTTTTTAAATTCATCTGTTCCGGTACCGCCGGATAGGCACTGGAACACTTCATAAGACAGAATTGGTTATTTCCCTGTGCCTTAATGGTTTCCACAGCCTCCTCAATTTCTCCCAAAGTTGCCATACCTGTTGACATAATAATAGGTTTTTTCTTTGACGCAATATATTTTATCAGGGGAATGTCTACAATCTCAAAAGATGCTATTTTATAAAACTCAACCCCCAGTTCCTCCAAAAAATCCACAGCCGATTTGTCAAAAGGAGTTGAAAAAAAATGAATTCCTGTTTTTTCAGCTTCTTCTTTGAGCCGTCCATGCCATTCCCAGGGGGTATTGGCCTTCTGATACAAACCGTACAAATTTTCGCCTTTCCAAGTGCCGTCATCTATATGAAAGTACTTTTTATCAGAATTTATAGTCATAGTATCCGGCGTATAAGTCTGTATTTTTATGCAATCAGCACCGGCTTCTTTTGCTGCATGTATTATTTCTACTGCTCTGTTCAAATCTCCTGCATGATTCGCAGACATTTCTGCAATAATGTAACAGGGACATCCCTCACCGATTTCCCGATTCCCAATTTTAATTCTTTTGTTCTTCATAAATCACCTCTACATATTATCTTTCTAATCAATTTCAATATAAGATTGTAATGGGCTTATCGGCAGCCTTTGTATTCTGTAAGAGCTCAGACCTAAAACTTCTTTAAGGGCTACAGTCTCTCCCGGAAAATCACTTGTGTTTAGTTCGTCAAATCCTATTATAGTTCCTTTTGTAATATGATCTTTTATTAATTTCAAACACTCCTTGGTTGGCTCATAAATATCAAAATCAAAATAAGCCAATGCAATTACAGTATGGGGATTGTTCTTTAAATACTCTTTTAAGGTTACAGTTGCATCTCCTTTAATCAATTCATACTTTTTCATGTGTGAAATTGGGCTTTCTGACTCATGATAATCCAGCACCTTCGCAAGATATTCCTCATAGTTTTCAAATACACCATAATCACCCTTTTTAAGTCCTTTGTCTATGCATGTAACCGATGGGAAACCGTTAAAGGTATCAAATCCTATAATCTTTCTGTTGTAATTAAACGGCTCGTACATACCTCTGAAATTCTCAAATAATGCAAGGTTCTGTCCCCATCTTACCCCAAACTCCATAACAACTCCATGAACATTAATTATTTTTTTATAAATCTCATTCATAAAAAGTATTCTTGATAAGGTTTGCCTGTTGGTGTAAAGGCCCAGATTTGAAAGCAATTCATTTTCCGGTATAGGACTATTCTTAAATAAATTGTAAAACTCACTACGTATACATTTCTCTTTATCACTACTATTGTTTTTTGTGCTATAAGGTGACATAAAATGTACCTCCCTGCCACTTTATTTGTTAATACACTTTTTTTCTTAATAATCTGTATATTACATCACTTCTACTGCTTCTTTAGTCAACAATCCACTACCTTCAAGTTTCTCTATAATAGGATACAAACTTCTTGCCGGCACTCCTATAATATTACTTATATCAATCAAATCGTTTTTACCATCTGCATATGCAATAAAATTCATCATATCCCTTACGATCCGACCTGAATCCTTTGTACTTAATGTAGGATATAATCCTCTCTTCCCAAGCTGAGGTTCCCCTAAGCATTTAATCTTATATTTTTCATTTCTTTCTATCAACTCTATGCATTCCTTATATATATCAAAACTTCCCTGCAATCCTTCTGATGAAACCAAATCTAAATTGTCCAATGATGTGTGATATTCAGGATACTCTCCATATTTAGTTCTCATTATACTGGCAACAGGCAAATCTATACCTGGACTGCAGTATTGACGCTCATCACTTCCTCTTTGCAGATATGAATATTGTATAAAATCCGGTTGACTGTATCTCAATACATTCAACGCCACTTTGTCAGCATAGGTATTACCATATCTGGATGGCATAAAAGAATATGCCCTGTTATCTCCTACGCATGTTAAATTATAACCGGCAATAATGTTTTCTTTCATCTCTTTATAATTCTGGCTCAAATAAGTAATCGAACCTATTGTTTCAGGTATAAAAACCAACCGATAAGAAAATTTTCGCGGCTCACTCATAACCCACTTTGCCAAATAAGTCAGAAGTACAGGACCTGACAGTTCATTATTTGCCATTGAAGGATGGCAAATATATGTCGATAAAAATATTTCTTTACTGGTTCTTCCCGGAATAATCAACTCGGCATAATTTAAATATCCATCTTTAAGGCTACTGTCAATATAAACTCTATAATTACCGTCTTTTAATTTCTTTCTTTGATTGTGCGATATGCAAAATCCCCAGCGTTCCTTATAATAAGAAGTTATGTACGGGATGGCCTCCGGCTGATCTTCTATTGAATACAAGTGAGACTCAAGTTCTTCCAAGTTGACAGTTTTATCTACCGGTATTGAATATCCTACAACATGAAGATTGTTCTTTTTAAAGTCGACTATTTTATTTCCTTCTTCATCCATAATATATGCGTCTTTTATATTCCACTCTTTAGGAACCTCCCAATCAAAAACCTTTGTTCCCGATGGTATTCCATGTATTTTTATAGGGATATGTTTTTGAATAATTCTTAATGTTTCCCTCACACCTTCTCCGGTTATACTGCGGCATATTGGAAACAATTCCTTTAATAACTGATACATATATTCCCCGACTTTTGAATAATCCATTTCAGTTGAGGTCATTTAACATCAGCCGCCCTTTCCCGTTTGTGCAACTTCTTGCCTTCATTATTTATAATGTCATCTTTTATTACCTCATAAGCCTTTTTAAGATCCACATTAATAATCTCTACGTTGTTTATCGTGTAATGCTTTGCTGCACCACTTTCTTTCATTTCGTTTTCCAAATCAAATTTAGTTTCAACTCCCAGTTCAAGATTTCTCACATACATGGAATAAGTTCTAATGCTCTCTTCTCCTTTTTCATCGATATACTTACTTGTAAAACTTTTTAAATACCTATACGGTGCTTTTTCCATTTCCTCTACATGATGCATAAAAGTGAATGAGTTTTGATATGACACCCCAATAATAAGCATTTTAGCACCATTTTCCTTCATATACGCAAAGGGAGAATCCTTCCCAAAAGAACTGATATTATTCATGTGATACAGCTTATCACTGTCTCGTCCCCATACCGCAAAAGAATATATGGGATGTTTTGTTCGTACAAAATCTTTTCTCTTTAGAGCTGCATTGCTCAATGAGCCCGTCCGAGAAACGGTGTTTTTATAATCAAAAGTTTCTCCTTTGCAAAATCCCCAGTTATAAGTTGGAAACAGTAACGTTCCTTTTTGACCTATTTTCCTGATTATACTGTCTATAAACTTGTTTGGCTCAAATTGTTCACCATTATAATAAGCATTTAATCCCAAAAGGGTTATGTCAGAACCAACCAGAAGGATATCTCCTTCATTAATGTCTAAATAATCAACTACTTTTTCGTAAGGAATATAGTCAGACAATATTCTCACCGACCTTGTAAAAATTTCATTTATTAATTATAAACCAGCTTTTTTGCTGAACATGAGCATTAATCATGCTTAACTCAGGATTAGATTTCATCAACTCTAAAACTTCATAAAGACCGAAGTTGCTGCCATACTTTTTATACAATCTATCATAAATTGCACTAATCAATGCATAATCTTCATCGGTATCCAAAGTCCACCTGAAATTAGAATAATCAACATCATTTTTATAATAGTAGATACTGTCAAAATATGTTTCATATAAATAAGGCGTAACATGCTCTCTCTGATAACTTTTTTGAGCATTATTAAAGGCGTATTCCAACATACTGAAGGAAAACACCTCAACATCCAATCCCCTTGGAAATGTCCTTTGCTCAAAATTAATTCCTGCATTCGTAACCAATGTATAATTGTTGCTCATATAGAAGTCAACAACATTATCTAATATTACCGGATCAATTAAAGGACAATCTGACATAACACGAACTACTACATCAAGATCGTTTTCTTTAGCCGCACAATAATACCTTGACAATACATCATCCTCACTACCGCAAAACCATTTTACTCCGTTCTTTTTAGCTTGTTCCACAACTACCTTGTCTCTCTCTAGTGTAGTTGTCGCAATGATTATTTCATCCGAAAGTCTTGACCGCTTTAACCTATCTATTACATGATCTATAACAGGTTTACCGCATAAATCCATCATAACCTTACCGGGCAATCGTGTTGACCCCATTCTTGTTTGTACAATAACCCCTGTTTTCATATGCTCCTCCTGGAATCATTAGTATTATCTTTCCCTTTACATAAAGTCGTTTACTTTTCTTTAATTAAAATTTCAAAAGCAATAAACCCTACAATTTATGTTCCTTTCATATATCGAGTTCAACAACTTTTTTGATTTCTCGCATGTCATCAATTTTTCATAAAGTTTTCAATTTTCTATCTTTATCGGCAAAATGATTACTATTCTTTAATAAAATTTTAATTAGTATCCATAGAAAATAGTATTTTTTAAAATTCACACTTGGGAAGCATATAGATTTTCTGTATCTTGACATTACCAATATCCATTATTCGTACTGCCTTATCTAAATTCTACATGTATTGAGTCTTTTATCGGATAAACTCAAATCAATATTTATTTCTTCAACAGATAACCGCCATCCACAACCATATTCGTACCAGTAATCCATTTTGCTGCATTAGATAGCAAAAATACTATAGGATTTGCAATATCAGCTGGCTCTCCTAAACCAAGAGGTATTTTTGACATAAGTACGTTTATTTGTTCTTCTGTAATCATTCGACTCATTCTTTTAAACATCTCAGTATTGACGTATGCTGCCACTACTGTATTAAACCTGATATTCAAAGGTGCAAATTCCAGTGCAAATGTCTTTACTACATTATCCATAGCTGCCTTGCTTGCAGCATATGCAGTTAATCCCGGAGCAGGAATGGAGCCCATTACTGAAGACACAGCCACAATACTTGCACCGTTTTTCGAGTAATTGTCTTTCTTTGTAAAACCCTTAACCAATTCAATAAAGCTGAACAAGTTTAAGTCAAAGAGTTGGCTGTAATTTTTATATTTAGTAAGTTTCAAAGGTGCCGTATAATCAATACCGGCACAATGAACAAGGCCATCCATTGGCCCTGCTTTTGCAACAATGCCATCCACTAATTCTACTATTCCGTTTATATTTGTTAAATCAAATGGAACAGAAATATGTCCTGTCCCATCCAACATATTCTTTGTATTTTCGAGATTATACTCGTTCCTGGATACAAGAACAACAAGTGCTCCTAATTGAGATAATAACTTAGATGTTTCTCTACCAATACCCGATGATGCACCCGTTACCAATATTCTTTTACCTTTAATGTCTATTGGATCATATGGCATACGTTCTCTCCAAATAATAATTTTCTAATAATAATGAATTTTACTAATACTGAACTACAAAAGAAGATCAACTAAATCTCCTATTGTCCTACAACTTTTAATATTTGAAACACTAATACTTTTATTAAATTTATCGTCTGCAAAAGCAATAAAAGCGATTACAGCCATTGAATCCCACTGTTCCAACTTGTCTAATTCAGCATCAAACCCCAAATCATCTTCTATCTCTAAATTATCCAATATCATCTTCAAAATCTCTTTTTTATCCATATTAGTAATACCTCCATTAAAAATTGAAATTCTTACTTCTTTGTTGTTTAAAATCACATTACTACAAGCTAACAACACATGCTCCCCACGAATAGCCCACCCCAAAACCAACCAGCATCAATTTGGAACCCTTTTTAATAAAACCTTTATTTAATGCCTGTGAAACAGCAATAGGAATAGTTGAAGACACTGTGTTTCCGGTAGTTTCCATATCCAAATAAAATTTTTCTTCCGGTATGTTAATTTTTTTCCTCAAATAATCCAGCATATATTTATTTGCCTGATGAAATATAAAATAATCTATATCACCCATTTCCAAATTGTTTTTTATTAGTGTTTGCTCAACAAGCTTTGGAACAACGTTTATTGTAAAGCTAAATACTTCAGATCCATTCATATACAAATTATCTTTAGAACGGATGTTTCCATTTTCATCCACATACTCTCTGGCTGTTTCATTACTTCGACTAAGTTTTAAACCTCCAGAAGGTATAATCAAGTTTTGTGCACCCGATCCATCACTTCCAAGTACAAACTCATCTATCGAACCTCCATCTGAACTTTTACATATCCATATTGCTGCGGCACCGTCACCAAAAATTGTTCTTGTACTCATATCCTTTGGATGAATATGTTTTGTATAGGTTTCAGACGTCAGTAATAGAACGTTATTAGCAATTCCTGTAGCAATTAAGCCTTTTGACAAAGCTAACCCATATATAAAGCCTGAACATCCTAAATTATAATCTAGTGCCCCACAGGTCTTTGGAATACCAAGCCTATCCTGAAGAATACAAGCAGATGTAGGAATTAAATAATCCGGACTCTGAGTACATAACATCATAAAATCAATTTTATTTCTTAAATCAGGATTCCTATTAAAAAGCTGTATTGAAGCCTTTTCAGCCAAATCTACAGCAGTATCATTGTCAGATGCAATATGTCTGCATTTTATACCTATCTTATTAAATATTTTTTCCGAATCCCACTTATCATATTCCTTTTCCAGTTCTTCATTCGTCAGCACTTTTTCAGGCAAATAATACGCAATATCCTTAATGCATATATTCATTATAAAAGACTCCCTCCTTAGAACAATTGTGCAAAGGTGTAATAATTTTAATCATTATAGATCATTACCTTGTTTATTCTTATAAATGTTTCTTCGCTTTATTGTTCAAATATTATTCTCTAAGGTAGATCTTAAAGTTTTGCGGCAGTGAATTCTCGAAGATTTTATAGTATGAAGTAACTACAAAATGTGACCATATAGTATTCCGTTTATATTTTCCGAGAAATCTTGAGCCACAACTTCTATCCCGGTTACAAGTGCATTTTGAATAGATTTTGGAACCATTTTTGCTCCCTTCGGAAGTAACAATGCCTAAAACCGTTTTATATAATTGATTAAAATTGTGTTTGTTTCTATCACTTTCTCAGGCACAAAATTACCTCCATGGAAATAGTTAGGTTCTTTATCAATTTAAACAATACCACACTCGGTTAACTTATGCTTTTGCTTCCCATCTTATTGGTAATGTAACTATTTACTTTTCAATGCACAACTCCAGTAATAGGACAAAATTAACTATTATATATGTTTACCATCTAAGTTTAACTTTATTATGCTGGTTTCAACTTTTTTGCGCTAATATTTTTATTAATAGTTTTAGTACTTACTTTAACTGCAAACCAAAGGATATGGTAAGTGACAAAAAGAAAGTGACATGGTATATCAGATAGGAATATGATAGAATCATTATAATTACGGTTGAAAAAATTGAAAAGCAATGAACCCGTCCGAAAAACGGTATTTTATAATCAAAGGTTTCTCCTTTATAAAAATCTCAGTTATAAATGGGAAACAGTAACGTTCCGTTTTGGCATATTTGCCTGATCATACTGTCATTAAATAACTTTTTTAAGTATAATTAAAGGCGTTTTCCAATGTACTGAAGGAAAACACCTCAACATCCAATCCCCTAGGAAATGTACTTTGTCCAAAATTAGTCCCTGCATTCGTCATCAAATACTAAATCATTGACAATTTATTAAATTTAAATTTCAATATATACATTGAGCTTCACAGATGTTTACATAATCAAAAAAATATTATATTATTTCTTCTTTCAATATAAGTTCCTTTAATTCCTGCTTTGTTAAAGGAATTTGGTTATGAGAAGAATAATTCTGCACCTTTGCTAAAGGAGCTCCTTCATTTTCTCCGCTGAATTTATTGGAATAAAGGGAAGGTATAACAAACATTCTGTCTAGCTCAACAGCATTTTTTGACTCCTCACATGTCATCAACTCTTCATAAAGCTTTTCCCCAGGTCTTAATCCAATCTCCTTAATTTTGATCTCCTCACTATTTACATTGTATTTTTTGGAAACCTCTTCAATGGTAACATCTACCAGATCTTTAAGACATATAACAGGCATCTTTAACACGAAAATTTCTCCCCCCTGCGCCCTCACACATGCTTCCAACGTCAAGTCTACCGCCTCAGAAAGAGTCATCATAAACCTTGTCATATTAGAATCGGTTACTGTTATTTCTTTACTTTCTAGTATTTGTTTTTTAAATAGATAGGTATTTGCTTTTTTCATAATATCATATTAAATTCTGTTTTTCACTACTAAAATCAAAAATCATCCAAAACAATATACATTTGCTTCATTTTTAAATAATAATCCCAAAATAATATTATCTTTAAGTATTGAACCTCCTGCACAAAACAAAAAATAGCACTACAAACTTAAGGTTATAAGAATTTATTCTTTAAAACCAGTCCTCATATTTTGGCAATTCATCACAAGTTTCATAATCAGGAAAAACATTATTAGAATTGTGTTCTTCATAATTACCGTCTTTATTTTTGCCCATATTTTCATTACTTTTTTCATTGTTTCCAATTAGCAATGAATTGGCCAATATAAAATGTTCAAATTGTTGTGGTATTTTGAAATGATTAGGCGGATCATGATTCTGAATTCCCCAAAGCTTCAAATGTTTCAAAATCTTCTCGATAGTTTCTTCATCCTCTACAAACGAAATTATTCTCATTTTCCCATTGCAATATTTACATTTTAGAGAATCAACATTATAAACCTTTTGAATAAGTCTTGCCCAGTTTTTACGAAAAGCTTTTTTAGATAAATCACTACTTACAATTGCAGGTACTTTATCATCTGTCTCAGCTTTTTTCCTTTGTCCTCTACTCTTATTTGAATAATAACCATAATATCTTACAAATTGCTCTCCCTTATTTGGGATATGAGTTACCAATCGTGCTAACCAATCCAAAGCATCAAAAGCTTGAATTTCTCTGCTATTTTTACCCTTGTAAATAATTTTCCCAACTTCATTTGAACTTTCTTCTGGTGGTATGTAAAACATTCTTTCCTGAGAAATTGGAGCACGAACTACATATTGAGCAAGTTTTTCAATACTCTCCTGTTCCTCTGCGTATATTGCCTCCCCACAATAAACATTAAATCCAGTATTTTCCCAACTAAGCATGTTATCTATAATAAATTGATTAATTTTCCCCTCTTTTTTGAGCATCTTTAGTACTTCTGACTGAAAAACCTTCTCAATATCTTTTCCTTGAGGTAATACTGATTTTATAAAATCTCCGTCCCCTTTAAAACAACCATCTGTTGCAATTACATGTAAATGAGGATTAAAGTTTAAAAAATCTCCAAATGTTTGTACAGCTATAACAACACCAGGAACTGAATCTTTATCTCCAGATGAACTTTTAAGATAATCACATAAGACTTTCCATGCACATCTTGATAGTTTTGCAAGTAGCTTTCTGTCATACATAAAATAGCATCTAAGTCTTTTGGGTATACTAAAGACCCACTGCCTGTGGGAAACTTCTTTTAAAACCTCAGTGTATAAAAACTCTCCAAATTCAACTACTCTTCTCTGATGACATGAAGGACAGAACGCCCTCCGTTTACATGAAAAAGGCAATAGATACTCCTTGTTACAATCTTCACACTTAACACGGGCAAACCCTAGATGCAAATTCCCACAATCAAGGTAATCATATATAACATCTAGAATATGGGGTCTCCAATAACCGTATGTATTTTGGTACCTATCATCCCACACTCTCTCCAAAACTTCAAAATTCTCTTCTACGCACCTATAATAATAATTTTTCCGTGGCTCTCTTGGAGAATATATCCCCTGATTATTCGAACTTTCATAAAGCATTAGTACTCACACTCTTAAAACATATATAGAACAAATGTTCTATATATGTTTTAACACAAATATTGTATTATGTAAATCTTTTTATCATAAAGTAGTAATAAAGAAGATTGTAGAGTTGGGTAAGCTTATAAAGCCTGTTCAGGCAAATCAGACTTTAGGTAGCAGTCTACCGCATAAAAATGTACAAGTTGAACCTTCTATATTGTCAAAAGATACACAAATAACCGGTATAAATAAGATGAGTTCGACGGAAAAGAAGGCTTCAGTTTTATGCAGTTTTTGTAGGGTCGGTAAAAGTCCCCTGTATCACTGGAGCAATAAGGGAAAACCTAAAATATGCCATATCAATGGCAGCTTTGTCAGTAATGCAAATATAAGCGTAGAAGTTGATAACTTTGATGCAGCCTACGGCAAAATCGAGTATATAATTTCCAATGTAGGATATGTCCAGGAATCAAAAATAAATAAGACAAAACACTATGTAGATAATAAAGAAGTTCTCGTTACAAGCGGAGTAATAATTATAAGAGTTGATTCAGATAAATTCAGCAGCGTACTAAAAGATATAAAAGGTCTGGGCTTATTGACTGATGAAAACATAAAAACTGACGATGTTACTGAAAAATTCTTTGATATTGATTCTAGATTAAGACTTATCAGATATGAAGAAAGCAGACTTGAAGAATATTTGAAAAAAATTCAAGACCCCGATACCATATTTAAAACCGAAAAAAGACTAACTGAAATAAGACACGAAATTGAACAACTTACTGGCACTCTAAACAAACTTTCTAACTTAGTTAAACTCTCAACCATCACAATAAACATGAATGAAAAAGCTCCCGATTCTAAAATAGAACCTGTTGAACCTACATATGTCAGCAAACTAAAAGACAACTTTTTAGATAGCCTCAGCGGAGTAATAGAATTTTTAGGAAACCTTCTTATAATCGTAGTTGCTGCATTACCGGTATTGGTACTCTTAGGACTAATGCTTCTAATAGTATACTTTGTAAGCAAAAAGTTCTTAAAGCTCAAAATTAAGAAGCCGGAGAAGAAATCTGACAATACTGAGAACGAATGATATTGTTACATATTTTAAAGAGGCAAGAAAACGTCTGGACCTCAAACTTCTTTTAGGGTATCTTTCTTGATCTTTTTTCACCATATTCATCGACATTCTCTTCAGTAACGCTAAGTTTTGTGGAGCTTGCCCAGTTCTGGTCCTGTTGGCATCTTCTCTAAATGTAACATCCAGGCTCCAATGCATGCTCTCTACACCCCAGTGCTTTCGTACTCCGCTTGCATATTCTTCAACTGTTGCGACACTGCTCAAATGGTATGCACGCTCTTCTGTCACTTTACCCTTTTTTTCACACCTGCGAATGACCATTCCTATTCCAGTAAGCTTTGTCCAATCTTTACGTGCATCCATCCATTTAATGTCCGTAGAATAATAGTACTTCCTATCTTCTATTCGTCCATGTCCTTTATCTAATGTGCGGTAATGCCCTATGCCTTGAAAATCATTTTGTTCTGCGTCTTTAAAGTATGCTTCAACTTCCTCATGCAATAGGGGATGGTTTTCTTTGAGCGATAAAACATAGTCAGCTTTTTTGGTCTTCGCTATTTTTGTTGCTATGTCTTTTTGACAACCCATAGCATCTATAGTCACAATTGCACCTTTTATAAGCAGTAAATCCAAAAGTTCAGGAATCGCAGTAATTTCATTACTCTTGTCTTTCGTTTTTACCTGTCCCATAACAAGATTGTTCTCACTGCACCACGCACTAACAATATGAACAGCTCTTTTACCCGATTTCTCATCATCAGTGCCCCGCATTGTCTTACCATCTATGGCTACAACAGTACCTTCTTTCATTTTGGTGATTTGCCTTACCCAACCCGCAAAGCACTTTTCAAACTGCTTAGGGTCTATTACATCAAAAACTCGTTTTATCGTATACCATGAAGGAATTCCGTTGGGAAGTTCTAAGTACTGACGTAGCCATTCTTCGTTTTGTGTAGCCCAGTCTTCCATGTCCAGCCACTCGTTGCAGTAGCATATGCTAGCAGCTACAGCGATGAACAGTATATCTATCAATTTATGCCGGACTTTCCCTTCCTGCCGTGGATCATATATTATTATAAAATGTTTGAAAAAGCTCCCTTTGTATAATTTCTTACCCATTTAGTATAACCCCACTTTTCATTATCTATGGGTAACATCTTACTACAAAGGCTCAATAAAGTTTATCTGTAATTTATGCCATGGCTTAATCTTCCTTCATGATTTCACCGTGGTTGCATATCATATGCAAACATAACCGTTTTTTCAGGCGGTTTATTAAATACCGGCAAGGGATTTGTGAAACATAATGCATAAAGTATGCTATAATATATAATCGTATAAACTGATACAATACTTGAGTAACAGGTGATGAATATGGTTATTGGTGTTTGCCGTGTGGTTTTATATATCAATGAGGTGTTTTCGTTGAAAGAAAAAAGGCATATTGTAAAAAGCATTGTACAAAGACTCAGATCCAGGTTTAATGCGTCTGTTGCAGAAGTTGATCTGAATGATAAATGGAAGAATGCGGTTATTGGCATATCCTGTATTTCAAATGAAGCGGCACATGTGGACAGTATGATGGCGAATATGGTAAATTTCATTGAAAATGACGGCAGGGTTGTGCTTACTGATTACAGCACTGAAAGCATATATGTGGATTAAGGTTTGGAAATTCCATAAAAAAAGGTTATTGAATTTTAACCGGAATTGTATTACAATATTCCTTGCGGTATTAATTTTGGGGCTATAGCGCAGCTGGGAGCGCGCTTGAATGGCATTCAAGAGGTCAGGGGTTCGATCCCCCTTAGCTCCACCAAATAAAGACTCTGATTTTGATACAATCGAAAACCCTTATTGCAAGGGTTTTTCGGCATTTAGAAGGATTTTATAACTCAAGGCGTTTGCATTCATCACTAGGATATAAATCTCCAAGAGAATATATAAATGACTATTATAGGAATCAGAAAAAAGTAGCCTGATGCGAAACAAAGAAGAAGTGGCGAAGCTTTCCTTTACAATAAGAGGAATCTGTATGATACCCTGCTAAAGGCGGTAGCCACCTATCGCCAGAGGCCTACCACATATAATGTGGTTGCGCTTTGGCTGCTAAAATCATACGGGAGATGCTTGTTGTCAAGGGCACTCCGGAAATAAACAATTGACCTAACGAAAGACAGAGGAATTTTGAGAATGAGGTAGTAAACTAACGTAATTGCATGTCCAGTTTAATCAGGACAGACCACATAGTGTAAAATAATTGTAGGACATTTTAAGGATAAAAAAACAAGAGATCCTCACTTTTTGATACAATAGAATCACCATCAAAAACCTTTGAAAAGGAGGATCTCTTGTGAATACTATTGTAATACAAAACTGCAAAAATTTCATCCATAAAATCATGAATGATAGCGTCAATTTATTGTAGGAAAAAGAAAAGTAGATGGCATCCCATTTTTTATACAACTATTTCAAATAACGGTCTCTTAGTAACGAGAGTATTTTGCATAATTTGCATGCTGAGCTAATTATTTTCTTTTATAACTCCTCTAACTTATTCTCTATTATACCATATAACTCTTTCTTCCTATAAAGAATCCATTTTACTCAATGATTGTCACAAATCAGTACATTTTGTTATCTATGTTCCTTCACATTTTAACGCTACTTTTAAAAGAAAAAAGTATTTCTATTGTACCATTTTCCATTTTGTCAAGGCTAAAACAAGCGGGCAAAGCCCGGCCTTGACAAGTAGTAGGGCTTCGCGGGTCATGGTACTAAAGTTTTGCTTTTTTCTTTTCTTTTTCTTTTTTTATGTTTTTTCTTTTTCTTTGTCTTTTTTTAGATATGTATAATTCCTATTGGATAGGCTTACTTGTAAACTTTCCCGTAATTTTTGCTTTATTATTACCTCATCCCTATCCGCATATACCTATAATACGCCTTAATTCTTTATATAAACCAGTTTTACACCCCTTATGAATAACAGTTAAATTACTATTCCATACACTCTCATACCTGTTTGATGACTTCTTTAATTCCTTAATTAATTTTTCCTGAATTTCTTGCCTACTAGCTGCTAACTTTTTTTGTTTTTGTGCCATAACTATGTCATATACCTTACCGCCATTCTTCTTGTATATTATCAGCTTTGACATCTTTTCTACACCTTTTCTCGACCAGCCTTTAGGTCTTGAACTTAAACGGGATGAAAATACATGACTCACATGACCTTCAGCACTACAACCCACTATTCCTCTGTTTGACCTTATTTCTATACCATCCCAATTATTTAAAATATATCGCTTTGCATTTTTTATAGCCTTTATTTTACTTTCATTATCGCCTGTCTTTTCGATTATCTTTTTAAAAACCTTTGTTAGCTTTTTTTTATCAGATAAATTCAATGCGTCCTGTAAATCTTGGCTTATTGCTTCATCATTTAAATGTGTGGTTGCAACTCTTACGTATTTTTGAAGATGGTATCTATCAAGTACAAATTTACTTTTTGAAAGCCAGTTAACTCCTTGCCTTATCCATGACGCCCCATCTCCTAATATATACACCGTCTCTAAAAAATCAACGTCATATTGTTTATATATGTATTCCGATACTTCAAGCCACAAATTTTCTGAATTATTATACACACCCCCAAAATATCGAACATTCTTTAATACTTTTCTCTTCTTATTACTTTTTTCAAAGTCAATTCCCTCATGCACATATACAAGTTTTGGCATAATTGTATTTCTCTTGCCCTTCTCATTCTGTCTCAATATACTTTTTTGTTGTAATGCTACATGATCCTCGTCTGCCTCAACATACAATATTTTTACTTTTCTCTTTTTATCTACTTTTATTTCAGGCTCAACTATTTCAATATTATGTATTTTATTCATCACAGCTTGTTTGCTGATTTCATCAATATATGTCGCCTTTTCTCCTGCCTTTCTGTAGCTGCTGTCAGCTGCTTCTTCTATTGCATTAATTACAACATCGGCACTTACTCTGTCATGTGGTTCTACACCTACAATCCTGTCGACCAGGTGTTGTCTATTACCATTTTCCTTATGCTTAAAATATGTCCTGTTATAACTTAGTGTTCCAAATGTCGTTAAAATAGATGTTTTATCTTTTCTTATAATTTCCCAATACTGTTTCCTTATTTCACAGTTACGTAAATATTCATCCATATCTTCAAGCACTTCTTTAAGTATATCGCGTCCAAGTTTAAATAAATCTTCTTTCAGACCAAGAATAAGATCAGCTAAGTCTTTTCCTTCTTCAATAAAATTTTTTATCTTTTTTTCAATTCTTTTTGCCCCAAATTCATTAAAATGTTGTATACTATTATACATAGAAGATGTCATCCTTTCTGTTAGATTTTTTTTGTATTAATATCTTAACAGGATGTCATCTTCTTTTCAATTTTATATGGTATTTTATGTCTCATTCCCTACAATAACTTTACGCTAACATCATGAATTTCATGAGCGAACCTAATGCTAAGAAACTAGAAGAACTGGAAACTGGACTAGAGACCATCACCTTTGACTTCATACTAAATATGATGAAAATCTACGTGGAAAACCTTGATAAGGAGATAAAAGCCGATAAGAAATGGCGAAGAAAAAACGGCATTGTAGTAGAGCGAAATAGTGATAAACGAGAAATCTTTACAAAGTTCGGAGTGCTCACATACCACAGGACCTACTTTTACGATAAGAAAAATGATACATATATATACCTAGTCGATACAGTCTTAGGAATAGACCCCTATGATAGAATATCAACAGCGGTAGCAGCTGACATGGTAGAATACTCCGGCGATAACTCCTACGCTAAAAGCAGTCAATATACAACCGGTGGCCTGATAAGTCGGCAAACAGTAATGAACAAAACGAGAAAACTAAAGGAAGAAAAACTAAAGATGGAAGCTGAAGGGCCAAAGCGCAAAATGCAGGTTATACACATAGATGCCGATGAAGACCATGTTGCTCTGCAGAATGGCAAAAACGCCATAGTTCCACTGATTACCATATACGAAGGCACAAAAAGAATAGGAAAACGGGGAAAATGTATAAATCCCTACCACATACATGGATACGGTCAAAATCCTGAAGAAACATGGTTAAAAGTTGCCAACTACATTTATGACAGATATGACATAGACTATTTAAAGCGCATCTATATTCACGGAGATGGTGCCCTTTGGATAAAAACCGGCCAAGAATGGTTACCCAAATCCAAAATGGTCCTAGACAAATATCACCTAAACAAAGCCATCCTCAAAGCTACAGCAGGTCAAGAGCAATACAGAAAATCAATATACAGAAGTATTTACGAAGGCAATTGGATTGAATTTTGTAAACTAGTAACAGAGCTTAAGCATGGTGTTCAAAGCCCTAAAAAGCGAGAGAGAATACATGAATTTAGAACCTACATAAAAAACAACTGGGAAGCCATCACTATATACAAAGAAGAAGGAGTAAGTGGCAGCTGCACAGAGGGTCATATTAGCCATATATTATCCAGCCGTTTTAGTTCTCGACCTATGGGCTGGAGCAAGAAAGGTCTAAAAACCATAGCAGATATAAGAATCTATTGCCAAAACGGTGGGAAGATAACTCCAAATCATTTTACAAAAGTAAATTTACAATACAAGATAAAAAAAGAAACCATAAAAAAGGGCAAAGAAGTATTTAGTAAAACTACACATGAGAAATTAAACAACATACCCGCTTTTAACATGGGTAAAAAAACTCCAATATCAACAATTTTAAAGGGCATACAACGCAGCGGGTATGTGATATAGCCCGTTGTATCAAAAAGATGGGGATACCTTTAAGTTTAATTATCCTACAACAAATTGACACTATCGACAGACCATATGGTTGTTGACAAAGGACTTTTATGTGTGTTAAAATTTAGAAAGTAAATTGGAAAAATTATTTAATCAAAATTATTAATTTTAGAATACAATTAACATTAAAAATTATAAGAAAAGTGTGGTGTATAAAATCCATATGGCTGATATAGAAACAAATAAGAGCATTACCCTTGAAAATTTGCTTAGTTTAAGAAAGAAAATGTTGAGTACTGAAATAAATGAGGAAATGATAAAAATAAGTAAGTTATTTGCAGCGAATGGAATAAAAAAAGCAGGACCTATAGTTACAACTACTTTTGCAGTACTAGAAAACAATGTTCTTGATAATGATGCTATGACTAAAACTAATAAATTTGATGATAAATTTCAAACGCATCCTTCGTTTGAAAAAAGAATAAGTTGGCTGCTAAACAGCGTTCCAAATAAACAATAAGTGGATGGTAGTTGAAATTTTAGAGTAACTATTTACTAATTAATAAATAAATGTCATGAAAAAAGGTTTGATATTGTATAGATAACAAGGAATACTTAGGGTAAATCTACAAAATAACTTGAAAGAATCAAGAAGCCAGATAAAATAAAGTTTAATAATTACTCTAACAGAAGCTTTTATTACTTTTTGTACATTTCATTAGAGGAAGGGATGGGTTTAAATATGAATATTAATTGTTTGAAATGCAATAATAAGATGACAAAATCTAGAGCATCAAGTCTTTCAGGAAAACTAACATTAATAAAGGAGCCAATTAAGTATTTTACCACTAAAGAGAGTAGCATAGTAATTCCTTATGTGTGTTCACAATGTGGTTTAGTTGAGTGGTATGTTGATAAACCACAAAACTTCAATGAGAGAACATAAGTTAAGTTAGGTTTATATTTTTAAAGGTGAGGTTTAAATTGTGCTATTTAAGAAGTATTACTGTATAAAACAATATGATATAACTGACTGTGGTGCTGCATGTCTTGCCACTATCAGCAAACAGTATGGATTGAAGATTCCAATTACAAAAATTCGTGAAGTAGCCGGGACTGACAAACAAGGGACTAATGCATATGGTGTCGTTAAAGCAGCTGAACAATTAGGTTTCACGTCTAAAGCTGTACGTGGCAATAAGGAGGCTTTTTTTTCTGAATTTCCGCTTCCTGCAATTGCCCATGTAGTGGTTGATGGAAGCTTACTTCATTATGTTGTAATTCATAAAATAACAAAAAACCAAGTAGTTGTTGCTGACCCGGGAAAGGGCATTGTCAAGTATACCCTAGAAGAGTTTTTTGAAGTCTGGACAGGTGTGCTTATTTTGCTTGTACCATCAGCACAATTCAAAAAAGGCAATGAAACAAAGGGGATATTCTCACGCTTCTTCGGGTTATTGATCCCTCAAAAGAAGTTGATTATAAATATATTTCTGGCATCCCTTATTTATACTATCTTAGGGATACTGGGGTCTTTCTATTTTAAATTCATGATGGATGATATACTGCCAAACAATTTAATGAAAACATTACATATTGTTTCGGTGGGTATCATTCTCTTAAGCATTTTCAAACTTCTGTTAAATGCGTTCCGATCACATTTGCTTCTATACCTCAGTCAAAAGCTAGACATATCCTTAATCCTTGGCTATTACAACCATGTTCTTCAACTACCCATGAATTTCTTTGGAACTAGAAAAGTTGGTGAAATTATATCGAGATTTATGGATGCATCAAAGGTGAGAGAAGCCATATCTGGAGCAACACTTACAATAATGATTGATACCCTAATGGCAATAGCGGGTGGAATAATACTCTATTCTCAAAGCTCGTTTTTATTTGCCATTGCCTTCATTATGGTTATAGCCTATGCAATCATTGTATTTTCCTTTAATAAGCCTATAAGAAAAATTAACCGGGTGCAGATGGAGAACAATGCACAGCTTACATCATATTTGGTTGAGTCCTTAAATGGTATTGAAACAGTAAAGACCTTTAACGCCGAACGTAAGGCAAATATCGAAACCGAGAAAAAGTTTGTAAAGCTTTTGAAGAGCATTTTCAAAGGTGGTTGGATAAACAATCTTGAGAATTCCCTTACAGGATTTGTTGCTTCAGTAGGAGGAATTGTAATCCTTTGGGTAGGCGCATACAGCGTTATAAAGGGTGATATGTCAGTTGGACAGCTGTTGGCTTTTAATGCATTACTAGCATATTTCCTCGACCCTATAAAAAATCTGATTAACCTTCAGCCTATGATGCAGACAGCTATTGTTGCTTCTGATAGATTGGGAGAAATATTGGATTTGGAACTTGAAAAGAGTGAAAATGAAGACAAAAAAATAGCACCAAGCACACTTAAGGGATTGATAGAATTTAAAGAGTTGGATTTTCGTTACGGTACCCGACAGTATAGATAGGTATTTGCTTTTTTCATAATATCATATTAAATTCTGTTTTTCACTACTAAAATCAAAAATCATCCAAAACAATATACATTTGCTTCATTTTTAAATAATAATCCCAAAATAATATTATCTTTAAGTATTGAACCTCCTGCACAAAACAAAAAATAGCACTACAAACTTAAGGTTATAAGAATTTATTCTTTAAAACCAGTCCTCATATTTTGGCATTTCATCACAAGTTTCATAATCAGAAAAAACATTATTAGAATTGTGTTCTTCATAATTACCGTCTTTATTTTTGCCCATATTTTCATTACTTTTTTCATTGTTTCCAATTAGCAATGAATTGGCCAATATAAAATGTTCAAATTGTTGTGGTATTTTGAAATGATTAGGCGGATCATGATTCTGAATTCCCCAAAGCTTCAAATGTTTCAAAATCTTCTCGATAGTTTCTTCATCCTCTACAAACGAAATTATTCTCATTTTCCCATTGCAATATTTACATTTTAGAGGATCAACATTATAAACCTTTTGAATAAGTCTTGCCCAGTTTTTACGAAAAGCTTTTTTAGATAAATCACTACTTACAATTGCAGGTACTTTATCATCTGTCTCAGCTTTTTTCCTTTGTCCTCTACTCTTATTTGAATAATAACCATAATATCTTACAAATTGCTCTCCCTTATTTGGGATATGAGTTACCAATCGTGCTAACCAATCCAAAGCATCAAAAGCTTGAATTTCTCTGCTATTTTTACCCTTGTAAATAATTTTCCCAACTTCATTTGAACTTTCTTCTGGTGGTATGTAAAACATTCTTTCCTGAGAAATTGGAGCACGAACTACATATTGAGCAAGTTTTTCAATACTCTCCTGTTCCTCTGCGTATATTGCCTCCCCACAATAAACATTAAATCCAGTATTTTCCCAACTAAGCATGTTATCTATAATAAATTGATTAATTTTCCCCTCTTTTTTGAGCATCTTTAGTACTTCTGACTGAAAAACCTTCTCAATATCTTTTCCTTGAGGTAATACTGATTTTATAAAATCTCCGTCCCCTTTAAAACAACCATCTGTTGCAATTACATGTAAATGAGGATTAAAGTTTAAAAAATCTCCAAATGTTTGTACAGCTATAACAACACCAGGAACTGAATCTTTATCTCCAGATGAACTTTTAAGATAATCACATAAGACTTTCCATGCACATCTTGATAGTTTTGCAAGTAGCTTTCTGTCATACATAAAATAGCATCTAAGTCTTTTGGGTATACTAAAGACCCACTGCCTGTGGGAAACTTCTTTTAAAACCTCAGTGTATAAAAACTCTCCAAATTCAACTACTCTTCTCTGATGACATGAAGGACAGAACGCCCTCCGTTTACATGAAAAAGGCAATAGATACTCCTTGTTACAATCTTCACACTTAACACGGGCAAACCCTAGATGCAAATTCCCACAATCAAGGTAATCATATATAACATCTAGAATATGGGATCTCCAATAACCGTATGTATTTTGGTACCTATCATCCCACACTCTCTCCAAAACTTCAAAATTCTCTTCTACGCACCTATAATAATAATTTTTCCGTGGCTCTCTTGGAGAATATATCCCCTGATTATTCGAACTTTCATAAAGCATTAGTACTCACACTCTTAAAACATATATAGAACAAATGTTCTATATATGTTTTAACACAAATATTGTATTATGTAAATCTTTTTATCATAAAATAGTAATAAAGAAAATTGTAGAGTTGGGTAAGCTTATAAAGCCTGTTCAGGCAAATCAGACTTTAGGTAGCAGTCTACCGCATAAAAATGTACAAGTTGAACCTTCTATATTGTCAAAAGATACACAAATAACCGGTATAAATAAGATGAGTTCGACGGAAAAGAAGGCTTCAGTTTTTTCAAATATACCGACAGAAGAAGATTTGAAAGAGACTTCAGAAGCTCAATTTACAGAAGAAATAAAAGAGTTGGCTGAGAGTTTAAATTCTGTTATAGAGATTTATGAATATGTCCGGAATAATATAAATTTCGAGGCATATTACGGGTCGAGAAAAGGTGCAGTGGGAACCCTTGACCAAATGGCAGGGAATGATATTGACCAGGCATCGCTTCTTATTTCCCTTCTTCGATATAAAGGAATTCCTGCTCGATATGTGAGAGGAACAATTGAGATACCTGTAGAGAAGGTGATGGGATGAACTGGAGGGGAAACACCACAGGATGCAGTGAGAATTCTGGCATCTCTTGGAATACCAACAGTTTCTGTCGTCAGTGGCGGAAAGATATCTCACGTCAGAACAGAACACGTATGGGTTGAAGCTTATGTGCCTTATCAGTACTACAGGGGTGCAGGACCTATGAAGGGCCAAAAAATATGGGTTCCTTTAGATCCGAGCTTCAAACAGCATGAAAAAATTGAAGGCCTTGACTTGAGCAGCATTATAGACATTGATACAGAAGCTTCAATAGAGGGTTTTAAGGATGGCATCATTGTATCAGATAAATTGCTTTCAGTTTCAAGAGTAAATGTCCAGAGCGTTTCAGAAAAGATAGAGAATGTAGATGCTAAAATTGAAGAATTTATTAATCAAAAGGGTTTGGAAAAAATAAAGAGTGAGGAATTAATTGGAGGGAAAAGGATTATTCCTCAAGACCTTGATATGCTGCCTCTCTCACTTCCATATAAGGTTGATGCTGTATATGAGAAGACAAGTGTTGTGCCAAAAGAATTGAGAGAGAATATATCAGCTTTCATTTTGTTATATGCTCTTTGCAATATCTCGCTTGATAGATCCATTAAACGAACCGAACCTACCGATAGCCCTTTAATTCTATTAAGCGTGTATTTATATTTTTCCTTTGTATTTATTTTTGTTAGCGTTGGTTCTTTGTATAGTTCATACCATTTTTTGCAGTAGGAGTATAGCGATTCGTTTGACAGGGATACATATTTGCCCCTATTTAGAGCACTTAACTCATCTTGCATAAAGGCAATTGCATCTTTTTTCTTAGAAAAATATGAAGCCTTCTGTATCCTTTTTCCGTTCTCATCTATACTTACGTCATACCGTACTTGATATTTTTTAAGTCTTTTAATATAGGTCAATGATCCTTCACCTTTTGACCTCCTCATTTATTCCACCTCTTTTTTTTGTATTTTTCTCTAAAACTCCTAACGCTCCTATTTCTTCTAGGTTAACCTAAGGCCATCCGAATCCCTGAATCCCCCCGTTAATATACTTATAATATAGTTGTTTATAAAATGCTGTAACCCTTGAAACCAAAGGGTTTTAGCAGTATATTTTTATTGTTTTCCCCCTCTAAATAGTGTAAAATATAGTTGACAAATCCAATTTTTCCACAAAAAAAGGAGGAAAACAAATGGTAAAACTTTTTAATCAAATTTCACTTTCTGACACTTTTGAAGAATGTAAAGATATCTATCAAAATGATAAACCCAAATTTCTTGAGTTACTCACTGAGCATCTTGATTTATCTTCTTTAATTCCTCAGGAATTCTACTGGGCTTACCACAAACATTTAGGACGAAATAGAGATTACTCTATCGCTTCTATGCTTTCAGCCTTAATATTACAGAAACTACTCGGGATTCCTACAGTCTCACTTTTAATAATTTTTCTTACTCTGTGCAAAGAAGCCCGTGAATTTTGTGGCCTTTCCAAAGTTCCTGACAATTCTCAGTTCACTCGTTTTAAACAAGATTTTGTTTCACATCTCGAAAATTTCTTTAATCATCTTGTAGATATTACTGAGCCTATTTGTCAGAAAATAGACCCTACTCTTGCATCAACTATCGCTTATGATACTTCCGGTATCGAAGCTTAAGTTAATTTAAGAACTAAGTTCTTTATTCCAGTAATTACAAATCAATACTTATGGGCAAAACATTATTAGTATTTTTGTCCATGGGTATTGAGTATAAATAATCCAATTCTAAAACCAAATAACTACTACTAGACCTCTACAGTTCGGAAGTTTCATTCTAAAATATGGTGCTAATGTAGAGATTAAATTTTGCAAATCAGTTTTTGGCAAAAACTTCACTTCACTCCTTTCAATGTATATAATCTCAAGCAGAATCTTTGAGTTTAGAGGTTGCTTTTTTGTTATAAAGCTTTTTTGCTAAAGAAGGATTCCTATGTTCAATAGTTGCTTGTAAAATTAAACCCATAATTTTTTTCAACATTATAACAATACAGCACAATGCAACTCTTGCAGCATACGCTTCTAAAGTTCGAAGCCTTAAATTGGACATACCTGTCCATTCTTTACCATAACCATTAGTTCTCTCAGATGATGTCCTCAATGCCTTTATCTTTTTATACTTCTTTGTGCCCCTTGGAATTTCAAGTATTAATCGAGGCAGTTCCTTTATTGTCATCCATTTTGTATACCCACACTTGTTTTTTCTATAACTACATTTACAAAGTTTGTCTAAATCCTTACTTTTCAAACACTGCTTATTACATGTGTTCTTTAATGCATTTCTAGAAGAATCAAATCCATTAGGTGTACATACTCTGCCGCAGGGAGCATATGGATAACCATTTTGGTTATATCCTCTTTTTTTCATGCTTTTCTCATCAAGCTTTTCACGTCTTTTGTTGTAGTCTATTATAGGTTTTCCATTGCCATTGCGTATATATGAATATACATACTCGTAATCATAGCCACTGTCTAACACTTGATACTCTGTTTTAAAGCTTACATGCCTTTTAAGCTCTTGATGCAGGTTAACAAATGTTTGTGCCTCACTGATATTTCCCGAACCTGTTATTACTGCAACTGGTATTTCAAGATTAAATTCAGCTTCTATACTTGTAATTATTACCGCCTTATATCCAAATACTTTTTCTGTCTTGCTTGGATTATCTTTACTACGCCTATATCCTATTCTTGCAGATACATCTTTACATGATTTGGGACATTCAAATATCAATTTTTCATTTTGATCAAGTCTAATAGCACAGGATATTACTTCAAGACTATATCCATCAGGTGATTTGAAACTTTCTCCAAATATACTGCGAAGATATTTACTGTGTGCTTTAAATTCAGATATAGTTCCTTTAATAACACGGAGCTTTATTATTGAAAAAGTCCCTATATTTTCTATTAATGCATCCTTGTCTTTTTTCTTAACCATTTCAATTATTTTTTGTATTATTTCAGTTCTTGGACACTGCATTTTCATTACTGCTACAGCTGATTTTTTATCCTTTTCTTCTATCTCTTTAACTGCTCCGTTTATGCTTGTATTTACGTCATCAACTATACTTTCAGGACAAGAAATACATTTACAGCAGTCTTCCATATAATTACACCCTCTGTATCTTGCAAATGCTTTTAACAGAGTTCCGTCAGTGCAGAGTATTTTACCTGATATGATTTCTACCATTGTAAATATCTGTACTAAAAAATTCATTATATCCTTGAATTTTTCTTCTCCCAACCTGTCTCTAAAGTTGTGAAGAGTGGCATCAGTTGGAACATTTTCAGCATCAATGCCTGTATAATATCTGTATTGAGCACCTTTTTCCTTATCCTCTAAGTCCTTCAAGAAATCTGGGTAGTATTGATACCTTTCCCATATTTTTATTACTTCTAAGAGTATTAGTGAAACTGGGTCATAACAATTTCCACCTTCAACACTATAACAATCAGCTATCAGACTTCTCACAAATGTAAAATCTATCAAACTAAACAATAGACGTAATAAACCACCTTTAATACTTCCGTCTTTATCAATATGAATCTTAAATTCTCTGTACACATAACTTGAGAGTAGTCTTTCGGGTTCTTTAGGAAATTCAACTTTTAGCTGGGTTGAAAGTTTTTCAATAGCTTGCCTAACTTCTTTCCTTATATTACTAAGCCAAAACCTCTTTACTTTTTTATTCAAATACATTATCATATCCCCCATGTTCTGAGTTTGCTTTTTAGAATAGGGGTTGGCATGATAAGTGTCAACCTTTATTTTTTTCCATAAGGTGCAAGCATGTATGAACTTTTGGGTTGATTTAATTTTCTATGTCCAATAAAATATACATATATCATTGTTTGCAAGTTCTTAAATTAACTTAAGCTTTTGTAACCGAGAATAATCCCAAGTTCATTAATTCTATTATAAAAAAGCTTAAGGCTTTCTATAAAAACAATCCAGACGTTGATGTCTACAAAATGGCTTATGGCCTTATGCCTTCTTGTGCATCTGCCAATGAAGAAATTAAGCAGCTTTACATAAACGGCTATTTCTGTTATGTTTACAAGTTTGGCATTATCACTAATGGCCTTGGTATTCCAAGAAATATAACCTTTTTAGATAATGATTTCAAGCAAAAACACCCTGAAATGCAGATTGATAAAAAATCAGATTCTCCTGATGAAGATAAATCTATTAGTGATTCAAAATCCCTTAAACCAGTACTTACAGACTTCTTCAATCTTCACCCGGATTTTAAGCCTCATACCTTTCTAGGGGACTCTATTTTTGATACCTATGCCACTTATCCCTTGCTTCTAGGTGATTTTAAATTCAAAAGAGCTCTAATCCCTCTAAACTCAAGAAACTCCAATCCTGACATCCCTGAAATTAAGTACGATGTAAACGGATGGCCACTTTGCTTTAAAGATCCATCAGTAACTATGAAACCCTTTGGATGGACCCGGGAAGCAGGACGTAGTGATAGATTTAAATGGCGGTGTCCCCTTGTAAAAAGAATTAATGGCAAATGGATTACATCCTGTGAAAACCCCTGTAACGGAAAGCCTTGTGGAAGAATAACTTACACATCTCCTGCTCAAGACCAACGCATGTATCCAGGTGCAATACGTGGCTCTGAAGAATGGATTTCGGATTACAAAATCAGAGTTGTAGTCGAAAAAAATATCCAGTATTTAAAAGAGCCCATGGCCTGTGGCAAGCTTAAAACAAGAGATAATCAAACAATCAAGGCGGACTTATACATCGCAGGCATTACACAGTTGATAACTGTAATCCTTGCAGATAAAATACATGAGCATAAGTAATGCTCCTAAAAGTGTTTCTATTTATAGAAAAGAGATATTTTTAGAAATACAGGCTGAAAATAAAAAGGCTGCCGATGTAAAGTCGGTAGACCTGAAGAATTTGTTGAAATAAACACAATTGGTTGACAAAAAGCAATAAAATGTTTTTTTGATTATTATTTTCGCTTTGAGTAAAGGTGGCTTTGCTCTTTCGCACTACTGTATGGGGATTGGTAATGTCTCTGCTAGTAACTCCTTAATTGGTATCCCAGAAATTCTCTGACATATTAATAACGTCATCATTAGAGAATTCTTTGGTAATATCAATAGTAGGGGTGGGAGACGGTATAGTCTTTTCGTCGGTATCCCAGAAATTTTCGGATTTATTAATAACGTCATCGTTAGAGAATTCTTTGGTAATATCAATAGTAGGGGTGGGAGACGGAATGCTCTTTTCATCGGTATCCCGGAAATTTTCGGATTTATTAATAACGTCATCGTCAGAGAATTCTTTGGTAATATCAATAGTAGGGGTGGGAGACGGAATGCTCTTTTCGTCGGTATCCCAGAAATTTTCGGATTTATTAACAACGTCATCGTCAGAGAATTCTTTGGTAATATCAATAGTAGGGGTGGGAGACGGTATAGTCTTTTCGTCGGTATCCCAGAAATTTTCGGATTTATTAATAACGTCATCGTCAGAGAATTCTTTAGTAATATCTACATTGTCAGAGGAATCTAAGTCAGCTTTATACTTGCATGATACAATCAACAATACAACTATTAATAGAATTGGAAATATAGAGAACTTCATGAACTTATCCTCCTTTATTATTGCTGATTAGCAATATCTTAATTACATTAATATTATATACTACTTATAAGTGAAATGCAATTTTTATTTACATATTATAACTGAAGAGTTGCAATAGTGTTGAAATAGTAAAAACTTATTTGAGCGACTTCTTTATTTCTGAATAATGATTATTTCTTATTTCCAAAGAATTGCTAAAATTTTACCAAAAAATCTATTGTATATATTATAATTTTATGGTATAATATACATGATGTTTTTCCACATATATACAACTACAATTAAATACTTATTTCTAAAGTGTAGTTTGAGTAATTTGATGGTATTAAAATTTTTATTTTTCAGTGAGATACAAAATAACTGGTGAAAGCCAGTGAAATAAAGATTTTGATCAAAATTTAATTATGTTTTAATATAATATTAAAAGATATTAAAAGGGGAGATAAAAATGAATCACAGTATTAAAAAAGTTGTATCATTCTTATTAGTTTTTACTATCCTTATTACAACCTGTACTACGGTTCTTGCTTCCACAGGTACAAGTGGCAGTATTACCGGAGGTGTAATAGACTTAAGAGTAATGATACTGGATGACACAGATTCAACCGACAAGTACGGTCAGGATCCAAGTGACATAGTTGAAAAGGTAAAGGAAAGTTTTATTGAAGCTTCAAATTACTTGTATGAAGCTACATAGGGACAGAACAGATTTGGCAAAATAACAATTTATGTTCCGGCAGCAAGAGAAGGCGGATGGCCTGAAATTCAAGGTGCACTTCCAATGGACAATTTTAACCCTGAAGATTCTGATGTTTATATAAGACCCGGAAGAGGAGCGTCTGCTAATCTTGCGGGATTTATGGGTTCAAAAGAATCGCACATGTATATTGGAATTGACAAGGCATTTGATACTAATGGAACTCATTCATTAGGGAAAACGATTGTACATGAGTTTGGACACTATGGTTACGGCCTGGGAGATGAGTATTGTGATTATGAAACCAAAAATGGAAGAAGTTATCAGGTGTTCGGCACACTTAATGCTGATGGGAGTATTACGTGGAACACTTGTGAATCGCAGGCCAGTATGTTAATGAGAGATTCTAACGGCAATACAATTACAGAAGTTGTACAAGGAGAGAATTATAGACCGAGTTATAATTCTAATGGTGCTAAAGCAAGTATTATGTGGATACAGCATGAAAGCAGCATAGTAGATTTTTGCGATAGCAGCCATAATTCATCGGCTCCCAGTCATCATAACAGAATTCATGGAAACAAATCTTGTTGGGAAGTAATGGTTGAAAATAAGAAATTTAATTTAACTGCTCCTGGGGGAAATATTCAACCAATTGAAAAGAAAGATCCGGTGTTTGAAGTAAGGCAAAATAATAAATGGAACGATATAGCTTTAGTTATCGACAAATCAGGGTCGATGAGAGGATCAAAAATTCAATTAGCCAAAGGTGCAGCGAAAATGTTTGTAGACTGTTTAGAGCTTCCGCAAGAAGGACAGTTGGGAGACGGCATTAGTGTTGTTTCTTTTGAGAACAGTGCAACATTGAATCATTCATTGACAAGAGTAGCTACGATATCGGATAAGAGTGCCATAAAATCAAAAATCGATAATATTTCTTCGGGTGGAGGAACCAATATAGGAGCTGGCTTATGGAATGCCTTAAATGACATGATATCTAAAGACTACAGAAAAGGTGCAGGAGCTATTATACTTTTATCAGACGGGCAAGCTTCTCTACCATCGACAGAGATTTCCATGCTTCAATCCGAAGGTATACCTGTATATACTATCGGAGTGGGAAGTGGAGCTGATGCGAATTTACTGACTAGTATTGCTAAAGAAACAGGAGGAGAATACTATTTTGTTTCTTCTGCTGGTGATATTAGCATGATTTACAAGACAATAAAGAATAAGTTAAGTATCTTTGACAGGCTAATAAAATTCATACGTAGAGTATTTAGTTCTATGGAAGAATCAACCGAAGTTGTTTTTGTAGATAGCTCAATGAAACAGGCAGTATTTACAATAAGTTCGGTAAATGCAGGTAATGTTTCTTTCACATTAAAAGCTCCGGATGGTACTATTTATTCTCCGGACAGCACAAATGGTGCATCTTATATGATTGAAGATACATATCAGATATATATAATAGATAATCCCCAGATAGGTGCTTGGGAGGTTAATATCAAAAACAATTCTCAAGCCAATACGGAGATTTCCTTTGATTTTTCAGGTAGAACAACTCTGTCTCTTCAAGGTAGTACAGATGATATTACATATACTTATCCGACTCCCGTTAAGATAACAGCATTATTAAGCAAAAACGGAAAGCCCGTGATAAATGCAAATGTGTATGCAAAAGTAATAGCACCTGACAACTCAGAAACAATTGTAACTCTTTATGATAATGGTCAGATGGGCGACCTTATGCCGGGAGATGGTTTATATACAGCCTTTTTCTCGGAATTCAAAGGTGATGGGGGATATCAGATATCAATCCATGCTAATAATGATGATTTAAAGGCCATAGAAGGTGAGGCTTTTGTTGATATTGAGCCTGACGAAAACGGAATGGTGAATGTGCCGGAAGTAGTTTATTTAAATGAAAATTTCACCAGGAGTCTCACTCTTCCCACCATAACTGTCAGTGGAACTTCCAACCAGGTAAGTATTGTGCAGCTTGACAATGATGTGTATACGTTGGATGAATCGAATCAGAGTGCTTTAGTGACTGTTCGAAGGAGTGGTAACCTGCGTGGAACTATGAGTGTAGATTATTCTACAAAAGACGGATCGGCAGTTGCTGATGTTGATTATGCTGCTCCCAGCGGAACACTGACTTTTGAAGCCGGAGAGGCTGAAAAAACAATTGAAATAAAATTACTTAAAGTACCTTCACAGAATGAAGCAAGAACCAAGAATTTTAAATTAACTTTGGAAAATCCGGTTAATGCTGTGCTAGGGGTACCTTCTGTTGCGGAAATATATATTAATAGAATAAAGCTTTCAAATAATGCAGATCTTAAGAACCTTGTAACCGATTGTGGTTCTTTTGATAAGCCTTTTTCACCTGATGTAACTGACTATAAGATTTCTGTTCCATATAGTACCGATAAGATTAGTGTAACTGCTTCAGTATATGATATTCGTTCTAAATTGACTATCAATGGAAATCCTGTTTTATCGGGATATCCCTCCGCAGGTATTGACTTGAATACAGGTACAAACAAGATTCCCGTTGTGGTTACAGCTGAAAACGGTGAAACAAAAAAAACATACATGATAACAGTTTATAGGGCTTCAAAGCCATCCGGTGGTACTTCTTCCGGCTCAAAAAATACTCCTGAACCTACTTCAACACCTACGCAGTCTCCTACGCCTACCCAGACATCTACACCTACATCTACACCGACTGCCACGCCGGATATTACGGAGAAACCGATTGAAGATATTCCGGGAATAAGTGGAACCGATGCAGAAGGACATTGGGCTGAACCATATATATTAGATTTGCTTGGCAAAGGCATTATAAATAAGTATCCGGACGGTTCTATAAAGCCTGATTCCGAAATAACAAGAGCAGAAGCTGTCACGATACTTGTTAACAGCTTAAATTTAAAAGCCCAAAATCCGGATAAATTAGATTTTTCTGATGCGGATGAAATTCCTGAATGGGTTAGAGAGGCTGTGGCTGCGGCGCAAGAAAATGGAATTATAAAGGGATTTGAAGATAAGAGCTTCAGGGCTGACAGCAAACTGACCAGGAATCAGGCCTGTGCCATGATAATGAATGCGTTTAATTTGGGAATTTCAGAAGGAGAAACCGATTTTGAAGATGATAAGGATATAGCCCTATGGGCAAAAGGCTTTGTTAAAAAGGCTAATGAGTTAGGAATAATTAAAGGATATGAGAATAACTATTTCTTGCCAGAAAGAATCGTCACAAGAGCAGAAATGTTCACAATGATTTACCATACGATGAAGATTGTTAATGCGGAATAAATATATTATTGTATGATGAGTATAGCAATTTAGCGGTTTTAAAATAATTTTCAAAAAGCTAAGTTCATAATAAGATATGAATTATGAACTTAGCTTTTTTAACTAATATTGCACGGATGACAGGCTTTTTGCTATTAAAATGGCAGCTTGAAACATAAGGTACATTTTAGTAATATTATATTAGTGGAATTAGAATAATTTTGAAACAGTAATATGGGAGGATTGGATAATGAACATGAAAAAATTTTTATTGATGACCGTAGCGGTTGTTATGATTATGTCAAGCTTGTTAGTAAATGCAAAGAGTATTGAGGATATAGTAGGAAAGGATCCGGATATAAACAAGGTAAATGAAAAGTTGGAGGAGCTTCAAAAATATACAGTGGAAAAGTTTTCTGATGTTAAATCCGATTCATGGTTTTTAAGCAGTGTATCAAAGCTTACGGCTTTAAAAGGGGATAGATAGGTATTTGCTTTTTTCATAATATCATATTAAATTCTGTTTTTCACTACTAAAATCAAAAATCATCCAAAACAATATACATTTGCTTCATTTTTAAATAATAATCCCAAAATAATATTATCTTTAAGTATTGAACCTCCTGCACAAAACAAAAAATAGCACTACAAACTTAAGGTTATAAGAATTTATTCTTTAAAACCAGTCCTCATATTTTGGCATTTCATCACAAGTTTCATAATCAGGAAAAACATTATTAGAATTGTGTTCTTCATAATTACCGTCTTTATTTTTGCCCATATTTTCATTACTTTTTTCATTGTTTCCAATTAGCAATGAATTGGCCAATATAAAATGTTCAAATTGTTGTGGTATTTTGAAATGATTAGGCGGATCATGATTCTGAATTCCCCAAAGCTTCAAATGTTTCAAAATCTTCTCGATAGTTTCTTCATCCTCTACAAACGAAATTATTCTCATTTTCCCATTGCAATATTTACATTTTAGAGGATCAACATTATAAACCTTTTGAATAAGTCTTGCCCAGTTTTTACGAAAAGCTTTTTTAGATAAATCACTACTTACAATTGCAGGTACTTTATCATCTATCTCAGCTTTTTTCCTTTGTCCTCTACTCTTATTTGAATAATAACCATAACATCTTACAAATTGCTCTCCCTTATTTGGGATATGAGTTACCAATCGTGCTAACCAATCCAAAGCATCAAAAGCTTGAATTTCTCTGCTATTTTTACCCTTGTAAATAATTTTCCCAACTTCATTTGAACTTTCTTCTGGTGGTATGTAAAACATTCTTTCCTGAGAAATTGGAGCACGAACTACATATTGAGCAAGTTTTTCAATACTCTCCTGTTCCTCTGCGTATATTGCCTCCCCACAATAAACATTAAATCCAGTATTTTCCCAACTAAGCATGTTATCTATAATAAATTGATTAATTTTCCCCTCTTTTTTGAGCATCTTTAGTACTTCTGACTGAAAAACCTTCTCAATATCTTTTCCTTGAGGTAATACTGATTTTATAAAATCTCCGTCCCCTTTAAAACAACCATCTGTTGCAATTACATGTAAATGAGGATTAAAGTTTAAAAAATCTCCAAATGTTTGTACAGCTATAACAACACCAGGAACTGAATCTTTATCTCCAGATGAACTTTTAAGATAATCACATAAGACTTTCCATGCACATCTTGATAGTTTTGCAAGTAGCTTTCTGTCATACATAAAATAGCATCTAAGTCTTTTGGGTATACTAAAGACCCACTGCCTGTGGGAAACTTCTTTTAAAACCTCAGTGTATAAAAACTCTCCAAATTCAACTACTCTTCTCTGATGACATGAAGGACAGAACGCCCTCCGTTTACATGAAAAAGGCAATAGATACTCCTTGTTACAATCTTCACACTTAACACGGGCAAACCCTAGATGCAAATTCCCACAATCAAGGTAATCATATATAACATCTAGAATATGGGATCTCCAATAACCGTATGTATTTTGGTACCTATCATCCCACACTCTCTCCAAAACTTCAAAATTCTCTTCTACGCACCTATAATAATAATTTTTCCGTGGCTCTCTTGGAGAATATATCCCCTGATTATTCGAACTTTCATAAAGCATTAGTACTCACACTCTTAAAACATATATAGAACAAATGTTCTATATATGTTTTAACACAAATATTGTATTATGTAAATCTTTTTATCATAAAGTAGTAATAAAGAAGATTGTAGAGTTGGGTAAGCTTATAAAGCCTGTTCAGGCAAATCAGACTTTAGGTAGCAGTCTACCGCATAAAAATGTACAAGTTGAACCTTCTATATTGTCAAAAGATACACAAATAACCGGTATAAATAAGATGAGTTCGACGGAAAAGAAGGCTTCAGTTTTTTCAAATATACCGGCAGAAGAAGATTTGAAAGAGACTTCAGAAGCTCAATTTACAGAAGAAATAAAAGAGTTGGCTGAGAGTTTAAATGTAAGCGTAAAAGAATTAACGGATATAAATACTAAAAAATTTGCTATACAATTGAATTATCAAAAGTATAGGGGGTTTTTTAATTGAATCAAATAGAGACAAATGAATATTGGAAGGATATTTTAGAAAAATTCTCAAAATATGAAGGAACAATATCTGGTTTTTGTAGAGAGTATGATGTAAATATCCATAGGTTATATTATCAAAGAAAAAAACTAAGGAAGAAAAACGAATCAATATTTCATGCTATTAATTTAAATGGTAGGAAAAATAAAATAGAGAACTCACCTGATGTAAAAAATAATCTTAACCCATCTAATGAAATAAGAATAGAAATTGGAAAGGCTAAAATATATATATCTAATTCAGATGAGTTATCTTTATCAAATGCACTAAAGGAGATAGTAAGAAGTTGTTAAATATTAATGAGATAGATACTGTATATTTAGCTAGTGGTGTCACGGACTTAAGAAAAAGTATAGATGGGTTAATGGTTATAATAAAGATGGAGCTTAAGCTAGATCCTTATGAAAAGGCACTATTTGTTTTTTGTAACAGACAGATGAACAAACTAAAAGTATTACACTTTGATAATGTGTAAATTTTCAAATTAAATTAGATAATATTTTCAAATTATTTTAGGTCAATTTTACCACAAATTAGTGAATATTTTCAAATTAAAATAGGAACGCGATAATCAAATTTTCAAATTCCAGTAGGATTCAAAATAAAATTTGGAAAAATAAGTATTGCATAACACTTTCAAATTTGTATAATAAAAATGAGCAGATTAACTGCTCTTAAAATTTTAATCAAAATATTGATAATAGAAAACTTTTAAGTATAAATTCAATAAGTTCACAACATTTATTACTTAAACGGTTTATAACCGTTGTACTAAGGCTGCCGGTTAAAGATAAAAGTATTTTAGATATCAAAATCTTTTTGTCCTTGGTATACGATTTCTTCATCTACATGCTTTTGCTTTATTGAACAAGCATACATAAGGCTTGAGGTTGCAAGACTGTTAACAAGGCGGGGTACGCCTTTTGATGCAGAATAAATAGCTTCAATTGCAGCCTGGGTAAATATATTTTCATGTAAACCGGCAGACTTTAGCCTTGTAAAAATATAGTCTGAAAGTTCCTCAGGCTTTAACCCCTGCATTACGTATTTTACGGCTATACGCTGCTTTAAAGGTGCATTTACCGCTAACTGTAATTTGTTCCTGATTTGCGATTGCCCCGACAATATTAATATAAAAGGATTTTCAGAGTCCATTTTAAAGTTAAATAAAAGCCTTAATTCTTCAAGTATGCTGTTTGACAGCATCTGTACCTCGTCAAGGATAATAACCGGAGTAATTTTTTGATTATAGTACAAAGACATTATTGCTTGTTGTATCTGATGAAACATTGTAACCTTCTTATGTGAAGGCACTTCTCCTAAAGATATTAAAAGACCCCGGTAAAAATCCATAACGGTAACTGTTGAGAGAGAAAAATAGCAGGGTTTGTAAAGTCCCGGATTTAACCCGGCTGAAAATTTTCTTAAGGCGGTGGATTTTCCCATTCCCGGTTCACCGACTAAAAGAAACATTCCCCGGATGTTTTGAATATATTTAAATCTTGAATTTAATTCCTTAATATCTTCACTTTCATAAACATCAGAAATATCAATTTCTTTTCCAAAAGGATTGTATTTTAGTCCAAAAAACTGTCTGAACATAATTATTTCTCTCCTTCCATAATTGTTTTAAATGAAATTGTTTGTTTTGATTTAGGCATGTCAGCATGTGTTACAGATACTTCGTTATTTTGTAAATCCACTATTAACTCAGAATTTTTAGGTCTGCCCCTTCGTTTCATATGGGCATTGTCATGAAAATTAACCTGCAAGGCTTCACCGATTTTCTTGCCTTCATAGTATATGAATACCGGCCAAAAAGGTATGTCAAGCCGTTGAGGGTCATATCTGACTTCAACTCTTAAACCTGCAAACTTAATGTCAGTTTCATACAGTATATTGTTTATGGAAAATGTGCCGTCATGGTTAATTTTGCGTTTTACACGTAAAAGAAGCTTTTCTTCTAACTGTGCAGGGTCAGTACATTGTTTTATTCTTGAAGCCTGTGACATAAAAAAGTCTAACGGTGTTACCCCTTTAAGTGATGAATGAGGCTTCTTATGGTAATCCTCATCAAGCCATTTCCAAAACTCAAAATTCAGGTCTTCTAAACTCTTAATTTTATTCATATTAAGTTGGGATAAAAATCTTTTTCTAACTGTTAAAAAGAACCTTTCTATTTTTCCCCGGCTATGTGCAACAAAGGGTTTCGAATGTATAAGAGCGCATCCTACGTCCGCGCACATAAATTCAAACTGCTGTGAACGGTAAATCTTCCCATTGTCCGTATAGAGCAAGGAAGGTATGCCTCTTTTTAACACCGCTTCTTTAAATGAATGCCTTAACGATTCTAAATTTTGTGTATAGTAAAATTCTCCGTGAGGTACAAGTCTTGATGCATCATCTATATATGCTAATAAGTATGTGGCTCTTTTCTTCCTGCCTTCCTGTATGTAAGGTCCATACATTAAATCCCCATACCACAACTCATTTATATATTGATGTGCAAATCTTTTAATTTCTTTTTTCTCTTCAGTTTCATAAATGCTTTCATGATTTGAAAATTTTAAAAACCTGTATAGTGTGGTAAGTGATATTTGCCCTTCTTTTAATATGCCTTTTTTTATTAGTTTATCATAGATGATTGTAGTAGGCGCTTTAGGATATTTTCTTTTCGTCTCAAGGATTTTTTCAGCAAGTTCTGTATCTATTTTTCTACAATTACCCCTGTCTTTCCGGTATCCGGGTTTTAATGCATCCAATCCTCCACGCATGTAATCACAGTACCAGGACTCTATTGTTTTAGGTGAATATTTTCTTATGCCATAGTGTGGCATTTCTACGGGTTTTGATGAAATTTGAGCATAATAGTCCTTACGATTATTCACTTGTCCATTTAGGATCGGACTTATCAGTGAAAATCTTTTTAACGCAATGGCATTTCTTACCTCTTCACTTAACATATTCCTGACCTCCTGTTGCATTTTTAGGAAGCCATGACCGGTCAGGCTGTTCTTTACCACGGATGTTACCATAGTTATTTGCTCAAGTAAAGGAAAATATGGTGTTGCGGTTGATTTCATTAAAAATTTTTCATAAGACGCTTTTTAAAATCCTATTTTAATGTTATAATCATGCTGCAAGAAATGTTTTAGCGGTAGCTTGATAGTATTTTTGAGAGAATAGTTGAATGTTGGGGAATTCTCTTACTACTATTGCTAAAACGTTTCTTGCTTTTTCTGTGTTTCCAAGTGTTTCATCCGGTAATTTCACTTTGTGTATTATTTGTCTTAATCCATTTTGTATTGTATTGAGATTTTTAATGAATTTTTTTCTGTAATAGTATAGAATTTGCCTTGAAAACTGTACGTTGTTTTTTAGATTTAGTTGTTTTATAACTGAATTAATACTACCTTTACGATAAAATAAATTATATATGTATTCAAAAATATGATTTATTGCATTAATAAATCCGGGTAAACAAAAGTTAGGAATATATGATATGGTGCATCCACATAGAGGACATATATAGCGTCTGATTACTATTTTCCCTTTATATTCTTTTGAGTAATAATATCTTTCATAGAAGCCATGTTTGCGGAAACTAACTAATTTATTGCATTTTGGATTGTGACATCTTTTAGTTGGTGGCGGTGGAAAAGGATAATTTCTCCCAAGTTTAATATATTCATGAATTCCTTCATGAACATTGAAGATATATTGCATTTTTACATCACCCTCCGCAATATATTATAAAAAATAATCCTACTGTAAAGTGAAAATATTTTTTCAAATTGCGGTAGGGTTAAAAATTTTTTTCACCTATTTTAATGTGATAAAATAAGGGTAGATTTACCTAAATTAAAATGAAAATCTACAACAATGGATTTTGGTTGTATTACTACCGATTAGAAGAAAATAAATTTAAATGGCCAATGACAAAAAATGAGGCTCTTAAAGTAGACGTAGACGAGTTAAAGTGGTTATTAAAAGGATATGAAGTAAGAACAACTTCAAAATTTAAATCCGTCAAAGGTAGAAAATATTTTTAAAAATTTTACAAACAAAACCCTTTAAAAGCTGGTAATATAAAGGGTTTTGTGATATAATATAGTTATAAAAAATAAGAGATTAGAGGTTATTATAAGTGCAAAAAATTCACGATGAAATCCAGCTTGATGAAAATACAAGAAAATTAATTTTTGATATAAATAAAGAATTAGAATCGAAAGACAAAGAATTAAAATCGAAAGACAAAGAATTAAAATCGAAAGATATAGAAATTAATGCATTAAAAATCGAAATAGAAAATTTAAAAAGTATAATTTTAAATAGAAATAAAAAGATTTTTGGAAAATCAAGCGAAAAATTTTCTGGTGAGCAATTATCTCTCTTTAATGAAGCTGAACTTTATAGTGACCTCAAGAAAGAAGAGCCAGAAAAAGAAGAGATTAAATATATACGAAACAAGTCTTCTAAAAAGAATACTAAAAAAGAGAACTTATCAGAATTAGAAAGGGTAACAATTCATCACAAACTTGAAGAAAATGAAAGGCAGTGTGATTGCTGCTCTACCCCTATGGATTTTATAGGAACTACTTCTAAAGAAATATTAAAATATATTCCAGCCAAACTATATGTAGAAGAACATATAAACTATAGTTATGCATGTAAATCTTGTCAACCAGAAGAGGAAAAAACAAATATAATTACTTCTAAAGCACCAAATACTTTACTTTCTAAGAGTATGGCCTCAAATGAAATATTAAGTCATGTAATGAGTCTTAAATATCTTTATGCGCTACCTCTATATAGACAGGAAAACTATTTTAAGATGCTTGGATTAAGCTTATCTAGACAAACATTATCAAATTGGATAGTTAGAGCTGCTAATGAATTTGAACTAATTTATAAAATAATGAAAAAAGAGTTACTTAAAAGAAATTACATTCAAGCTGATGAAACTACTTTGAAAGTTTTAGAGAAAAATGGAGATGAATCAAGAACTAAGCACTATATGTGGTTATATAAAAGTGGAACTAATATAAATCCAATAATTTTGTATGAATATCAAAGGACAGGATCAGGAATAAATCCTAAAAATTTTCTCAAGAAGTTTTCAGGATATCTTCAAACTGATGGATATGCCGGTTACAATCGAGTAAAAAATGTAAAGCAGCTTTATTGCTTAGCCCATATACGGCGAAAGTTTCATGACATAGTAATAACGCTAAGTAAGGAAGCCCGAGAAGAATCATTAGCATATAAAGGGTTTGTTTACTGTGAAAAACTTTATAAAATAGAAACGGAGCTTCGAGAAAAGTACAGTAAAAATGATGACTACTTTGACATTCGTTATAATGTCAGGCTAGAAAAATCTGCTCCCATAATTGATGAATTTATAGAATTTATAAATGCTAACATATATAATTCCTTAGGGCAAAGTGCATTAGGAAGGGCTTTAGAGTATGCAAAAAATCATGTACCAAATTTCAAGATATTTTTAGAAGATGGCTCATTAGAAATTGACAATAATGCTTCAGAAAGGGCAATAAAACCTTTTATAATTGGACGTAAAAATTGGCTTTTTTGTAAAACCGAAAAAGGTGCAAAGGCTAGCAGTATTATATATAGTATAATGGAAACAGCAAAAGCTAATAAACTAATGGTGGAAAAATATTTGACATATTTAATAAATGCCTTGTCCAATCTAAAAATAAATGATAAGTCTAAATTAAAGGATTTAATGCCTTGGTCTAAAAGTTTGCCAGATAACTTAAAAATACCTACTAAATAATTTTCATAGCTAAATATTATTAAAATTTCAACGTTCAATATAAAATAATTTTTTATAAATAAAACTATATCATTTATTAAAGTTTAATTCTAGACGTTAATTTCTTGACGCTTACGTATAATTTGTCTGCAGAGTTGACTTTTCCGGAAACACAATATATTTTGTCTCTTTTAAAGACATGTTTTTTCCTGAAGTCATAGAGTAAATAAACCCGGTTAGTGTCAAGATCCTTCATTGTAAAAATATTGTATCTATCTAATTCTTTGCAATTTATCACTACCATGTTATTAGCACTAAAATTAAACACTGCAAAGCTCCTTCATCATAAAAAATATAGAATCTTATATAGGATTTTATACGCTTCCCTGAAACTTGTATGGTTTCAGCCCGGTTGTAGGTTCCCTGTTGCTTCCCAGCATTGCAGGGTATCGGCAGAGCCGGGCCTCAATAGAATTATTGACAAAAAGCAAATTAAATTAACATTGTACTTTTATGTTTTTACTTTTTTAAATTTGCTAGACAAATAAGTATTGCCAATTATTAAAAAATTTATGTATAAAACTTTAATAATTGGCAAAACTCTATAATGAAAAACAAAATGCAGTTATATATTCTGTAAACTAAAATTAATTAATGTTTCTTGCTGAGAAGGATTTACATAAAATCTAAACCCACAAAATTATTTACACTCCCTTTTTTAAAGTGTTCAGACTGTTAATATTCAGACTGCAATATTCAAACTGTAATATTCAGGCTGTTTTTTATACCACTATCTTTAATTTATTATCCACCAGATCAATTTTTACATCTGTTCCGTCACTTATATCGCCTTTTATTATCATTCTTCCTATCTCCGTCTCCACAAACTTCTGTATATATCTTTTTAAAGGCCTTGCACCATAAACAGGGTTGTATGAATTGTCCACAATATACTCTTTAGCTTCCCTTGTCACATTAAGTTTTATCTGTCTGTCATCAAGCCTTCTTTGAAGGTCCTTTAAAATAATGTCTATTATCTGTATTATCTCGTCTTTTCTCAAAGGTTTAAATATTACAACCTCATCCACACGGTTTAAAAACTCAGGTTTAAAATGCATGTTTAAACTTTCCGTTACTTTATCCCTTACACCTTCTTCTAATTCCCCGTCTTCTTTAATGCCATCTAAAAGATACTGGCTTCCTATGTTTGAAGTCATAATTACAACTGTGTTTTTAAAGTCCACCGTTCTTCCCTGGCTGTCAGTAAGGCGTCCATCATCTAAAAGCTGCAGCAGCACATTAAAAACTTCCGGGTGAGCCTTTTCAATTTCATCAAAAAGTATTACACTATAAGGCTTTCTCCTCACTGCCTCTGTAAGCTGCCCTCCCTCATCATATCCCACATATCCGGGAGGTGCCCCGATTAATCTTGCAACTGCATGTCTTTCCATATACTCAGACATGTCAATGCGCACTATATTTTCCTCACTGTCAAAAAGAGCCTCAGAAAGTGCCTTTGCAAGCTCTGTCTTACCAACTCCCGTCGGACCTAAAAATATAAAGGAACCAATAGGTCTTCTGGGGTCTTTAAGCCCTGACCTTGCCCTTATGACAGAGTCAGTCACGGCTTCCACTGCCTCATCCTGTCCTACAACCCTCTGGTGCAGTATATTGTCAAGATTTAATAGCTTATCCCTCTCATTTTCAACAAGCTTTGTTACAGGAATACCTGTCCACCTTGAAACAATTTCTGCAATTTCTTCTTCTCCCACTTCTTCTTTTAACAAAGTCCCTTCATTTGACTCTTTGCGCTTCTTTGCTTCTTCTAACTGTTTTTGAAGTTCCGGAAGCTTTCCGTGCTTTAAAATAGCCAATTTGTCCAAATCATACTGCCTTTCAGCTTCCTCTATCTGTCTTTTCACCTCTTCAATTTCCTCTTTTAAATGCTTCTCCTTTTTAATATCTTCCTTTTCCAATTCCCACTGCGCCTTCATTCTGTCATATATTTCCTTGTTGTCTGAAATTTCCTTTTCCAATGCCAAAAGCCTGTTTTTAGAAACTTCATCCTCTTCTTTTTTAAGTGCCTGCCTTTCAATTTCCAGCTGCATTATTTTTCTGGATATCTCATCTAATTCAGCAGGCATGCTGTCAATTTCCGTCCTTATCATTGCCGCCGCCTCATCCATAAGGTCTATGGCCTTGTCCGGCAAAAACCTGTCGCTTATATACCTGTTTGAAAGGACAGATGCGGCAATAATTGCACTGTCAGTTATTCTTACCCCGTGGTGGATTTCAAAACGCTCTTTAAGCCCTCTTAAAATTGAAATTGTGTCTTCCACTGTAGGCTGGTCTATTAAAATAGGTTGAAACCTTCTCTCCAACGCTGCATCTTTTTCAATGTATTTTCTGTATTCATCCAATGTAGTAGCCCCGATACATCTTAGCTCCCCTCTTGCAAGCATTGGCTTTAGTATGTTCCCTGCATCCATTGCCCCTTCTGCCTTTCCTGCACCTACAATATTATGAAGCTCATCTATAAAAAGTATAATCCTTCCGTTGGAGCTGTTTACCTCATTTAAAACGGCTTTAAGCCTTTCTTCAAATTCACCCCTGAACTTTGCCCCTGCAATTAATGCACCCATATCAAGGGCAAATATTGTCTTGTCCTTTAATCCTTCCGGTACATCCCCTTTTAGTATTCTCTGGGCAAGTCCCTCCACAACGGCAGTCTTACCCACCCCCGGCTCTCCAATGAGCACAGGGTTGTTTTTTGTCCTTCTGGACAAAATCCTTATAGCCCTTCTTATTTCAGCATCTCTTCCAATTACAGGGTCAAGCTTCCCTTCCCTTGCAAGATCCAACAAATCACGTCCAAACCTTTTTAAAGCATCATAAATGGCTTCAGGGTTTTGGGAAGTAATTCTCTGGTTGCTCCTCACTTTACTAAGGGCAGACATAAACTTTTCCAAAGTTATGCCGTAGTTTTTAAAAATTTTCTGTGAAGGGGTACCCCTTTCCTTTAAAAGTGCTATATAAATGTGCTCCACACTTGTATAATCATCTTTAAAACGCTTTGCCTCATCCTGGGCGTTAAGAAGAATCTGGCTGAATCTTCTGGTTAAGTAAAGGTTTGAAACGCTGCTTCCATGTACACTTGGAATTCTTGAAAGCTCCTTTTCCAAATCTGCCACATACCATTCAACATCCTGACCCATATAGCTTATAAGCTTTGGTATAAGCCCGTCTTCCTGGGTTACCAGTGCATAATGCAAATGCTCCCCGTCTAATTGCTGATGGCCTTTTTTTATCGCCACATCCTGGGAAGTACTAATTGCAGCTTGGGCTCTTTCTGTAAACTTTTCTAAATTCATATTTTACACCTCCGCTTCATGCCATACTTTCCTGCTAATTTATACTTTAATCGCTTATTATACTTACAGCTTATTTATGCTTTGCCGCCTATTTATACTTTGCTGCTTATTTATATTTTGCTGCTTATTTATATTTTGCCGCCTATTTATACTCTGCTGCTTATCTCTACTTTAATACTTATTTAAACTTTATTACTTATTCTGTCCAATTCTTTGAAGAGTTTTTTCATTTCAGCAGTTATTATTTTTGGGTTAACTATACGGATTTTTATATATAAATCCCCTCTTTTACCGTTTTTGTCAATGTATCCCTTTCCAGCCACCCTTATTTTACTGTCCGACTGTATCCCCTCAGGAATTTTTATTTTTATCCTGCCATCTAATGTATCTACATCCGCTTTACCGCCTAATGCAGCAGTCCAGGGCAGTATATCTAATGTGGTTGTAATATCATTTCCCTCTAATGTATAATTACCTTCCTGCTTTATTTTCACTGACAAAATCAAATCTCCGTTTGGACCTCCGCCAGTTCCTTCCCTTCCCTGACCCTTAAGGCGTATCTTCTCACCATCTTTTACACCCTTGGGCACTTTGAAAGTTATCTTTTTCTCACCTTTTACACTTCTTAAATTCAGCCTTTTTTCAACTCCCTTGTAACCTTCCTCCAGTGATATCTCTATTTGAACTTCTACATCTTCTCCTTTTCTGGAATAACGCCCGGCACCTCTGAATTCGCTAAAAAAGCTGCTAAAATCAAATCCACTGTCCCTACCAAAAAACATATTGAAAAAATCGCTGTAGCCCTGGCTGTCCCCCGTTGTTCTGTACTCATATCTCACATTCCCGAAACCAAACTGGGAGGGATCAAAATCATATCCATCCTGGAAATTATAATGGCTTCCAAAAGTATCATATTTTTTTCTTTTTTCTTCATCACCCAAAACTTCATATGCTTCATTTACCTCTTTAAATTTCCTTTCAGCTTCCTTATTATTTTTATTTACATCCGGATGGTACTTTTTAGCAAGTTTTCTATATGCCTTTTTTATCTCATCCTGTGTAGCATTTTTATCAACGCCCAAAATTTTGTAGTAATCTTTATACTCCATTTATTTCCCTCCTTTTCCTGTAATCAATATGCTTAATTTACCATAAATCCTTTAAAATACAACACCGAATCATTAAAAAACAGAAAGTTTGACTTTGACTTTCTCTGATCTTAAATATATAATACTAGAAATTTTCAAAAAAATCAATAAAAAACTTATTTTTAAAGAAACATATATTAGAAATACACAGAAAAAATTATTTTATAAATAGAAAATCTATTTCTCAATGGAATAAAAATCCTTTCTTATATCTTTCAAGTAGGAAAATGGCTCTCCAACAAAATATATCCTTAAATGGTGCAGCGCACGGGTACATATTGTATAAAACAGTTTTCTGTCCTCCCCTAAGTAGTAATTTTCATAATTTGCATTGTAGACAAGTACAGCGTCGTACTCTAACCCCTTTATAAGATAGCTTGGAATTATAATTGTGCCCTCCGGAAATTCACTGTCCTCATTTCCCACAATATTTACATCAATACGTCCCTTTAACATGCTGTATGCTTCTTTGCACTCTGCATACGTTTTACACACAATTGCTATTGATTTGATACCCTTTTCTTCGTAGTCCTTTACATGGGCTATAATTTTATCAATAAGCTCATTTTTGTCTTCACACTTTATTAAAATTGGTTTTTCCCCTGGTCTGGACACCACCTCATAAACTTTTTCTTTAAAAAGAATATTTTGGGAAAAATCTGAAATTTCCTTTGTAGACCTGTAGCTTTTGTCTAAATTCACTATAAAAGGCGGTTCTTTTTCCCCTGTTATTTCTCCAAAAGTACCCACATTATAGTAGGGATGAATTGTTTGATTTAAATCACCTAAAATGGTAATATTGCTTTTTTCAAAACATTTAAAAAGCACTTTATACTGTATAGGTGAGTAGTCCTGAGCTTCGTCTATAATTACATGTTTTATTGCATGACTTTTTCTTACTACTTGAGAAAAGTATTCTAAGTATATAACAGGTGCGATGTCTTCATAGGAAACTATGTTATTATTCAGCCTGTTTACTGTACTTTTTCTTATATAATCTATTTCTGAAGGCAAAGAAATGCCCTTAGATACTTTGCTAAATACCTCATCATTTTCAAAAAGCATCTTGTATAAATCAATGGAGCGGTACCTTGTAAATTCAATTATTTTTGATTTTAATTCTTCAGTTTCATTTTTTACAATTGTTCTTGCCATATATCTTATTTCACCGGAAGATAAACCAACATGCTCAGGGTCATTTTCAAGTTTTTGAGCCAATTCCCTTATGGTTCTGTCATTATACTTTTCCAGCATTGTAAACAGCCTTTGACGGATTAACTTCAGGCGTTCTCCATAGGGGTATGATTTATAGCTGTCATTATAGAGATTGGATATCTCCTCTGAATTTACAATGGTCTCACCCTTATAAACTATATCAGGGAATTGCATTTTTTTGTTTTGTAAATAATCAATATAATTATCCATTAAATCCACAAATTCTTTCCCTGATTTAAACTGTATCTCCTTTGCCTTCTTTTCATCCCTGAAGCAAAGAAGTTTTTCCAGTTGGGAATTAAAACTCTCTAATTTCATATCACTGCTAAAAAATTTTGCGGCAAAATCCATAAAAGAAGTCTGCTTTATATTTTCTTCTCCTAATTCAGGTAATACATTGGAAATATAACTGCTGAATATCTTGTTGGGTGAAAAAATAATTATATTTTTAGCAGTTATTGTGTCCCTGAATCTATATAAAAGATAAGCCGCCCGGTGGAGTGCAACTGATGTTTTGCCACTCCCCGCAGGTCCTTGAACAACTAAAATAGGGCTTTCTTCATTTCTAATTACCCTGTTCTGTTCTTTTTGAATGGTGCTTACAATTGTCCTCATTTTGTTGTCCACATTTTTACTTAGGATTTCCTGAAGTATGTCATCATCTATTTTTACATCGGTATTAAACATGTATTCAATTTTGTCTTTATATATTTTAAATTGTCGCTTTAAAAGTATTTCACCTTCAATTATCCCGTCCGGACATTTATAGCTGGCATTTCCAATTTCATATTCATAGAAAATGCTGCAAATAGGTGCCCTCCAGTCGTAAATGAGTATGTCATCCTTGTAAAAGAGAGTAGAAATTCCTATATAAACCTCCTCAGCTTCCCTGTGGTCTTTTTCTAAAAAATCCACCCTTGCAAAGTAAGGAGACTTTTGGAGTTTTTCCAGTTGAGCCTTTCTCCTGTTAAAAAACTCCCGCTTTTCACTAAAATTCTTTAATATATCCAAATACTGCTTTGTTTCAACCAGCCTGTCAAAGTCATCTGTGAAATGTGCAGTGTCTTCCCACATCATCTTATTTGTAGCAATTAATTTTCCTTTGAAGCTTTCTAAGTATTTATCCATTACTTCTATATTTGCCTCAATTATTTTATATATTTTTTCAAGCCTCTGCTTCTCATATACCCAGTCCCTTTCACTTATCTGCATAATTTCCTCCTTGCAATGAAAAATAATCCTTCCAAAGTCCTTTTAAACACCTACTAAAATGCTTATCTTGTATTTCTATCTTATTATTTTTATCTCGTATCTTTATTTTATATTTTATTTTATATTTTTGCTTTATATTTTTGTACTGTATTTTAATTTTTATCTAGTATTTAATATTTCTTCGTAAACTTTAATATATTCCTTTACCATTTTTTCTTGACTAAATCTTTCTACTACAGTCTTGCGGCACTCTTTTCTGGATATCTTTTTTACATCTTTTATCTGTTCACACATTTCATCAATACTTTCTGATATAAACCCGTTTACACCGTTTTGAATTAATTCTGGCATGGAACCTTTGTTAAATGCCAATACAGGAGTTCCGCAGGCCATTGATTCAACAACGCTTAAACCAAAAGGTTCGTTGAAATTAATTGGATGAAGGAGTGCATATGCATTTCCTAAAATCTCATCTCTTTTTTCAGGTCCTACAGATCCTATGTACTCAATATCATCTCCTAAATGAGGTTTAACAAATTCTTCATAATATTTTTCATCCTGGATAATGCCGGCGATAATAAGTTTCATCCCTGCTTTTTTTGCTATTTCTATTGCTTCTTTAGCTCCTTTGTCATGGTGAATTCTTCCAAAGAAAAGAAGGTATTTCCCCTCTTCCTCTTTCAATGTGAAGTTATTAATGTCAATACCGTGATATACAGTTCTTATATAGTCAAGTTCAGAGCTTCTGTCAGCATCACTAATGGAAACGTAATAGGTTTTCTTGTTGTACTTTTTGTATACAGGCAAAATTTTAGGTGATGAAAACCCGTGAATGGTTGTAACCATAGGTGTTTTTATAAGCCCGCTGTAGGTTAAGGGCAAAAAATCAAAATTATTGTGAATTATATCAAACTCGTCTGCCTGTTCCATAATTTCAGATATGTGAAGGCATTCCCACACTTTAGGGTCTATACTTTTGTCCTCTTCATAGGGTCTTTCACAAATTCCCCTTAGCTTTGCCTTTGTTACTGAATCCTTTGTTGCATAAAGGGTTACATCAATATTTTCCTTTACCAGTCCTTCCGTCAAAAGGGACACAACCCTTTCCCACGGTCCGTAGTGCCTTGGAGGTGTCCTCCATGCAATAGGTGATAATATTGCTACTTTCATATCTAAAACCCCTTTCTACTGTGATTATTGCTGTAAAACCACTCCTATTACACAGACGCTTATCATTTTATTTTATAATATTTTGCATGTATTGTATAGTGAAATATGTATAGTGAAAAACTAAAGCTTCTACATATATTTAATTGTTCCATATTGACAATTCAACACCGGCCGCCATTCCTTCCTATTAGCTGTTTCCGTTCCAGCAGCTGTTTTTTTTACCCGTATGTCTTAGGACCGGCATGCACATTCTAAAAGTATAGCAAATGGTAATAACAGTATAAATAGTATAATATACAACATGTCAACCTCATGCCATCCAGTAAATTTATTTTTAATTTTTTGAAAACTTAAATAATAACTGAACACCTTAATATATCATAAAATTACAAGAACTAACCTCTTTAAATAGTTTATCACTTTTCCTTCATCATCTTCAAGTATTATCTGCCACCTCCACTCCATGTAATTGCGTGTTTTTTTAATCTTTCCTGTGACAAAATTTTATTTTTATATCTTTCATAAATTTGCAGGAATTTTTTTAAACTTGTAGTATCTATACAATTATGTGCGGAAAGTTCATGGAATGGCACATTTTTTTTATTATTAATAATATCATATATTGAAATTAGTATTTATTATCCGGAAAAAATATTGTATAATGAACATAGAGATGTATTTATGTAAAGGAGAGTTCATATGGCAGTAAACGTTAACCGTATGCAACCCAAATTCTTCCTAGATAAGAGCAGAGTTATCGCCAAACTATACCGCCCCAGAGAAGATGAAAGAGTAAAAAACGTCCTAAACAGAATCATGTCCTTTTCTGAAAGTGAAGTGCAGTCAATTCTTGACAAAGTTATAGAAAATTTCTCCCACAGACATAAAAATATATGGCGTATTTTTGATAGAAATTTCAATGCCATAAAGCATTTAATACCGGAAGGCGTTCATTTAAGTGATTCTAGAAGGGCACTTATCGGAGCATCTTTCACAAATGAATATTCAATACAGGCTGCTGCTTTTTTTAACCCATCCATTGTACCGCATTTTAACCAGCATGGATTGCCTGACGGCTCTTTGAGATTTATATTAAGTTTCCGCTCCACGGGCGAAAATCATATTTCTTCTATTGAATTTAGAAGCGGTGTAATTGACGAAAATCTATCCATAAAACTTGATGAAGTAAGCAGATTTGCTGAAACACCTAAGGTTTTGAAAAACCCTACTTATGACAAACACACTTTTTTAATGAAGCTTAAGGAAATGAATTGCATGGATTACCATGTAAATGAGGTCTTTTCATACCTGGGTGATAGTTTTACACTATCAGAACTTTTAGCGTCAATAAATCTTATACAAAAACGTGAAGTTTCTTTGACTTCTGCATTTGAAAAGACAATCAGTGATATAAAATGGCTGGCAGAGTCAAATTATGAAATACAATTCAGTTTTGATCAAAAATTATCAGAAAGAGTAATTGTACCTGTGTCAAGTAATGAAAGCAACGGGATTGAAGATGCAAGGTTTGTAAAATTTGTAGATGACAATGGAAGCGTTACCTATTATGCAACTTATACCGCATACAATGGTAAGAGTATTTTGCCTCAATTACTTGAAACTAAAGATTTTCTTTCTTTTAAAATGATAACATTAAACGGAAAGTCAGTAAAAGACAAAGGCATGGCTTTGTTCCCACGAAAGGTAAACGGCAAGTATATGATGATATCCAGGATAGACGGAGAACAGTTGTTTATAATGGAGTCTGACAATATACATTTTTGGAATGAACACAAGCTTTTGAAAAAACCTGAGTTTCCATGGGAAATAATGCAGATTGGCAATTGTGGTTCTCCTATCGAAACAGATGAAGGCTGGATTTTGCTCACCCACGGGGTAGGACCTATGCGTCAGTACTGCATCGGTGCAATTTTACTTGATTTAGAAGATCCTTCAAAGGTAATCGGTGTTCTTGAGGAGCCTCTTTTGACCCCGACAGAGGAGGAACGTGAAGGGTATGTGCCAAATGTGGTATACTCCTGCGGAGCTCTCCTTCATAATGACCACTTAATTATACCTTATGCAATGTCTGACACCAATTCAGGTTTTGCATCTGTACCTGTAAAAGAACTCTTTGATAATTTTAAAATGTTAAAATAAATTAGATATTCTAAGTGGTAAAAACCCCAGGTGAGAATATTCCCCTGGGGTTTTATATGTTCCGTGAATATTTCATAGTTTTTTTCATCCTTTAAGGATTTTTTGACTTTAACATTGAAATCGCCATTACAATAACTATAATTGACGCCACCGCCAAACTCACTCTTAATATTACAACATTTAAAAAGGATGTCTCACTTCCTACTCCCGCTGTAGCACTTAAACTTGAACCTATTATAATCCCGGCAATTATAATACTTATGGAAAGCAAAACCAGACTAAAGGACATCCTGTTTAACGCTCTTTCAAACCTTTTTTGTATCTCCCCTATTTCTTTAAGCTCCAGCTGAAGAGTAAAATTTTCATTTTCCATCTTCATTAAAAAATTTAGCATTGCAGAGGGAAGCTCAGACAGCAGCTCCCTGTAATTCCATAAATTCTTTCTTATATCCCTGCTTATTCTCTCTAAGGTAAAAGATTTATAAATAAGCCTTTTTGCAACTGGCTTAATAATTATAGCAGGGTTAATATCCGGGGACAGTTTTTCAAGTACCCCTTGAAGTGTGCCTAATGTCTTTGCTAAAAGTGCAAATTCCCTTGGGATTCTAATTTGGTTTGAATGTGCTATATTAAAAATCTCATAAACCGCTTCATCAATTTTTATTTCCTTTAGAGGCATTGTCAGGTATTTATCTATAATTTCATCCACATCTTTTTCAAACATTTTTAAATTACTTTTATTTTGTATTGCCCCCATATCAACTATTGACTTAACAACTAACTTGCTGTTTCTAGAGGTAACCCCTATGAAAAATTTTAATATCATATTTTTTCTGGACTCACTTAAAGTACCAACCATTCCTAAGTCTAAGAAAATTATGGTACCATCAGGTAAAATCCGTATATTCCCCGGGTGTGGGTCTGCATGAAAAAAACCATCCCTTAATATTTGATTGCAGATAGAAGTTGCAAGCCTTTCTGCAATTTCATTCCTGTCTAAACCGGCCTTGTCCAGTTTCTCATGGTCATCTATTTTAATACCTTCCACATACTCCATAGTAAGAACACGTTTTTTGGTGTAAACCCACTTCACATTTGGCACAATAACACCTTCATCCTTAGCAAAATTCTCTTTAAACCTGTCTAAATTTTCTGCTTCTTTAGTAAAATCCAATTCATTTTTAATTACTCCTTCCAGCTCTAAAACCATTTCCTTAAAGCTGTAGGTTTTGCCGTACTTGGTATGGTTGTCCACAAAACTTGCCAAGTCTTTTAGAATATTTATATCCTGCTTTATTATTTTTTCTATTTCAGGTCTTTGTACTTTAACAGCAACTTCTTGACCTGTAATAAGCCTTGCCCGGTGTACCTGGGATATGGAAGCTGCTGCTATCGGTTCTTCTTCAAATTCTTTGTAGATATTTTTCAGCTCTTCTTTAAACTCTTCTTCTATTACTTTTTTTACTTCATCAAAGGAAATTGAAGGAACTGAATCCTGAAGCTTCTTCAGCTCTTCTACAATATCTGCCGGCAAAATATCCGGCCTTGTGCTCAATACCTGTCCTAGCTTAATAAATGTAGGTCCAAGCTCTTCTAATGACAAGCGGAGCCTCTCCCCTGTAGAAAGCTTGACCTTATCACTTCTCGCATCTTCTGAATTTAATTTTTTCATTTTTAAATATTTAAAAATTCCAAGCTGGTCTAATAGCAGACCAAAACCGTGCTTTGTCAGCACTGTGATTATCTGTCTGTATCTTGTTATACTGATTTTCCTGTTTAACATAATATCATTCCTTGTTCCTTGAAAGCCCGTATTATTTTTTATATTAAAAAGTGAAATGTCTAGCTAAAACTAAATATTTAGTTTTAGCTAGAACATTTATCAACACTAATCTTTTATTTTATAACAAATACTGCTATATGTCTACAGTGCTAAGATAGGAAATATAGTAAGAAATGAGGCTTTCAGAACCTTTATTCCGGTTATACCCATCCTCTGTAAGACCGTCAAAACATCCGCCTGTTTCAGTATCTATCAGGCTTATGCCTTTAATATTTTCACCTTCATACCATTTGTGACACCTTTTTGCCTGATCTTTGTACCTTACATTGCCTGTAATATTATAACCTTCTAAATATGTTAAAACAGTTTCACAGGCTTCGACAGGCTGCTCATCAAATTTAGCAGGCTCTTTGCCCTTCATGAACCACCCGCTACATCCTACAGGCTTAAATAAACCGTCTTTAAAAGTTACACTTTCTAAAAATCCAAGGCTTTCTTCTGCAACTTCTAAAAACTCTTTATTACCTGTAACTTTGTATGCTTTAAAAAGTGACCAGGGCAATACACTGTTGCTGTAAGTTATACAATCTTCAAACCATTTCCAGTCACTGCTTCTGCTTTTATAGTAGCTGTCACTAAGTTCTTCTGCCAGTTTCAAAATATATTCCTTTAAAGAAGCATCACCTGAATACTCCATTCCTATAATGGAATAGGCTTTAGCCCTTAGGTGCTGCAGAGATGTAACGTTGGGCAGGGCTTTTTTAAATATATACCTTAAAGCCCCCTTTACTCCTGAAGGGATGTGCTGGTTGGAAATGGCATAACCTAAAGCCCAAAGTGACCTTCCATAGCTGTCTTCTGACCCCTCTTCTTCAAGCCATTTCCTGTCATAGCTCATAAAGTTTCTAAATCTTCCTCTTTCATTTAAAGCATTTAGCATGAAAGAAGAATATCTGTGTATTAAATCGAAATACTTTTTCTCCCCGTACCTTTCATACAGCATAACTGCCATAATTAAGGCACGGGCATTGTCATCAGTTGTATATCCGTATCTAGGGTCGGGCACCCCGTATTTTGAATGTTGAAATATACCTGTATCATCAGTTAAGAGGAAAATAAAATGGTCATTTATCTCTTTATTTTCTTCTTTACCTGGTAATGTATTCTCCATTACTGTATCACCTTTTGCTATTTTTTATTGTATTGCTTCTTTGCTAAATTGTGCTGCCTTTTAGCTTATCACGGCACTTTTATTACACCACTTTACTATATTTACACCACTATATATACTTTTACGCCACTACACTATTTTACGCTGCTCTACTGTTTACATCACTTTATTGCTTACACCACTATACTATTTTACGCCGCTTTACTGTTTACACCACTACACTGTCTTTCAGCCTTACTTCTTCAACCGTTTTAATGAACATTTTAGCATATTGCCTAGCAATATCTTCCCACATCATTGTCCTGCCAAGACTTAGGGTCTTGTTTTCCATTTCTTTTTTCTCTTCAGGATTTTCAATAACATATTTCAACTTTTCAGCTAAAGAATCAGAGTTCCTAAACTCTGCTAAAAGACCGCGGCCTTCTGACAGCATTTCTTCTGCATATCTATACGGGGTTGAAACTATTACCCTGCCATATCCCACAGCATAAGCAAGGGTACCGCTTACTGCCTGGTCTTTGCCTAAATACGGTGTCATATATATGTCTGACATTCTTAAGTATTGGATGATTTCATCCTTTGTAAGGTATTTATCAACAAATATAACATGATCCCCGATTCCTAGTTCGTTAACTTTGGCAATAAGCTTTTCCCTGTATTCTTCACCTGATCTCTTTTTAATAGCAGGATGTGTCTGGCCTAAAATGAGATACACCATATCCTTGTGCTCTTTTACAACTTTAGCAACTGCTTCTATTCCGTATTCAAGTCCTTTCCCAGGGCTTAAAAGTCCAAAAGTACTTATTACATTTTTACCTGAAAAACCGTGTTTTTCTTTAAGCTTTTCCCGGGACTCCAAAATCCTGTAGGGAACTCCATGGTGAATAACCTCTACCTTGGACAAATCCATTTCATAAACATCTTTTAAAAGAGGCTTTGTGTTTTTAGCCATGGTAACAACTTTTGCACTTCTTTTACCAAGCTCTCTTAACACTTCCCTTTCCTTTTCTCCCGGACATGGAAGCACTGTGTGAAGGGTTGTAACAAAAGGTATTTCTAAATTCTTTGCAAAGTCTAAAATATACTCTCCCGCTTCCCCACCAAAAATTCCATACTCATGCTCTATTACAACCAATTCTATATCGGATTTGTTTATTTGCTTTGCTGCTTTAATATAACTATTCCTGTCATACTGTGAAATTTCCATTATCACTCTATCACTATATTGATACTCATCACTATCACTTACCGCAATTACTTTAGGGCTGTCTATCAGATCCACATCGTCTAAAGCCCTGACCAAGTCCTGTGTAAATGTTGCCAGTCCACACTCCCTTGAAGGATATGTGCTCAAAAATGCCACGTTTCTTATTCTGTTTAATGTCATATCTTATACCTCCTTATTGTTCTTCAGTTAATTGTATTTTTTAATTTAAGACTGGGGAAAGACCCTGTCTTAAGGGTCCTATCCTGCAATTTATACCGCAATCGGGTGGCAAACACCTTCAGTTAGTATTACATTGCGCTCTTCAGTATTCATATCAACTTTGCAATTTGACATTATAACTGAATTGGCAATTAAAGCTCCTTTTTCCACCCTTGCATTGTCCCAAATTACACTTCCTATAATCTTTGAACTAGCGCCCACACGTGAATTGTCACCTAAAAATGTATCAGGTCCCACTACAGCATGGGCACCAATCTCAACATTCTCACCAATATAACACGGCCCTACAATTTTTGCATTTTGATGTATTTTAGCAGTACTGCTTATATACTGAGGGCTTTTCTTAAAGTCATGATTTAACATTTTAAAATCCCCGTTTAGTATGTCCTTATGAGCCTTTATATATTTATCAGGCGTTCCAAGGTCTAACCAATATGAACACTTATTATACACCGCTATTTTTTTCCCTTTTTCAAGAAGCTGAGGATACGTTTCCCGCTCTATTGAAACCGTTCTGCCTGAAGGTATTTCATTGAATAATTCCGGCTCAAATATATAAATACCCGCATTTATAAGATTTGAGTCTGTCTCATGAGGCTTTGGCTTTTCCTTAAAAGCAGTAACAAACCCTTTTTCATCATATTCAATAACCCCGTACGCTGATGGATCGTCCACTTCCGTTGTTGCTATGGTAGCAAAAGCACCCTTTTCCTTGTGCCATCTAATCATGTCTGAAATATTTATATCGCTTAATATATCTGCATTAAAAACAATAAAGGTGTCATCAAAAAACTCTTCCGCATTTTTTATTGCGCCGGCTGTCCCTAAAGGTATGTCCTCTGATATGTAGTTTATTTTTATTCCCAGCTTCTCCCCGTTGCCAAAATATTTTTCAATTTTATAAGGCTTATAGCATGTACTAAGTACCACTTCATCTACACCATGTTCTTTTAGTCTTTCTATATTCCTTTCCAACAGAGGTTTTCCAACAACTGGTACCATAGGCTTTGGCAATTCATTTGTAATGGGTCTTAGCCTGGTACCTTTCCCACCTGCTAAAAATAATGCTTTCATTGCTATCCCTCCTAAGTGCTTTTATTTATAGTGCATATATTAAATCTAATGGTGTTCATGTTTATTGCCCATTTCAGTAGTAATTCTATATACTATTCATTAGCGGTGAACCTGTTATTTATTTGCAATTGGCTAATAGACACACCTTTAAAGCTTTAATAATAAAATCAAAGCCTAAAAGCAATACAGAAATATGAAAATAGGCACTGCATTTAAAAAACAAAAATATCTTTTTACAAGTGATTGTACTAAAAAAAAACAGCATTAAAAAGAGTACTTTAGAATAAATAAATACATGCGGTTAAATAAACGATGCATTTATATTATAGACACTTGCTTTAGCACTCACTTCCTCTGAGTGCTAATACTATTTTATGTGATATTTTCCTTTTTGTCAATAGGGTTAAAAGTAAAACGTATTTCAGGAAGCACTATACGTATTTTATAATCTGAATCTTCCCTTTGCCAGTAAACGATAAATTTAATCTTTGCACCGCAGGGCACATAGCCCGCTTCATTTATAGACCGGATTTTATTTTTAAACTGTTTTGAAAAACATAAAATTTTTTGTCCCTTTAAATTGCAGCAATAATCACCGTCCACTATAAGTTCGTCCCCGGTATTAAGATTAAAAATCAGGTTTTGGGAGTGTATAAAAAAGTCCAGCCAAACATCCTTAAATCCCGGCTGTACCACCAATTCATCCGGCGGAAAATATGTATTCTCATCTTTTATTACTTCCATTTTTTCCGCCTTAATATATTTAAAATAATCCCCGTTGTGGTGAATTGTCAAATTCTCTTTTGCCCTTGTCATAGCAACGTAGAGAAGTCTCAAATCCTCATCAGACCTTATATTAAATCTGTCCAGCATCAAGTACACATTGTCAAACTCCCTTCCCTTTGCCCTGTGAAAAGTTGATACCAAAATTGTTTCTGCCCTTCCCCTATAAAAATCTTCAAGCTTTGACTCCCGGATGAAAACTTCCAAATCTGTTTTGTATTTATTTTTGTTATTTACACATTCAAAATCCTTTATAAGATTAGCGCAAATTTCATAATTGGGACTTTTAGCATAGGTTTCTTTCAGATTCCCCTTTGCTTTTTCCCAGACTTCCTCACTTATCATGTAAGAATCATCAAGTTTTAGCTGATTTAAAAAGAAACTTACCTCCAAAAGATTTTGTATGCCAAACCCTTCATTTGACTGTATTAATTTTGCCTCCATCCCGTTTTTCAGAAGCAGTGCCGTAATCTGCAGCGCCTCATCATTGGTTCTGGTAAGTACACAGGTGGAACCTGAAAGGTCTTCAGACAGTATATCTGCCACCAAAGGCGTGATAAGATTGGAACTTTTATATTCCACCAGTTTTATTTTCCCGTTGTCATTTTGAAAAGGAACAATAGGGGTGCTTTTTAGCCTGTAAGATATTCTTTTTACAAACTGGTTTGTAAAATCAACTAAATTTCTTTTGCTCCTGAAATTTTCTAAAAGTTCGTAGACTTTTGCTCCTTTTCTTTTTATCAAATATTCCATATACTTTGAGCTGGAACCCCTGAATTCATAAATATTCTGGTCATCATCCCCCACTGCAATTACCCGCATATTTTCATTGTGTTCCATCAGGGCATTTATAAGGGCAAATTCATCCCCGTCCATGTCCTGGGCTTCATCAATTACCAAAACCGTCTTTGTTATTTTCCTTCTTTCAACTTCTCCCTTTTTAATTTTTTCCACCGCTTCCCTTACTATTCTGTCCGACTTCTCCAAAGTCCCCACCCTCCCCAACAAATCAAAGGAGTAGGAGTGAAAAGTTTTTATATCAACAAAATTTGCGGCATTCCCAATAAGCCCCAACAAGCGTTTTTTAAATTCGGTGGCTGAAGACCTGGAAAAGGTGAGCATCAACAGCTGTTCATGCTTCACATCTTCCATAAGAAGAAGGGAAGCTAATTTATGAACCAAAATCCTCGTCTTCCCGCTACCTGGCCCTGCCGCCACAACAATGCACTCAGACTCTTTGTCATTTATAATTTTCAACTGTGACGGGGAAAGCTCCCCAAAAATCTGTCTAAACTTTTCCGGGGTAATATTTCTTTTAATTTCGTTTTGTCTGCCTCCTTTAAAATATTTATTTAAAAAAGAACTGTAATTAAGTTTAAAATAATCATCCACAAATTGAAGGGCTTCTTTGTAGTCCTCTATCATTTTCTTTGCATATTCCCCTACTATGTGGATTTGCTGCACTTTATTTTCATAGTATTCCCTTAGTTTTTCGTAGTGTTCCAGCCTGTATCTCTTTTTATTGTCTTTTTCTATACGCTCTATTTCCATGGGATTGTATAAAACCAAAAATCCTCCCTCAATTAACAAAATCTCTATTTTGGACAAGTAAAAAATAGCATCTTCTACGTCCTCAGTGGTTATTTCAGTTTTAAAAAGAGTTATCCTGTTTTGAAAAGCCCTTTTTAATTCAAAAACCGAAAAATTTACTACCTCCGTATTTTTATCATTTTCCTCCTTCTTTTTATCTTTACTCTTTTTATCATAAAGATATTCTAAAATAAATTGGGACAATTCATATCTTTTTGAAAGCTTTTCTTTTAAGTCTTCTATTTTGGAATTGCAGTAAATCACCATTAGATCTTTAGAGTGGCTAAGTACCTGGCTTTTTATCCAGCCTTTGATTTTCCAAAAATTTATGATGGTTTTTATGCTTTCAGAACTAATGTTTTCAATTCCTTCCTCTTCTGCCTGTTCATTTAGCTCTTTAATGTTGTAAACTTTTTCCCCGTACTCCAAATTTGACAATAAAAATTTTTCAATACGCAAAAAGGTTTTTAATATGCGTAATGCACGTTTTTCATTTGCGCCTTCCTTCATATAAATCTTTAAATCTTTTAAATCCGCCAAAATATTTTCTTCTTTAAGTAATTCTACAATCTCCACCACTTCTCTTTTTTCAAGTCCTAAATGGTCTGCTATATAGTCAATCCTTGATTCTGCTTCTTCATCACCTGGTTCTTTGGTGTATTTATTAGAAATAAGCTTTCTTATAATTCTAACTGCCTTTTCTTTTTGTTTTTTATTGAATTTGTCAGACCTGTTTATTTTAGAAATCGCCTCACATGCATTTCTTGCAAGAATGCTGTTGGCATACACCCTTGGCATGTTCTGCCCTCTTTTTATATAACCTGCATCCTCTAAGGCTGCAATGGCGGTCTTTACCCTTGTTTCTATTCCCTCAATACCGTCATCCCATCCGGCTTTCCTTGCAATTTCCAGTGCAGACTGGGAAACTTTTAACCGGAATTTTGTTATGTCTTTTATGGCTTTCCACACCTGCTGGATTTCTTTTATACTGACCTTTGTTTGGTTTAACAGTATAAAGTGCTTGTCTAAATCCTCTTCATCGAAAAGCACATAGCAGTCGGCTGTTATATTCTCATCCCTGCCTGCCCTTCCGGCTTCCTGTACGTAGTCTTCCAGTGAACTTGAAATTTCATAGTGGATAACCATTCCTACATCCTTTTTATCGACTCCCATTCCAAAGGCAGATGTAGCCACTATAATCTGAACCTGACCCTTTATAAATTCTTCTTGATTTTGGCTTCTTTCCTTTTTGTCCATTTTGCCGTGGTAAGGCTTTGCACAATAACCGTCCTGTGTAAGCCGTTCTGCCAGGTGGTACGCTCGTCTTGTGCGTGAAACATAGATAATCGTAGGGCATCTTTTTTCTTCAAGAAGTTCCCTTACACACTGGTATTTTTCCTCTTCAGACTTTTTATTAAGTACCTTGTAGCGGAGGTTGGTTCTTGAAGCATCAGCCCTGAAAACCTCCAACTCAAGAGAAAGCTTTTCTTTAAAATAATTGCATATATCTTCAATCACCCTCTGCCTTGCCGTTGCAGTAAAGCAGGAGACGGGAATTGGTTTTTGCAAATTTTTCTTTTCCATTAGTGATTTTATAAAATCCCCAATGTAAAGGTAGTCAACCCTAAAGTCCTGTCCCCAGGCTGAAAAACAGTGGGCTTCATCTATAACAAACCTGACAACATTCCGGCCTAAAAGAAGCCGTTCCATTGTCTTTGAACGCAAAGACTCCGGTGAAATGTAAAGGATGGAAGCAGAGCCGTTTTCAATCCTTTCAATGGACACTGCCCGCTCAATAGGGTCAAGGAGTCCGTTTATAGTTACCGCCTCCGTTATACCCTTCCTTTCTAAGTTGTCCACCTGGTCTTTCATTAAAGACTGCAAGGGGGATATAACCACCGTTAGACCTTTTACATTTTCTCCGCTCATTAGTGCAGGCAGTTGAAATGTAATGGATTTTCCCCCGCCGGTGGGAAATACAGCAAGAAGGGATTTGTTTTCCACGGCAGCCTTTACAGCCTTTTCCTGCAAGGGCTCACCTCCGTATTTTCTAAAAGAATCAAATCCAAAAAATTTTTTTAATCCCTTGTAAATATCATGGGCTTTATTACAATAAGGGCAGCCCTTAAGGCACGGGTTGTCCCTCAAAAGAAACATAACCTTTCTTGTTTCAGGAAACTGCTTTAACACCCAGGGAGGGGTAATTGAATATTTTATTCCCGCATTTATCAAAGCCAGACAGTATGCAAGCTCTATGGGATGGTCTGAAATTATTTTTGAAATATCGGCATTTTTACATATTTGTGCATTAAATTTATTTTCAATTAGTTTTTCTGCATTTATTTCGTTATTGTTGTATTTGATATATTCAAAAAAAGCGCTAAATTCCTTTTTGTCTTTTAATAAAATATAAAATATTTGTTTTAGTTCTTCATCTATATTTTTAAAGGCTTCAACTTCATCATAGAAAAGATCCCTTGCTTTTATTGCATCGTTTAAGGGATTGTTCATCTCCTCTGTCTGAATCTTATCGTCTTTTAGTAAAGAGTGGTAAGGTTTTGCCGGAAATAACAGAGGTGAAAGAAAAACAGTGTCAATAACCTTTAAATTACCTGTCTTTTTGCCTATCAGTGCATCTTTAATATATTTTAAATCGTGATTTAGAATATTGTGACCACAGATAAATTCAGAATCCTTTATAAAGTCAATAAAATCAGTAACAGAACCAGAGTGAAAAGGACTGCCGTCTTCCTTAATACCCCCTGTGTCAATGACCTTTCTGCTTTTTGGATGAATTTCTGTATCAATAAAAACAATTAAACTCATATTATCCCGTTTGACATTTTAATTTTTTTAATCATTGCCATTTTGTCATATTATATAATCTGTCTTATTTTATAGTCTTTCTTATTTATATTTTATAATCTTTTTTATTGGTTTTCAAACTTTTTTGCAAATTTTGCAATAAACCAAATACAATCAACAAAATAAAAATAAAAGAAATAGCCTATTCTTTGATTTTAAGTCTTTCTGAAAGCATTGTATTCCTCTCTTGAATTTTATTGTTTGAAACAGCTATAGCCACCGCCTTTTTAGTCCCCACCAGTACAAAAGCCTTCTTTGCCCTGGTGACGCAGGTATATAAAAGATTTCTTTGAAGCATCATATAATGCTGGGTTGTAAAGGGTGCAACCACAATCTGGTATTCACTTCCCTGGCTTTTATGAACTGTGGTGGCATAAGCCAAAACCACCTGGTCAAGTTCAGTTTGGTCATATTCCACATCATTTTCATCAAAGCTTATTATTAATGTTTTGTCCTCCAAGTCTATATGGGTAATGATTCCTATATCACCGTTAAAAACATTTTTATCGTAATTGTTTTTAATCTGCATCACTTTGTCATTTAAGCAGTATACCGTCCCGCCGTATTTAATTTTAACATCTGACGGATTTAACGCTTCCTGCAAAACCACATTCAAATTATGTGCTCCTGCCACTCCCCTTTGCATAGGTGTCAGCACCTGGATATCATTTACGGGATCCACATTAAAATAAGAGGGAAGCCTTCTTGTACAAAGTCCTTTAATTACTTCAGGTATTTTTTCCGGGTCTTCCTCTTCTACAAAGAAAAAGTCACTCTTTTTGCCGCATTTAAGCCTTGGCTTAATGCCTTTGTTTATAAGATGGGCATTGGTTATTATTGCACTTCCCAAAGCCTGCCTGAATATCCTGGTGAGTCTTACAAATGTTACCTGACCCGAATCAATAATGTCTTTTAAAACGTTGCCCGCCCCAACAGAGGGAAGCTGATCCACGTCACCTACCAAAATGACAATTGTCTCATCTTTTACAGCCTTTAATAAATTATACATTAATATTATGTCTACCATGGAAGTTTCATCAATTATTAACACATCACATTGCAATTTGTTTTCTGCATTTTTTTGATATCCTTCCAATGGACTGTATTCTAAAAGCCGGTGTATAGTCTTTGCCTCCATACCGGTTGTCTCTGACATTCTCTTTGCCGCCCGCCCTGTAGGTGCTGCAAGAAGCACCGTCTTTCCCATCTTTTGAAATATTTTAATTATTGCAAGGGTTGTTGTGGTTTTTCCCGTCCCGGGGCCGCCCGTTAAAACCATAAACTTTGAAGCGGCAGCCGCCTTGATTGCATCTATTTGCACCTTGTCGTATACTATATTGTATTCTTTTTGTATATCATCAATTATCTTATCTAAGTCTGACAAAGCCAACGGACATTTAGCATTTACTATTTCCCGTATTCTCTTTGCCGTTCCCGCTTCACTATGGTAAAAAGGCGGAAGGTAAATAGAATTGTTTTCATCAGGTATTACCAATTTGTCCTCTATCATTTTATCCAAAGTACCTTCAACTAAATTTTCTTCTATCTCCAGCATTTTTACCGTCTCTGATATTAGCTGCTCCCTTGTTGCATAACAGTGGCCGTCATTGGAAAGCTGATTTAGTACATAAGCTATACCTGACCTGCAGCGCTCAAATGAATTTTTATCAAATCCCAGTTTCTGGGCAATTTTATCCGCCGTCTTAAAGCCTATGCCCCAAATATCATCTGCTAAGCGGTAAGGGTTGTCCCGGACAACATTTATACTTTCATCCCCATAGGTTTTATAAATTTTTACGGCATATCCTGTAGATACCCCGTGGCTTTGCAAAAAAAGCATGACATTTTTTATTTCCTTTTGTTCCTGCCAGGCTTTTTTTATCATCTCCAGCCGTTTTTTACCTATACCTTCAACATTAATAAGTTTATCCGGTTCTTCTTCAATAACACGCAGGGTGTCTTCTTTAAAATATCTTACAATTCTTTTTGCATATTTAGGACCAATACCTTTTATAAGCCCGCTTCCTAAATATTTTTCAATCCCTGCAATAGTTGCAGGAACAACTTCCCTGTAGTCAAAGGCATTAAACTGCCTGCCGTACTTGCTGTCCATTTTCCACTGACCTTTAAGCTTTAAAATTGAACCCACATTGACAGAAGCAAGGTTTCCCACAACTGTTACCAGGTCACTAAAGCCTTTAGACTTTATTTTTATAACACAAAAACCATTTTCTTCATTTGCAAATGTAATTCTCTCAACAACCCCACTTATATACTCCATAACCCCCACCTGTATTCACTATTTATTATTAGACTAACACTTTTACGCCTGCCTTTCAACAGTTTTAAAGGACAGGGCTTTTTTTAACAAGGTTCTTTTAAAATTCGCTGCTTTTATATAATTTTCTACTTTTACATAAAAATTAATATATATCTTTAATATAAAATTAATATATATTAAAATGTATATAAGGAGCTTGACTCAAAATTAGTTGTCTCTACGAATTGTAATTTAGTGGATAATAATTATTTTTTATTTCAGGAGGGGGAAATCTTGTTTAAGGGGAAAATCTTGTCTAAAAACAAAATAAAATTATGCCTAATTATTATCACCGCCATTGTTCTTTCCGGTAGCCTAGGAAACATTTCAGGTTTGGGAAATGCTTTTGCCGAAACATCCGGCAACAATGTGATTATAAACGGGACACAGTTCAAAGACACCTCAGGCAACATCATTCATGCACATGGCGGAGGGTTTTTAAAATATGGGGATTACTACTACTGGTACGGGGAATACAGAGACCAATCAAACCTTTTTAAAGGAGTCCGCTGCTACCGTTCTAAAGATTTGGTAAATTGGGAATACAGGGGGGAAGTTTTGTCTCCTGATTCACACCCTGAGCTAAACAGGGTAAATATAGAACGTCCTAAAGTTATGTACAATCAATTTACAAAAGAGTTTGTAATGTGGATGCACTGGGAAAACGGTATCCACTATGGTGAAGCAAGGGCTGCTGTTGCATACTGCAGCACCCCCGACGGCAAATATACATATAAGGGAAGTTTCCGTCCCTACCAAAACTCAGGGGTTGAGGACCATGGTCGTCCAGGCTACATGTCCAGGGACTGTACTGTTTTTGTGGATACAGACGGAAAAGGCTACTTTTTGTCCTCTTCCAATGAAAACATGGACTTGCATTTATATGAATTAACCCCTGACTACAAAGATATTGCCTCCCTTGCTGCCAAACTATATGTGGGAAAACAAAGGGAAGCACCATGCCTTTTTAAGAGAAATGGCTACTATTATCTTGTAACATCAGGATGTACAGGCTGGGATCCAAACCAGGCCAAATATGCCTACTCAAAAGATTTAAGGAGTGGGTGGTCCGAACTTTACAATTTAGGAAACTCAACTACATACAGGTCACAGCCCACTTATGTTTTACCTGTCCAGGGTACATCCGGCACATCATACCTCTATGCAGGAGACAGGTGGGCAGGTGCATGGGGCGGACGTGTAAATGAATCCCAATATGTATGGCTTCCACTTGTATTTCTTTCTGACACAAAGCTGGTTCTGCCTTATTACGATGCCATTGAAATTAATGTCCAGGCAGGAACCATCACAGAATACATGCCGGATAAAACCCGCTACAAAATTGTAAACAGACACAGCGGCAAAGTTTTGGACGTAAAAGATTCTTCAACGGATAATGCGGCACCAATTGTACAGTGGAGTGATAACGACAGCCTGAGCCAACAGTGGTATATAGTGGACGTAGGAAACGGGTACAAAAAAATTGTAAACGCTAAAACAGGATTTGCCCTTGATGTTAAAGATGAATCCAAAGACAACGGCGGTTTGCTCATACAGTATACAAGCACCGGCGGTCACAACCAGCACTGGGAGTTCATTGATATAGGAAATGGATACTATAAGATAAAAAGCCGTGGAAGTGGTAAACTACTTGATGTATATAAGTGGTCCACCGATGATGGTGCAACCGTTCAGCAGTGGTCTGATGCAAACGGCGAAAACCAGCATTGGAAGCTGGTAAAGGTGGAGGACACCCCTCAATATATCATTGGTGATATTACAGGGGATGGTATAATTGACTCTAATGATTGCGTTTTGCTTCAAAGGTATATTTTAGATATTATTGATTCCTTCCCTAATAGTAACTGGCAAATTGTTGCTGATATTAACAAAGATGGTATTATAAATACACTGGACTATGCTCTTTTAAGCCGTCATATATTAGAAATTCAAAGCATAACCTGATTAATACGATTTCGGTTTACCTTGTATACATACCTGTTACTTATACCTGTTATGCACATATGTTATAAGTCTATTTTGCATATCCGGTGCATATTTATTACATACATACGGAATTACATACATACGGAATAATTATCAGTCTTTAAGGAAATTATATTTAGCACAAGTAATTTACACAAGCACATTTAAAGGGTGATTAAAAATGAAAAAAATCCGTCTTGGAGTAATAGGAACAGGAATGGCGTGGGAAAGACTTCATTACCCTGCTATTTCAGAACTTGGGGACAAATATGAAATAGCAGCCCTCTGCAACAGAACTTTTAAAGATGCAGAAAATTTTGCAAAAAAAATAAACCTTGATATAAAAAATGTTTATGATAACTTAGATGAAATGCTTAAAAGACCGGATATCGATGCAGTTGATATTCTCGTTCCCATTGAATACAATTATGAAATATCAGAAAAAGTTGCCAGGGCCGGAAAAGACTTCATTTGCGAAAAGCCAATGGCATCTAACATGGATGATGCAAAAAAATACTTAGAACTTTCAAAAAAGTATAATGTAAAAATAATGATTGCCGAAAACTTCAGGTACAATGAAGAGAACAATATAATAAAAGAACTTGTGGAAAGTAAAAAAATAGGGGATGTTATATACTTTATTCGTAATAATGTCAGTTGCTTCCCCTGCGAAATGACAAAGGACACCTTTGCAGCTGCTGAGTGGAGGCAGCATCCTAAATTTGAAGGGGGTGCCTTTTTAGATGCAGCCCTTCATGATATTGCTGCAATGCGCCACATTTTTGGGGCCGTACAATGCGTCCATGCCTTTGGAAAACCTCAGCCGCATGATTTTAACCCCTATTATTCTATAAACTCCAATATACTTTTTGAAAACGGTATAATAGGTCAGTATACTTATTTCCCGTCCGGAATTGAAACTCAGAAACCTCCGGTAGGATTCAGGATTTACGGAACAAATGGTCAAATATATTTAGAAGATAAATCCTGCGGGATTATAAATATCTTTTATAATGAGGGCACTTCCGAACAAATAAAATACACCCCTGAAAGAGGTTTTTACAATGAGCTTTTAAACTTTTATAATGCCCTGAACGGCACTGAGGAAATATCAGTTACACCTGAGGTTGAATACGGGGATGTTAAAATGGTTTTTGATATTTTAAAATCCATTTCAAGTAAAGAAGTAATTTATGTTGACACCCCTCCTCCTTTTAAAGATATAAAGCTAAAAGAAATTCAAGAATCCACAGCGCCTTATATACAATAGATTAAACAGATAAACCCCTGGATGTGCAGACTTTTACCAGTTAGCACATCCAGGGGTTTATTAGTGCTTTTCTTAAAAAGAATTTATAATTTCTAAAACATATCTTTGTATCAACATATAATCCATTGAATCCACAACATTATCTTTATTTACATCCGCCACTTTAATATATTTGTCATCCATAGCTTTAATTTCAAGTATATGCCTTTGCATAATGGCTAAATCTATTGTGTCTATACTTCCGTTGCCATCTACATCCCCAAGGATAACAGTACTCACCTCAACAGGCTCAATTCCGTATTTAAGCTCTCCATTTATATAAGCTGTTATTTTTTCGTTTTTGCCAAGTTCCGTCATTGTCAGTACAGCTGAATAGTCATTTTCCTGATTATAGACAGACTCACCGCATTCAATTCTAAATGGTATTTCTCCTGTACTTGCCCCCACCGGAAGCCTGCCTGCTTCACTTGTAAAGCTGATTTCACAATATGTATCTGCACCCTCAACAGGGTTTTCTATATAATGTATTTCTCCTATAACATTTCCCTCTCCAAAAGGCGCATATTCACATGTAAAAATGTTTTGTTCATTGCCGTCATTTGTGAACCAGTAGCGCAGGGTTATATCGGATAAATCTATTGGAACATTTCCCACATTCTTAATGTTAACTGCAGCACGTATTGTGTTTTGGGTATTATCTTTTGCACCGCATCTGTATTCTACATCTATTAAAGCTACTTTTTCAACCGGATTATCAGGATCATCCTCAGGTTCCGGCAATTCAGTAAGTTTTGGCGGCTCTTCTCCAAACACCTTTACACCATTTATATATACCGGTATATTCCTGTTAATTTCAAAAGTATCTGTAACACCTTTTCTACTATAGTCATTGCTTGAATCCCAGTGGGTCATATAGTTGGAGTCTTGTTTTGCTGTAAAGGAAATTTGCAATTCCCTGTCACCGTATATTTCATTTCCACTCCAATCCAATTCATAATAATATGTTCCGCCGTCATCCCATTTAAAAGGTCCTCTGTACTCTACAGGATTTTGCTGCATGGAAAGCTGTTCGTCATACTCAATGGCAAATACCACATCATCTATGCTCTGTTCATTTAATATAAGCTCACTAATGTTGAAAAAATATTTTACCATCAGTCCGGTTTGATAGCGCGGAGGCTGAGTGGTCTCATTGTGTACTCTCAATACAATTTGTGTGCTTGACTCAGTTTCCCTCTCAATACGCGACATACAGAAGTAATCATCAACTCTTTCTTCTTTATGAGGGAAATCCGGTATAGGTTCATGTCCTTCACCATAGTAATGATACAGTCCGGCACAAGCCCCTACAAAAGCGGCATTATAGTCAGAAGCTACTTCATTATACGCATATTCTGTGGTTGAATCTATGTGATAGTCATTTAAGTCCGGTCCTCCTGCAAGTGCCCCCCATAAAATATGCCTGTGTTCTTCAGGGTCATTCATACTGTTTGTCTTTGAACCGTGAGCAGCTCTGTGGTGTGGATGTTTTGCAAAAGGCAATCCCCGCTCATATCCGTAACCAACTATATATGAATATCCCATAGGGTTTCTTCCCATCAGATATTCCATCTGCCCCTTTGCCCACTCACCAAAATCCGTTCTTTCAGGATTGTATTTCATATATACAAGGGCACACAGCTGGATGGCAGTATTGTAGCGGGCAGAGCCCCATCCGTTTAACATTGTATATCCTGCAGGGGATGTTATAACGTAATTTACATCACTTGGGTCTTCATGCTTTGCCGCACCGCCGGATAAATACTCCACATTCCAGCGTGCGATAAATTTATACAGCTCATTTTCAGGAAACAGCTGATGTAGTTTTAAAAATGCACCTGCCCATACAGTGTCCCAGCAATGTGTCCATGAATTGTACCAAATATTTGTATTATAAGTTTCCGGTATAATTCTTTTTATATATCCGGTATACTCGCCACTTTCGTCAGTCGACATAATATCGTCTATGTATTCCATGTTTCCTGTACATTCATAAAGCCATGCTGCAGCCCATGACATCTCATCTTCATCATAACTGGATATGTAGTAACCATCAGCAGTACTCAAACCCCTGTATTTCTTTGCAAACTCATACAATGCCTTAGCAACGGTGAGACATTCTTCTGCATATTCCGGATCTGAATCTTTAAAAATCAAATATGATGTGCAAAGGGATGCTGCGGTGCTGGCACAAACATCACTTCCCGGAGCTTCTTCAGTTGCAAATTCCGCAGGTCTTGGAATGTAGTCAGGATACAGTTCCGGAGGACCCCAGTAAGTGTGGTCTGCATCCCCTTCCCCTATCATGTATGCAAATGCAATAACATTGCCGTCTTCATCAAGAAAGGTACACCTTAAATATGTATCTGTAAAATGTTTTAAAATTTCCAGCATATGTTCTTCTTCCCCGATTGCCTTAAAGGAGTCTCTGAATTCCAGAAATCCCCATCCTAAAGTACCGGAGGTATAACTTTGCGGCAAGCCAAATCTTACGTGGTCTCCTGCATCGTGAAACCCTCCGTGTAAATCCATTGTCCCGTCTCCGTCAGGGTCTAAAATATGCTTGTACTTTTCAATAAATTCTTCTGAAAGGTTTGACTCTGTAAGAGGAATTCTTGCATCATCTTCGTGACATGCACCCCTCCACTCAAGCCTTCCTCCGTTCTCACAATCAGCCTCCGGGCCGCATTTTTGTGCATCGTAAAAATAAATTGATTTTTGCAGCGCCTCGGCAAAGTTAAAATAATCATAGTCCTCCCAACCCGGAGCCGGGGTAAAATCCTCCGGCGGTGCTGAATGTGCAAAGCTTAAGCTGGTTAACTGTCCTAAAATAAATATAAATGTTAAAAAAATTGAAAATTTACTTCTCCCTTTTTTTATTTTTATCATAAAACATCATCTCCCCTCTGTGCTAGCGCACAATTTTAAAGTTATTATTTACCTTTACTTACCCTTAGGAAATTCAGTAATAATACCTAAAACATATCTGCTTATATAAGCATAATCCACTGTATTAACATCGCCGTTTCCGTCAACATCCGCTGCTTTTAAGGCATGTTCATAGGAAAAATCAGTTGTAATCTCTAAAAGGTATCTGGATAATAAAACACAGTCTCTGGAATCAACCAATTCATCCCCGTTTAAATCCCCTAAAAGATATTCAGACGGTAAAGGTTCTGTTGCCTCATTTCCTGAAGGATCTTTTCCATATACCATAACCCCGTCTTTGTAAATTGGTATGGTTTCTATTTTTGAATAAGTATCTGTTATCTCCTTTGTTGAAAAGTCATTGGAAGAATCCCATAATTTGTTTTCATAGAAATTTATAGCAAACTGTACATAGGTTCTTACATACAACCCTTCACCAGGGAAAGTTACCTCTACATAATAAATGTTTTTATCCTCATCCCAAGGCTTAAGCCCTGATATTTGCGCATTGGCCGGGGAATAGTACACATCTGTGGTGAATTTTGAAATATTTATTCCCTCTTCAACATACTCTGATAAATCAAGAAAGTATTTAAATGACAGTCCCTCTTCATACTGGGGCGGTGATGTAACTATATTGTACAAATTAAGGTCGATGGTAACCCCTGTTGATGTTTCTTCATATATCTTTGCTTCAATATAATATTCTGTCGGCTCACCTTCTATACCCGGAGTATCTTCAGGAAACTGATTCTGACCAAAATACTTGGACATACCTGCTAATGCACCAACAAAACCAGCATTGTAATCTAGCCCTGTCTCAGTATGAACATAAGCATCAACATCATCAGTGTATTCATCATTCATATCAGGTCCACCCACCAAAGCACCGTAAAGTATATGCCTCTGAGGCATTGATTTATGTTCATCAGCAGGCGGTCCCTCCAACCTTCCGCTTGAAGCTCTGTGGTGGGGAAATTTAGGGTAGTTTTCCCCAAAACCTACCATGTATGACATGTTTTTAGGATTATCTCCAAGAATGTAGTCAATTTGACTTTTTGCAAAATCAAGATATTTCTTATCCTTCTCCCCTGTATCCTTGTAATATACAAGCTGAACAAAACTTTCTGCTGCAGGATATTTTGCAACTCCCCAGCTGTCCAGAAATTTCAGACCTCCGGGAGTGGATCTTATACCGTTTTGCCAGTAGTCAAAATGTTCTTCGGCAATCTCCTTATACATTGGATTAGGCGACAAAGTAGCAAGCTTCGTAAATACACCAGTCATAACATAATCCCAGCACTGTGTCCAATGGTCATTAAAGCGGTTGCCGTCAGTGATGTTTTTGTCCGCCATTAATGATTCAAGGTTGTCCATGTATTTCTGGTCATTTGTAGCAACATACAGCCAGATAGAACCCCACATAAGCTCGTCCAGGTAATCCATGGGTCTGTAGTAAGTTTGTCCTTTACTGTTTCCCCTGTACTTCATTCCAAATTCATAAAGGTCTTTTGCGTATTTAAGGCACTTTTCTGCATATTCCAAATCCCTGTCTTTATAGTTTAAGTACATTAGTGCCAGGGTTGCCGCTGCACTTCCTGCCACGTCTGAACCAGGGTTCTCCGGGGTTGCAACATAATATGTAGGTCTTTCACATTTTTGAAGTTCCGGAGGTCCCCAGTACTCATGGTCTATGTCACCATCTCCCACCTGGTAATAAAATGTCTCTTTGTCAGGAAAACATCTCATAAAGTAGTCACAAAAATTTTTTAAAATATTCAGCATGTATTCATCCTGACCTTTTTCAATAAATACATCCTTAAACTCATAATATGCCCACGCAAGTGTGGACGCTGAATTACATTGGGGCAATCCGAATTTTACATGGTCCCCGCAATCGTGAAAACCGCCTGTTAAATCAAGCCCAACATCTTTTCCATCATCAACATGACATGGACCCCGCCATTTAATCCTGTTGTTTCCTGCATCAGGTCCACACCAGTTTGCTTCATAAAAGAGAATTGATTTAGCAAACGCATCCACGTAATTGAATTTTGCTTCCTCTCCCCAAACCCATTGGGGCATTATGTTTACAATACTAAGAATAACCAAGATGGCCAGGCTGACCTTCTTCATACATACACCTCCATAAAAAATTTTAAAATTATATGTAAACTTGCAATAAATGCTTCTATATTAAATGCTTCTATATTATATTTTACACTAATAAATAAAACATTGCACCAACTTTTCACCTCCAATTTCCAACCTCTAATCTCTAACCTCCCACTTCTCACCCCCCACCTCTAATAATATAATTCGCACTCTCCTTTATTTATAATGCATATACAAATAAAACACTTAAGTACCGGCTTTTTAAAAGATAGAAATAAAAAAATTTTTTCTAAAGTGATATATTTTTTGAAAAAATTGTTGAAATTTAATCTATAAAAGAATATAATATTATTGTGATTAATATGACTTTTTTATTATTCAACATATTAATCTGAAATGTAGCCCCCACTATGCTTTACATGGTTTTATCGCTCCTTTTATTTATTCTTTGACAAATTATGATAAATATTATTCTTTTGATAAGTAAACTTAATCTGCTTTTTCTGTAATGGTGATATTTATCAAGAGAATTTTGCTTTAATAAAACATACCATAATAAAAATTAAAGAGGTGAAACACATGTTTAATCTGCAAACTGTAAATGAGTTGAGTCTGTTTGCTCAAGGACAAGGTCTCATGTATGCAAAAAAAGGTGCCATGATAGCATACCAGGGACATTTTAAATTTGAAAAGCTATTAATAGGACCTGGTAAAAATCTTGTTTCAGCAATAATTAGCAATATCGCCAGAAGATTAACAGGAGAATACATGGAACTTATGAAAGTGACAGGTCAGGGAAATTGTTTTTTTGCTGAATTAGCAAAACACGTTACAGTTATAAACCTGAATCCTGGTGAAAGTATAGGTGTGGAAAGTGAAAACTTACTTGCATTTACAGATACCTGTGATTACGGTGTAAGGCCAATAGGTGTTGGAGTAATATCCCAGAAGGGTTTGTTTACTTCCAAACTTACAGGAAAAGGTCCTAATGCACAGGTGGCTGTGTTAAGTGACGGAAACCCTCTGGTTCTAGATTCTCCATGCTGTGTTGACCCGGATGCGGTAATATGCTGGACAGGTCCGGATCCAGGATTTAAACTTGATTTGAACTGGAAGACATTTATTGGGCAAACATCCGGGGAATCATATATGCTTGAATTTAAAAACCCAGGTCAAAAAGTTCTGGTGCAGCCTTCTGAAAGAGAATCAGGTCTTAAAATCGGCATTGATGATAAAAGATATAGACCGGATACCCAGTCAAGTGCGTTTCAAAATACAAGACAAAACTTGCAAAATACCTTTGGAAGCTTTAACTCCAATCAAAACCAAAGCTTTAGCAGCAATCAAGGATTTGGAGGTAACCAGGGATTTGGAAGCAGTGGAAGCGCCGGAAGTGGCGGAGGCATTGGAAATTTATTAGGTAATATATTAAGCGGGCGTTTTTAATTATTAAAAAACTATCATTATAACTTGAGGTGAAGCATTATGAATATAGTACAAAGAGACCAAAAGGTAAAGCTATCAGACTTATTGCCGGATTTTGAAGTATTGAAAGTAGGTTTAGGATGGAAAGTAGACGCTTCTGGAGAAGAATTCGATTTAGACGCCAGTGCATTTATGCTTACCCATGATAACCAGGTAAGAAACAAAAAGGACTTTGTTTTCTACAATAATTTATCCGATATATCAGGCGTCCTGCAGCACAGTGGGGACAATGTAACCGGAGGGGAAGGAGATTGTGAACAAATTACAGTAAACATGAAAGCAGTACCTCCGGAAATTGGTCATATCACATTTGTGGTGACAATCCACAAAGCCCTTGAAAGACAGCAAACCTTTGGAAGAGTTAACGATGCATACATAAGAGTTGTTGATGCCAAAACAGGAAAAGAAATACTAAGATACAATTTGGAAAAAGAGTTTTATAGTGCTACCTCTGTGGTAATTGCAGATATTGCAAAGTTTAATAACGAATGGTATTTTGACGCTGTAGGAGTACCTTTTTCAGGAGGATTAGAGGCAATTGCAAATGATTTTGATTTGGATCTTACAAAAAAATGATTTAGTAATTGCTTTTCAGGAAGGAGATAAATATGGATTTTGGAGTGAAGAATAATACCAAACCGGCTTTCTCATTTAGTTCAGGCAGCCAAAATGATAATCAAATAAATTCAGATCAGAATAATTTACAGCAAATAAACCAGCAACAAATGCAACAACCTCAAATGGCTCAGCCGCAAATGGGACAGCCCCAAATGCAGCAACCCCAGATGGCTCAACCTCAGATGGGACAGCCCCAAATGCAGCAACCCCAGATGGCTCAACCTCAGATGGGACAGCCGCAAATGCAGCAACCTCAAATGGCTCAACCTCAGATGGGACAGCCGCAAATGCAGCAACCTCAAATGGCTCAGCCTCAGATGGGACAGCCCCAAATGCAGCAACCCCAAATGGCTCAGCCGCAAATGGGACAGCCCCAAATGCAGCAACCCCAAATGGCTCAGCCTCAGATGGGACAGCCCCAAATGCAGCAACCCCAAATGCAGCAACCCCAAATGGCTCAGCCGCAAATGGGACAGCCCCAAATGCAGCAACCCCAAATGGCTCAGCCGCAAGGTGGAAGTGGCTCTGTGGGAGTTTCACTAAAAAAAGGCCAAAAGGTAAGTCTCACAAAGTTCAACAACAATTTGGACAATATATTAGTTGGATTAGGATGGGATACAGCACAAAATACCGGTATACCATATGATCTGGACGTAGAAGTTTTCATGCTGGGAGCAAATGATAAGGTAATTGGAGACGACTGGTTTGTTTTCTATAACAAACTTACCAGCCCTGATGGAAGTGTTGTACACTCCGGGGACAACAGAACAGGATTTGGTGAAGGTGACGATGAAACTATAAAAGTTCAGTTGTCAAAAGTATCACCGCAAGTTCAAAAACTTGTATTTGTGGTTACTATAGATGATGCTGTCGCCAGAGGCCATAATTTTGGACAAGTTTCCAATGCCTATATCAGGATAGTTGACCTGTCTTCCAACAGAGAGCTTGTAAGATATAACCTTACGGAATATTATCCAAATGTTATTTCCATGGTGGTTGGAGAAATCTACCGATATAATAATGAATGGAAATTTAATCCTGTGGGAGACGGTACAGCAGACGACCTAATGGGATTATGCATAAGGTACGGAGTAAGAGTACAATAAATTATGTATATAAAACAAAGGAGCTGTTGCACTAATTTATCGGTGCACAGCTTCTTTTTTTGTGCAAAGCTTTTTAAGGTCCCTCCTACCCTCCTCATTTAATTTAATGCAACCTATTTAAACAAAATCTGTCTTAATAGGTGAAGGACTCATCAAAATAAAAGAAAGGGGTAAAAACATGGAGAATTGTGAAATTATAGAGCTATACTGGGTAAAAAATGAACAGGCTGTTGAAGAAACTAAAAAGAAGTATGCCCTTGTAGTGGAATTGAGCCATGAATTGGAAAATTGCATTACATCTCCGTTTTTTGGTTGAATTACCCAGCATGCAACTGGACAATTGTCTAAAACCTATGTCGCCTATTGTGTTCCGGCAGTTTCAAAAGAGTATTTATTTAATATGCCAATGTACGGTGGAAGCTTTATCATCAGGTTTCTTATGAATATTATAAATCCGCCGGTCTTAAAGTGGCTTTAAACTGTTTATTGTGGTATAATACAAATTAATTAATTTTAAGCACATATTTTTTGGCACATAAGAGAGGAGGGAAAAAACCGGTATTTGATATTTTATACAAGATACCGGGAAAATTGGCAATGAAGGAATTAGGCAAATATTTTAAATACGAAGACGGAGACATCTGGTTTGTGGAAACTGACAGAAATAACATGAAATTAGAGTACAGGGCTAAGGAGTTAATCTCATCTGTAAAGTCACCATTCCAGCAAATAGATATAGTGGATTTATACGATTTTGGAAAATGTTTGGTGCTTGACGGGGCAATCCAATCTACAGTATTGGACGGTCATATATATAATGAAATGATTTCCCATATACCCATTGTAACCCATGATAACCCGCAAGATGTACTGATAATCGGGGGCGGGGACTGTGGTGTTGCAAATGAAGTACTAAAATATGAAGAGGTTAAGAAAGTTGATTTTGTTGAAATTGATGAATTGGTGGTAAAGGAATGTGTTGAACATATTCCCGAAATTGCGGGGACAACATCCCAAGACAACAGAGTGAATTTTATATTTACAGACGGGGTAAAATTTGTAGAAGATAAAAAAAACCTTTATGACGTGATATTAGTGGATTCATCCGACCCTGTAGGTCCGGCAGTTCAATTGTTTTCAAGGGAATTTTATCAAAATGCAAAAAATTGCCTTAAAGAAGACGGGATAATGGTATGCCAGAGCCAATCCCCCCTGTTTAATAAAGATATACTTAGAAACACCCATAAAATTTTAAATGAATTATATCCTATAGTAAGAACATATTATGCCATTGTGCCAAGCTATCCTGGCGGCATATGGAGCTTTACCCTTGCTTCTTTAAAGAATGACCCTCTTGAGGTGGATGTAATGAAACTTAAAACCAATACAAAGTACATCAATGAGGGTGTTTTTCAGTCCTGTTTCAAATTACCTAATATGTTCAAGTATGTTTTAGAATAATTTAAAAGTCTTTAGATACTACAAGGGGGCGGGAAAAAATTTTCCGCCCCCTTAAAATTATGTTCATTAAATTTATAGCCATTGAATTTTTTGATAATTAGTTATAAAATATAGTTAGTAGCATGGTATTATAGTAGAAAGTTTTGTTAAGTATGTAAGGTTTCCGGTCAACATAGTTTATACAGCTAGATAACCTTGTATGCGGGTAGCACGGTTTGCAGATTTTTTATTGCAATAATCCAGCAATACAAAGACCACATAATAATAACCATATAAGAATCAGATATTTAAAACTTTCTCTATAAATACCCTTATAAAGGGTGTTTTTGTATTTTACAGTAATTTTTAAGCATAGTACTCCATTACCCAATTAATGATTATAATACTATAATACCATCCTTAAAAATTCATATAAAAATAAATTAGGGGGTATTTATTTATGTCTGAAGTTAAATTTTTTTATGGCGGCAACGTACCTTTAGAGATGCATAAGGTAAGAATTGTACAAAAGTTAGATCTTGTTCCCATTGAACGCCGCCTTGAAGCCATAAAAGAGGCTGGTAACAACACTTTCTTATTAAAAAACCAAGACATTTATCTTGACATGCTCACTGATAGCGGTGTAAATGCCATGAGTGATAAGCAGCTGGCTGCTATGATGGAATCAGATGACAGCTATGCGGGTTCTGCATCCTATACAAGACTGGAAAACAAAATTAAAGAAATTTTTGGAATGGAATATTTTCTTCCGGCCCACCAGGGAAGGGCTTGTGAAAACATCATTTCCCAGGCATATGTTAAGCCAGGAACTATTGTTCCTATGAATTACCACTTTACTACAACTAAAGCCCATATTACGTTAAATGGTGGTACAGTTGAAGAATTAATTATAGATGAAGGATTAAAAACAACCAGTGACTATCCTTTTAAAGGCAATATGGATGTTGAAAAACTAAGAGCTCTTATTGCTAAGCACGGTCCTGAAAAAATTGCCTTTGTACGTATAGAAACAGGTACAAATCTAATCGGAGGTCAGCCTCACTCCCTTGAAAATATGCGGGAAGTTAAAAAAGTCTGTGATGAATATGGTATTATGCTTGTCTTAGATGCAAGTCTTTTAGCAGACAATCTTTACTTTATCAAAAAACGTGAAGAAGCATGTAAAGATATGAGCATAAGGGAAATTACCCGTGCTATAGCTGAACTTTCAGATATTATTTACTTTTCAGCACGAAAACTTGGATGTGCACGGGGCGGCGGTATTTGTACAAATAACAAAGATGTATATATGAAACTTCGTGAACTGGTTACACTATATGAAGGATTCCTCACATACGGTGGAATGTCCATAAGGGAAATAGAAGCCATTGCTGTAGGACTTGAAGAAACCATGGATGAAAACATGATAAATCAAGGACCTCAGTTTATTGCTTATATGTGCGAAAAACTTAAAGAACATGGCATACCTGTTATTACACCGCCAGGGGGCTTAGGATGCCACCTTAATGCTATGGAGTTTGTTGACCATATTCCTCAAAGCCAGTATCCTGCCGGTGCACTTGCGTCAGCACTGTACCTTGTAAGTGGCGTACGTGGTATGGAAAGAGGAACTATATCTGAGCAAAGAAACGAAGACGGAAGCGAACATTTTGCCAACACGGAATTGCTGCGCTTGGCTCTTCCAAGACGTGTATTCACCCTTTCACAGGTGGAATACGCTGTAGACCGAATCAGATGGCTTTATGAAAACCGCAAACTAATCGGAGGATTATCCTTTGTAGAAGAACCTAAAGTTTTACGCTTCTTCTTTGGTAAATTAGAGCCTGTTTCAGACTGGCAGACTAAATTAGTTGAAAAATTCAAAGCTGATTTTGGTGACAGTTTATAATATTTATATTATAATTTTATGTATTATTTTAAAATAATCATAATCACAAAACAAAATTAATGCTTAAAGTCATTTAGAAAACCCACGGCTTGACCACAGACTTTCGTCGCCGTGGAGTTTTCTTGATATTGGCATATAAAATGTTTTATGATAATATTTTTGTGTTTAAGGGAGGGTTTTATGATGCCTAAAGGAAGTATAGTAAATGCCGTTGCTGTAATAGCCGGTACCATGTTAGGTATACTTATAAAAGGTAAATTATCTGAAAAATTCAAAACAACCATAATGCAGGCATTAGGTTTAGCTGTTATCATTATTGGGTTATCCGGCACACTTTCTGCTATTTTCAAAGTTGCTTCAAACGGCACTCTTGAAAACAACAATATAATGACAATGATAATTTTTCTTGTTTTAGGCTCTATAATAGGTGAAGCCATAGATATTGAAGAAAAACTCAACAGGTTTGCAAACTTTGCTCAAAAGAAGCTTCCCGGTTCAGAAGGTAATTTCTCTGTAGGCTTTGTAACCGCTACCCTCCTTTTTTGTGTAGGAGCAATGGCAATTGTAGGTTCTTTAGAAGAAGGCCTGACCGGAAATGCCGATACACTTTATGCCAAGTCAATTTTGGACGGTACAAGCTCTATAATTTTCAGCGCTACTTTAGGTATAGGAGTTCTTTTTTCATCTGTTCCGGTTCTCCTTTACCAGGGCTCAATTACCCTCCTTGCAGGAATTTTAAAACCCTTACTGACTCCTGATGTGATAAATCAGATGTCCCTTGTGGGAAATATTCTTATTTTAGGTATTGGTTTAAATATCCTAAAAATCCGCACTATTAAAGTAGGCAATATGCTTCCGGCGGTGTTTTTGCCGATTATTTATTATTTAATTCGAATTTTAATTGGCTAAAAGGCATTTATATGTTTTTTCTCGTGGTCAAGCAGCCACTTTTTTCTCCACAACCCTGCTGCATAGCCGGTTAATTCCCCTCCTGCACCTACAACCCTGTGACAAGGAACTATTATAGATATCTTATTTTTGTTGTTGGCATTTCCAACTGCCCTGCAGGCATTATCTTTTCCTATCTTACAAGCAACTTCTTTATATGAAGCAACTTCCCCGTAGCCTATATTTAATAATTCCTGCCACACTTTTTTTTGAAAATCCGTGCCCTCAAGACGGATTTTGCATGTAAAATTATGCCTTTTTCCCTCAAAATATTCTTTTAATTCTTTTCTACACTTTTCCACTTCTTCTGAAAGGCAAGAAGTTTTAGATTTTTTATCAGTAAATGAAACAGAAACTATTTCTTTTTTTGTACCCTTGATTTCAAGCAATCCTATGGGAGTATCAATATAACCGGTAAAAGTTTCTTCTGTTCTGCTCATATTTACTAAGCTCCTTTAAAATAATGATACGGCATATTTAATACCATTATACTTTATGTCTCTTTCTTTTTTAACAGGTTAATAAAATAATTTATGCTTTATAAAATTTTCTAATTTACTAATTTAATTTACAATTTTGGTGGAACTTTTTACATTAGCATGCGTCTTATAAATAAAAGGAGGTTTTATAAGAGAGCTTTGAAGAGGTTGTTGATTTTTGTGCAGAATTTATAATAGGTGTTGTTGCAGCACTTCCAGCTTTATTTCTCCTTGGAATTATTTTTATCATAGTATTTCTTATATACAAAAGATTTATCAGAAAAAAAATTAAACAAAAAAGTGATAAAAAACTCAAGTATAATGATAAAATCTCCGGTTCTAATGATGAAGACCCCGGTTCTAATAATAAGGACTCTGATGTTAAGTAACCGGTTGAATGTGATAGCCTATATAAAAAATGACATTGTTTATAAAACCAGTGTATAATGTTGTCAATAAATACAAAAAGAGTTTGTGATATGCTAAAAAAATTCATAAATATTTTTCTTGTTGTAATTATGGCAACGTTAATATTGCTGCCGGAGGCTGTTTATGCATATGATGAAGATTTAGTTTCAGTTGCGGTCTTGCAAGGGTTAAAATAAACGGTAGGTATAATTTTATAAATAAAAAAGGAAGCTTATGTTTTTTAATCAATCCTATTAAAATCCTATTAATATGCTGTGTAATGTAACATTACACAGCATTCATAACACCTGCCAGCAGCAATGTTGCAAGGTATACTCCCCCTGCAATTGCATATGATTTGCCTTTGCCAAAACCACTCACTTCTGAAGTGCCTATACCAATGACAAAATACTGCCAAATAGTAAAAATTTCTACATTATTTAATACTCCATAAATAAAAGTTCCCTGTAAACTTTCAGGTATAATAACCGCCAAACTTGTTATGGAAACATCCAAAGTAAATTTCCCCATGATAAATGATACTACAGATATCACTATAAAAACCAAAAGTGATATCAATCCTGCATGGGACACAATTGATATATATTGCTTTAATTCCCCTCCGCCTTTAAATAATTTTATTATTCCCCACAATAACAGAGAGATAGTTAATATATCCAAAAGCACCGTTCCCACTGCTCCCATTATTGCCCCTGCCGCCAAAAAAATCTCCAGTATCCTTTCTGTTCCCGGAATAAGTTCTTCACCCATATTTGCCAGTTCGGTTTCTATAGCTGTCATCAACGCTTCTTTAAAAGATGGGTAGTTTAAAATCAATGTAAACAAAGGTACTATAGCACTTATTATTATCGGCAACAGTATCTTTGGGTTTTTAGCCAGCCACTTCATTACTTTCCCAGGTGATATAAAAACTCCTGTAATTCTTTCTAAAACACTCAATTCTTCTAAATCTTCTGATTGTTCCTGTCTTGCAATGTTTGCTTTATTCATATATATCCTCCTGTCTATCCCCTTCCGCTTATTATAGAGTGTAATCTTTATAAAGATATTCGTATTAATTATCTTATATTATTACTGTATTAGTTATTTTATATTATTACTTCTTTTAATTTTAGTCAATAATTCAATTTTTAACAAACAATATTCTTCAAAAAAACCCGTTCTTTCTATTTGAACGGGTTTTTTGAAGAAAACTATGAGTTACTTATCCAGAGAAGTTTCTACAGTATTTTTACTGTATAACCCACCCTTTTCCTATTACCCAAAACGGATGGGTGGGTGTTGTCTCTATCTCTTCATCTCCTACATAAATCCTTACTATAACGCCGGTTTCATTTACAAATACATTGGTTACTCTCTTAAGTCCCTTTTCTCCTGTCAGCGGGTCTTCTGAGTAAACTAAATCCCCTACCTCTATATCTTTAATTTCTTTATAGCCATCCTCCGTCTTAATTAGGGTATCCTCAGTGAAACATACCTTTCCTATTATTGTAGTCAGTATTACCGTTTCTGTAAGTACTGCCAGATACCTTGGTACCTGTTCTTGCGCCATTCCCCCGTTGATCATTTCAATACTCAAGTTAATTGACTGATAAAAGCTCCACAGGGACATGATTACTCCTATAAATGCCACTACTTCGCATGCCAGTTTTTTGGCTATTGCTTTTATCCCCAATCCTACTATCGTTCCCATTCCAATACCTATGGCCGCCTCTATCCATACATCTTCAGAGCATAATGCTGAAATGTAATCCAACACTGATACTTTATTTACTATTGCAAGGTATATTCCCGTGAAAACAGGTATTGCTATGGAAGCTATTGTGGCAGTAATTGTTATCGCCGTCATTACTCCTAAAATCGAAAAGTGTCCTGACGGGTCAATTTTATTTACCGGGTCGCAATCTGCATACAGGTATTTATGCAGGGTAATTGGGTCAGTTATAATACCTCCCCATGAATCCATTGTCAGGAATCTTCCCAATGCCGGATTCATATAAAAAATAGATATCTAAAATTTACATCGTGCCTATTTGTTAGAAAACCGGTTATTGTTCTTTTTTGTTTTGGGAATTTTTTTAATAATTCTCCAATATTCGTTTGTTTCTGTTCGATTTTATTTTAAAAATTCCCAACATAAATTGATAATAATTCAATTTATATTAGGAATTTTTTTATTTTTATACCTGCCCAACATTTATTACAAACATGAAAAAGAAAGCATATCAACTGAAATTGTATAATCTATATCTAAAATATTTATTATTTCAACGCCCATGACTAAAAAAATTAAAAAAACCGGCTTTAAAAAATTCTTTTTCATAATCCATAAGAAACTGCTTATCCCACTTTTCTCTATAAGGTCTAATGTATATTTTCCAGTATGTCTTTGGTTTCCATTGTTTTTTGCTTATTAATGCCTCTGGCAAACAATGAATAGCATCAACCAAATCATATGCTCTATCGAAATTTTTTTGTATTAGTTGTCTACATGCTTCTAAAGCTGTCTCACTTATAATTGATAAATAGCGGTTTATTTCACATAAATTATTAGTAATAAAACTGATTTCACAAACCTTTAGTGCATTTTCAAGTAACTTCTTAGTTTCCTCATACTCTTTTACAACTTCAATAATTTCCGATTTAAAAGTCTCAAATTTAGTCGAATGGCCCTCTTTTAATAATAAACAATACTTACTTATTTTTTCAAGTAAACCTATATTATAAGGGTTTTTAATACTTGAACGAATCACTATGAAAATGCGTTGAAATCCTAACATAAAGCATGTAACATTTTTATACTTCTCGTTCATTTTTATCCTCCTAATAACCAATTTGCACATCTACAGCACGGCCATTCTGTATAGCATCTTTAAGGCGATGATGACCATCAAGTACATTGCCATTTCTATCTACTATGATAGGTTTATCTCCCGCATACTTAATAGCATTCTTTTGCCTAATTGGGTCTAGTGTATCCAGATCCTTTACAGGTTTTAAGGTATTTGGATCAATGCCCTCTTGTACTGTTTTCCCTTTAGGGTCAAATTCTTTTCCAATAGGCTTCTGAGTTTTAGACGTTCCCTTTTCTCAGCAGCTATTATGTACAAATACGTCCTGCTCTGATACAAAGTAGGTATGCCAGTCTTCAACTTCAAAGTTATATACCTTTATTGGCGTATCTAAATACTCAAATCTTACTTCTTTTACTTCTCTTCCTTCTCCTGAATATAAGTATACCTTATCTCCTGCTTCTATGTCACCTGCTGCTACCCAGCCTTTTTCTATTACCCAAAACGGATGGGTGGGTGTTGTTTCTATTTCTTCATCTCCTGCATAAATCCTTACTATAACGCTGGTTTCATTTACAAATACATTGGTTACTCTCTTAAGTCCCTTTTCTCCTGTCAGCGGATCTTCTGAATAAACCAGATCCCCTACCTCTATATCCTTAATCTCTTTATAGCCATCATCCGTCTTAATTAGGATATTCCCACGTTTATCCAATACCTATGGTCGCCTCTATCCAAACATCTTCCAAAGACAATGTTACATGGTAATCCAATACTAACAATTATTGTCACCACAATGATGTTCCCATGAAAAATAGTTATTGTTATGGAGACTATCGTGGCAGAAACCGTAATCACCTTCATTACCCCTAAAATTGAAAATTGTCCTGACAGGTTAAATTTATTTACCGGGTCCCAATACGCATACAGGTATTTATATAGGGCAAAGTGCATTTTCTAGTTACTTCTTAATTTATTAATTTTATCCATTATTTTGTATGAGCATACTACAATCTTTATCTGTAACACTAGGCAAAATCTGTTAATACAAAAGAGTATAAATTTCTCTCATGATGTTGTTATTCACTCCAGTTAAGTGTCTACTAAGCTAAAACTACACAAAAGCAAAATTATAAAACATCTACTTCCAAAATTTCTTTATAAGTTTTGGAAACATTTTCTCCAGCTCTCTTTCATCCTCACTCCAATTTAATTCTATTTCGGGATACTCTGATACTTCAACTTTGTCATAAAAATCATCTTTTCCGGTTTTTAGTTTGTAGGCATCATAAGAAACAGACAGTATATCTTCAAGTTCGATATCACCGGCCTCATCTTCACTTATATCTTCAGCAAGACTCTGTGGGTCTTTTAGAGCGTTTTCGTAAACTTCTCTTCCCTGGGCTATCAACCATCCTCTAAAATAGTCAAATCCATCATCAGAACATCCACCATTTATAATATACGCTGCCGCCCAAAGTTCAGATGTGTATGAAGCAAAGTAATATGTATTGAATATTCTATCAAATTCATAGATTTCTTCTTCAGGTAACTTTGCAATATTAGAAACTAAAATCTTAATTTGCTTTTCTGGATCACCTTCACTCTTTTTTTTACTATCTTCAATTAGTTCCCAAAACTTATTTGCATCCATGATACTTCCTCCTTGTATTTGTTTTCAATAAACATTCATTAATCAAAACTCTCTGATCATAAATAATTAATCAAACTCCAGTAATTTAGGATTAATTATTAACTCTTTTTCAACTAGCCGAGCAATCCCAGTTATTGTCGTAATTCCATAAAGTCCAAGAATTTTAGGCTTGGTTTCTAACACAGTTCCATCTTCTTTACAATACCAATCTGACTTAATACCTATTCTATAAAAACCATAATCTAAATTTTTTTCATAGTCAGATATACCTGTATTTCCCACATTATAAAAGAAACCTTTATTCCAGTAACTTATATCCACAATAGCAGGTCTAATCAGTAATTGGGAATAATCCGGTTTAAAATCATCTATACTGGGTACGGTGGTTTTATTTTTAAAAATAAATACTACATTTTTTCCATGTACAAAAGTATCTTTTTCTTTATGATCTATATTTGTCTTCAGGACTTTACCGTAAAAATAAATATTTTCTCTGGGACTTAAAACAAAAACATCCCCCTCTTTTAACTTTACTTTCGTTTTTTTAATTACCCGTAATTGGTATTTCTTGGGATTTATTTGATACAATTCGTCCAGCTTTTGTTTTATGTCTGCAGGTTGTTCCGAATACCTTTTTTCCCATTCCTTCGCTAGTGGATTTTCATTTTTCTTAATCATATATATCCTCCTCTTCCCATTTTCAATTTCCAATAAAGTTCTTTGCCCATTTCAAAGCTTCTGAGTAATATTTTGATTTTGGACTTATACTATTAGCCTTATTTAGTGCATTGGCAGTACCATTTTCAATAAAATATTGTTCTATAGCCCTCGCTTGGTTTCTTGTAAGTCCAACATATTGTTCTGACAAACTGTCAAAATTTTTGCCATTATAGTTATGCTGATACAGTCGTTTATTTAAATCTTGTTTGGTAATTCCTGTATATGCTCCTTTTTCATTTTGCATTCCATAATAAACAGTATTCTCAGGATCTCCTTTATTTAGCCATTCGAGTGTTTCATCTGACACATCACAACTATTATGTACAAATACATCCTGCTCTGATACAAAATATGTATGCCAATCTTCAACTTCAAAGTTGTATACCTTTATTGGTGTATCTAAGTACTCAAATCTTACTTCCTTTACTTCTCTTTCTTCTCCTGAATATAAGTATACCTTATCTCCTGCTTCTATGTCACCTGCTGCTACCCAGCCTTTTCCTATTACCCAGAATGGATGGGTCGGTGTTGTTTCTATTTCTTCATCTCCTACATAAATCCTTACTAAAACGCTGGTTTCATTTACAAATATATTAGTTACCCTCTTTAGTCCTTTTTCTCCTGTCAGCGGGTCTTCTGAGTAAACTAAATCCCCTACCTCTATATCTTTGATTTCTTTATAGCCGTCCTCCGTCTTAATCAGGGTATCCTCAGTGAAACATACCTTTCCTATTATTGTAGTCAGTATTATCGTTGCCGTAAGTACTGCCAGGTATCTGGCTACCTGCTCCCGTGATACCCCTCCCTTTATCATATTAATACTTAAATCAATTGACTGGTAAAGGCTCCACAGGGACATAATCACTCCTATAAATGCCACCACTTCACATGCTAGTTTTTTGGCTATTGCCTTAATCCCCAATCCTAATACTGCTCCCATTCCAATACCTATGGCCGCCTCTATCCATACATCTTCCGAACACAGTGCTGAAATGTAATCCAACACTGATACTTTATTTACTATTGTAAGGTATATTCCTGCAAAAACAGGTAATGCAATAGCTGCTATTGAGACTGTATACGTTACAAGTGCCAAGGTTCCTAAAATCGAAAAGTGTCCTGACGGGTCGATTTTATTTACCGGGTCACAATCTGCATACAGGTATTTATGCAGGGTAATTGGGTCAGTTATAATACCTCCCCATGAATCCATAGTCAGGAATCTTCCCAATGCCGGATTCATATATCTTGCCCTCAAATAGTAGAAGTTTACATTTGCATCGTACTGCTCTCCTGTAAAGAGATAGTCGTTTTCTGTTGTTCCTGTCCTGGATGTCAGCATTCCAAAGGAGTCATATGTGTATGTGTCCGTTATGTTTCCATGTATATCGGTTAATGCCCTGGTACTTCCTATTCCGTCATAGTGGTAATAACTAAAACTATCCCCTCTTTTTTGGCTTATCAAATCGTCACCGTAAATATAGCTTACTGTTAAGTTGCCTTCGCCGTCCCTTTCTTCTAATACCTGGGCATACAGTCTGTTTTCATCAACCAGATAATTAGTTATATTCGTTCCGTCAACTACCTTTTGAACTCTTATACCATCTACATTATAAGCATATTCAACTGTGGATGCGTCTTTAGCACCTGTAATATTAACTTTTGTAAGCCTATTATTGTAATCATATGTATATGTTACTTCTTCTCCTGTATTTGTCTTTTTAGACAGTGTGTTTCCGTTTTTGTCATAGGTATAGACAGTCTGCCCTTCGGTTATAAGCCTGTTGTTTGCGTCATATGTGTATTCTGTCACCACACCGTTTACGGATTTTGAAAGCCTGTTTCCAACTGCATCATATGTATACTCTATTATTGTCTTGTCTCCGTCAGGGTTTTCTATTTCCTCTTTAATCAATTTGTAAGTATCATCATATGTGTATTTTATTACCCTTCCGTTGTTTTCTTCCGTCCTGATTCTGTTGCCTGCAGGACCAAGGGTATATTTATACGATGAAATTATTTCCCCTGCTTCATTGCGGTTTAGCAGGGATATCAATCTGCTTAAATAGTCATATTCATATTCGGTTGTTGTTTTATTAGGATAAGTAACGCTTTTTCTGTTGCCTATGGCATCGTATGTATAAGTAGTTGTGTTTCCGTCCGGGTCTGTAACGGACTTTAGCCTGTTTAACTCATCATATGTGTAATATGTGGTGCCTGACGGAACGGTAACACTTGTACAATTGCCGGCTTTGTCGTATGTATACGTTATTTGGGTTCCATCCGGATTTATTTGTTTTATTAATCTGTCCATCAAGTCATATTCATAATAGGTAGTACCCCTTTCATCAGTAACGGACTCCCTTTGTCCTGAAAGGGTGTATGTGTAAACTTCACTCTTTCCGTCAGGATATGTTTTCTTTATCAGGTTTCCATCGACATCGTATTCAAATTCTATTTTGCTGCCGTTAAAATCCGTTTTTGACATTACCCTGCCTTCACCATCATATGTGATTACTTCTTCATAGCCTAACGGTAGTATTTGCTTTGTTACATTTCCTATTTTGTCATATTCAAATCTCACTTTGTTTCCATTGGCATCCGTCTGGGAAATTCTATTTCCCTTAGCATCATACTCAAAGCAGGTTTCATTTCCTAACGGGTCAATAACCTTCGGTATAGTATCTTTCGCTGCTTCATAGGGTTAATTTATAAAGGCTTCAATGGCTGCATCTGCATTACGGAGCACCAGTACAGCAGCTTACCCATTAGTGCAAGGTCGGCTTCACTCTCACTGGTGCATTTGTCGCTTTGGTATTCACCGTTCCAAAGAGCCTTGAACACAGCATCCTGGCAAGTCCGATTGAAAGGTAGTCCTTTGCGTTACTGGAACAAGGATTATTTGACTTCAAAGACTTTCCTACACTCAGGGCATTTGATTTCAACATCAGCATAATCGGCATCAAATACTCTGTGATTGCAGCGGGGCATCTCACAGTATACATTTTGTTTCTTTTTGTCATTACCTTTACCCCCTTTGAATTTCTCCAAAGCTTCTATCTCTGTCATTTCACTTTCCCAGTATGCAAAGGAATCATCCTCCTGCTCTTTTTGAACACTGCCATACTTATGCCTATACTTTTCATAGAAAGCTTTGTCATCTTCATTCTTAAGCGGAATACCTGCGGAAATTTTATTCTGCAACATTGCCGCACGCTCCTTCGCTTCTGTATCAAAAGCTAACTGATAAGCCATTTCATACAGTTCCTTTGGTGGTATTGTGCCAGCCTCTGTAGTTGAAAACTCGATAAGTACTTCGGGATTACTTCCCCACACTGCTGCTTTGGCAGCGTCCTGCGCCCAGCGTTTGATAGTCATGTTCTGCTGTCCTTTGTGAGTCTAATATTGATTAAATCCGGCATTTATATAGCCTCCTTTGTTATTTGATAGATTAAATGTATCACATTATGTTTTAAATATAAGTACTAATCTTCTATTAATGTATCTACTATTTATTTTTAAGCAGAAGGAAAGACGGCTACCTGTTTATAGATAACCGTCTTCAAATAGCTATTATACTGACCAAGTAAATTTTTACGTTTGTATACCCTGCTCTTCTATGCTCATATTTATTTCTATATCAGATTTTGATGAATCTAGTATAAAAACTTCACTTCTAGCAGTGTATTTATAATTACTAGCATTTTTATATTTCAAAATATCTTCATCACTAATATCTAATTCATCTTGGTATAATTCCATGGCTGATATTGCTCGTGAAAGTGAGTTTTTATCTAGTATAATTATTTCTATCTGCGATTTACAGTCTTCTAACTCCGATGAATAATCCATTATGAACATATTTTTTTCTTTTTTAATTTCTTCGCTCAACCACCTCTTTGTGATAACAATGCGGCCTTTATCATCTGAAAGTGGCAATATAAAGTAATAATCGTTCTTATGGTTAGAAAACAATCTTACCTTTGCTGCTATTCCAGCTACTGATGTATTTCTTATCTTATCTAATATCTTTATTGTTATATTATCGGGGAATATACTCATATAGCACCTACCTTAACCTAAATATTTTTGACAAATCAACAGGTATTACCTGTTCGGTAATAAGCTCAATTCCTGTACCGCCTTGAACATTTCCACCGTACTTAAATTTTACTGCACTCATATCAAATTCCACTCTATACATAGGAGAATCTGTTGCACCAAATGGATTTTGTTTTCCTATCTGCAAACCTTTTTCTGCGCCTGAAACTGTATTATACTTATTGGGAGATACAAACACATCTTTAAGGTTTCCTGCCCTATCAGTATTTGGTATTGTACCTGTCTTTTTTATAACATTTAATTCCCCTTCACTTACATATCTGTATCCTGTAGTCTTACTCGTTCCCTTACCCTTACAACTATTATGTACAAATACATCCTGCTCTGATACAAAATATGTATGCCAGTCTTCAACTTCAAAGTTGTATACCTTTATTGGTGTATCTAAGTACTCAAACCTTACTTCCTTTACTTCTTTTCCTTCTCCTGAATATAAGTATACCTTATCTCCTGCTTCTATGTCACCTGCTGCTACCCATCCCTTTCCTATTACCCAAAACGGATGGGTCGGTGTTGTCTCTATTTCTTCATCTTCTACATAAATTCTTACTAAAACGCTGGTTTCATTTACAAATACATTGGTTACTCTCTTTAGTCCTTTTTCTCCTGTCAGCGGGTCTTCTGAGTAAACTAAATCCCCTACCTCTATATCTTTGATTTCTTTATAGCGTCCTCCGTCTTAATAAGGGTATCCTCAGTGAAACATACCTTTCCTATTAATGTAGTCAGTATTATCGTTGCCGTAAGTACTGCCAGGTATCTGGCTACCTGCTCCCGTGATACCCCTCCCTTTATCATATTAATACTTAAATCAATTGACTGGTAAAGGCTCCACAGGGACATAATCACTCCTATAAATGCCACCACTTCACATGCTAGTTTTTTGGCTATTGCCTTAATCCCCAATCCTAATACTGCTCCCATTCCAATACCTATGGCCGCCTCTATCCATACATCTTCCGAACACAGTGCTGAAATGTAATCCAACACTGATACTTTATTTACTATTGTAAGGTATATTCCTGCAAAAACAGGTATTGCAATGGAAGCTATTGTGGCAGTAGCCTTTATTGCCGTCCCTTTCCTCTAATTCCTGAGCATACAGTCTGTTTGCATCAACCAGATAATTAGTTACCTCTGTGCCGCCAACTATCTTTTGAACTCTTATACGATTTACATCATAAGCATATTCAACTACGGATGCGTCTTTAGTTCCTATAATGTTAACTTTTGTAAGCCTGTTATTGTAATCATGTGTATATGTTACTTCTTTCTCTGTTTTTTCTTATATATTTTTTAAATATCTCACTATATCATTTGTTTTGAGGATTTTAACTAAATTTCAAAAATTTGTTTTGTTATATTTACACTATCTTTTATTTAATGTTATATAATAAAAAAATTAGTATTTACAGTTAAGCACTTAAGTATTTCTTTTTTGCCCTTACTTTTTATAATTATAAATCATCTGTTGTCTAAAATCTTTTGAAATAATTTGATCCTTAAAAGATAATTTTATCCAAAACTCCAATGCATTTTCTACTGTTTCCCAAGTTTTTAAAGTGTGAGCATTTTTTATTTGATATCCCACCTGACATCCAAAAATACAAATCTCATAGCTCCTATCTCCCCAAATCGCCCATTTTGCTGACGGAACAATCCAAACAATTTTTTGCGAATTATAAAGAATACTATCTGCAACACTTTCCTCCGGATAATGCATTAAAGCCTCTAAATAATATTTTCCTAATTCATCAGTAGGTATTTTAAACCAATTAAAATAGCCAAATTCATTTAAATAATAATCAAATGGGTCTGGCTCTATTACTGCAGTTAATACAAATGGGTCATTTGTCTCTTTTGTCAATTGCTTTAGCTTTTCAGAAAATTCTTCAGTCATTGTCCAATCAAATTCTTCAAATAAAAAGTTATTGTAGCAATCCCTAAAAATATTTTCAGGAAGATCAACAGATGTTTTGAATACATTATTAATTAAATTAATAAATTTTTTATACTCATCCACATCGTATATAAATAAGTTCTTCACGTTCATACTAATTTCCACCCAACCTTATCTTTATATAAAAGGACTTACTTCCTGCTTTATAAAAATCCGCTGTTGGTCCACCAGTTGATTTAGAAAAATCTCGAAGCACATATTTTGCTCCATCTTTCTCAAGAATTATCGTTTTACCATCCTTACTTATAGACTTAGTCCAACCATTTTCTAATAAATTTTTTTCAAATTCCACTTTAGTTACATCTGTTGATTTGTTGGTGTAACGACTGCGTTTAGATGTAATATCTTCATATTTTGAACTAGTTCTGCTATTTCCCTTACCCTTACAACTATTATGTACAAATACATCCTGCTCTGATACAAAATATGTATGCCAATCTTCAACTTCAAAGTTATATACCTTTATTGGCGTATCTAAATACTCAAACCTTACTTCCTTTACTTCTCTTCCTTCTCCTGAATATAAGTATACCTTATCTCCTGCTTCTATGTCACCTGCTGCTACCCATCCCGATAGCGTCAATTTATTGTAGGAAAAAGAAAAGTAGATGGCATCCCATTTTTTATTTGTGCAACTATTTCAAATAACGGTCTCTTAGTAACGAAAGTGTTTTACATCATTTTGAGCCTTATTTTCTTTTATAATTCCTCTAACTTATTGTCTATTATACCATATAACTCTTTCTTTCTATAAAGAATTCATGATAGCGTCAATTTATTGTAGGAAAAAGAAAAGTAGATGGCATCCCATTTTTTATACAACTATTTCAAATAACGGTCTCTTAGTAACGAGAGTATTTTGCATAATTTGCATGCTGAGCTAATTATTTTCTTTTATAACTCCTCTAACTTATTCTCTATTATACCATATAACTCTTTCTTCCTATAAAGAATCCATTTTACTCAATGATTGTCACAAATCAGTACATTTTGTTATCTATGTTCCTTCACATTTTAACGCTACTTTTAAAAGAAAAAAGTATTTCTATTGTACCATTTTCCATTTTGTCAAGGCTAAAACAAGCGGGCAAAGCCCGGCCTTGACAAGTAGTAGGGCTTCGCGGGTCATGGTACTAAAGTTTTGCTTTTTTCTTTTCTTTTTCTTTTTTTATGTTTTTTCTTTTTCTTTGTCTTTTTTTAGATATGTATAATTCCTATTGGATAGGCTTACTTGTAAACTTTCCCGTAATTTTTGCTTTATTATTACCTCATCCCTATCCGCATATACCTATAATACGCCTTAATTCTTTATATAAACCAGTTTTACACCCCTTATGAATAACAGTTAAATTACTATTCCATACACTCTCATACCTGTTTGATGACTTCTTTAATTCCTTAATTAATTTTTCCTGAATTTCTTGCCTACTAGCTGCTAACTTTTTTTGTTTTTGTGCCATAACTATGTCATATACCTTACCGCCATTCTTCTTGTATATTATCAGCTTTGACATCTTTTCTACACCTTTTCTCGACCAGCCTTTAGGTCTTGAACTTAAACGGGATGAAAATACATGACTCACATGACCTTCAGCACTACAACCCACTATTCCTCTGTTTGACCTTATTTCTATACCATCCCAATTATTTAAAATATATCGCTTTGCATTTTTTATAGCCTTTATTTTACTTTCATTATCGCCTGTCTTTTCGATTATCTTTTTAAAAACCTTTGTTAGCTTTTTTTTATCAGATAAATTCAATGCGTCCTGTAAATCTTGGCTTATTGCTTCATCATTTAAATGTGTGGTTGCAACTCTTACGTATTTTTGAAGATGGTATCTATCAAGTACAAATTTACTTTTTGAAAGCCAGTTAACTCCTTGCCTTATCCATGACGCCCCATCTCCTAATATATACACCGTCTCTAAAAAATCAACGTCATATTGTTTATATATGTATTCCGATACTTCAAGCCACAAATTTTCTGAATTATTATACACACCCCCAAAATATCGAACATTCTTTAATACTTTTCTCTTCTTATTACTTTTTTCAAAGTCAATTCCCTCATGCACATATACAAGTTTTGGCATAATTGTATTTCTCTTGCCCTTCTCATTCTGTCTCAATATACTTTTTTGTTGTAATGCTACATGGTCCTCATCGGCCTCAACATACAATATTTTTACTTCTCTCTTTTTATCTACTTTTATTTCAGGCTCAACTATTTCAATATTATGTATTTTATTCATCACTGCTTGTTTGCTGATTTCATCAATATATGTCGCCTTTTCTCCTGCCTTTCTGTAGCTGCTGTCAGCTGCTTCATCTATTGCATTAATTACAACATCGGCACTTACTCTGTCATGTGGTTCTACACCTACAATCCTGTCGACTAGGTGTTGTCTATTACCATTTTCCTTATGCTTAAAATATGTCCTGTTATAACTTAGTGTTCCAAATGTCGTTAAAATAGCTGTTTTATCTTTTCTTATAATTTCCCAATACTGTTTCCTTATTTCACAGTTACGGAAATATTCATCCATATCTTCAAGCACTTCTTTAAGTATATCGCGTCCAAGTTTAAATAAATCTTCTTTTAGACCAAGAACAAGATCAGCTAAGTCTTTTCCTTCTTCAATAAAATTTTTTATCTTTTTTTTAATTCTTTTTACCCCAAATTCATTAAAATGTTGTATACTATTATACATAGAAGATGTCATCCTTTCTATTTATTATTTTTGGTTAATTAATATCTTAACAGGATGTCATCTTCTTTTCAATTATATATGGTATTTTATGTCTCATTCCCTACAATAACTTTACGCTAACACCCAGCCTTTTCCTATTACCCAAAATGGATGAGTTGGTATTGGATTTTAAAATTACCCAATTAATTAATTTTTAAAAATCTACCAATAAATATATTAATATAAATCACAAACTATAAACTGTAATAAAAAATTCCCCATCATCTTCTTCAAAAAGATGCACCTTTAATTTTTTTTCAGGATAGTTTTTTTCAAAAGATATTTCCCAAAAAAATTTCAAAATCCTTCCCAATGCTTTAAATTTTTCGTTTTCGTTTTCTGAATCAATAGTATTAATATGAAAAAAGTCTCTTATTTGATAAATGTTCATCATTTTCTCTACACATTCTTTATTATTTTGACACGATCTTTTCCAACCTTCAAAAACATTTGGAGAAAATTTATCTTTTAATAAACAATATCCTTCAATCTCCAATAATTCTGGAGAATAAAATTTAGCAAACGCCAATGCAGTATCTATATCAGCTTTTATATTTACAAAATTCCACCATGTAAAATTATCGGGATTAGCATTTTTCCATTCCAAAAACTCTCCCACTATTTCATCTTTAAATAAGCTCATAAAATCACCTTTTTCTATAAAATTTATTTTTTTCAAATATCTTTGTTTTTAAACATCATTAATCTTGATAACTGTACTGCCCATATATTATTTGGGCAGTTCCCATTCTTCAATTGCTCTCACTATGTAACGATTTAAAAAAGTTTCACCTGTTTTGGGATTCGTGTTGAAATCTGGTATTTTAACATTTGGTCTAGGAATATTACCGTGTTCCTTTCCTGTTATCCTCACTTCTTTTACAAATTCTCCGTTTGGTCCAAATTCAGTATATTTTGTAATATTCCCATTTGCATCTCTTTGAATCTCAACAGAATTGGGGTGTCCCGATTGTTTAGGCTTATTTCTAGATTTATCTCCACAGCTATTATGTACAAATACATCCTGCTCTGATACAAAGTAGGTGTGCCAGTCTTCAACTTCGAAGTTGTATACCTTTATTGGTGAATCTAAATGCTCAAACTTTAACTCCTTTATTTCTCTCGCATCACCTGAGTATAAGTATACCTTATCTCCTACTTCCATGTCACCTGCTGCTACCCAGCCTTTTCCTATTACCCAAAATGGATGGGTTGGTGTTGTTTTTTTGTAGCCATCTTCTGTTTTAATCAGAGTATCTTCCGCAAAACATATCTTCTCTATTATTTAAGCCAGATATTTAGCTGTGCTTTTAACTAAATATCTGGCTTCCTGCTATTGGAATCCCACACCGTTTATTATATCAATACTTAAATCTACTACTCCACAGGGACATAATTGCTCCTAAAAAAAATCACCTCAACACTGCACAATAGTTTCTTATATGTACTTCAATTCTTATTCCATTATAGTACCGTACCATTTTATCATATTAATTTTTATTAATTACTTTCGACCCACTGTTTAAATACAGATAACATTTCTCCGAGATTTCTAGGGCCACCAATACATTGGAAAACATTGTTTTTAACTTTACATATGAACCAATCGTTTTTATCCCTGTTAAATTCAACCTTTTTAAAATCTTTATTTTCCAAAGGCGTATCAATTAAATCAATATTAATTGTCCATCCTGGATTATCAATATTATCTATTTTAACTCCATAACAATGTTCCCAGTCATTATTACAATTGCTTAAATACCATTCTTCTATCCACTTAATTAAATCCATGAATTTATCCTCCTTTTGTTTTAGTATCCGAAAGGTATTTCCCATAGAAATGGTTCCCTAACACCCCCTAGGATAGTTTTATCATGAACGTGTGGTAATAGTTTTTCTCCTGTAACTTTATTAAAATGTGGTTTACCTGTTCCGTCAAACCTTATTTTACTTTCAAAAGGATTGGGGTTTCTTGGGTCAGTTTTTCCCCATGTTTCATAATTGGTTATTTTCCCCGTATTAGGATCTCTTTTAAATGTCGTATGAGGACCTGTAGCTTCTGCATCGGGTTTTAACTTATTACCCGATCTTCCTTTTCCATCTGCTCCCTTGCCTCCACACGCATTATGTACAAATACATCCTGCTCTGACACAAAATATGTGTGCCAGTCTTCAACTTCGAAGTTGTATACCTTTATTGGTGAATCTAAATGCTCAAACTTTAACTCCTTTATTTCTCTTCCTTCACCTGAATATAAGTATACCTTATCTCCTACTTCCATGTCACCTGCTGCTACCCAGCCTTTTCCTATTACCCAAAATGGATGGGTTGGTGTTGTCTCTATTTCTTCATCTTCTACAAACATCCTTACTATAACGCTAGTTTCATTTTCAAATACATTTGTTACTCTCTTCTAATTGCATTTTACTGCATTTTTAGAATTAATAATTTTACTATTTATTAATCTATTCCCAAAAGCTTTTTTGCATCATCTCCACTTATAGGTTTTGCTGAATTACTAGCAATTATAGTCAATGAACCATCCACTCCTAATATTTTATTATCAGACAATTCAATATGCAAATGACTAACAGGTGCACAAAAATCTTTATAATATTTAAGGATAAATGCTAAAATTACATCAACAGAATTATTACTTAAGCGTACTTTGTAACTTTTATCAATAACCTTAATTATAGAATCATTTCCCACATCTGACATGCTTATATTAACATCACAAAAAGTACTTGAAGATTTTATTGTAACAGTTTCACATAATTCTGACTTAAGTAGCTGGAGTTCCATATAAAATGAAACAATGTCTTCTGGATTTATTTCAATTATTAATTCCCAAGACTTTGATTCATAACTTTTTAATAACATCTCTCCAGTAATACTAGTATATCTTTTCACTAAAAAAACCCCTTTCATCACTACCAATATAAATGCCAGTTTTCTATTATTTCTCCTGTAATTGGATCGAGCTTCTCTAAGTGAATATGAGGTTGCCCTTTCCCATGACCTGATAATTCTCCTGGCTCACTACGATATTGCCATTTACCGTTTTGACTTCTCAGTTTATTATCTCCAATATTTACAGGATCTCTCCCAACCTTTGTTCTTGCAATTGAACGTGCTTCTCCTTGGCTGTTAAATTTCGCACCTTTTTGTGCTGTCTTATTGGATTGAAAATCTTTTGGATATTTGCCTCCACAACTATTATGTACAAATACATCCTGATCTGACACAAAGTAGGTGTGCCAGTCTTCAACTTCAAAATTGTATACCTTTATTGGTGAATCTAAATGTTCAAACTTTACCCCCTTGATTTCTTAATTAGTTAGTATTAAAATTTAAAATTACCACATTAATTAATTATAAAAAACCTAACGGTATATTTACGTAATTCTTCAAAATTATACAATTTTAGTAGTATGTTCAGATACTCACCAAAGGCTTTCTTTACCTTAAGTATGTCCCCTGAGTATATTACAAACCTGTCATCAGTTTTCAAACCTCCCTGAATCTACCCATTCTATACCTTCAACCCTGAGTGTGCTGAAATCATATAGGCGTTAGAATTAGCGTTAAAATTGTCTTTGCAACAAAGGGGTCATAATGGGAGTTGAATTTTATAAAATAACGTATTGTTTCAAAGGTTTTAGAGGAGTCATTGCTGACCCCTCTGGTTTTTAATTGAAATATGTAAAAATAGGTACAAACTCAATCATTTTGCCACGGAGCCTTGATAAGCTGTATAACTAAAGGTTTATCGCATTTATTCGCCATTCCTGCTCCATCCAAATGATAATGACTTCCCAATTGCTCATTCTCACAAAGTGTAATAATTTCTTCTACCAGTAATAGTAATCCTTCTTTATTAGCGGATAATACGATCTCATCTCTATCCGTTACTTCAATATAGCACTTACTATAAATGCCCTCTCCAAAGAGTTTTTTGTAACACATTTTCAGTTCTTTAATTTTTTCATTCAACAATTTTTCCTCCTTTAATCTGTTAGATAAATATGAATGTTGTCAGTTACTTTAAACGTCACTCTTCCATTTGGGTTAGTAATTGACTTACCAATTTCAAAATTCATATGAGGACCACCACCATGTGCACCCGTAATATCTGAATTCGTCATCCTTATCTGTCGTAATCTATCTTTCGAACGAAAAACTCCTGGTGCCACCTCTTGATACCCTGCCCCAAGAAAATTATCTGCTCCACTCAGTGCTTGATTGGTTGTCATATTTTCACCATCAATAAGGTTATTACCCCCACAGCTATTATGTACAAATACATCCTGCTCTGATACAAAATATGTGTGCCAGTCTTCAACTTCGAAGTTGTATACCTTTATTGGTGAATCTAAATGCTCAAACTTTAACTCCTTTATTTCTCTTCCTTCACCTGAATATAAGTATACCTTATCTCCTACTTCCATGTCACCTGCTGCTACCCAGCCTTTTCCTATTACCCAAAATGGATGGGTTGGTGTTGTCTCTATTTCTTCATCTTCTACAAACACCCTCACTATAACGCTAGTTTCATTTACAAATACATTTGTTACTTTCTTAAGTCCCTTCTCTCCTGTTAGTGGATCTTCCGAGTAGACTAAATCCCCTACCTCTATATCCTTAATTTCCTTATAACCATCATCCGTCTTAATCAAGGTATCCTCAGTAAAACATACCTTCCCTATTATTGTAGTCAATATTACTGTTGCTGTAAGTACAGCTAAGTATCTGGCTACCTGCTCTCGTGACACTCCTCCATTTATCATGTCAATACTTAAATTAATTGACTGATAGAGACTCCACAAGGACATAATCACTCCTATAAATGCCACCACTTCACATGCTAGTTTTTTGGCTATTGCCTTAATCCCCAATCCTAATACTGCTCCCATTCCAATACCTATGGCCGCCTCTATCCATACATCTTCCGAACACAGTGCTGCAATGTAATCCAACACTGATACTTTATTTACTATTGCAAGGTATATTCCCGTGAAAACAGGTATTGCTATGGAAGCTATTGTGGCAGTAATTGTTATCGCCGTCATTACTCCTAAAATCGAAAAGTGTCCTGACGGGTCAATTTTATTTACCGGGTCGCAATCTGCATACAGGTATTTATGCAGGGTAATTGGGTCAGTTATAATACCTCCCCATGAATCCATTGTCAGGAATCTTCCCAATGCCGGATTCATATACCTTGCTCTTAAATAGTAGAAGTTTACATTTGCATCGTACTGCTCTCCTGTAAAGAGATAGTCGTTTTCTGTTGTTCCTGTCCTGGATGTCAGCATTCCAAAGGAGTCATATGTGTATGTGTCCGTTATGTTTCCATGTATATCGGTTAATGCCCTGGTACTTCCTATTCCGTCATAGTGGTAATAACTAAAACTATCCCCTCTTTTTTGGCTTATCAAATCGTCACCGTAAACATAACTTACTGTTAAGTTGCCTTCGCCGTCCCTTTCTTCTAATACCTGGGCATACAGTCTGTTTTCATCAACCAGATAATTAGTTATATTCGTTCCGTCAACTACCTTTTGAACTCTTATACCATCCACATCATAAGCATATTCAACTGTGGATGCGTCTTTAGCTCCTGTAATTGCAACCTTTACAAGCCTGTTATTGTAATCATATGTATAGGTTACCTCTTCTCCCGTATTTGTCTTTTTAAATTTTTAAATATCTCACTACACTTCATTTATTTTAAACATCTTGACTAATCCTGGAAAAAATTAGTTTTAGCGTACAAAAAGTGTATGGCTTATTAACAGTAAAAATGTGATTGATTTATAATTTGAATTATTCAATCCATGTAATTATTGTATTATAAACTTGAATAACTACTAAGTTAATCTTTATTTACACTTATTTCTTATGTTTTAAACATCTCCACAATTTTTTATCCATATTCATAATATTTCCAATCTCTTCAATCAATGCATAATCATCTTCTGTTATAACTATTTCTTCATCTTCAATTGCACTACAAAGTTGTTCAAAAGCAATTCCCCACTCTCTATGTTCGAGATACTCTCTAATAGTTTCAATGTCGTTATGTGGTAAATTATTTCTTTTCGCAATAACTAAAATTTTATTAAAGTCCATGTAACATCCTCCTTAATATATAGGAAAGGCAGTAATTATGTCTATACCATCTGTTATAACTTTTATTTTTATACCATCCCTTATACCAACAACCTCATATCTTTGTATACTATTAATAACTCTTCCTTTTTTTTAAATTATTTCCGGTTCTGTTGCAATATCAGACACATTATGCATTACCTTATTAGCATCCCATGATTCTGGGAATACCGATTTACCGGACTTTCCAGGCCACAAATGTCCTCCACCTGTTTCATCCCATAAAGAATATGGTTTGTTCTAGAATCGCTTGCTAAATTTACAAATTCTTCAGGTTTTTCCGTTCCCTTACCCTTACAACTATTATGTACAAATACATCCTGCTCTGATACAAAGTAGGTATGCCAGTCTTCAACTTCAAAATTATATACTTTTATTGGTGTATCTAAATACTCAAACTTTACTTCCTTTACTTCTTTTCCTTCTCCTGAATATAAGTATACCTTATCTCCTGCTTCTATGTCACCTGCTGCTACCCAGCCTTTTCCTATTACCCAAAACGTATGGGTCGGTGTTGTCTCTATTTCTTCATCTCCTACATAAATCCTTACTATAACGCTGGTTTCATTTACAAATACCTTCGTTACTTTTTAAGTCTCTTTTCCCTAGTTATAGAGTCTTCTTCCGAACATAGAACTGCAAGGTATACTCCCGTGAAAATAGATATTGCTATAGAAGCTATTGCAGTAGTAACCGTTATCGCCGTCATTACTCCTAAAATTAAGAAGTATCCTGGCTGGCCAATTTTTTTCACCAGGTCCAAATCTACATACAGGTATTTATGTTTACAACACATAATTATAGACAAAAGAAAGCTATAACACCGTTATTAGCTATGCAAGGGTTAATAATTATCCACATAAGCTTATATGATGTTATAGCTTTCCTTTTTGATATATTGCCTCAGATATACAATTACTTTAACTGTTTCCCTCTACAATACATTAGAACATATTCATTAATATAAATTCCTTTGTTTTGAAATCTACCTCCTCGTCCTTGTTCTAATTCTGTATTAGCAATAATTTCAGCGGCTTCATACTTTTTCATATTAATATAAGCCAGCATTTTAAGTAGCTTCTCATCCATTATTCCTTCTTGTTTTAAAACATAGGAATCAAAACTACCATATTCGGATAAGATTTTATTTATAATTATTTTACTCTGAATATTAAAGTCATTAATCGCCTCGATACAAACTAGTTCCGCTTCATTTATGTTTGTTATTGTATATGTTTTTTCGTCCCACTGTATGGAAGGTGCAACATATGCACCATTTGCTCTTAAGCTGTCTTTTTGGAATGCGTTCTCTTTCATGTCTATAACATCCCAAAATATATTATCGTAGCAGTATAGCTTAATATTGTACCGAAGAGTTAATTTGTACTGATTATAACTGAAATGCACAAAGTATATCGCACTTATAAAATAATCATCGAGTTTTTTATAAATGCTGTTTGATACCAATTTGCATTCTGCTCGGCTTACATTTTGTTTAATACCACGCTTTACTGCCTTCTGGATTTCTTTTAAAACTTCCTTTTCCTCTTTTGTCATCTTATCACTCCTCAAAATTATACAACTATTGTTTCAATAGTAATGTGATTTTTTTTAAGCTGTTCATTGACTACATTAATAAACTTCAAGCAATTTGAAGACAATTCATATTTAAAGTGGATTTCAATACAATAATGCTCAAATTGCTTATTGGGGTATACCTCTTTATACTGCTCAGTTTCCAAAAAATTTATATAAGCATTAATCTTATTTTGCAAATGAATTATATGCTCATACTCATTTGTCCAATCAAGATGGTCTGTAATAAGTAGCATAAGTTTATTACCATCTTTGCTTATTCCTATACCATCAACTTTGTTAATATCAACTACTGACATAACTACTCCTTTCATCAATCAGATTTTTTTATGGTCTAACTATTATCACCTCTATTCCAGGAGATATTTGATAACCTCCAGTAAACATCCCTTTTTCTTTGCCAACAACGGTACCTCCACCACTAAACAATTCAGGAAATCCAATTTTTTGGTTTTGTGTTAACGGTGCTGTAGTCGACGATTTAAACTCATTTATAACAATATTTCCATTTGCATCTAACCCAATTGCATCAACTCGTATTTTTGTTCCATTAGATGTTTTAATTGTAATTTGTTCTACAGCATTTGTATTGTTGCTACTAAACTTGGCAAATTCCTGCTGCTCAAAGGCTCTTCCTTGTGCACGATTATTTGCCAATACATCAGCTTGTGAACTTCCATTAGAATTACTCTTTCCCTTACAACTATTATGTACAAATACATCCAGCTCTGATACAAAGTATGTATGCCAGTCTTCAACTTCAAAGTTATATACCTTTATTGGCGTATCTAAATACTCAAACCTTACTTCCTTTACTTCTCTTCCTTCTCCTGAATATAAGTATACCTTATCTCCTGCTTCTATGTCACCTGCTGCTACCCATCCCTTTCCTATTACCCAAAACGGATGGGTGGGTGTTGTTTCTATTTCTTCATCTCCTGCATAAATCCTTACTATAACGCTGGTTTCATTTACAAATATATTAGTTACCCTCTTTAGTCCTTTTTCTCCTGTCAGCGGGTCTTCTGAGTAAACTAAATCCCCTACCTCTATATCTTTGATTTCTTTATAGCCGTCCTCCGTCTTAATAAGGGTATCCTCAGTGAAGCATACCTTTCCTATTATTGTAGTCAGTATTACCGTTGCCGTAAGTACTGCCAGGTATCTGGCTACCTGCTCCCGTGATACCCCTCCCTTTATCATATTAATACTTAAATCAATTGACTGGTAAAGGCTCCACAGGGACATAATCACTCCTATAAATGCCACCACTTCACATGCTAGTTTTTTGGCTATTGCCTTAATCCCCAATCCTAATACTGCTCCCATTCCAATACCTATGGCCGCCTCTATCCATACATCTTCCGAACACAGTGCTGAAATGTAATCCAACACTGATACTTTATTTACTATTGTAAGGTATATTCCTGCAAAAACAGGTAATGCAATAGCTGCTATTGAGACTGTATACGTTACAAGTGCCAAGGTTCCTAAAATCGAAAAATGTCCTGACGGGTCGATTTTGTTCACCGGGTCACAATCTGCATACAGGTATTTATGCAGGGTAATTGGGTCAGTTATAATACCTCCCCATGAATCCATAGTCAGGAATCTTCCCAATGCCGGATTCATATACCTTGCCCTCAAATAGTAGAAGTTTACATTTGCATCGTACTGCTCTCCTGTAAAGAGATAGTCGTTTTCTGTTGTTCCTGTCCTGGATGTCAGCATTCCAAAGGAGTCATATGTGTATGTGTCCGTTATGTTTCCATGTATATCGGTTAATGCCCTGGTACTTCCTATTCCGTCATAGTGGTAATAACTAAAACTATCCCCTCTTTTTTGGCTTATCAAATCGTCACCGTAAATATAGCTTACTGTTAAGTTGCCTTCGCCGTCCCTTTCTTCTAATACCTGGGCATACAGTCTGTTTTCATCAACCAGATAATTAGTTACCTCTATACCGTCAACTACCTTTTGAACTCTTATGCCATCTACATTATAAGCATATTCAACTGTGGATGCGTCTTTAGCACCTGTAATATTAACTTTTGTAAGCCTGTTATTGTAATCATATGTATATGTTACTTCTTCTCCCGTTTTTGTCTTTTTAGACAGTGTGTTTCCGTTTTTGTCATAGGTATAGACAGTCTGCCCTTCGGTTATAAGCCTGTTGTTTTCGTCATATGTGTATTCTGTCACCACACCGTTTACGGATTTTGAAAGCCTGTTTCCAACTGCATCATATGTATACTCTATTATTGTCTTGTCTCCGTCAGGGTTTTCTATTTCCTCTTTAATTAATTTGTAAGTATCATCATATGTGTATTTTATTACCCTTCCGTTGTTTTCTTCCGTCCTGATTCTGTTGCCTGCAGGACCAAGGGTATATTTATACGATGAAATTATTTCCCCTGCTTCATTGCGGTTTAGCAGGGATATCAATCTGCTTAAATAGTCATATTCATATTCGGTTGTTGTTTTATTAGGATAAGTAACGCTTTTTCTGTTGCCTATGGCATCGTATGTATAAGTAGTTGTGTTTCCGTCCGGGTCTGTAACGGACTTTAGCCTGTTTAACTCATCATATGTGTAATATGTGGTGCCTGACGGAACGGTAACACTTGTACAATTGCCGGCTTTGTCGTATGTATACGTTATTTGGGTTCCATCCGGATTTATTTGTTTTATTAATCTGTCCATCAGGTCATATTCATAATAGGTAGTACCCCTTTCATCAGTAACTGACTCCCTTTGTCCTGAAAGGGTGTATGTGTAAACTTCACTCTTTCCGTCAGGATATGTTTTCTTTATCAGGTTTCCATCGACATCGTATTCAAATTCTATTTTATTGCCGTTAAAATCTGTTTTTGACGTTACCCTGCCTTCACCATCATATGTGATTACTTCTTCATAGCCTAACGGTAGTATTTGCTTTGTTACATTTCCTATTTTGTCATATTCAAATCTCACTTTGTTTCCATTGGCATCCGTCTGGGAAATTCTATTTCCCTTAGCATCATACTCAAAGCAGGTTTCATTTCCTAACGGGTCAATAACCTTTGTAACCCTTCCTGCTGCATCATATTCATAAACCGTAATTAACCCTGCCTGATCCCGCTCTGATATTTTTTGACCTATGCTGTTGTATTCATAAGATGTATAAGTGCCGTCCGGGAAAATAGTTCTTACCGGGTTATTGTCGCTGTCGTATTCAAAGGTAATAACATTTCCGTTGGCATCAATCATTTTTGTCCTGTTGCCGTTTTTGTCATACTCATATTTTGTCACGTTTCCAAGGGCGTCAATAACTTCAGTTGTATTGCCAACTTCATCATACTTATATTTTGTTACATTTCCCCGCTCATCTTTTACGGATATTATCCTGCCTAACGGGTCATATTCATTTTCAACACAAGAACCGTCAGGGTTTATAGTCTTTATCAACCTTCCCAGTTTATCATACTCATACCTTGTGGTTCTGCCCAATCTGTCCGTTGATGAAGTCTCTCTTCCTTCTGCATCATAAGTAGACTTTTCAGTGGTACCGTCAGCATATCTAACAAGTATAAGATTTCCAAAGGCATCATACTCATATTCCGTTCTGTTGCCGGTTTTATCAATAAGGGCTGATTGCTGTCCTGCCGCATTGTACTCAATTCTTATACTTTTTCCGTTGCCGTCAATCATTCCTATAAGCCGGTTCATTGAGTCATAAATATATTCTGTCTTAATTTCTTTTCCGGTAACTTTGTCAATCTCTGTTTTTGACGTCATACAACCATTACTGTTATATTTGTATAAAACTTCATTTCCGTTGGCATCCGTTTCGGAAATTTTATTTCCCATTGAATCATATTTATAACTCTTCGTATTGCCTTCAGGGTCTGTTTCTGAAATTAAATTACCTCTGCTGTCGTACTTGTAAACGGTTTCTTTACTTGCGATATCATTTCCTATCGCTTCTATTCTTTTAGCCATAAAGGTTTCGGACGGAGTATTTCTTGCATAATCTCCCAACAGTTCGGAGATGGTGTTTAGAAATGTGCTTTTTCCGTTTGCTCCTGTTCCATAAAGGACGAATAAGGCTTGCTCTGAAATATCTCCGCTTAAAGATGAGCCTACAGCTTTTTGAAGGTATCTTACAAGCTCGTTGCTTCCTCCCGTAATGGTATTCAGAAAATCCATCCATCTGGGAGCCTTGCTGCTTGGTTTATATTCAACAGGGCAGATTTTGCTCATATAGTACTCCCGCTTATGAGGAAGGAGCTCCCCTGTCTTTAAATTTACGACACCATTCTTACAGTTCAGCTTCCATATATCTGCATCCAGCTCATCTGGCATGATTACCAAGCCTTCAAGGTTTGAAGCAACATCAATCATGGCTTTAAGCCTGCCTGCGTTTTCAGACTGCATGGCATGGCGCACTAATTCTTTCCTCATGGCTTCATCTTCTATCCGGCTTGCTTCTGCGAGCATGTCTCTTGCTGTTTTTATAGCAAACTGCATAAGTTCTCCGGTTTCTCTCTTCCAGCAGCAACCGTCATATACCAACCAGTATTTGAAAGCCGGACAATACCTTATGATTGAACCAAACCGGTCACGCAGCCTTTCTGCATTACCGCTGTCTGTCCTGTGGTAATGCTTCTTCATCGGAGGATTTGGCTGGTATCGGCTGACACTGTGCGCTATCTTTTTAACTTCCGCTTCATCAAGCGGAGGATTGCACCTTGCGTTGTTTTCAGCAAGCAATGCTGCATAGATGCTCTCTTCTGTCATTCCTCTTGCCCTCATGGTTCCTGCAAGGCTTGTCAGGGTACTGTTTCGGCTGCCTTCCTTAATCTCGGCTGCAATACTGCTACCTTCAAAGGGTGTAAGCAATACTTCCACCCTTTCCATGAGCTTTAATAACCATGCTGGAGCTTCTGCCGGGGTTCTGTCAAAGGGAGAATGATCCTTTATCCATTCATACCGATTACCGCTTACATGAATGCTTGGAGATACGACAATCAGTCCACCTGTTGAACGGGTATCAAGTCCCGGTGCGAACTTTGTTTTATTAGGAATGCTCCTGCATTGAGGGTATTTAAAGATATAATGACGACCACCACTTCCTGTAACAGCAGTTACAGTGTTCTTAAGTTTTCCATGTATTGCCTCAAGTGCAGATAGGGTTTCATTGCCGCCATCGTCCACATCAAGCACCAGCCAGCCGGACTTGTCACCTGTAGGAATGCCTATATTGGCATTGGGTGTTTTCGTCCATCATTTCTTTATTTGCTCAACATCAGTAGTGGAATTCTTGTACCAGCCGGTATATAGCGGATGCTTTCCCTTGCTGTCGCAATCACTCCCTGCCTTGCAGGAGCAGGAGCCATCCGCACAAATCCAGTGCAGAGGTATAACCGGGATATTGGCTTCTGCATATTTTAATGCTGCGTCCATCATTGTCACTTTCAAATTCTCACCTCCTCCGAGAACATAAATAGAGCCTTACAAATAGTTTTTAAGACTATCTGCCAGGCTCTATAGGTGAGTCATTCGCTCCCTTTGTGGCTCTGTGCCAGATTTATTCACTTTTTACCCCGCCTTTTTCTCCAGCTTTACTTCAAAAACCTTTCTGCACACCAGGCATTTGATTTCAACATCAGCATAATCGGCATCAAATACCCTGTGATTGCAATGAGGGCAGCGTACAATGTACTTTTTCTTACTCACCTGCCTTCACCTCCGGTTTTTTTGGTTTCATGAGGCTTGCCATCTTCATCATCACTGGCTCTAATATCTCTCCAACCATGTAATGAACCGTTGGTGAGTAATTCTCCTTTGTTTCGTCAAACAACTTGGAAAGAAGGTCGTAGAGATTCTTTATGTCCTCTTCTGTGGCATCTGCTGTGCTGATTTCAATGAAAATCTTTGTTCCGTCACGCTTGGCGATATGGTCGATCACATACTTCTCCAGAGCGTATCTTGCTATGCTTGATGTGGTAACGCTTGCTTCCGGCATCTGAGCCTGAAGCTCATTAATGATGGCATCCAATTCATCCGACTGCCTTTTTGTAAGCCTTACCCGTAACATACTATCCTTTTCTGTAGACACTATTGCACCTCCTGTATTTCTTGTTGGTTTTATCGTATTACAATGTATTGCATTTTGTCAAGCATAAGTAAAAAGAAACCCGGCTTACCGTTTTATTGGCTTGCCTGGTAGGTTTTATCTCATATTATCAGTGTATACAAGAATGAAACCACTTCAGCCGAAATTGTGTGGCCTGAAATATTAGGCCTTTTCAAGCTTTTTTATTGCTTTTCGCGCTTCATTTCTGATCCATTTAATTTTATATGTTATAAATGGTTCAATATACTTTATTAAGTCCTTATCTCCAGTTTTTGAAATGCCTGAGATTGCGTGTCCAACTACATCATCATCATTTAGTAATTTTACTAATACAGATTTTACATCTTCTCTTTTAAACGCCCCTAAACCATCAACTATCATTTGTCGTGCAATACCGTGCTCCTTTTCTTGTGCTATTTTAATCATTTCTGGTAAAGATTCCTCATCTGCGATAATTGATAGACTGTTGCCAATTGCCCACTTAAAACTAACATTGTTTGATTTATAGAATTCACTAATTAATGGCTTAGCAGCTTCGACAAAGCCTTTCACCCCTAAGCATCTTACTATAAATTCCTTATCACTTTCATCAGTGACTTCATTCAAGTGTTTTAGAAGTATAGGAACTAAGTCCCTATACTTCATATTGATTTTCATTAAATCATTGATATTAGTGATTTCAACACCTTTTTCTCTAACCTCTTGAATTAACTTTTCTTTATCAAGTCTTCCCATATGCATCCTCCAAACTACTGACCAATATACTTTAGTATTATTTCACCATTTTTAATTGCCTCCTGAAGTGGTCCTGATAATTTTGCTCCTGGTCTTACTTCAAGAATAAATTGGTACCCATTCTGCTTTGCCCATGCATTAAAATCTTTTAGCTGATTTGTATAGCTTTGGCTACTAACATTTTTAATTTCTCTTAATATTTTTTGGTCATGCAAAAGCTCATCAGGAATTCTGTATTTTGCAGTACCAGATAAGGACGGTATTCGTTGTTTAGGATTTATGATTCCCGCTGCTGCTTCTCCCTCTTTCCCAAGCTGCCGTGCTAAATCTGTACCAGTACTACGCGTTCCCTCACTACAAGGACTATATCTATTATATAATTCCTGCTACCATAACTCAATCAAAAAAGAATTTTCTTCCATCGCTTTACTTCCAGAATATGAAATCAGTTCTTGTCATCAACCTTTTCATATGGCCTGTATTCAGTCTTAGTTTTCATCATGCCGTAAATTATCCTCACAAGCCGCCTTGCCACGCACACAAGCGCCTGTGGCTTGTTCTTGCCCTCTTTAACTTTCTGCTCAAAATACTCCCTGAATACCGGGTGTCTTGGCTTTCCTGAGGCCGATACTGCTACCATCTGGATTGCGAGAAAGTGAAATATCGCATTTAGTGCCCTGTTGCCATTCCTGCATCTTTGGTCTTTACCCTTTCCGGCAGAGCTGAATTGCACCGGTGCCAAGCCCATAAACCGAGCCAGCTTGTCTGAGTCAGGGAAACGGTTAATATCCCCGATTTCAGATATTATTTGCGCTTCTGTAACAAGGTCGATTCCCGGCATTGTATGTAGCTTATAGCCTGTCAAAGGTATCAGCTTTCTTAGTTCATCGTCAATTTCGGCAATCAACTCCTTGTTGTGCCTGATATCCTTTACGATGTTTCTGACTATAAAATCTCTTTCGGGCTGATAGTCCTTTCTTGTGTCTCCATCCCTTTCAATCATGGATATAATCTCATGAATGCGCTGTATTTTAAGTGCCTGATGCACCGGCTTTATTGTGTGATATATTTCTTCCGGTGTTGTGTTCCATATATACTCTGGTGACGGGTAGTTCTCCCAGAAACATAAGGCACTCTTGGAATCAATTATGGCAAAGAATTTCCTGTAAGACGGGTAGCTATAAGCAAGCTGGCTGTGGAGCTGGTTCTTGTTCATCACATTGCTCTTTACAATCAAATCCCGCCTTTTAACTATCTGCCGTATTGTCCAGAATATATCCTCATGTTTGGCATCCTGCAGAGTGTCTACCATATCCCGAAGAACCCTTGCCACACAATAGGCATCATAGGAGTCATCCTTGTAAATGATAGGGTTTGCAAGCCTTACAGCGCTTGTATATGCAGGGTTTACGTGCTTGACTTCAAACTTCCTGCCCACCAGATAGGCAGCAAGGTTTCTGCCAAAGCCTCTGGTATCTTCAAGTCCGAATACAATTTCCTTTGTCCCGCAAATCTTCCTAACATCCTCAACGAATGCAGGGTATCTGGATGGTCTGTTTTCAAAGTTAATCTCACCCAGTTTATTCATCCAGCAATCTATAACAACTGCACAGTGGGTATCCTTGTGCATATCAATTCCAACAAAGCAGGTGTTTCGTTTATGATAAATATTTATCCTCTCCTTTTCCAATGTCTCCACCACTCATACCGGCAACCTCAATTTAAGAGCGTTAGATTCGATTAGGGACATTTCTTGTAAAGAAGTGTCCTTCAACCTTAATCCTCGCAAGGGAACGCCAACCTATCTATTCCTGGTGTGACAAATTACGTGATTTAAGGCATCACGAGCCTTAGTTCATTTGATTTCAAAGGTCTTTTACTGCTTCGCATGGACACAAATTTCTTAACATTTCTGACTGATATAACTTCTGTACTTATAACTGCTGCAACCGCAACAAAATCCTCTTTATTTGCCCTTTCTGTTTCAACAAAGCTTACGGCTGCAACCTACGCTTTTACGTTTCAGGGAGCAATACAGAGTTCTTTTACTGGCTGCTAAACCTTCTTCCAGCCTTTTGCTTTTAGGCTTTCAGGTGTGTAATCATCCGGCCTGCAGTTCTCCATGGCTTTTCTGCACTTGATGTTTTCGTACAGAATAGAATCCCCTTTGAGAACCAGTTTCTTTATCCAGCCGCTGGGCAACGATTTTTCCCATACTTCACTTTGAATACTGGTAAAATACAACTCCAGAGCCCTTTCAATAATGGCATTGGCACCAGACAAACCCTCTTGTTTAGCAAGTACCTTGGCTTGATTTAATAAGGCTTCCTCTATGGTTGTGGTAATCTTTGCTCTCACGCTTTCACCCCTTCCTACGGTTAAAGCCTTTATTCCGCAGTAACATTCATCACTCTGAACCACTGATATAGCAAGTCAATTCTACTCATGAATCCAGTATTCTTAAGAGTTTCAAGAGATTAAAGCATACCAGTGGGTAAGGTCACTACCCCTGTCAAAAGCCTTTCTCAGCAGGAGCAGCACTTCCAATTTGCTCATTTCACCCTAAGTATTGCTTATGCTCAAATTGGGTTCTGTGGCAATGAAATAAGTATTCACTCATTTACCCCAAAACTGGGTTCAGTGATGACTTTGGATAAAATTTCAGCAGACTATCTCGCTTCCAGAGCTACTGCCCATGAGAGCGTTGCTCCGTTTTTCGGTGTTATAGGTTTATCCCAGGTTCCCTGACCATCTACACGCACAATCACTCTGTAGTCGGTCATATCCTCCATCCAGCCGGGAACATTGGAACGGTCAAGAGCAATCTCTTTCCTCATGCCTATGGCATACTGAGAAAGATCTGCTAGAATTAAATCTCCCTTAGCACCCAATGCGGGGCATTTCTCAGTGAATAAAACCTCTTTACCCAGAAGTGTGAATTTCCCGCTCTCTTCCCTGAATACCGGTATCTGAGCGCCACCGGTACCAATGGTGATAGTCATGGTAAGTAGTTGTGGTATTACCGATGGATTGGCGAGCCATACCGCATTGGTAAAACAGGACGGAGCAAGCCTTGAGAACATATTGACAACATTCTGATAGGTAATTGTAGCTGGTTCTTGAGAGTCCTCTTTATTTACAGTAATCAGCGCCGGGTCATTTATAATACCAAGAGGCTGGCCTTCACCGGTTCCATTGATAAATGCATAGTCCATGTACCAGCCCAAGCCTTTAATGAGTGCTCCAGCTAACATTTCTTCAAAGGACATCCCATCTGCAATAAGTTCATTGGATGCCTGTGAGAAACAAGCCAGCTTCTTGGCTTTTAACTGGATCAGCCTTAGCTTGGCTGTTTTTCGTGTGCCTGTCTGCCCTTCCTCCATCCATTCTCCTGAGATACCGCCGAATAGGTGATTGGTCCTGTCTGCTCCATCGAAGGCTGGTACTTTCTTTGTTTCACTTCCCATTGCCCATACTGTTGCTCTGGGACGGATGATTTCATTCTCCAGGGATTTATCCATCAGGAAGGCTCCGTATTCCTCCGGTACGGAATATCCGCCGAATTCAGGTATCCCTTCCACCATACTGGCATTTATTAGCCTGTTGTCGGCTCTGCCTGAGTGAAGTGTTCTCAGGAATTCATCCATGGAATGAAAACCATTGTTGCTTAAGCTCACAGTTTCGTTTCCATAGAACATCCCTCTGAATGATTTTGATACGGCTTTTGTTACAGGTGTTTTTGATTCTTCAATAGGAGATACAGCTTTTTGTGGTGTAATTAGAATTGGCTCAGAGGTTCTGATATTTAATAATTCCTCATCAATGCTTTCATTAATGCTCTTTATTTTGTCTGTGTAGCGATTAAACTGTCGCTCCTGTTCCTTCGTCAAACTTCCACCCGCTTTTTCAGCTTCCTGCAAAATGGCTTCTGCTTTTTTCACCAATTGCTTTTTCTCATGTACCAAATCTGCTATAAATCTCATGTTTAAACCTCCATTTTCATAATTGTTTTTTTGTTAATATGGTCTGGGGTTAATACCCCGTTTGAACCTGCGTTTTTTTACGCGGTGCTGCCAGCCCGTTGCCCTTATGCTTTACTGTAGAGATTTGACCTCCCCCTCCCCTCTGCATCAGGGTACTGAGATTTTACTGACGTACTGACTCTTACTGACTCTTTTTTCATAAATTTCACATAAGAAAAAATATATATAAAAATTTACGGAATTGACGTCAGAAACCGTCAGTCGTCAGTAATCACAAAAGTATCCCCTCATCCGCAAGACCAATGCCATGCCAGTCCCTGCTGCCATTGGCTCCGCTGCGTTTGACAGCAAAGCCGCGCTCCGTCATTTTTGCATTGAACAGCTTTTGACCAAGAGGATAATCTCCGTTCTCCCGGCACCATGTTTCGTAAGCGTACCTGATGCTCCGATTGGAGACTTTCCTGCCCTCCTCCACAATGCAGCATTCCTCAATGAACGATGAGAAAGTATCCATTTCCTCCCGGTACCCTTCTGTAGCTGTTTTGACTTCATCAGGCATTTCAAGTCCTTCCTTCTGCCAAAGAAAGCAGCCCTCTACTGCCCACGACAATATGCCGGACAGCTCCTCTCTCAGCTTAGCTGGTAGCTGCTTATCCTTTTTATCCTCGGGTATGGTGACGGTAAATGGAATCAGCTTAATGCGTCTCCAAATACTGTGGCTGGTATCTCTTATGACAGGTCTGTGGTTTACTACGAGAAATGGGGTAAACTGCGGCTGGAAATCAAAGTATTCTCCATAAAGGAACCTTGCTGTGATTCTGTCTCCGCCTGTAAAGCTCTTAATCAATGCCTCAGAGAGCCTTTGTCCCTCATTTATTTCTATGGCAGTAACGAGCCTTGCTCCCTGAAGCCTTGCGATATCATTTCCTATCGCTTCTATTCTTTTAGCCATAAAGGTTTCGGATGGAGTGTTTCTTGCATAATCTCCCAACAGGTCAGAGATGGTGTTTAGAAATGTGCTTTTTCCGTTTGCTCCTGTTCCATAAAGGACAAATAGGGCCTGCTCTGAAATATCTCCGCTTAATGACGAGCCTACAGCTTTTTGAAGGTATCTTACAAGCTCGTTGCTTCCTCCCGTAATGGTATTCAGAAACTCAATCCATCTGGGAGCCTTGCTTTCTGGGTTATATTCAACAGGACAGATTTTGCTCATATAGTACTCCCGCTTATGAGGGAAAAGTTCTCCTGTCTTTAGGTCTACCACACCATTTTTACAGTTCAGCTTCCATATATCTGCATCCAGCTCATCAGGGTTTATTATCAAGCCTTCAAGGTTTGAAGCCACATCGATCATGGCTTTCAGTCTGCCTGCGTTTTCAGACTGCATAGCATGGCGCACCAGTTCTTTTCTTGCAGCCTCATCCTCTATCCGACTTGCTTCTGTGAGCATATCTCTTGCTGTTCTAATAGCAAACTGCGTAAGTTCTCCGGTTTCTTTCCTCCAGCAACAGCCGTCATATACCAGCCAGTACTTAAAAGCTGGACAATACCTTATGATTGAGCCGAACCTGTCACGCAGCCTTTCTGCATTCCCGCTATCTGTCCTGTGGTAATACTTTTTCACCAGAAGGTTTGGCTGGTATCGGCTAACACTGTGCGCTATCTTTCTAACTTCCGCTTCATCAAGCGGAGGATTGCACCTTGCGTTGTTTTCTGCAAGTAATGCCGCATAGATGCTCTCTTCTGTCATTCCTCTTGCTCTCATACTCCCGGCAAGGCTCGTCAGGGCACTGTTACGGCTCCCTTCATCAATTGTTGCAGAAATACTGCTGCTCGCTCTATTCGGATTATCAAAGGGCGTAAGCATAGATTCCTTCGCTTCCATAAGCATTAATAGACACTCCGGAGCTTCTGCCGGGGTTCTGTCAAAGGGAGAATAATCCTTTATCCATTCATACCGATTACCGCTTACATGAATGCTTGGAGCCACGACAATCAGTCCACCTGTTGAACGGGTATCAAGACCCGGTGCAAACTTGGTCTTATTAGGAATACTCCGGCCTTTAGGGTATATAAATACATAGTGCCGACCTCCACTTCCTGTAACAGCAGTAACCGTATCCGGAGGTTTTCCATGTGTTGCCTCAAGTGCAGATAGGGTTTCATCACCACCATCGTCCACATCAAGCACCAGCCAGTCGGATTTCTCACCTGTAGGAATTCCGATATTGGCATTGGGGGTTTTCGTCCACCATTTCCTTATTTGCTCAACATCAATAGTGGAATTCTTGTACCAGCCGGTATATAGCGGATGCTTTCCCTTGCTGTCGCAATTTTTCCCTGCCTTGCAGGAGCAGGAGCCACCCTCATAAATCCAGTGCAGAGGTATAACGGGGATATTGGCTTCTGCATATTTTAATGCTGTGTCCATCATTGTCACTTTCAAATTCTCACCTCCTGACTTGCCGGAAAATAAATAGAGCCCGACAAATAGTTTTTTAGACTATCTGCCAGGCTCTATAGGTGAGTCATTCGCTCCCTTTGCGGCTCTGTGCCAGATTTATTCACTTTTTACCCCGCCTTTTTCTCCAGCTTTACTTCAAAAACCTTCCTGCATACCGGGCATTTGATTTCAACATCAGCGTAATCGGCATCAAATACCCTGTGATTGCAGTGAGGGCAGCGGACTGTGTACTGTTTCTTACTCACCATCCCTCACCTCCGGTTTCTTAGGCTTCATGTGGCTTGCCATCTTCATCATCACAGGCTCTAAAATCTCTCCAACCATGTAATGAACCATTGGTGAGTAATTCTCCTTTGTTTCGTCAAACAGCTTGGAAAGAAGGCCATATAGATTCTTTATGTCCTCGTCTGTGGCATCTGCGGTACTGATTTCAATAAAAATCTTGGTTCCGTCACGCTTGGCAATATGGTCGCTCACATACTTCTCCAGAGCGTATCTTGCTATGCTTGATGTGGTAACGCTTGCCTCCGGCATTTGTGCTTGAAGCTCACCAATAATCGCATCCAATTCATCCGACTGCCTTTGTGTAAGCCTTACCCGAAGCATACTATCCTTCTCTGTAGACATCATTGCACCTCCTGTATTTCTTGTTGGTTTAATTGTATCACATTGTATTACAATTTGTCAAGCATGGATAAAAAGAAAACCCGACTTGCCGTTGTATTGGCTTGCCGGGAAAAACATATGCTTAAGAAGCTCCCTGATGTAGCATACAAAGAAACCGCTAATTGGTTAATTTCTTTTAAATTTCAATATTATTCTCTAATGCATGAATGTATTTATTTATTTTTTTTTGAGTTAATTCTTTTCCATCCTCATCAATTTCTTCTAGTTCATTCATCACACTGGCAATACAATCACAATTTTCATCACAATATTCAAATAAGCCAGAAAACCACACAGTATTTACCCAATCTAGAAGCCATTGTTTAGAAATAACACCTTTTTGATAGCTCTCTAGCAGCAACAATACATGTCTATTACATACTTCTACAGGTTTATCAGTTTTTATTTTTTTAGTTCCAACGGTAGCAACTGAATCAATGTATTTTTATCTATCACTAAATCTCTGAACTGTTCAAGTATTTGAAGCACCATTATAAGTTCTTCTTCCTACAGCTTACTTTGGTTTTGTATGGACAAGATTACCGGCAGGGTCAAATGTATCTTTATAGACTTTAATAGTAGTTCCGTCTGGCGAAATTTCTTTATAGTAAATAGCTTTTGAACCTGGAACATCACCCGGCTTAGTCATCTTTGCCATATAATTACCATTCGGCATCTTCTCAACTGTAAAGTCATTGTATTTATTTGAGCCACCTTTAAAGAAGCTCTTTACATTGCTTTGAATATTTGAAGGTAAATCATCTACAGCTTTCAAATCATCTGCTTTAGAACCTGCATTTAATACCGATTGAGTACTACACGTTCCTGTAGACATAGCTTGTAATATATGTATTGTCGGCGGAATTCACAGTTTTTTAGTAAGATTTCCATAGCCGTCATATTCGTAATCAGTAATTATAGGGTTGATTACGCCGTTCTTGATATACCTTCTTGTTTCCTTTGTTATGCTTCCGTTATTGTCTATTTCATAGTAAAGCATCAAACTGCGCCCACCTACATCAGTTTGACGATTTACTGTACACTATCTCATTAATTCTGCAAAAGTCCAGAATATTTTTAGACCATTGAATAAGGAGCAGGGTCATAAACGCCCTACTCCAGCTCACACAGCCCCGCAATGGGGGGCGGGGTTGATTTCAATCGTGGTGGGATTTCACGCTTTGGAGTCGTAACGATGTTTATGGTTTACGAAAATCCGCATTTGCCAAAGAGCAAATAGGGAGCATGGGCGACCCCTATAGTGTATCCTCTGATAGAATTAAACCTGCTATTTCTACACATTTATTTACATTAAACTTAAAAACGTCATCCCCAAATTCATCAACAAACACCTTATATATGAGTCTACCAAGGGCTTCTTTATCGCATACTTTGTCGCACGAATTATAAATTTTTTCTATCTCTGTCCTGTATTCATCTGGTGGAGAATATGGAAACAAATTTATTGGATCCCAGTCATTTATAATTTTTTCGATTTTATTATATTTCACTGTCATTTTATTATATTTCACTGTCGCAGCCTCCTAATTCCCAAATAACTTGTTAACAACATTTCCCATCACTTCATCAAAGTCATACTTTGACATAACTGTTATAAGCTTTCCGTTTGGATTAACAACAGCAGCACCCTCTCTTGTCACGAACAGGTATTGTCCTCCGCTTTGTTGAAGAACCTTACCATTTCTTACCCAGTCATTAACCATATCTGTTGTTACATTTCGTTCCATCATCCTTCCTAATCCATGTTTGGAATATTGACCCCAGTCAACTTTTAACCCAGGGTTTTCCACAACCTTTCCTAATTTACCAAAATCATCTCCTATCTTTACTGAAGTCTTACTCGTTCCCTTACCCTTACAACTATTATGTACAAATACATCCTGCTCTGATACAAAATATGTATGCCAATCTTCAACTTCAAAGTTATATACCTTTATTGGCGTATCTAAATACTCAAATCTTACTTCTTTTACTTCTCTTCCTTCTCCTGAATATAAGTATACCTTATCTCCTGCTTCTATGTCACCTGCTGCTACCCAGCCTTTTCCTATTACCCAAAACGGATGGGTCGGTGTTGTCTCTATTTCTTCATCTTCTACATAAATCTTTACTATAACGCTGGTTTCATTTACAAATACATTGGTTACTCTCTTTAGTCCTTTTTCTCCTGTCAGCGGGTCTTCTGAGTAAACTAAATCCCCTACCTCTATATCTTTGATTTCTTTATAGCCGTCCTCCGTCTTAATCAGGGTATCCTCAGTGAAACATACCTTTCCTATTAATGTAGTCAGTATTATCGTTGCCGTAAGTACTGCCAAGTATCTGGCTACCTGCTCCCGTGATACCCCTCCCTTTATCATATTAATACTTAAATCAATTGACTGGTAAAGGCTCCACAGGGACATAATCACTCCTATAAATGCCACCACTTCACATGCTAGTTTTTTGGCTATTGCCTTAATCCCCAATCCTAATACTGCTCCCATTCCAATACCTATGGCCGCCTCTATCCATACATCTTCCGAACACAGTGCTGAAATGTAATCCAACACTGATACTTTATTTACTATTGTAAGGTATATTCCTGCAAAAACAGGTAATGCAATAGCTGCTATTGAGACTGTATACGTTACAAGTGCCAAGGTTCCTAAAATCGAAAAATGTCCTGACGGGTCGATTTTGTTCACCGGGTCACAATCTGCATACAGGTATTTATGCAGGGTAATTGGGTCAGTTATAATACCTCCCCATGAATCCATAGTCAGGAATCTTCCCAATGCCGGATTCATATACCTTGCTCTTAAATAGTAGAAGTTTACATTTGCATCGTACTGCTCTCCTGTAAAGAGATAGTCGTTTTCTGTTGTTCCTGTCCTGGATGTCAGCATTCCAAAGGAGTCATATGTGTATGTGTCCGTTATGTTTCCATGTATATCGGTTAATGCCCTGGTACTTCCTATTCCGTCATAGTGGTAATAACTAAAACTATCCCCTCTTTTTTGGCTTATCAAATCGTCACCGTAAACATAACTTACTGTTAAGTTGCCTTCGCCGTCCCTTTCTTCTAATACCTGGGCATACAGTCTGTTTTCATCAACCAGATAATTAGTTACCTCTATACCGTCAACTACCTTTTGAACTCTTATACCATCTACATTATAAGCATATTCAACTGTGGATGCGTCTTTAGCACCTGTAATATTAACTTTTGTAAGCCTATTATTGTAATCATATGTATATGTTACTTCTTCTCCTGTATTTGTCTTTTTAGACAGTGTGTTTCCGTTTTTGTCATAGGTATAGACAGTCTGCCCTTCGGTTATAAGCCTGTTGTTTGCGTCATATGTGTATTCTGTCACCACACCGTTTACGGATTTTGAAAGCCTGTTTCCAACTGCATCATATGTATACTCTATTATTGTCTTGTCTCCGTCAGGGTTTTCTATTTCCTCTTTAATCAATTTGTAAGTATCATCATATGTGTATTTTATTACCCTTCCGTTGTTTTCTTCCGTCCTGATTCTGTTGCCTGCAGGACCAAGGGTATATTTATACGATGAAATTATTTCCCCTGCTTCATTGCGGTTTAGCAGGGATGTCAATCTGCTTAAATAGTCATATTCATATTCGGTTGTTGTTTTATTAGGATAAGTAACGCTTTTTCTGTTACTTATGGCATCGTATGTATAAGTAGTTGTGTTTCCGTCCGGGTCTGTAACGGACTTTAGCCTGTTTAACTCATCATATGTGTAATATGTGGTGCCTGACGGAACGGTAACACTTGTACAATTGCCGGCTTTGTCGTATGTATACGTTATTTGGGTTCCATCCGGATTTATTTGTTTTATTAATCTGTCCATCAGGTCATATTCATAATAGGTAGTACCCCTTTCATCAGTAACTGACTCCCTTTGTCCTGAAAGGGTGTATGTGTAAACTTCACTCTTTCCGTCAGGATATGTTTTCTTTATCAGGTTTCCATCGACATCGTATTCAAATTCTATTTTGCTGCCGTTAAAATCCGTTTTTGACGTTACCCTGCCTTCACCATCATATGTGATTACTTCTTCATAGCCTAACGGTAGTATTTGCTTTGTTACATTTCCTATTTTGTCATATTCAAATCTCACTTTGTTTCCATTGGCATCCGTCTGGGAAATTCTATTTCCCTTAGCATCATACTCAAAGCAGGTTTCATTTCCTAACGGGTCAATAACCTTTGTAACCCTTCCTGCTGCATCATATTCATAAACCGTAATTAACCCTGCCTGATCCCGCTCTGATATTTTTTGACCTATGCTGTTGTATTCATAAGATGTATAAGTGCCGTCCGGGAAAATAGTTCTTACCGGGTTATTGTCGCTGTCGTATTCAAAGGTAATAACATTTCCGTTGGCATCAATCATTTTTGTCCTGTTGCCGTTTTTGTCATACTCATATTTTGTCACGTTTCCAAGGGCGTCAATAACTTCAGTTGTATTGCCAACTTCATCATACTTATATTTTGTTACATTTCCCCGCTCATCTTTTACGGATATTATCCTGCCTAACGGGTCATATTCATTTTCAACACAAGAACCGTCAGGGTTTATAGTCTTTATCAACCTTCCCAGTTTATCATACTCATACCTTGTGGTTCTGCCCAATCTGTCCGTTGATGAAGTCTCTCTTCCTTCTGCATCATAAGTAGACTTTTCAGTGGTACCGTCAGCATATCTAACAAGTATAAGATTTCCAAAGGCATCATACTCATATTCCGTTCTGTTGCCGGTTTTATCAATAAGGGCTGATTGCTGTCCTGCCGCATTGTACTCAATTCTTATACTTTTTCCGTTGCCGTCAATCATTCCTATAAGCCGGTTCATTGAGTCATAAATATATTCTGTTTTAATTTCTTTTCCGGTAACTTTGTCAATCTCTGTTTTTGACGTCATACAACCATTACTGTTATATTTGTATAAAACTTCATTTCCGTTGGCATCCGTTTCGGAAATTTTATTTCCCATTGAATCATATTTATAACTCTTCGTATTGCCTTCAGGGTCTGTTTCTGAAATGAACTTATCGCCCTATCGGGCGGACTTTTTTAATCCACACATTCATATGTTAAGCATGAACAAATGGGACATTCAAGTACGGGCATTAACCCCCTTGAACATTTTGTCCTTTTCTTAGTCCAACCGAAAGCCACATCTACATTGGCCTCATTCATTGTGTTCTCAAAGTGACAATGAGAACATCGATATTTGTAATATTCTGGTGCACCCCCGAAGGGTACATCCTCCTCTATCTCTTGGTTTAGAATATTTTTCATACTTTCCCTGTCTGATATTTTTCTCTTCGTCATATATTACTCCATATATCGGATGCCATATTTTCCATACTTTCATTTCACTCCCGCAAAAAGGACACTTTAACGGGTCCTTCCCACTACTTTCTTTATATCTTTGTCTATAATTCCTAGATTCAATTACTTCATAAACTCCTTGTACTGCTTTACAAAAGTTCTTAAGACCTTCTTTTATCACTTGACTCCATTTTTCATATGTTTTTGTTGCCTGCAAACCATAATATCTTATACGTTGAAATCCCTTCGGAAGTATATGCTGTACCATACGACCTATAAAGGTCAACACATCCAAACTCTCTTCTTTTCTAGCTTTTGTTTCATGATCATTATACCAATATGTTACTGTTTCACCGTCATATCTGATGATTCTCCTTACACTGATTGGTGGTGATGCCATCTACTTTGCCAAATATTTTGCAAGACCTTTTGCTTTCTCAGGTGCTTCCCCCTTACTTACATTTGCAACAAATCCCTTTGTATATAACTTATACAAATTGTCTACCATTTTATTCATCTCTTTGGTGGGTACTTGTTCTCTTATCATGTTCAATAAATGATACTGCCATTTCGTATGGATAATCTCAAAAGGCAGGTACCCCAATTCCTTCCACTCTTTCCTCTCTTCATTTATTCCTCCACTTGTCAAAAGTATATGCAAGTGGGGATTATAGTGTCCTGATCTTCCATGGGTTTGCAGCACCATTATCATGCCTATTTTCACTTTCCTTTTTACTGCTGTTCCTACTACTTCTTCCACACATCTGTAGCCTGTACGCATTAATTCAGACAATATTTCCCCGTTATGTCTATACTTATAAAATACTTCTCTTAATTGCTCTGGAATTGTCAGCACCACATGTCGGTACTTCATTCCAGACCTTAGCATCTTACTAACTTGGCTTACTACTTCATCTGTATAAACTTTTGAACACGAAAGACAAAAACAACTTTTACAGGTAAATGGTATACGCCTCATCCCCTGTCCGCATTCCATACATCTATACTCCGTATATCCTCCCTGCTCTGACCCACATAGCAATGTCTTTTTTATAACTTCTTCATAATACGGTTTGTTATACGATGGGTACTTCTTTTTGAAGTCTTCCCAGTTCTCTTCTATTATCTGCTTAAATATATTCTTGTCTTTCTTTTCTTCTTCTGTTATCACTTTTATTCTTAAAAACTATAACCCACCTTTTATACATATATTCCACTTTATTTTATACAAATTTTGCAATCCAATCAACAATTTTATTTCTCTGACATGTATTTTTTACCTACTAAGACCAAAGGCTAAAATGCAAATTCCTATACTATCAAGGTAATCCAGCCATCTTGGGCATTTAGCACTTGGATTGTAACTGGCATTGCTGATTTGAGTTATCATATAGTCGGGATTGTGTGGATAAAGCTTGTCTGATTTCAAATCAAGGACTCCATTTTGAAGGTTCAACAGCCACACATCCTTGTCAAAGTCTGCCGGAATAACAGGTATACCCTCCAAGTGCTTTGCTCCCTCAATCATTGCTTTTCTGCCCGCAATAGAGCGAGTCTTTGCTGCATGCTTCAGAAGTTTGTCTCTCTTGTCTTGATCTGTAAGCTTTATAGCCTCTGTATACATGGCTTCAACGGTATTATCCGCAAGACGGTTGATTGCTCCTGTCTCATCCTCCAGCCAAACCTTACCGTCCCAGCAGTACCAATTATTTTTAATATAACTGAAACGGATGCTGTTACCACACATGGCTACAAGCCTTCTGGCATTACCCATATCATCAAGGGTGAATTCCTGCTGTTTGCAATACTGCTCATCATCCCCGGCAGCAGTGGAGGTCAAGCCTTGCATCGCTTTCACAGCGGTTCTTTGGAGATAGTCAGACCGTTCCAGCTTGGTTGTGTGCTTGTCATCCTTTCCTGCTACATAGGGGGATTTGATAAAGGCTTCAATGGCTGCATCTATATTGCCGGAGCACCAATAGAGCAGCTTACCCATCAGTGCAAGATCTGCTTCACTCTCGCTGGTACACTTCTCACTTTGGTATTCACCATCCCAAAGAGCCTTGAACACAGCATCCTTGGCAAGTCCGATGGAAAGATAGTCCTTTGCAGAACTGATACAAGGATTGTTTGTACCAACAGATTTTCCCGATTTGGAATCGGAGAAATATTTACCAAATAACTGTTTGACTTGCTCTGTGCGCTCATTTATAGGCTTTTCATCACCATAGACATTACCTGTCATGGTAAAATACCTTTTGGCTTTATACATTTCAATAAAGCCTTTCTTCCTGCCATCTACAGGGATATCACCCTTGACGAATATATGAAATCCTTTGCCACTGGGAGAATACTCTGTGTAGCTGTCTAGCATTGCTACAATCCCAACCGCTTCGTCAGATAATGAGCCATTCTCTGCAATAACATGATCTAGATCTATACCCACAATGCCGTTATTGTTAAATTCAAAGCCGATACCGTCATAGCCTCCGCCATCCAAAGCATTCACACAATCCTCAAAACTTGCCCACGTCACAGGCTGTCCTGCCTTTGCTGGTGCTCCTGTCAACGGATTAAATGGTACCTTATTTCTATGGCATACCCATTGTGGTAACTGTTTCAATTCCTCTGGAATGTTTTCATATTGGTTCATTTTCTTTTCTCACCTCCTGTGTTGCCGGGAAAACAAATAGAGCCCGACAAATAGTTTTTAGACTATCTGCCAGGCTCTATAGGTGAGTCTTGTGCTCCCTTTGTGGCTCTGTGCCAGATTTATTCACTTTTCACCCCGCCTTTTTCTCCAGCTTTACTTCAAAAACCATTCTGCATACTGGGCATTTGATTTCAACATCAGCATAATCGGCATCAAATACTCTGTGATTGCAATGGGGGCAGTGGACTGTGTACTGTTTCTTACTCACCATCCCTCACCTCCGGTTTCTTAGGCTTCATGAGGCTTGCCATCTTCATCATCACAGGCTCTAAAATCTCCCCAACCATGTAATTAACCATTGGTGAGTAATTTTCCTTTGTTTCATCAAACAGCTTGGAAATGAGGTCATAGAGATTCTTTATATCCTCTTCTGTGGCATCTGCTGTACTGATTTCAATGAAAATCTTGGTACCGTCGCGCTTGGCAATATGGTCGCTTACATACTTCTCCAGAGCGTATCTTGCTATGCTTGATGTAGTAACGCTTGCCTCCGGCATTTGTGCTTGAAGCTCACCAATAATCGCGTCCAATTCATCCGACTGCCTTTGTGTAAGCCTTACCCGAAGCATACTATCCTTTTCTGTAGACATCATTGCACCTCCTGTATTTCTTGCTGGTTTTATTGTGTCACAATGTATTACATATTGTCAAGCGTAGATAAAAAGAAAACCCGACTTGCCGTTATATTGGCTTGCCGGGTATTAAGTATTATAATGCTTTATTTTTACTTTATTAAGCAAGGTAGTCCCTCAGATAAGATAACATTTACTAAAAATATGAACTTCTTAAAATGTTAAAGTGCCTTTATCTTTCCACACTTTAAGAGTCATTTTAGCTTCAAAACTTGGTGCCTCATTCGCAGGTAAGTTTGAAATAAACAATAATCTACTTTCTGCTTCGTCTTTCATAAAGCCTAAACCAAGACTATGCGCTGATGCCCAAGTTTGAACAGCATAATCATTATCATTTATTAGCTGCGGTAAAACTGATTCCAATATTTCTCTATTTCCCAGAAACAATTTATAAATTTTAGTTAACCTAGAATAGTATTTATTTGCTGTTTTGTGGTCACCTTCACAAGAGGCTTTCCAGTGATTAACAGCACTATTCCTGTAATCCTCAATAATTTTGCTAATATCTTTCATTATTTTATCACCCCAAATTTTTTCAGTACATCTATTCCAAACTCAAATTGTGCTTCAAAACTTTGTCCTGCCAACCAGTCTCTTACAGTCTTGCCACCAGTGAATGCTTGTTTTGAAGAATAATATCCGCTAATCTTCGCATGTGTGGCTTTGTCAACAGCAATTAGATTGTTGGTATTATGGATCTGAGTTGGGTCAAAGCCGGATTTTTTTATTTGAGATTGTTCAACAATATGATGCCACGCATTACCTTCTCCTGGTGAACCCAATGCTTTCTTAGCCTCATTAAATGTCTTAAATCCTTGTCCAGTACTACTCGTTCCCTTACCCTTACAACTATTATGTACAAATACATCCTGCTCTGATACAAAATATGTATGCCAATCTTCAACTTCAAAGTTGTATACCTTTATTGGTGTATCTAAGTACTCAAATCTTACTTCCTTTACTTCTCTTCCTTCTCCTGAATATAAGTATACCTTATCTCCTGCTTCTATGTCACCTGCTGCTACCCAGCCTTTTCCTATTACCCAAAATGGATGGGTCGGTGTTGTCTCTATTTCTTCATCTCCTACATAAATCTTTACTAAAACGCTGGTTTCATTTACAAATACATTGGTTACTCTCTTTAGTCCTTTTTCTCCTGTCAGCGGGTCTTCTGAGTAAACTAAATCCCCTACCTCTATATCTTTGATTTCTTTATAGCCGTCCTCCGTCTTAATCAGGGTATCCTCAGTGAAACATACCTTTCCTATTAATGTAGTCAGTATTATCGTTGCCGTAAGTACTGCCAGGTATCTGGCTACCTGCTCCCGTGATACCCCTCCCTTTATCATATTAATACTTAAATCAATTGACTAGTAAAGGCTCCACAGGGACATAATTACTCCTATAAATACCACCACTTCGCATGCCAGTTTTTTGGCTATTGCTTTAATCCCAATCCTACTATTGTTCCCATTCCAATGCCCATAGCAGCCTCTATCCAGACATCTTCCGAACACAATGCTGCAATGGAATCCAACACTGATACTTTATTTACTATTGCAAGGTATATTCCCGTGAAAACAGGTATTGCAATGGAAGCTACTATGGCGGAAACTGTTATCGCCGTCATTACTCCTAAAATTGAAAAGTGTCCTGACGGGTCAATTTTGTTTACAAAATCACAACCTGCATACAGATATTTATGCAGGGTAATTAGGTCAGTTATAATACCTCCCCATGAATCTTTTCTCTTAAAAAATACATTAGAGTTCCAAAGTGAAAGTTTCCATTTTATTAATATATACCTTAATACAATTAAAGTAATCAAATTCATTAAAACTCTTCAAATATTACCAAATGCTCCTTTTTATTATTATCTATAAATCTCCAATATTCATTTTTTTTATTTTTATCCGTAATTGCTTGGAACCTCAAATTTTTGCTTAACAATATATTTAAAGATCCATCTTCGCTTATATCAACATCTCTAACAGTTACTGGTAACACCTTTTTTATGAATTTTTCACACTTATCATCAAATAAAACATTATCTTCTTTTAATTGTTTTTCACCCTTCTTATTTCCTAATTCTAATATATCATTACTCGATAACAAAATATTTTCGTTTTGCATAAAACTCCAAGGACCCTGGACATGAATTGCATATTCGCTTTTTCTAACTTCTTCTCCTTTATAGTTTTTAGCGGTTATAAAATTTCCATATTGAATCCATAACATATCAGCAGCCCTGCCAATGTTAGTCATATGAATCCCTATAAGCTTTCTTTTAATTATATCTTTAACTTCAGTATAATTTATCATTTTAACCTCCCTATTGTAGGTGTTAGGTTTTAATGTAATTCATAAACCTAACACCTGTTTTTTACAACACTATATGCTAAAATTTGCTTATATGGCATATATTATCTATGATTTTTATATTTAAATACCCATACTCCTAAATATTGTTACCAAAACATATCTTTCGCTATAGATAAAATTTCTTGATATGAATAGTTTTGCCCGGTAATCTCTTCGTGTAATAATCTTTGTTGATTTTTATTTAATTTTAATTTTTTTACTATATCTCTAAATTGTTTATTTTGAGCTTGATTATTACGTGGAGTTCCTTTTTTTTGCTTATCATACCCTTTGCAACTATTATGTACAAATACATCATGTTCTGATACAAAATATGTATGCCAGTCTTCAACTTCGAAGTTGTATACCTTTATTGGTGAATCTAAATACTCAAACTTTAACTCCTTTATTTCTCTTCCTTCACCTGAGTATAAGTATACCTTATCTCCTACTTCCATGTCACCTGCTGCTACCCAGCCTTTTCCTATTACCCAAAATGGATGGGTTGGTGTTGTTTCTATTTCTTCATCTTCTACAAAAACCCTTACTATAACGCTAGTTTCATTTACAAATACATTTGTTACTTTTTTAAGTCCCTTCTCTCCTGTTAGTGGATCCTCCGAGTAAACTAAATCTCCAACCTCTATATCCTTAATTTCCTTATAGCCATCTTCCGTCTTAATCAGCGTATCTTCAGTAAAACATATCTTCCCTATTAATGTAGTCAATATCACTGTTGCTGTAAGTACTGCTAGGTATCTGGCTACCTGCTCTCTGGACACTCCTCCATTTATCATATCAATACTTAAATTAATTGACTGATAGAGACTCCACAGGGACATGATTGTTCCTAAAAATAGTACCATATTAGCTGACAGTTTTTTGGCTATTGCCTTAATTCCAATCCCAGCTACAGTACCAATTCCAATACCTATAGCTGCCTCAATCCAAACATCTTTAGAACATAATGCTGCTATATAATCTAATACCGACACCTGATTTACTATTGCAAGATATATTCCAGTGAAAACAGGTATTGCAATTGAGGCTATTGTGGCACCAATTGTTATACCTGTCATTACTCCTAAAATTGAAAAGTATCCTGATAGATCTATTTTATTTACAGGGTCACGATCTGCATACAGGTATTTATGCAGTGTAATTGGATCTGTTATACTTCCTCCCCATTAATCCAAAGACTGTAAGCAGATTGTTAATTTATACATCTTGCTTACAGTCACATATTTTTATTAAAATTCAAAGGTTTTATAGTCCGCTTTAAGTTTTTAATTAAACACTTTCCCTCATGTTAAATGCTAAAGAATTAAAGATTATACTAAACAGTATCTTGACACTGATATATCATTTCAGATGCAATTATATTTATTTTATCCCCAGAATTCATTAACACTTCAAAACTCAAATAATCTTTAGCTAGTTGAACTGTTAATTCATTAATATAAATTCCTTCACCCCAAGGTTCATAAATACTTACATCAATTTTTTTTACATTGATAAACTCCAATTTCAAAGGAACACCTTTTTCATTAGGATTCTGTAAAGTTATCGGGATAACAACTATATGCTTGTCATAATTACAATATATTTCTTTAAGCTCAGAATCATGAACATCTAAATCCTTTAGGTATTCTATTGTATTTTTATTAATTGATATTTTTTTCATTGAACAAAACCTCACTTCAATTAAATGTTATTATATTCTTTCAATATAATCAACTTTGTTTAACTTAGAAAAAATCTTAAAAAAATAATATCACCTGGCCACAAATGAGTATCTCCTGTATTCGGATTAGTAAATCTATTTTTACCATCAGGTGTTCTATGAAAGTGTTCTCCATATTTCATATCCTTATTCCATTCAAATAGAGCTTTTCCACTTTTAAGATCATGCCATTTAATTATTTCACCATTTTTATAGTCTTTTCTAATTAACCCTTATGGATTACTAGATATCTTTTTCCCACAGCTATTATGTACAAATACATCCTGCTCTGAATCTTTTAAAAAGAAAAACTTCTATGACCCATTATTATGAATTATTTCAGAAGTTTTTTAATTTCCACTGTTAAAGTCCGATAATAAAAAGAAACTTTGCAAAGCAGTTTTTAACTGTTTGTGCAACAGCTCCTTTAATTTATATTAAGCTATCATTAACTTCAAGAAATTATATTTCTATCCGAGTTCAAATGGCACTAATAGCAATTACTTCTTCCAGTAAACAACTTGTTTGTCTAAGTATGTTTCCCAATTTCTGTATAGACGTTCTTTGTTTAATTCAACTGTTCCTAAATTGGGTTGGTTGGAAGGCATATATCTAACAAAATTAGATATTGTTTCTGGAAAACCAAAATCATCATATATAATCTCAACTACCTTAAATGGGTCTGAATAATTCTCTCTATGTTCAAACACCCAACTTAGCAAAACATACATAATCTTATTTTTCGATTGCCTTTTTAACTGCTCGCATGTTAAATTTGCCAATTCCTTAATATATGGATAAATTGATTCTACTTGTATTGTCTGAGTTGGGAATAAGCATGCTAAATCAAAAATCGCCTGTGAATAATTCTCATTCTTTTCAATCTCAGCTATAGCATGTTCAATAGCTGATTGATGAGTAAAATAACCATTCTCAATTGCAAATAACATATCACTCCAGTTTAAATCAACTAATTTTAATGCATATGAATATGGTATGAAAATACTCAATGAATTCATTGGAAATTTACTTTCAAGAATTAATTTGTCTATTTGCTTATCAGTCAATTTTTTAATTTGGTACTCCATTTATTATACCCCCTGGTTTAAAAATTTGATGAGTAACTATCCCATCAGATCCTATAATATATTCAAATATTCCTGTTTTGCCATTTAATTCTCCAGAAACTTGTAATAATGTTCTATCAACACCATCACCACCAGTAATAGAAAAAGTCGTTCCCTGTGAAAGCTGACCTTCTGATAAATAGCTAGCAGAACGATGGTATACGTCAGATTTTAATCCCGAACCTGTTCTTTCAGCACTTGTTATTTTCTCAGAAGCCTCTGAAGGACTTAATGCCTTTCCCTTGCCTCCACAGCTATTATGGACAAATACATCATGCTCTGATACAAAATATGTGTGCCAGTCTTCAACTTCAAAGTTGTATACCTTTATTGGTGAATCTAAATGCTCAAACTTTAACTCCTTTATTTCTCTCGCATCACCTGAGTATAAGTATACCTTATCTCCTACTTCCATGTCACCTGCTGCTACCCAGCCTTTTCCTATTACCCAAAATGGATGAGTTGGTGTTGTTTTTTTGTAGCCATCTTCTGTTTTAATCAGAGTATCTTCCGCAAAACATATCTTCTCTATTATTTAAGCCAGATATTTAGCTTTATTTTCAGCTAGATATCTGGCTTCCTGCTCTCGTGAAAATCCTCTATTTATCATATCAATGCTTAATTTGTATACTAAAACACTTCATAAATAATAGGATTCTCATATCCTTCTAGATCCTCCTTTATCCACAATCCTTCATTTTCTCTGTATGTATGAAATCTTAATACTACATGATTATTATCAATTGATATTATAATACAAAATTTTCTTGTGCAGTACATTTTAGATAATCCCAACTTTAAATAATTAAGTATGCGGGATACCATATAAAACTCTTCTTGCTTAAATGATATATAATCAGTTATTCGAATTTCATTACATGCTACCTCATATCCAGTCCAGTCTCCACAAAATTTTAATATTTTTTCAAAGTTTATATTTTTCTCTTCTAAATCATTCTTTTCATCAAAAATAATACAATTTTTTATAATTTTTGTTTTTGATAAAATATAATCACAAAATTGTGGAATTTTATTATCATTTCTCATATTCAAAGCATTTTTTTTTAATATATCTTTCATCTTTTTATTCATATTAATCATAATTTACACTCCTAATACTTTTAATGCTTTTTTTATTCCTTGTATAAAACTTGAGTCTTTTAATAATTTTTGTATTTTATTAGGTGCTAAATTTCCTGTTTTCTGGTCATAAAATTGATTGTTATCAATATCATAATACCATTTAGTATTATTAGGCTCATGATAGTGAATCTGTCCTGGCCTCTTTCCAGGAGCTGGGTTTTCCACATCAATTCTTTCAGTTTTACCTCTACTCCAAGTAGTCTTGCTTGATGTTTGACTTCCTTTTGAACCTAACATGTCATCTCCACAGCTATTATGTACAAATACGTCCTGCTCTGATACAAAATATGTATGCCAGTCTTCAACTTCAAAGTTGTATACCTTTATTGGTGTATCTAAGTACTCAAATCTTACTTCCTTTACTTCTCTTCCTTCTCCTGAATATAAGTATACCTTATCTCCTGCTTCTATGTCACCTGCTGCTACCCAGCCTTTTCCTATTACCCAAAACGGATGGGTCGGTGTTGTCTCTATTTCTTCATCTTCTACATAAATTCTTACTAAAACGCTGGTTTCATTTACAAATATATTAGTTACCCTCTTTAGTCCTTTTTCTCCTGTCAGCGGGTCTTCTGAGTAAACTAAATCCCCTACCTCTATATCTTTGATTTCTTTATAGCCGTCCTCCGTCTTAATCAGGGTATCCTCAGTGAAACATACCTTTCCTATTAATGTAGTCAGTATTATCGTTGCCGTAAGTACTGCCAGGTATCTGGCTACCTGCTCCCGTGATACCCCTCCCTTTATCATATTAATACTTAAATCAATTGACTGGTAAAGGCTCCACAGGGACATAATCACTCCTATAAATGCCACCACTTCACATGCTAGTTTTTTGGCTATTGCCTTAATCCCCAATCCTAATACTGCTCCCATTCCAATACCTATGGCCGCCTCTATCCATACATCTTCCGAACACAGTGCTGAAATGTAATCCAACACTGATACTTTATTTACTATTGTAAGGTATATTCCTGCAAAAACAGGTAATGCAATAGCTGCTATTGAGACTGTATACGTTACAAGTGCCAAGGTTCCTAAAATCGAAAAGTGTCCTGACGGGTCGATTTTATTTACCGGGTCGCAATCTGCATACAGGTATTTATGCAGGGTAATTGGGTCAGTTATAATACCTCCCCATGAATCCATAGTCAGGAATCTTCCCAATGCCGGATTCATATATCTTGCCCTCAAATAGTAGAAGTTTACATTTGCATCGTACTGCTCTCCTGTAAAGAGATAGTCGTTTTCTGTTGTTCCTGTCCTGGATGTCAGCATTCCAAAGGAGTCATATGTGTATGTGTCCGTTATGTTTCCATGTATATCGGTTAATGCCCTGGTACTTCCTATTCCGTCATAGTGGTAATAACTAAAACTATCCCCTCTTTTTTGGCTTATCAAATCGTCACCGTAAACATAACTTACTGTTAAGTTGCCTTCGTCGTCCCTTTCTTCTAATACCTGGGCATACAGTCTGTTTTCATCAACCAGATAATTAGTTATATTCGTTCCGTCAACTACCTTTTGAACTCTTATACCATCCACATCATAAGCATATTCAACTGTGGATGCGTCTTTAGCTCCTGTAATATTAACTTTTGTAAGCCTGTTATTGTAATCATATGTATATGTTACTTCTTCTCCCGTATTTGTCTTTTTAGACAGTGTGTTTCCGTTTTTGTCATAGGTATAGACAGTCTGCCCTTCAGTTATAAGCCTGTTGTTTTCGTCATATGTGTATTCTGTCACCACACCGTTTACGGATTTTGAAAGCCTGTTTCCAACTGCATCATATGTATACTCTATTATTGTCTTGTCTCCGTCAGGGTTTTCTATTTCCTCTTTAATCAATTTGTAAGTATCATCATATGTGTATTTTATTACCCTTCCGTTGTTTTCTTCCGTCCTGATTCTGTTGCCTGCAGGACCAAGGGTATATTTATACGATGAAATTATTTCCCCTGCTTCATTGCGGTTTAGCAGGGATATCAATCTGCTTAAATAGTCATATTCATATTCGGTTGTTGTTTTATTAGGATAAGTAACGCTTTTTCTGTTGCCTATGGCATCGTATGTATAAGTAGTTGTGTTTCCGTCCGGGTCTGTAACGGACTTTAGCCTGTTTAACTCATCATATGTGTAATATGTGGTGCCTGACGGAACGGTAACACTTGTACAATTGCCGGCTTTGTCGTATGTATACGTTATTTGGGTTCCATCCGGATTTATTTGTTTTATTAACCTGTCCATCAGGTCATATTCATAATAGGTAGTACCCCTTTCATCAGTAACTGACTCCCTTTGTCCTGAAAGGGTGTATGTGTAAACTTCACTCTTTCCGTCAGGATATGTTTTCTTTATCAGGTTTCCATCGACATCGTATTCAAATTCTATTTTGCTGCCGTTAAAATCTGTTTTTGACGTTACCTTGCCTTCATCATCATATGTGATTACTTCTTCATAGCCTAACGGTAGTATTTGCTTTGTTACATTTCCTATTTTGTCATATTCAAATCTCACTTTGTTTCCATTGGCATCCGTCTGGGAAATTCTATTTCCCTTAGCATCATACTCAAAGCAGGTTTCATTTCCTAACGGGTCAATAACCTTTGTAACCCTTCCTGCTGCATCATATTCATAAACCGTAATTAACCCTGCCTGATCCCGCTCTGATATTTTTTGACCTATGCTGTTGTATTCATAAGATGTATAAGTGCCGTCCGGGAAAATAGTTCTTACCGGGTTATTGTCGCTGTCGTATTCAAAGGTAATAACATTTCCGTTGGCATCAATCATTTTTGTCCTGTTGCCGTTTTTGTCATACTCATATTTTGTCACGTTTCCAAGGGCGTCAATAACTTCAGTTGTATTGCCAACTTCATCATACTTATATTTTGTTACATTTCCCCGCTCATCTTTTACGGATATTATCCTGCCTAACGGGTCATATTCATTTTCAACACAAGAACCGTCAGGATTTATAGTCTTTATCAACCTTCCCAGTTTATCATACTCATACCTTGTGGTTCTGCCCAATCTGTCCGTTGATGAAGTCTCTCTTCCTTCTGCATCATAAGTAGACTTTTCAGTGGTACCGTCAGCATATCTAACAAGTATAAGATTTCCAAAGGCATCATACTCATATTCCGTTCTGTTGCCGGTTTTATCAATAAGGGCTGATTGCTGTCCTGCCGCATTGTACTCAATTCTTATACTTTTTCCGTTGCCGTCAATCATTCCTATAAGCCGGTTCATTGAGTCATAAATATATTCTGTCTTAATTTCTTTTCCGGTAACTTTGTCAATCTCTGTTTTTGACGTCATACAACCATTACTGTTATATTTGTATAAAACTTCATTTCCGTTGGCATCCGTTTCGGAAATTTTATTTCCCATTGAATCATATTTATAACTCTTCGTATTGCCTTCAGGGTCTGTTTCTGAAATTAAATTACCTCTGCTGTCGTACTTGTAAACGGTTTCTTTACTTGCGATATCATTTCCTATCGCTTCTATTCTTTTAGCCATAAAGGTTTCGGACGGAGTATTTCTTGCATAATCTCCCAACAGTTCGGAGATGGTGTTTAGAAATGTGCTTTTTCCGTTTGCTCCTGTTCCATAAAGGACGAATAAGGCTTGCTCTGAAATATCTCCGCTTAAAGATGAGCCTACAGCTTTTTGAAGGTATCTTACAAGCTCCTTGCTTCCTCCCGTAATGGTGTTCAGAAAATCCATCCATCTGGGAGCCTTGCTGCTTGGTTTATATTCAACAGGGCAGATTTTGCTCATATAGTACTCCCGCTTATGAGGAAGGAGCTCCCCTGTCTTTAAATTTACGACACCATTCTTACAGTTCAGCTTCCATATTTCTGCATCCAGCTCATCTGGCATGATTACCAAGCCTTCAAGGTTTGAAGCAACATCAATCATGGCTTTAAGCCTGCCTGCGTTTTCAGACTGCATGGCATGGCGCACTAATTCTTTCCTCATGGCTTCATCTTCTATCCGGCTTGCTTCTGCGAGCATGTCTCTTGCTGTTTTTATAGCAAACTGCATAAGTTCTCCGGTTTCTCTCTTCCAGCAGCAGCCGTCATATACCAACCAGTATTTGAAAGCCGGACAATACCTTATGATTGAACCAAACCGGTCACGCAGCCTTTCTGCATTACCGCTGTCTGTCCTGTGGTAATGCTTCTTCATCGGAGGATTTGGCTGGTATCGGCTGACACTGTGCGCTATCTTTTTAACTTTCGCTTCATCAAGCGGAGGATTGCACCTTGCGTTGTTTTCAGCAAGCAATGCTGCATAGATGCTCTCTTCTGTCATTCCTCTTGCCCTCATGGTTCCTGCAAGGCTTGTCAGGGTACTGTTTCGGCTGCCTTCCTTAATCTCGGCTGCAATACTGCTACCTTCAAAGGATGTAAGCAATACTTCCACCCTTTCCATGAGCTTTAATAACCACTCCGGAGCTTCTGCCAGGGTTCTGTCAAAGGGAGAATGATCCTTTATCCATTCATACCGATTACCGCTTACATGAATGCTTGGAGCTACGACAATCAGACCACCTGTTGAACGGGTATCAAGACCCGGTGCAAACTTTGTTTTATTAGGAATGCTCCTGCCCTTAGGATATTTAAAGATATAATAACGACCTCCTCTGCCGGTAACAGCAGTAACCGTATCCGGAAGTTTTCCATGTGTTGCCTCAAGTGCAGATAGGGTTTCATCACCACCATCGTCCACATCAAGCACCAGCCAGCCGGATTTCTCACCTGTAGGAATGCCTATATTGGCATTGGGGGTTTTCGTCCACCATTTCCTTATTTGCTCAATATCAGAAGTAGAATTCTTGTACCAGCCGGTATATAGCGGATGCTTTCCCTTGCTGTCGCAATTTCTCCCTGCCTTGCAGGAGCAGGAGCCATCCTCACAAATCCAATGCAGAGGTATAACCGGGATATTGGCTTCTGCATATTTTAATGCTGCGTCCATCATTGTCATTTTCAAATTCTCACCTCCTGTCGTGCTAGAAAATTTAAAGAGCCTGACAAATAGTTTTTTAGACTATCTGCCAGGCTCTATAGGTGAGTCATTCGCTCCCTTTGCGGCTCTGTGCCAGATTTATTCACTTTTTACCCCGCCTTTTTCTCCAGCTTTACTTCAAAAACCTTCCTACATACTGGGCATTTGATTTCAACATCAGCGTAATCGGCATCAAATACCCTGTGATTGCAGTGAGGGCAGCGGACTGTGTACTGTTTCTTACTCACCATCCCTCACCTCCGGTTTCTTAGGCTTCATGAGGCTTGCCATCTTCATCATCACTGGCTCTAATATCTCTCCAACCATGTAATGAACCATTGGTGAGTAATTCTCCTTTGTTTCGTCAAACAACTTGGATAGAAGGTCGTAGAGATTTTTTATGTCCTCGTCTGTGGCATCTGCGGTAGACACTTCAATAAAAATCTTGGTACCGTCACGCTTGGCGATATGGTCGCTCACATACTTCTCCAGAGCGTATCTTGCTATGCTTGATGTGGTAACACTTGCCTCCGGCATCTGAGCCTGAAGCTCATTAATGATAGCGTCCAATTCATCCGACTGCCTTTGTGTAAGCCTTACCCGTAGCATACTATCCTTTTCTGTGGACATCATTGCACCTCCTGTATTTCTTGTTGGTTTTATTGTACCACAATGTGGTACACATTGTCAAGCATAAAAAAGAAAACCCGACTTGCCGTTGTATTGGCTTGTCGGGTATTTGTTCATCTTTTACTATTTATGTATAACCATTATAGTGGCATTAATCGAAACTGTGTGGCTTATTTCTGATTATTCTGATTCAAATATAATACTATAAAGATAACAATCTCCATTATTCTTGCTGTATTCTTTAATATACTCGTGTGACTTGATCCTACTTTCTTCAATAAAGCTCTTACTTACAGTCTTATTTATATACCAGCTATCATATGTTGATTCAATTCCATTTTCATCCTGTTTATAAACATCCCCGCCAAGAATTGCATAACCTTTACTAGTTAAGAAATCTATTACTTTTAAAGCATCTTGACTTTTCCAAGCCATCTCAAATATACCTATAGGCTCAAGGCTTAGTCCTACATTCAATAATTCTTTTGGCAAACAAGTATATTTATTCATCCAATTCACCTTCCTGAATTTACTATTTATTTGGTCTAAATAATCTATGATTACACGTTACACCATCAGGCTCAATGATATATTCAAATATACCTTCTTTACCTTGGTAACTCCCTGGTATTTCAACCTTTGTTCGGACTACATTATCTCCTCCTGTTATCTGAGTAACTTTTCCATCTGCGCCAAAAGCATCTACACTTTCCGGGAAACTATGGTAATCGCCTTGCTTCATTTGTGCTTTTACTTTATCAGTGTACTTTATATTCTCTAAAGGATTAGTCTTACGCGTTCCCTCACTACAAGGACTATAACTATTATATAATTCCTGTTACCATATCTCAATCAAAAAAGAATTATCTTCCAACCCTCGGTTTCCAGAATATAAAATCAGTTCTTGTCATCAGTCTTTTCATATGGCCTGTATTCTGTCCTGGTTTTCATCATACCGTAAATAATCCTCACAAGTCTTCTTGCCACGCACACAAGCGCCTGTGGCTTGTTCTTGCCCTCTTTAACTTTCTGCTCAAAATACTCCCTGAATACCGGGTGTCTTGGCTTTCCTGAGGCCGATACTGCTACCATCTGGATTGCGAGAAAGTGAAATATCGCATTTAGTGCCCTGTTGCCATTCCTGCATCTTTGGTCTTTACCCTTTCCGGCAGAGCTGAATTGCACCGGTGCCAAGCCCATAAACCGAGCCAGCTTGTCTGAGTCAGGGAAACGGTTAATATCCCCGATTTCAGATATAATCTGCGCTTCTGTAACAAGGTCGATTCCCGGCATTGTATGTAGCTTATAGCCTGTCAAAGGTATCAGCTTTCTTAGTTCACCGTCAATTTCGGCAATCAACTCCTTGTTGTGCCTGATATCCTTTACGATGTTTCTGACTATAAAATCTCTTTCGGGCTGATAGTCCTTTCTTGTGTCTCCATTCCTTTCAATCATGGATATAATCTCATGAATGCGCTGTATTTTAAGTGCCTGATGCACCGGCTTTATTGTGTGATATATTTCTTCCGGTGTTGTGTTCCATATATACTCTGGTGACGGGTAGTTCTCCCAGAAACATAAGGCACTCTTGGAATCAATCATGGCAAAGAATTTCCTGTAGGATGGGTAGCTATAAGCAAGCTGGCTGTGGAGCTGGTTCTTGTTCATCACATTACTTTTTACAATCAAATCCCGTCTTTTCACCATTTGCCGTATTGTCCAGAATATATCCTCATGCTTGGCATCCTGCAAAGTGTCCACCATATCCCTGAGCACCCTTGCCACACAATAGGCATCATAGGAGTCATCCTTGTAAATGATAGGGTTTGCAAGCCTTACAGCGCTTGTATATGCAGGGTTTACGTGCTTTACTTCAAACTTCCTGCCCACCAGATAGGCAGCAAGGTTTCTGCCAAAGCCTCTGGTATCTTCAAGTCCGAATACAATTTCCTTTGTGCCGCAAATCTTCCTAACATCCTCAACAAATGCAGGGTATCTGGATAGTCTATTCTCAAAGTTAATCTCACCCAGTTTATTCATCCAACAATCTATAACAACTGCACAATGTGCATCTTTGTGCATATCAATTCCAACAAAGCAGGTATTTCGTTTATGATAAATGTTTATCATCTCCTTTTCCAATGTCTCCACCACTCATACCGGCAACCTCAATTTAAGAGCGTTAGATTCGATTAGGGACATTTCTTGTAAAGAAGTGTCCTTCAACCTTAATCCTCGCAAGGGAACGCCAACCTATCTATTCCTGGTGTGACAAATTACGTGATTTCAGGCATCACGAGCCTTAGTTCAAATTTCTTAATGGTCTTTTACTGCTTCGCTTGGACACAAAACCCAGAAGTGTGAATTTCCCGCTCTCTTCCCTGAATACCGGTATCTGAGCGCCACCGGTACCAATGGTGATAGTCATGGTAAGTAGTTGTGGTATTACCGATGGATTGGCGAGCCATACCGCATTGGTAAAACAGGACGGAGCAAGCCTTGAGAACATATTGACAACATTCTGATAGGTAATTGTAGCTGGTTCTTGAGAGTCCTCTTTATTTACAGTAATCAGCGCCGGGTCATTTATAATACCAAGAGGCTGGCCTTCACCGGTTCCATTGATAAATGCATAGTCCATGTACCAGCCCAAGCCTTTAATGAGTGCTCCAGCTAACATTTCTTCAAAGGACATCCCATCTGCAATAAGTTCATTGGATGCCTGTGAGAAACAAGCCAGCTTCTTGGCTTTTAACTGGATCAGCCTTAGCTTGGCTGTTTTTCGTGTGCCTGTCTGCCCTTCCTCCATCCATTCTCCTGAGATACCGCCGAATAGGTGATTGGTCCTGTCTGCTCCATCGAAGGCTGGTACTTTCTTTGTTTCACTTCCCATTGCCCATACTGTTGCTCTGGGACGGATGATTTCATTCTCCAGGGATTTATCCATCAGGAAGGCTCCGTATTCCTCCGGTACGGAATATCCGCCGAATTCAGGTATCCCTTCCACCATACTGGCATTTATTAGCCTGTTGTCGGCTCTGCCTGAGTGAAGTGTTCTCAGGAATTCATCCATGGAATGAAAACCATTGTTGCTTAAGCTCACAGTTTCGTTTCCATAGAACATCCCTCTGAATGATTTTGATACGGCTTTTGTTACAGGTGTTTTTGATTCTTCAATAGGAGATACAGCTTTTTGTGGTGTAATTAGAATTGGCTCAGAGGTTCTGATATTTAATAATTCCTCATCAATGCTTTCATTAATGCTCTTTGTTTTGTCTGTGTAGCGATTAAACTGTCGCTCCTGTTCCTTCGTCAAACTTCCACCTGCTTTTTCAGCTTCCTGCAAAATGGCTTCTGCTTTTTTCACCAATTGCTTTTTCTCATGTACCAAATCTGCTATAAATCTCATGTTTAAACCTCCATTTTCATAATTGTTTTTTTGTTAATATGGTTTGGGGTTAATACCCCGTTTGAACCTGCGTTTTTTTACGCGGTGCTGCCAGCCCGTTGCCCTTATGCTTTACTGTAGAGATTTGACCTCCCCCTCCCCTCTGCATCAGGGTACTGAGATTTTACTGACGTACTGACTCTTACTGACTCTTTTTTCATAAATTTCACATAAGAAAAAATATATATAAAAATTTACGGAATTGACGTCAGAAACCGTCAGTCGTCAGTAATCACAAAAGTATCCCCTCATCCGCAAGACCAATGCCATGCCAGTCCCTGCTGCCATTGGCTCCGCTGCGTTTGACAGCAAAGCCGCGCTCCGTCATTTTTGCATTGAACAGCTTTTGACCAAGAGGATAATCTCCATTTTCCCGGCACCATGTTTCGTAAGCGTACCTGATGCTCCGATTGGAGACTTTCCTGCCCTCCTCCACAATGCAGCATTCCTCAATGAACGATGAGAAAGTATCCATTTCCTCCCGGTACCCTTCTGTAGCTGTTTTGACTTCATCAGGCATTTCAAGTCCTTCCTTCTGCCAAAGAAAGCAGCCCTCTACTGCCCACGACAATATGCCAGGCAGCTCCTCTCTCAGCTTAGCTGGTAGCTGCTTATCCTTTTTATCCTCGGGTATGGTGACGGTAAATGGAATCAGCTTAATGCGTCTCCAAATACTGTGGCTGGTATCTCTTATGACAGGTCTGTGGTTTACTACGAGAAATGGGGTAAACTGCGGCTGGAAATCAAAGTATTCTCCATAAAGGAACCTTGCTGTGATTCTGTCTCCGCCTGTAAAGCTCTTAATCAATGCCTCAGAAAGCCGTTGTCCCTCATTTATTTCTATGGCAGTAACGAGCCTTGCTCCCTGAAGCCTTGCGATATCATTTCCTATCGCTTCTATTCTTTTAGCCATAAAGGTTTCGGATGGAGTGTTTCTTGCATAATCTCCCAACAGGTCAGAGATGGTGTTTAGAAATGTGCTTTTTCCGTTTGCTCCTGTTCCATAAAGGACAAATAGGGCCTGCTCTGAAATATCTCCGCTTAATGACGAGCCTACAGCTTTTTGAAGGTATCTTACAAGCTCGTTGCTTCCTCCCGTAATGGTATTCAGAAACTCAATCCATCTGGGAGCCTTGCTTTCTGGGTTATATTCAACAGGACAGATTTTGCTCATATAGTACTCCCGCTTATGAGGGAAAAGTTCTCCTGTCTTTAGGTCTACCACACCATTTTTACAGTTCAGCTTCCATATATCTGCATCCAGCTCATCAGGGTTTATTATCAAGCCTTCAAGGTTTGAAGCCACATCGATCATGGCTTTCAGTCTGCCTGCGTTTTCAGACTGCATAGCATGGCGCACCAGTTCTTTTCTTGCAGCCTCATCCTCTATCCGACTTGCTTCTGTGAGCATATCTCTTGCTGTTCTAATAGCAAACTGCGTAAGTTCTCCGGTTTCTTTCCTCCAGCAACAGCCGTCATATACCAGCCAGTATTTGAAAGCCGGACAATACCTTATGATTGAACCAAACCGGTCACGCAGCCTTTCTGCATTACCGCTGTCTGTCCTGTGGTAATGCTTCTTCCCCGGAGGATTTGGCTGGTATCGGCTGACACTGTGCGCTATCTTTCTAACTTCCGCTTCATCAAGCGGAGGATTGCACCTTGCGTTGTTTTCAGCAAGCAATGCTGCATAGATGCTCTCTTCTGTCATTCCTCTTGCCCTCATGGTTCCTGCTAGGCTTGTCAGGGTACTGTTTCGGCTGCCTTCCTTAATCTCGGCTATACTACTGCTACCTTCAAAGGGTGTAAGTAATACTTCCACCCTTTCCATGAGCTTTAATAACCATGCTGGAGCTTCTGCCGGGGTTCTGTCAAAGGGAGAATGATCCTTTATCCATTCATACCGATTACCGCTTACATGAATGCTTGGAGCTACGACAATCAGACCACCTGTTGAACGGGTATCAAGACCCGGTGCAAACTTTGTTTTATTAGGAATGCTCCTGCCTTCTGGGTATTTGAAGATATAGTGCAGACCGCCACCTCCGGTAACAGCGGTAACCGTATCAGGAAGTTTTCCATGTGTTGCTTCAAGTGCAGATATGGTTTCATCACCGCCATCATCCACATCAAGTACCAGCCAGTCAGACTTCTCGCCTGTAGGAATGCCTATATTGGCATTGGGGGTTTTCGTCCACCATTTCCTTATTTGCTCAACATAAGCAGTGGAATTCTTGTACCAGCCGGTATATAGCGGATGCTTTCCTTTGCTGTCACAATTACTCCCTTCCTTGCAGGAGCAGGAGCCATCCTCACAAATCCAATGCAATGGTATGACTGGGATATTTGCTTCTGCGTATTTTAATGCTGCGTCCATCATTGTCACTTTCAAATTCTCACCTCCTGTCGTGCTGAAATAAATTGAGCCCGACAAATAGTTTTTTAAGACTATCTGCCAGGCTCTATAGGTGAGTCATTCGCTCCCTTTGCGGCTCTGTGCCAGATTTATTCACTTTTTACCCCGCCTTTTTCTCCAGCTTTACTTCAAAAACCTTCCTGCATACCGGGCATTTGATTTCAACATCAGCGTAATTAGCATCAAATACCCTGTGATTGCAGTGAGGGCAGCGGACTGTGTACTGTTTCTTACTCACCATCCCTCACCTCCGGTTTCTTAGGCTTCATGAGGCTTGCCATCTTCATCATCACTGGCTCTAATATCTCTCCAACCATGTAATGAACCATTGGTGAGTAATTCTCCTTTGTTTCGTCAAACAACTTGGATAGAAGGTCGTAGAGATTCTTTATGTCCTCTTCTGTGGCATCTGCTGTACTGATTTCAATGAAAATCTTGGTACCGTCGCGCTTGGCAATATGGTCGCTTACATACTTCTCCAGAGCGTATCTTGCTATGCTTGATGTAGTAACGCTTGCCTCCGGCATTTGTGCTTGAAGCTCACCAATAATCGCGTCCAATTCATCCGATTGCATTTTTGTAAGCCTTACCCGTAACATACTATCCTTTTCTGTAGACATTATTGCACCTCCTGTATTTCTTGTTGATTTTATTGTATCACATTGTAATACATATTGCCAAGCATAGATAAAAGAAAACCTGGCTTGTCTTTTTTAGGTTAGCCAGGCTATCTCTCGGTATTTGTCTTCAATTACATGTTTTATATTTATTAAGAAATGAAAACATCATTCGCTGTTGTGTAATTTATTTTTTTATTCAACAATAATCCCTACTGCAACCTTTTTATTGCCCTCAAAAAGCTCAAATTGATTCCCTTTTACTAGATAATCAATTGGTGCATACTCAGATAAAAATGTAAAATCAACTATAGCACTATGATTTTTATCAACTTCAGAGCATACAAAATCAGCACTCCAATATTCACCATTTTTCCCTTTCATATTTTTAAATTTTACTATAGGACAATATCGTGTTCCTGCAAGAGGGGGATGCTTTCTCCCGCCATCTGAATATGAAATCCATGTAATCTGTGCTTTTACTGTTTTTTTCATTATCGTAATACCTCCTTAATAGATTGGATGATACTATTAATAAGATCTCGTTCAGCACAATATGCCGGTCCAATATTGTCTAGTTTTTCAACGAAGTACATTTGCCTTAGAGAGTCTGTAGGAACTTCAATTTCTACTATTTTGTAATTTCCATCAGGATAGAATGCTTTGCCCCATTCGACTGCGTCTTTAGTATTGGTTGCAAACCATTTGGAATCCATAGCTCTATCATATTCAGTAAACTGTCTATTACTCATTAAAGATTCGTATTCCCCTTCACTCATCACCCTATAAAGCTTTGTAGTCTTAGGCGTTCCCTTACCCTTACAACTATTATGTACAAATACATCCTGCTCTGATACAAAGTATGTATGCCAGTCTTCAACTTCAAAGTTATATACCTTTATTGGTGTATCTAAGTACTCAAATCTTACTTCCTTTACTTCTTTTCCTTCTCCTGAATATAAGTATACCTTATCTCCTGCTTCTATGTCACCTGCTGCTACCCAGCCTTTTCCTATTACCCAAAACGGATGGGTCGGTGTTGTCTCTATTTCTTCATCTTCTACATAAATTCTTACTAAAACGCTGGTTTCATTTACAAATACATTGGTTACTCTCTTTAGTCCTTTTTCTCCTGTCAGCGGGTCTTCTGAGTAAACTAAATCCCCTACCTCTATATCTTTGATTTCTTTATAGCCGTCCTCCGTCTTAATCAGGGTATCCTCAGTGAAACATACCTTTCCTATTAATGTAGTCAGTATTATCGTTGCCGTAAGTACTGCCAGGTATCTGGCTACCTGCTCCCGTGATACCCCTCCCTTTATCATATTAATACTTAAATCAATTGACTGGTAAAGGCTCCACAGGGACATAATCACTCCTATAAATGCCACCACTTCACATGCTAGTTTTTTGGCTATTGCCTTAATCCCCAATCCTAATACTGCTCCCATTCCAATACCTATGGCCGCCTCTATCCATACATCTTCCGAACACAGTGCCGAAATGTAATCCAACACTGATACTTTATTTACTATTGTAAGGTATATTCCTGCAAAAACAGGTAATGCAATAGCTGCTATTGAGACTGTATACGTTACAAGTGCCAAGGTTCCTAAAATCGAAAAATGTCCTGACGGGTCGATTTTGTTCACCGGGTCACAATCTGCATACAGGTATTTATGCAGGGTAATTGGGTCAGTTATAATACCTCCCCATGAATCCATAGTCAGGAATCTTCCCAATGCCGGATTCATATACCTTGCTCTTAAATAGTAGAAGTTTACATTTGCATCGTACTGCTCTCCTGTAAAGAGATAGTCGTTTTCTGTTGTTCCTGTCCTGGATGTCAGCATTCCAAAGGAGTCATATGTGTATGTGTCCGTTATGTTTCCATGTATATCGGTTAATGCCCTGGTACTTCCTATTCCGTCATAGTGGTAATAACTAAAACTATCCCCTCTTTTTTGGCTTATCAAATCGTCACCGTAAATATAGCTTACTGTTAAGTTGCCTTCGCCGTCCCTTTCTTCTAATACCTGGGCATACAGTCTGTTTTCATCAACCAGATAATTAGTTATATTCGTTCCGTCAACTACCTTTTGAACTCTTATACCATCCACATCATAAGCATATTCAACTGTGGATGCGTCTTTAGCTCCTGTAATATTAACTTTTGTAAGCCTATTATTGTAATCATATGTATATGTTACTTCTTCTCCCGTATTTGTCTTTTTAGACAGTGTGTTTCCGTTTTTGTCATAGGTATAGACAGTCTGCCCTTCAGTTATAAGCCTGTTGTTTTCGTCATATGTGTATTCTGTTACTACACCGTTTACGGATTTTGAAAGCCTGTTTCCAACTGCATCATATGTATACTCTATTATTGTCTTGTCTCCGTCAGGGTTTTCTATTTCCTCTTTAATCAATTTGTAAGTATCATCATATGTGTATTTTATTACCCTTCCGTTGTTTTCTTCCGTCCTGATTCTGTTGCCTGCAGGACCAAGGGTATATTTATACGATGAAATTATTTCCCCTGCTTCATTGCGGTTTAGCAGGGATATCAATCTGCTTAAATAGTCATATTCATATTCGGTTGTTGTTTTATTAGGATAAGTAACGCTTTTTCTGTTGCCTATGGCATCGTATGTATAAGTAGTTGTGTTTCCGTCCGGGTCTGTAACGGACTTTAGCCTGTTTAACTCATCATATGTGTAATATGTGGTGCCTGACGGAACGGTAACACTTGTACAATTGCCGGCTTTGTCGTATGTATACGTTATTTGGGTTCCATCCGGATTTATTTGTTTTATTAACCTGTCCATCAGGTCATATTCATAATAGGTAGTACCCCTTTCATCAGTAACGGACTCCCTTTGTCCTGAAAGGGTGTATGTGTAAACTTCACTCTTTCCGTCAGGATATGTTTTCTTTATCAGGTTTCCATCGACATCGTATTCAAATTCTATTTTGCTGCCGTTAAAATCTGTTTTTGACGTTACCTTGCCTTCATCATCATATGTGATTACTTCTTCATAGCCTAACGGTAGTATTTGCTTTGTTACATTTCCTATTTTGTCATATTCAAATCTCACTTTGTTTCCATTGGCATCCGTCTGGGAAATTCTATTTCCCTTAGCATCATACTCAAAGCAGGTTTCATTTCCTAACGGGTCAATAACCTTTGTAACCCTTCCTGCTGCATCATATTCATAAACCGTAATTAACCCTGCCTGATCCCGCTCTGATATTTTTTGACCTATGCTGTTGTATTCATAAGATGTATAAGTGCCGTCCGGGAAAATAGTTCTTACCGGGTTATTGTCGCTGTCGTATTCAAAGGTAATAACATTTCCGTTGGCATCAATCATTTTTGTCCTGTTGCCGTTTTTGTCATACTCATATTTTGTCACGTTTCCAAGGGCGTCAATAACTTCAGTTGTATTGCCAACTTCATCATACTTATATTTTGTTACATTTCCCCGCTCATCTTTTACGGATATTATCCTGCCTAACGGGTCATATTCATTTTCAACACAAGAACCGTCAGGGTTTATAGTCTTTATCAACCTTCCCAGTTTATCATACTCATACCTTGTGGTTCTGCCCAATCTGTCCGTTGATGAAGTCTCTCTTCCTTCTGCATCATAAGTAGACTTTTCAGTGGTACCGTCAGCATATCTAACAAGTATAAGATTTCCAAAGGCATCATACTCATATTCCGTTCTGTTGCCGGTTTTATCAATAAGGGCTGATTGCTGTCCTGCCGCATTGTACTCAATTCTTATACTTTTTCCGTTGCCGTCAATCATTCCTATAAGCCGGTTCATTGAGTCATAAATATATTCTGTCTTAATTTCTTTTCCGGTAACTTTGTCAATCTCTGTTTTTGACGTCATACAACCATTACTGTTATATTTGTATAAAACTTCATTTCCGTTGGCATCCGTTTCGGAAATTTTATTTCCCATTGAATCATATTTATAACTCTTCGTATTGCCTTCAGGGTCTGTTTCTGAAATTAAATTACCTCTGCTGTCGTACTTGTAAACGGTTTCTTTACCGTTTTTACTTTCTGAAATCCGGTTCCCCTTTGAATCATATGTATAGATTGATATGTTTCCTTCAGCGTCTGTATAGCTTAAAACCCTTCCCTTGCTGTCATATGTATAGGAAATTGTGTTTCCTAAAGCATCTGTCCGGGTCAACATATTGCCATAAGCGTCATAGGTATACTTTGTTTCATTTCCTAAGGCGTCAACTTCTGAAATTTTGTTTCCTTTGTCATCATAAGAAAATGAAGTTTTGTTTCCAAGAGCATCAATTGTAGTTAATATGTTGCCATCGTCATCATATTCGTATACTGTTATATTTCCAAGCCTGTCTTTTATTATCTCCTGTCTGTTTTCAATATCCCTGTCATATTCTATCCTATTTCCATTTATATCCACATGGGCAATTAACCTGCCGTTATCGTCATACTCATTTCTTGCAGGTTTAATTCCCCTTGGGTCAATTATATCAACCAAGCCGTGGCTTGAATTGTATGTAAATCTGGTAACATTGCCTTCTTGGTCGGTTACAGCAACAAGATCACCATAGGCATCATACTCATATTTTATGCTGTTCCCCATTGGGTCGGTTATCTCTGTAATCCGGCCTTCGCTGTCACGTGTAAATGTAACACTTTTTCCTGCTGAGTGAATAATACCGTCTTTTTCAAAAGTTATTGTATTCCCGTTCGGCTCGGTTATGCTCTTTACCCCGGTATTCTTGTTTATTATATATTCAGTCCCGTCTTGGGTAACAAGCTTAAAGTTTACAGGATCATATAGGTTAAAATTCCCACCTAGCAGTTCATACCCTGTACTGCCTGACATTATGAAGCAATTATTATCATCCAATGAAATCAGTTTTGAATATGTTCCATCCTTTGGAACAAACGATACCGTTGTCTCTAACAATGGTGTTAATACTTGATTGTCTGGAGTACACTTCACATAAAATTCATCTGTTCTGCCATCACTATAAGTTACGGTAATTATATGCCTTTTTGAATCAACTAGATTATAATTAGGAAGCCCTAGGGGTCCTTGAGAAGTTACAAATTTCCAGTGTTTTCCTAAAGGATAATTTGAACTTATTTTTATATCCTGTATTCCTAATGTCCAACCAATTCCAAAGTCACCTTTATCTTTATTTCTGCTGTCATAACTTCTGTTTATAACTATAGGTATTCCCGCCATTGGCAATTCAAGGTCTGTAAAAGCTAAGGAGAAATTACCCACTTTTGCTTCCCCATCAATTTGATAGGTTGTAGTTATTGTTGAAATATTTCCACTCTTATCCTCAGCAGTAAGCCTTACATCATAAATACCGTTTCTCATTAGTGTAGGATCTATTACACCAAGAACATCGTTTTCTACTGACTTAGTTCCCCTTGAAATCTCTATATAATTGTTTTCACCTTTTATTGAATACTCAAGTTTATACATAGTAAGATTTTCATCGCTGGCAGTACCTATAATTTCTGTAGGCATGGTAAGCTTTGTATCAGGTTCAGGGGATATAAATTCAACCGTCGGAGGCGTTGTGTCCCCTTCTTCTATAAATCTTATCTCTTTGCTTGAATATCCTTCGTTTCCTGCCTCATCATATGCATAGGCAACTATCTTAAATACACCTGGGGAATCTGATGTGTATTTTGTCTCATTAGATTCATTTAATTTAACAGGAACATCATTTATTTCTACTATTTTTTCCACTACTCCAACATCATCATATGCATTCAGCGTAATGGTAACTTCATCATCAACATTTAAAACATCTGCACTTGTCTTTATTTCTACAACAGGTCTCGTAAAATCACCTGTTATATCTGATGTTGGTTCCGGTTCTATAGTAGGTTCCGGTGTCGGTTCCGGAGCTTTTACATTTACACCGCCATTATTAAACGTAACAATCATTATATTTAAGTTGGCATCTATAAACTCTTCTTTAACTAACTCTACTGGACTGAATCCAATATTTTCAGTCTCATTTATTAATGCCTTTATATTCGCAAACTCTCCGTCTACTTTTATAGATCCTGATCCTGTATCATCTGAAAATACAAACCTTATAGTTCCCTCTTCTCTGTTAATAGTTGAACCAAAACTTGAAGCAGTATAATCAATTATATTTCCTGCAATAACCTCTTGTACTTCTAAAACATCAGGGTCAAAGGACAATATAAAATCACAGCTTTGTACTCCGCTTTTTGAAGCACCTTTAAAAGATACAGGAATTGTTATCTCTTCATTTATTTCTCCTTCAACTTTTCCTATATTCAGTTGCAAAGTACCCGGTGTTGGAGTCGGTGTTACAGTCGGTGTTACAGTCGGTGTTACAGCCGGTGTTGGCGTTGGAGTAGTCGTTGGTGTTGACGTCGGTGTTGCAGTCGGTGTTGACGTCGGTGTTGCAGTCGGTGTTGACGTCGGTGTCACTGTTGGTGTTGGTGTCTCTATTGGTGTTTCCGTAGGTGTTGATGTTGGAGCCGGAGTATGGGTTGGTGATGGTTTTGGCGTTGACTTACTTCCTCCTGTACTTCCACCTTTAGAAGAAGTTGAAGTTGGTGTAGAGCTTGATACCGGAGTAGGTGTAGCTGTTGGTTCCGGTGTCGCCGTTGGACTTGGAGTCTCCGGTGGAACCAATGGCAAATCATCAGGCTCCGGAACCTCAATAAAGTTTGTCACCACATCAAGCATCTTTACCGCTTCTGCCCTGGTTATTAAATTAAAAGGCCTGAAAGTCCTGTCCGGATATCCTTTAACTATTCCGTGAGATGCAAGATTTTTTATGCTTTGGTAAGCATACTCAGAAAAGGTATCTTCATCTTCAAATATTATATCTACACCCTTTTCAAAAAATTCTATATTAAAAAGATTGGCTACCAGTACAGCAGAGTCTTGCCTGTACATATTTTCCATAGGTTTAAAAGTCCCGTCTTCATAGCCGATAATTAAACCTTCACTAAAAGCATAAGACACTGCATCATAAAACCAATCATCTTTATTTACATCACTAAAACCAGGTTCTTTTATATCAACATCTTTTTTAAATATGTTTACCACCATGGCAGTAAACTCAGCCCTGGTCACAAAACTGTCCGGTCTGAACAGGCCGTCATCATAGCCTGCAACCCAGTTTTTTCTTAAAAATTTCTCTATGGTGTCCTGGCACCAGTGATTTTTTATATCGGGAAAACTTTGACTTTCCCCACTGATATTAGTATTGCTAACATTAGCATTAGATGTGTTTTGCACATCCCCACTATAAAAATTTTCTCCATAAGTACCAATTCTATTTGATGAATTTAATCCTTCAGCGGCGTGAGCCAATCCTGTCATTATCATTGAAATAATAAGCAAATAAGAAATGATTTTTGTTATTTTAGTTCCCATTTTAAAAATTACCCCCCAAAAAACATTTTTTCGAATATCATTATATAATATTATAACTTATTATGGAAGTATTTTTTTTTAATATAAGCTTGACCTTTTTATGTCTATTATTGTTGACTGTAAAATTAATTTGGTAACCTGTAATTAATTATGTCATTTTTGTATATATGTTTTGATTTTCTAGCATATAATGTACTATTGTATACTTTCATTATAATTTTTATTTTTTTACTTGAAAATAGTTAACTAAATGTATATTATAATATACAGAATAATAAATAGGAAAAACAAACCACTAGATGTAATTAAAAATTTAAAAAGGGAGTGAATGTAAGATGAAGGTTGTTTGTAAGAAAACTGCTTTTTTAATTGTTTGCATTTCTTTGCTGGTCACATCTGTATTAGGCAACGGAGTATTCGCAGACCCAGAATTTCCTGACTTCATAAAAAGTATTGAAGACATAGGAACTGATGAATTTGGAGCACCTTTAAAAAGTGTTGTTGTATCAAATGCTCAGGGCTTTTTACAGCCTAAAAACACATTTTCTATGCCCATTAATAAGTTAGAAAATTTCTTCTCTGTCTATGGTGAAGTACAAACAAACAACGGTACCGCCTCAGTTATTCCCCCAGACGACAATTTAAGAATACTTGTTGATAATGGGGAACCGGAAATAAAAAGGGCAACAATAAATGAATATATTACTAGTGACATAAATATGTTCCCTGATACTATAACACAGCCCGGCACTGTTCCAAATCCTCAAAATCCTTTCTTTGCAGGTGTTTTATATAAAGATGGGGACAGCTATTTTGAAAATGGCAAATATGTTCAATGGTACAGTGTAACTGACGATTTTAAATACTATAATTATGAAGTAACTTTTAAATACACTGAAAACGTACCTTCTGATTTAACTGTCTCTTCTCCTTTGAATAATTCTTTTACTAATAAAAACAGACTTTATATAGACGGTAATGTTAAAGACAAAAATAACAGTGATAAAATAAACATTTTTTACAACATTAAAAAAACCGGCAGCAGCCAGGATGAAGATGGTGAAACTGACGAAGAAAATGATGACAGTATATTAAATAAAGACACACAGCTTAACATAGAACCCATTATCATAGAAAATGACAGCAGCACATATACGGTGTTAGAGCATCCTTTCGATGGTTCCATCGATATTTCCGGTCTAGAAGACGGAGATTACACTATTGATTTTTGGGCACTGGATAAAAACCAATTATCTTCAGAAATTATTACAATTTCATTTACCGTTGACAGGACTCCGCCTGCAAAACCAATAATCACTCAGGATCCTGACAACGATACACCTACAAATGGCACTGTTATAGTTGAAATAGAATATCCTGATGATCCGGCAGAAAAGAAATATAAAATTGGCGATGATGATGATTGGAAAGATTATGTAGGACCTATTGAAGTAGATGAAAATGATACCATTTATGCTAAATCAGAAGATGAAGCCGGAAATGAAAGTGAAATTGCAGAACACGAAGTTACAAACATTGACACTACACCTCCGGGGCCGCCTACTATCATAACAAGTGCAGATTCAACAATTGAAATACCTATATATGTTACAATTGAACCTGGTATAGATGAAGGTTCCGGAGTTAACAGGGTTGAATTCCGCCTATATGATCCTAATAACGGCATAGAACTTGATGCTAATGTTTATGATGAAGAAGATGAATTTGATGAAGCGGACGAAGCAAATGAAGAAGCTGAAAGCGGTGAAGGGGAAAAAGCTGACCAAGGGGATGAGAATAGTGAAACGGACGCTGACGAAACTGATAATGAAGATGAATACGGTAAAGATGATGAAACTGATAGTGAAGATGAGTCCGATAAAGCTGATGAAACCGGTGAAACAGACGAAGCAGATGAAACTGACGATACTGAATTGCCAAAATGGACTATATATAAAGGCGAATTTGAAATAAACAGAATTGGAACAACCAGAATAATTGCAAGAACAATTGATAATGCAGGCAATATATCCGAAGAAGCTGTTAAAGACGTTAAAATTAGTAAAAAGCCTACTCCTTCTCCAAAGCCTTCCACTCCACCAAAGGACAATGACAGACCTCCAAGCGGTGGCGGCGGTGGCGGTAAATCTTCTGACGATGACGATACCGTAAAAGAACCAAATAACACTGTACCTGGCACTACTACCGGTTCTCCCGTGGACCTGGCGGTATTTTTGCACACTGACAAGTCAATTTATGGAGAAGGCGAAATAATAACATTTACAATAGAATACAAAAATAAATCATCAAACACAGCATACGGTGTTGCTATTGACGCAGAAATACCCAAAAACACTACCCTTGACAACCCTTCAGAAGGAGAAGTTAACGAGGATAAAAATAAAATCACATGGAAAATCGGTACTCTTTCCGGTAAAGCCTCCGGTAAAATAGAGTATACAGTTAAAGTAAATGAGTTAGACAGGGCTGAAATAAAAACAACCAATACAGCAACTATTTCATTCTCTAACTCTGCTTTAAACCCTGATGACGATACATCAACAGTATCATTCCTCCTTTATTCTGACAGGTTTAAGGATAATTATCACACAAAATATATTTACGGCTATGAAGACAATACTTTCAGACCCGGCAATAACATAACAAGAGCTGAAGTGGCTGCTATAATGTTCCACATACTTGAGTTAAAGGAAAGCGATATAGTGGCAAAAGACTATCCGGATTTAAATGAAAACCACTGGGCTTACAAACAAATACAAGCGGTGACAGGTGCAAATATCTTTACAGGATATGAAGACGGAAGCTTCAGACCTGATAATTACATAACAAGAGCTGAATTTGCTACAGTATTGGCAAATCATTTAGGTCTTAAAAATGTAGAATCCCTCAAAGTTAACTTTGCAGATATCGAAGGACACTGGGCTAAAAATTTCATAGAAGAAATATACAGGGTAAGACTTATTCAAGGATATATTGAAAATGACGTAAGAGTATTTAAACCAGACAACCACATTACAAGGGCAGAAGCTGTTACAATAATCAACAATATGCTCTTTAGAGGACCCCTCTTAGGTGCAGAAGTTCCTTTTGACGACGTACCGGAAAATCACTGGGCATACGGACATATTTTAGAAAGCTCCGTTGACCACTACTACACCAGAAATAATGATGAAACTGAAACAATAGTGTTAAAAGAAGAGTAATTTAAAGTTTTTAAAAGGGAGAGTAAACACTCTCCTTTTTTTATTTTCTTTTTTCCAAAACAATTGACATCCATAAGTATTAAAGCTTAAAATAAATAATGATATTTAGGCAAAACTATAGCAAAACTATAATTATAATAATTTTTAAGGAGTTTTAAAATTGATGCCAAAAGTATATCTGTTTTTATCAATATTATTAGGTGCCCTTGGTCAGGTAATGTTTAAAATGGGAATTGATAAAACCCAGGAGACCAATTTAAAATTTTTTCTTGAATTGGCAACAAACAAGTGGGTTATATCGGGTTTTCTCAGTTATGGTTTTAGTTTTCTCTTGTGGATGCTTGTATTAAAACATTATGACCTAAGTTATGCCCGTCCTCTTAACAGTATAGGATATGTAATTACTTATATACTGGCAATTTTAGTTCTTAAAGAAAATTTCAGCTTGCAGAGCTTTGCAGGTGTTATTCTTATAACCCTTGGAGTTATGCTGTTAAAGTGATTTTATTTAAAGTGATTTTTTATTGATAAAATAATTTGATTCATTTGTTTGGTTTTGTCAAAGTAATTTGTCAAAGTAATTTAAAGAAGGGAAGTTTTATGGAATCTATAGCTTTAAAATACACTATTTTTGCAATTATTTCAATGTTAAGCAACCTTTCCACTCAGCGCATTGTTGATTTTGCAATTGAAAATGTTATCAGCGAAAAATATGCCATCTATATATCCATGTTTTTTGGTACACTTGCCGGGCTTGTAATAAAATATATTCTTGATAAAAAATACATATTTTATTATCACACAAAAAATCAAAAGGAAAACGCAAAAAAGTTTATTTTATATTCCTTTATGGGGGTATTTACAACTTTAATATTTTGGGGATTTGAAATTTTATTTGACAAGTTGTTTGAGCATGAACTGTCTAAATATGCCGGAGCTGTTATAGGACTTTCAATAGGATATATAGTAAAATATAATTTAGATAAAAAATTTGTTTTTAAGTAAAAAGTAAAACCCTTTAAAAATCCCTTTTAAGCCCCGGCAAAAGCTACAAAATCAGAAAATTAATTATCTTAAACGGAAATCCCCGGTTAGTTTTGGGGTCTTATAATTCGCATTGCGTTTACAACCGCCAACAGTGCAACCCCCACATCTGCAAATACAGCTTCCCACATTGATGCTATGCCTCCGGCTCCAAGAAGTAAAACAGCAAATTTTATACCAAAAGCAAAAATTATATTTTGCCATACAATTCTTCTGGTTTTTTGGGCAATTTTTATTGCTGTTATAAGCTTTGAAGGTTCATCTGTCATCAGTACAATATCCGCAGCTTCAATTGCAGCATCAGAGCCAAGTCCTCCCATTGCTGCGCCTATGTCTGCCCTTGCAAGGACAGGAGCATCATTAATCCCGTCACCTACAAATAAAAGCTTTCCCTTAGGAGGCTTTTCTTTTTCCAAAAGCTCCAGCTTTTCAAATTTCTCATGGGGTAAAAGCTCTGCATATACTTTGTCCAAATTTAAAATACTTCCAACTTTTTTGGCAACATTTTCGCTATCCCCGGTAAGCATTGAAATCTTTTTTACTCCCATTTTCCTTAAATCTTCTACAGTCTCTTTGGCATCTTCTTTTAACTCATCAGATATCACCAAAACCCCTGCATATTTTCCACCTACAGCTATATGGACAGTTGTACCGATATAATCTTCCTCTTTATATTTTACATTTAATAAATTCATAAGTTTTGCATTTCCTGCATATATATCAATTCCTTTTATTTTTGCCTTTATTCCCATACCTGAAATTTCTTCATAGCTGTCAATATTGCTTCTGTCTACTTTTTTTCCATAGGCTTTTTTAATTGAATCCGCTATTGGATGAGTGGAATATTCTTCTGACATAGCTGCATATTTTAACAGTTCATCTTTGCTAAAGCCATTTTGGGGATATACTCCTGCAACTTCAAAAATTCCTTTTGTAAGGGTGCCTGTCTTGTCAAACACAACGGTATGAAGGCTGTTTAAAGCTTCTAAATAGTTCCCCCCCTTTACCAAAACACCATTTCTGGATGCACTTCCTATGCCGCCAAAAAAACCTAATGGTATAGATATAACAAGGGCACATGGACATGAAATTACCAAAAATACCAAACTCCTATATAGCCACTGGGAAAACGTAGCTTCATGGATAAGAAGAGGAGGCGCTATTGCCAGTGCTGCAGCAATTCCCACAACTGCCGGTGTGTAGTACTTTGCAAATTTTGTTATAAACTTTTCTGCAGCAGCTTTTTTGCCGGCTGCATTCTCCACAAGATTTAATATCTTAGATACTGTGGACTCTTCAAATTCTTTTGTAACTTTAACTTTAAGAACACCGTTTTTATTTATAAACCCTGAAAGAATCTCATCTCCCTCTTTAACTTCCCTGGGCACAGATTCCCCTGTAAGTGCTGTGGTATCCACAACTGATTTTCCCTCAACTACCTCCCCGTCTAAAGGCACTTTTTCACCTGGCCTTATAAGTATTATATCTTCTGTCTTTACCTCTTTAGGAGACACTTTTTTAGTTTTGTTCCCTATAACAAGGTTAGCATAATCAGGTCTTATATCCATAAGTTCTGCAATGGAATTTCTTGAACGGCTCACCGCAATATCTTGTAAAAGCTCTCCCACCTGGTAAAATAGCATAACTGCAACAGCCTCAGGATATTCCTTAATTGCAAAGGCACCTATTGTTGCAATTGCCATAAGAAAATTTTCGTCAAATATCTCTCCCCGTGAAATATTTTTAATGGATTTTAAAAGAACATCCCCGCCAATTATAATATAACTTGCTAAATATATACCAATATTAGCCCAGTAAGGAAGATCAGCTAATAAAGCTGTAAAAAAAAGAACCCCCCCAACTGCAAGTTTTATAATATTAGCTTTATCCAAGTCTATTTTTCTTTTCATATATAAATCCCTCACTTTTCTTTTACATGTAAAAGACCTGTGTTAAAAATTTCCTTTATATGTTCATCGTCCAATGAATAGTATACAACCTTGCCTTCCCTTCTAAATTTAACTAACCTGGCCTGTTTTAACACTCTCAGCTGGTGGGATATAGAGGATTGGGTCATATTTAAAAGAACTGCAATATCACATACACACATTTCGCAGTTAAGCAAGGCGCATATTATTCTTATTCTTGTACTGTCACCAAATACTTTAAAAAAGTCCGCCAAATTATATAAATCTTCCTCTTCCGGCATTATACTTCTTACTTTCTCGACTACATCTTCATGTATAACAGTGCAGTCACATTTGTCAAATTGTTTTTCCTTTTCCTCCATTATTTCATCTCCTTTTGCATTAATATTTTGCTAATTTTGTTAACTCTTTTTAATAAATTAGCATTTTATTAAATTGGTATTTTCCTAAACTAATATTTTGCTAAATTAACATTTTACTAATCAATGCTTTGGTAAATTATAAGCCGTTTAAAAAATATTGTATATATGCATTCATAAAATATTGTATATACGAATTCATATGAATATATGTTCATATGTTCATATGTTCATATGTTCAATTATTATTATATTACATTGTTAATTCCCTGTCAAGCAATATTAAAAAACAATATCCGAACTAAATCCGAACCAAGTAAAGCCATGGACTTCCGGATTTTATTCCCTGTCAAACAGTTAAAAAAAACAATAATAAAAAGCAAAAACGGGTATTATTGAATATACCCTTAAAAAAGTATAAAATATATGCAGAAACCCAAAATAAAATTCAAAATTTCTATGAAACGAGGTTTGTAAATTGGTTAAAAAAGATAAAGAAATAATGAACTTATTGAAAACTTCCAAAGGACAACTGGAAGGAATAATAAAAATGGTTGAAGATGACAGATATTGCGTTGATATATCAAAGCAAATTTTAGCTGTACAGGCCCTTCTTAGAAAAATTAATCTTAAAATACTTGAAAAACATATAAAAAACTGCGTCCGCCAGGCTTTTGTTGAAGGTAACGGTGATGAAAAAGTGGACGAAATTATTGATATCATAAGCAAATACACCAGACAATAAAACAAAAAATTTTGTAACACTTACAATACCATATGAATAATATGTACTGTAAATATCAAACATATCAACTTAAAATTGAAAGGAGCATGCAATATGTCATTTGACGAAAGAGTAGCAGTATCAGGCGGCGGAGGTTGTTTTGGCGGTTCATTTGTAATTTTCCTTATCATCCTGATTATAATTATTCTCCTACCTCTATTTGGTTCCGGATCTTGCGGAGGCTTTGGCGGTGTCGCACACGAATAAGAAGTTCTATACCAATAAAAATAAGTACTTATAAAACCATAACATTTACAAAACATGCCACAAATATTTTGAATTATTTGTGGTATTTTTTTGTTTTTGCTGACTTTTTGTCTTTTTTACTCCCATAAATGAATAAAATGTGTTAGTATATCTTATATATTAGTTTTATAGAATAATAAATATTATTTTATATTAAATATTATTTTATATAATGAAAGGAATACTAATGCTATGAAGGCTAAATTGTTGATAAGTATAACAGGTATTCTGATATTGCTGGCTGTTTTGGGCGGGGCATTTTATTATTACCGCCAACATTACCGTCAGCCTGATTACAATACTGAACTTGAAAATCTTGTTAATGAAAATGGCGAATACCAACCGGATAATGCAATAGATATTATAAATCTTTTATTGGACGTTCAAAAAGGCAGACAACAGGTGAGGGATGAGTTTTTATTAAAACTATCAAAAAACAAAAATGCAATAGGGTATTATTCAAATGTTATTTTGGCAAATAACTACAATATAAAAAACAAAGATGCTGAAGGGTTTTATGAAACTGCTTTGGAGTTATATCCTACAAATGATGTAAGATTTAACTATGCATCTTTCTTGGCTAAAAACAACAAGAGGGAAAAGGCTATAGATGAATATCTTAAAATACTCCCTCAGGAAAGGGCCTTGCAGGCACTAATAGATTTAGAAGCGGATAATGAAGAAATTTGTAAAGCCCTGGTGGAAACTAAAAGCTGGGACACCCTTGAAAATTTCACAAAACCCAGAAGTGAAAATGATTTTGTAATGAAAAAGTATTATGCCCGTGCACTTTTTGAAAAGCAGCAATATACAAGTGCTATACCGGTACTGGAAAGCTTGTATGAGCACAATCCGGAAGACAGTGATATAGGCTGGTGGTATGGCAGGGCTTTAGAGCTTACTGAAGAAACGGAAAAAGCAAAAGAAATATACTCCTCTATAGGTGAAAAAGGGGCTTACCGTTTGGGAATCATCCTTGAAAACGAAGGCATGACTGATGCTGCATTAGAAGCTTTCAAAAGCAGCAATGAAGCCGTTTCCCTTTGGAAAGCCGCACGTATGCAGGAAGAATCCGGCATGAAGGAAGCTGCACTTAAAACCTACCTTAAAGTAACGGAGCTTGAAGGTTCTTACCAGGATGACGCTGCTTACAGGGCATATATACTTTCTAAGCGCATGAATAAAAACACTGATAATTTACTGGAAATACTTTCAAAGCATCCGTCCTGGATGAAAAGAATCCAACAGGAATATTCATGGGATGATATTGTGGATATTGAATATGAAAAGCCTGAGTTTTTGGAAATGGTGGAATTATATAAAGAAAACGGACTTGAAGAGGCATCTGAAATTGAACTTTCAATAGGAAGTAAATTTGCCAAAGTGGAAGAAAAGCTTGCCCTTGGGGACTGGTACCTTAAAAAAGGTGATATTTACCAGTCAGTAGTCTGGGGACTTCGTTCCTTAAATGATAAACCAAACAGGCAGGGCTATAAACTTGCCTATCCCCTTCCTTTTGAGGAATATGTAAAAAAATCAGCTGAAAAATATAATGTAGACCCTTATTTAATCTGGGCCGTTATGAGAGAGGAAAGCTACTACAGGGCTGATGTTGTTTCATGGGCCGGTGCCATAGGACTTATGCAAATTATGCCTGCCACCGGACAAGACATTGCATCAAGACTAAATATGACAATTGAAGACAATGACCTTACCAACCCTGAAATAAATATAGAATTTGGAACATTTTACATCCGTTCTATGCTGAATATGTTTTCAGAAGATGTGGACAAAGCTTTAGCTGCCTATAACGGAGGACCCGGCAATGTTTCACGCTGGAGTAACAGTCCTCTTGGAACCTCCAAAGAAGACTTTCCCACAGCAATTACATTTTTTGAAACCCAGGAATATATAACAAAAGTTAAAAATTCTTATTATATATATAAGTGGCTCTATGAAAATGAGTAATTATAAGGAGAAGTAATTATTAATATGAGAAGGTTTACTAATCCTCTTCTGCCATATCAACAACAATAACACAATGGCCGGGAAGCGGTGCTTCCATAAACACGTCACCAATCTGCATATCTTTTACATCCACGCATTTTAGCTGTCTTTCCAAATTTACTGTATTTGCATATGCAAAAACCATATCAAAATAATTTCTAAAACTTCTAAAATCATTTGAGTACTCTGCCTGCTGTACCCAATATGCATGGTTTCCTTCAACTACAATTCTATTCCCTTCCATCCAGGTTGCATAATCTGCAACAAATGCATTTACAAATTTAAACTGTATTTTATCATAATAATGTAGATTAGTTACAGGCTGAAAAAGTTAAAAAATTAGCGATTCACTCTGCTTAATATCCTTACCCAGAGTCTCTTCTTCAAAAGTATATCTGTTTAGAAGTTTTATAATGGTTACAAAATCTTTATCTTCATCAATTACTTTTTTCAACTCATTTTTTAATTTTATGAGATTTGCAGGTGTTATATTTCCGCGAAAAACAGATTTTTGATGATGCTTAAAATACTTTTTGCATATTTTAAATACTTTATGTACTCTTTTTTCACCTATATCATAAAATAAAAAAGCATAATTATAATTATTGCTCATACAGATTCTCCTATATCAAATGGTTAAAATGGTTTGCCTTCTAAAATAAATTTAATCAATTTATACCCATCTAGTTTTATTGCATTTTTATAAGTAGTTTTTCTTTTTAACTGTTTGTGCTCAAAAACACTGTTAATTCTCTCCTCAAATGCCTGTATAAATATCTTTTTTCCAGTTTCATTAAGTATGCAATAATTTAGCTTCTTTTCAAAATGCTTTGATACCTGTATTCTTCTATTATTTACACATTCAAATATAGTTCTGAATACAATTATAGGTTTAAATGCCTCTGCTAAATCAAGACTAAGAGAAAAACGCCCCTCACTAGGTTCATGTAAAAAACTTATTGATTGGTTGAGGTGAGTATGGTAAATCTGAGTTATCGTCTTTGAATACAAAAGACTATTCCCAAAAGAAATCAGTGCATTAATGGGGTTGTCAGGTGGTCTTTTTACTCTTTTACTCATAATAAAATCTTCTAATTGTAGATTTTCATTTTAATTTAGGTAAATCTACCCTTATTTTATCACATTAAAATAGGTGAAAAAAATTTTTAACCCTACCGCAATTTGAAAAAATATTTTCACTCGCTATATATGTCCTCTATGTGGATGCACCATATCATATATTCCTAACTTTTGTTTACCCGGATTTATTAATGCAATAAATCATATTTTTGAATACATATATAATTTATTTTATCGTAAAGGTAGTATTAATTCAGTTATAAAACAACTAAATCTAAAAAACAACGTACAGTTTTCAAGGCAAATTCTATACTATTACAGAAAAAAATTCATTAAAAATCTCAATACAATACAAAATGGATTAAGACAAATAATACACAAAGTGAAATTACCGGATGAAACTCTTGGAAACACAGAAAAAGCAAGAAACGTTTTAGCAATAGTAGTAAGAGAATTCCCCAACATTCAACTATTCTCTCAAAAATACTATCAAGCTACCGCTAAAACATTTCTTGCAGCATGATTATAACATTAAAATAGGATTTTAAAAAGCGTCTTATGAAAAATTTTTAATGAAATCAACCGCAACACCATATTTTCCTTTACTTGAGCAAATAACTATGGTAACATCCGTGGGAAAGAACAGCCTGACCGGTCATGGCTTCCTAAAAATGCAACAGGAGGTCAGGAATATGTTAAGTGAAGAGGTAAGAAATGCCATTGCGTTAAAAAGATTTTCACTGATAAGTCCGATCCTAAATGGACAAGTGAATAATCGTAAGGACTATTATGCTCAAATTTCATCAAAACCCGTAGAAATGCCACACTATGGCATAAGAAAATATTCACCTAAAACAATAGAGTCCTGGTACTGTGATTACATGCGTGGAGGATTGGATGCATTAAAACCCGGATACCGGAAAGACAGGGGTAATTGTAGAAAAATAGATACAGAACTTGCTGAAAAAATCCTTGAGACGAAAAGAAAATATCCTAAAGCGCCTACTACAATCATCTATGATAAACTAATAAAAAAAGGCATATTAAAAGAAGGGCAAATATCACTTACCACACTATACAGGTTTTTAAAATTTTCAAATCATGAAAGCATTTATGAAACTGAAGAGAAAAAAGAAATTAAAAGATTTGCACATCAATATATAAATGAGTTGTGGTATGGGGATTTAATGTATGGACCTTACATACAGGAAGAGGCATACCTTCCCTGCTCTATACGGACAATGGGAAGATTTACCGTTCACAGCAGTTTGAATTTATGTGCGCGGACGTAGGATGCGCTCTTATACATTCGAAACCCTTTGTTGCACATAGCCGGGGAAAAATAGAAAGGTTCTTTTTAACAGTTAGAAAAAGATTTTTATCCCAACTTAATATGAATAAAATTAAGAGTTTAGAAGAGCCGGTATTCATATACTATGAAGGCAAGAAAATCGGTGAAGCCTTGCAGGTTAATTTTCATGACAATGCCCATATGAAACGAAGGGGCAGACCTAAAAATTCTGAGTTAATAGTGGATTTACAAAATAACGAAGTATCTGTAACACATGCTGACATGCCTAAACCAAAACAAACAATTTCATTTAAAACAATTATGGAAGGAGAGAAATAATTATGTTCAGACAGTTTTTTGGACTAAAATACAATCCTTTTGGAAAAGAAATTGATATTTCTGATGTTTATGAAAGTGAAGATATTAAGGAATTAAATTCAAGATTTAAATATATTCAAAACATCCGGGGAATGTTTCTTTTAGTCGATGAACCGGGAATGGGAAAATCCACCGCCTTAAGAAAATTTTCAGCCGGGTTAAATCCGGGACTTTACAAACCCTGCTATTTTTCTCTCTCAACAGTTACCGTTATGGATTTTTACCGGGGTCTTTTAATATCTTTAGGAGAAGTGCCTTCACATAAAAAGGTTACAATGTTTCATCAGATACAACAAGCAATAATGTCTTTGTACTATAATCAAAAAATTACTCCGGTTATTATCCTTGACGAGGTACAGATGCTGTCAAACAGCATACTTGAAGAATTAAGGCTTTTATTTAACTTTAAAATGGACTCTGAAAATCCTTTTATATTAATATTGTCGGGGCAATCGCAAATCAGGAACAAATTACAGTTAGCGGTAAATGCACCTTTAAAGCAGCGTATAGCCGTAAAATACGTAATGCAGGGGTTAAAGCCTGAGGAACTTTCAGACTATATTTTTACAAGGCTAAAGTCTGCCGGTTTACATGAAAATATATTTACCCAGGCTGCAATTGAAGCTATTTATTCTGCATCAAAAGGCGTACCCCGCCTTGTTAACAGCCTTGCAACCTCAAGCCTTATGTATGCTTGTTCAATAAAGCAAAAGCATGTAGATGAAGAATTTGAAAATTTGATTATCGCGTTCCTATTTTAATTTGAAAATATTCACTAATTTGTGGTAAAATTGACCTAAAATAATTTGAAAATATTATCTAATTTAATTTGAAAATTTACACATTAAATCTTCTTTATATCTACGTATGGTGCGCTCTTTGACCTCTAAAATATCTGCTAATTCTTTTGCTTTCATTTTACCTCTGCTTTTAAGAAGTATAAGCATATTCAATGCATTTCCGACTTGGCTCATTTTGATACCCCCTAAAAAATTAATAATATCATTAACTTAAAATTATATATTTACAAAACACATACTACACATATACTATCTAATTAGAATAGCACTTGAAATTTAAAGATTTGTATTTATTTTGTTGACAATTATTATTCTATATTACTTTTTTAGATATGTCTAGAACATTTAACATTCTTCGGCTAAACCAATGGGATTATATTTTTATACACTACTATCGTAATTGTAAATATCTTAACATAGGTTACTTTAATTGAAAAAATTTTAGCCTGGTAAATTTATTAATATTTTGACACATATAGTTTTTTTGTAAATACAATAAGCATATTTTTAAATCTCTGAACACATTATTTAAGTGCATTTACAATTGATAATACTATATATTAAAACTTTCTTTTTCTATTTTTTTGATATTTATTTATATATTTAAATAAGTCTTTATGTGAAACTCTACTTATACAATTGACCAATTATAATTTCATGAATAAACATTTACATTGTCTCTATCATTTTATTTTTCTGTAATTTTTTACTAAATACTAACTTTTACTACAAGAAAAAAACAGGAGCCCACCTATTTTTTTAATATTTTTTAATAAATATGATGCTTCTAAAAAAAGATATAAAATCAAAAATAAGGCTCTAAACACTTGGATTTTTTCCAAGTAAACCCCATTAACAAAGTCTTCTACATATGTATTTATAGCTTATAAAAACTTTTTTTGACTTTTTGGCAAAACAGTTGGAAAAAAATTTTGAATTATAGTATAATTATGACCTAGAAACATTATGTCATTTTTTAATTTCAGATTTGATGTTGGTTGAACCGGGACATGAGATGTATTTAAACAGGAAATAAAATCTAATTGAACCGGGACATGTGATGTTTTAATTACAAAGGGTAATTACCAATATCTCAGGACGGTTGAATATTCTAAGTGCAAAATTACTGTTGCCTAATCCTCTGTTTACAATTAATATTTTGTCATCAACCTGATACATGCCTCCGTCATATTCAGGGAAAAACTTCTTTTCAGGAGAAAACACCCCGCCTGCAAAAGGTATCCTTATTATACCTCCGTGAATATGTCCGGACAGGGTTAAATCCGCTCCCCAGTCAGAATAAGTATCAGCATACAGCGGATTATGAGTTAATAAAATGTTATATGAATCAGTATTCGGCTTACCTAAAATTTTCTTAATTTGTTCTTCCCCAAAAAAAACATCCTTTGTATACTCATTGCTTGAATCTTTATAATATCTAAGATTAAACCATAGCCCATACAAATTAATGCTATCCTCGCCTTTTGTAATTGTAACTTTTTCATTATCAAGAACCTTAACGCCAAATTCAGTAAGGGTGTCTGTTAACATTTTTCGTCTTTTCTTACTTAGGCTTTGTTCATGATTACCCAGAATATAGTAAGTATCATAGTTTTTGCTTATCTCCCCGGCCAAATCAGTAAACACATCAAAATCAGTATCTTTTGAATCAACCATATCACCTGTCATAACAACAATATCAGGATTTTCACCGTTAATTTTTTCCATGAGTTTAATATTTCCGTCCCCAAAACTCTTACTGTGCAAATCTGATAGTTGCAGTATCTTAAAACCATCAAAGGAATCCGGGATTTTATTTGATGTTACTTTATACCTTGATATTTCCAATAAATTATTATCAACATATATCCTTGCAGCAAATGCCAGCAATAAAATTACAACGAATAAAATTTTTCTTTTTCCAGCCTTCATTTTTTATCTACCTTTTTCTTAATACATTTACATTGTTTTTAAAGTTAAACTATCATTAAAATGGAAGTCACTGTCTGTTATTTTAACATATATACTACAGGAAATAAACCTTTTTTATTCCTAGCTTCCTCACCCTTCTATTGCTTCATCCGTCCGTCAAGATATATTTCCCCTATATTTCTTATATATAGCAGCCTGTTTTTTAAAATTTAATTCAACTAAACCGATAGAAATTATAATTTTTATAAAAAATCTATTGACATGGGATAAAATTCCGCATAAGCTACATCAGACCCCACGATATTGAAATAAGCCTTGAAGCACAGGAAAATGAGTTTATTGGGGCAGAAATTATTTTTATCAGAGCAGTAGATCCTATTTTGTCAATCTCGAGCTAAAAAGGCTGGACAGCGGTTTTATATAAAACTTAAGTTGTTGCTAAAATGGAAGATCGTCATCTTCTGCTAGATAAAAGCCTCCGCTATCCTGTACATTTGAAGTATCAAAATTGTCATTACCAGTGATATTATTGCCACTTCCTGAACTACTTTTACTATCTGCAAAGTACACTTCTTCTGCCACTATTTCAGTTATGTAGCGTCTGTTGCCTTCCGGGTCGTCCCAAGTTCTGTTTTGAATTCTTCCTACAATCCCAACTTGTTGACCCTTTTTAAAATAGTTGTTACAAAATTCTGCAGTTTTTTCCCATGCTACTACCGGAAAAAAGTCAGCCTGCTGCTCATCACCTTCTCTTGCGAATCTTCTCTTTACTGCAATTCTAAAGCTGCATACAGATTTTCCAGTTGTAGTATGCCTCATTTCAGGATCTGCTGTTAACCTTCCAATGAACATTGCTTTGTTCAACATTACCACTCCTTAAAAAGTTTATGTTTGCCTGTTATTTTAACATAACCTCTGTCTAAAATAAACAATAAAAAATAAAAAATGACAGGATAAACAGGCAGGACTAACCACAGCTATGTCAAAAACAAACAGATAACAATCAAAACCCTTAAGTCAGAGCAACCAAGGGACTAATTACAGCTATATTAATAATAAACACAGTAAATCAATCCGATTATTGACAGACACAGGTTTTCTGGCAAGTACATTTTTTTCTGTATTTGCCGTTCTTACAAATTACAACAGCCCGCTGGGCAACTTTGTGCAGCAATTTATAAAAAAGTTCCCTTTCAGCCTCTGTCATACCTGATGTCACATCTTTAGTCCAACTTGAAACAATTTCTAGTGTTTTTGGAATCATTTTGGTACTTTTCTGAGTAAGAGTCACCAAATAAGAGCGGGCATCGTCAGGATTTACCGTCTTTGATACAAAACCATTTTTTTCTAAAGGTATCAATGCTTTTGCAACGGTACTTTTATCCATCCCAAGTTCTTTACATAAGTCAGCCTGTGTCATTCCCCCATTAGCATAGAGGTGCTTCAATAATCTTGACTGTGCATTGGAAAGTCCGATTTTCATAAGCCTTTCATTTAGTTCAATATTCATTTTACGATACAATAAAGATATCGTTTTTGGAAGATCCATATGTTGTATCCCCTCATATTTTACCACTCGGCCAGGTATAGGTTTACTAATTACCCGGTCAAGTAAATTATTTAATCCTTTAATTTCTCTTAAACCGCTGATTATTTTCCCAACAAATATAGCGGCAACAACTGTACCAATTCCTACTTGGAAAAATTCCCGGTACAAAATCCATGAGCCAGTGGCTGCAATTATAGTTAATAAACTGTCAAAGACAATTTTAACTTTTCCATATTCTTTATTATATCTTACAGATATTACTTTTACCAGTGCATCTTGAGGAAGCATTATAAATTCAGCTTTAAGCATGGTGAATACACCCAAGGCAAGGGTAACAGTTCCCAAGCCACAGTAAATTACCTGTGTCCACAATGTACTGTCAGGAAAAATGGATATAATGCCGGATGTTAAATCCACAAAGAAACCGTATACAACAGTGGCGACTAACTGCATAAAATGAGAAGATCTAAACTCCTTTTTTAAAATAACCATTTGCGCTATAAAGAACAAGCCGAGTAAAATTGACATTCCCGTTCCTGTTGTTATGCCAAAATATGGACTGAATACTGCAGGGCATACACCCACCGGAGTTGCACCAAGCCTTGCTTTTATAGAAAAACTTACACCAAGGGATGAAAGAAAAAGACCTATTAACATTACTACAGCTTTTCTCGAAATCATTTTTATTTTGTAATTTATTACTTCTTTTTTGTTGCGAATTTTTAAGTCATAGATTTTTGCGATTTTTTATACCTCCCATCATTATTTTGAATTATCTTATTCTTCTACCCTGTTTTTTAAAGTATCATATTTGTCTTTTACCCGCAATCTACTCATTGCCCGTGCTAAATGTGCCTGGGCTGCATAGTACTCTTGCTTGCTTTTACTTCGCAAAAGTTCCTGCTTTGCTGCTTGTACTGAGTATTTTGCCCTTCGGGCATCTATTTCCTCCGGTCGTTCTGCTGAGCTAACCAGCAACAAAACCTCATTATTCTCCACTTTTAAAAAGCCATGGGAAACTGCTGCAACCTTCATTTCTTCCCCAGGTACCCGGTAAAAAACCGCTCCGGGAATTACTGCTATAATAATATTGCTGTGGTTAGCCATAATGCCATATTTACCCTGTGGGGTGGGTACGATTAATGATTCACAGGGACCTGTATAAAAAGGCTTGTCTGCAGCTAAAATCTTTAACTTAAAAGTCTTCACAGTATTTTTCCACTCCTTATCCCTTCAGCTTTTTTCACCACATCGTCAATTGTTCCCACATTGAAAAATGCAGCTTCAGGATAAGAATCCATTTCCCCGCTTATAATAGCTTTGAAGCCTCTTATTGTTTCATTTAGCGGCACATATATGCCGGAAACTCCTGTAAACTTTTCTGCCACATGAATTGGCTGTGATAAAAACCTCTGTATTCTTCTAGCACGGGTTACAATTTGCCTATCCTCGTCCCCCAACTCATCCATACCTAAAATAGCAATTATATCCTGCAATTCATTGTATTTTTGAAGTATTTCCTGAACCTCCCTTGCAGTTTCATAATGTTCTTCCCCCACTATGTCCGGCTCTAAGATACGGGAGGTTGATTCAAGGGGGTCAACAGCAGGATAAATACCCTGTTCTGCAACCTTCCTGCTTAGCACAGTGGTGGCATCAAGATGTGTAAAAGTTGCAGCAGGTGCCGGGTCTGTTAAATCATCAGCAGGTATATAAACCGCTTGCACTGAAGTGATGGAACCCTTATCTGTAGATGTAATTCTTTCTTGAAGTTCACCCATTTCCTCCGCCAAGGTAGGCTGGTAGCCTACTGCGGATGGCATATGACCCAGCAAGGTAGAAACTTCACTTCCTGCCTGCACAAAGCGGTAAATGTTGTCGATAAACAATAGCACATCTTTTTGCTCGCTATCCCGGAAATACTCCGCCATTGTCAAACCGGAAAGTCCCACCCGCATTCTGACACCCGGGGATTCATTCATTTGTCCAAACACCAGCGCCACTTTCCCTGCAACGCCGCTTTCCTGCATTTCCCTCCAAAGCTCATTCCCTTCACGGCTTCTCTCCCCGATGCCCACAAAAATAGAATAACCACCGTGCTTCATCGCAACATTGTGAATAAGTTCTTGAATTAAAACGGTTTTTCCAACTCCTGCTCCCCCAAAGAGCCCAATTTTTCCGCCTCTTGGATAAGGTCCTAAAAGATCTATAACTTTAATTCCTGTCTCTAATATTTCAGTAGAAGGACGTAAGCTTTCAAATGAAGGAGCCTTTCTATGAATTTCCCACCTTTTTTCTGTATCTAAAATAGGAGGACCACCGTCAATTACCTCTCCAAGTACATTAAACATCCGACCTAAAGTACATTCACCTACCGGGACACGAATACAACTCCCGGTTGCTGTTACCTTCATATTACGTGCAAGATTTTCACTTTCGCTGAGCATAATACAGCGGACTGTATTTCTTCCTACGTGCTGTGCTACTTCCATAACACGCACTTTGCCGTTTACATTGACAGTCAGGGCTTCCCTTATTTTAGGCAAACACCCTTTCTCAAATTCCACATCTACAACTGAACCGGATATCTGTACAATTTTTCCTGAGTTCACGGCTGCAACACCTCCTTTTCATGTTTTCTTCTCTGTGCTTTTGCACCGGCTATCACCTCTGTTACCTCCTGGGTGATGGCTGCCTGGCGCATTTGATTATATTCAAGAATAAGTGACTCCAAAATCTTTTCTGCATTTTTATTAGCCGAGTTCATGGCTGTCATACGGGCACTTTGTTCACTGCAAAAACTGCTAACTAAGGCACTGTAAATAAAACCAGAAAACAAACTCTTTACAACATTATTTAAAACTTCCTCAACTGAAGGATAAAATTCAAAAGGTATAGATGCTTCACCCTCTATGCCGTTCCCTGCAGAAGATACAGGCTGGTCTGGACAAAGGGGAAGAAGCCTGGTGGTCACCACTTGTGTAGTAAGGCTGTTTTCCAAATCGGTATAAATTACAAAAATTTTGTCCAGTTCTCCTTTATCAAACAACTCCAAAAGCACCATGCTAATTTCCCTTGCTCTGTCCATTGTTGGATTTTGTGCCGTAAATGAGAAGTCTTCTACAACAGGCGCTTTCTGACGTAAGAAGAACCGCTGCCCATATTCCCCCACAATAAAGAGCTTAGTATCCGGGTGCCTGGACATAAATTTTTGTGTTTCTTTAATTACGCTTTTGTTGTATGACCCAGCCAATCCCTTGTCCGCAGTAATCGCCAAAACACCATAAGCCACGTCAAGCTCATCTCTCCTGCCTGTGGGGTGAAAGTATCTGCTGTCTACATTTTCCATTCTTTGGTGCAAATGTTTGATTTCGCTTTGCAGTGCATCAAAATATGGTCTTGTGGAGTCCAATTGTTTTTTGGCTCTCTTCATCTTAGCTGAAGCAATCATGTACATGGCGTTCGTAATTTTCCTCGTATCCTGAATGCTTTTAATACGGCTTTTTATTTCTTTAGCATTTTTCATTTGTTTATCACCGCCTATTTTCCACCGCCATGAAAAATATTTAAATATTCCTGTGATATTTTTATAATTTCTTCTTTAACTTTTTCATCAAACTCGCCATTTTCAATTTTCCTTATTATATGAGATCCCTCTTTTTCAATGTAATTTAAAAGCCCATACTTAAATCCGCTAATTTTCTCAGGAGGAACACCCATCATTATGCGGTTTAGTGCCGCCACCAGAATGATAATTTGCTCATACTCCTTCATTGGACGGTGTTTTTCCTGGCGGAGTACCTGCATAAGGCTGTGACCATAGTCCAGCTGCTGCCTTGTAGTATCATCCAGATCACTGGCAAACTGCATAAAAACTTCCATCTCATGGTACTGAGCCAGCTCTAAACGGAGAGTTCCTACAGCACGCTTCATTGCTTCAGTCTGTGCATCGCCCCCTACACGGGAAACAGACAAACCAATGTTCACAGCCGGACGCTGACCGGAAAAGAACAACTCGCTTTCTAAAAATATTTGACCGTCTGTAATAGAAATAATATTTGTTGGTATATAAGCCGAAACATTACCAGCCTGCGTTTCCACTATAGGCAGTGCAGTCATACTGCCCCCTCCCTTTTCATCAGAAAGCTGTGCCGAACGTTCTAATAAACGGGAGTGAAGGTAAAAAACATCACCAGGATAGGCTTCACGTCCTGGAGAACGCTCCAGTAAAAGACTTAGAGAGCGATACGCAGTGGCGTGTTTTGTTAAATCATCATAAACTATAAGCACCCGCTGCCCCTTACGCATAAAGTATTCACCCAATGTACAACCTGCATAGGGTGCTATATACTGAAGTGGCGCAGGCTCACTTGCAGATGCATTAACCACAATTGAATATTCCATGGCACCATGCTTCCGGAGTATATCCACCGTATGTGCAACGGAGCTTGCCTTTTGACCAATTGCCACATAAATACAAATTACATTTTTGCCTTTTTGATTGAGTATGGTATCCAGCGCAATTGTGGTCTTTCCCGTCTGTCTGTCGCCTATAATAAGTTCACGCTGCCCATGGCCAATGGGAAACAAAGAATCAATTGCCAAAATTCCCGTCTCTAAAGGCTTGCTAACGGGCTTACGGTCAATAATGCCAGGAGCCGGGGACTCAATTGGGAGATAGTCCTCTGCTTTTATTGGTCCCTTGCCATCGATAGGACTTCCCAGTGCATTAATCACACGACCGGTAAATTCATCTCCCACCGGCATTCCTGCAGTTCTTCCGGTTCTTCTAACGGTGCTGCCTTCAGCAACACTTTGATCCTCATCAAAGAGAATACAGCCGGTTACATCACGATTAAGTTCCACAACCTTCCCCCGAACACCGGAGGAGAAAACCACAATCTCCCGGTAAGCAGCATTGTTAAGACCGCTTATGGTAGCAATTCCGTCACCCACCGCCAATACCGTTCCTATTTCCTGCTCCAGTGCTTTCGGAGTCCAGTTTTTTATTGTTTCTTTCATCAAAGGAATGATATTGCTGCCCCCGGCTGAAAGCTGGGCTATATCATCCTTTAATTGCTGTAATCTGCCCTTTAAACTCCAGTCGTATACAGAGTCTAGTTTCCAATTACTGTGAGGATCATCACCCTCCACCCTTCCAACTTCTATACGGAAACCATCTGACAGCTCAACGTCTTCTACCCAAGTGAGTGTAACATCACTATTATATTTTTTTCTCAAAAAACTGATGAGCTCTTGCATTTGCCTATCATTTGGAGCTTCAGCACTGTACAAAAACGCCTCAATTTTTGCGCCTTTGCTATATATTATGTTATTTATTTTCATTTCACTCCTTTTTTACAACATCTAAAAATTGGTTAAGTACACTTGACGATGATTGTGCAAGTAATTTTTCTACAGCAGAAACTGCCATATCAGCTATCTCCTGCTGTGCATCTTCTAAAATTTTAGCACGCTCTTGCCGTGCTGCTTCTTTGGCATCTGAAATTAGTTTTTCAGCCTGGATTTCAGCTTCTTGCAAAAGTTTATCAGCTGCTTCTTTTGCCTCTTTAACAGCACATGCCTTTTTTTCTTCAATCTCTTTTTCTATACCTTCCAAACGTTCTTGGTAAGATGCCTTTAAATCACCGGCTTGTTTTAATTTCTCTAATGCTTCGCTGTCTAATTTGTTATAATACCCCGCCCTTTCATCCATGAATTTTTTAACAGGGCTATATAGCAACAAATACAGTCCTAAAGTTAATATTAAAAAGTTTAACAAGTGTAAAAGTATTTGCTGCCAATCTATATTTAAAGGAATTTTCAATTTATGCCACCTCCTACAATACAAATATAATCATGATGGCAATTACCAAGGCATAAATAACAACCGTTTCTATAAATATAAGTCCTAAAAGTAAACTGGTTCTAATACTGTCTCTTGCCTCAGGCTGACGGGCAATACTTTCTGATGATTTTGCAATTGCAATACCCATGGCAATTGCTGCGGCTACAGCCCCAAGACTTATGGTAGCAGCAGCAGAAATTGCTTTTGTACTTGTAGAATCCACTGCCCCTGCTGCCACACCTTGCCCTTCAGCTGGAACAGCATATGCAATAGTAGAAACAGAAATAACGAATAATACCAATATGCAGAATAAAATTTTTTTTGGAAAAACTGATCTTTTAATTGTCATAACCCCCTAACAGCAGGCTCTTGCCTGCATATTTCTTTTTTTGTTTGTTGTTTAGGTTTTGATACCTCTCCATAGGAAGAGGATGTAAGCATAACCAATACATATGTCTGAACTAAAGCATGCACTAAAGTGAATAATACACCTATTATAATTGGTAGACCAAAGCTAAGGTACAGATAATAATAAACCAGCTCGGTTACCAGCACTCCACTGAGCATTGACCCAAACAGGCGGAAGCTCATAGAAAGAGGCATTGAAAAGTCTTTTAATGCTGTTCCCAGTCCTCTCAGGCCATTTGCCCTTATACCCCCGGACAAAATCACTGAATAGGACAGGAAGCCTAAAGCAATTGCCCCATTTATGTCTGATAGAGGTGCCGGAAGGGTAATGGAGTGCCCAGTTGTGGTAATCCCTTGAAAGCCAAGGAGTTCAAACAGGGTTCCAAAAAATATATACATACCTGCACCAAAAATATAGGCTCCCAAAAACCCATTGCGATGCGGACTGTTCTTTTTTGCAAAATTATCAAACAATCTAACCACTTCTTCCAAAATCAATTGGAATTTGCCGGGAATACGTTTGAATTTAGGAATTGCAAACAGCCGTACAATTAATGCAAAAGTCAGCATAATTGCAGTTACTGTAAATGCTGAAATAAGTCCCGGATTAACATCTTTTATTCCAAAAAAACTTATTTTATTTACATCATGCATTACGGCATCCCGCATCATTTCTTTAACTGTTTCGTGTTTTTCTGCCTGATTGTTTGTAAGTAAAACCCCTGCAAACAAGGCCAATATAACACATATCCATACGACAATAACTACTGCTTTTTTATTTTTTATCTTAAAGTACCTCCCTTCTTATAAATACATCTTTATATATTGTAAAAAAATTATCCTCTATTTAGTTGGTCTGCCAACTATATGGGCATAAAAACAGACAACCCATCAGAACATAGATAGCCCCGATTTGTTGACATGATTTGATTATACAACTTATTTTTTCCCTTGTCAAACTATTGTCAAGGTTAGATAGCGTCAATTTATTGTAGGAAAAAGAAAAGTAGATGGCATCCCATTTTTTATTTGTGCAACTATTTCAAATAACGGTCTCTTAGTAACGAAAGTGTTTTACATCATTTTGAGCCTTATTTTCTTTTATAATTCCTCTAACTTATTGTCTATTATACCATATAACTCTTTCTTTCTATAAAGAATTCATTTTACTCAATACTTGTGACAAATTAGTACGTTTTGTTATCTATGTTCCTTCACATTTTAACGCTACTTTTAAAAGAAAAAAGTATTTCTATTGTACCATTTTCCATTTTGTCAAGGCTAAAACAAGCGGGCAAAGCCCGGCCTTGACAAGTAGTAGGGCTCCGCGGGTCATGGTACTAAAGTTTTGCTTTTTTCTTTTCTTTTTCTTTTTTTATGTTTTTTCTTTTTCTTTGTCTTTTTTCCAGATATGTATAATTCCTATTGGATAGGCTTACTTGTAAACTTTCCCGTAATTTTTGCTTTATTATTACCTCATCCCTATCCGCATATACCTATAATACGCCTTAATTCTTTATATAAACCAGTTTTACACCCCTTATGAATAACAGTTAAATTACTATTCCATACACTCTCATACCTGTTTGATGACTTCTTTAATTCCTTAATTAATTTTTCCTGAATTTCTTGCCTACTAGATGCTAACTTTTTTTGTTTTTGTGCCATAACTATGTCATATACCTTACCGCCATTCTTCTTGTATATTATTAGCTTTGACATCTTTTCTACACCTTTTCTCGACCAGCCTTTAGGTCTTGAACTTAAACGGGATGAAAATACATGACTCACATGACCTTCAGCACTACAACCCACTATTCCTCTGTTTGACCTTATTTCTATACCATCCCAATTATTTAAAATATATCGCTTTGCATTTTTTATAGCCTTTATTTTATTTTCATTATCGCCTGTCTTTTCAATTATCTTTTTAAAAACCTTTGTTAGCATTTTTTTATCAGATAAATTCAAAGCCTCCTGTAAATCTTGGCTTATTGCTTCATCATTTAAATGTGTGGTCGCAACTCTTACGTATTTTTGAAGATGGTATCTATCAAGTACAAATTTACTTTTTGAAAGACAGTTAACTCCTTGCCTTATCCATGACGCCCCATCTCCTGATATATACACCGTCTCTAAAAAATCAACGTCATATTGTTTATATATGTATTCCGATACTTCAAGCCACAAATCTTCTGAATTCTTATACACTCCCCCAAAATATCGAACATTCTTTAATACTTTTCTCTTCTTATTACTTTTTTCAAAGTCAATTCCCTCATGCACATATACAAGTTTTGGCATAATTGTATTTCTCTTGCCCTTCTCATTCTGTCTCAATATACTTTTTTGTTGTAATGCTACATGGTCCTCATCGGCCTCAACATACAATATTTTTACTTCTCTCTTTTTATCTACTTTTATTTCAGGCTCAACTATTTCAATATTATGTATTTTATTCATCACTGCTTGTTTGCTGATTTCATCAATATATGTCGCCTTTTCTCCTGCCTTTCTGTAGCTGCTGTCAGCTGCTTCATCTATTGCATTAATTACAACATCGGCACTTACTCTGTCATGTGGTTCTACACCTACAATCCTGTCGACTAGGTGTTGTCTATTACCATTTTCCTTATGCTTAAAATATGTCCTGTTATAACTTAGTGTTCCAAATGTCGTTAAAATAGCTGTTTTATCTTTTCTTATAATTTCCCAATACTGTTTCCTTATTTCACAGTTACGGAAATATTCATCCATATCTTCAAGCACTTCTTTAAGTATATCGCGTCCAAGTTTAAATAAATCTTCTTTTAGACCAAGAACAAGATCAGCTAAGTCTTTTCCTTCTTCAATAAAATTTTTTATCTTTTTTTCAATTCTTTTTACCCCAAATTCATTAAAATGTTGTATACTATTATACATAGAAGATGTCATCCTTTCTATTTATTATTTTTGCTTAATTAATATCTTAACAGGATGTCATCTTCTTTTCAATTATATATGGTATTTTATGTCTCATTCCCTACAATAACTTTACGCTAACTCAAGGTTAAAGTTTTTACTTTCAAACATTACCTCGTAATCATCCGTCTTTAAGAAGTAAATGTACACGTTACTGTTCTCTTCCCTGTGTTTATATCTTGAAAAAATTCTCATATACTGCATTTAGTGTGCTAAAAACTCAAAATGCACATATGAGTTTTACGTTTTTATATTAATTGCAGCAGGTGTACCTTACTGTTTTTTGGCTTAATATGCCGTAAACTTAATTCAAGATAGAATAACAACCCTTATGGCACATAGCGTCCAAAAACAATTTTTACTTTTCCATCACTTCCGATAATAAAATCATAGTAAAAATGCTTGCAATTATCGTATTTTTTTAAAAAGCTACTGTCTAATAACGGCATTTCATAAAAACCATAGTTACTGTTATTTGGAGGTACCAACGGTACAATTTGCGTTCCGATATCCAATGGATAAGTTTCAATTTTATTTAAAACTTCAATACGAAAACCGTTAGGATTATTATCGCCTGTTCCATCAGGAATAAACTCCATCACATTTATTTTAACAGCCACAGGTTCGCCTTTTTCCATTTCAAAATCTTCTATCTTTCCGAATACTTTTTTGCCTCCCCGGGCAAGATACTGTTCCCCTTGTGTCTGCAAATCAACTACATTAAAAGGACCGCTTACAAACTTAAAGCTGTTTTTTATCTTATCAATTATATCCTTATCAACACGTTTTACATCAAAAAATATTGTAGCTCCCCTTAATGTCTCATCATCATACAAAAGCACAGGGACTTCACCATAGCTGTCTTTATATTTTCCTTCCGACTTGCCGTCAAAGTCATATGGAACTAAAGCAATTGCACCTACATCCCCCTTTCCGGTCTCATCATAAATATACCACCTAGGTTCAGACAGTGCTTCTTGTTTGATATCCCAATTGTCCGGTATTTCTACAGTAAAGAAACTTGAACCCACTACCTTAAATCCTTCGTTTGACGCCTTTGGCTTTTCATCTCCCAAAAGGCTGATACTCTTAGCCACTTTTGAAACCTGTCTGGACATAGCCATATAATCATCGCTCAATTCTTCTTCCATAGGTGACTGAACATCAGAAGGCCACCTTATATAATAGGTATAGCCATTGCCTTGAAGAAGAATTTGCTGCATCTGAGGAGCCTGCTGCATATCTTGTTCTGTTATTAATTCTCCTACATCCCTGACTATGGTAAATAAAAGACCCATACCATTATATTGCTGGTATACTTTCTTGCTGAAAAAACCAATACTGTTTTCCCATTCTTCTACTACATACCTGTCCTCCCATTCATCTGGCAGCTCTAATGAAAATCCAAGAACTTTATTTTCATAAACTATGGTCCGTTTACCTTCTGCACCGGTATTTCCATCACTTTCCGCTCCCGTTTTATGATTTTCGTCTACTCTGTTTTTTGTCTCATCTCCTGCTTCCGCTGTTTTACTGCAGCTTATACATAATCCCATGATACCTATGAGTAAAACTACAAGTATCAGTGAAATTACACCTTTTTTCTTTTTGCGCAAATCAAATAAACTAGCAAACCTTTTTTTTAGCATTTTCTTTCCTCCTCCAAAATACGTTAAAAAAACAGCCTTTGACCTGTTCCCGCTATAAACTGACATAAGTATTGCTTCACTGTAGTCCTTTCGGTAATCCACATTTTGGTTTTTAACCACTGCAGCATCACACGATAACTCTACATCTTTGTTTGCTTCCACCGACATAATATGTACTAAAGGATTAAACCAATGAGCTGCCCTGGCAAATAAAATCACTGTCTTGTATAAAATATCCCTGCGTTTTATATGAATGGCTTCATGGCGCAGTATCATTTGTAAATGTTCCTTTGTAAAATCTATATCCGGCAATAAAAGAATTGGATTCCAAAAACCTAGAACCATAGGACTTTTTATTACCTTGCATATCTTTATAGGTATATTTTTATTAACCTTTATCTCTTCTAACACCCTTTGGTAAATATTCTGTAGATTTTTGATTTTTGCTACACTCACGAGGGTTCAGTGGGCAGGGGATATAAAAAAGGTAAAAAATACAGTTTTAATAATTAAACTCTTCTTATCATGGCTATTTAATATCGTTTATAATAACACAGAACTTCTTTATATCACCATCAGTGCCTGCAATATAAAACAAAGCATAATTACTAAACCTGTCATACATAACTATGGTATTATCATGAGTATCCTCTGTACCGTCATATATTTCTATAAATTTATTGTTTTTATAGTCATAGATAAAACGATTACTAAAACCTCCTGAATTACTCCAACTAATATATTTGGAGTCAATTTTCGGGCTACACCTAACCATTTCATCTTCCTTTCTTCTATAGCAAGGTGAATCCTCATGGACAATAGTATTAAATTTTTTATCATTTAAATTCATTAAAACAACTTCGGAATTATATGCAGTCTGATTTGGTTTATTTGGTGGTACATATATTGCAACTACTTTATCTTCAAAAATATAAGCATCGTGGTAGAAATCATCCTTTGTAAGTTGCTCTGTTTTGTCTGTTTTGATATTATAAATATATAAATCACTATATTTATACCTTGTAAATCTATACTCATAATCATCATTTAGTTCTCTGAATCTGCTCCACACAATATTATCACCGTAAATGTTGCATTCCATTATTAACTCCTTTATAACGTCACTTGTCTGTGCAATAACCTTTCTTTCTTTTGATTTGATGTCGTAACAAATCAATTCGCTTATGATTTTTGCTCCCCTGAAATCATTTCTACAGTAAACAACGACATCCTCGTTAGAAATGCTAACTTTATTTGGTGTGTAGTCAATATGCATAGGCACTTCAAACTTATTGCTAGAAAACGGACTTTTGTCAATAACTATTTGTTCCCCTGTCAATATATTTTGTGCAACAATCTGCCATTTAAAAGGTTTATTTGATGTATCCATAATTAAAACTTCATTTTCAACCCATACAATCCAATCAGAATTACACGATAAGGATTTAATAAAATTGCCTTCATCTTTTACTCTAATTATTTTTTTTAGAGAGTTATTATTTATATCATAAGCATATATATCCTTCAAATCTCCCTTAACTCCAAGAAAAACGCCTTCTCTTAATTTATCATATATAAAAATGTCCGGAATCATGTCTATTATTTTATTATCCAATCTAGATTCAATCTGGTGTGAGCTTACTCCATTGCTTATGTCATTCTCATCCTTAAACAATTCTGGCTTGTTTTTAAATAAACCACTAAAATTATTCACTAATACTCCACCCAATATTATCACAAAAAACAAAAGTAGATAAACTGACTTAAAAGTCAGTCTATCTCCCTTATTATTCTCTAATTTGTCGCTATGTTTTTTTTCTACCATACTATACCCCTCGCTTGTGTAGAGTTTGCTGTGTTTCTATAGCTTGCTTTATACGTAACAGGTACAGCAGAATTTGAGTCTGATATGTAATACATCTTATTTATATCGTTATATCCATATATGCATATATAATGGGCTGCTCCATTTTTATAATGATCATGTATGGGAGTAGTTGTTGAACCATGATTTATATTACCTATAACATTAAACCCGCTACGACCATAACCCCAAGTAATATAATATACATAATCAATTGTATAAATAACTCTTGAAGCTAAAGTACTTTCCCAACCGCTAGAGGTACCCCATGATAATAAATAACCATTTTCAGGTACATATTTGTTTAGGGTGTTTTGCCATTTAGTTGCATCAAAATTAGTGCCTGCTGTAGTAGTTCCCAAATCTTTTCTCAATGTGCTCTCGGTAGGAACAGTTGCCTTAAAATTTGGATCCCAGCTATTTGTATCAACGTAACCCTTTATAAGATTTCTTGCCGCTGCCGGTCCACAAGTATATGATAAAGCCTGCCTGAATGTGCCAACAGCATTTACTTTTACTCCTCCAGCTGCAGCTATTTCAATATCACCTTTTGCTTTTTTTAGTTTTTCCCTTTTCTCTTTTACATATTTTTCAGCCTTTTTGAATTTTTCTTGTTCCTCTTTAATTTGTTCTTTTGTAGGTTTTGTAAAGCCTTGATTTATATTTGTGTATATTTCATCGTTTGTAGCCTCGCTTGAATCAACTGCATAAACATTTGTAGCTAATAAAGAAATGCAACATAAGACTATTAAGAGTTTAACCAATTTATTCATATTTATTACCTCAAAAATTTTATTTATTTCGACTTAATCTGTTATTGCTTTAGTATCATCTTACCTGTTACATGCGGTGTAGCCATAGAAGTACCGTTCATCCTCGAATAGACATCATTACTATAGGTTGAATAGATATCAATCCCTGTATGCAAAAATATCTATATTTTGTTGGACTGAAAAATCTGCGACATTGCCAGACTTATCAATTGCACCTACTGATATTACTTCTGGATAGGCTGCTGGATATAGTGCTGTACCACCATAGTTGTTTCCGGCTGCTGTAACCATTTTAATTCCTGCTTTATCTGCCTGAATAATAATGTCATGCATTGCATTGGAGCTAGATTGCATACCAAAACTCATATTTGCAATGTTTATTTTGTTTTTGATACACCAATTAATTCCTTCAATCACATTGGAAACATAACCATTTACGCTACTATCAAAAACCTTAACCGCATAAAGTTCCGCATCAGGTGCCACACCGACAACACCTACACCATTACGGGCGGCAGCAACAATTCCTGCTAAATGAGTTCCATGTCCATTGTTATCATTTGGTGCTTTCTTTTTTTTGAAAAGCATTAAAGCCGCCTTTGATATTTACTTTTAGGTCTTGATGGTTTAAATCAATTCCTGTATCAATAATTGCTACTTTTATGCTTTTACCTGTATTTGTATCCCACTGTGCAGGTGTTCCCATCCATTCAATGCCCCACGGAATGACTTCTTCTGGTGGTGACACTACACCTAGTTTTGATGGCTTTTTTCCTTCAATGGACAAGACATAGTCGCTTTCTATGTATAATACTTCTTGCTCATCCTTGAGCTTATTTTTTTAGGTGCATTAGCAACAACACCATTAATAGAGGATAATTGATTTAATTTGACTGCCCCATGCTTTTTTAGGACAAACTCCATTTGTGTATCATTTACTTTGTTTTTAAAAACAACAATTTTCCGCTCCATAGGAACTTATGCAAAAACATTTTTAGTTGCAACTGCAAAACCTAAAACTAATATACAACATAGTACTACACTGAGTAAACTTCTGAGTTTTTTTCACATTCCCAGCTCCTTCCTCAAAAAAAATTTCCCTTCACAATTGTCTAAAAGAGGTGTAAAACGAGATTAACCTCTCTTTGTGTAGTGGCTGTGTGAACTCAAGCCACGTTTACTTTGCTGGTAAGATTGGGCTTGGGTTCTTTGTATTATCATCATATATTATCATACGAATATATTATCATACGACATGGGGGGGTGTCAATACCATACTTGGAAAGATGCGTCAATTTATTGTAGAAAAAAGAAAAATAGATGACATCCCATTTTTTATTTGTGCAGCTATTTCAAATAACGGTCTCTTAACAACGAAAGTTTTTTACATCATGTTGAGCCAATTATTTTCTTTTATAATTCCTTTTCTCGACCAGCCTTTAGGTCTTGAACTTAAACGGGATGAAAATACATGACTCACATGACCTTCAGCACTACAACCCACTATTCCTCTGTTTGACCTTATTTCTATACCATCCCAATTATTTAAAATATATCGCTTTGCATTTTTTATAGCCTCTATTTTACTTTCATTTTGAAAGCCAGCTAACTCCTTGCCTTATCCATGACGCCCCATTTCCTGATATATACACCGTCTCTAAAAAATCAACGTCATATTGTTTATATATACATTCCGATACTTCAAGCCACAAATCTTCTGAATTATTATACACACCCCCAAAATATCGAACATTCTTTAATACTTTTCTCTTCTTATTTACTTTTTTTAAAGTCAATTCCCTCATGCACATATACAAGTTTTGGCATAATTATATTTCTCTTGCCCTTCTCATTCTCTCTCAATGTGCTTTTTTGTTGTAATGCTAGTTGATAACTTTTTCAAAAAGTTTTCTGTAGGCTCATTGCTAAAACAGGCAAATGCATATAAAGAAAAGGGTGTCCCTTGTGTCAAAGTTTTCAAAGTATTATTCAAACTTGTTTTTACAGGTATGAACTTGTTTATGAATTATGAAACCGAAAATTCTGATATACATTTGCAAAGGATGTAGCCTACAGATTCCTGAATTCTATGCATATCAACTGGCAGAGATTTCTCTTGTTACTTTCTGCTAAGGTTATAAACCATCATATTGCTCCACTAACAACAGATGAACGAGCTGATGCATTTGTGATAGACGATTCCTTCTTTAGCAGGACAAGAAGCAAAGCAGTAGAACTCCTATGCTGGGTCAAAGATCATGCTGACGGTAATAAAAACAAAAAAGGCTTTCGTATGCTTACTCTTGGTTGGACAGACGGCAATTCATTTGTTCCTGTAGCCTTTAACCTCTTAAGTTCAGCAAATTCAAAGGTTCGTATCAATCCAGCGAGACAATGTATAGATAAAAGAACTGTTGGGTTTAAACGTCGTCAAAATGCCTTGACTACTTCGCCGGAATCTGCTCTTTCAATGCTGAAACAAGCTATGTCTGTGGGCATTAAGGCAAAATACGTCCTGTTTGACAGTTGGTTCTCCTTTCCGGCTACTATTATCAAGATTTGCAAAATGAATCTTAATGTAATAGCCATGTTAAAAGACACGCCAAAGATTTACTACACGTTCAATGGTGAAAAGAAATCATTACGCGAGATATACCGAACTGTCAGGAAACGTAAAGGCAAAGCTATCAGTTGTTTCCTGCGAAAGTTGATTAACATAATGTTAATCTACAAGCAAAAGTTTGTAAACAGGTGGGGAATTTTCTTTCCCGAAACCGGGTAATTAAATTTTACCACTGACACACATCAATGGAACTTACGTATTTCTCTCCTGTACCGTGCCATAATATCTCCGGCGGAATAACCTCATCCAACTCCACATCTTTCTCTGTATTAAACCTATTCTATCCCCAGTAACTTATACCATTAAGGATTCACTTTCCTATCAGGTAAAAGCATATGAATTGCCTCTTATACTTTTGGGTTACAATAGGTTTCTCTGAGTACTTGAATAATCTTTTTAATCCTGTCATCCTTTATATGATAAACGTTCTGAAGACCGTATTTGTTAGAGTCTAAAATACCGTGTGCCTTTAGCATGGCTAAATTTTGAGATAAAGCCGATTGAGATATAACAGGTATTTTTTCGTGTATTTCACTAACATTCATTGGTCTTTCTATCAAATAGCATAATATCATTAATCTATGCTGATTTGCCATAACTTTAAGCAATTCAGCTATTTCTTTTGCTTGCTGCTCCATTTTGATTCACCATCCTTCTGTACTTTAGCATGCTTATCCCTTGAGTCATTGTACCCATGGGACAATAAACGCACCATGAGCGGGGTTTGAAGAAAAACATTGTTAAAAGTCCCAAAATTGTAGACGTAAGCATAACACTGTAAAATCCAAAAGCAAATTGGGCTATCCAAGGTGATACCGTACCGGTATATGCCCAATTCCAGGGAAGTTTAATTGTCCATAAAAGGGTAACAACTTCTTTCAAGTTATTAGTTCCATTATAAACCAAATAGGTAGAGAAAACCATTATACCAAACATAGTCATAAAAAATGCTAAAAAGCCGTAGCGAAACCATTTGCTTCTTATAAATGCAGGAATGTTGCGATTTGAAGATAGATTTAACCTGCCTCCTAACAATTCAAATAACTGTCCCCTTCCACAATAGCTGTTACAATATATTTTACCTTTACCTAATATGGAAAGCAATAACGGAGTAACAAAGCAAATCATCCCTATCCAGGCAAATAAAATATTGAAAAAACCTGAAACCAAATATACTGCAGAGAATATCCATAAATATTCATTCCATTTTTTCATGACGCAGCCTCCTTTTGTAAAACCTGAATTACTGAAGCAGGACAGGTTTTCTCACACTTTTTACATCCGACACATAAATCTTCATTGACATTTGCGTAAATTCCATGAAATATGGTTATGGCCTGACGCGGACAAACTTTCTCACAAACTCCGCAAGCCACGCATTCTGTTTGATTTACTACTGCTTTTTTCATGTTATTTCCCCTTTCTGTTAGTTATTTATTGTCTATATAGAATAATGATTAGGAAATAATTATATATAAGTATTTTATAATATACTTATATTATATGTATAATATATGAATGTGTCAATGAAAATAATAAAAATACCATTGGACGAAAAAAAAGTTCATAATTTCTGCTGTGTGATTCCTTAACTGATGATAGCATCATTAATTTATAAAAATACATCACTAACTTATAAAACTACAAGAGAAATTTGTATATTCACTTACTGCTACACGGTCTCCGTTCTTTCTAAAATTTTCGAGGCTCAATCAATCGTCCTTACGGACCTCGGGCCTACTGCCTAACTGTCTACGCTTAAGCATCAATTTTGTGGGTTTAGATTTTATGTAAATCCCTCTCAACAAGAAATATTAATTAATTTTAGTTTACAAAATATACAACTGTATTCTATTTTTTATTATATAGTAATGCCAATTATTGAAGTTTTATACATAATTTTTTAATATGGCAATACTTATTTGTTTAGCAAATTTAAAAAAGTAAAAACATAAAAGTACAATGTTTATTTAATTGGCTTTTTGTCAATAATTCTATTGAGGCCCGGCTCTGTCGATAACCTGCAATGCTGGGAAGCAACAGGGAACCTGATTTTCACAATGAAGGATCTTGACACTAACCGAGTTTATTTACTCTATGACTTCAGGAAAAAACATTTCTTTAAAAGGTGTAATCCTTCAATGACATTAGTTGTATAGATAATCTTTCGGATTTCTTCCGGGAACTTATAGAATGGACTTAGTACATTCCAGTTATTTTCCCAGCTCCGTATCGCAAAAGGATAGCTTTTACCCCATTTATCCTTTAATTCATAAAGCTTCTCTAAGGCAACCTCTTCATTAATAGCTTTGTAGACTTACACCAAGCCAGAATTTTGATGATTCATTTTCTCCAATCCATATACCCAGTATGTTTTTATATCCCTCAACATTAATGCCAATAACCACATAGGCTGTACAATTACATATTCTTCCTTCATCTCTTACTTTATAATGAATGGCATTCATAAAACAAAATGTATATATAGGTTCTAAGGGTCTTTGTTGCCATTCTTTTATTTCAGGAATAATACGGTCGGTAATCCTACTAACCATTTCTGCGGATATTTCCACCCCATAAAGTTCATTTAGCTGCTCTCCAATATCCCTTGGTTGACATGCCCCTTGCATATAGAGGTATTATTTTTTCTTCTATGCCGGAAACATTTCTTTGATATTTAGGTATAATTTTAGGCTCAAACTCTCCTTTACGGTTCCTTGGAATTTGAATCTCAACTTCTCCAAATTCTCTTTTTAAAGTCTTAGTAGAATAACCATTTTTACAGTTGTCGGTATTTTTTGCACTACGTTCTTCTTTTAGCATAACCAAGCTTTTCTTCTAATTCAGCTTCCATAAGCTCTTGTATAATGTCTTTAAGATAGTTCGTGACATCAGTCACGCTTTGGAAATTATTTCCCTTAACTATTGCTTTTATCTGTTCTTTTGATAATGTTGACATAAAAAATTCCTCCTTAGCTTTTATTGTTTGTAATTCTTGCCAAGAAGGAATTTAATTATTCATCCATAGTCGAGTAGACAGATATCTTGCCATATCTGCCCCCTCACAGAACCGTACGTGCCCAATTAAGGCATACGGCTCCTCATACAATCATTCGCTTTCGCTGTTAACCCATTATGTTCACATAAATTTTCCGATTCGGAAGTGGATTTAACCTAAGGTATTTCTGGAATTTTTCTTTTGTAAAACTTCTCCTTTGACTCCTTCTGTTCAGCCACTTAAATAATATCTTTATCACTTCATATTTAAATTGCTGCAACATCGGATAATTGTCCGTAATTCCGTAATAGTGATGAAGATATATGTTTGCCAATATCGGTGAAACTACTGAACCCTGGGCTGTACCCTTGTCTGTTGCTTCAAATCTACCTCTCCCCATTATCCCTGCTTTTAGAAATCTCACTATCAGCCTTTTTATGTTTGGGTTTGCTATCCTGTGTCCTATAAACTTCATCATCCATTCATGGTCAACGTTGTTGAAGAATCCTTTTATATCTGCATCAACTATATAGTTTATCTTATCTTTTATAATTGTTTTGTTTATTGCTCTCAGCGCATCATGACAGCTCCTGTTTGGTCTGAAACCATAAGAAAAGTCAAGAAAATCTTGCTCATATCTTGTCAATTTCGTTTCCATCAATCCCTACCCCTGTGTGTAGTTAATGTTTCCTTAACAAGAGCGATTGTACGTAACCTCCTTCTCTCCTCCGGCATTACCCGGCATCATTAATACTATTAGGTTATCCGACTCCCTGACAATCTTTTGACTTCCTTCCTTTTTATCGGTTGTACATCATACTTGCTTTCGCAAGAATCGTCAGGGTCTCCCGGGTTACCGTGGAGTCTTTGTACAACATGCCCGGCTCTTTGACCCCGGGGAAGCCACATCACGCTCGCCGTTAACGCTTGGTGCAATGCTGCCTTCCTGGTTTGTGAGCCAGTCGGCCTTCCCGACTTTGTAATATTTTCGAGGCTCAATCACTCGCCCTTGCGGACTTCGGGCCTACTGCCTAACTGTCTACGCTTAAGCATCAATATCACTACTGATACTCCAAGACTCGCTACGAGTTCCTCGGCTTAAGGTTTACTCGGCGGGGTTTCCACCCGCTGTACTCCACGGCCTTGCCCGGCCGCACCACAAAATTTGTTACATTCTCAATAAAAATGGGATGCCATCTACTTTTCTTTTTCCTACAATAAATTGACGCTATCTTTATAAAATATCAACTTTACACTAAAGTACATTATATTACAATATGTAAATTATTCCAATAGTTTTTTTATTTTTTCGTCCTCTTTTTGTCAAACGTACGTTCCCCTCAGAATATAAAATCACTTCTTTATATAGCTTTATTATATAGCTTTATATATATCATTAATATTTAAAAATACCGGAAGAAAAAATCCTTCCGGCATTCTTTTTAGTATTCTGATATTTATTTTTCAACCTGACTTTTAGTCTTTTTAATTATCTTTCTCCGGTTTATTAAATTTAATTTTTATTATTTCTCCCAGCCAATCTACATACTCTACTACTAAAGAATCTCCTTCAGCTCTTAATGTACTTTCTGTTATCGATATTCAAAATAAACCTCTCCCGATTGTTTATTTTCCTGAAACATTGGCTGTAACTTTCCCCATGAAGTATAAACTTTCTGATCCTTTCTTTCCAAACTCAGCAAAATATCCCCTTTTTCATACCTTTCACCCACATTGTCGGGTAAGTATGTGTCAAATACCAGATTAACAGAATTTTTATCCCCTACCGCTTTTGTTCTTATCCTATTCATTGTTTGAAAACCGTCAATACTTATATCGCCATAATATTCATTATTTTCTTTGTAAATCTTTATTGTGTAAAACAAACTTTGGTCGGGAGGAGCAGATTCAGAAAACTCAAGTACACCTTCCCACACTTGTATTTCTGAGTCAATATCTGGTTCTTCATTTGTTTGTTCCATGACTAATGTTTCATCAGCTGTACCGCCCCATTTCCAATACTGCACCCCTCCTATTTTAAGCATTAACGGAGCAGGAGAAGGTTCATCAATTTCCAAGTCTCTCAACGGGTATATAACTTCTTCATACGGTTCCACATCCACTTTTACAGTGGTGGAATTAACCAAAGAATACCCCGTTAATGAAGACGGACTTCCTGGTATAAATTCACCACCTTCCCTAATTGTTTTTTTCATAATGGTTAAATGTAATAAATCGCCGTTTATAATTTCCCAATTTCCTGAAATGTCAATAACACGTCTTTCCTCATCTGCTAAGCTGTATTTAAATATAAAAGTACCGTCTTCAGAAAAAATGTAGTAGTCACCATATGCTGCCGTCATAGAAGGGCTTCTATGCCAGCCACCTGCACCTACTAAAATTTTTCTGTATTTTTCCCTTTCATTTTTATTTTCATCTAATAAATCATTTTCTAAATCATTTTCATCCGGGGTTAAAATATTTTCATTTTCCCCCGGTACATCTTCCTTTTCTCCTGTTCTTTCATTTTCACCGGTAATCATTACGGGTCTTTTTGAATTTTCATATAGCTGACTTCCTGCTATGCCAATAAACATTCCTATGATAAGTGTTGCGAAACATAATATACACTTTTTGAACATGTATATTTCTCCTTTCCGTACAATAAAATTGATTTTTAATCATGTGTATAAAACTTATATCTATTATAATAACTCTCACTTTTATAATGTTCAAGAAAATAAACACCGTTTTTAATTGCTGAACTTCCACCTGCCTGCGATATATAAACTCCTTTGCTCGGATCATAATCACTTCCGTCCGGAGTAGGTCTGACTACTTGAACATGACCTATGCCTCCTGGTTCTTTTACTACTGATATTGTCATATATCCTTGATTAGCCCTTCTTTGAGCTTCTTCTGCACTGATTTCTCTCCATCCATAATTTGCACCCTGAGCATCTAACCAAGTTGCCAGCCTATTTGCATCAAGCTCTGTCGCATTTGCATTTGCAACATCTTGATATAATATATATCCACTGCCAAGGTTTCGTCCAATAGCTTTACCGGTTGCATCCTCCAAATTTCCTATTTCATTAATTTCTACAAACCTTGGCAATTCGACTCCCATTGCAACTGAAACATCCCATGCATATATATTGCAGAACGTAGCTCCGTTTCTTGGTTTATATCTGGGATTTGTTTCAACCATAAACTGATCTATCAATAAATTATATGCTTCCGGTGTCCTCTCTCCTGATTCATATACATATTTTGGCACTACCGCTTGATATGCTACAGTATTTGTAACATTATAATTTGAGTTTTCTTTTATTTTTGTATCCCCTGTTCTACTGTCATTTCCGGTTGGTTCATTTACAGAATTTATTATTTCATATTGATTCCTTTTAGCTATCACCCTTTGAATTGCTTCTTCTTTCGTTATAATACCGTCCTTGTTAATGTCTAAACCTGAATTGTTTTTATAAACTTTACCTTTTGTTAAGTCTGTACCGGGAAAACACTCTTCTGAACCTTTAACTCCAAGTACATAATTATTGTCTTTTCCAACTGCTATAGGCAAAAATACAGCCATATAAACATCGTATATATCATTCATTCTTCCTGAGTATGTCTTTAGATACTCATATACATAATCCAACTGTTGAATTGCTGACATATTCTTCAGTTCTTCTACCGTTGTTCCTAATCTCTCAGCTGTTGAAGGTATAAACTGAATCAGCCCGGTGGCATCTGAAGCAGGATTACGAGCTGATGGATCAAAGTTAGATTCAAAAGCAATAACTGCCATTAAATCATCCGGATTAATTTTTAGTTTTTTGCTTATTTCAAGAACCTTTTCTTTAAACTCTTCAGTAACGCACTTACCGGTCCAGTTATATTTAAAACTGTTTGAAACACTGTTATTCTGAGTAGAATTTTCTGCAGGATAAAATTCATTTGTTCCTTTTATATACGGAACTTTTTGATTTTTAAATAAATGATTCCAGGTTGTCTCTCCTACCTTGCCTTCATATTCGTCATGATTCCAAAGTCCATAATCCTCTTTATATCTGTTTACCGCTTCAAGTGTTTTTGAGTCAAATATTCCATTTACCTCTAAACCGTCTCCATACCCTAATTCAATTAATCTTTTTTGTAAAAATACTACATAAATGCTATATTCCCATGGATTATAGCTTAGTATGCCGCTTAAAACCGGTATACCCATACCATCTTTTTCTACATTGTCAATTGTAAGATAAGGTACTTTCTGATTTTTAAATAAATGATTCCAGGTAGTTTCTCCCACCTTGCCTTCATACTCACCAAAATTCCAAAGTCCATAATCCTCTTTATATCTGTTTACCGCATCAAGTGTCTTTGAGTCAAATTTACCGGTGACTTCAAGACCGTCCCCATAGCCCAGTTCAATTAACCTTTTCTGCAAAAGCGCCACATATGGGCTATACTCATCCGGATTATAGCTTAATATTCCATTTAATATCGGTAAACCTATATCATCTCTTTTTACAATTTCAATTGGTTTATTGGTTATTATAAAACCTCTCTCTATCAGCATTTTTCCTATTGAACGTACTGCCGTTCCAATTATTATAGGACTTAAAAGTATTGAATTTTTTGCAATTGTCTTTAAAAGATTTCCTAGTTTTTTACCAATTGATTTTAAACCGTTTAATATGCTTTTTATTATACCGGTCTTTGGAGTGCTGTTTTCAATTATTCTGTCTGATTCTCTTCTAAGCTCCTTTTCCATATCTTCATATTGCTTAATTGTTTCTTTTAAAAATTGTTTTACATTATTCATTATACGTTCTCTTTCGCCGACTTCTCTGATAAGGCTTGACATACTGCTGTCTATCCCGCTTCTGTTCCGGACTGTCGAATCTATATTTCTCCTTACGGTAGAAAGACTGTTCTTTATCTGTTCAAGGCTTTTTGAAAGGGAACCGACTCTTTTCTCAATATCTTTTAAAGAATCTAAGTCAATAGACATATATGACATATTTATTCCACCTTTTTTATGTTTTTTTATGGTCTTCACCATTAAATGAAAATAGTAACACAAAACCTGCCTCTTTGGCAGGACTTGTGTTTGTAAAATACAATATTTTATGGAAGTAAAGGATATATTATATATATACAGCGTATTTTATGCAAAAAGATTTGCTGTTAAGTTATTAATTGATTTATCAGATTCTGAGTATGCTTGTGCTGTTTCTTCTAAGAATTTTGAATATGATTCCACCACCTGATAATAACCTTCAAGATTGCTCTTAAATTTTTCAAACTTTGCTAAGAATGTATCTGCAGCCTCACTGTCCCACTTTTGCTTCATAGCTCTCATATCTGTTTCTATACCTTCCATTACGGATCTGAATCTTGAATTTATATTTTTTAAACTTGATGATGTTGATTTTAGCATTTCCGGCGTAACTTTAAATTCAGCCATTTTTTATTCCCCCCTTGTATTATTTTTCATAATTTAAAATGCTTACTGCTGTCTTTAACTTTACTCTTTCCCTTGTTCTTATCTTATTATTATCTTACTATTTCCTTGCTGTTGCCTTGTCCTTATCTTGTTATTGTCTTGTTATTGCCTTTCTTTTTATCTTTCTTCTTATGTTTCTTCTTATCCTTTTACCTTTTGTTTACTATCTTCCTGTTATAAGTTTTTTAGCACTGTCTCTTATGTTTGTCTCTGTCTGTCCATACACTCTTGCTGATTCTCTTAATAGTGCTGTGTAGTTTTCAAGGACTTTTTTTAAATTTTCAAACTCCTTACGGAATCCTTCTATCTGTCCTGCATAAGCCCTGTTTGCTTCCCCGGACCAGCTTTTTGACATTGAATCCACTTCACTGTAGAGTTTATTATATAAACTCACATACTCCTTTGTCTTGCCCTCTACTGAATTGGCTGTCCTTTTCAACTCCTCCGGTGTAACTGTAATTGCTCTGCTCATATTTTTACCCCCCTCATTTTTGTAATTTATTTTATGTGTATATTATAATAAATTTTTTCACCCCTGACGGATTTCCTGACGAATTGCACGATTTTTGGGATGAATTGCACTTTTTTTATTTTTCGACACTTATATTCGATTCCTGCTTCATATTCTATTCCGTTTAACTTAAAACAACCTGTGTTGCCTACTTCCCTTGTATATTCCTATAATCTAGTCAATATCTAAATTTCTGGCCAATGCCCATATTTTCAGCTTATTATCTTCACTAAAAATCCCCCAAAATTTATAATCGCCCATATCATATCTAAAACGTGTCTCTCCGCCATCTGTGGATTTTTTGTAGTTTTCCCCATAAAGTTCTTCCATTTTTTCTATTGGGTCTCCGATTTTTAATCCGCGTTCTGTGGGAATATTTCCATGTACATATATTTCGTAGATGTTGTCTTTCTTGTCAAATTCTATATGGTAATCCTTCATCCAAAACTCTTTATTTCCATAATTCCAATCATCGGGATGAGAGGTAATCTCTATTTCATTTAAAATTTCAACATTCATTTCATTTAATACCCTCTCAACTTCCTCCATAGGCATCCCTAAATACAATGCACCTTTTTCCCCATATTCAGCTTTATTAAAAAAAACTTTCTCATTGATAATTTCATAGTATTTTTCAGGCTTTTTTTCATCAAAATAAACATCTTCTATCACTCTTATGGATTTTGAATCTAATAAATGTTCCCCGTCTTTATTTGTCTCTGAAACTGAATAAGTTTTGCTGGTTTTTTCTAAAAAATCAATAATTTTTATTTCTCCGCTGGCTGTTGTATTAGAATATGCTAATATTCGTTCTTCTACAAGTTTCAGTCTTCCGTCAATCATTTTAAACTTTTCTGTAGTACCCCACCTATCCGAACTTCCTCCATAATTTTTAATTTCTAATGTTTTATTTTCTATTTTTGTTCCACTATATGGGTCACCAAATGGGCCACCATCTTCACTGCCTAATACCAGATCATTTTTATCAATTAAAATATCATATCCATTTTGTTCATTAGATAATAACACATAAAGCTGCCTGTCTTCATATGTTAAACCCGGAGTTTTTTCAACGACAACAGCGATGTCCAAAACATCATCATTGTTTAAAATACCCTTTGAAACATCAAAAATTGAGTATTCTTCCGGCAACTGTATTTTAGTATAGTCATTTAAAAGTGCACCGGCATTTTCTACTAAAATATCTTTCACTTCTTTGCCGTTAACTTCAGTAAATGCAAGTTCTTCACTGTTAATTTTTTCTTCATCTCCTGCATTTGCTTCTGTGTTCCTGTCATACTCACTGTCCTTATCTGTAACATCCTTTTCTGCATCATTATTATATTTAACATCTCCTGCATCATCAACATCTTCCGAATTTTTTGCAACACAAGATGATAATAAAGCTAAAGCCAATATAATAAATATAATCAAACAATTCTTCTTTATAATTTTTATCATCTTTAATCAAACTCCTTTCTAAAATCTATTGTATGTTTTCTGACAAACGCACGATTTTTAGAATGAAATACATTTTAACATCAATTTTTTATAAAATTAAATTTTTATAATTACTGCGTTCCCATATAACCAATTGATACATTAGAAGGTATCTGTCCATATGTAGTTCCTCCGTTTATTCCATATCCATCAATCTCAATATGATTTAAGTTATATGCTCTATATCTTACTTCATTGCCTGCATTCCCCTCAATAGTATATACTGTTTGCGTTTCAGGATCATATGCCACCACTATTCCACCATGTTTGTAATTTCTCTTTTCTTGAGATACATTATCCACATGCTCAAGTCCTTCTGAAAATATAATTGTATCTCCTGCTTTAGGAATGTATCCGGATTCTCTTGTCCTGTAATTTCCTTTATCCATGTATCCACATTTCATATAAAAGGCATGGGCCGCTTTTGGAACAACATCTCCCAGGATACCTGCCTGGTCTGCGCACCAAGATATGAACATAACGCACCAAGCTTCACCATTCATGCCATACCATTCTCCATATTTTGTTATATTCACTCCTTTCTCTGCATATCCAAATTCACCGGAAGCTATAGAAAGGAATTTATCAACATTTACATTTCCGGTTGATATTGAATTATTGTCGGTTAGTGTATTATTAACCGGAGCACTGTTGGCTTTTGGTATTTTTATTACTTGCCCTACAACAATTAAATTCACATTTTGTATTTTATTAAATCTTGCTAATTCCTCTACGCTTGTATTGAACATTTTTGCTATTTTACTTAAAGTATCTCCGCTTTTTACCACATATTCAGTTATATTAGCTGCACACTTGCTGTATCATTTCCCGAAGACGTTTCCTGCTGTTTGTTTTTGTTGCTATTACTAATAGCTCCTACTTCAGACTTATTTCCTGCACCATCATACAGTAAAGCTTTTTCATAAGTTACATTTCTTCTTTCCTTATACACACCCATTGTGCTGTCTTCCAGTGCTGCTTTATGAAGGGCTTCTAAAGTAACTTCTCCATTAGCTTGGACTTTTTCTACAATTGCTTTAGTACTTTTCGGGCTTTGATTGTATAAATCTGCAAAATACAATAAAGCTCTTGCATCAGTTATTCCCCAATTTTTTCCGACCCTAATGTAATCGCCCACATCATTAATCATTGTTTCGTTTTGAACTTCTATTCCCTCAGGAGTAGTTAATAATTTTGAAACTGCCTCAGCTTCTTTTTCATTTAAAGGACGGCTTATAAAAACACTCCTGTCCTGCATAAGTTCTTCATAAATAGTAGTACCTGTTAAAATTTGTTTAGCCTGTTCTGGATTTTTGTCTTTTATCTTTTTCAGTAAATCATGTGCTCTTACACCATACCATTGTAATCTACCAATACTCAAGGAATACGGTGCTGATGGTGAACCGGTCCCGTCTTTACGGTTAACAGTTCCGTACCCACGACTTTCATTTTCACTTATTATCTTTGCCGCTGTTTCTATAAACTCAAGTGTTTCACTTACATCTATATTTTGATTTTTATTTGAATCATGTTCATTTATTCCACCTATAAAAGGTACCTTCTGATTTTTAAATAAATGATTCCAGGTGGTTTCTCCTACCTTGCCTTCATATTCGTCATGATTCCAAAGTCCATAATCCTCTTTATATCTGTTTACCGCTTCAAGTGTCTTTGAGTCAAATATTCCATTTACTTCTATATCATCTCCGTATCCTAATTCAATTAACCTTTTTTGCAGAAATACTACATAAATGTTATATTCCCATGGATTATAGCTTAGTATGCTGTTAAAAACCGGTATACCCATGCTATCTCTTTCTACATTGTCAATTGTAAGATAAGGTACCTTCTGATTATTAAATAAATGATTCCAGGTAGTTTCCCCCACCTTACCTTCATACTCACCAAAGTTCCAAAGCCCATAATCCTCTTTATACCTGTTTACCGCCTCAAGTGTATCTGAATTAAATATACCATTGACTTCAAGACCGTCCCCATACCCCAGCTCAATTAATCTTTTCTGCAAAAGTACCACATATGGGCTATACTCATCCGGATTATAACTTAATATTCCGTTTAATATCGGTAAACCTATATCATCTCTTTTTACAATTTCAATTGGTTTATTGGTTATTATAAAACCTCTCTCTATCAGCATTTTTCCTATTGAACGGACTGCCGTTCCAATTATTATAGGACTTAAAAGTATTGAATTTTTTGCAATTGTCTTTAAAAGATTTCCTAGTCTTTTACCAATTGATTTTAAACCGTTTAATATGCTTTTTATTATACCGGTCTTTGGAGCACTGTTTGCAATTATTCTGTCTGATTCTCTTCTAAGTTCTTTTTCCATATCTTCATATTGTTTAACCGCTTCATTTAAAAATTGCTTTACATTATTCATTATACGTTCTCTTTCGCCAACTTCTCTGATAAGGCTTGACATACTGCTGTCTATCCCGCTTCTGTTCCGAACTGTCGAATCTATATTGCTTCTTACGGAAGAAAGACTGCTCTTTATCTTTTCAATGCTTTTTGAAAGAGAATTAACCCTTTTTTCTATATCTTTTAAAGAATTAATATCAATAGACATGTATGACATATTTATCCCCCCTTAGTTTGCGTTTTTTTAATGGTCTTCACCATTAAATGAAAATAGTAACACAAAACCTGCCTCTTTGGCAGGACTTGTGTTTTAAAATACAATATTTAATGGAAGTAAAGGATATATTATATATATATAGCTATAGCATATTTTATGCAAAAAGGTTTGCAGTTAAATTATTAATTGATTTATCAGATTCTGAGTATGCTTGTGCTGTTTCTTCTAAGAATTTTGAATATGATTCCACCACCTGATAATAACCTTCAAGATTGCTCTTAAATTTTTCAAACTTTGCTAAGAATGTATCTGCAGCCTCACTGTCCCACTTTTGCTTCATAGCTCTCATATCTGTTTCTATACCTTCCATTACGGATCTGAATCTTGAATTTATATTTTTTAAACTTGATGATGTTGATTTTAGCATTTCCGGCGTAACTTTAAATTCAGCCATTTTTTATTCCCCCCTTGTCTTATTTTTCATAATTTAAAATGCTTACTGCTGTCTTTAACTTTACTCTTTCCCTTGTTCTTATCTTATTATTATCTTACTATTTCCTTGCTGTTGCCTTGTCCTTATCTTGTTATTGTCTTGTTATTGCCTTTCTTTTTATCTTTCTTCTTTTGTTTCTTCTTATCCTTTTACCTTTTCTTTACTATCTTCCTGTTATAAGTTTTTTAGCACTGTCTCTTATGTTTGTCTCTGTCTGTCCATACACTCTTGCTGATTCCCTTAATAGTGCTGTGTAGTTTTCAAGGACTTTTTTTAAATTTTCAAACTCCTTACGGAATCCTTCTATCTGTCCTGCATAAGCCCTGTTTGCTTCCCCGGACCAGCTTTTTGACATTGAATCCACTTCACTGTAAAGTTTATTATATAAACTAACATACTCCTTTGTCTTACCTTCTACTGAATTGGCTGTCCTTGTCAACTCCTCCGGTGTAACTGTAATTGCTCTGCTCATTTTTTTACCCCCCTTATTTTTGTAATTTATTTTATGTGTATATTATAATAAATTTTTTCACCCCCGACGGATTTCCTGACGAATTGCACGATTTTTGGGATGAATTGCATCATTTTTTATTTTTCCACATTTTACCTTACCCTGTAGTCATCTGTAGACCTCTCATCCGTGTAGTAAAATACTACATCTCCCGGCTTAATATCAAAGACTTTTCCTGCGCTGTCAACCTTTCTGTCCTTTAGACCTTCTATTTCCCACATATTGCAATTTTCTGAAGAATAGCTTAGTAATTCTATGTCGTAATTTCCGTCTCTTCCCACTATTCTTCTTTGAACTTCAATATTAAAGTTTACAACTATGTATCCGTCCTTTAGCCATCCGTCATACTCTTCTATGCTTTTACCCGTCTTAGACAGTTCTTTTATAACATCCCTTCCTGCTTCACATACATACACTGCATTAGGTATTCCGTATTCACCGTACCATTTTTGTACGGATTTCTTTGCTTTCTCACTGTCAACTCCATATGGCAGATTTGTATCATCTCCTACAAAGGTCCTTGACTTCCAGGACAGTACAATCCTTCCGTACCAGCCGGTGTATGCATCCTGATTTCTCAATGTGCTCTCAGATACTCCTAAAATACTGCTTGTATCTTTTATTTCTTTTGCAGGTACATTGCGGTAAGAATCTCCCAGCTGCATTGTCTTTCTGTTTTTCCGGTCTTCCTCACTTCCTACTTTTATAAACTTGTCCTTTCCGTCAATTCTCTGCATGTACCAAAGGTCTACCCTCTTCCATCCCGTTCCGTCTTTTTTCACATACCTAAACTCCGGTATTATGCTTACAAAATCATCTTCCGTAAAGTGATTGCCTACTGTGTTAAGCTCAAAATAGAATTTATATCCTGATTTTAGCACTCCTAAATTAACGGCACCTGTGTGGCTTCCGTTTAGTATAGGCAGTGTAAATCTTCCTGCATCCCTCTTCTTCCTGCCGTTTTCGTCATTATCACCGGCACTGTAGTAGTTGCCTGTGTGCTCTGATGTATTTTGACCTGTTCTAAATACTTCCCTCCATCTTGGATAGTCATTTATATCTGTTATCCTAAATCCGTAAACACGGCCTATGACTCTTACCGGAACGGTATTTTCCGCTACATAGTTTACCGGTACGTTATTTCTTCTTTCTGAATTTTCCCTTCTCTGAACCCTTCCGTCATCAGGTTCTGAATTTACTGCAAACACTTTTACTTCAACATTGTAGTTTCCTTCGTCCACCCATTCAGGAAGGAAAAAGTCCAATCTAACTTCATTTCCGGAGCCGTCTATCTGACTTTCCCTTATGGTATGCCACGTACCTGCTTTTAAGTAAGTTCCGTTTTTATTTTGACCTAAATAAATGTCAAAGGGGAATCTTACCTGTATCTCCCTTATGTAGTTTGCATAATTTCTATTATACCCCGGCAAATTCATGTATCTTCCCACTATTGGGATTGTCAGGGTTGACGGTCTTCCAAGTATTAAAGACGATCTGCTTCTATCAGCATTTATCTCCTGGTTAAAACCTCTGTCATCTTTTACGGCAGGAGCACATTCAACAGGAGTATGTACTATTACCGGATTTACATCAATTTCATTTGTTATTCTTTCTCTGCTGCCGTTTATGTTTGTAACTCTCACATAGTTTATTTCTCCGCTGCTCTCATACACACCGTTTGGTGTATTAGCTTTTATTGTAAGTTCTTTGTTTGGAACCGTTCCTTTGTGTTCAAATAAAACATCTTTTCCTATACTGCCTGCAGAAGGAAGTTCCGCAGGTTCATCTGTAAATCCGTTTCTCCATCTGTTGTCTGAAACGGTATGTCCGTCAATTACCAACTTGTCATTTCTAACTCTTACATACCAAATGGCTCCTTCTGCTATTCCTCTCCACTCATTTTGAGAAATATAAGGAGTACTTGGCCTTCCTCCTCTTCCACCGTTTAGTGAAACATCCGGCAACTCAATTACAATTGTGTAACCAGGATCAATTACATAGTCCCTTGAACTGTTTTTGTTAACGGTAACATTGCTGCTCTGTCCATCCGGCCTCAGTCTCATGGTGGCACCGTCAGGCAAAGCTGACTTTCTTGTTGATGCATTTGTAAAATAGTTTGAATTGTTCCTGTCAATTTCAACTTTCGGAGGAGCATATCCTCTTGGTGTAAGGGTAATAGAACCGTTAGGCAAACATCCGTTTCTGATTACCGCATTTTCAAGACCGTAAACCTCCAAATGGTCAATTAAATAGTACAGATATTCCCTTTCAACTGTATATGTCCTTGTAATGGTCTGGCTGTCAGTTCTGGTCACCCAGTTTGGAATCCATTCCTGTCTTACAATAAATCCGTTTTCGTCACGAATATTTCTGTAATGTCCATTGTCAACTTCCCAGCGTAGATTGTATGTACGCCTTACTTCCACTGTGTATTCAACTTTATCACTTACCGGCCTGTATTCCACATCCGCCAAATATGCCGGAACATCTGTGATATTTGCGTAAAGGCTTTCTGTACCGGGTATTCCCCTTAGTACATCAAACTTTTCGCTCCCCCTTACATCAGCAGCCAATACACCTCTGCCATCAATTTCAATTTCTCTTTCTCTTCCGATATGTATGGTTACACTTGTTTCATCTTCTGCCCTAAGTCCAGCATTATATAAATCCTGGCTGAATACCCTTACCTTAAGGGTTATAAATGAACCCGGCTGTGCATAGTCAACGGGAAAAACAAATGTATTATTGGTTGTAGGATATTCATTGCCAAAATCATCAAAGTATCTACGGGCTGTTATTGCTACGTTTTCGTCATTTAATACAGCCGTTGAACCGCTTGAATCAAGGGTGACCCTCACACCTCTTTCCCCGTCTGCAAGCCTTTCGGGAGTTACATTGACAACCCTAAGGCTTGCGTTTATAGAGCCTGTATCCGGTGGAGGTAGTTCATCCGGTTCTAAAGGTGCCATTGGCACCGAAAGATACCAAATACGTCCGTCACTTGTCATATGAAACATAATCCCGCTGCCCCAGCTTACACTTGTAGGCGGCTGATATACGTGTACGTATTGATGCCACTCTCTTTCATCCAGCCTATGCTCCGGGAAATCATATATTTCGCCGTTTCTTATGCGTGATATAAGCTTTAAGCCTTCTCGGATGCTTTCTTCAAAATCCGGATTATTATTAAAATCACCTTGTGAGTTTTCTAATTGAGGCATATGGCGTGTTTTTGGATTTTTTTTGGATCTGGCTGCCAGTTCCTGTCTATCAATGGTGCATTGCCTGTAGCATCATTTCTGAATAAATAATTAGTAAAAAAATCATTGTCCATGGTATAGCCTAAGTAGCGGTAACGGTCCTGTGAAAAAGTTCCGTGGGGATCCCCATATACTATTAAGTTTCTCATACCTTCCAGATGCGGGTTGGTGGATAAATCCCTTCCACCGTGATTTTTTTGTCACTAAAATAATCGGTCCTTCTTAGCCCTTTTCTTATCAACTCTTCATTTGCAAGCCTTACCAATTCAGGTCTTGGTATATCTTCTCCTGCTGCTGCAACAATAGAACAGTGTAAAATTAAATATCCTATTACTACAATAAATAAGACAACCTTTTTCATTTTAAAATTACTCCCTCTTTCCATACCTTAATATCAAGACCCGCTCCTTTTCCAGACACAGTTATAAATTGATTATTCATTTTAAATCTCTTATATTCCAATACATACGGTCTGGTTTGTTTTAATCTGACATAGGCAAATATTTCTTTTGCAATATCTTCTCCATACCTTTCTGCAAACATTTTTTCTGCTGCATCATATCTTTTATTTAATAACTCATTATCAACTGTCCAATTAATTGACATGGAATATTCCACCCAAGTCAAATCTTCCTTAACTGTAATCCATCCAGTTACAGGATCCTTTTCAGGTGTTGCTGAAGGTGTTAGGGTAGGTATCGGAGTTGGATCTACATCCTTTATTGTTGTTATAATCACCGTTCTTGTACCTGCATCCCAGCCTACTGTTGCTCCAAGTCCTTCTGCCACATACCTTATGGGCACATATGTCCTGTCATACCGTATTATTGCCTTTGTATCCATTGTTTTGGTTATACCGTTTACTAATATCCTCTCCTGCCCTATTCTTATCAATACATTTGATTTATCCTTTGTTATATACACTTCTCTGTCTTCTGCATTCCATTCTACAGTCGCTCCTAAATCCTCAGTTACAAATCTTACAGGTATTAATGTCCTGCCGTTTTCATCTATAAAGGGCTTTGCATCAGGAAATACCACTTTCCTGCCATCTACCGTTACGCTAACATCTGTATCAGCACTTGCCGTCAATGCTCCGCCTATCAAGGTCGCCAGCATTGCTATTGCAATCAATATTATCATTAATCTTTTCATAAAATCACCCATTATTTTTTTAATATTATTAATGCTATCTTATTAATACACATATATATTTGACAGGAATTCTTCAATGCCCACAATCTTATATATATTTATAATTAATGTATAGAACGGCTCAATAATTTATAAAAATACTCACATAATCATTATATCTTTTGAGCTATTTTTCATTATATTTAATTGTATATATTCCCGTCCCATGTGTATTTTTTACCATTAACAATAAAATCAACCCATGAACTTCCTTCATTATCTATATAGCCAATTTCGTTCTGCTTTTCCAAATTTCCAGTATCAACAAATACACTAGGTAAGGGAACGTACCTATTAACTTCTCCATTACTGATAAAATAAATCCCTAAAACTGCATTTGATTGAGAAGAACTATAATATTTATGAGATAATAAGGCAATTATTTCATCTTCGCCGTCATTATTGACGTCAGCTAACGCTATCCCTATTTTAACCACTGTATCACTGCCCATTTTACCCTCTTCAATATCTTTTATTTCTTTTTCTCTATATTTTTTTATCAGTTCTCTTTCATTAGTAAAATCGGATGTCGAGAATCTTAACCATTTAACATCTTTCTCCCCTTTGCTTTCAAAACCAATCTGCCATTTCCCATCTTCAAATCTAATATTCAGCGTGTCAATAATATTTTTATTTACATCTACAACGTCTATTTCACATATATTCTCATTCAGCTTGACTTCATAATCATTTTCATTGTTAAAAGATATCTTTTGGCTATTTAATATAATTAACCCTTCACTCTCAATATTCCACCCCTTTATATTTGTCTCAATAAGCTCGGAACATGGAATCCACTCACTATTAATGTATTTTTTTGTGTCAATTCTCACATATATGCTTTCAGGTCCGTAAAGTTTATCAATTATAACAAAATAGTAATCATTGTCCTGTAAAACTATAGAATAATCTATTATTTTCGCAATATTTTCACCTATAACGGCTGAATAGATTTCCTGAACTTGAGGTATACTGTCATTCCAAGACTGGATATAAAGTTTTACAACTCCTCCCATGACAGATTGTTTTGTTCCAAACTCAACAATTCTACAATTTAGCTTGTTTAACGTATTATCATTTTTAATTTTTATGTAGAATTCGGATTCATTTCCTAAAATACTTACTAAATCTGACGAGATACTATCTTTTTGCAGGAGAATATCCACAAGTTCTTCACTTGCTGAGTGGCAAATTTCCGTTATTTGATTTGGTTGTAAATCTGAATTATATTTAGATATTTCATCTTGAAATGACTTGACTTTAATTAAATATTCATTTTCATTCATAGTGTTTTGAATGCCTTGTTGAGATCCACTATTTGAAATATGAACGTCATTTTTACAACCTGTAGTTGTAATAAGCATATAGAATATTAGGGTTAACAAAATAAACTTCTTCATAATTCCTCCAAGAATGCAAATTCTTTTTATTTTGTTTTCCAATTATAACATAAATATATGAGTCATTCAAAATAAAGTAGTGCAAAATATATTAGAATCGAATAAAACATCCTATTCTACCTATCCTTGTAGCTGACGGACATACATATACTAAGACTTCCTTCCTCTCCACAACGAAACTCAACCATAAGCGTTGCACCATCCGTATCCCTCTCGTATAACCACAACGAATCCACCGACATAACCTCTCCCTGATCAACAAATCCTGCTTCCCTAAGCTGTGCCTGATATGCTTCCATTACACTTTTATCCGAAAACACATAGCCTCCTCTCCAGGCATAACCGGGAGGCGAAAAATAATCATAGGGAATAACCGTACCATTTAACATTGGGACGGGAAACATAGGATCAGGTATATTAGCGTATAATTCCTTCTCTTTAATACTACTTATTTCCCCTGTAGCCGAGTTTATCCAAACATACACAAATGCATTTTCAACGTTTGATTCCCAATCAGAATAATCCAATAAAAAACCGTAATGCAGAATCCCTTCTTCGTACTTGTTAATGTCCGGCAGATATGATATTTTGTAGTCCTCTTCGAATTTCTTATTTAAAATAACTTCTGCCTCTTCAGCCGAAAGAATCGTTTCTTTAACTTCTAAAATCTCTTCCGGATTTTCCGGCGTTTCATGTTCTTTCACCATGGGTTCCGGCGTCGCACTTTCCGGTGTCAATTGTCCTGTCGGTTGAGATGTCGATGAAGGTTTAAGATTATTACAGCAGCCGCTATGTACCAAAGCAAACATGAGCAACATGAAACACAGCGAAAATTTAAAAATATTTCTTCTCATAATATTCATTCTCCTTTTCCCCAATTAAATGCTATTCTAGCTGCCTCATTCATTCTTTTATCCCAGTCAGAATTATTAGGAGGAGAATCTCCATAATACATACACATGTGTCCTCCCGGACCCCAACCATCTTTTGGTCTTTCATTACTTGCACTAGGCAAGCCATTACCTGGTGCAAAATTCTGTGCATGGGGACGTAAATGAATACCAACAGCTATTTGCCTGCCATCTATAGTAACAACAGCAGGGCGTGGATCCCATGACCACTCTCCATTTGGAAGGATGCTTTTTATAATCTCAACATCTTCTGCAGTAGCAGGTGACCAGTCTGTATGATAACCCGGTGAAGACGCCCAAGAAATATTAAAAGTCTTCCCTGACTGCAAATCTGTCAAAGACACGATTCGCCGTGCTCCGCCGAACTCAGCATAAACTTGAGCTTGCCCAAGCAATTCTATAGGTGCATCAGTTAAACCATTCCCTGACCCCTGAGAGTTTGCAATAACCGGTTTATCATTCCCTTGACCGCCTGTAGAATTTACTTTAGGCTCAGAAGTAAACATATGATTCCATGTTGTTTCCCCTACTTTGCCTTCGTATTCCCCGAAGTTCCACAATCCATGCTCTTCTTTGTATCTGTTCACTGCCGCTAAGGTCTCCGATCCAAAGTAGCCGTCTTCCTTTATCTTCGTATACCCACTTACTCCCGCATATATTTCGTTCAGCCTTCTCTGCATCATCAATACCTCTTCGCTGTATACATTGGGGTTATAACTCAGCACCCCGCTAAGCGGCGGTATTGAACTGTTTTCACTTTTCTCCTTTTTCTCTTCAAGAGGCTCGTTGGTAACCTTACTTCCCTCTTCCGATAATATATCCCCTACTCCTTTTATCACTGTATTGCCGATTATGGTACTGCCGATTATCACCGGTAACGATATTATCTTTTGAATAATTTCGATATTCTTCTTTATTGGTGATGTCACAGCATCAAATATCTTTGAGAATATATTCTTTTTGGGTTTAGTATCTCCGTTTATTTCGTTTACTTTGTTTTGCATCGATTTCTCAAGATCCTGATACTGCTTTATTGTTTTGCTTAAAAATTGCTTTGCTTGGTTCAAAACCCTCTCTTCTTCATCCAATTCTTTGATTAGGTTTTGCAGTTTGCTGTCTATACCGTTTCTGTTTTTTATATCCGAATCCAGGTTGCTTCTAATGGATTTAAGGTTGCTTTCTGTTTGACCAATTTTTTGGGATAGAGTACCAAACTTTTTCTCTATATCTTTTAATGCTTCTGTATCTACAGAAATTAGTGACATTGAAAATCACCCCCCTTTGCAATCCTATTGTAACCAATTTGGAATTTATTATATTTTATTGGCTTCTCGATTACAATAGTTTTTGACAAATGGTACATTTCATTGGACAAAAGACATTATTTTTCTATATTTTACCTTTCGAAGTCAACTCTTCATTTGCAATCTTCACTAATTCAGGTCTTGGAATATCTTCTGCATCTGCTGCAACAAGAGAATATGGTAGTATGAAATGTCCTATTATTTTAGGATAAATAAAACAACCCTTTTCATTTAAATTGCTCCCTCTTTCCACACATAAATATCAAGACCTACTCCTTTTCCGGCTACAGTTATAACTTGATTATTCATTTTAAACTCCCTATATTCCAATACATACTCTCTAGTCTGTTTTAATCTGACATAGGCAAATATTTCTTTTGCAATATCTTCTCCATATCTTTCTGCAAACATTTTTTCTACTGCATCATATCTTTTATTTAATAACTCATTATCTGAGTTCCAACGTATTGACATAGAATATTCTACCCACGTTCTATCTTCCCTAATTGTAATCCATCCCGTTACAGGGTCTTTCGTCGGAGCAGCTGAAGGTTTTTTTACAGGTGTCGGAGTTGGCTCTACATCCTTATCTGTCGTTATAATTACAGTTCTTGTGCTTGCATCCCAGCCTACTGTCGCTCCCAACTCTTCTGCCACGTACCTTATCGGCACATATGTTCTGTCCTCTTTTATTATCGCCTTTGTATCCATTGCCTTTGTTCTGCCGTTTACCAGTATTATCTCCTGGCCTATTCTTATCATTATATATACTCCGTCTTTTGTTATATACACTTCCCTGTCCTGTGCATTCCACTCAACCGTTGCTCCCAAATCCTCCGTTACAAACCTTACCGGTATCAATGTCCTGCCATTTTCATCTATAAACGGCTTCGCATCAGGAAATACCACTTTCCTGCCATCTACCGTTACACTTACATCTGCATTGGCATTTACCAATAATACTCCGCCTATTACTGTCACCAGCATTGTCATTACAACTATTGCTATCATTAATCTTTTCATATGAATTCACCTTTTTATGTCTAATTTTTTATTAATTCATATACATGGATATTTGGTAATTCACCAGGCTTACATTCCTTCCTGTCCAAAATTTCAATTGCTTTCTCCTTTTCTATTTTCCCTTTAAAGCTCGCAGCCTTATTGATATACTTGTCACTTTCTACATCTAACGCATCCTCTAGTTCTATTCTATCTTTGTGATTACTTCCCATAAGATCAGTTCATTATCTTCAAATATTCCCCAAAAGATATATTCCCCCATGTCATATGAAAAACCAATCTCATTATCACCTCTGATACTTTTCTCATATTCTGTACCATAAAGCTGTTCCATCTTCTCTATTGAATCACCAATTTCTAAGCCAAGCTTGGTAGGAATATATTTTCCTTCACCCGGCATATATCTTCTTATTCTTATAGAATGAAGTTTGTTTTCTTTATTGAACTCAAAACCACCACCTACAAAGTCAAAATATTTGTTTCCATAGTGCCATGAATCCGGATGGTCAGTTATCTCAATCTCTCCCAACTTGTTCCTATCTATGTTTGCAATTTCTAAGGCATTCCAAAATTCATCCATTGTCATACCTAAGTAAATAATTCCGCTTTCTGTGGCATTTAATTCATCAATAATTACTTCTCTTTCTTCTAACTCATTCGTTGATTGAATATCTTCAACTTCTTCACCTGAATCGCTTGTCGGTTGAACATCTTCATCTTTTTCTTGTAACTCATTTGTAGGCTCAGTATCTTTGACCTTTTCATTCAAATCATTTGTCGGCTCAATATCTGTAGACCATATATCCTCAATATTCGTCGGCTCTGCATTTCGTGGAACATCATAAATACATCCCGCTAAAAATATTACCATAGTCGCTATTATAAGACATTTTTTCACGCTATCTGCCCCCTGTTCATTTATTTTAATCATGTATCAACTTGGGATTTACTTTATCATTTTACATAACTGAAATCCATACAATAATTAATAAGTACTTGCTTTATAAGAATATATGTTTTCAGGAATAAAGCCATTTGTAGTCCCCCCATTTATTCCATAACCATCAATCTCTACAAATCTTAAATTGTATGCACAATATCTAACCTCATCTCCTTTGTTTCCTTCAATTGTATATACTGTCTCGGTTTCAGGGTCATAACCCACCACTATGGCACCGTGATAATATTCTTTATTTTCTCTTGATACAGGATCTGTTCCCGTCACTCCTTTTGAAAATATTATAGTATCTCCGGCACGTGGAATATAGCCCGATTCTCTTTCTCTATATCTGCCATCTTTTATGTATCCCTGCTTCATATAAAAAGCATGTGCTTCCTTTGGAACAACCGTGCCGAGTATCCCCGCTTGGTCTGCACACCAAGATATAAACATAACACACCATGGTTGCCCATTCATACCATACCACTCGCCATATGGTGTTAAATTTTCTCCCTTTTCCCTATAACCCCATTGCTCAGTAGCTATTGATAACATTCTATCAACATCTTTATTACCCGAATTTATCGAAACCCCTGAATTGTTCGATACTTTTGGAGTTTCACTAAAAGCATATTCCGGTATATCAAATATTAACTCAGCTTCAGGGAATAATTCATATACTTCTTTTATTGTAGAACATTGATTTATAGCCCATGCAATATCAGTTGCATATTGGTTGCCCAGCGGACTGACCGGCTGCCATCTCATTTTATACAATGTATTCTTTTCCGGATTGCTAATATAATTTTCTTTTATCCATTGGGCTCCTCCTATAATCGCCTTTTCAACAGAATTCCAGTTCTCACTCTTAGCTTTGTTTATAGCGTTTGCTACAGGATCACTGTCATATGCACATATTCCGAACATATTGTAGTATCCTGTATAGTTCCCGTTCTTATCCAAACCTTTTGCCAAATCGCTTGTTCCCCAACCTGTTTCAAGAGCACAGTGAGCAACAAGATACGGAAGTGCAATCCCTGTCTCTTCTGATGCCTTCACAAATGCTTCTCCCATACCGTCCAATACACCGCGACCTTTTAACAAGTCATTTAATCTGTTAATTATTTCTTCTCTGTTTTGTGGCGTTATCTCAAAACCTCCTACATTGCCCAATACCAAAAATTGATATTTGTTAACCGGATCATTCACAAAGTTATTCGGATCCATGTAATACCTTATCTCAGCCTCTGTTGCTCTTACCCATTTACCGTCTTGGCTTTTAACACAAGCATATTCGTCCTTTCCTGTTATTGGATTTTTCGATTTCGCATTATATTCATTTTTTACTGCTTCCTCAAAGGATATAGGTATTTTGTACGTAGACACTGTAATATTATCATTTGATCGAACAACCGGAGGAGTATACGGAACTTTTTCATTTTTAAATAAATGATTCCATGTTGTTTCCCCTACTTTGCCCTCGTATTCTCCAAAATTCCATAACCCATACTCTTCTTTATACCTGTTCACTGCTTCTAAGGTCTCCGGTCCAAAGTAACCGTCTTCTTTTATCTTCTTATACCCACTTACTCCCGCATATATTTCGTTCAGCCTCTTCTGCAGCATCAATACCTCTTCGCTGTATACATTGGGATTATAACTCAATACCCCGCTAAGCGGCGGTATTGAACTGTTTTCGTTTTTCTCCTTTTTCTCTTCAAGAGGCTCGTTGGTAACCTTACTTCCCTCTTCAGATAATATATCCCCTACTCCTTTTATCACTGTATTGCCGATTATGGTACTGCCGATTATCACCGGTAACGATATTATCTTTTGAATAATTTCGATATTCTTCTTTATTGGTGATGTCACAGCATCAAATATCTTTGAGAATATATTCTTTTTGGGTTTAGTATCTCCGTTTATTTCGTTTACTTTGTTTTGCATCGATTTCTCAAGATCCTGATACTGCTTTATTGTTTTGCTTAAAAATTGCTTTGCTTGGTTCAAAACCCTCTCTTCTTCATCCAATTCTTTGATTAGGTTTTGCAGTTTGCTGTCTATACCGTTTCTGTTTTTTTATATCCGAATCCAGGTTGCTTCTAATGGATTTAAGGTTGCTTTCTGTTTGACCAATTTTTTGGGATAGAGTACCAAACTTTTTCTCTATATCTTTTAATGCTTCTGTATCTACAGAAATTAGTGACATTGAAAATCACCCCCCTTTGCAATCCTATTGTAACCAATTTGGAATTTATTATATTTTATTGGCTTCTCGATTACAATAGTTTTTGACAAATGGTACATTTCATTGGACAAAAGACATTATTTTTCTATATTTTACCTTTCAAGTCCACTGGTTTTATCTCTTCTACTTTGAAAATCTCCATTATATTCCGGAATAAAAATGCTGAAAAAACAATACTCGTATCAATCCCCGTTATAAAAATTTAAAACCTCATTAAATTGACCATCTGCAAATTCTATTACAGCTAAACTTGTGTTGTGACCAAGTGCAGCTATAATTATTTCAAGCTTTCCATCTCCATTTAGGTCTATGGCAAATACCAAATAATCCGATACATATATACCGTCAACCGTCTCCTGCCCTACAATAACAGACTTACCGTCCGCTTCAACAGTTAGCTGAACATCTTTAGAATCTGAGGAATTTGCTTCATTACTTGGAGTTTCCGTTAAACGTAAAATTTCCTCTTTACCATCGTTATCCAAATCTACAGAATATACATTACTCTCAATTACATTTAAAGCCCTCGGCAATGCGTTCCAATCCCCATTTACTCCAATAAAAAAATTGTCCTCAATATTTAACGAACCCATTTTTACCTGCAATAACTGATTTCCACTAGCAGCCGAAATCATGTATGTCGGTTTTTCTCCCTTGACTGTTGCAATTAATTTCTCGGATGAATAAAGTTTATATGTCTCTCCTCCCTTTACCAAATCAATATCGACATAAACCTTATCAAACGAATCTTCCGGGAAATTGAAATCACTCAATTTATACCACTTGCCGTCTTTTGAGCCTCCTATTACATAAGCTTCGGAGAAACTTCCTCCCGATCGTTTGCGGGCAATGATCACCGGATGATATTGATTGACATTTGTATCCCCAATTTTATTTACGTCCTGAGTTGAATTTGACATATCTTCAGAATTTACTTTCATCTCTAATATAGCAACCTTTTTATATTGGCTTACTTCATATTCCATAGACTTCAGTTCATTACCGGTATACACTCTCCCTAATGCAATTCTATTCTCACTGTCTATACTAACGTCTCTTAACCATGTCTCGCCTTCTAAACTTTCAATTACTGCCTTGGTTCCAAAGTCATTATCCCTGAAATTCCTTATATAAATTTTATAAGCTCCTTTGGGGAAAAGTGTATCTTCCTTTAGGCTTCTAATTAGCTCCTTTTCAATAACTTCGATTATCTTTTTTCTTTCATCTGTAGTAATAGGATATTCAGGCTGAATTGCCTCATCCAATTCGACCTCTGCCTTTTTATATAATTTATAACCCTTAGAGTCCAACTGCATTTTCACTTTATTTATATCTGCATCTATTATGAAACTTGACATTTTATTTGAATATTCATTATTAACCGATAAAAATTCAATAGCAATGTATACTTCATCATCTGCAACTTTTACTGTTTTCTCAAGCAATACATAAATATTATTATGTTTTCTAAATATTTCCACGGGCAATTCTTGTTTTTCTAAATTTTTAAACCATGAAAAAGTACCCTTATACCAAATATCATCATTTATTGCGGTAGTAATATTTTTAGTTATAGCCATAAGCTCAATATCGATTTGCTTCGGTATTTCTATATTGTCAGTAGGGATTACCGAACCCCCACCCGAGCCTTTTGAGCATGATACATTCACAATTAACAGAGCTGCAATCAGAATTAAAGCTAGTATTTTATAAACTTTCATTTCCCCAATCCACCTCGTATAGATAATAACAGTATTTTGTACTTTATCAAACATAGACTTCAATAATCAATATTATTGCTCCATATAAATCTTTGCTCAAAGAGAAGGTGTCTTCGCCACACCTTCTCTTGAATCCACTCTAAATAGCGATTATTAATTTGCAAAGTTGAAGAATGTATTTCCTCCAAACATCTGAACATCCTTTATTGCAGCCCAATAGTAGCTTCCGTCTTTCCTAAATACTTTAACCTCATAATGTCCGTTAACAAATTTAACATAATTCTCGTTAAGCCTAGGCACAAACCAATCCGATGTATAGAAAAACTGACCTGAACCTATTTTATTCGGAATATCCGCTGTTTTACCGTCAAGTATCAGCCTGGCAATATTATAACATTATATCATTATCAAGTCAATATATATAGTTTTACCGTCAAGTATCAGCCTGGCAATATAGACTGCTTTCTTCCATTCATTTGATGATGTATCCGGATTTCTTGCTAATTTTGTTCTGTCCAATGAACCTGTGACAGCCTCAAACTGACCGGACGCCAGAGCAACACTTTTATAATCGTTGCCCCAACTACCACTATTCTTCCTGTTTATTAATGTCCATGCTACAGATTCTTGTCCATAATCACCTGCGCCACTGCAGCATTCGCCATAAATAGTTCTTGCTAAAACATCCAGTTCACTGAGCTTTCGAAGTTCTTCCACTGATGAAACTGGGGCACCTAAACCTGAAACATCAACATTCTTATATAAGTCACTTGTGATACTTGGACCTGTTGCCGGACTATTACTTAGTACCGTTAAGTATCTCGATCCGGTAGGATCAATCAAATCACGCCGCCTCTGATATTTTGTACCATCTACATAATCATATGCCGTATTAGACCTATCTGTTAAATAGCCGGATAAATCATTTCCTTTTTTATCTATACCCTGATACACCTCAAAATGTAACATACTGCTTCCGCTTTCATTGTTTGGTATAACTATGCCAACTACATCTCCCTGCTTCAACCTTGTTCCTACAGAAATATTTGAATTAACTAAAATTTCTGTATATCGAACCCATGTACCATCATCATTTTCAACGTCGATAGCTTGAGTTCCCGCGTAAAAATTCTTATCAACATACCTTACCGTTCCACTTGTCACCGCTACTACTTCTCTTCCCGGCTCAGCCAGGTAGTCAATTCCTGCATGAGCTCTAGTACCATTGCTTCTGGAAGCTCCGAATCCTCTTCCGTCTATTTCCAAATCCATGGTACAGCTACCTTTTAAAGGACTAATCCATGTATTGACCCTTTCTGCCCAAAAATCACTGATATCTCCTCCTGCCTGCATCCATTTTTCAAAAAGGAGATTATATGTCCTCTCATCCAAATACAACGTTTCGGGTAAATTATTATCCCTTTGGAACGAGTTCACTGCAGCTTTGGTATTCGGTCCCCATTTTCCATCTGCACCGGTTTTACCCACATTATATCCGAGTTTCATAAGAAATTCCTGAGCATTTTGGCATACCATATTATACCTGTTCTCATAAATATCATAAGGATTACTGCCGCCAAGTCCACCAATCGTCCCATTATTATTTACAGAAACCCGATTATTTGTTTGGGCAGTTGTAGTATTTGTCCCTTGTTGACTATCTTTTCCTCCAATATTTAAACTAAACATATGATTCCATGTCGTTTCCCCTACTTTGCCTTCGTATTCCCCGAAGTTCCACAATCCATGCTCTTCTTTGTATCTGTTCACTGCCGCTAAGGTCTCCGATCCAAAGTAGCCGTCTTCCTTTATCTTCGTATACCCACTTACTCCCGCATATATTTCGTTCAGCCTTCTTTGCATCATCAAAACCTCTTCGCTGTATACATTAGGATTATAACTCAGTATACCGCTAAGAGGCGGCACATCATCAGAAATCAAATCATCAGTTGGTTCAAAATCACCTATATAAGGCACCTTCTCATTGTTAAACATGTGATTCCAGGTAGTTTCCCCCACCTTGCCTTCATACTCACCGAAATTCCAAAGGCCGTAGTCCTCTTTGTATTTATTTACAGCCTTAAGTGTTTTAGAATCTAATCTGCCGTTTACTTTTATACCGTCTCCATAACCCAGTTCAATTAATCTCTTCTGTAAAAGTACTACATACGGGTTAAACTCAAACGGACTATAACTCAATATACCCTCTAATATTGGTATACCTTTATCATTCTTTTTTATAATCTCAGTTGGCTCGTTAGTCACTATAAAGCCTCTTTCAGCCAGTATCTTTCCTATTATAACAACCGGCGTGCCAACTATTACAGGACTTAAAAGTATTGAATTTTTTGCAATTGTCTTTAAAAGATTTCCCAGCTTTTTACCAATTGATTTTAAACCGTTTAATATGCTTTTTATTATACCAGTCTTTGGAGCGCTGTTTGCAATTATTCTGTCTGATTCTCCCTTAAGAGCCTTTTCCATATCTTCATATTGCTTAACAGCTTCTTTTAAAAATTGCTTTACATTATTCATTATACGCTCTCTTTCGCCGACTTCTCTGATAAGGCTTGACATACTGCTGTCTATCCCGCTTCTGTTCCGGACTGTCGAATCTATGTTGCTTCTTACGGAAGAAAGACTGCTCTTTATCTGTTCAAGGCTTTTTGAAAGGGCACCCACTCTTTTTTCTATATCTTTTAAAGAATTAAGGTCAATAGACATATATGACATATTTATACCCCCCTTGCTTTATGTTTTTAATGGTTTTCATCATTAAATGAAAATTGTAATATAAAATTTTAACACAAAGCCTGCTTTTTTGGCAGGACTTGTGTTTTAAAATATAATCTTTTTTCTTTCTGTACCTTTTTCTGTATTTAATGGAGGTAAAGGATATATTATAAATATACAGCATATTTTATACAAAAAGGTTTGCAGTCAAATTATTAATTGATTTGTCAGATTCTGAGTATGCTTGTGCTGTTTCTTCCAGGAATTTCGAATATGATTCTACCACCTGATAATATCCTTCAAGATTGCTCTTAAACTTCTCAAACTTTGCTAAAAATGTATCTGCGGCTTCACTGTCCCATTTTTGCTTCATAGTTCTCATATCTGTTTCTATACCTTTCATTACGGATTTGAATCCTGAATTTATATTTTTTAAATTTGATGCTGTTGATTTTAGCATTTCCGGAGTAACTTTAAATTCAGCCATTTTTTATTCCCCCCCTTGTCTTGTTTTTCCTTATTATAATCCTTACTCTTGTTATTATCTTCACCCTTACCCTTGTTCTTAGCCTGTTATTATTTTGTTATTGCCTTTTTTCTTATTTTTTTGCCTCTTTTAATTATCTTCCTGTTACAAGCTTTCTTGCACAGTCTCTTATATTTGTCTCTGTCTGTCCATACACTCTTGCTGATTCCCTTAATAGTGCTGTGTAGTTTTCAAGGACTTTTTTCAAATTTTCAAACTCCTTACGGAATCCTTCTATCTGTCCTGTATATGCCCTGTTTGCTTCCCCGGACCAGCTTTTTGACATTGAATCCACTTCACTGTAGAGTTTATTATATAAACTCACATACTCCTTTGTCTTACCCTCTACTGAATTGGCTGTCCTTGTCAACTCCTCCGGTGTAACTGTAATTGCTCTGCTCATTTTTTACCCCCCTTATTTTTGTAATTTATTTTATGTGTATATTATAATAAATTTTTTCACCCCTGACGGATTTCCTGACGAATTGCACGATTTTTGGGATGAATTGCATTTTTAATTCTATTTCTTTGCTTTTATGTATGATTTTACCTAGCTATATCAATTACATTTGTTTCTTGAGTAAATATATCTGTATAAGATATTTCCGTATCACTTATCCATTTATAATCGCCGGCCGGAGCAATAATTTTAAAATCCGGCTGACTATAGTCCATTTTCCTTATTATAAAATAGTAATCAGAACTATTTACCCATTCATAAATTGCTTTATATGAACCTCCTAAAGAAAGTTTTCCTTCTTCTTCAAATCTTTTTTCATAATACTTAATGGTTTGAAGAGTACTATTCATCTCAGATACATTTTTATCCTCATTCACGTATGAAATTTGAAATGAAGCATTTGGATCTTTATATTCAAAAAGCCTTCCTCTAAAATTAGCATAAACAGTTACTTTTCTATCATCAAAAAAATCTATAATTTCAATACCTAAAGGAGACTTTGCAATAACTCCTCCTCCATGTAAAAAATTATTGCTAAACCCATCAAAATTACTATGTTCCCCGCTTCTTAATCCATACTTTTGCAGTTTAGGAAGAACTTCTGTCAATATATCTTTTTCATATTTAGAATATTCTTTAAATTTAAAAGGCCTGATAATTATAAAACCATTTTCATCAAATCCAATATATAATTCTTTAGTTATATAATAGTATGAAGTATCAATGTTATAAGCCGGTTCTCCTAATATTTTTATGACATCATTAATGCTTGAATTTGCATTTAAATTTTCAATAACATTTTCTGAAAACCTTCTTGTTATTATATAACAGCCATTTTCCCGTATAATCCCTTCTTGATAATATTTTGGGGAATATTCCCCTTCTTCCAGCAGCTTGTGAATTTTTTTATTTAAGTTGAATTTATTTGATTCTAAAAATTTTACATCCTTCAATCCTGCTTCTTCACGTGTAATCTCCTTTAAACCAAGCATAGCTTCCTGTGTATTTATATCTTCATAATCTACTGCATAATTATCTATAGTGTCATTATCTACAGCACCTATTTTTTCAGTTATGTCCCGTTTCAAATCATTTTTAATATTTTTATTTGTTTCCTGCTTTGTATCAGAACCGTGCTTAATACCGTCTCCTGTATCATTTGCCGCACAGGATGCAAATAAAGCAAAAGTCAGTATAATAAATATACCTAAACATTTTACTTTTGTAATATTAATCACATCTATCCATCCCTTCTGTAAATTATTCGCAATTTTTAAACTTTAATTCTAATGTTTTAACTTATTCTCAAATTCTATTATACATATTTTCTTAGTCATGTGTATAAAATTTAACACCGTTTATAAAATTTTGTCCCTGTTGAGAAAGCTTACCACAATTGAAATTTTTCGATCCCGCTTGTGCCAAATATACTTCTCCACTATTAGCATTATCCGGTGCCGGTCTTACAACTACCACATGTCCTATACCATTTGGATTCTTCCATACACCAACAGTGGGCTTACCTTCATTTGCTCTGGCTTGTGCTTCTTCCGCTGTAACTTCTCTCCATCCATATTCTTTGCCTTTAGTATCTAACCAGGTTGCAATACCGTTAGCATCTAATTCTTTAGCATTCGTTACATTAGGATACTCCCTTGGTTCCCCGGTATTTATATCCACCCAGTGAGGTATTTCAGCTCCCATTGCTCTTGTAACATCCCAAAGAAAAATATTGCAATAGGTGTCACTCCAAGTTATTTCACCTGAATTTTTTCTTCTATATGGTCTGTACCTTTCGTTGTTTTCCACATCAAACTGGTTAATAACTGCATCATAGTTTTCCCGGCTTCTCACACCACTATTTACTATTTTAGGCTGTAAAGGAACCCATGCTCTTGTTTCTGTCAAATTATAATTAGAATTATATGAAAGTCCACCGGAACCACTTGAACTTGAAATTGGTGCTTTTGCTTGTTCTGCATCCTTTTTTTGTTGCAGTTCCTCCCTGACTTGTAGGCAAAGAAGTATCTGCTGTTTTAACCGGTATTTTTATTACCTGCCCTACAATAATCAAATTTACATTTTCTATATTATTAAATTTAGCCAATTCTTCAACAGTTGTATTATACATTTTTGCTATTTTAGTTAATGTATCACCACTCTTTACTACATATTCTATTACATTTGTTGTTTTTGAAACACCATTTCCGGAAGGTGTTGATTGTTGCACCGGCTGCCCGACATTATCACCACTTTTACTGTCCACATATTGAGGTATTTCAAATCTTAATTCTGCATCTGGAAATAACTCATACAATTTTTTAATAACTTCACACTGTTTTACCGCCCAAGCAACATCAGTAGCATATTGGCCTAATCCTAACGGATCAGTTGGCTGCCATTTCATTTTATATATAGTATTTTTATTGGGATTTCCCGCATAATTATCTTTAATCCAATGAGCACCTCCGACAATGGCTTCTTCAACTGAATTCCAATTAGAACTTCTGGCCTTATTTAAACCGTTTGTTAAAGGTGCATTATCATATGCCGCTATTCCATACATGTTGTGATATCCGGTATAATTACCGTTTGCGTCAATTCCACGTGCTAATTTGCTTGTCCCCCATCCTGTCTCAAGAATACAATGCGCAACAAGGTAAGGAAGTGCAAGCCCCGTTTCCTCCGCAGCTCTTACAAAAGCCGCACCCATACCGTGCAATACACCTTTACCCTCTAATATTTTATTAATTTCATCTATTAATCTAGTCCTGTTTTCATCGGTTATTTCCATGCCCGGTACGTTTTCCAATACTAAAAATTGGTATTTATAAACATCGTGATTTATAAAATTTTTAGGATCCAGATAATACCTTATATCATCTTCTGAAGCTCTTACCCACTTGTCGCCTCCGCTTTTTACACATGCATAAGTTATTTCACCAGTATTTGAAACCCATTTTGCATTATATTCATTTTTCACTGCCTGATCAAGGCTTATAGGTATCACATAAGTTCTCATTTCATCAGAAACCGGAATATTGTTCTGTGTAGAGTTTGCTACATACGGTACTTTTTGATTATTGAATAAATGGTTCCAGGTAGTTTCTCCCACCTTGCCTTCATATTCACCAAAATTCCAAAGCCCATAATCCTTTTTATATCTGTTTACCGCTTCAAGTGTCTTTGAGTCAAATATTCCATTTACTTCTATATCATCTCCGTATCCTAATTCAATTAACCTTTTTTGCAGAAATACTACATAAATGTTATATTCCCATGGATTATAGCTTAGTATGCTGTTAAAAACCGGTATACCCATGCTATCTCTTTCTACATTGTCAATTGTAAGATAAGGTACCTTCTGATTATTAAATAAATGATTCCAGGTAGTTTCCCCCACCTTACCTTCATACTCACCAAAGTTCCAAAGCCCATAATCCTCTTTATACCTGTTTACCGCCTCAAGTGTATCTGAATTAAATATACCATTGACTTCAAGACCGTCCCCATACCCCAGCTCAATTAATCTTTTCTGCAAAAGTACCACATATGGGCTATACTCATCCGGATTATAACTTAATATTCCGTTTAATATCGGTAAACCTATATCATCTCTTTTTACAATTTCAATTGGTTTATTGGTTATTATAAAACCTCTCTCTATCAGCATTTTTCCTATTGAACGGACTGCCGTTCCAATTATTATAGGACTTAAAAGTATTGAATTTTTTGCAATTGTCTTTAAAAGATTTCCTAGTTTTTTACCAATTGATTTTAAACCGTTTAATATGCTTTTTATTATACCGGTCTTTGGAGTGCTGTTTTCAATTATTCTGTCTGATTCTCTTCTAAGTTCTTTTTCCATATCTTCATATTGTTTAACCGCTTCATTTAAAAATTGCTTTACATTATTCATTATACGTTCTCTTTCGCCAACTTCTCTGATAAGGCTTGACATACTGCTGTCTATCCCGCTTCTGTTCCGAACTGTCGAATCTATATTGCTTCTTACGGAAGAAAGACTGCTCTTTATCTTTTCAATGCTTTTTGAAAGAGAATTAACCCTTTTTTCTATATCTTTTAAAGAATTAATATCAATAGACATGTATGACATATTTATCCCCCCTTAGTTTGCGTTTTTTTAATGGTCTTCACCATTAAATGAAAATAGTAACACAAAACCTGCCTCTTTGGCAGGACTTGTGTTTTAAAATACAATATTTAATGGAAGTAAAGGATATATTATATATATAGCATATTTTATGCAAAAAGGTTTGCAGTTAAATTATTAATTGATTTATCAGATTCTGAGTATGCTTGTGCTGTTTCTTCTAAGAATTTTGAATATGATTCCACCACCTGATAATAACCTTCAAGATTGCTCTTAAATTTTTCAAACTTTGCTAAGAATGTATCTGCAGCCTCACTGTCCCACTTTTGCTTCATAGCTCTCATATCTGTTTCTATACCTTCCATTACGGATCTGAATCTTGAATTTATATTTTTTAAACTTGATGATGTTGATTTTAGCATTTCCGGCGTAACTTTAAATTCAGCCATTTTTTATTCCCCCCTTGTATTATTTTTCATAATTTAAAATGCTTACTCTTGTTTTTAACTTTACTCTTTCCCTTGTTCTTATCTTATTATTATCTTACTATTTCCTTGCTGTTGCCTTGTCCTTATCTTGTTATTGTCTTGTTATTGCCTTTTTTTATCTTTCTTCTTCTGTTTCTTCTTATCCTATTGCCTTTTTTTGACTATCTTCCTGTTATAAGTTTTTTAGCACTGTCTCTTATGTTTGTCTCTGTCTGTCCATATACCCTTGCTGATTCTCTTAATAGTGCTGTGTAGTTTTCAAGGACTTTTTTTAAATTTTCAAACTCCTTACGGAATCCTTCTATCTGTCCTGCATAAGCCCTGTTTGCTTCCCCGGACCAGCTTTTTGACATTGAATCCACTTCACTGTAAAGTTTATTATATAAACTAACATACTCCTTTGTCTTACCTTCTACTGAATTGGCTGTCCTTGTCAACTCCTCCGGTGTAACTGTAATTGCTCTGCTCATTTTTTTACCCCCCTTATTTTTGTAATTTATTTTATGTGTATATTATAATAAATTTTTTCACCCCCGACGGATTTCCTGACGAATTGCACGATTTTTGGGATGAATTGCATCATTTTTTATTTTTTGACACTTTACCTTACCTCGTAGTCATCTGTAGACCTCTCATCCGTGTAGTAAAATACTACATCTCCCGGCTTAATATCAAAGCCTTTTCCTGCGCTGTCAACCTTTCTGTCCTTTAGACCTTCTATTTCCCACATATTGCAATTTTCTGAAGAATAGCTTAGTAATTCTATGTCGTAATTTCCGTCTCTTCCCACTATTCTTCTTTGAACTTCAATATTAAAGTTTACAACTATGTATCCGTCCTTTAGCCATCCGTCATACTCTTCTATGCTTTTACCCGTCTTAGACAGTTCTTTTATAACATCCCTTCCTGCTTCACATACATACACTGCATTAGGTATTCCGTATTCACCGTACCATTTTTGTACAGATTTCTTTGCTTTCTCACTGTCAACTCCATATGGCAGATTTGTATCATCTCCTACAAAGGTCCTTGACTTCCAGGACAGTACAATCCTTCCGTACCAGCCGGTGTATGCATCTTGATTTCTCAATGTGCTCTCAGATACTCCTAAAATACTGCTTGTATCTTTTATTTCTTTTGCAGGTACATTGCGGTAAGAATCTCCCAAATGGCTTTTACGCTGTCATCAACATATCCCAAGGAAATGTTTGTTATTTCACCTTTGTATATTTTGGCTATTTCCTCTAATGTTAAATTGTTTACCGGGTTATTTGGATTTACTATTACTGCTATTCCATCAACAGCTATAGGGATTTCTGTAATTCCCCATGTCTTCTCTTCCTCATTTAACTCCCTTGATGCCATACCAATATCTGCACTTCCGTCATTTACAGCCTTAATCCCGGCAGAAGAACCAACACCCTGTACATCTATTACAACTTCAGGTTCTATATCTGTAAAAGCATCTGCCAATAGCTGTGCTAACGGCTGGACAGAAGTTGAACCAACTATGCTTATATGTCCGCTTAAATCCGCTGCTTCTTGCAGGCTGTCTTCCTTTATCTCTTCTTGCCGAGTCTCCTCCCTTACCTCTTTTTTAGCGTCGTTCTTTGCACTTGCCGGATTGTCATTGTTTTCACATGCTGCAAGAACACTCCCTATTGCTAAAGGTATAATAATAAACAGTACTAATTTTTTAAAAAACTTACTCATTTAATTTCCTCCCTTAAAATTAGATTTTTTAGATGTTTACAATTTAGATATTAAACCAGCAAGTTTAAAGTTTTATTAGGTCTTTGTTAAGTTGTGTTAAGCTTATGTTAAATCTGTGTTAAATGGGAGGAAGCAAAAAAAGCACAAAAAAAAGAGCCCGTAGGCTCCAATAAATTGATGATTTTCTAAAAAAGTTAAAAAAACCACTTTATAATACCCAAAAAACCCTGCTTCCAAGGAACTCTGTGGTTTACTCCTGATTTACCTTTAAAACTGTCCAAATTATCTAAGTACCACTGGTAATTTCTCAAAAGGGCATCTTTGTTTGAATACTTTGGCTTAAATCCTAAAACCCTCTTGGCCTTTTCTATTGAAACGAAAGAATCTTTTCCGGCAGTTTCGTACACCCATGCATATAGAGGAGAAATTTTTAAAAATTCTAAAATCCTTAACGCTAAAATAGCAGGCTTTGCAGGAAATCCAATTATTCTTTTTCCAAATCCGGCTTTATCTAAAACCGCCTGATAATCTTCCCTCATTGTTGTAAACTCTTCAGCACCTATATTGAAGGTATCGTTAACTTTTTCACGTTCTAAAGTAGCTGTTAAATAAATAGCTTCACATAAATCCTCAACATCTAAAAGCTGATATCTGTTTTTACCACTGCCAATCATGGGGAAATTCTTTCCGCTGCTTGCCCAGTCATACAATAGAGCAAAAACACCTAATCTTTCCGGTCCGATAAATGATTTTGGTCTGATAACAGGAACACACATACCCTTATCTCTGTATTTTTCACAAATCTTCTCAGCCTCTATTTTTGCCTCCCCATAGGGACCTACTCCAACCAATTCATCCTCTTCCACCAATGGATGATGGTCCGGAACCCCGTAAACAGCAGTGGAAGAAATATATATTACTCTTTCTATGCCTTTATTAAAAGATTCTGACAAAACTACTTCAGTCCCGTCAACATCCGTGGAATATATATCTTCCTTTGAATAAAGGGGCAGTGCAGCTGCACCGTGCACCACTATATCAACATCCTCTAAAGACTTTAAAACTGCTTCCCGGTCTCTTACATCGCCTTTTACTATCCTGATTTTATCTTTCATGTCCTCATAATCAAAATCCATTATGTCAAGGGAAGTTACTTCATGACCCTTTTTAACTAAAAACCGTATAAGGTTTATCCCCAAAAAACCAGAACCGCCTGTAACTAAATATCTCATACCCATCCCCTCAAATCTTCTGTAATAATAAATCTTTTAATATTATACTATATACATATAATTATGTACAATGGGCACCAAATACTTGATTAGTACTGTTTTTTGACTTTATCAGTTTTTTCACTTAAAATATATTTAATTATATATTTTTTTATTTTTCATATTTTTTTAAAAAATATACCCCAAAAAAAGAGCTAATAAGCCGAATACTTACTATGTAAGGCTGAAATAAGGTTAAATACCACTGCGGTAAAACTTCCAATCTTAAAAAGCTTCAAAAGAGTTTCTAATATGTGTATTCACATTTGAAAAAGTATTTAGAAACGGAGGCACACCCTGTGAAAGGTATAGTTGTTGAAAAGGAAAAAGAATATGCAATAGTGCTAAACAGTAAGGGACAGTTCCTGATGATTAAAAATCCTCAAGACCTTAAAATAGGCTACGAAATTGACATTCCTTCTAAAAGGAAGATAGGCATTAAAACAATTTTGGCAATTGCAGCTGCATTTATGATGGTACTTGGACTGTCAGTAATCCTTTACAGCTGCCACCGCCACTTCTGTTAAAAGCATTAGTTTATATTTATTTTTGCATCATTGACATCCTTTACCGGATAAACATCACAAGTCATATTATCAGAATAAATTTCAATTTTGTAGCCTTTATGCTCTTCCCACTGTGTTGCAAAGTTGTCTGCTGAAGGCGCTTTTCCTTCTTTAGGAACAAGCAGGGGCTCAAGTTCTTCACCGTTTTTTGCATTAATAATTTTGTCTTGCAAAATCAAAATCAATTTCTCTGAATCATCGCCGTTATTTATTTTATCATTACTACTATTTGTGAGGTGCTTTAATTCGCCATCTTCCGTCAAAAACATATATGCCTCAATTGCTCTTTCAATAAGATCCGCATTCTGGTAATCAACTTTTTGACGGCTGCTGTTAAGTACCCCTGTTAAAGTCAAAAATCCAATGGCTGCAATTATTCCCAATAATGCAATCACTATAAGTAATTCTACAAGGCTAAATCCGTTTTTGTTTCTAATTACTTTTATCATTTTCTTTGTCATACATTAATCCTCCCTTGAGATAAATTACATCAAATATAAAATAATATAAAATAATATTATGTAAATTGTAATATATTTATAATAAAAAATTATTTTTCTGCATAAAATTAAGCATAATATGATTACATATTATAGCTTATGTTTACATATTTGTTTGCAAATATATTTAATTTTGCAACATAATACAAAAAACTATCTAAAAAAAAGCAATAACTACACCTTACAAATACAGCAACAGTCTTTTGCATATATTTATACAAAATTATCTTAAGTAAGTTAATATTTATTATTGTATGATAAGAACAAGGATTATTACCACAAATATTTCTAAAAAGATAAAAAACTTACCCAAAATAATACAATAGATTCCAGTTTCATTATAACATATTATATATTTATTATGCAATAATTTTAAAAATTTGAAATGACCAAAATTATAAAAAATCCTTAATTTTAAGGATTACAGCTATTAAAAATTATTTTTGCAACAACTTCATCAATCTCATACATATAATTCACATAATTTTCCCAGTTGTCTATTCTTTCAATGCTTCTTCCTAAAAGCATTTTTTCTAAATTCTTTCTTATCTGATTTATTTCCGGGCGCTTAACCAGAGTACCGTTATTTTTTATAAGCTCAAGTGTTGTTTTTAACATATTTATAATTTGTTCTCTTTCAAAAGGTTTATCAATGTCCTCTTTGCCATGCATAAAAACTTTCCGTTTTGGCAGCACTCCTTCTTCTAAAGCAGTATTTATCAGGGTTTTTGTATATCCCACTATGCACCGGTCCCCTTGGCATTTACCGCATTTTTCTTCCCCTAAACATATTTTTTCAATATCTTCCTTAGCTTTATTATAATAGTCAAATAACTCTTTTGATATCTGCTTAAATTTAGATGCACCTTTTCTTTCTGACTCTAACATTGATTTTAGCATTACTGCAAAAATAACCAGTATTATTCCTATAAATATAGAGGTATTTTGAAAATTAATATACTTCTTAGGCAGGTTGCTGTAGAGTTTAGCTATTCCGAAGATCATAAATACAAGGGATGCCATTATTTTAATCACAAGCTCCGGAACTTTGTCCCCTAGCTTTTTGCCTATGAAAATACCTACAGAACAGGTCATTATCATTCCTGAAACAGTTCCCCCAAGTATTGCTAAAGGATATAAAGTGTTAGTTGCTAAAGTTATTGCTGTTAATTGAGTCTTGTCCCCCAACTCTCCTATAAAAAATGCCAGTGCTACCGTTAATACAGGTCCGAATTTATATTTTTCTTCCCCCTCTTCTTCATCATCTTCTGTTTTTAAAGTCCAAAAAGCAAAGCAAAGAAAAGCAAAGCCTGCAACTACCTGAATTATATTTGTCGGTATAATTCCGGAAATATATTTTCCCACAATCACGCCTAAGCCGTGATTTAAAAGCACTCCTATAAAAACACCAGTCAGCACCTTCTTAACCGGAAATTTTGTGGCAAAGGCCATTGCAAGTATCTGGGTCTTGTCCCCCATCTCAGCTATAAAAATAAGAAAAAAAGCTTTCAGCATTTCCAATATCATAATATCCACACCTTAATACAGCACTTAAGATAATATTTTTTCACAAAATCAATATAAAATCAACAGGTAATTTAAAAAATCACCTAAACTCTTGATATCATCAGTACTACAAGCTATAATTAGTTTTGTTAATTAATTTATTTGTTTTTTAAACTACTATAATCACCGGGGAATGGAGAAAGAAATGGAACTTATAAAAAATGCAGCCATGTATCTTCTTAGTTTTGAACCTTATGTAATGCTGCCTTTTATTATTTTGATTTTAGCAATAATTTTTAGAATTAAGTTTTCTACAGGAATAAAATCAGCCTTCACTATAGGCATTGGGTTTATAGGAATATTTGTAATATTTGATTATTTTGTTTCAATAATCAACCCTGTTATTCAAAAACTTATATCCCGAGCCGGTCTTCAGCTTGATATTTTAGATGCAGGGTGGCCTCCATTAGCTGCCATGACCTGGGCTTTTTCCTTTGCACCCCTTATTTTGCTTATATTAATGCTTTTAAACATTGTTTTGCTTACAGCAAGGTTAACCAAAACAATTAATATAGACATCTGGAATTATTGGCATTTTATATTTGCAGGTGCATTGGTTTACAATATAACAAACAACATTTTATTATCTACCTTTGCCAGCGCAATACTATTTATAATTACAATTAAGCTGGCAGACTGGAGTGCCCCGCTTCTTCGTAAGTTTTCAGACCTAAAGGGAATTTCCGTTCCCACTCTTTCTGCTGTAGTTTGCTTTCCTTTCGGCGTTTTAGGCAACAAGCTAATTGACCGCATACCTTTTATTAATAAAATTAACGCTAATCCTGAAAAAATGAAAGAGAAAATGGGGCTTTTAGGTGAGCCAATGATTATTGGTTTTATATTTGGACTTTTCCTTGGAATTGGTACAGGCTACAATGTAAAAGAAATTATAGAGCTGGCCTTTGGTATTGCAGCTGCAATATACATACTGCCAAAAATGGCGAGCATAGTGGGGAATTCTTTAATTCCCATATCTGAAGGTATGAAGGATTTTATAAAAAAACATTTTCCCAAAACCGGGGAAACTTATATTGGTCTTGATGTGGCTGTAATAATAGGTCTTCCTTCAGTTGTTGTAACCTCAATACTCCTTATACCCACTTCACTGGTTTTGGCCTTTATTTTTCCAGGAGTAAAGTTTATACCCTTAGGTGATTTGGTAAACTTAGTGGTGGTCACTTCCTTTCTCTGTGTTGCCACAAAGGGAAATGTGGTCCGCTCTTATATTATTGGAATACCAATAGTTATTCTCCATCTTTATTTAGCTTCAAACACCGCCCATTTATATGCAAACCTTGCAGAAAGCGTTGATTTTAAGCCGGCCGGTTATGACGGTGTATTTACAAGTTTTATTGATGGTGGAAATGTACTGCGTACATGGGTTGTAAAAATGTTTTCAGGCAATATATATGCCCTGCTGCTAATCCCTGTAGTTTTGGGCATATTATATCTAACCAGAAAGCTTTCTAATAAAAACAGCCAATATTAATAATCTTTTATCAGCATAAAAACAAATCAGTGAAAATCAAATATGAATGTAAAAACAAATACAGTATCGTTAATGTAAAACTACATATTTAAACTTTCAATTACTTTGTTTATAACACGTTCACTATATTTTCCTTCATAATGCCCTAAAGCCCAGCCCTTAAAAAATCTGTAAAAATCAGCCCATGCAACATAATATAATTCCCGCCATTCTTTTTCTAGGGCATCAAAATCAATATCTTTTCCCCTTATTTTCAATGCTTTTTCAAGCTCGCCAAAGTAAAAATCCAAAATATCTCCTTCTAAAGCTTCACATTCTTCATCATATAGGCAGCTGTCTATAAAGTAAGCAACATCCTTCATGCCGCAGCCACCGCCGACATACTGGAAATCCACTGCCGCCACTCTGCTTCTGTCTTCAGAAAAACAAAAGTTTGCAATCTTTGCATCCCCATGAACAAAAGTTTTAAATTTGCATCCGTCAAGTTTTGCATCCATCTTTTTAGCTGCATTCTTAAGTCTCATATCCCTTAGGGCTTTTAATTCATCCGGTCTGGTTTCCAAATGCCAATATGTACCTTTTGACCACAACCCTTCAGGCTTCTCACCCATAAAGGCAGCATGAAAATTTGCAAGCCACTTCAAACACAGTTTTACTTCATTCCAGGTTACACTTGACATTCTCCCTTTAAACCCTGCCAAATCAAGATCTTCAAATACCATTAAAAACTCATTGTTTTGCCACTCAAATGCATACCAGTCAGCAACCCTGCAATCTTCATTACACTTTTTACTCCAATTTTTATAAAATTCCATCTCCACCTTGTAGGATTTTAGCTTCCTCCTGTAAGATATATCTGAATCCTGATTACTTCTTTTATCAGGTAAACGGACATTTTTAACTATTACACTTTTTAAAAGTGAACGGCTGAGTATGCATCGAAATATTTTGCCATAGCCACCCCAAAGGTCCTGTATTTCATGTATTTCAACTATTTCCTTTGAATTTGTTGACTTTAAAATTACTTTCTCAAAATATTTGTTCATAGCATCAAACCCCGTATGTTGTTGTAAAAAACATGGTAATCGAAAGAAGGACTTTTTCTTTCGATTACCTGTTTTTTTGCATTTGATCTTTAAATTTTAAATAAAGTATAAAAAATTAAAATTATTTAAAAGGATTTTCTGTAGGATAAAGCATCCCCTTTGGTCTGTTGAAGTATATCTCTTCAACAGGAACTCCTATATATTTAAACACTTCAAAAAGAGGTTTTCCAAAGTGACCGAATGTAACCGCCCCATGGTGAGGGAAATTCTTCTCAATCAATACATGGCGGTAAAACCTTGCCATTTCCGAAATAGCAAAAATACCAATTCCCCCAAATGAGCGTGTAGGCACCGGAAGAACTTCACCATTAGCTATATAAGCACGTAACTTGGAATCAGCTGTACTTTGAATTCTAAAAAATGTAATATCTCCCGGAATTATATCCCCTTCAAGAGTTCCCTGGGTTACCTCCTCAGGAAGGGTTCTTGCCATTATCATCTGGTACTTCATTTCATGGGATGTTAATTTACATACTGCTGTATTGCCGCAGTGAAAACCCATAAATACATCTGTAGCTGTATAGTCAAATTTGTCTTTTATATCTTCATTGTAAATATCATAAGGAACGGTGTTGTTTATATCTAATAGAGTCACCACATCCTGGGATACAACTGTTCCTATAAATTCACTTAATGCCCCGTAAATATCCACTTCACAAGAAACCGGGATACCCTTTGCAGCTAAACGGCTGTTTACATAGCATGGAACAAAGCCAAACTGGGTTTGAAATGCAGGCCAGCATTTTGCCGCAACTGTCACATATTTTCTATACCCCTTGTGTTCTTCTATCCAGTCAAGAAGTGTTAATTCATACTGGGCAAGTTTTTCAAGAATTTCCGGCTTTTCGTTACCTTCTCCTAGTTCTATTTCCATTTCTTTAACAATTTCTGGGATTCTTTTATCCCCTTCATGCTTATTAAAAGCTTCAAAAAGGTCTAATTCAGAGTTTTCCTCAATTTCCACATTCAAATTGTAAAGCTGTTTAATTGGCGCATTACAAGCTAAAAAGTTTAACGGACGAGGTCCAAAACTTATAATTTTTAAATTATTCAGTCCATAAACTGCACGGGCAATTGGAAGGAACTCATGAATCATATCTGCGCATTCTTCTGCCGTACCCACAGGATATTCAGGGATATACGCCTTTACATTGCGTAAATTTAAATTGTAGCTTGCATTTAACATACCACAATATGCATCCCCGCGTCCCTGGATAAGCCCGCCGTCCTTTGATGTTTCTTCTGCTGCTGCTATAAACATTTTAGGACCGTCAAAGTGTTTTGCAAGCAATGTTTCAGCTATTTCAGGACCAAAATTTCCTAGGTACACACAAAGGGCATTACACCCTGCTTTTTTTATATCTTCTAAAGCCTCCACCATATGAATTTCACTTTCAACAATACAAATTGGACATTCATATATGTCATCTTCGTTATATTTTTTCTTGTAGGCTTCCACCAGTGCTTTTCTTCTGTTTACAGATAATTCCTCCGGAAAACAATCCCTGCTAACTGCTACAATACCAATTTTAACCTCAGGCATATTGTTCATTTTTTGACCTCCTTCATTTTTTATTAATGTGCTAACCTTATTTTTTGTTGAAGTTATTGCTGTAACAATTGCTATTATATATGTTAATTCTACACGAGAGTTAAAATAACTTCAAGGACTACAAAGCGCCTTTATTTTTAGCTTAATTTTATAATAATTTATAAAGTTGGTTTTTATAATAATTTAAAAGTCTGTTGACTGATAAAAATAATTATAATATGCTTGTTTTATCATTATGATTATTTTATAACCGATATAATATTTTAGTTGCTTTTGTTTAGTTGCTTTTGTTACTTTTTTGTTGCTTTTCATTAGGTATAATTATAGGAGGCTAAAATGATTTTTGTGCAACTTAAAGGACATGATTATTTATATCAGGTAAAAGATATTATAAAACTATTTTTTGAAAATGATATTGTAAAAGAAAAATCAGATTTTGAAGTTAAGAAGGGAATTTTTATATATACAGAACTTAGGAAAAGAAATATCTGTTTTGAAATTGAAACCGTTATTTTAAATGATGGTTTTTGCTGTTATAAAAATATTCATCACTTTAAGCCTTTTTCTTATTTAGATGAACCTGAAGAAAAAACTATAAAAAGAGAAGTAAAAAGAGAAATTTATATTGCACTTTCAAATTTTACAAATAAAAAGCTTCCCTGGGGCTTTTTAACCGGCATAAGACCTGTAAAACTTGTCCATAAACTATTAAGCCGGGGGCTTAGTTATGAAAAGATTTGGGGAATACTTCAAGATTATTATTTTGTATCAAAGGAAAAACTTAAGCTTCTCTTTGATGTAGCAAAAAGTGAAAAGGAAATCCTCGATAACACAAAACCTCATATGATAAGCATATACATTGGAATTCCCTTTTGCAAATCAAGGTGCTTATACTGTTCTTTTACTTCTAATTCTATTGACAAGTACAAAGATTTTGTTTTAGGTTATATAGAAGCTTTAAAAACTGAAATTAAAGGGGTACAGCAGATAATCAAAGAAAAAGGGTATAAAATTCAAAACATTTATATCGGAGGAGGCACACCCACTGCAATTGATGAAAAAAACTTAGAAGTACTTTTAACTGAAATAGAAAAAACTTTTGATTTTGAAAGCATTGGAGAATATACTTTAGAAGCCGGACGGCCTGACACAATTACTAAAGAAAAGCTTTCCCTAATTAAAAACTTTAGCGTAAACCGTATAAGTATAAATCCCCAGACTATGAAGGATAAAACTCTAAAATTAATTGGCCGAAAACACACTTCACAGGATATAATTAACTGCTTCTACATGGCAAGGGAAATGGGGTTTGGAAATATCAACATGGACGTAATCGCCGGCCTTCCGGGTGAAAATATAAAGGATTTTGAAAATACAATGAATTATATTAAAACCCTTAATCCTGAAAGTTTTACCGTTCATACAATGGCAGTTAAAAGAGCATCAAAATTAACAGAGAATGCAAAATTTGACTTTGCCCCAAATAAAGAAGCTTCTTTAATGATAGACTTAGCATCTGAATATGCTAAGAAAATGAATATGCATCCCTATTATCTATACAGACAGAAAAAAATGGCTGAAAATCTTGAAAATGTCGGGTACTGCAAAAAAGGATTTGAGGGCATATATAATGTCCAGATTATGGAGGAAAAACAATCTATAATAGCCCTTGGTGCCGGTGGGATAAGCAAAGTGGTTTCTCCGGAAGATAGCAGTGTAAAAAGAGCTTTTAATGTAAAAAGTGTAGAGCTTTATATAAAAAATGTTGATGAAATGATAATGAGGAAAAAACTATTGGTAAAAAATTTTCCATATAATCAAAATGCCCGTCAAATAAAACCTTGACGGGCAAGTTTTTACATCCTTTATTAATAATGTTTATCAGCGTAGCCTACCCAGCCGCCTTCTTTTATAAGGGCTTTGTCAAATTCCCCAATGGTAAAATCAATTTCTTCACATTTGCCCTCTGATGAAATGATAATTTTGTCATTATCTACATCAATTTCTATTGTGGTGTCTTTATCTTTGTAAGTGTCAAAAAGATAGTCAATTTTTTCTTTTGGCAGTTCAATGGCAAACATCCCGCAGTTGTACATGTTTTGCCTGAATATCCTTGCAAAGTTTTCAGCAATTACAACATTAATTCCGTTTACCTCCAAAGCCCAGGGCGCATGCTCCCTTGATGAACCGCACCCAAAATTTGCCCTGGTAACTATAACTGATTTGCCTTCAATATCCCTCTTTGAGTCAAAGCCTTCTAATCTCAAATCCTCCAAAAGATATGGTTTTAAGGCATCCTTGGTAATCTCAGTTAGGTATTTTGCAGGAATTATTTCATCGGTATTTATATCATCCCTGTCTAAAAACAGTACTTTCCCACCAAAAGTTTTCATTATACCCCTCCTTCCTCAAATAAACGAGAATTGGTGATACTTCCCTTAATTGCTGTAGCCGCAGCAGTTGCAGGGCTCATTAGGTGAACCATTCCACCTTTCCCCATACGTCCGTTAAAGTTCCTGTTTGTAGTGGAGGCACATACTTCACCTTCGGCTAATACGCCGTTACTCATGCCAAGGCAAGCACCACAAGTGGGGTTTGTTACACAAAAGCCTGCATCCTGGAAAATTTCTATAATCCCTTCCTTAAGTGCAGCACTGTATACAGCCGGAGTAGCAGGGCTTACTATTCCACGTACATTATCATGGATTTTTTTACCCCTTAGGACTTCAGCTGCAACCCTAAGGTCTTCAATTCTTCCATTTGTACAGCTTCCGATATAAATCTGGTCAACTTTTGTTCCTTCCATTTCCCGCACTGTTTTAACCTGATCCGGCTTATAACCAAAGGTAACCATTGGCTCTAAATCTGAAACATCATATTCATATACTTTTTCATATTCAGCGCCTTCGTCTGATATCCATTTGGAATATTCTTTTAGTGCATCTTCTTTTGTCTCAAACTCGTCTTTTATAAACTCCCAAAGGTAGTCCACAGTTGTAGCATCCGGATAGCAAATTCCACATGTACCGCCGGCTTCTATTGCCATGTTGCACAAAGTCATCCTGGCCTCCATGGACATTTCATCAATAACAGGACCTGTAAACTCTATAATTTTATTTGTTGCACCGTTTACAGTCAACTCCTTTATTATAAATAGGATGACGTCTTTTGCATAAACACCGGGTCTTAGCTTTCCATTTAGTACTATTTTTATGGTTTTAGGGGTACGAAATGAACATACACCTTTTAGTATCCCAACTTCTAAATCCGTAGTCCCAACTCCTGCGGCAAAAGCTCCAAAAGCCCCATGAGTACAAGTATGAGAGTCCCCCATTATTACCGTGTACCCGGGTCTTACAAACCCCTTTTCTGGGAATAAAGCATGGCACACACCATTGCGTCCGATATCAAAAAAGTCCTTGATGCCATGTCTTCTGGCCCATTCACGGAGTATTTTTCCCTGCTCTGCAGTCTTACTGTCCTTTGCAGGGGATACATGGTCAATCACTGCTTTTATTTTACTTGCATCAAAAACCCTGTCCATTCCTCTTTTCTGTAAATCAGTTATAGCTATAGGCGTAGTAATTTCATGACAAAATACCGCATCAAGCTTTAGTACATGAGTGTCCGGAAAGGGCATATCCACCCTGTGGGCATCAAAAATTTTTTCTGCTATAGTTCTCTTTTCTTTCATGTCAATCATCCCTTTTTTAATATATTCTATGTGTCTTTTATACATGCCATATTCAAATTTATGTCAAATTACATATATATTTAATTAGACTTATTATAATTATAATATTTTGTTTCAAAAATAACTACCTGAAATATATCCAAAACATTATGGTTTTTTAATGATTTTTGACATTTTCCACAGGCCTTTAATAAAAAGCCCTCCTGTTAATAGAGGACTCTTTTTAGTGGGTTTTTAGTTTCTTTAGTTTTTATTTTTTAAATTTTGCTTTTTTAGCTCTTTGCTTTTTGGGTTTTGCTTTGTATGATTTTTGCCTGTTTACTCACTTTCTCATACATGGTTTTATTTGTATATATAGATTATTTCAGCATAATGTTACTTGAAAATAATGTTAGTTATATTCTTCCAATGTTTCTTTATAAGTTCCTCATACTTTTTTTGAAAAATGTCTCTGTGACTTTCTTCCCACTTTACAATCTCTTCTAAAAACTTCTTTGCTTCTGCATCTTCTGCCTCTGCTGCTGCATTTTTATAAAACATTACAAAATCGTTTTCCATATGATATGCCATTCTTATAATTGTAAGATCTGACATTTCCTTTTCATCTTCCCCTATTAAATCAGAGTTGAAGTGAATAATTGAAGGGTCTACCACTCTAGAATCATCATCCACCACCCAGGAAATTGTTAAAGGCGGTTCTTTAAATTCCAACTGTTCAAATTTATCCTTTAAAATCTCATAGTGCTCCCTTTCCATTTTAGACAGCTCACTAAACATATTTTTTATAGACTCTGACTCCACCCTATCCATGTAGTAATTATAAAAATTTTCTGCATCCTTTTCCATTTTCATGGCAAACTTAAGAATATCTTTTATTTTCTCCATAAAATTAACACCTCCGAGTGTATTTATACCCCATAACTTTAAATGTAAACACGCAATAATTATAATTTTTTTACTCCAGCTCCTCCGTTGTAAAAGGTGATGCAGGCAATCCTTCTTTGTTGTATAGGTTTGCCCTGTCCGGGCTGTTAGACCACGCATATCTCACATGCACCGGGTTATCAACTTTACCGCTGCTGACAACCACTGTATCACCCTCTATTACAGCATCAGCTTCTACAAACTTTCCGTCTTCTCCGCATATGGTAAATTCACATAATTTGTCACCTTTGCACACAAGTCCGCTTCCCACATAATCAAAAAATAGTTGGATTTTATCTCCAAGTACTTTATGACTTTTATAAATAGGCCCGCTGCAAACTAAATTTTCGCCATATGCTTTATTCATTGCCCAAAGGGCAAGTCTCTCACCCACGGCTTTTTTATTCTGGGGATGCAGTTCATTATACCCTCCCACATCAATTGTCACTGCCATTCCTGTATTAGGTATCTCCAGCGCCCTTCTCTGTCTCTCTCTTAAATGACACCAGCCGTTGCCGCCATTTGGATCTTCATAGTTTGCCAATTGGACATATAAGAAAGGTATTTCCCCCATATTCCAAGTATTTCTCCAATCTTCTATAACCGCTTCAAAAATTTCTTTATAATCATAAGGGTATCCTGTATTAGATTCTCCCTGATACCACAGTATACCTTTTATACTGTATTTGCGTAAGGGGTAAATCATGGCATTATACACGCCGGTAGGTTTATATTGAAAAAATGTAAATTCCTCAAGTCTTTCCATTTCTGTACCTACACAATATTTCCACTGACCGGTTAAATCTATTTTGCATCCTCCCAAATCCAGTTTATACGGCATATCCTTAATGAAAGAACCAATGTTGTGTGTAACAATCAACCTTACAGCTATAATGTTTTTGCCTTTTTTCAGAACATCCGCCGGAAATGTATACCTCCTTGGAGGATAGCGGTACTCTGTATTGCCGACCATCATACCATTAACATATGTTTCATCTGCATCAACTAAAGTTCCAAGAATCAACTTCACTTTTTCTTTAGAAGGTTTTTCATCTAAATATATCTCTTTTCTAAACCAAATAGAACCTTTTATCTTTTCAAGTTCAGTACCTTTAAAGCTTCTGGGCAAATAAATGGTATTCCAGTTTCTGTCATCGTACTCTTCACTAAACCAGGGAACAGTTTTTTCACAAAGGCCTTTATCTTTTTCATCTAATCTCTTATACCAGTCACTATACCGGCGTTGTTCCGTATCTATTGTGTTTTTAACATAGTCATCATCTTTACATCTATTTAAAGAAGAAAGAAACCTCTCAAACTTACTGACAGTCTTTTCGCTAAGCCATGCTTCTGCAGGCGTTCCTCCAACTGCAGTTCTGATTAAACCAATGGGAATTTTATATTTTTCATTAATTATTTTAGCAAAAAAATACCCTACTGCACTAAATTCATATACATCTTCAGGGTTTACTGAAATCCAATTGCCACCGCTTATATCCTCCTGTGGCTTATGAAAGTTATATGAAAGAGGAACAATAAAATGGCGGATATCCGGGTTTTCTGAATTTTTAACTTCATCCTCATATAAATCCAAAGTCCTTAAAATAGGCAATTCCATATTTGACTGACCACCTAAAACCCATACATCCCCAACCAATACATCCTTTATCTCCTTTTGCACGTCCTTGCAGCTTATTGTCATATTATAAGGACCACCAGGGGGTAAATTATTCAGCACTATTTCAAAATACCCGTCTTTATCACATTTTGTGCTGTATGCTTTGTCCATAAAAGTTAAAGTTATACATTCGTCAGGTATGGCATTTCCCCATATTTTAACTTGTGCATCCCTCTGTAAAACCATTCCGTCACTAATTAACGGTGATAGTTTTATGTTATTTGCCACGAAAATCCTCCTTGCCATTTTAAAAGTTTAGCAAACTTTCTTCATAGCAACCGCAGTATAATAGGAATTGTAAGCATGGACAGCAATGTGGATACCGTCACCACTTCTGAAGCAAAAAGCGGCTCAGCTTCAAATCTTTCCGCAAAAACTGCAGCATTTACCGACATGGGCATTGCCAGTACAACAATACATATATCAGAAGCTATCTTTGGTATATCTATGAACATAACTAAAAAATATGCTAAAAGCGGCATTAAAAGCAGACGCATGGCGCTCAAAACATAAGCTTGTAAATCCGATAAAGCATCTTTTAAATTAGCACTTTCAATTATAGCTCCTATTATAATCATGGACAGAGGAGTTGTCATATTCCCAATCATTTGTGCAGCATTTTTAATTGGGAATGGTACATTAATTTGAAATAAAAACACTATGATCCCTAAATACACTGCCACCATTGCAGGTGTGGTCAGCATTTTTTTTATATTAAAATCAGATTTTCCACTAAAAATTACCATTCCATACGTCCACATTACTATATTAAAAACAATTAAATACATGGATGCATAAAAAACACCTTCTTGTCCAAATATGCTGTCAACAAGTGGAAACCCCATAAACCCGCAATTGGAAAATACTATTGCAGATTTTATCACTGCCCTTTTAGCCTGCGGCTGCTTTGTAAAAAATATTTTTTCTGCAGCAAAAATAGATATTACAAAGGTAACAACCCCTAAACCTATAACATAAAGAGCATTTATTAGTTTTTCTGCTTCATACTCCATCAAAAATGATGTAAAAATCAGCAAAGGTGATGTTACCATCAGCAAAAGTTCTGATAATTTTTTATTTACTGCATCGTTAATAATCCCAACTCTTTTTGTTATAAATCCTGCCAATAACAAAATCAAAAGTGTTGAAACCTGGTCAAAAATAATAATAAAGTCCACAATCGCTACTCCTATATGTCAATAATCACTAAATCATTTTACACTAGTTAAATAAATGTATCAAGGGGAGTATAAAAAGAAAAGAAGAAAATGTAAAACATAAGTAATTAAAAGAAATTTTCTTTAAATTAAAGTTATATAAAAGCTAAAATGTATTAAAAACAGGGAATGCCACAGCTTTTACTATGTAAATTACATGTGTCATTCCCCTAAATTTTTTGTAATATTTACTTCACTTCTAAACCTGCTAATTTTGCCAACTCTATTATAGTTGCTTTGGAAACTTTTTTGCCCTTATAGTCAACTAAGTCTTCCATGCTTCCTGTAAAGATATCAGCAGGCTGGTATTTTTTTAATATTATTTTGTCATCATCTACAAAAATTTCCAAAGCGTCCTTTTCATTAATGTCCATACTTCTTCTTAATTCAATTGGTAAAACAATCCTGCCTAATTCATCAACTTTTCTTACAATTCCAGTAGATTTCACTATAATCCTCTCCTTTTCTTTTTCGACATTATGTTACAAAATTAAACTTACCATAAATATCAATTATAGTCAACATTATTTTTGATTATGATAGCGTCAATTTATTGTAGGAAAAAGAAAAGTAGATGGCATCCCATTTTTTATACAACTATTTCAAATAACGGTCTCTTAGTAACGAGAGTATTTTGCATAATTTGCATGCTGAGCTAATTATTTTCTTTTATAACTCCTCTAACTTATTCTCTATTATACCATATAACTCTTTCTTCCTATAAAGAATCCATTTTACTCAATGATTGTCACAAATCAGTACATTTTGTTATCTATGTTCCTTCACATTTTAACGCTACTTTTAAAAGAAAAAAGTATTTCTATTGTACCATTTTCCATTTTGTCAAGGCTAAAACAAGCGGGCAAAGCCCGGCCTTGACAAGTAGTAGGGCTTCGCGGGTCATGGTACTAAAGTTTTGCTTTTTTCTTTTCTTTTTCTTTTTTTATGTTTTTTCTTTTTCTTTGTCTTTTTTTAGATATGTATAATTCCTATTGGATAGGCTTACTTGTAAACTTTCCCGTAATTTTTGCTTTATTATTACCTCATCCCTATCCGCATATACCTATAATACGCCTTAATTCTTTATATAAACCAGTTTTACACCCCTTATGAATAACAGTTAAATTACTATTCCATACACTCTCATACCTGTTTGATGACTTCTTTAATTCCTTAATTAATTTTTCCTGAATTTCTTGCCTACTAGCTGCTAACTTTTTTTGTTTTTGTGCCATAACTATGTCATATACCTTACCGCCATTCTTCTTGTATATTATCAGCTTTGACATCTTTTCTACACCTTTTCTCGACCAGCCTTTAGGTCTTGAACTTAAACGGGATGAAAATACATGACTCACATGACCTTCAGCACTACAACCCACTATTCCTCTGTTTGACCTTATTTCTATACCATCCCAATTATTTAAAATATATCGCTTTGCATTTTTTATAGCCTTTATTTTACTTTCATTATCGCCTGTCTTTTCGATTATCTTTTTAAAAACCTTTGTTAGCTTTTTTTTATCAGATAAATTCAATGCGTCCTGTAAATCTTGGCTTATTGCTTCATCATTTAAATGTGTGGTTGCAACTCTTACGTATTTTTGAAGATGGTATCTATCAAGTACAAATTTACTTTTTGAAAGCCAGTTAACTCCTTGCCTTATCCATGACGCCCCATCTCCTAATATATACACCGTCTCTAAAAAATCAACGTCATATTGTTTATATATGTATTCCGATACTTCAAGCCACAAATTTTCTGAATTATTATACACACCCCCAAAATATCGAACATTCTTTAATACTTTTCTCTTCTTATTACTTTTTTCAAAGTCAATTCCCTCATGCACATATACAAGTTTTGGCATAATTGTATTTCTCTTGCCCTTCTCATTCTGTCTCAATATACTTTTTTGTTGTAATGCTACATGATCCTCGTCTGCCTCAACATACAATATTTTTACTTTTCTCTTTTTATCTACTTTTATTTCAGGCTCAACTATTTCAATATTATGTATTTTATTCATCACAGCTTGTTTGCTGATTTCATCAATATATGTCGCCTTTTCTCCTGCCTTTCTGTAGCTGCTGTCAGCTGCTTCTTCTATTGCATTAATTACAACATCGGCACTTACTCTGTCATGTGGTTCTACACCTACAATCCTGTCGACCAGGTGTTGTCTATTACCATTTTCCTTATGCTTAAAATATGTCCTGTTATAACTTAGTGTTCCAAATGTCGTTAAAATAGATGTTTTATCTTTTCTTATAATTTCCCAATACTGTTTCCTTATTTCACAGTTACGTAAATATTCATCCATATCTTCAAGCACTTCTTTAAGTATATCGCGTCCAAGTTTAAATAAATCTTCTTTCAGACCAAGAATAAGATCAGCTAAGTCTTTTCCTTCTTCAATAAAATTTTTTATCTTTTTTTCAATTCTTTTTGCCCCAAATTCATTAAAATGTTGTATACTATTATACATAGAAGATGTCATCCTTTCTGTTAGATTTTTTTTGTATTAATATCTTAACAGGATGTCATCTTCTTTTCAATTTTATATGGTATTTTATGTCTCATTCCCTACAATAACTTTACGCTAACTTTGATTATAATATATATAAAGCACTGATAAATGTACAATTATGGCAATAATAAATGCATAATGTATATAGCACTAAAAAATTTACCATATAATTTGCAATATTATGTTTAACAGGAGTAATGCTATGGATAATTCTTATAAAAAAGATAATGATAATGAATTTAAATTTAAAAAATTACATGAAAATGATGAGTATAAAATGCCCTCATGGTATTTAAAAAGTCGTCATGGAATATATTACGCCCTCGGGGTTTTGGAAGTTTTGCTTGCATTCCGTTTTATTTTTAAACTTTTAGGTGCAAACCCTGTAAGCGGCTTCGTTATATTTTTATATTCCATAACCAACATATTCACTGCACCTTTTGCAGGAATATTTGAATCCATTACAACTAACGGTCTTTCTGTGCAATCAGTTTTTGAACCGGCAACATTAATCGCAATGTTGGTTTATGGATTAATTGCCTGGGGCATAGTAAAACTTATAAAAATAAACTTATTAAAAGACAATTATGCCAAATAAATATGTCTATTAAACAAAAGATACAGAACAATACCCCCATAGTAACAAAATTTTAGATAATTCCGAATTATTATCAAAATGGTATGAAAAAATAAAAACATATTATGGGGGTATTTGTTATGAAAAAGTTTTTATGTTTGTTTTTAACTACCATTCTTATTCAAGCATTTAGTTTTGTTTCCACATGTGATAAACAAGGCTTAGTTGGGGACCTTAATGACGATGGAATTGTTAACAGTATTGATGCAACAATACTGAAAAGATTTTTATTAGAGGTTATAGACAGTTTGCCTGTTGAAAATCCTCTGTGGTATGCAGATTTGGACGGGGATGAAATGATAGACAGCAATGACTATGTAATTTTAAGCAGGTACATTCTCAATATAATTGATAAATTCCCAAAAAGCACAGTTCCTGAATCACCTACTCCTAAACCTACACCTACACCTACCTCTGAGCCTACACCTGGTACACCTGCTCCCGGACCTACTTCAGAGCCTGTTAATGTAGGAGCTTACCCGGATTGGGACAGAGTCCGCACAAGTTATGCAACATACACCGGCTCAGGATATGCAGGGGGAGCCTGCCTCCTTGATCCTATTCCGTTAGATATGGAAATAACAGCGCTAAATCCTTATGATTATAACAGCTATGGAATTGAAGCAGCACTGGCAGGGGCATACCTTGAAGTAACAGGCGTGAAGGGAACCACTGTTGTATATGTGACGGATTTATACCCGGAAGGCGGGGATGGTGCATTAGACCTTTGTCCAACATCCTTTGATAAAATAGGAAATATGGCAGACGGAAGAATTGATATCTCATGGCGGATTGTTGCCGCACCTATTGATAAAAATGTTTCATACAGAATAAAAGAGGGTACTTCCCCGTCCTGGGTGGCAATTCAAGTCAGGGACCACAAATATCCAGTTTTAAAAATGGAAATATATCAAAATGGTGAATGGCACGACATGAAGAAAATGTTCTGGAATCATTTTATTTATGAAAACGTAGATACAACCACACCTACAATAAGAATTACCGATATAAGAGGGTATGTTTTAACTGATGTAATTGACAGCCTTCCCGGTCCTGGTGAAATTGCTGAAGAAGCTTACATAGTTCCGGGTAATGTCCAGTTCCCGGATTAATATAATAAACATACTGATTATTATAACTTTTTTGTCTTATGCCTTGATTCTTTAATATGTATTGATATAATAAAAGCTGAATACTTTTGGTACAAAAAAAGTTGTACAGCTTGTTTTATAAAATTCAACAGTAAAGGAGAATGGCGATATGGCAAATTCTAGCAAACCTAACCAACCTTTAGTTACTCACATTTATACAGCAGACCCTTCTGCTCACGTGTTTGAAGGTAAGTTGTACATCTATCCTTCCCATGATCTTGATGAAGTAAGGGAATCAAATGATCTTGGGGACCAATACAATATGGAGGATTATCACGTTTTTTCTATGGATAGCATAGATTCTCCTTGCGTAGACCATGGTCAAGTGCTCCATGTTAAAGATGTGCCCTGGGCAAAACAACAAATGTGGGCACCTGATGCTGCTTTTAAAAATAATACTTATTATTTCTATTTCCCTGCAAAGGACAAGGATGGGATTTTTAGAATCGGGGTTGCAACAAGTTCATCCCCTGCAGGACCTTTTAAACCTCAAGAAAGTTATATTCCAGGCAGTTTTAGCATAGACCCTGCTGTTTTTATTGATTATGACGGCAGAGCATACATGTATTTTGGAGGTCTTTGGGGAGGACAGCTGGAAAAGTGGCAAACCGGGGAGTATAACCCTGACGGAAAAGAACCTGCTAAAGACCAGCCTGCTTTAGGACCTAGAGTAGCTGAACTAAATGATGATATGCTTACTTTTAAAGAAACACCTCAGGAAATATCCATAGTTGATGAAGACGGTAACCCTATACTTGCAGGTGATGAAGACAGAAGATATTTTGAAGGTCCATGGATGCATAAATACAACGGCTACTATTACCTTTCATATTCTACCGGTACTACTCACTATATTGTATATGCTATGAGTAAAAATCCTAAAGGACCGTTTGTATATAAGGGAAGGATACTTAACCCTGTTATAGGCTGGACTACCCATCACTCCATTGTTGAATTTCAGGGTAAGTGGTACTTATTTTATCATGACAGCTCCTTATCAGGCGGTGCTGATAACAGACGCTGCATGAAATATACAGAGATAAAATACAATGATGACGGGACCATTCAAACAATTGACCCATACAAGTAAATGGAAAATAATAACCACCCTAAAAAACGGGTGGTTATTATTTTTCTTAACAATAAATTTCAAAAAATCAATTGGAACCGTAGTACACTATTCCCCTATTTGGGTCAACTGTCACTACCGAACCGTTTTTAAGTATTTTTGTAGCATTATAAGTACCTATAATTACAGGTATCCCTAAGGCCTTTCCGACAGTTACCGTATGAGATGCCAGTCCCCCTTCTTCTACAACCAATGCAGAGGCTTTTCTGATTACCTCTATCACATCATCATTGGTATAAGGCAGAACAAGCACTTGCCCGTCAACAAACATCTCCTTTGCTTCTTCAATTGTCTTTACAACACAAACTTCTCCTGTAACAGGCTTTTTACCTATACCTGTTCCTCTAACTAATACCTTTCCTACAACATGTACTTTCAACATATTTGTTGTACCACTTACTCCAATTGGTACTCCTGCAGTTATAACAACAAGATCCCCGTTATCAACAAATTTTGATTCTAAAGCTTTTTCCACACCTGTATCAAACATGTCATCAGTGCAGGACGCCTCAGGAACTAAATATGGGTACACACCCCATGAGAGGGAAAGCTGCCTTCTTACCCTTTGGGATACTGTAGTTGCAATTATCGGGCATTGGGGCCTGAATCTAGAAATCATCCTGGCAGTACGCCCTGACTGGGTAACCGTGATAATTGCAGAAGCCTTTAAATCCTGGGCAGTTGTACAAGCCGCATGGCTTAGAGCATTTGTAACACTTGGGCTGGTATCATACTGCATTTTGGAAAACCTTTCCCAATAGTCAATGGACATTTCTGCTTTTTGTGCTATTTTTGACATGGTTTCAAGGGTTTCAACAGGATATTTTCCAACAGCAGTCTCTCCTGACAGCATAATTACACTTGTACCATCATAAATGGCATTTGCAATGTCACTGGCTTCTGCCCTTGTAGGACGTGGATTTCTAATCATTGAATCCAGCATTTGGGTTGCGGTAATAACAGGTTTTCCATTCTTGTAGCATTTTTCTATGAGCATTTTTTGCACTATAGGCACTTCTTCGACGGGTATCTCAACACCCAAATCACCGCGTGCTATCATAATCCCGTCTGAAACTTCTACTATTTCATCTGCATTTTCAATTGCTTCCCTGTTTTCAATTTTTGCAATTACTTTTATTTCCTGACCTTTATTTTCCTCAAGAACCTTCTTAATTTCTATGACATCAGAAGCCTTTCTTACAAAAGATACTGCTATAAAGTCAAATTCATTCTCTACAGCAAATTTAATATCTTCAATATCCTTTTCAGTAAGAGGCGGGAGGTGCAGGTCTACACCCGGAACATTTATACCTTTATTATCCCCTATAATGCCCCCGTTTACCACCCTGCAATATATTTTTTTGTCCTTTATCTTTTCAACTACAAGTTCAACAAGCCCGTCATTAATTAAAATGCTGCTGCCTTTTTCTACATCTTTGTACAAGTCTTTGTACGATACAGATGCTTCTTTTTCATCTCCTAATTTATCTTCACTTAAAAGTACAAATTTATCCCCTTTTTCCAATTTCACTTCTTTGTCTTTAAACTTGCCAAGCCTAATTTCCGGTCCCTTTGTATCCATAAGTAAAGCAACAGGAAGGTCTAAAGAATCCCTTACTTTTTTAAACCTTTCAACTCTGGCTTTATGCTCTTCATGGCTTCCGTGTGAAAAGTTTAACCTGGCTACATCCATTCCCTTTAACATAAGTTGTCTTAACATTTCTTCACTATCTACAGCGGGACCTAATGTGCAAATTATTTTTGTCTTTCTCATTTTACCTGTACCCCCATATATCTAAAACATTGTTATAAATTTAACTAAAAATCCCAAATGTTTTGCAATTTTTTTGCGAATAATAGTATAATAACACCTTTTTGGTTTTAGGGCAATAGAGTTAAAAACAATCCCTTTATTTGTAGATTATATGTATAAATTATTTATAACAAGGGACTATTATTTTTTAAAAGACATATATTACAACTTGAAATATTACAGGTATTTTGGTAAACTCTATAAAGTTAAATTACTTATATAAAAAACTACCATAGATTAAACTGGAAATGTCAGAAGGTGATTTTTAAATGAGAAAAATATACATATATAAAAATTACATTAACATCCTTTTAGTAGTGGCTTTATCTTTTGCCATATCAATTGTGGGAGTACAGATTTCTTCTGTTTTTTCTCTGGTAATAGTTTGGAGATTTATTAAATCCCCAATTTTATTTATTTTAAATACATTGCCTATAACTTTGTTTATGCTGTTTATCTTTTTCATAACTTCAAGAATTTGGGCATCGTTTTTCTTTGGAGGAGCACCCTTTTTAATTCTTCATTTTATAAACAGGTTTAAAATACGCCTCCGCCACGAACCCTTTGTACCGGCTGATATATACCTTGGAAACGAATCTACAAAGGTTATTAATTTGTCTCAGCTTCCATTTAACGCTAAGCTATATGGGTTGATAGCAGTATTTATTCTTTTTTCACTGTTTTTACTTTTATGTGTAAAATCCAAGCCTATGAAATTACTTCAAAGAGGCATAGGAATTTTACTTACAGTAGTGCTGTCCTTTACCTTATATAATACAATTTACAGCAATACATCACTTTATAATAAGTTTAAAATATACGGCTCCCAGTATTCTCAAATAGATGTTGTAAATTCAAGGGGCTTTATCTACTCCTTTTTAATTAAAACCCATACCTTTGATTTGCCCGTGCCTGAGGGATACTCTCCTTCAGAGTGTGAAAATATACTTTCTAAATACAATAATATAAAAGAAGATGAAAATGTTAAACTTCCTCACATCATTGCTGTAATGAGTGAAGCTTTCTGGGATATAGATAAAGTGGAGCAAATTGAATTTAATAAAGGGTATGACCCTTTGGAAAATTTTAATAAAATTACTTCCCAATCTTATTACGGCAAAATTGTTACAACTATTTTTGCCGGAGGTACTTCAGATAGTGAATTTTCTTTCCTTACAGGACATTCAAAAACCACATTAAGTGATTTTGCAAACCCATATATTAATTTAATAAGGAAAGACACTTATGCACTTCCATGGATACTAAAATCAAAAGGCTATAAGACAACAGGGTTTCATCCAGGTTTTCCATGGTTTTACAACAGGTATAATGTATATGATTATTTTGGATTTGATAATATATTTTTTATAGATGATATGGATATTGACAGGGAAAACACTTATTATGTTTCCGATATGGACGCATTTAAGTTTCTTTTGGATGATTTTAGTAGTCACTTAAATAACCATCCAGACACCCCCTATTTTAATTTTACTGTAACCATCCAAAATCACGGACCTTATGCAAATTACGATTTAGGTAATCCTGAAATTATAAAAAAAGAAAGTATAGACAGTGAGTACTACCATTTGGTTAACAACTACACCAACGGGCTTATGAGCTGCGACAAGGCTTTAGGCTATTTAGTAGGGCAGCTGGAGAAAATAAATGAACCTGTTGTTTTGCTGTATTTTTCAGATCACCTTCCACTGCTGGGTGAAAATTTTTCCGGCTATAAAGCCATGAACTATAACATCGGAACCTCAGGTGATTTAGAAGCATATTTAAACACATACGAAACACCTTATTTTATCTGGAGCAACAGTCCTGCAAAAGACCTGTTAAAAGATCAAGGAAAAACCCCCTTTGTGGGAGAAGCACCATATATAAGTGTTCACTATCTGGTATTAGAGCTTTTTGACTATATTGGTTTAAATGACATCGATTATTTTCAATACTTAAGGGAGCTTAGGGAAGAATTTCAGGTTATGACTAACAGATTTTACAAAACCAAGGATGGTGCGTATACAGAAGATTTGAATTTGGAACAGATGGAAAAAATAAATGAATATAAATTACTGCAGTATTATATGCTTTTTGATAAAAATGTTGAATCTTTCCGCTAAACTGCTGTTTATCAATATATTTTTCCGTTTTAACTTGATTTAGACCATACTTTTCTATAAAATTATAAGTAGAAGACTGTTGTTGTAAATAATTCAAGCATTTAATATGCGTGAATTATATATATTTTTTTAAGGGGGAAGTATGATTATGAAAAAAATTGTAGGTGGACTTGCCTTGTCCATAATGCTGGTTTTTCTTTTTGTTTCTTTGCCGGCAAATTCTATGGATGTAGATGCAAGTACTGTTGACCACTGGAACGATGACTGGCTGCATGTGTCAGGCAACAAAATTTACGACATGTACGGAAACGAAGTGTGGCTAACAGGCGCTAACTGGTTTGGGTTTAACTGTAGCGAAAATGTTTTCCACGGTGCTTGGTACGATGTTTATGATATTCTATGCGATGTAGCTGACAGAGGTATTAACCTTCTCAGAATTCCTATTTCCACTGAGCTTTTATACTCTTGGATGATTGGAAAACCAAATCCTGTTTCAAGTGTTACTGCAAGCAACAATCCACCTTACCACGTTTGTAATCCTGATTTTTATGACCCTGAAACCGATGGACCTAAAAATAGTATGGAGATTTTTGACATTATAATGGGGTATTGTAAAAATCTGGGTATAAAGGTTATGGTGGATATTCACAGCCCACATGCTGATAACTCTGGTCACGTGTATAATTTGTGGTATGGAATAGAAACTGAAACAGCAGGTTTTATCACCACTGAAAAGTGGATTGATACTCTGGTATGGCTGGCTGACAAATACAAAAATGACGATACAATAATTGCACTTGATTTAAAAAACGAGCCTCACGGAAAACGCGGTTATACAGGTCCAATCCCTGATGACATGGCAATATGGGATGATTCCACCCGTGAAAACAACTGGAAGTACGCTGCTGAAACATGTGCAAAAGCTATATTAAATGTAAACCCTAACTTATTAATTGTGATTGAAGGTATCGAGCAATATCCTAAAACTGAGTTAGGTTACACATTCGATGACCCTGACGTTTTTGGCGCTACAGGGGACGCTGCTCCATATCACCCTGGATGGTGGGGTGGAAATTTACGTGGGGTAAGGGACTATCCTATTGATTTAGGACCTCTCAACAGTCAAATTGTTTATTCCCCACACGAATACGGTCCTTCAGTATATCCACAACCTTGGTTTGAGAAAGACTTTACCATTAAAACCCTGGAAGAAGACTATATGTACGATACATGGGCATACATACACCATGAAGGAATTGCTCCTATTCTTATTGGTGAGTGGGGCGGTCATATGGACGGCGGGAAGAACGAAAAATGGATGACTTTATTAAGGGACTATATTGTTGAACACCGTCTACACCATACATTCTGGTGCATAAATCCTAACTCTGGTGACACAGGTGGATTATTAGGAAATGACTGGTCTACATGGGATGAAGCAAAATATGGATTACTTAAAAAAGCATTGTGGCAGGACTCTAAAGGCAGATTTATTGGACTTGACCATAGGGTACCACTTGGTAAAAACGGTATTTCCTTAGGAGAATACTACGGTATGGATCTTGATCCTATTTCTCCTACACCAACAACAAAACCGACACCAACGCCAACAACTACACCTCCTCCTGAGGATGAATTTATAAAAGGTGATATTAACGACGATGGTATAGTTGATTCCATAGATTATATGCTATTGAGCAGGATAATACTTGAAATAAAAGTAGATAATATTAATGTTAAGGCGGCAGATGTAAACAATGACGGTATAATAGATACAAGAGATGCTATTATTCTTTCAAGATATCTTCTGGAGATTATAGATTCTATATAGATTATAAATTCTATATGGTAAATGAGACACATTATAATATTTAGACAAGTACTGAAACGGCGGACAAATTTGTCTGCCGTGTTTTTTATCTTTTAAATTTAACCTTCCCTGTTTTTACATAGTAAATAAATACAGAAAGCAAAACACTCCAGGAAACCAGCAGCCAAATCCATGTATACTTACCCTCTGTATCTCTTTTTTCAGATCCGGATTGTACGTCTTCTTCAGAGGATTTTGGTGCATCTTTTTCAACAACAACTACCCTGGCTCCTTCAGGTATGCTATCTACTTTTTCCAATGCCACATCGTCAAAAAACGCCTTCCCTGTGTTCAAATTTTCATCTGCCCCTAATCTGTCATACCCTCCTAAGGCTAATATTAATTCCACACTATCCACTTCTTCCATTGTCTTAATATACAATTCAACATATTCCCATTGGTGAGTGGTACCCTTTATATCCTGGGAATAAATTGTATTCCCGACTACAGATATATTTGCACCAATTCTTCCTTCACCCACATTTTCTGTTCTTATCCAGGCAGAAAACTTATATTGTGAATCCGGTTCAACTTCTACCTTTTGAATATAGCGTGACCCCCGCTCCTCCAAATTATAAATGGCAGCACAGTTTTGCCCGCTGCGTGGATTATCTTTTTCCACTGTAAATTCAACACCGCCAGGTCCTTCACCCCATACCCAGGTTTCCCAAAACCTAAGGGCATCCCCCTCCACATCTTCAAAGGAATGGTTTTTAATTAAATTATTATTTGCAAAAACCCATTGATAAGATATTGTACACATTAGTGCTATTGTTAATATACAGGTTAATATACAGAGTATAGTTTTCTTCAGCATATAAATCTTACCTCCTAAAGCATGTCTTGCAATTTTTAGCCAACCATGTCTGCCACTTGTATCCCCAGCCTGACAGCATAGTTTTGCCCCCTGTCTTCAGGATATATCTGTGCCATACTGGCTAAAAACAAATTTTCCACGGGAGTTTTCATCTCCGGTAAAATTTTAGAATATTGCTGTACCACAACAGGCTGGGCATAGTCAGCCCTGTTTATATGCACTCTCTTTATACTTGACTTGTCAAAGTTTGGAAACATTATCTTCAGGTATTTTATAAACTCTCTCTGTATTTCTTCATCACTCATAGAATACATTTTATTCTTTTGATCAAGATACCTGGAAAGATAAACAATGTGAGAGCCATAGCCGGCATCTTTGACTAAGTTGGTATGTTCTATTAATAATACAAAAGGAAAATCTTTTCTTGCTATTGCAACCCAATAATAATCAGATAATTTCCCATCCAGTTCTAAAATCATGCAAATATTGGCCTTGTACTTTGTTTTTGAAAGCTTCTCCCTGTACTCTTTGGTAAGGGGAACATCCATTTTGTTTAAAATACCTGGTGCGGTGGTAACAATAACCCTGTCAAAATTACAGCTCTTTCCATTACTGTAAACATTCAAAGTTTTATCTTCCTGAGGCTGTATTCTGTCTACGGCACTTGAGTAATATATTTTCCCCCCGCCCTCTTTAATTTTTTCCACCAGCTTATCGTATAATATCCCAAAACTTCCCTTCATATAACCTAACAATTCTTTGTTAATGTTTTTGCCCCTTGTTGAGCCTCTAAGTTTAAATTTATTCCAAATCCAGGTACCGGATATTTTATCAGAATCACAGTCAAATTTAGAATTTAGTAAAGGACCCCAAACTTTTTCATATACATTGTTACCTGCATTTTTTATTATCCAGTCTTTAGAAGTTATATTTTCTAGGTTTTTCCAGTGCTTTATGAATTTTGCCTTAAATACAAGCATCCCCATTTTTATTCTTTCAACAAATGAAAGCTCTTTAAAAAGCAGTAAATCCACCGGGGAAGTAAAAGGATAAAGCTTTTGGTTTATATACAGGGAGTTTTTTGACTCAAGCCACATAAGCTCAGAAGACAGACCCAGCTCATCTATAAGCTTAATTATTTCTGTATCACCGGTAAATATGTGATGATAATAAACCTCCAGTTTTTCATTTCCAATGGTCATAGTCTTAGCTAAACCACCGTGGCTTTCTTCTGCTTCAAATATGGTAACCTTATGACCTTTTTTAACAAGTTCATTTGCAGCAACAAGTCCTGTAGCCCCTGCCCCCACTATGCATATATTCACAATCCCCTGTTCCTCCTTCTCTTTTTACCGGCTATAATATCCCTTACCATTAAAACAGCTGAAAAAACAACCAAAATTACAGTTAACAGTGCAAAGGGAATTGCAACCGGGTCGAACCTTTTCATCCAGTAAATTTCCTTCCATGACAGGTGGTACAAATACCACTGGTTTGCAGCAACACATATGCTTAAAACACCTAAAGGAATAAGCATCCGTTTATCCCAAAGAACACATATTGTAAGAAAAATTATAGCTGGAAGTAAATATCTTTCATGCATTCTTGTTATAAATGTAAAAGCACTTGCCATAATGAAGAAGGCTGAAAAGTACATTGCAAAATGGCTTTTCCTGTTTTTTAAAATATACACAAAAGCCAGGATTATAGAGATTAAAAACAATATATTTCCCCAGGTACTATAGGAAAATATAAAAAATGTATTTGAATCTTCTATGCTCTGTCCACCCAATAAAGTCCACAGATTAAAGGCATTGGCAGTAGCATAAGGATAGTCTTCAACACTGGCTAAGTACAGATTTGGCATCCAGCAAAAATAATCTATAGATTCTGCAATAAAATCCTTTACGACAGATGTACTCTTTAGATTCTCATAAATGTGCATATGATAATAGAACGGGTTTATAACTATAAAGTAGCAGGATAGTCCTATGGCAACAGCCACAAACGTCTCCTTAACAGCCTTTTTGACTTTCTCTTTTGTTATTTGGGAAAAATCAAATAAATCATTGTAAAAGAATATTCCCAGAGGGGTTAATAGTGCACTTTGAGGCTTGGTCAGCACTGCCAGTGAATAAAGCAAAACCGCTGTCATTTTCCGGTTCACACTAAAGGCATATATCATACCCACAAGCAGTGTTGAATATATTGAATCAAATTGCCCCCAAATGGAAGAGTTGAAGAACACACCGGGATTTAAAGCGTAAAATATGCCCAATGCAAAGGCAAGTCTTTCTTTTTCATACTTCCTGCCAATCTTATAAATTAAATAAGCGCCTGCTAAATCTGAAGCAACAGCCCATAATTTTATCAAATAAACATGGGTGCCGGCATTAAGGGAAAATATTTTAGCTATAATTCCTGTTATCCAAAGTAAATACATATATAATGGCGCATAAACAATATGAAATGTTTCATATAGACCTTTTGGACCAAGTTCAGCAAGGTACCTGCTCCATGCATAGTACCCGTTCATATCTATTTGGTAGCTTGGGATTCCTGTAAGCATCAACCTAATTAAAACTACAGCTATTGAAAGAATTGCAAAAACATCAGAAGGTATTGATTTTTTATTATCTCTAATTTTTTTGTTCTTCTTTACTTTTTTTTTTTCATTTGCTTTGCCCATTATTTTAAAACCACCTTATAATTTAATTATATTCCCATAGAAATCATATCAAATTCCAGGCATTTTGTAAATGATTTATATCTCTTTATTTGTAAATAACTTTCTTGTAAAGCACAAAATTCCAGCACACTAACATTCCCATAACCAATATTTTGGAAATCTTAGGCATTATACCAATTTTATCACTTAATAAGTACAATAATACGCTGGCTATAATTAAATTAAATATAAATAAAGCACTATACTGCTTTAATTGCTTAAATATGTTAACTTTGGATTTGAACGACCAGAATCTGTTGAGAAGAAAGTTATACCAAAATGCAACTACATAGGCAATGGCATTGGCAAGTAAATACCTGTATGTAGTCCTTTCAAAACTATCATTAATGAATTTTTCTGCAATTGTTTTTGCGGGTGTATAGCCACCTGGAGGGAATTTTACAAATATAAGTTCATTAAATATATTAAATAAAAAATATTCAATGGCAAACCCTGAAAAACCTGTAATTACATATCTTCTCATTTGGGAAAAGGTTTCGGGGGTCAGCATATCAGAAAAAAACTTGTACTTCTTTAGTCTGTTAATTATTTTTTCAATCAATATTAACTCCTCCAAATGCTACAAAATTAAAAAAACAATTAAAAACATGGTTTAATTATAGCAAGGTACACATAAAAAATCAAATTAAGCCCAAAGCATTATACATAGATAATCGGCTAAATCACCATTATTAATTAGCAATAATTAATGGCACTGCAATTATTGCCACTGCAATTATTGCCACTGCTTTAACTTACTTTTCATCCATGCGCAAACATCCATGGAATACACAAGATTAAGATTTTTTGCAGTGAGTACCTGGTGAATTGGTCCTAATCCCTTAACCTTCCCCTTATGAAGGAGCAGTGCTTCCCTGCCATATGCCTTAGCAAGGCTCAAATCATGTACCACCGATATAACTGAACGTCCCGGAACCTTTAACCACTCCTGTATCAACTCAAAAGTCTGCTTTTGATACAAAAGATCTAAATGGTTGGTAGGCTCGTCCAACATAAGAATTTTAGGATTTTGAGCAAAAAGCTGGGCAAGAAAAACCCTCCTAAGCTCCCCTCCTGAAAGGGTTAAAACCGACTGGTTTAAAAGAGGTTCCAGCCCTGTCATTTTAACGGCTTTTAGAATGTGTTCCTCATCTTCTTTACCCGGATGTGAAAATATACCCGGCGCATAGCAATACCTTCCCAGCCTGATAACTTCCCCCACTGTAAAGGGGTAGCTGACAATATTGTTTTGGGCTAAAACACCAAATATTTTTGCCCTGTTGTGCGGTTTGTATTTTTTAATGTTTTTGCCTTCAAAGTATACATCCCCTGTATAGGATACTCCCTGTGAAATGGCATTTATTATGGTGCTTTTACCTGCACCGTTTGGCCCTACAATCATAAGCCATTGTCCTTCTTTCACAGAAAAACTGACATTGTTAACTATTGTAAGTTTTCCGTACCGCACCGTTAAATTTTTTACTTCAAGCATGCCCCTTCCTCCTTGAATTATAAAATATGTAGATGAATAGTATTGCACCAATAAAGGAGGTAACCACCCCGATGGGAAGTTCTAAAGGGCTTAGTATTTTACGTGCAACAAGGTCTGCAAGCATTAGAAAAGTTGCTCCCCCAAACAAAGAGGCAGGAAGAAGCTTTTTGTGGTTTGGTCCTGTAATCATGCGCACCATGTGAGGTACCACCAAACCCACAAACCCAATTGTCCCGCCAATGGACACACAAACACCTATAAGCCCTGAAACGGCAATCATAATTATTAATTTAACCCTCTTTACATTTACCCCTACATGACGTGCATTTTCTTCTCCAATGGCAAAGGCATTTAATTCTCTTGAATGCAAAATAATAGCCCCCCCAAATACCACTAAAGCTATTAAAAGTACCAGGCCATTTTCAAAACTGCTGCCTGACAGACTTCCCATCAGCCAAAAAGTGATTTCCTTAACCCTGTCTGACGCAAATGTGGTGATAAGAGAAAGCGCACTAGATACAAACATGGAATATATCACACCAATAAGGATAATGGTATGGGTTGACAGAGAGTAGTCCATCTTGTACGAAAGTGTAAGAATTATAATAAGGGATAATAAAGCAAATAGTATGGCCATTACCATGGTACCTGTGAAAGGAAAAGAAGGTATCCTTATGCCAAAGGCAATTGCAACTACCGCCCCCAGTGACGCACCGGAGGACACACCAAGGGTTGAACCGTCTGCCAGTGGATTTCTCAAAAGCCCCTGCATGGCTCCCCCGCAAATTGAAAGGGATGCACCGGTTAGTGCAACACAAATTACCCTGGGCAACCGGATATCCAAAATAATAGACGGCATTGCTATTGTATCCGGAATAGGAATGCCCCGGATTGAATTTAATATGATGGTTGCCGTGTCCCTTATGGGAATGCTGACGCTTCCCACAGAGACACAAAGGGCAAAAGTGAAAAACACCACCACTGTAAATATTATGTATTCATAAATGCGAAAGCCCTCTTTTTTAATGTTCACCTGACTCCTCCGATTCAGTTATACTTGTAACGAAATCATATAGCATTTTTGCCCCTTCAGCAAGGCGCGGTACCGGGCGGGAAAGCTCATCATTCTGAAGGTTCAGTATTGCCCTGTTTTTAACAGCAGTTATATTTTCCCATCCCTTACGACCGGCAATTTCCTCCTCAGGTGTAGGTCCTTCCCCAAAGTACATGGCAATGGTAACAATATAGTCCGGATTGCGCTCTAAAACCTGCTCTTCTGATATTTCCCCCCAGCCTTCCACATCGGCAAAACAATTTTCAAGACCTATTATTTCTGCAATTTCATTCATAAAAGTACCGCTTCCTGCAGTCCACAGCCCATACTCTAAAGGTGAAACTTCAAAATATACGGTTTTTCCTTTCATCTGTACTTTCTTTTGTGAAACTTCATCAAAGGTTTTTTTCATTGAGTTAATGACATTTTGTGCTTCCTCTTCCCTGTTCATAAGCTTCCCAATCATATCAACGGAAGAATACACACCCTCAATATCCGTTGCCTGGGATACCACAACTTTAATTCCTGCCCTCTCAAGTGCTGCAACTTGTTCCTTTGTCTGTCCCATGGTACCCATGAGCACCACCTGTGGTTTTAGAGATATTATTTCCTCTAAATTTGTGTTTTCCCCGGTGCGCACTTTTGGCAATTCCAAAACTTCCGGCGGATAGTCACAGTACTCCCCGCGGCCAACTAGTGCTTCCCCTGCACCAATGGCATATAGAATTTCACAATCAGAAGGAGTCATGGCAATAACTTTAGTTACCGGCTCTTCTAATGTAATTTCCCGTCCCATCATATCAGTTATTGTTACTGCGCTATCATGCAAGCTTTCCGGTATCTTTTCATCAGCTTCACATCCGGCAGCAAATACAATTGTAAAAATCACAATTAAAATAAGCAAAACCGGTTTTCTTTTCCACTTAATTTTACATTTCATTTTTAAATTCCCCTTTCTTTACTTTAGATGTATATATTCTTCTATTCCAATATTCCAAATGAATATATAAGTCTCAATGAATATATAAGGCATGATTAGTATTAGATGCCACTAATATAAAGCATAACTAAAATTGCTCCCTGAAGCAGGGAGCAACGTTAATTCATGCTAAATACAAAAATAGCAATAAATATAGCTTGCCCTCCCCCCAAGTGGCATAAATGTGTAAGCAGGTCTCCCGGCTTGGCTTCATCCTAATAGGGCGCCTTCCCGCCTGTAGCAGTGGCATTTTGCCCTTTCGTCAGCTTCACGGTTATTGGGATAGCCCGGAAATTTCATCCGAATTCCCTTGGTGCAACGACGCACCAGCACTTTCGTGCGAATACACACGCTATATATCCATTTGTGACTGGTTATATTCATTTGTAAATTATTACGCAATTTATATATTACATCAATAGTTTACTGTTTTCAAGACCTCTTATTTTTAACTTTTATTTTTAATCTCTTACTTTAAACTTTTATTTTTAAGTTCTTATTTTTAAGTTTTTTTAGCCTCCAATTTTTCTAAAAAGATTTACCCCCTTGAATTAAATGCAGAAATATTGTAGATACTATATAGAGGGAAGGTAAAATTTTTATAAATTTTAGAAGATTTTTTGTTAAAAATTAAATTTGTACTTACTTTTATCATTATACAATGGTATAATAATTAGCAATGCATAATAATAACATAAAGGAGAGAATAAAAGAAGGCGATATTATGAAAAAAAGACGTGAAAAGCGGTATTGGTCCATTATGCTGGTACCACATTCAACAAATGAAATTAAGGTATTTAAAATATCATCAGTAAAATACAAACTTCTCGCCCTTGGAACAATTATTGCTACAGCTATTATATGCACCGGACTTACCATTACGTCACTTGTAGAGGAAAATAAGCATCTTAGTGAAAAAATAGCTCTGGCTAATAAATTAACCGAAGAACAGGCTCTTTTAATAGAAGAAAATGAAAAGGAAATATCCAAATTAAAGGAAGAAAAAATTAAGCAGAGCAGAATGACTGAGGAATTTAAAACATTATATAAAGATTTAACCCATAAGTACATAGAAGAAAATATGAACGAGGTTGTTGCCACCAGGTCAACAGGACGAAATGACAGGGAATTTGTAGAAAGTGCCAGCAAACTTAAATCAATATTAGAGGAACTGGAAAAAATAAATCATTCTGATGCTGAAATAACAACTGATTTAGAAGATACTCAGGCAAAATTGACAGAGTATATGAATGTTGTTCCCACTTTATGGCCTACAGCCGGTAGCGTTACTTCAGGTTTTGGCTACAGAACGGATCCTATCAGTTTTACAAGGAGATTTCATTATGGAATTGATATATCCGCTCCTTACGGAAGGGAAATTAAAGCCTCTGCAAGCGGGAGGGTAATTCTCTCAGACTGGCACGGAAATTACGGTAAAACTGTAATAATTGATCATGGCAGGGGTATAACAACCCTCTATGCCCACTGTTCAAAACTTCTTGTCAGTGAAGGAAATACAGTTAATAAAGGGGATTTTATAGCTCTCGTTGGAAGCACCGGCAGAAGTACAGGAAATCACCTGCACTTTGAAGTAAGAGTTTATGATGAAGCAGTAGACCCTATGGAATATTTAGACCCTAGATAAAAAAGAAAAAAACGGATAAAAACCTAAAAGATTTTGTTTATATTTAACTTTATTTATTATTTATTATTATATTAAATTGGAGGTCTTAATGTGTTTAAAAAGGATGTAAAAGCCCCTGATAAATTCGATACCCTTGTAGGTAAAAACACAATTTTCCAAGGTAATATTGAAACTTCCGGTACAATTAGGATTGACGGAAAGGTACAGGGAGAAATAAAAGCTGATGGAGATGTGTATTTAGGAAAAAGTTCGGAAGTTACCGGCAATATATATGCAAATAATGTTTTTCTTTCCGGTAAAGTAGAGGGAAATATAGAAGCAAGGGGCTTGTTAAATGCTTCTTCCACTGCAGTACTCTATGGAGATATTTTAGTTCAGAATTTAATAAGTTCAGAGGGAAGTATATTTGAAGGTAGGTGTAAAATGCTAGAAAAACAAAACAGTGATTCCAAGGTTAAAAATACCAGAAAAAAATCCGAAAAAAAGTCTGACAGCACTGCATATTCTGATAAAAACTAGTTTTCAATGTTTTATTAGTTTTCAATATTTTCAAAATTTAAATAATACCAAGGCACATCCCCTACAATAACTGTTTCGGCTATTGGAATGCTTGTTGTAACTTCAGTAGTTTTGTTAATAAAGGGTACTGCTATACCCACTTTTGTCTTAACAAGAAAATATATCCGGTGTTTTGTCTGGTTAATACCTGCACTGGTAAATTCCGACCTAAAGTCGGTTTCCACACTTCCTTCAGGTATTACTTTAATATTTATCCTAGGTCCCCTGGCAGAAAAAACTGACTTACCTGTAAGCACCCCAATGGGTACCCCGATTTCCACATCCCCTAAAGCATCTAATTCCTCCTGGATGTTAAGGGTCACTTTTGAAAATGTCCTGTTTAGTTTTCCCACATCCACCTGTATAGACTTGATTTTTTCAAGATCATCTTTGTTTATTTTTACAATTTCCTCATAATTTATTTCTTCAGGGAAATTATCATTAACTGCTTTTGCCACAGAATTGTTTATTATTGCCTTTATCTTATAATCTGAAAATTCTAAAAAGCTTGGCTTTATCACATTTTCAAAATATAAAAAAAGCATAATAAGTACAATCAGCATAGTTAAGGGAAATATGTACACATACAATTTTTTCCTGTTTCTCCTGACATACCATAGTCTGCTGTAGAGATTGGTTTTGGCCCTTTTCATAAAAAAACCCCTCCTTACCAGTCATACTATGATAACAAAGGGGTATTTGGTGAAAAATATTTAAAACTATTTTATAAAACTATTTTATAGCTTGAAAGTCCATATACCTCTTTAATATAGTTTCAATCTGAATATAAATATCTTCTAAAAACATCTGGTATAATTCTTCATTTTCTATAAAATATCTACACTCTAAGGATTTATCTATAATACCGCATATCTTTTTTAATGTGTCTTTATCCTCTAAAACTTTAGTATTTCTTTCTTTTGCCAAAATGAGCTTTAAAAGAGGCGGAATTTTAAAATTTGAATTTTCTTCCTGGCTTTCTATGCCTAAAAGCGTACTTAAATCAATATCAAGTTCTTTTACTATTTTTAATAAAATTTCTAATTTAGGGTTTTTCTTATGCCCGTTTTCAATTTGTGAAAGATATCCCGGGGTTATTCCGATAATTTCAGCAAAATCTGCAAGGGAGTACTTTTTCTCTTCTCTTTTTGCCTTTATTAATTCGCCAACTCTAATTTCCATTCTAACACCCCTTCAGGCTTTTATTTTATTTCCTGCCTTTAATTAAGTTTAAACAATATTATGACTTTTTTCAACATTAAATAAAATACCTATATTCTTTTTGTAAAATATGACAGCCTTTTTTCTTCTCAACTATAATGCTTTGTGTTATAATTATAAAAAGCTAAATAAATAAAAGCTAAAGAATATCTAATAATTATTTTTATTAGTGTAAAAAATTATTAGTGTAAAATATTATGAATTTTATATGCATGAATTCTGTATAAAGGAGAGTAGTTCTATGAGTAGTAAAAATACAAAATATAGGAAAGGTAAAAACCAAAAGAAAAAAGTTGGCAAATTTGTTTTTAGATTTTCTCTTTCAGTCTTTAGAATGATAATAATAATTTGCCTTACCATTTCATTTGCACTTGCAGGACTTGCAGGGGGTGCAGTTTTTGCATACATTAAAACTGCAGAAAAATTAACACCTGACAAGTTAACATTAGAGGGTTTTACATCCTATGTCTATGACTGCAATGGTGAAATGGTAATCCCATTACAGGGCTCGAAAAACAGGGACATGGTAGACTTAAAAGACATCCCTGAAAATCTTAAAAACGCCTTTATTGCCATTGAGGACAGGCGTTTTTATGAGCATCCGGGTATAGACCTGAGAAGGATAGCAAGTGCTATAACATCCGGAGGTGCCCACGGGGGTAGTACAATTACCCAACAGGTTATAAAGAATATTACAAGAAGATATGAGCGTTCTGTAGAACGTAAAGTGCAGGAATGGTGGATAGCCCTGCATCTAGAACGCAATTTAAGTAAGGACCAGATACTGGAGCTATATTTAAATATAGTTTTCCTGGCACAAAACTGTTATGGGGTTCAGTCTGCAGCTAAAACATATTTTGATAAAGACGTAAGTGAGCTTACCCTTGCAGAATGTGCAATTTTAGCAGGTATTACTCAAAACCCTGCGTACTACGATCCGTTTACAACAAACGGCAGAGAAAATATCAAAAAACGCCAGGAAGTAATACTGGGGGTAATGAAAGAACTTGGGTACATAACTGAAGAAGAATATCAGCAGGCAAAAAACGAAAAACTCCAATATGCGGATTACAACAGACGTTCTGCTGACGTTGTTACAAATCAATCGTATTTTGTGGACCAAGTTGTTATTGATGTTATGAATGATCTGATGGATGCAGGATATACCCGTGACGAAGCTTATGATACCATTTATAACGGCGGGATAAAAATTTACACCACATTAGATCCAAAAATCCAACAGGCAATGGATGAAGTATTTCTTAATGAAGAATACTTTACAAAAGTAAATACCAAAACATCCATGCCACCGCAGGCCGCAATGGTTATTATAGACCCTACAAACGGTCATGTTAAAGCCTTATACGGAGGCGCAGGTGAAAAAATAGGTTCACCACTGAACAGGGCTTCAAGCTCCCAGGTCAAAAGACAGCCGGGTTCTACTTTCAAGCCTCTTGTTGTATACGGTCCTGCAATTAATGAAAGGAAAATAACTGCTGCAACAGTTATAGATGACGCACCGGTGTATCTTAACCCTAACAATAGAAATGAAAGGTACCCCAGAAACTACGACTGGAGTTATAGCGGTCTGACCACTGCCAGATATGCATTAACAAAATCATTTAATGTGGTTGCCGGAAGAATATGGGATGAATATCTTACCCCTGATATAGCCCTTGACTATTTAAAAAAATCAGGAATTGACAGGGCAGATGAAAGGTATTTATCGGTAGCCCTGGGGGGACCAAGGGAAGGTATAAACCCTCTCCAACTGGCAGCTGCATATATTCCATTTGCAAATAAGGGACTGTACTGTAAACCTATAACTTATACCAAGGTTTTAGACATGAACGGCAACGTATTGCTTGAAAACAAGCCTCAATACACCATAGTATACGATGAAGCTACAGCATACATTATAACTGACATATTAAAGGATGTAATGACCTCCGGTACAGGTACCGGCGCCAGATTTTCAGGCGGAATGCCACAAGCAGGTAAAACAGGTACTACAAGCAATAACTATGACAAGTGGTTTGTAGGATACACCCCATATTATGTTGCTGCCACATGGTACGGATATGACCAAAATACCAGTATACAATCTGCAGAACAGGGCAGGGCTAACTTAATCTGGCGTGATGTTATGGCAAAAGTCCATGAGGATTTAGAAATAAAACAATTTGAAGAACCTCCGGGAATTGTCAAGAAGACCATCTGTACAAAATCCGGAAAGCTTGCTTCTGAGTTGTGTTCTCAAGACCCCCGCGGTTCTACAATAAGAACTGAAATGTTCATAGCAGGAACTGAGCCTAAGGACGAATGTGATACACATGTTAAGGTAAAGGTCTGTGAAGCTCACACAGATGAATATGGAAGGCCGTACCTGGCATCACTTTACTGTCCGCCGTCTTCTACAAGTGAAAAGGTGTTTGTAAAACGCCGTGTTCCTATTACAAATCCGAATGATTTTGCAGCAGTGGGGGATAAAATATACGAATGTCCAACTGAGTACTGCCCGGAACACGACCTGTATGCACCTTATAACAGAAACAACTTCCAGTACGATGATGAGGATGGAAATGAAAATAATAATTGGGACAGCAATGAAGGATATTATGAATATTTAGAACAAGAAGATAGAAACAGCAGCTATTTTAGAGACAACTACAGTAATACAAATAACAGCAAGGATAACAACAGAGATGATAGAAACAACAGGGATAATACCAGGGATGATGGAAATAACAGCAGCGGTCATATGGATAACAGAAACAGCGGCAGGGATGATGAAAAAAAAGACAGAAAAAGACGGTAGTAAAAATAATAAAAATAACCTGATGTATTGGCATCAGGTTATTTTATTTGGTTCTTTTGAGCATAGTCTATAAATTTAAATCCTATATCTATATAATAATTTATTCTATATCTATAATTATATCTTATTAATATCTATTTTTTATATAAAGCCTCGAACTCTGATTTTATAATGTTGTAATTATAAATGGCAGTATATTTGTCATAGCATGCTTCCATATAAGCTTCTTTTGCATCTAATAATTGTTCCCTGCTTATCATACCTTTTTCAAACTTAAGTTCTTCTCCTTCAAGCTTTTTCTTCTGTATATCTTCCCACTGTATTGCCAGATTTACATTTTCTTCCGAAGTCTTCAATTCATTGTATTTATTCCTTACCTGTACCTCAATACTTGTCCTGACATTTTCCAAATTAAGCTGTGCAATCTCTAAAGCCAGCATATTGTCCCTGTATGTGGGGTGCTTTTCTTCAAAGATGTCTTTTGTAATTTCCATAATCATTTCCTGGGCTTCTAAGTCCTTTTTTACCTTAAAAAACTCAAGACTTTTTTCATAAGCTTCTTCAATTACAGTATCAATACTTAGAATCCCTTCTGCATTTTTCAAAACAATCATATCCACATCCATATTTATATCCTTCACCGGCTCAAAAACCAATTGGTCTTCCACCTTTATTGGGGAATTGTCCAAGTCAACATTTAAAAGTCCTTTAAATTCAAGCTCCAATATCTCCAAATTTTTTTTAGCTTTATCTAAATCAATGGTTTTAGAGCTCACTGCAAACCTTGCATTGTAAAGGTCATTATCAGTTATTTTTCCCTCATTGTATCTGGTTTCAGCCATTTTCAGTTTCTCTTCCAATATCTTTAGCTTCTCTTTCTCAAGCTCCACTTCTTTTTCTTGAATTAATATATCAAGAGCCTTTTTATAAACTTCCCTTTTTAAATTCTCTTCGTTTATATCCTTTTCTCTCTTTGTATATTCCAGATCTGCTTTTGCCCTAAAGGGATCAACTTTTTTCTGTATTTCATTGTTATATTTTTGAGTTCTGGTGGTTGAGGAGGACAAAAACTTTGCATCCTTTTCTGCTTCCTCCAATGCATTTTCTTTAGATTCTATCTGCAAATCATCAATTTTTGACTGTCTGCTGTTTTTTAAAGCCATATCCTGAAATTTTTCTATATTCAAAAACATTTCATTCCCAACTGCCCAAACGGTTGTAAGAGACAGTGCCAATGCTATTACCGGTATAATTACTTTAATTTTTTTATTCATACTTATCCCACTCACCTTTCCTGAAAAGCCGGTCCAAGACCTGCTGCTTCTTCCAACTTCATTATTTTTGTATTATAAGCGTACATAACCAAATCAATTCCATTTCTTAATTCTTCCAGACCAATTTCCACTTCATCCATAACCAGTTTTGCTATAAATCCTTGTTCAAACTGACCTTGCAATCTTTCATAATTTTTTAGCTGCATATTTAAAGTATCGTTAAGGCTTTGAAGGTTGTACCCTTCTTTTTTAACTTCTACATACGCACTTTTAATTTCACTTTCAATATCTATTTTTGCCTGTTCAAGTTGGATTTTTAAATTTTCAAGCTGCCTTAAAGCTTCATTATACTCTTTTCTCACTTTAGTATAAGTTTCATTTACCCTGTTTTTTTCATAAATTGAAATTTGCAGCTCCGCCATTTCAATCTGGCCTTCTAAAACTACTATCTCCAATCTGTTTTCTAAAGCCTTTTCAAGGTAATATTCAAGGGGCTGTATTTTAACATCCCTTTTTAACTCTTCAAATAAAAGCTCATCATACTCAGTGTCTATTGGAACACCTAAAAATGAATTGAAATTTCTTCTCATATTTTCAAAATCCCTTTGGGCATTTTCAAAATCCTTTTGTGTCTTTAAAAACCGGTACTGGGATTCTTCAAATTCTATATTTGAAATAAGCCCGTTTTCAAAACGTACTTTATTTGCATTATGTTTTTTGCTCTCTAAATTAAGCTTCTTTTTTAATATATCGCAATTTCTCCAGGTGCTGTAAAGACCCAGGTATAAATCCCTTAATGCCAAGATAAGAATGTTTTCTGTCAGTTCCTTTTCTTTCTGGGACATTTGCCAAGCAAACCTCTGTGCAAAGGGCATAAACTCCTTTTGCATTGTCAAAAGCATTTGAACATCGTCTGGATAGTAAAAGAAAAATTCCATCCCAAATACATTGACACTTCTGCCCTCTGTGTTGATTCCCCTTGAAATTTGAACTGTATTGCTGTAGCCGTAAAATGTTTTTCTTTCCTGCAGCTGTTTTTCTTTCAGGGTTCTATTGTTCTCAATTAAAATATCCTTTGCAATATCATATGATATAATGTTTTTTTCTTTTGATACAACGCTTTCTTCTTTGACTTTTATATGGTCTTTTTCAACTTCCGCATATGTAGGCATGAGCATTCCTAACAATAAAGCTAACAAGACAATAGGTATAAATTTTCTCAAACAGCGCCCCTCCTTTTGTGGTTTTTAAATCTAAGCCTGCTTTTTCCTTACAAAAAGTGTACCCACATTTTTTCCTTCTAAAATATCAGAAATAATACTTGGTTCTTCACCATTTGCTATAACTAAATTTATTCCATTTGAAACAGCCATCTTTGCCGCAGTTATTTTGGTAATCATTCCCCCTGTTCCCCTCCTGCTTCCTACTCCGCCTGCACAGCCTTCAATTTCAGGAGTTATCTCCTCAACTACAGATATTAACTCAGAACAGGAATTTTTTCTCGGGTCACAAGTGTATAGACCGTCAATATCAGACAATATTATAAGCAAATCCGCCTTTACAAGTTCAGCTACAATGGCAGATAAGGTATCATTATCCCCAAAAGCCCTGTTAATCCCATTTTCCAATTCATCTACTGCTACAGAGTCATTCTCGTTAACAATGGGAAGTATATCCTTTTCTATTAAAGTTTCAAGGGTGTTTATAACATTTTGCCTGCTTATCTCATTTGTTGTAACATCTTTGGTAAGTAATATCTGCCCTACAAGATGTCCATATTCTGAAAAAAACTTACCGTATACATGCATAAGTTCACATTGACCCACTGCAGCCACTGCCTGTTTTTCCCTAGTGGTTTGAGGCTTTGATTTAAGTTTTAATTTACTCATACCTATTCCTACAGCACCGGATGTAACTAATACAAGCTCTTTACCCTGGTTCATTAAATCTGATAACACTCTTGAAAGTTTATCTATTTTAGAAAAATTTATTTTGCCGTTTTCATAAGTTAATGTGGATGTGCCCACCTTCACCACTATCCTTTTAGCATCAACCAGCTCACGGCGAAAACTACAACCTTCCATAAACATGCTCTCCTCACATTATATATATTTTTGCCTGTGTTTTCTTTATATTATACGCCTAAATACGCTAAATTTCAAAGAAATTTATTTATATGAATCAATGTATTCTATAGCCTCAGAAACACTTTCAGTAACAAAATACAGCTTTCTGCACTCTTCTTTTGCAAAATCTTCATTAAAAATTTTGTCAAATTGCTTTAAAATACCGTCATAATAATTGTTTATATTTAAAATTACAATGGGCTTATTGTGATACCCCAGCTGCTTTAATGTTATAATTTCCAAAAGCTCCTCTAATGTGCCAAAGCCTCCCGGTAAAGCTATAAATGCATCTGATCTTTCATCCATCATTGCCTTTCTTTCCCTCATGCCGGAAGTTACAATAAACTCATCACATTTTTCATACACAATCCCGCTGACATTCAGCGCCTCCGGCACTATTCCCACTACCTTGCCGTTATTTTCGTGGACAGCCCTTGCCGTTTCCCCCATAAGCCCAACCATTCCTGCACCAAATAAAAGGGTATCCCCTCTTTTTGCTATCTGGCACCCCAGCTCATATGCAGCCTCAAAATAAACTTTGTCTATTGTACAACTTGAAGAACTATATACGCATATAACTTTGTTCATAACAATATCACCTGATATTTTTTTTATACCTTCTATAAAAATATTATCATATTATAATAAAGAATGCACTAGAACTAGATTTTTTTTAAAAAAATTAAAGCCTGAAACCCTTATATAGCTGGTTTACAGGCTTTTTTACCCATTTAAGTTTCAAAAATGGAATTATAGATGGATTTATAGTACTTTACTACATTTTATTATTGCGTTTTATTATATTCTTTGGGCAAATTTTTCTCCAAATAAAACACATTCTTTTAGGTCTTCTTCTGTCGGTTGGTATTTCACTTTAATGGGCTCTAAATCAACTTTCATACCTATAAGTTTTAAAGTTTCGGTAATTTGGTCCGGTGCTTCCCCACTCCAGCCATAACTTCCAAAACCTGCCGCCGGTTTGTTTTTAAATTTTAAATACTTCATTGAATCTAAAACCGACGATATGGAAGCTAAAAGACCGTTATTTACAGTGCAGCTTCCTAAAATAACTGCCTTTGCTTTAAACAGCTCGGTTATTAAGTCGCTTCTGTCGGTAACGGATGAATTAAATAATTTGTATCTTATTTTATTGTTGCTAAGACCTTCTGCTATTGACAGGGCCATGTTTTTGGTAGCATCATACATCGTGTCATATATAATTACGACATAGTCCTCATTATAATCAATTTGAGACCATTCATAGTATTTATCAACAATCTGCATAGGATTGTCCCGCCATATTACCCCATGGCTTGGTGCAATAATATCTATATCAAGATTCAACCCTTTAATCTCTTCTATTTTCTTCTTTACAAGGGGTTTAAAAGGATTTAAAATATTTGCAAAATATTTAATTGCCTCCTGGTACAGTTCACACTGGTCAACCTGGTCGTTAAAAAGGGACGGTGGTGAATAGTGCTGTCCAAAAGCATCATTGGACAAAACTACATTTGCACCTTTAACATAAGTCAGCAAACTGTCCGGCCAGTGCAGCATAGTCATTTCAACAAATACAAGCTGGTTTTTTCCTATGTCTATTGTGTCCCCGGTTTTTACCACATTTATATTCCAGTCTTTGTGAAAATGCCCTCTAATGCTTTGCTCTCCCTGCTTAGAACAATATATAGGTGTATCCGGTATTCTTTCCATGAGATATGCCAGGCTTCCTGCATGGTCTGGCTCACAGTGGTTAATTATAATCATATCTATGTTTTTTAGACCCACTTCTTTTTCTAGTTTTTCTACAAATTCTTCCTTGTAGGGATCCCATACCGTATCTACCAAAACGGTCTTTTCATCTTTAATTATATAAGAATTGTAAGTAGAACCCCTGTGAGTTGAAAATTCATGACCATGAAATTGTCTAAGTTCCCAGTCTTTTATACCTACCCAATATACATTGTCCTTAACCTGTATCATATATAAATCTCCTTTCTGTTCAAAATAAGTTATAGTATATATTCCCCTTATACATTAATAATAAACTTATTTTTGTTGTATATCTGTTTCTCTTATTCCACATATTTTTCAATAATCCTTTTATATTCATAAAAAAATAATGCACTTTCCTGGTAAGCAAAAAACTCTATAGCCCGGCATTTCCGGTAACTATAGAGTTTTACTTGTTTTTACCGTTAAGTTAAGAAACTTTTTTATACTTTTTAAGTTTTTTAAAATTTAACTATTGGATTTTTTCATTTAGTTCTTTTTCGTAAGCAGCTTTATAAGTATCTCTCATTTCTTCTCTATGTTTTTCATCCTGTATTTCTATGGTAGAAGTAGGTGCTGAAGCATAATGTGCTGCTCCTTTCTCACTATATTTTGTACAAAACATATATGTCTTTCCTTCTTCCAGCAGCTTGTCGCCATCATGTAAAAATAATGTTCTTCCATCATATCCGCCTTCTTTAACTATTTTCACAACACCGTTTAATTCTCCCTTGATATTTTCATCCACTTTAACCTGATAAATGGTACATGGGATACCAGTACCCTCATGTTTTTTATTTCCGTCAACGCTCTCAACCGTTCCAATAAATACATTTTCTGAGTCCTCTACCATCACTTCATGGTCATAGATGTCTATTGCCCAAGATGCCATAAGTGGAGCATTTTCGGGCTGGGAATAATATATTCCGGCATATATCCCTATTCCTAAAACAATAACAATGAGTAGTGATATAATAATCTTTTTCATATTAATTTTTTTCATACTTTCACCCCCCCTCATCATCTACATTGTATACCATCACAATATTACTTTATATTGGCATATAATTTGCTATTTATATTATACCATATTGCAGAAAAAAACAACTAGAAATAACATAAATATTATGTATTTACCAACTAATCCATTAACCTGACAATTATGCAATTCTAAAAATAAATACTAATATATTTTTAGAATACCTTTTTCCAGGCACATAATTAAGTCAAACTTACGCCTTACACCGTTAAAATCAATTTCTACAATAACCTTGTCTTTATTTTCCTCCAAAATTGCTGCAATTACCCCTTTTCCAAAGTGCTTATGATTTACAATCATCCCTTCTGCAATGTCATTTAAAGTCTTCACTCTCATACATTCCAATACTTCATCTATAAAAATTGTCCTTTCTTCCTTAAATCCATTCCTGAAATTTGGATATATTAAATACAGATACTCCTTTGCCCTTGTAATTCCAACATAAAACAGCCTTCTTTCCTCTTCAAGAAGCTCTGCTTTATTTTCCTCTCTTGCAAGGTCAATAGCACTTTCACCCGGCAGCTCGGTGTTTAGCATATCCAGCATCATAACGCAGTCATACTCCAATCCTTTGCTTGAGTGTATAGTGGATATGGTCACTCTGGATTCCGATGACGGATTTTCTAAAAGTTCCTTTACTTCCTCAATCCTTTCCAAATAATCAGTAATTTTTTTGCATTTTAAAGCCATTACTTTCAAAACCCCAAAAAGGCTGTATATATAATCATAAAAAAGACCTGTTCCGTCACAGTATTCTTTTACATAGCCAAAATAGTTAAAGTTTTTTTCAATGTAGTTTAAAGCATCAAAAGGCTTTTTCTTAGACAGCTTTTTAAACTCACTTTTGACATTTAAAAGGGTCATTTTTCTGTATGTCTCTAAATCACTATCCTTTAAAATCCCGTCTATAACTGAATTTTTATAACCAGCCTTCAGAGCATATTCTAACATTGCTTTTGAAATATACCTGTTCATTTTGTAGTATATTCTTGAAAAAGAATCTATGTCTGTTTGATCCAGTGAAAATTTTAAAAAAGCTAAAATATCCTGTACAGCCCAGTGGTTAAAGAAAAACAATTTGTTTTGCTTTACATTAAAAGCTATTCCGTTTCTGTCAAGGGCTTCTGCCAGCGGAATAGAAGAAATATTATTTCTGTAAAGAAGGGCAATGGTAGAATCTCTTTTTTTACTCAAATGTTCATTTACCTTGTCCACAATAAAATTATACTGGGCAGTCTGATCCCTTGCCTCTATAATAAAAGGGTCATACTTATATTCATTACAAGTACTGTGTTTTTTCTCATACCTTCTGGTATTGTTTTTTATAAAATTACTGCTTACATGTACTATATTAGCTGTAGAACGGTAGTTGTTGTTAAGATAATAGAAGGAACATCCGCCAAACTGCTTTTCCACATTAAGTATATATTCCGGTTCTGCCCCCCTGAACCCATATATGGACTGGTCATCATCTGCAACTATAAAAATATTCTTTTCCTTAAAACCCGCCAAATCCCCAGGACCTGTTAAAAGCTTCAAAATTTCAAACTGAATCTTTGAAAGGTCCTGTCCTTCATCTACTTGAATAAAAGTATACCTTCCGGTATACTTTTTTAAAATACTAGGGAACTTTTTTAAAATGACATAGGCAAATGTAAGCATGTCGTCAAAATCCATCAGTAAATTTGCCTTCTTATATTCTTCGTAACTATTATATATACGGGAAAAATTCTTAATATTTGTTTCAAATTCTTGAATATTTTTTATCATTTTATTTTTTATAATGCCAATGTCATTTATGAGATTTTCAAGTTGGTCGTCATTTATCCGACTGCCGTTTATATTTTCATATATTTCTTTTAAAATCAGCCTTTTATTATTTTTTGACTCCTCATTGCCTTCAATTCTGGACAAATACTTTCCCTGCATCTTTTCATAATCTTTTACCACTAAATTGCAAAAGCTATGAAAAGTTGAAAAATGAACTTTTTTGCCTGAAATTAAATCACTGAATACTCTATTAAACCTTTTTTCCATTTCGATTTTTGCAGCCCTGTTAAATGTCAAGGTGAGAATGTTTTCCGGCTTTATTTTAAGCTCTAGTATAAGATAAGCAGTCCTTGAAACAATTACAGTGGTTTTTCCAGATCCCGGACCAGCCAACACTAGGGCTGGTCCTCTGGTATGTGTTACTGCTTCTTTTTGTTGATTGTTAAGATTTATTTTGTAGTTTTTTTCTAATACCCCAAAAAAACCCACTAGACAATCACCTTTAACTTTTCACTTTATTAATGCATATTAATTTTATATGCACTTTACATATTTTGTTATACCATATTTTTACTGCATTTTATACGGCATTGTGAACAAATGATACTATAGCTGAAATAGGTATATCTGTTACAGAGCCTACTGTATAAACAGGTTTTGAATCCCAGCCGCCGGCTGAGGAAGCACCGCCTACACTTCCTGAGCCATAGCCATAACATGAGCTGTAGCCTCCGCCATAGCCTGAACCATACCCTGAGCCATAGCCTCCACCATATCCTACGTTAAATCCTGTACAAGAATTTCCTAGTGCGCAACCTGGAGGAGGTCCAATCCTTGTAATCAGCCTTACATAAACAGGATTAACTGATAGTACAACCCCTGTAAAGCCTGCACCTGACTGTCCCCCACTGCTTGTAAAAATTGTTACTGTTTCACCAATATAATTAGCCAGTAAAGATGCAAAATTTCCAGTATAAACTGTTCCGCCGCCGTCAATTCTCTTATTAGACATCTCCATCTCTCCTTTATTACTAATTTCAGAGAAATATACTCCTTTACTATAAATTATGTTAACTTTAAGAAAAGTGTTACTAATTTAGGAGAGATGGTATATAGACTATTTATCAAAAATAAAAGACTTAATTACTGCAAAATACTCCCTTACATGACAGCTAATTAAAACCCTGGTATTTGTTTTGGTTGGAAGTCTGTAAACTGTAAATCCTACCCTCTCTGCAATCATTTTACTCCTAAACATATGAAAATTATTTGTAACAACTATTATTTTATGAGCTTCTTCACCATTTATCTCATCCAGTATTTCCTTTGAGAATTTAAAATTTTCAAAGGTACTGGTTGCCTTATCTTCTTTAATAATCCTGGAAGCATCCACCCCGTTATTTATAAGGTATTTTTCCATAGCAAAAGCTTCCGTCACCGTTTCACCCGGACCTTGCCCACCGGTGACAATCACCTTTAAATCGGGATTTTTATTAAGGTACTCAATTCCTTTATCCAGCCTGTACTGTAAAGTAAGGGGAATATAATCCCCAATAAGGCCGGCGCCAAGTATAATCATGCAATCTGCTTCTTCAATATTATCATCTTCCTGGGCATAAAAAATAATCAGTCCTTGAATAAGGACAAATGAAAGTGCAAGTAACCCTGCTAGCAAAGCAAAAACTCTCCTGATTATTTTATTTTTAATGCTAAATATATGGGTTTTACCATTAATCCTTAAAATTGCAGTTATTATCAGGCAAATCCCTGCAATAAGGATTATAAATGCACCAAAATTAAAAACTGGATTTACCCATGTAAGAATAAAAAAATTTAGTACCCCCAAAACCCCAAGAAATAAAATAACTAAGTTTATCAATTTTTTTATATTCATTTTAAACTCCTTTTTATTTAATTTCTACATTTTATTTATTTTCTACATTTCCCGGGAAATTCCCCGTGTAATTTGTCGCATTAAAAGATTTTTTAAAACATAATTTGTCTTATACTAATTTTAAATTATTTTACTCTGATTTTAATTTATTTTATACTAATTTTTGATAAATTGCAATTTACCTCATTTATTTGTTGCTTTTTCTGCCGATGCTGCTTTTGAGAATTTTTTAAGCTTCTCATATACAAGATAGTTTATCGTTCCGGGAGGGTATTTCCCATTTTTGTTTTTGGTACCTGCTTTTTTCCCTGTCAGTATTTCAATTCCCTCATCTATAGTTTTTACAGCATATATATTAAATTTCCCCTCCTTGCAAGCTTCAATCACTTCATCATTTAAAACCAGGTTTTTTATATTTTGATAAGGTATTATTACACCGTGCTGACCATTTAGCCCTCTTAATTTGCAAAGCTCAAAAAACCCTTCTATCTTTTCCGTAACCCCGCCTATAGGCTGAATTTCACCCTTTTGGTTTACAGAACCCGTAACTGCAATACTTTGCTTTATAGGAACCTCTGCAAGGCTTGAAAGCACTGCATAAAGCTCTGCACTGGATGCACTGTCCCCGTCAACAGCGCCATACAGCTGTTCAAAACAAAGGCTGGCAGTTAATGAAAGGGGCATATCCTGGGCATACTTTTGACCAATGTAACCGCTTAGAATCATAATTCCCTTAGAGTGGGAAGTCCCACTCATTTCCACTTCTCTTTCAATATTCACTATTCCCCTCTCACCCATAAAGGTGTTTGCAGTAATTCTAGAAGGTTTGCCAAAGGAATAATCCCCGGTATCAATTATTGTAAGACCATTTATTTGCCCTATCACTTCCCCTTCGGTATCTATCATTATTGTGCCCTCTTTTATAAGTTCCAATAGCTTTTTGTCATATTTGTTGGATCTGTATATCTTTTCTTGTATAGCCTTTTTAACATGTTCGCCGGTAACCAGGGAACAGCCTTCTATTTCAGCCCAGGCAACAGATTCGCTTAGTATTTCCACAATTTCATTAAACCGTGTGGAAAGTTTGGTCTGGTCTTCTACAAGTCTAGAACTGTATTCAACAACTTTTGCAACACCCGTCCTGTCAAAATGCGGGACTTTTTCACGGTTGCAAAATGCCCCTATAAACTGGGCAAGTTTTCTCATATTTACACTGTTTCTATCCATTTCTGCATCAAAGTCCACCTTAACCTTAAAGAGTTTTCTAAACTCCTCATCGTATTCGTAGAGCATTTGGTAAATGTATTCACTTCCAACTAAAATAACTTTTACATCTACAGGTATGGGTTCTGGCTTTAGTGTTGAAACAGCAATAAGCCCCATCTGCTCTTTCATGTTCTCAATGGCTATTTCCCCTGTCCTCAACACCCGCTTTAGCGCTTCCCAGGACTGGATATTGTTAAGGACATCCTTTGCCTGAAGTATTAGGTAGCCGCCATTTGCCTGGTGAAACAGCCCGCTCTTTATCATTGTAAAATCTGTTATCATAGTTCCAAACTCATTTTCATGCTCTACTTTTCCAAGGATATTATAATAGGTGGGATTATAATCAGTAACCACAGGGGCACCTTCAAGTTCACTGTTATCAACTAAAAGATTTACTTTGTACTTGTCAGTATGGGACTCATCAGAGGTTTTAAGCCATGGAAGAAGCAGCTGCTGTTCTTCTGTAAGTTCTTCATCTCTAAATTTATCAAGATTTTTTAATATATCTTCCTGTACCTTTTCAAGATAGTCTAAAACTTTTTTGTAATCCCTATACTTTTCTTTTAAATCATTTATCTGTATTCCAACTGCAAACAATGCTATTTTGTTTTCCCATTCTGAAACCCTTTCTTCTGCTTCTTTTTCTATATTTTTAATTTGCCTTATTATCTCCAACGTTTCCATCTGTATCATGTTTGACTTTTCATTTATTTCATGCTTTACTTCTTCATCTAAATTGGCATACTCTTCTTCTGTTATGGTTTTTCCCTCAATAACCGGCAGAAAATACATCCCTGCATTGGTGGTCTTTACTTTAAAACCTTGCCTTTCAGCATCTTTATTGAGTTTCTCCATTAATTCTGCCTTTTTAGCCTGGTATTCTTTTGCTATAGCGGCCTTTTCCCTTTCATAGTCTTCACTGTCAAAGGCCTTAGCTATCTCAATTTTAAGCACCTTTACAAACTCTTCCATATCCTTTTGAAATACTTTGCCAAGCCCTGCAGGGAGGTTAATAGCTTTAGGACGGTTGGAATCGTCGAAATTGTATACATAACACCAGTCATCAGGAGTTTTTGATTTCTTTGCCATTTTCTTTGCAATATTTTGGGCATAACTTGTTTTTCCGGTTCCGGTCATGCCGCACATGAAAATGTTATACCCTTTGCTTTTTATATTAAGCCCGAATTCCATGGCCTTTACTGCCCGTTCCTGACCAATTATATCATCTGAAAAAGTTAACTTAGAAGTATCTTCAAACTTAAAAAAGTCCGGTTTACACTCTTTCTTCAGCTTATTGTAGGATACTTTCTTTGTCCGTGACATACAAATTCCCCCTTTAAACCAGTTGGTATAAGGATTGGTTGCTTGAGATTGGAAAAATAAAATGCATAGATGATAAATTCAATTAATGAGTATATATTCTACTAGAATTTATAAAACCCTTTTTTATTAGACAACAAATTCATACAAGATAGTGGTCTTTTTTAAATAACTACACTGTATTTTCCTATATGTTTTCTTTCCACATAATAATGGCATCTTCCCCATTATCAGAGTAATATCCCTTTCGTATCCCTTTTATTTCAAAACCATATTTAAAATATAATTTTTGGGCGGCAATATTACTCTTTCTAACTTCTAAGGTCATCTTCTTAATGTTTTCTTCCCTTGCAATATTTATAAGATGGTAAACCAACTTCCCGCCGATACCTTTTTTTCTGTACTCAGGATGAACTGCTATATTTGTAATATGTCCCTCATCAAATATTTTCCACATTCCTGCATATGCTATTGCCCTGTCCCCTGTTTTTGCACAAATGTATCTGGTAAGGCTTTTATTTGACAATTCCCGTATAAAGGATTCTTTTGACCAGGGAACGGGAAAACATAAATTTTCAACAACCAATATATCATCAACATCTTCAATTTTCATGTAAGAAATGCTAACACATTCTGTACTCATAATTTTATACCCTTTTTAGGAATTTTTGTCAGCCGACATCTTATTTTCGTACATTCTCTCTGCCTGGGACTTTCTAAGATAAAAAGGCGTAAGCTCAAAGGAAGACTCTGTTTTCCCTTCTTTTGCCTTCATATAGGCAATTTCAGCAATAGAAGATGCCCTTTGAAGTCTCATGCTTCCCGGGGCAAATTCACAGCTGTCTTTTAGCCTGTTTTTGAAAAAATCCCTGTGGTTTTCAACCCCGTCTCCTAGAAAAATCACTTTTTTGTTTTTTTCTTCAATAATGTCAGCCAATTCATCAACAGGAAGTGCCAAATAATCACTTATTCTATTAAGTTTTCCGTCCTTTCTTTCATATAGTGCAGTGTATACTTGATTATTTCTCGCATCCATTATAGGGCAAATAATAAAATCTTCAATTAAAATATTATATGCTAAAGCATCCAATGTTGGTACACCTACAACGGGCTTAGAAGTTGCATAAGCCATAGCCTTTATTGTGGTAACACCAATTCTGAGGCCGGTGAAAGAACCCGGTCCTGTGGATACTGCAAAAATATCTATATCCGAAGGTTTTAATTCCAGTTCCTCTAAAATCCTTTCCACCATAGGCATCAGCCTTTGGGAATGAGTCTTTTTGTGGTTTACAATATATTCTCCTAAAAGTCTTTCATCCTCCATCACTGATACAGCTGCAACAAGAGATGAAGTATCTATAGCAAGTATTTTCATTTTATTTATCCCCCACTACCAATCTGCTTTTATAGTCACGGTATTTACTGCCGTTAAATACAATTTCTATAATCCTTGCATCAATTCCTAAATCAAGATTTTTTTTAATGGTAACCTGTATAACTTCCTCAGGAAGTATATCTTTTATTATGTCAGCCCATTCTATTACAACAATTCCTTCGCCATACAAATACTCTTCAAAACCAATTTCAAACATCTCCTCTGAATCAGAAATCCTGTAAACATCAAAATGATAAAAAGGCACCCTGCCACTGTATTCATTGACAATGGTAAATGTAGGGCTTGTTATATGCTCTTTAATTCCAAGGGATTTTGCAATGCCGTTTGTAAAGACAGTCTTCCCTGTCCCCAAATCCCCGTTAATACATACAATGTCTCCTGTATTTAAAAGCCTTCCTAAAGCTTTTCCAATTTCAATTGTCTCTTCCTGTGAAAATGTTTTAAATTCCTTCATCATCTTTTCTTTCATAAACTACCTTTCCGTCAATAATTGTAGTTATCACTTTAGATTTGTATTCAAAAGGATGCCCGTCAAATATAATTATATCCCCGTCTTTTCCGGCCTCAATGCTTCCAACCCTGTCTTCAATGCCACTTAAAAGTGCTGCATTAATTGTTATGGCTTTTAGTGCTTCTTCTTCATCCATCCCTTCCCTTACTGCCATTGCAGCACATACAGTCAAGTACTGTATAGGTGTACATGGATGGTCCGTCATTATAGCTACTTTAACGCCGGCCTTAGACAAAATCCCGGGAGTCTTTGCAGTTAAATTTTTTAGCTCCACCTTAGACCTGTCGGAAATAAAGGGACCTATTATAACCCCCACACCTTCTTCACACAGTATGTCCTTTATTAAGTGTCCTTCTGTACAATGTTCTATTGTTAACGCTACATTAAATTCTTTGGCAATCCTTATTGCAGTTAAAATATCGTCTGCCCTATGGGCATGGGCTTTAAAAGGTATTTCCCCATCCAGCACCTTAAGCAACGCTTCAAGCTTCATATCATAATCAGGCTTATCATTGTTTGCCTTGTCATCATTGTATTTTTGAAGGGCTTCCCTATACTCTTTTGCCAAAATTAAATTTTCCCTAAGCAGTGCCGCAGTAGCCATACGGGTTGACGGAGTTTGTTTTTTTTCTCCGTATACAATTTTGGGATTTTCCCCAAAAGCTACTTTTACAGCAACGGGATTTTTTATAATCATTTCTTCTATCCGTCTGCCATATGTCTTTAGTGCTGCAAATTGACCGCCTATTACATTTGCACTGCCGGGACCTGTAACAACTGTGGTAACACCGTTTTCCCTGGCCTCAACAAAAGATCTATCCATATGGAATATACCATCTATAGCTCTTAAATGAGGGGTTATAGGATCTGTCATTTCATTTGTGTCATCCCCTTCAAAACCTATAGAGTCTTCACACATTCCCACATGACAGTGAGCATCAATAAATCCAGGAAGTACATATTTCCCTTCTGCATCGATAACAGTTATGTCACTGCCTTTTAATTCATTTTCCTTTAATTCTTTTATATCCCCTGCCTTTATTATTTTTTTCCCATCTATTAAAATATATCCTTTTTCATAGTTTTCTCCTGCCATTGTAAGTATTTTGCCATTTTTTATAAGTAACATGATCCCCTCCACAAATATTATTAAATATCTATACCATTTTATTATATTACAATTTTAAATACAATGGGAAGTTGGATTTAACGGTATCATTATATGACTGCAAGACACAAGGCTTATATCCTTCTTTTGAATATCATAGGATATTATTAAGGATTTAGAATGTTATTAATCAACTTTGTATTGCAAAGTCTCGGGATCAAATACGTACCTTGCCTGAACCCAAGTATCTTCAACTCTTGAGATAATAATTACTATTCCATCATCATCCATTCCGCTGTAACGGATAATATATTTTCCATCATCAATTTTATTACTATTCACACCGTTTATATCTCTGACAATCTCCATACATCTGGCTATATTACTATATTGATCCAGCCTTATAAACCCCATATATACTGTTTTATCATCATAAATAAAATCTACTGAAACAGAGTATCTATTATGTCCAAGTTTTATTTTTATGCTTTTTATTTCTCCATCCGCATCATTAAATAAAGCCCCGTCTAAATCATTAATTATAGCTGTACCCTTTTCATCAAAAGCCACTTTAAAAGTACCTTCAAATGTTCTACTAATTCTGGACATCATCCAAATATAAACTTGGGGTTCATTTTGTTCATTTAATGTTATTTCCATACGCCCCTTTTTATCATCATCAGTATCTTCTATCACACTTCCTTCCACATCTTCTATAACCTCAGTGTTGTTTTGGCTTATCCATTCTCCTAAATAATTTCCTATATATTCAATCTTATTTACTTCTACATTATGGGAGGGTTCAGGTATCGGAGTCTCTACACTGTGAATATAAGGTTCAGATGTCGGAGTCTCCGCAGTTTTCATTGTGTTTTCAGACCCTGGACTTGGTATTATGTCTTTTATGTCCGTCGTTGAAGTCACTTTAACCTCATTGTCAGATTTTATTTTACAGCCTGGGATTAAAATTACTATGATTACCGTAAAAAATAATGTTTTAAATATTTTTGACATATAGACCCTCCTCTAATGTTTTTTATAAAATAGTAGTTAGCTTTAGAAATTCAAGGTTTAATACCTTGAATTTCTAAAACATTATAAAATATCAAATCATTGTTATTCTTCCGAAAATCTAACTTTAACTCTAAAGTATCTTTTCAAATTTTGGCCGTAGTTGTTTACATCCATCGGCAGTGATTTAATTGAAGCTTGATATTTGGTATTTGTCTTGGCATCATGATATTCAAATCTATCAGGTTTATTGTATTCCTTTATAACCTTTACATCTCTATATGGAACAACTACATCCTTTCCATCTTTATTTATAACGAATTGAGCACTGCTTTTTATTCTGCTGTATTGCGGGTCATTTAGGCTTTGATTAAATTTGCTGATTATTACTCTTCCGGTCACATAGCAATTATCCATTTCTCTGAGTTTATCAAGCGATTCACTGTTCCCATCATCCCCCCAAAGACTTTTAACCTCAGGCGTTCCATAAGCTGAACCAGCAGCATGTATAAACATAGGTAAACCGTCCGTGTCCTTTCCTATATACATCCCAACATGTGTAAAATTTTCATTATAGACAAGGTCACCGGGTTTTGCTTGAGATCGATCTATCTCTTCCAACCAGATTCCATCTTTTTGTGCATATGTTGTGTTTCCAATATCTATACCGGTTATTTGGTAATATACCCATTGCACATAACCGCTGCAGTCTCGCCCATAGGGTACATTTTTTCCGGTTGACCAATTGCCTCCTACCGTAACTTTCTCGGTTTTCCCCCAATTCTTATGATAACCTGAATATGCTCCGCCATCTCTTCCAAAATTTCCTCCCCAGAAATAATGTAAGGGGTCACCATTATGTACTGTCAATAATTCTTTTGCTTTATTTACCAGATCATTTCTCGACTTGTTAATAGACATCCATTGGGATGAATCTGTTGATACCCACTCATAGTATGAATAATTCCCTGTATCCTTCAATACATATTTACCTTCTCCTGGTTTAGTAAGTTTCCAAGAACCGCTTTTGAGTAAATTAAACATTTCTTCATTTACTTCGCCAGTTATTTCTTTAGCATTATTCTGTTGCTGATACAGCTTTACAACGGCTGTTGTCCGTCGACCATAATGGGAGTCTACTTCTAATGATAGCATACTTTTTAAATCCGGTGAAAGATTATTATTTAGTAACGTCTGTACTTGATAAATTAAGTTACTGGTATCAGCATTGTTTGCCTTCATCTGATACTTTAAAGGAAAAGAAATCGAAGGTGAATCATCTAACACTGCTGTTATTAAACTATATCCACTCAACCAAGTATTATTATCAGACCATACTTTACCATTAGATGTTTCAATAAATTTTACTTTCGGCAATTCATACCCAGCTTTTATTGGAGTTTTAATAGTCTTAACAAACTCAGAATATTTCTCACTTGGGTTATTACCATTGTTTTCAACAATCTCATCAAATATTGTTTTGACTTTGCTCCACCAGTCATTATCTTCAGCATACATGCCCATTGTAGATACTTTAGTTATAACCCCATTTTCAATAGTTGCTCCTAACGTACAATAGTTTAGGAACTGATATAAATCTCCTTTACCCTTTGTAATATTAGCATTTCCTTTAGTCTTAGCAAGAGATTTAATACTATCTTCAAATTGCTTCCAATAATATTTATAGGCATTTAATTTCTTTACACCATGGTTTTCCAATGCTGCTGCGATATCTTTTTCAAAGTCAGGTTGGACATAATTTCCCCCATATTTATCTTTTACCTCCGAATTAGTATTAAAACTTCCTGTTCCTTCCTGGTAAATTATGGCTAAGAGCATTCTTTGGTCTACTCCATATTTCTGATACATCCCACCCTTATTATATAATTTTTGAACTTTAGTATCATCCCATGTTAACGCAGCTATTACTTTATGTTTAGTATTATATGCGCTAGGTGCTTTTGAACCTGCCAAATCTAAATATTTTTGAGCAACTTCAGTTTTTATTCTTTCATTTATTCTTTTTAGCCTTATTGTTAAATTTTTGCTTGCTTCTTCAAGCTTAGTCAGATTAGTTCTATTTAAATCTTTATCAGACAAATATGATAACCTATCTGTACCACCCTTGTGAAAATTCCATTTCCCACTTGGCAAGGCTGTTGGGTCTATTATATATTCTGCTTCAACAACAGGGCTGTTTTCATACTTTATATTCCAAGCAAATACCTTTAAGGTAGTAGTCTTATCTATAACAATTCCTCTAGTTGCATCGTACCTTTGCGAACTTAATGTTGGTGTAGTTCCATCTGTTGTATAATAAAAGTATGAACCAGGTGATTTGCTTGATAACCTTACTACTTGCTTTTCATTATAGCAACCCGGTTCCACTGAGAACTCAGGAACAGCCGCTTTATTTTTTATTGAAAACTCCTTATGATATGTTTCATGTATTTTTTTCCCTTCGGAATCAAATGCTTTTGCATAAAGCTCATATTTTCCATTCTTATACTGTGTTGAATCAAATGCATAATTATATGATATAGTCCCATCAATAGGATTAATAATTCCAATTTCTTTTTCTGATGCGATATATCTTCCGTACTCTGGGACATAATCCGGAACATCGGTTGTATCTCCCATTAAATATACTCCTATTTTCTTTACATTGTTATCATACTTTCTTATTGTAAAATTATGCGTTCCTTCAATTACAGACGTTGTTAGTCCACTTAAAGTTATTGAAGTTGAATTTACTATAAACGCCATTTCTGTCGAAGTAAAAGGTTTTTGTGTCCTGTCTTTGTAAATTCCAAGTACTCTAAAATACCGTAAACCCTGTCTTTCCTGAGTCCCGGGATCTAGTATCCAAATTGTTTTCTTGTACCTGTCAAAACCTTTTCTTTCAGGTTCACTATCTCCAATATTATGATCGAAATTCATTGAAAATCTGCTTATATAATCAGGATTAGCGAGGATATCCCTTGACTGAATCCAAGCCCCGCCAGGTAATCTGAATTGTAATAATATGTAATCAAATTTATCTTTTAATTTAGGAGCAACATCAGCTGTAAACAAAAATGGGTCTGTTACATTTCCTTCTAGCGGAGTTACAGTTAGGTTTACAATACCATCAGGAGTTAATGGATTTTCATCTTCTGAATCAATATTCCATCATCATCCGTATCTGCCTTTGCAGGATTTGATCCAAAAGTCCAAGCATTAAATTTATATGAAGGACCTGTAGGCATTTGTATAATAATTTCCACTTCTTCAATGAGTTCCTGGCTGTCTGGAATTCCATCTCCATCTGTATCAGTAATAAGATCATTTTTATCAGGATATTTGTTTAATTTAACTGCAGTTCCATTTGATAAACGGATCCAGACACCATCTCCCATAGTCCCTGTTGCAATACGATCTGATAATTGAGAAAGCACATTGTAAAAATTACTGTATAAATCTGCCCATATACCTGTTGTAGCCATATATAAATCTTCGTAATGATCCATATGAGTTTTTCTACTTACCACTGAAACGCATATTCTGTCATCAATAAGTTTATGTGTAACATCTGAAAAAGTTGCTATACCTTCATAACGGGAACCAGGTTTTGTTGTAGCATCTGTAAATACAATAATAAACTTAGATGCATAACTTCTAAAATCCATTCTTCTTGCTGCTTCAAGTGCATCTACAGTTGTTTCAGGAGAATCTCCTCCTCCTGAAGCTTTTAAATTACTCATCGTTTCTCTAAAATCCGATACAGTCTCATGCCATTTCCATACTTTGGTTGAATCCAGTCCATCCTCATAAATATCTTTATATTCAACAATCCCTAAACGCACATCAACGTCTTTTAATGCAAGCATATCCACAAAGCTGTTAATATTTGTTCTAACGTTGTTAATTGTACCTGACATTGAACCTGTTGTATCAATTACAAAAACAATATCTGCAACACCACGTTCAAGCTTACTCTCTTCATTATGTACTTGCATTTCTTCCGCATATTTTGTTATATCTATAACTCCATAAATACTAAAATGTGTCACGTTTGAATATATTTCCAATTCATCAGCGTTTATTTCTGTATCTAATATTTCTATAGCATTAATTTCTTTGTTATAGTAAAAAATCCTGAGATTGTTGATGTCTTCTTTTGATATAAATTCAGGATTTAAACAGAACTTTATTTCTGCTGTTTCAAATTTTGAACTTGTTTCTATCTCTATAGGGTATCCTATTATTATGCTTTCAAATTCTTTGATTAGTGGATTTGCTAAAGCATTATAGACTTCAGTAGTTTTATTTATATCTCCTGTCCCATTAATGGTTATTGAAGGTACTGCAACGTTATTACCATCGTCCAGATGCTTAATATTTTCATAGTCTAAACGCTGTTCTACCATATTAGCTATATCGTCTATTCCACCATTATTATTCCACCATTATCAGGATCATTTGGGTCTGTTCCTCTCATTATTTCTTCAAGATCATCAGTTCCGTCATTGTCTGAATCTCTTAACAGAGGATTTGTACCAATTTCAATCTCATCGCCATCTGATATGCCATCTCCATCGGTATCATAACACAGTGGATCTGTTCCGTATATGTATTCTTGAAGATTTGTTAATCCATCTCCATCCGGATCCTTGTCGGCATCACTTATACCATCATTGTAGGTATCATAAGCGGAAGGGTTCGTCATAGACGAATATAGCTCAAACCCATCGGGCAAACCATCACCGTCTGTATCATGATTTAATGGATCTAATATTACATAACTCCTAGGTATATACTCATAATACCACATGTAATAATCTCTATCATCTTCATTTGTTAAATCAAGATCAGGCGGAACATAATTATCATCTTTGTAAATTACTCTTAAAGCTCTAGCTATATCCGGTTCCAACTCGCTTTTTAATTTCTTTGTAAAAGATATGGCGCCCTCGGAATCCATATCACGAACATATACATATAACACTTCATCCCCATCGCTTATTTCATCACCGTCTGTATCGTATTTAAGGGGATCTGTCTCATAAATGTATATCTCATCCCAATCAGTCAAGCCATCACCATCTGTATCAGGATTGTTCGGGTCTGTTCCAAGAAGTTTTTCAAGATAATTTGATAAACCGTCATTATCATCATCTCCTTCTTGAACAATGTCTATCCATCCCATGTGCCGCTTTCCGGACTTATCTGTTATATAAATTTCTACAGTAACACAAAGATATTTTGCGGGAAAGTCCTTGATTGACCAGTTTGTAGTATTGGTGTTCTTATCATATGACCCTTTTGTTATTGCGGGGTAGGATGAATCCTTATCCTCTTTCCCCTCATAAAACACCGAATAAGATATTTTATCTATTTCTTTGTTTGTAAATACACCTGATATATCTACATGGCTTTCATAGGTATAATACCGTGAGCTACCCATTTGCGGTGAAGTTATAATCACCTTTGAATCATCTGCTCCTGTCTGTATATTTGATGAACTTTCTCTAAAAAAAACCTTTATTGGATTATATGCCGTTTTATTATCACTATCATCTTTAACTACAACATTAAAGTAATATGTAGTCCCTGAGGCTAATCCCTTTATCTCTTTTGATTCTATATCTTTTTCATATTCACCGATTAATGTTCCATTTGTTAGTACACCTTCAATATTTGAAATATTATCCTTTCTTGATAAATATACTGCATACCTTAAATTTTCCTTTGCTGTTTTATCATCAAAAGCTTTATACCAATTTAGAGTTACACTTGTTGAACTTTGATTATATATTGTTATATCTTTGTTTTCAACTATCGGAGCCATATCATCTAATTCCGCAGATGCAGAATGTAAATAATTTTTAACGTAATTAGCAAGCAATGCAAATGCCTCTCCTCTTAAAGCAAATCTTTGAGGGGCAAAAGTTCCATCCGGATATCCATTCACTATTTTTTTTGATCTACAAACCAATATAGGTATGAAATGCCACTCACCTTCTTTAACATCAGAGAATAATTTTGATTCATAATCAATATCCTTTTCACTCCAGTTATTAAATTTCATAATTAAAGCGGTTATTTCTGCTCTTGTAATTGGATTATTTGGCTTAAATGAACCATCAGGGTATCCGGATAAAATACCAATACTTGAAGCTTTATCAACTATTTCTTTATACCATTCGCCTTCTTTTACATCTATAAATGATTTTACATTTTCATTTGTAAATTCAATATCAGGTCTTGAGTTAATTAATACTGTCAAAAATTCAGCTCTTGTTATGAACTCTTGTGGTTTTATAACATATCCATCATCGGCAATATAACCTTTTGCTAATCCTTTGTTTGCTAAATAGTTTATAGAGTTTTCCGCCCAGTGACCTGAAATGTCTTTAAATTGTACATTATTCTCTTCAACTTTCTCTGATACTACAGAATTATATGCAAAAACCATACCACCTGCCAGTACCTGAACTAGCGTAGCAAGAACAACTATAAGTGCTATTATTTTTTTCTTATTATTCATTTTAATCCCCTTTCAAAATAGAAAATAACATAATTAAAAAATTGATGTAAGTGTTTCTCTTTAAAGCGATCTTTACTGTTTCTTTGTACCAATTACTTTCTCTTACATCTGTAAATGGCTTTAAGTTTTGAGTTAAGTAATACTGTTTTTTTCTTATTTCATTCAAACTCCCTTTTCCGTAATAATAAAATTTTTAAATTTAGTTTCCAATAAAAAGCGATTTTAATTATACTTTATCATACCATAAATACCATTGTCAATCTATACCTTGGTGTTTTTTGTTAACTACAGTTCCAATCCGTGAAATCATCTACTGTGTAGTCCTGAATAAGTTTTCTCACCCTCACGAATCCGGTATTGGGCTGCATAGCTTTTTAGAAGTTCCAATATTTTTTCACGTTCTTTTGATGTACCTTTGTATATGTCCCATCTAATTTCAAAAACACGCTCATAATGATAGCCATCCCTAACCACTTCTCTCGTCAAAAGTGAATACAAAAGTGAATATAAGCTATCCAGTGATAACCTCCGTGGCTTAAAACTATCTCCTCCGATTGCATACTTTCTAATTTCTTCTAAATCTTCTTTGTTTAAAACAGTATTTACAAATTCTTCACCTTGTATCCTGTAAATAAATTCACCTTTTTTTGATAAATGAATTTCTATATCCTTATATGGTAAGCGTAAAAGAATTAACGGATATAAATACTAAAAAACTTGCTATACAATTGAATTATCAAAAGTATAGGAGGTTTTTTAATTGAATCAAATAGAGACAAATGAATATTGGAAGGATATTTTAGAAAAATTCTCAAAATATGAAGGAACAATATCTGGTTTTTGTAGAGAGTATGATGTAAATATCCATAGGTTATATTATCAAAGAAAAAAACTAAGGAAGAAAAACGAATCAATATTTCATGCTATTAATTTAAATGGTAGGAAAAATAAAATAGAGAACTCACCTGATGTAAAAAATAATCTTAACCCATCTAATGAAATAAGAATAGAAATTGGAAAGGCTAAAAAATATATATCTAATTCAGATGAGTTATCTTTATCAAATGCACTAAAGGAGATAGTAAGAAGTTGTTAAATATTAATGAGATAGATACTGTATATTTAGCTAGTGGTGTCACGGACTTAAGAAAAAGTATAGATGGGTTAATGGTTATAATAAAGATGGAGCTTAAGCTAGATCCTTATGAAAAGGCACTATTTGTTTTTTGTAACAGACAGATGAACAAACTAAAAGTATTACACTTTGATAATGGATTTTGGTTGTATTACTACCGATTAGAAGAAAATAAATTTAAATGGCCAATGACAAAAGATGAGGCTCTTAAAGTAGACGTAGACGAGTTAAAGTGGTTATTAAAAGGATATGAAGTAACAACAACTTCAAAATTTAAATCCGTCAAAGGTAGAAAATATTTTTAAAAATTTTACAAACAAAACCCTTTAAAAGCTGGTAATATAAAGGGTTTTGTGATATAATATAGTTATAAAAAATAAGAGATTAGAGGTTATTATAAGTGCAAAAAATTCACGATGAAATCCAGCTTGATGAAAATACAAGAAAATTAATTTTTGATATAAATAAAGAATTAGAATCGAAAGACAAAGAATTAAAATCGAAAGATATAGAAATTAATGCATTAAAAATCGAAATAGAAAATTTAAAAAGTATAATTTTAAATAGAAATAAAAAGATTTTTGGAAAATCAAGCGAAAAATTTTCTGGTGAGCAAATTATCTCTCTTTAATGAAGCCATCACAAACTTGAAGAAAATGAAAGGCAGTGTGATTGCTGCTCTACCCCTATGGATTTTATAGGAACTACTTCTAAAGAAATATTAAAATATATTCCAGCCAAACTATATGTAGAAGAACATATAAACTATAGTTATGCATGTAAATCTTGTCAACCAGAAGAGGAAAAAACAAATATAATTACTTCTAAAGCACCAAATACTTTACTTTCTAAGAGTATGGCCTCAAATGAAATATTAAGTCATGTAATAAGTCTTAAATATCTTTATGCGCTACCTCTATATAGACAGGAAAACTATTTTAAGATGCTTGGATTAAGCTTATCTAGACAAACATTATCAAATTGGATAGTTAGAGCTGCTAATGAATTTGAACTAGTTTATAAAATAATGAAAAAAGAGTTACTTAAAAGAAATTACATTCAAGCTGATGAAACTACTTTGAAAGTTTTAGAGAAAAATGGAGATGAATCAAGAACTAAGCACTATATGTGGTTATATAAAAGTGGAACTAATATAAATCCAATAATTTTGTATGAATATCAAAGGACACGATCAGGAACAAATCCTAAAAATTTTCTCGAGAAGTTTTCGGGATATCTTCAAACTGATGGATATGCCGGTTACAATTGAGTAAAAAATGTAAAGCAGCTTTATTGCTTAGCCCATATATTATAATTGGACGTAAAAATTGGCTTTTTTGTAAAACCGAAAAAGGTGCAAAGGCTAGCAGTATTATATATAGTATAAGAGAATGTAACAAATTTTGTGTATGAATGAATAATTAAATTCCTTCTTGGCAAGAATTACAAACAATAAAAGCTAAGGAGGAATTTTTTATGTCAACATTATCAAAAGAACAGATAAAAGCAATAGTGAAGGGAAATAATTTCCAAAGTGTGACTGATGTCACGAACTATCTTAAAGACATTTTTAAAGACATTATACAAGAGCTTATGGAAGCTGAATTAGAAGAAAAGCTTGGTTATGCTAAGGAAGAACGTAGTGCAAAAAATACCGACAACTGTAGAAATGGTTATTCTACTAAGACTTTAAAAAGTGAATTTGGAGAAGTTGAGATTCAAATTCCAAGGGACCGTAAAGGAGAGTTTGAGCCTAAAATTATACCTAAATATCAAAGAAATGTTTCCGGCATAGAAGAAAAAATAATATCTCTATACGCAAGGGGCATGTCAACCAGGGATATTGGAGAGCAGCTAAAGGACCTTTATGGAGTGGAAATATCTGCGGAAATGGTTAGTAGGATTACTGACCGTATTATTCCTGAAATAAAAGAATGGCAACAAAGACCCTTAGAACCTATATATACATTTTGTTTTATGGATGCCATTCATTATAAAGTCAGAGATGAAGGAAGAATATGTAATCGTGCAGCCTATGTGGTTATTGGTGTTAATGTTGAGGGATATAAAGACATACTGGGTATATGGATTGGAGAAAATGAATCATCAAAATTCTGGCTTGGTGTAGGGAGTATCGAAAGAACACAGACCCAATCCAATTGTCCAGATGGGACTTTTTACAGACAGAAATGCTATTCCTATTACCTATCAATTGTTTCCTGGTAATACTAACGATTGCCTGACCTATCGCCCTAACTTTTCTAGAATAAAGAAGGAGTATGGTCTTGGCAGGGTAGTCGTTGTAGCAGACAAAGGTATGTGTACCGGCGACAATATTTGGTACACTCTTTCTGCTAAAGATGGCTATGTGTTCAGCTTGTCGGTGCGAGGCGCCAACAAAGAGATGAAGGATTATGTTTTGAAAGAGGAAGGCTATGAATGGATTGGGAATGAATACAAGAGGAAATCCCGCCTTTACCCCAGAACCATTTGGGTAACTTCTAATTCAGGCAAAAAAATGAAAAAGATTGTACATGAAAAGCAGGTTATATTTTACAGTGAGAAATATGACAAAAGGGCAAAAGCAGAACGTGCAGCAGTTATTGCAAAAGCACAGGATCTTATATCTCATCCCGGCAAATATTCAAGAAGCACCTCCTTCGGTGCGGCGGGCTATATCAAAGGGATTGAGTTTGACAAAGACACCGGTGAGATTCTGACACCCTCAAAATCACTTTCAATTGATTGGGATAAAATCAAAGAAGAGGAAGCTTTTGATGGATACTATGCCATAGTTACAAGCGAGCATAAAGAAAGTGATGACAGAATTATTGAAATGTACAGAGGGTTATGGAAGATTGAGGAGACATTTCGGGTTACTAAAAGCGATTTGGAGGCTCGTCCGGTATATGTATCGAGGGAGGATCATATTCAGGCACATTTTCTTACTTGTTTTGTAGCACTTGTGATTGCCAGGATTCTCGAAATGAAAATGGATCATCGCTATAGTATTGGGAAAATGCTTAAAAGTCTCGATAAATCAGAGTGTACGCTAATAAAAGCAAACCTCTATTTGTTTGATTATTTCGATAATGTCTTGGAGGATATCGGAAACAAATTTGATATTGATTTTTCTATTAGAAGTCGGACTTTAGGTGACATTAAAAAAATTTTAGCCAAAACAAAAAAATGAAAAATACACTACAACTTTTTGTGAAACTAAAGAGCCCTAGAACCTTTGAATTTCAATGGTTTCGGGCTCATTTTAATCCATTTTGCTGCAAAACTCAGGTTATATTATACCCAATTTTATTAAATTTAACAACTATATTGAGAAATTATCACAAATTACTTGCTTTTTTTAGATGCATTTATTATCGTTCTAGTGCCTAGTCTATCTTTAATGCTATTTTATATAATCATAAACATTCTTTCCTCGCTTAAACCGATAAAAGTAGTATCTTTATATCTATTTTGCCAAATCACAGCATTATCAATTTCCTGTATATCTTCTGGGCTTATTTCATCTATATTAAGGGTTTTTTTGTTAGGCTGAAAAGCAGAACAAATCTGTTCCACTCCACCGTTTGCGCAAATCAGCTATTTATTTTGCTGAAGTCTCGGTTGTTTTAAAAAACGCCGTTTACAAAAACAAATCTACCTTTTCAAATTACTCAATAATCAATAGGCTTAGCTGCTTTATATAAACAGCATTTTGATTTTTTCATTTGCCGCTTTTAAAAACTCCTGTGCTGAAATATCAGAATACATTTCTGAAAACTCGTTAGTTACTTCAAGCGTAACAGCACCGCGGTATGTTGTTTTCTTTATCTTTCTTACTACTATGTCCCAGTTTATTGTGCCCTCGCCCGGAATTCTGTGTTGATCACCGGTTCCATCGTTATCATGCAAATGTAAAGCCATAAGCTTATTGCCATACATGCTTAATAAATCTGTACCTTTTGAGTAACAGTTTTCATGCCCACTATCATAACAAAATCCAAGCCTGCCGGATTGAATATTTTGAAATACGAATTGCAGGTATTCAGGCCTTTTTAAGTTTTCCAGCGCTATGTTCACATCTCGCTAACCCAGGCAAAAAATTCTTATCACCTACATAATCTGCATATTCATCTCCCCACCAAAAAAGCACGCTATTAAACCCAGCTTCCCTTATTAACTTAAATCTCTCTTCATTATCTATACGGTATCCGAACCAATCATGTATACCTGTCTTAACCATAATTAACACCTCTCTGTTTTCAAAATGCCTATCTAAATTTAACTCCGATAATTTTTTTAATGTGCCGTATCACAAAAATTAACTACTTTATTGTATTTTTTGCATCTATTTATAATTGCTCGCAATGGTGCATTCTCTTCCATTAAGCCGTGCCAGCGGTCACTAATAATTCTCTTTTCTATATTAGTTAATTGTTTTTCAAAAGGTAAAAATTGATAAAACTTACCTGCATCAACTTCTCCCCAGTGACTGTACTCTACTGTTTCATTCTCAGATATTGGATAATATTCAGGTAAAGAAACAACACTTATATTGCAGTCAATATTTCTTAATAAATGGCATACATAGTAAAATCCACAGGCAGAATAAGGAGCGCTGCTTTTCCATATTCGTATTGGTATGCCATCCTTTGCAGCAGACAACAGCTTCTCCATATCCTTGCGTTGATCCTGGAAAAACTGTTCTTGCTCCTTATTGTCAAAACCAAATCTTCCCCACACTTTTCGGAAAACATTTTGACGCTCATTTCCGTCAATTTCACCCGAAATATCTCCAATATCAAGTAAAAAGCCTATATTGACAATATCTTGGTGGTTTCCCCCAACTGCTTTTTCTTCAAAATGTTTCTCTGATTCAGCTTTGGTTGTTTTTTTTTCAATATAGCCAACAACTTCACCAGGCATATTTTTTATGTTATATTTTTTTGCTGCTTTAATTAAACCTTTCTCACTGTCACTAAATAAAACTTCAAGCATAGTTTCACCTTCTATTGAAAATACCTGCATATATTCTTTCTTCATTTTGGGAGAAGTAACAGTAATACCATCCCCTAGTCATTGTCACATCTCGTACCAGTTGTCTTATCTATAAGTCCATTTTTTGGCAGTTGCAAATAGACGTTAACCATAAGAACTGTCCCTATGGTAACAAAAATCTTTATATTGACAATATCTAGATTACCAAAAAAATTTCAGATTTACATATTGGATAAAACTTTTTTCATGCATAACCCCGACTGGTCCAGCAGTTTTACCATTTTCTATATAAGCATATGCTCTCAAATTTGAAAATTCTTGAACTCCTTTGTTAAAGGTATTTTTTCAGATACAACATCAACAATTTGCCTTAAGTTCAATTTTCGGACCATTATTATGGCAACCGTTTACTTCTATAGATATGCCTTCATTTGTATATTGCGGTTTTTCCGGGTTCAGTTTAACCCATCCATCCGGTATATACTTTGTGGATTCCTCTGCTATTGTTAATTCACTTAAGGCTTTCTTATGTAATTTACGTTGCCAATAAAAATATGCGTACCTACTTATTCCTGCATCTTCACAGAACTTCTTGACACTTTTACCGCTCTCGCTTCTGGCATTTATTATTTGTACCCATTGACTCAACCGGTATTCTTTTGCAATCTTTCGTGTATTCATACAATCACTCCTGTCTTGGTTGAAAAAGTTTATACACTTTTTGCACTTTTTTAAGTTTTTCACAATTTTTTCAACCGGTTTTCCATGATTGTACTACTTAAAGTCAAATAATCCATGTGCGGTTCAATTTTACGCTTACATTAATGCTTTAATAAGTAAACTTATTTCTATTAGAATAGACTTTAAGGCTTTAACTGCTAGCTTATTTATTCTATCAGTGGCCAACTGCATTTCATATGTAAGTATTCATCCTTCAATTCAGCAGAAAGCTTTCCATTCATTTTATCCATTAAACTCTTTGAAATAGATAAGCCTAAGCCTGTACCATTACCTGAGCGTGTTTTGTCTGCCATGTAAAATCTATCAAAAAAAAATTCAATATCCCTTTCTGTTAGATCCTTTATATCATTACTTATGGTCAAAATTACAGTTGTCTTAGACCTTTCAAGTGATATACCTACATTTTCATAGGAATATTTAATAGCATTAGTAGCTAGGTTCTCTATAACCCTTTTTATAGCAGACTCATCAGCCATAATACTAATTTTTTCTTTTGGTATTTCAATACTTGGAATTATTTGTTTTTCATTAAATTGATTATATAAGTTCATAATAGTTTCTTCAACAATATTATTTATATTTAAACTTTCTAATTTTAAGCTATAGTCAACAGATTCAATAATAGAAAGCTCAAAAAAATCATTTAATAATATCTGTAATCTTTTTGTTCTATCCTTAGCAATTTTTAAATATTGATTTCTTTCTTCCTCTGTGACTTCATCACCTTCCATTAGTTGAATATATCCTAAGATAGATGTTAAGGGTGTTCTTAAATCATGGGAGATATTTGCTATGGCTTGTCTTAGTTCTCTTTCTGCAAATTTCTTCTCAGCATTTGATTGAATATGTAGATCTATCAAATTATTAATTTCACTAGCAATACTTTCTATCTCCTTGTCTAATAATATTATATCTATTTTCTTGTTAGTTTTTCCTATATTATAATTTCTTAATTGTTCTGTTATACTTTTAATTTGTTTTTTTACAAATAATAATTGGGTAAGAAAAAATATTAATAATAAACTTAAAATAATTATTATATATATCACTTTTCTCACCCACTTTCATATTATTATTTAATTTCTTGTTTTTTAAAAATCCTACTGCCACAATAAGACATTATAATTAATGTTCCTAGAGAAATTAATATATTCTTTCCAATTTCATTAGATGTAATAGAAGGACTAAATGCTTGATAAATTTGATAGAATATAGAATTTTCATATATGCTTCTAACTACTTCATATTTTAAGACTAATGTTTTTTCAATTACAAATAATATAATAGTCATAATAATAGCAATAATTATGGTCTTTCCACTTTCCTTAGTTAAAGAAGCTATAAACATTATAATTGATGAATAAGCTATTATAATCAAAGTGTATAAACTAAAGGATCTTAATAAATATATAACTGTTGTGCCGGTATAAATCTCACTACGGCCTAATAAAATAGTTTCAACTACAACTGTAATTAATGGCAACATTACAGCAGTAATTACTGCACCTAAAGAAAAAACAATTAATTTCGCTAAATAAATATGACTTCTTTTGTTTCCACTTAATATCTGATTTTTAATAGTACCTGTAGTATAATCTACATTAATAAAAAAACCAGCTAATGTACTTATAATTAAATTAAAAATCAGTGGTAATTTTACCATATCCATAGCATTATACTCTTTTAATCCTACATTATAAAAACCCGTATTATTCATCTGCCACCAGTCTATTATAACTAAATAATTAGCCAATGCATAAAAAGCTGTTACTATTCCCATCAAAACCCAAAATGTATTGTTCCTTTTTAACTTAAATAGTTCAGCTTTAATTAGATTAATCATTACCAACACCTCCCACAAGTTTTGTAAAATAACTTTCTAAGTCATCACCTGTTTGTGAAAAGTGCTCTATAATAAGATTATTTTTAGTCAATGCTAAGGATACTCTTTTTATATCATTAAGATGACTATATAATTTTATAATTCCATCTGGCATAATTTCAAAATCCGTTGCATTAAGTTCAGATTCCAATACTGTAGCTCCCTTACCAGGATTATCAACCTTAATTCTTAAATATTGCCTACATTTTTGATTTAATTGTAATGCTGTAATCTGTTCTATAAGTTTTCCCTTATGAATAATACCATATCTTGTGGCAAGTTGGTGTAGTTCACTTAATATATGACTAGATATTAAAACAGTCATTTCCCTTTCTTTATTTAGCCTTTTTATAAGTTGACGAAGTTCAACTATTCCCATTGGATCTAAGCCATTTGTAGGTTCATCAAGGATAAGGAATTCAGGATCACTTAAAAGTGCAATGGCAATTCCCAATCTTTGCTTCATACCTAATGAAAAGTTTGCAACCTTTTTTCTTCCTGTGTTTTTTAATCCTACTAATTCTAAAGTCCTCTCACTACATTTTTTATCTGGAATTCCCTTTTGTAAGCGATGTAATTCTAAATTTTCATAGGCTGACATATTTGGAAATAAAGCAGGATTTTCAACAACTGCCCCTACTCTTTTAATAGATTCTACTAATCCTTTCTTGCTACTTTGTCCAAATAATTCTACAGTTCCTTTAGTGGGAAATGTAAGACCTGTAGCGATTCTTAGTAGTGTTGTTTTCCCAGCACCATTTTGTCCAATAAATCCATAAATATCACCCTTTTTAATCTCAAGATTTATATTATTAAGGGCAAGGTTTTTTACATATTTTTTATAAAGGTTATTAGTTCTTAATATATATTCACTCATTGCATTTTCCTACCTCTCTTATGTTATATTCCTAATATAATAATTAATCCATAAGAGAACTTTAAAAAATCATTAAGAAAATCTTAATTTTTTAATCTATATCCCATGCCCCAAATAGTTTCAATATATTCCTCCTCCGGATTAACTTTTGATAATTTGTTCCTTATATGGCTCATATGAACATTAACTGTATTATCATCTCCTAAAAAATCATCTCTCCATATACTTTCGTAAATATTGGATTTTGTAAAAATCTTTTTTGGAGATTGCATTAAAAGCAATAATATTTCATATTCACGGGCTGTTAACGTTACTTCAACTCCCTTTACTGTAACTATTTTTGATTCCAAATCAAGGCATATATCCTTATGGGTTAAAATATTTCTTTGTTCAGGACCTGCTGAATGCTTATATCTCCTTAATAGAGAATCAATTCTTGCTGAAACTTCTTCAATATCAAAAGGCTTAGTAATATAATCATCTGCCCCTGTCCTTAGGGCATTCACCTTAGTTTTAGCTTCTCCCTTAGCCGAAATAATAATCACAGGTACTAAGCTATTTTGCCTAAGCTTTAAAAGAACTTCTTCACCTGTAATTCCTGGAAGCATCAAATCAAGAAGTACCATATCCCACTCTTGTTGTTCAAGATAAATCATTGCTTCAGTTCCTGAATAAGCAGCTTGCGCTGTATATCCGCTCTTTTCTATAATATTACATAACAAATTATTTATATCATTATCATCTTCTACAACTAAAATTTTTATTTCTTTTTTCATAATACCATCCTTATGGTTTAATTAGTAAACATTTAACTGAGTAATCAGTTTTGTGAATGATAAAATATAATTGACAGTTTTCGGTCAATAAGATTTTACGGTTTTTACAAGTATCTGTCAATAACAACGTTGGGAGGATTGATTTAAAAGCATCTGTTCGCGGGAATATGCGATAGAATCTTAGATCCTATACCCTTATTCTGATAATCTGATGAAACACATTATCTATGAATTATATGACATATTTTGGCGTAAGATAAAAGATAAGGATTTACAGCCTTTTTAAATCCTACTATTTCTTAACCCTTGATAGAGTAGAGCAGTAGAGTTGCCACCGCTCCTTTGTCATATAGTTTGTATGGCCTATTCTGGTCTCTCCCATAAGTGGTATCGGTACTTCTTTGCATGTATGATGGTAAACAAATCCGACTTTCTCTTGTACTCTTTTTGATCTTGTATTGCCTTCATAATATCCACACCATATTACATTCATGTTTAAATCTTCAAACCCATGACGAATGAGCTCTCTTGCTGCTTCAGGAATAAGTCCCTGTCCCCAAAACTCTTTTCCTATCCAGTAACCCAATTCACATTCATCATCTCTTTTGGTCATATCTGTACTTCCATTAAGTTTCAGTTCAATACAGCCAATCGCTATATTATCAGTTTTTAAACATACAGCATAGCACTCTGGCCCACAAAAAACGTTTTTTATAACATCACGGCTTTCATCAATACTCTTATGAGGAGGCCAGCCAGCAATAGGTCCAACATCAGGGTCTTTTGCATATTTAAATAAACTCTCTGCATCCGTTTCTTTCCACGGACGTAATATTAGTCTTTCAGTTATGAATTCCATAATCACAATGCCTCCTGTCATATTCTAATAAAATTACAATTTATATTTTCTTCTTTGAACTATATTTCCTACTGCTGCGATGCTTACCTTCATCATGTGAATGATAAACCACCGGCAACCAGTGCTTTAGTATATCATTTATTTGTAGTCTAAGTAAATCCTGCTAATCCTTTTTCTTTTATGTAGCTTTCAACTGTATTCAAAAGAGCAGTTCCACATCCATACCCTTGTTGTTCAGGTGATACAAACAATTCTTCAACTTTAATAAATTGATATCTGCGAGCAAATTTTCAACATCTGTACATGGGAATAAGCATTAAAGCCACGCTCCTTGATTTTTTCAGCAAGATAATTGCTAGTCTCCCTAAGCCTTTTACTTACTGCATTGTACTCGTCATAATACTCTTTTGATGGATCACTTGTTGTGCTGGGAAACACCTGTAAGGCAATAGCATTTCCATATATTATAAAATCCTGTTTCAATATAATTTATACTCCTTCTTTCGACATTAATACCACTGTTTCCACATGCAACGAGCGGAGTGGATTGATGTCTTTTACACTATCGGTAGGCGGAAACATATCGACATATATAATTATAACACCAACTGCTAGATTTGTAATTGGCGTTATAATTATTATGACTTTAGTTTTGCTTTTAACTCTTTTATTTTTGTTTCTGTTGTTGATATTACTTTTTTAAATTCCTCATCACTTTTACCTGGCTGTCTTTACTAATATCAACATATTTTCAAAGTAATCGAGTCCTCGCTTTTTTGTGATGTAATTACGGGTAATTATACCACCAGCCAGCGGGATAACAACAAACAATACTACTGATAAGACAAGAGTGTTCCAGGGTATGGTTACACCACTTTCTTGTCACTTTTTAAGATTTTACCTGTATTGTATATGAAAAGGGTACTTAACTAGGAAGTTCCCTCAATCAAAAATATTTCTGTAATTAATAGTCTTTTTTCTTTACCGGAATCCAGATTTCGCTTCGATACTTTGGATTTCCAGTATCAGGACTCTCGTTCCACAAAATTTCAGGACCTGGGGCTGCCTCATACCCTGAAGACGGAAACCACTCTGAGTATATTCTTCCCCACACATTTTGAAGTGTTTCCGGAAATGGTCCAATCGATTCAAATATAGCCCAGGTACTACCATCAATTTCTAATACATCAAAATCTGCAGTTTCATTACTTGTTGTTGCTACCCCGATGTAATGGTCTAATTCTCCTTTCTCTTCCATTCTACCTTCCGGAAAATTAGCTGAAGCACTAATAATACCTGTTGGTTCTACATTTGAAATTGCTTTTAACTGTTTAATAACCTCTGGTGTTAAAAGTTCGGTCATTTTTGCAATCTCCGGATTTACACCATTAAAAATAATTGGAACTCTCTTCTTAAATCCTACGATCTTAAAATGTCCTTTCTCAACAATACGATAGTTCATTTCGCATCCTCCTTTAATTGATAATTGAAAGGTCATTCGAGGATAGGCTTTTAACTGTGTGTTCTCACTTCTTGCTTCAGAAGGAAGAATGCCATGCAGGGAATGAAAAGCACGAGAGAATGCATCAGCTGAATCATAACCATATTTAACAGCAACATCGATTATTCTCAAATTTGTACCTTTCAAATCAAGGGCAGCCAGCGTTAATTTCCTTCTTCGAATATATTCTGACAAACCAATTCCTGATAAGAAAGAAAACATCCTTTTAAAATGATACTCTGAGCAGCAAGCAATTTTTGATACTTCACTATAATCAATATCATCAGTTAAGTGCTCCTCAATGTATGCCATTGCATTATTCATTGAACTTATCGCCCTATCGGGCGGACTTTTTTAATCCACACATTCATATGTTAAGCATGAACAAATGGGACATTCAAGTACGGGCATTAACCCCCTTGAACATTTTGTCCTTTTCTTAGTCCAACCGAAAGCCACATCTACATTGGCCTCATTCATTGTGTTCTCAAAGTGACAATGAGAACATCGATATTTGTAATATTCTGGTGCACCCCCGAAGGGTACATCCTCCTCTATCTCTTGGTTTAGAATATTTTTCATACTTTCCCTGTCTGATATTTTTCTCTTCGTCATATATTACTCCATATATCGGATGCCATATTTTCCATACTTTCATTTCACTCCCGCAAAAAGGACACTTTAACGGGTCCTTCCCACTACTTTCTTTATATCTTTGTCTATAATTCCTAGATTCAATTACTTCATAAACTCCTTGTACTACTTTACAAAAGTTCTTAAGACCTTCTTTTATCACTTGACTCCATTTTTCATATGTTTTTGTTGCCTGCAAACCATAATATCTTATACGTTGAAATCCCTTCGGAAGTATATGCTGTACCATACGACCTATAAAGGTCAACACATCCAAACTCTCTTCTTTTCTAGCTTTTGTTTCATGATCATTATACCAATATGTTACTGTTTCACCGTCATATCTGATGATTCTCCTTACACTGATTGGTGGTGATGCCATGTACTTTGCCAAATATTTTGCAAGACCTTTTCAGAAAGGATACTATACTTTTTCACATTATATAAATCATAAAAATCCCTTGCCGCAAGACGGTTAAACAAGGCTGCTGTTTTAGCAGCTAAAAGCTCGATATAGTGTAATGTTTTAACTTCTCCCCTAATGCCAAAAATCTCTGTATTTATTTTTCTCATCACAGGTAGCCAAATATGATGTCTTAAGGAATAGTTGATTTCAATTTTTATATTATCATAATTACTCGCATTGTTTTGGAAACGAGCTACAATGGATTCCAAAGCAAAATAATCTTTGGATTTTTTCGAAATACCATATCCTTCCCTCTCTAAGTATCCATGTAGTATTTCTCTTACCCTTATCCGTTCCTCAAGCACCTTCTCTCTGTTATCATAGGAGTGAAAATCCAGATCGATATCCACAGATAATCTGGGCAAAGCAAAAACGGTTAGGTTTAAAGCAGTTCCGCCCTTTAGAACTAATCGCTCTCTTAAAAAAGCATTGCTATTTATAAATTCCAGTATCAATATTAGTCGGTGAACTTTCTCTATTACATCTTTGTGAAATCCTGTCTTTTCAGAAAGTTCGAGGTAATATTTTTTATCTGACCTAAACAAAAACATCACCCTTTCCTTCCAGAGGTTTTGGCACTATGAGACTCCAGCGTTTTATGAGTATACCGTTACCGTTTTTTGCTTCTTCATCTAAATAACTTTTCGTATTCCCTGTCCTTTTTTCTATCTGACTCAAAAAACCATCTGTTATCCCTAAAGACTGCTGATATCGTTCCAGAAAATAACCTGCTTTTTTATAAAGTATCTGTTTATCATACATTTCAAGATATTTTGCCAGTTTTGCTTCATCAAGAACCCTGCATATTTTTATTATCTCATCCAGCTCATAGACACCGCCGCAATAATCTAATCTATCCAGTGAATCAACAACTGTTCTTTCAAGGTCCGTAAGCCTAATTTTATTATTCAGACGGTAGTGAGTAATTCCTTCCTGAATTCCTATGCCTACATATTTGTATAAAACGCCTTCAAATTCAAAATCAGATATCTTTTGCTCGGATGCTACATATACTAAAAAACTTACTTGGTGGGATAATCCATGGACCTCAAAAGCAGAGTGGTAAGTCAAATAAGCATTATTATTTATTTTGCTTGCAACTAAATACCGGTCAGCCGTAGCTTCTCTGTTTTCCAAGTTAACAGCACAATACAAGTTTCGACGCACATGTTTTATAAGGCCTTTTTTTACATATGAATTTAATATGACTTTTGCATTTTCTGTGCTCCCTACAACTTTTTGAGCATCTTCAAGGTTAAACACCTCAAGTTTCAAAAAATCTTCGTAATACTTCATATTAATCACTCGGTTTCATATTTTTCTTTTAGGTTAATAATATCATTAACTTTCCAGTATAATTTAATACTATTATAATTTAAGTTTTGTATTTTTACAATAGATTAATAAAAACATTAACTTTATAATATAAAAATGAAACTGAAGCATTTATAAATCAACTACTTAAGAATAAAAACCTAAAATTGTAACAGGACATTAAAAAAGCTATCCAATTCTGATCAGTTATTTTTTCTAGCTCTTATAAGTAGAAAATTAGGTTTATGAATGCATTTTTTGTATGAGGGATATTTATTTGCCTGCAGGCTTTTTGTAACTCTTACTGGTAATGAGGCTGTATAAGTGCATTGTTTTGTTTTCTTCTTTACGATTGCACCGTTCCTAAACTGTTTAATATTTATAATGGTTTACCGGCTTCAGGTCAGCAAGGTCCAGCCCTAACTCCAAAACCAGGTAATTCCTTATATCATAACACAGATCGCATTTTTCTACATACTCTTCTCTTGGCTTATATCCATATTCCTTTACGGCAAGTTCTACAAAGCCGCCTATACCTTCAGATTTCAGACTGTTAAATATCGGGTATTTTCCAGGGTCTGCCCCATGCACCAGTTCCCTTAAAGGGATTGAAAAGCCCGGGCACGACTGGGGAATGAAGTTTCCGTACAGAGGCATCAATATCATCCCAGAATTCCATCAACCAGGGAAATACGTTCATTCCCGCCTTTGAACAGGCCTTAATTAAAGCTTTCACCTTCTAAAACGGAATATATTCATTGTGGAACGGGTCTATGGATATAAGCAGTGTGTTTACCCCGTGATCTTTTAACTCTTTAAGTATGGCATTTGTTGACGTTTCATCCCTGTACCACGAGGAATTTGTTTCAATATATTCAATTTCAATATTGTTTTTCCGGGCAGCATCAAGAACATCCAGAATTTTATCAGGCTTAATAAGGGGCTCTCCGCCACCGATATGCACATGATAGCAGCCTAAACTTCTTAATATATAAAATACCTCATCCGCCACAGCAGATGTCATATAGTCATCAGGCCACTTTGGAGAACAGGAATAACAGCAGTGTCTGCACATAGAAGTACATTTATAATTTGCTCGATGTATCCAGCAGCTTCCCAGCCCTAAAGAATGAGCGGCGAGCATCATATTGCCTAAAACAAGGCTGTCATCGTACACATAGGTTGGAATTGATTTGTCTGCAAGAACAGGAATCACTACCGGTGCGATGAGTACCCTCCATAATAAATTCTGAGATAACTGTATCACCGTCAGCATATTGACGAATAACTGCCAACTTGACCATCTTAACTCATTATAACATCTAACTTACTAATTCTACTAGAGTATTCCATTAATTTATTTTCTATTAGCATATAACCCAACAGTTAGAAATATTATAGCTATAAAAATATTTAGTCCTATTTTAGGTTCAAGACCATACCTTAATCTAAAAAGATAAAAGTCTCCAAGGACTTTCCAATTAGGCATCCAATTTAGTAAATAATATAGTATTGGAACTAAGTATACCCCTATTAAATTAGAACTAATACCAAATGCAAAAAAACCTAACGACCCTAACAATAACCCTAATGAAAATGATTGAAAGAAATATAATGCCATTTCCACTTGGGAGTCTGTAATTTTTATTAATGCAATAAATAAAAAGGTAAGCATTCCATAGATAAATATTCTTAATATTAGCCTTATTAAATAAGTTGTAAGAATACCGGTTGACTTTGAGCGTATAACATCCTCTATTCCATAATCCATTTCATATTGAAAGCATGGAGAAATTAATATTATTCCCATTAACGGCAAAAATCTTTCCACAATCATAATCACTATATCCTTCTTTAACTCCACCAGTCCAAATAGCACAAATATTAATAAATACACAATAAAAGAGGTAATAATCGGACCATAGGTATGATGTTTAATCTCATTTTTTATTATTTTTCTTGCTGCTTCCACTATAAATCTCCCCTTTTCTCTTTTTATTGTATATTTTTATAGATATTAGAACTAGAATTGCACTTATTGTTATATAAATTCCACGATTTAATAGGACTATATGAATATTATTTAGATAAACTTTCGTATCACCTAAAATGTTGTGTCTTAGGAATAACTGAAAACCATATCCACCCCGCATGTTAGCTTCGCTTCCAAACATGGCTATAAACCACCAGCCTAACATAGCTATAATTCCTACAGGAGAATTTGTTAATATTGTTGTAAACATACCAACTGACAAAACTACCATTAAAGTTGGTATCAGCCAAAGGAAAGAATATTTATAAAAGGCAAAAGGGTCAGTGTTTTCTATTCCGTTTACACCTATAATTTTTATATTATAGAAAGTTGCCATAAGCATAATAATAAATGTAAATAATATAAGCATTGCAAAAAATCTTGATAATATAAGCTTAGATGAAGATGCTTTTTTTGAATACAGTGTATGACTTATATTTGTTTTTCTGTCCTGATACCAAAATGCTACCACTAAAAATATAGGTAAAAATCCAACTGCTATTCCTGCATAATCACAAAATAGCCTGGCAAAAGCACCGGTTATTTTATCTTTGTAAAGCATATCGTTGTATTCCTGTAAAGCTTCTTCATAACTCTTAGGAATTCTCCCAAACCTTGAAGCAATGAGTCTTTTTGAATAAGGACTGCCTCCTCCAAGTAATTGGTCTACTTTATCCATTAAATTTAAATAATCATCATCAGTTATATTGTTTTTGGTGGAATTTACCACTTCATCTACCTCTTCAGGGAACAATACCTTATCCCCTTCTATGGCACTATGGCCAGATTCTGAAAAACTTTGAATAGATTTAATTTTTTCAATTGACATGCCTGTTAGGGCTGATAAAAGCTTCTCCATTGCCTCATTTTTCTTTGTATTCAATTCTATATTTCTATAAAATCCATAAGGATAAGTAGTATATCTATTGTTTGAGTACTCTGCTAATAAATTTACTAAGGATTGCTGACGAATTACACTCATGTCCTCTGTGATAGATGTTCCATAACTTTCTTGTCCCGGGACCGGTTTTTTTATGCTCCACCCGGATGCATCCCCTGAAAATTGAGAGTTAACAAAAAGAAACAGTACTATACTAACAATCCAAAAGAATGGATTTTTTAAACATCGTCTGATTTCCAATATAAAAAGTCTCATTATTTGGTTCCTCCTATATCATAGAGTAAGTTTAAATATCCATCTTCAATGGTAGGATTTACCGGCACAAATTTGTCATCCGGTTTTCCTTTAAAAAGCAATTTCATTTCTACATAATCTCCAAAATCCTTTTGTGCAGTTATTACATACCGATTCTTAAAATCATAAATTTGAGATTTTGGTACTTTTACCTCATAGGTAAATCCTTTAGCAGAATCTACAATTTCCTTTGTAGTTCCATCAAATATGATTTTTCCATTGTTTAAAACGGATAATCGGTTACAGGTCATTTCTATATCTCCAACGATATGAGTAGATAAAATAACTATCTTATCTTCAGCTAAATTAGACAATAGATTCCTAAATCGAATTCTTTCTTCAGGATCAAGTCCGGCTGTAGGTTCGTCAACAATTAATACCTTTGGATTATGAAGTATTGCTTGAGCAATACCTAATCTTCTTTTCATTCCTCCGGATAAAGTCTTTATCTTCAAATTCCTGTCCTCTTTAAGATTTACAATTTCTAAAATCTCTTCTATTCTCTTCCTCAACACTTTAGACCTCATTTCCGATAATGTTCCTAAATAGTCCAAAGCCTCATCCACTTTCATATTAGGATACATATTAAATTCCTGCGGTAAATACCCAATTATAGAGCGTATATCTTTTTTGTTCTCACTTAAAATACCACATATGCTTATTTCCCCGGATTTGATGGGAACCAGCCCAACTAATGCCTTCATCAAGGTAGATTTGCCGGCTCCGTTTCTTCCTAAAAGGCCAAACATACCCCTATCTATTGTTAGAGATACATCAAATAATACTTGTTTATTTCCATAGCTAACATTTAAATTTTTTATTTCAATTCTTTCTGACATAAAAATACACTCTCCTTTTCTTTAAGAAGAGTGTAACAAATAATTTTCAATTCTTTTTCAAGTTCTATAAATTAATTATCATTTCTACCAATGCTCCATTATTGTGATTTTTTATTATTAATTCTCCACCATGCTTCTTTAGTATATGTTTTGTTATATTTAGACCTAATCCCATATTTTCGGACTGTGAATTCTCTGAATAGAATTTTTGAGTTGCATACTTAAGGGCTTCTCCGCTAAATCCTTTGCCATCATCTTTGATGGATATTAACATTTTTTTATCCTTTACTTCTATATTTATATAGATATTTGAATTTGCATAGGTTAATGCATTATTTAATACATTCTCAAAGCCTTCTTCTATGTGATGTGTATCAATATTTATGATTATATCTTCTTTAGGAATAATCCAATGGATATGTTTATTGGAATTTAACATTTTAACATTATTCTTTAATGTTTCAATAAAATCCAAAATATGAATAGACTTTTTGTTTATTTTTAATTGATCCATAGACTGCAGATAATTAACACGATCTAAATATTTTTCTATCCGAATTAAATTCTTCTTTATAGACTGTATAGTTTCTGATTTTATATTGTTATCACTTTCTATATCTATCATTTCTAATATATCTACGTTGCCCTTTACTATAGCTAGAGGATTTTTCATATCATGGCTCATAGATGACACCATGTGATTAAAAGCATCATATTGATTCCAAACCTTAATCTTTTCTTCCTGCAGGCTTTTCATCTCATTGGTAATCTTTTTACATGCAAATATAAGCTCATTGTCTCCATCAGGTATATCATCAATATTATCTTCTCTGATATTACAAATATAATTAATTGGCTCCCGTAATTTATGTAAATAATATATATAAAATCCAATTAAAGAGAATAATATGCTATGGATAATTACAGCAAGGTCTTTATAAAGAAACAGCACTTTATACATATAGTTTTTAAAACCGGATAAATTCTGTTTTGATGGAGTATAATATTCTCTTCCATCTATAATATCACTTCTAATATATTTATTTATACTTTTGAACTCATAGTTTTCAATCAAAATGGAAGTTATCTTAGCCAGAGCAATACCTAATATCAGAAATATTAATAAATAAATAACAAAACTCTTTTTTAGACTCCATTTTGATGAAAGATTTTTTTACCAACCCATTTGTACCTTACTCCCCAAACAGTTTGTATATACTCTTTATCTGTAAACTCTGATATTTTAGCCCGAATTTTTCGAATATGCTCAGCCACTACAGAATTATCTCCCATTGCCTCATAACCCCATAAAGATATATATATCTTTTCACGGTCAAAAACCATTTTAGGATGGGATGAAAGCAGCTCAATTATATCAAATTCCGTCTTAGTGAAGATTATTTCTTTCCCTTTATAATGAACAGTTCTTGAGCTATAGTCAATTATAAGTTGTGATGATTTATTAGCTGCTGCCATTCCTTTTCGTTCTTCTCTTTGCAAATGAGAGTAGACTCGGGCATATAGCTCATTTAAGGAAAATGGCTTTACAATATAGTCATCCCCGCCTATCATTAATCCCTTAACTCTATCGGTTTCAGAGCCTCTTGCAGTTAAAAACAGTATTGGGGAAGTTGTTTTATTACGAATCTCTTTACATACTCCAAATCCATCAATCCCCGGCATATTTATATCTAAAAGTATGATATCAGGATTTTCTTCTAACTTGTCCAAAATTCCTTCACCACTATATGCTTCAATAGTATCAAAGTCCTTTAACCTAAAAAAATTCCTCAACATATTTACCATATCTAATTCATCATCAATAATTAAAATTTTCTTTTTCATATATATCACCAGTTTAAGTATATCTTATAAATTCCAAGATTTTATCAACTTAATACATTTTAGTTTTCATATACTAGGGCTCAATATATGTTGTTATCTGTAAATTTTTATCTCTGAAATACAAGTATCATTATATTTATTACCCGGGTAGACTTCTAAAATTGTTATTATTATATTCTTAACATCTATAACTTTTTCAAAATCAATTATCTGATAATCAAAAATTCCATCTTCAAGGGATTTTTCAATTGTTTTTTCTCCCGAAGCATGAATTCTACCAATTTTCCCATATAGATTTACCAGATATCTTTGCCTTATCTCCAGATCTATAATTTCATCAGTATAATAATCTCCTATTAATTCCCTAACCTTTGTAAAAGTGTCGTATTCCCCTTTGATTTCCCCTACATCAATACCATCATATTTCCCAATTATTTTGTTGGATAATGTATATTGATCAGTGATTTTATCAGCAAGTGTATCAGCAAACAGTATAAATTCTTTGATATCATCTAAAGTAAAATCAGAACCCGTTTCTATATTTTCTATAGAAATATTGGTGTTATCTTCATCAATTTCTACCTGATTTATTTCATTATTACATCCATTTAAAATTAATATAATTAAAATTAGTAAACTACTAAATGATATTTTTATTCTCAACATATTTTCTCCTTTTTGTTGCTATTTTCTTTTCACATAAGTAAAACACTAAAAAATTTTCAAAATCTATTATAGTATAGCCAATGAGATAGTCAAAATCAAAGTATTTATGAGTAAGAAATAGTTCACTCATTGCTATACCTTCTTGTGCTCATCAATCAATCTTTTTAACTCTTCGGCTTGATGATTAGTTAATTTTTTACCACTGATAAAAGATGCTAGAAATTTTGGCAGTGACCCTCCAAAGGTATCCTCTACAAAACGAATACTTTGCTTGGCATAATATTCATCCTTTGAAATCAGAGATGAAACCACAGCATTTTTATTTTGAAAAATGCCTTTTTCACATAGCTTTTTAAGTACTGTATATGTTGTGGACTTTTTCCAATTCATTTCTTTTTCACATAGCTTGACAAGATTGCCTGAGCCAATCGGCTCGTTCTGCCAGATTAATTCTGCAAACTTTTCTTCACTTTCTGTAAGTTTGTATTCTTTCATAACAAACCTCCTTAGTCTATAAGACACCGACTTATGTACAATCTATACTACATAGACTGATTCAGAACCATTACTATAGCTGGCTCCACCTCTATCAATATTACTTGATTCGTTTTCCATCTCCTTATTGCTATTAAATAAATAAATATCTATTGCTTCATCGTCTATTATCATTCTCTTCCTTATAGTTGGAATGAAGTCCTTTGCAACATCAATAATTTCATAACTATACCCCTTTTTCTTCATGACCTTTTTAAATTGCTCAATACCAAATTTCGGAGCATTTGTATTCCACGCATAAGGCTAAACATGCTCTCAAAGGAGAATGGAATTAAAAGGCGAAAAGCAACCACACCCCATAAGGCTCATATTTAAAACAGTAAGAAACATTTCACTCATTGCTGCACTCCCTGGTCTATTTGATATAGACTTTGTATTATAAGTCTATATCAAATAGACCAAATTGTCTAGGTATTTATAAAATTTGCTGGTCTAATTGGAAAAACACATGGTAATTGGTTGTTTGTAAAATATCTATGGGTAAGTGACATAACATTGGAAGTGCTATTTTAAAATCAGGTTAAAATTTCTCATGCCGATAATTTCAGGATTAAGCAGCTTCACCATTTCCTCTACGCTTAACAGCAGTTTGATTGGACTTGCCTTCTTTCAATCTCATCAAGTTCATATCTGACTTTTTCATCTGAAAAACAATGATATTCTATATGCTTTTCTCGCTGCAATCTTCCAATTAAGATAAATGACGGTATTTTCATTTTTTCACATAATTCCTTGATTGTTGAAAGCGAAAAATCCCCAGACTTAACAAGTTTTTTGTATATAATCGGATCTATCAAAAAATCTGCTGCAAATTTATCTGCTTTAATTTCGGTTTCATTTTCAACTCCTTCGTAATCAATCAAACGATCTTTTATGTCACCATTTATTATATGCCCAATTTCATGGAAAAAAGTAAACCAAAAAACATCTGCAAATTTTCTTCGTAAAGTCATTATAAGACTTAGTGTACCATCACTATCTTTCTTAATCACACCTTGAACAGGTGCTCCTGTAAAATGCTTGACTATAGCAAATTTAATCCCACATTCAGCTAGATATTCTTTCAACTTGATATGAATTGTTTCAATATCTTCAAATGTAAGGGCTCTGATTAAATGAAGCTTCTCTTTTAATAACTCAATATTCAACTCAACATCTAATTGCTGACTTTTTGTGATTAAATCAATAATTCTAAGCCAAGTAAATAGAATATCTGCCTCAATATTATCAGAGGATGATAAACGGTAAGCACCTAACTGTGAGATTTCACTAATATGAGTCAGCTTGCTTATATTTAATAGCTTTCTCCATTCAATAACTAAAAGTGAACCTTCTATATCAGAAGCAATTAGACCAATTTCTTTAGCATAATCTGTTAGCTTTTTTATTTTTTGCAGAATATTAATTTCTTCACTAGATATTTCATTTAACTCCTCATAATCTGCCAATTCCTTTTCATAGTTAGACTGGAGATTTATCCAGAAGCTTGCATCAACCCCCAATGCATATTCTAGTTTTTTTGCAAATGAAACAGATATAGGTTTTTTACCTTTGACAATATTACTGATATAGGGTTCTGTTACGCTTGTTCGTATAGCTAACTCTCGTTGACTCATTTCTTTATCTTCCAACATTTCTTTTAAAGTTTCTCCCGGATGTATAATAAGATCAGGAGATAAACCAATTAATTTTTCCGCCATGATAATCCACCACTCCCTTAATAATTACTGTTTCACATTTTTTTAGCTCTTCAGGCTCTAAGTTTATTGAATCTGGCTTGATTACAAGTCTAACATTGCCAGTTATGCTAATCCCATAATATCCTTTCAAATTTCCAGTTAACGGGTGGGGTTTCCCTAGCCCGGTCATTAGATAAATACTATAGTTAGGAGACGCTTTTAGCTGATCTAATCTTTTCTTGATAGTTTTTGTTTTTTCATATCCAATTTTCTTTTTCATTAATTCAAAATTAGTAAAAATTTCTTTAACAGAATCATTCTCATATTCAAATAGCACCTATAATAATCCCCCTCAATTAAATTAACCTTTTAGTTAACTTAACTTTTTGGTTAATTATATTATATAATAGTTTGCCCTTTCTCGCAATAAAAATATCAAATTTTTTTGAAAAATTTCTTTTATTAAAAAGCTAAAAGCCTTTTTTTATCATAAACAGAGTTTTCTAAACCACCTTTTCAGATTGCTCGGTTAAGAGCCATAATAGTAGCAACAGCTCCATCAATTTAGTAAAAACTTTTATTGTAAAATTGAGCACTTATGCAATTAAACATAAATATTATTAAAAGTTATCACTAAGCTAATCTATCAACAAGTTTGAATTACTTCTTACCAACTCCTGCCAACGTTTATTTTTTTCATATAGCCATATGTTTCTTTATCACAGAAATTAGTCAGCAAGTTCTTACGCAGTTCTGTAATAAATTTTTCATCTAGTTCTTTAAATTCCATATGCTCATATAAGGGGGCCTTTGTAAAAGCAGATATTTTATCAACACTAGCAAGCATTCTCTCCATCGTTTCTATAGTTGCTTCCACATCTTTCTCTGCTGTTGCCAAGTCAAGTCTACACGATGCCTCATAGTATTCGCCCATTTCAAAAATCTTTGCTAATTCTCTTTGCTTCTCAACAAGTATAAAGGCTTTTTCCCTGTCTTTATCCTGCATAGCTAATACATACATACTTTGAAATACCATACTCATCATTTGATAACCCGAAAACAGTAATTCTTCATATGCCTTATAGGCATCATTCACCCGATTTGTATTGCTATAAATAAATGCTTGTTTTCTCTTTCTCTCCGGATCCTGGCTAGAAAAATATTTCAGATACTCCTCTGCTTTCTCGTACTGTTTCTTCCTTGAATAAAATCCAAATAACGAATCAGCTGCTCTATTCCTAATATTTTCATCCTCGCTATCTAATGCACGTACATACCAATCGTTTATATAAGCTTCATATTTCTCTGAATCCGGAATGTTTTTTGCTAAACGCCATGCATCAAAAATCAGTGCCATTTGCCAAACTAACTGTTCACAATTAGGATATTGCTCGATTTTCCCTTTTGCCCACTGAAATGCCTCTTCATAGGTTTCGTTTTTTAATTTGGCGTCAACTTCATGAACAATACTGTTTATCTCTTCTACTGTAAGCTCTTCTTGAAAAGACAGTAGAGTATCCAGAGTAATGTTGAGCAATCTGGCAATAGGAGCCAATAACATAATATCGGGCTGTGAAATTCCATTTTCCCACTTATTAACTGCCGGAGCTGTGACTCCAAGGCGATTTGCTATTTCCTCCTGAGTCATATTTTTTCTTTTTCTGTACTTTCGTATTACTTCACCTATCTGCATGTAAATAACCTCCTGATTCTGTTATGATAAGCACTGGCATTTGCTACTTTAATCATAACAAGAATCATCATATCTAACAATTGAATATACGTTAATGTTTGTGTCAAGTAAAAGTGTGCAACTTTTCTATCTTTCCTGAAAACAATTTAATTTGACTTTTTAAACAGGCTAAACAGGCTTTGCTCCGTTAAAATTTATTTAGTAATACATCAAAAATATAATTACTTTTTTTTGCTTCAAAACCACACCAATTTAAAGTGGCAAGGTCCAACAAACTCCTTATATAGGCTTCTAATAGCCAATTTAACCCTACAAAAGCCCTCACACAGTTTTCTTTTTCTAACAAGCTCAAGCAAATTCATTTTAGCGATAAGTTAAACTATTAAAATCCTGTATATTAAAAATATTACGGATGGCTCGTCTACCATTTGTCATTTTGCAACCAGTGAAGGGAATAGTACCTAGATTTCTGTATTCTAACCCTTGGGGTGGTGTGGGTATATCTAGTTCTTTTTTATCTTTGTAACTGATGATGCCATCTTCGTTATTTCTGATATAGGTTTCAAGGTTGTTTAGTTTTTTAATCTCACTAATAAGCCCACCACATTCATATCTCAATTCCTCTATTTTCTCGTACACCCTATCAAATTGACCAGTTTTAAGCCACCTTTTGATATGATATCTTGCTTTTTTATCAGATACATTTCTTACTATGCTTTGAGAAAGATGATATGGGTCAAGCTGAAAAACCCCTGTTTCTGGGTCATGAGCATGCTTAATCCATGCGGCCGCCCCATCCCCATTTAAAATACGATATTTTATTTCATCCACATTATATTTAGTTGCAACCTTAGCCTCTCTTAGCTCTTGAAATTCACTAGGTTTATGATATCCAGCATAAACCATCTTGCCAATTGTTTTATATTCTTGCGAAGATGGGTACCTTGGAGCCCATCCTTCATAAGCTATGCCTATTTTTAGTTCTTTACGACCATTTCCCCTCTTCTTTCTACTTCTACCTTGCATGGATAACCAAACACCATCTGCTTCTTCAAAAAGAACAGGTACCTCTTTAGTGCCATTTAACTGGTGATTTTTATAAGCCTTAATTTCTTCATATTCAGCTTTCTTTTGCCTTTGCCCCGCAGTTTGAATTACATCCCAGACCCCCTGATGGCTTATTGTTTGGTTTGTTAACTCCGAAATAGTTTGAGCCACCTGACGGTAAGATTTTTGGCAGCTAAGTTCTAATATTTTTTCTGCTAAATTAGGAGATATCAACCCTATTGTTTCAAAACCAAGGAATTGGTCAAGTAAATACATATGCTGAACTTGACCATTTTCATCTGTTTTTCTATAAACATTTCTTTTTACAGTAACTTCACCCATTAAAGTTTTCAAAGTAGTTATTTTTTTACCTCCATGCCGTAATTCCTTTTTGTTTCTATTCTCGGCAAGCTGTTTGTCTGTTTGCTCAAGAAACTCTTGTAGAAAGCCTTTGGCTATTTTACACCCATTTCAAAAAAAAATCTTTCTAAATCCTTGAATGTTATTTCTTTTTGATTTAAAATATTCATATCACGTCACCTCATTTGATGGTATTTTCAACTAATCAATATACAGGAAAGACGTGATTATGGGAAGGGGTTTTTTAACTTCTTCCCATATTTTTTTGAAAAATTGCATACTTTAATTTTACTCTAAGTTTGTAAATTTGACAAAAAAGTTTCATAGCTTTCTTGACTGCATACATATTATGTTATATAATCCTATCTTTGACACTTGTGAGACAATAAAACTCTGGTAAACCTAGTGATACAGGCATTCCAGAGTTTTTGTGTTTTTTAGAAAGTGCGTAATATTTAATTCTTTTTCATATTTTTGATAATATTTTTCATTACTTTGTTACTAACAATTTCAGTATCAGTTCTAAAACCGAATGCATCATGTAAAGCGTCCGTAAAATCAGTTCTGGTATATGTTGGAACATATCCTTCGGTAGGGATGTGATAAAAATTCATATTCCTTAAGCCACTTGTAATCTCATGGCAAGTGAACTTTTCACCTAGGATTTTTTCGAGGTATCTATATACAACTAGTGCAAGAAAACATGTAGTAAAATGCGCCTGTATCCTATCGTCTCTGCTTAAATAGACAGGTCTAGCCTTAAATTCATATTTCATGATTTTAAAACATTCTTCAATTTCCCAACGTCTGTGATTGATCTTTGTGATAGTTGTAGCATCGTCTTCAAGGTTTGTACATACTGCATAGAATCCATCGTACATTTCTTCATTTGCTACGGCATCTCTATCTAGGCTATATATCACCTTATCAGCTATTTCACCATCCTTAGTAATATTGGTTGATGAGATAAAGCGTTTATAGTCATTTTGATTCTTCTTAGTTATATCTGAAGGCCTGGTCTCAACTAATTTAGTTGCGCGGTCTAATTGCTTGCTTCTAATCTGTCTTTGATAATCTCTGTATTTCAAAGAATAAGTGACAATAAGTTTTTGTTCCAAACCATCTTCTTTTATCCAACGTTCTTTGTAAAAAGTATCTGATTTGTGCTTTTCATAGAGTTCTTCGTCTTTATCCAATAAACTAATGTCATATGAATCATTGCCATCATGAATATGCCAACCTGTGGGAGCAAGAGCCCATTGCTTTAAGTGTTTTTTCAGCTTTTTTACAGATTGGGTAGTTATGAATGCTCTTCCATCCCTGTTGTTAAACTTGCGATTCTCTGTTGATGATAAACCAGCATCGGTACACACAATAAATTTCGATAGCTCAAAATCTTTGAGAATCTTTTTCTCTAATGGTTTAAGTGTTGTCTGCTCATTTGTATTGCCACTATGGATACTGAATGCAAGAGGGATGCCATCACCATCCATGAATAATCCCATTCCCACAATTGGATTAGGCTTATGATCCTTACCAAAGCCATATTGCTTAAGACCGTCTTCCTCCTCAATTTCAAAGAAGTAGTTAGTACAATCATAGTAAAGAATGTGGTCGTTTCTTTTAGAAACAGATAAACTGTTTTCATAAAGTTTTGACTGAATGAAATCTGTTTCTTTAGAGACTACCTCTAAAGCTCTGTATATCTGATGCAATTCAAAATCAGGTTGTTCTAACAGGCAGCTTGATTCCTGACATGTATTAAGTTTTGAGGAGGGAAAAAGGATTCTTCCATAAATCAGCCTTGAAAGAATGGAATCTAGATTATATGTAAATTTATACTTAGTAGAAATGTCTTTACAAATCTTGTGTAATCCTAACTGATGATATATTTGTTGTAGAAACAAATAACCACCATTAAAAGATTTCTGCACTCCCTTTTCAATTTGTCTTGACTGGCTATACTTTACAATAACATTTCTGGATTGCTCTTTTTCTTTCTTATTTAGTTCATCAACATATTTTTTTGCCCATTCAATGGGGTCTTGGCCGTTTAATTTTTTTTCTAATTCTTTTACTGTGCCAAGCTTTTCTACAACCTTGGATGAACGTACACCATTTTCATAGGTAGACTTTATTACATAAAGTGAAGTTGAATTTTTAGATTTTGATATTGATAATCTCATAGGGCCACCTCCTTAAATTCCTTATATTATATCATATTACCAAATATTACGCAATACCTAAATAGAAAATTTGACAAAAAAAATAAAGCCCTATAAGGCTTTCAGCGATTTTTTAATTATCTAAGTGTCAAAGGTTAGCGTAAAGTTATTGTAGGGAATGAGACATAAAATACCATATAAAATTGAAAAGAAGATGACATCCTGTTAAGATATTAATACAAAAAAAATCTAACAGAAAGGATGACATCTTCTATGTATAATAGTATACAACATTTTAATGAATTTGGGGCAAAAAGAATTGAAAAAAAGATAAAAAATTTTATTGAAGAAGGAAAAGACTTAGCTGATCTTATTCTTGGTCTGAAAGAAGATTTATTTAAACTTGGACGCGATATACTTAAAGAAGTGCTTGAAGATATGGATGAATATTTACGTAACTGTGAAATAAGGAAACAGTATTGGGAAATTATAAGAAAAGATAAAACATCTATTTTAACGACATTTGGAACACTAAGTTATAACAGGACATATTTTAAGCATAAGGAAAATGGTAATAGACAACACCTGGTCGACAGGATTGTAGGTGTAGAACCACATGACAGAGTAAGTGCCGATGTTGTAATTAATGCAATAGAAGAAGCAGCTGACAGCAGCTACAGAAAGGCAGGAGAAAAGGCGACATATATTGATGAAATCAGCAAACAAGCTGTGATGAATAAAATACATAATATTGAAATAGTTGAGCCTGAAATAAAAGTAGATAAAAAGAGAAAAGTAAAAATATTGTATGTTGAGGCAGACGAGGATCATGTAGCATTACAACAAAAAAGTATATTGAGACAGAATGAGAAGGGCAAGAGAAATACAATTATGCCAAAACTTGTATATGTGCATGAGGGAATTGACTTTGAAAAAAGTAATAAGAAGAGAAAAGTATTAAAGAATGTTCGATATTTTGGGGGTGTGTATAATAATTCAGAAAATTTGTGGCTTGAAGTATCGGAATACATATATAAACAATATGACGTTGATTTTTTAGAGACGGTGTATATATTAGGAGATGGGGCGTCATGGATAAGGCAAGGAGTTAACTGGCTTTCAAAAAGTAAATTTGTACTTGATAGATACCATCTTCAAAAATACGTAAGAGTTGCAACCACACATTTAAATGATGAAGCAATAAGCCAAGATTTACAGGACGCATTGAATTTATCTGATAAAAAAAAGCTAACAAAGGTTTTTAAAAAGATAATCGAAAAGACAGGCGATAATGAAAGTAAAATAAAGGCTATAAAAAATGCAAAGCGATATATTTTAAATAATTGGGATGGTATAGAAATAAGGTCAAACAGAGGAATAGTGGGTTGTAGTGCTGAAGGTCATGTGAGTCATGTATTTTCATCCCGTTTAAGTTCAAGACCTAAAGGCTGGTCGAGAAAAGGTGTAGAAAAGATGTCAAAGCTGATAATATACAAGAAGAATGGCGGTAAGGTATATGACATAGTTATGGCACAAAAACAAAAAAAGTTAGCAGCTAGTAGGCAAGAAATTCAGGAAAAATTAATTAAGGAATTAAAGAAGTCATCAAACAGGTATGAGAGTGTATGGAATAGTAATTTAACTGTTATTCATAAGGGGTGTAAAACTGGTTTATATAAAGAATTAAGGCGTATTATAGGTATATGCGGATAGGGATGAGGTAATAATAAAGCAAAAATTACGGGAAAGTTTACAAGTAAGCCTATCCAATAGGAATTATACATATCTAAAAAAAGACAAAGAAAAAGAAAAAACATAAAAAAAGAAAAAGAAAAGAAAAAAGCAAAACTTTAGTACCATGACCCGCGAAGCCCTACTACTTGTCAAGGCCGGGCTTTGCCCGCTTGTTTTAGCCTTGACAAAATGGAAAATGGTACAATAGAAATACTTTTTTCTTTTAAAAGTAGCGTTAAAATGTGAAGGAACATAGATAACAAAATGTACTGATTTGTGACAATCATTGAGTAAAATGGATTCTTTATAGGAAGAAAGAGTTATATGGTATAATAGAGAATAAGTTAGAGGAGTTATAAAAGAAAATAATTAGCTCAGCATGCAAATTATGCAAAATACTCTCGTTACTAAGAGACCGTTATTTGAAATAGTTGTATAAAAAATGGGATGCCATCTACTTTTCTTTTTCCTACAATAAATTGACGCTATCAATTCCAATATAAACCTTGCAACTGAATAGCTAATAATATATATATATATTGTGCCTATAACAGGTCCTTTTTTCCGCAAGTATATAAGAAGTACGGCTGCCAATATGAAATTAAAAACAGCCTCAGTTAATTGAACTGGAAATAGACCTATGTTATTGGGGGCAAAAAGATTATTGTGATATACTATACAAAAAATCCCACTATATTTTACACCATAACAGCATCCTGTCAAGTGGCAGCCAATACGTCCAAAAGCATGAGCCAATGGAATGCATGGCACCACAACTCTAATAATTTTAAGAACATCTAATTTATGTACTTTTCTGACTACAGGCAAAGCTACAATGCCATTAATCAACCCACCAAAAAATACAAAGCCGCCTGACATTAAATTATTAAGATAGTCAGGCTCCATAATCCTTGAGCAATCAATTTGGTCTGCAATAACAATTAAGTATAAAACTTTTGCTCCTAATAAGGCAAAACCACCTACATAAGCGAAAAGTATTATAAAGTCTTCAAAAAGTATATTATACCTTTTAGTTAATACAAATCCCAAGGCACCTGCCATTAATATTGCCAATACCAACATAAATCCATAGTAGGGTATGAATATATTACCAATATAAAAACCACTTAACATCTAAACTACCTCATTCCTGATTTTGTCTGTTATGAAATACAATATACTATCATAGGCAGTAAAAAAAGGAAGCATATAACACACTTCCTTTTCTATTTAAGAAAGACTAAAATTTAGATAACACTAAATAAAATTAAGATCCAGTACTTGATAATCCAGCAATGCATGCAGCACATGCTATGTATAAAACTGCACTTAGTATTAAGCCTACAATTGAAAGTACTAAGCCAGCTGTTGCAATGCCTTTGCTATCCGGATTTTTTCTGCCTAAAGCGCCAAGAACAATACCAATGATACCCAGGATAATTCCAAGCTAACCTAGGGCACCTGCACTAAATAAACCTATTAGTGTTGAAAGAATACCTAATACTAATGACGCAACTCCCATTTTTTCCTCCTTAAGCTCATAGATTTTTATAGTTTATAAATTCATATGTAGCTTTATTGAATTCTTGTTAGTAAACTACTTTTATGTATGCATCTTGTGTATATTTCACTATAAATTTCTAATATAAAGGAGCTAGCAGGTTCTAACACCGGCTAAAGCAGCCTGTTCCCTTACATAATTTGCTGCCTTTTTATAGCTTTCAAAATCAGGCAGATGTTCTACAAACAATGTTGTATCTGGCCCTAGTGACTCACATAATCTGGCAACTTTCTGATAATTTATCCTTCCTTTTCCCGGCATAACTTCACAGATTACCGTAGTATAGGAATACTCCATAATTACATCTTTACCATGTATGCTTTTAATATACCTGCCAAGTTTAGTAAAGCATTCTTCAATAAATTCATCACAGAAGAGATATCTTTTAGGACAATTTATCATATTAACAAAGTCTAAATGCACTCCAAAAGCTTTTCTATCTACATCTTTAATCAATTGAAGGTATTCATCCGGTGAATCAGGTACCATCCAAGGCATGGTCTCTATCGCATAAAAGGTCCGCTTTGGCTTTACGGCATCAATAATCTCTCTTATTGAATCAACAATCAATGCATAGGTATCCTTTGAATAATTTTCTTTATAAAAACCATCCCAAATTTCTCCTCTGCTTCCTGTTATGTTTACACAGCAATTTGCACCCAGCTCTTCTGCCAATTCCAATTGATTTTTACAATACTCCATTGCTTCCTTTCGTTCATCTTCATTTATGGAAATAACATTTTTCCAGGCACCAACTTCGCCAATTACTAAATCGTGTTCCCGGACACATTGCAGGTAAGCCTGCCTCTCTTCCTTGCTTGCGCGGTAATCAATAGGCGCCAGAACTGTCCTGTATCCCAATTCTTTTACTAATTTATACCATTCTTCCGGATTGCTATAGGGTTTTTCTATTCCTCCACCAATTCTCAAAACTATCTCTCCTTTATAAATATATTTTATGCTTTAATTAAAGTTGCTATTCCCACTTGTAATTCATTATGTCTTTCTGTATTTTAACAGCAAATATACCAAAAATATCATTTCCATCTTCTATAGTTATATATTCTTATAATTATGGCTAGTGTATTCTCTTATATAATTTATTTAACTACATATTATAAACTCTATTATTATAGATTATTTCTTTCCCTTTATAATGAACAGTTCTTGAGCTATAGTCAATTATAAGTTGTGATAATTTATTATTTGCTGCTATTTCTTTTCGTTCATCTCTTTGCAAATGAGAGTAGACTCGGGCATATAGCTCATTTAAGGAAAATGGCTTTACAATATAGTCATCCCCGCCTATCATTAATTCCTTAACCCTATCGGTTTCAGAGCCTCTTGCAGTTAAAAACAGTATTGGGGAAGTTGTTTATTACGAATCTCTTTACATACTCCAAATCCATCTATCCCCGGCATATTTATATCTAAAAGTATGATATCAGGATTTTCTTCTAACTTGTCCAAAATTCCTTAAATACGGTTTTAATTCCTTCTATTGGATTCCCAAAAGGTATGCCAAAAATTCCTATATAATTATGTCCTGTTGGGTCATAGTACATTATAGGGTTATAAGCGCAGTAAGCATACAAGTTAAGTGACAACGGATCCATTGGGTCTCCCCTGTATGTATCCTCCTGCAAGAACCTTGCTATCTTTGGATCATACATTCTTGCATTGAGATAATACAGCCCTGTCTCTTCATCATACTGATATCCTGCATAAGTTATATTGTTGTTTACATCTCCTGTAGACTCCAATATATTGCCAAATGCATCGTAGTAGTATGTTGCAGCCACTTCTCCCGTTGCCGCATTAACCAATGCCGTAACGTCTGCATGACCGTTGTACATGTAGTAGTATGACTCACCGTCAACAGTCCTCATAAGCAGATTTATTCCATAGAGGTTTCTGGCAATTTGATTTCCGCTTCCGTTTCCCTCTAAGATTACCTTGTCATACTCATATAAATATCTTGTCAAAGAACCGTTTACTGATTTTGCTACCCTTAAACCTTCACCATTGTAAGTGTTTATAACGGTTTTCCCACCGGCCACGGTTTTAATTAACTGATTCTTTTCATCATAGGTATTGCTCTGTACATTGCTGCCATTTGTTGTAGCTGCAAGCTGGTTACCGTTATTGTCATATGTATATACTGTCGTTTCCGTTACACTTCCGTTAACTCTTGTAACTACCCTTATTAAACGATTTTGTTCGTTGTTTTCATAAGTATTAACTATTGTTTCTCCGTTATACCTAATTGTTTCGGTTTACTTTTTGGTAAAACTTTCCACACTGCTAAACTCTGAATCACGGCCTCTACTACCATATTTGTCAAGGTCTTCCAATGAAGTTTGCAGTTCTCCCTCACTATTATATAACTTCATGTCTTTTACATCTGAAACACCCTCTAATACAATTATATAACCTTTATCCCCTGTAACTGTTTCCTTTATGGATTCTCCGTTTTCAAATTCAGTTATAATATAATCAAAAGAAACTTCTTTTGATTCATCCGTCCCCGGAAGCCATGTCCTGTCTCCCAGTACACCGAACAAAATTGTGTTATTTTTATAGACTACGCTATTTATGACAAAAGCCATACTCATTGGAATATCTCCAAATACCGTCTTTGAAACTGTATACCTATCATCAGTTTTTTGTAATAAATGCAATTCACTTTGAGGGTGTCCTTCCCCATCATAACATTTAGCAAGAACAAGATATTTATCCCCAAATGCCTTTATTTTATAAATGGTTACTTCAAATTCTCTTACATTATTAGAACTAAGATTAAGATCAGTCACAATAATATAATTATCCCTTTGAACTGCTTCATATCCCTCCCTATAAGCCAGCCTTTTTTGATAATAGTCCATTACAGCCTCTTTAATTTCTTGTTCAATAAAATTATCATCTCTTTCACCTGTAGTCTCATTGCAGCTTATACATAAACCCATAATACCTAAGAGTAAAACTACAAGTATTAATGAAATTATACCTTTTTTCTTTTTACGCAAATCAAATAAAATTGCAAATCTTTTTTCAAGCATCTTCTTTCCTCCTCCAAAATACGTTGAAAACACTGTCTTTCTTCTATTCCCTTTATAAACTGACATAAGTATTGCCTCGCTGTAATCTTTGCGATAATCTACGTTTTGATTCTCAACCACTGCAGCATCACAAGACAATTCTATATCTTTGTTTGCTTCCACCGACATAATATGTACTAAAGGATTAAACCAATGAGCTGCCCTGGCAAATAAAATCACTGTCTTGTATAAAATATCCCTGCGTTTTATATGAATAACTTCATGGCGAAGTATCATTTGTAAATGTTCCTTTGTAAAATCTATATCCGGCAATAAAAGAATTGGATTCCAAAAACCTAGAACCATAGGGCTTTTAATTGCATTGCACATCATTATAGGTACATTTTTATTAACATCCATATCTTCCAACACTCTTCTGTAAGTGTCCAATAGTTCCTCATTTGTAGCATGCCATGAGGAAAATTTTATTTTCCTGCGGTATGAAAAATATATAATCAGATGGTATGATAAAAATAAAATACCGCCTAATATCCATACGATGCTTAATATTTTTATTGTGTTAAAACCGTCAGGGACAGGTACTTTATGATGTGTGGTTTCATTATTAGAAAACACCGGGGAATTTTCAGTATAATTTTTGTCACCGGAACTCTCAGAATTCTCATCTATTGTATTTTTATCCGGCCTTCCCTCAATTTCATACGATCTTCCCTCTATTTCTTTATCTTCCTCAATTGATAGCCGTACACTTTGATGGTGATTAACGCTGTTTATAGTTTTTGTGGTCTCAGATTGATACAGCTGTATGGGAGCATCAGGCAATGAAATGTTGAAAGGTATCAGAAGTCGTATTGTCAAAACCAACCACACCCAATATCTCCACTTAGCGGTATAGTTTTTGTCCAAAAGTTTTGAAAAAACAAGCAATAGTACAATTATAACAGACACAGTCAGGGTGATTTCCACAATGGTTTGAAAAAGCATTTCAACCACTTACTACACCTCCCCCTTTGATTTTTCTTCAATAAACTGCTTTAATTCTTCTAAGTCTTCATCGCTGATTATCTGATCTTGATACAATGCTGCCACCATATTTTTTATGGAGTTATTGTAAAACTTTTTTAAAAAATTTTCGTTTTTTAATTTCATGTAATCCTCTTCCATCACCAAAGGGGTATAGATATTGCTTTTGCCCTGGCTCTCACATTTTAAAAAACCTTTATCAACTAATCTGGCAAGAAAATTTAGCACAGTGGTTTTTGCCCAGTCTTTCTCACTCATTGCTTCCCTCACATAATTAGAATTAACCGGTCCATCGGCTCTCCATATAACCAGCATAATCTCCAATTCACTTTCAGACAGCCTTTTCATGCTCATTCTCCTCCTTATATGTTCAATCTTTAAAGTGTTTTCAGCACTGCTAAAAACCATGTCCTGTCATTTAGTACACTAAATAATATAGAGTTTTTTCTTTCGCTCTACATATGCAGAACATCATTTTAATTGTATTCTACATCTGTAGAACATAATTGTCAAGGGAATATTTTATAAATTTTCATATATGTGATTATAGGCGGGTTTTGGTCTGCGGGTACCAACCTTGATTGCTGTTTCTTCATCCTTGGATAAATGCACATACAACCTGCTCTTTGGTATTAATCCCTGCACATCAATGGAACTTACGTATTTCTCTCCTGTACCGTGCCATAATATCTCCGGCGGAATAACCTCATCCAACTCCACATCTTTCTCTGTCTTAAACCTATTCTATCCCCAGTAACCTATACCATTAAGGATTCACTTTCCTATCAGGTAAAAGCATATGAATTGCCTCTTATACTTTTGGGTTACAATAGGTTTCTCTGAGTACTTGAATAATCTTTTTAATCCTGTCATCCTTTATATGATAAACGTTCTGAAGACCGTATTTGTTAGAGTCTAAAATACCGTGTGCCTTTAGCATGGCTAAATTTTGAGATAAAGCCGATTGAGATATAACAGGTATTTTTTCGTGTATTTCACTAACATTCATTGGTCTTTCTATCAAATAGCATAATATCATTAATCTATGCTGATTTGCCATAACTTTAAGCAATTCAGCTATTTCTTTTGCTTGCTGCTCCATTTTGATTCACCATCCTTCTGTACTTTAGCATGCTTATCCCTTGAGTCATTGTACCCATGGGACAATAAACGCACCATGAGCGGGGTTTGAAGAAAAACATTGTTAAAAGTTCCAAAATTGTAGACGTAAGCATAACACTGTAAAATCCAAAAGCAAATTGGGTGTCAGTGGTAAAATTTAATTGGTTCTTTCCAGGGTTAATTGAATTAAATGACAATATATGATAAAATAAATGAAAATTAAACAAAAGAAAAGAGGATTATATTCCATGGATGAATTTATTAAACAATTAGACCCAAACTTAGACTATATTAGTCATGAAATAAAAGATGGCAAATGCTATATAACAGTAACTTCCAATCGAAAAGAAGTAACATGCCCATTTTGTGGCTGGCCATCATCCAGAATACATTCCACATATAACAGAACCTTTCAGGACCTTCCAGTACAAGGTAATAAGGTATTTATTATTATACGTAACAGAAAATTTTTTTGTGATAATTCTGATTGTAATCATACTACCTTTGCAGAAAGGTTTGATTTTATCTCCTATAAAGCGAAGAAAACCCGCCGTCTTGAGGATGAAATTGTGCGACTATCAATAAATTGCAGTTCCATTACAGCATCAAAAATACTAAAGGAAAATGTTGTGGATATTGGTAAAAGTACAGTTTGTAATCTTTTAAAAAAAAGAAACACCGGTAATTGATAAAAAGACTATAACAGCTGTTTGTATTGATGATTTTGCTATTAAAAAGCGTAGAAGCTATGGAACAATTATGGTAGACATTTTTACGCATCAAATACTTGATATGATTGACTCAAGGGATTATGAGACTGTTTGTGAGTGGTTAAAATCATATCCAAATCTTCGTATAATATCAAGAGATGGGTCTGTCACCTATAATAATGCAATTACAGGTGCACACCCGGAAGCTTTACAAATAAGTGACCGTTTTCATTTGCTAAAGAATTTGACTTCCTATGTAACAGAGTATCTAAAAAAGAGATTAAAACCGCAAGTTTCAATACAATCTGTCAGTCAGGAAATTAAAGAGGTAGAAACAATAAAACAGGCGAATGAGAACAGAAAACTCACATTGAAAGAAAAATATGAAAAGATAAAACAACTTTCATTAGAAGGAAGATGTAAGACAGAAATTTGCCGAAGCTTAAATATGGATATACGAGCTTATGATAAATTAATAGCAATGACCCCTGAAGAAAGGGAAAAGTTGTTCCAGACAAAAAATATGATCATACATGAAGAAAAAGTAAAGCAAAAAATGGAACGTATAAATGAGGTGCGGGAGTTAAAGAGAATAGGTTTGAGTAATATAGAGATATCCAAACGTACCGGACTTGATAGAAAAACAGTTAGAAGATATCTTGATGAAAACTTTAATCCGGTTCATGCTTCCTATGGCAAAAAGAGAAATGGGAAACTGACACCATATATAAAAACGATTGACGAATACCTTGAGAGAGGAATGATGGGTTCATATATTGTGGAAAAGATACATGAAATGGGATATGATGGTTCGTCATCAACTGTGCGGCATTATATGACAGACTGGAAGAAACGGAGAAAAAAATATTACGATAGAAGTAGAGAAGATGGGACAAAAACAGAAATAATAAAAAGAGAAAATATATTTAAGCTATTGTACCACCCAATAGAAAAAGTAAAAATAATCAGTGAGAAACAATTTGAAATGATATGCAAAGAATATCCGTTTTTTGAAAAAATATATAAAATAACATAGGAATTTAAGGATATGCTAACTAATAAAAATATTGAAGCCTTCGATAAATGGATAGAGCGGGCTAAAAATCTAAACATATCGGAAATAAACAGTTTTATAAATGGAGTTGAACGAGATATGGAGGCTGTAAGAAATGCGATAAAATATGAATATAGTAATGGGCTTGTAGAAGGGTGTATTAATAAACTAAAGGTAATAAAACGAATTATGTATGGCCGTTGTAGTTTTGAAACATTAAAAACCAAAATTCTCCAGCTTGAAAAAATGAGGTTATTCAACTAACTATGGAAAGAACCATTTAATTACCCGGTTTCGGGAAAGAAAATTCCCCACCTGTTTATAAACTTTTGCTTGTAGATTAACATTATGTTAATTAAACAAGTGGGAGTTGATTATAAAATGTTGGGGGTAGCAATGCATACAACAATACAAACTTTATCAAAAAAAAGGGTATAACAAAACACAAATTGCAAAAATACTTGAAATTGACAGAAAGACTGTAAGACGGATTCTTAATGAACTTAATGAGAAAGGGTGTGTTGAGAGAAAAGAAACTTGTTCAATACTTGATCCATATAAGGAATATATTCAAATACAAGTAAATAAAGACTTAAAAGCAATGAGAATCTACCAGGACTTAGTACGAGAATTTGGATTTCAGGGCAGTTATGATACTGTAAAAAAATATGTTGTTAAAATAAAAAAATCTCCACCTAAAGCATATATGGTACTACACAGTCTTCCTGGTGAAGAGGCACAAGTGGACTTTGGCTATATAGGCAATATTAAACTGCCAGATGGTAAGTATAAGAAGGCTTGGATTTTTGTAATGGAACTCAGCTATTCCAGATATATGTATGTTCAAATCGTATTTGACCAGAGTGTTTCCACATTCATAGATTGTCACAAAAAGGCGTTTAAATATTTTGGAGGAGTACTGTAGATTTTTATTTTAATTTAGGTTAATATACCCTTATTTTATCACATTAAAATAGGTGAAAAAAATTTTTAACCCTACCGCAATTTGAAAAAATATTTTCACTTTACAGTAGGATTATTTTTTATAATATATTGCGGAGGGTGATGTAAAAATGCAATATATCTTCAATGTTCATGAAGGAATTCATGAATATATTAAACTTGAGAGAAATTATCCTTTTCCACCGCCACCAACTAAAAGATGTCACAATCCAAAATGCAATAAATTAGTTCGTTTCCGTAAACATTATCAAGCTACCGCCAAAACATTTCTTGCAGCATGATTATAACATTAAAATAGGATTTTAAAAAGCGTCTTATGAAAAATTTTTAATGAAATCAACCGCAACACCATATTTTCCTTTACTTGAGCAAATAACTATGGTAACATCCGTGGTAAAGAACAGCCTGACCGGTCATGGCTTCCTAAAAATGCAACAGGAGGTCAGGAATATGTTAAGTGAAGAGGTAAGAAATGCCATTGCGTTAAAAAGATTTTCACTGATAAGTCCGATCCTAAATGGACAAGTGAATAATCGTAAGGACTATTATGCTCAAATTTCATCAAAACCCGTAGAAATGCCACACTATGGCATAAGAAAATATTCACCTAAAACAATAGAGTCCTGGTACTGTGATTACATGCGTGGAGGATTGGATGCATTAAAACCCGGATACCGGAAAGACAGGGGTAATTGTAGAAAAATAGATACAGAACTTGCTGAAAAAATCCTTGAGACGAAAAGAAAATATCCTAAAGCGCCTACTACAATCATCTATGATAAACTAATAAAAAAAGGCATATTAAAAGAAGGGCAAATATCACTTACCACACTATACAGGTTTTTAAAATTTTCAAATCATGAAAGCATTTATGAAACTGAAGAGAAAAAAGAAATTAAAAGATTTGCACATCAATATATAAATGAGTTGTGGTATGGGGATTTAATGTATGGACCTTACATACAGGAAGAGGCATACCTTCCCTGCTCTATACGGACAATGGGAAGATTTACCGTTCACAGCAGTTTGAATTTATGTGCGCGGACGTAGGATGCGCTCTTATACATTCGAAACCCTTTGTTGCACATAGCCGGGGAAAAATAGAAAGGTTCTTTTTAACAGTTAGAAAAAGATTTTTATCCCAACTTAATATGAATAAAATTAAGAGTTTAGAAGACCCGGTATTCATATACTATGAAGGCAAGAAAATCGGTGAAGCCTTGCAGGTTAATTTTCATGACAATGCCCATATGAAACGAAGGGGCAGACCTAAAAATTCTGAGTTAATAGTGGATTTACAAAATAACGAAGTATCTGTAACACATGCTGACATGCCTAAATCAAAACAAACAATTTCATTTAAAACAATTATGGAAGGAGAGAAATAATTATGTTCAGACAGTTTTTTGGACTAAAATACAATCCTTTTGGAAAAGAAATTGATATTTCTGATGTTTATGAAAGTGAAGATATTAAGGAATTAAATTCAAGATTTAAATATATTCAAAACATCCGGGGAATGTTTCTTTTAGTCGGTGAACCGGGAATGGGAAAATCCACCGCCTTAAGAAAATTTTCAGCCGGGTTAAATCCGGGACTTTACAAACCCTGCTATTTTTCTCTCTCAACAGTTACCGTTATGGATTTTTACCGGGGTCTTTTAATATCTTTAGGAGAAGTGCCTTCACATAAGAAGGTTACAATGTTTCATCAGATACAACAAGCAATAATGTCTTTGTACTATAATCAAAAAATTACTCCGGTTATTATCCTTGACGAGGTACAGATGCTGTCAAACAGCATACTTGAAGAATTAAGGCTTTTATTTAACTTTAAAATGGACTCTGAAAATCCTTTTATATTAATATTGTCGGGGCAATCGCAAATCAGGAACAAATTACAGTTAGCGGTAAATGCACCTTTAAAGCAGCGTATAGCCGTAAAATACGTAATGCAGGGGTTAAAGCCTGAGGAACTTTCAGACTATATTTTTACAAGGCTAAAGTCTGCCGGTTTACATGAAAATATATTTACCCAGGCTGCAATTGAAGCTATTTATTCTGCATCAAAAGGCGTACCCCGCCTTGTTAACAGTCTTGCAACCTCAAGCCTTATGTATGCTTGTTCAATAAAGCAAAAGCATGTAGATGAAGAAATCGTATACCAAGGACAAAAAGACTTTGATATCTAAAATACTTTTATCTTTAACCGGCAGCCTTAGTACAACGGTTATAAACCGTTTAAGTAATAAATGTTGTAAACTTATTGAATTTATACTTAAAAGTTTTCTATTATCAATATTTTGATTAAAATTTTAAGAGCAGTTAATCTGCTCATTTTTATTATACAAATTTGAAAGTGTTATGCAATACTTATTTTTCCAAATTTTATTTTGAATCCTACTGGAATTTGAAAATTTGATTATCGCGTTCCTATTTTAATTTGAAAATATTCACTAATTTGTGGTAAAATTGACCTAAAATAATTTGAAAATATTATCTAATTTAATTTGAAAATTTACACATACCCTTAACTTACTTTATTATTCTAATCTTTTCTATCCTGCTCCCATTTACATTTTCTACAATAAATTTTATATTTTCATATTCTATTTCTTGTTTTAATTCCGGGATTTTATGGACAAGACCAATTACAAATCCTGCTATAGTATCAAAGTCCTCTGACTCTATATGAGTTCCTATCAAGTCATTAATTTCTTCTATCCTGGTATTTCCATTTACCACATATTCATTTTCTTTTATTACTTCTATATCATTTGTTTCCTTGTCATATTCGTCTTCTATATCCCCTACTATTTCCTCTATCAAGTCCTCCATGGTTACTATACCTTCAGCCCCGCCATATTCATTTACAACAATCACCATATGGATTCTGTTTGCTCTCATCTCTTCAAATAAATCCTTTGTAGGCTTAAACTCATAAGTAAAATGGGGCTTACGGATATATTCCCTTAGATCAAAGCCAGCATCTTTTTGACCTTGTAAAAATACCAAATCCTTTACATATAAAATACCGATTATATTATCTATTGTATCTTCATATACCGGTATTCTGGAATACTGCTCTTCACTAATTATGCGGATAACCTCTTCATAAGATGATTTTACATCTATAGCCACCATCTCTGTACGTGTAATCATAACATCGTTAACCCGGGAATTGCTAAAATCAAAAACATTATATATCATATCTTTTTCTTCGCCTTCTAAAACACCTTCTTTGTGACTTACACTAACTATTGTTTTTAATTCTTCCTGGGTGATAAAAGGCTGGTTTTTATCTACATGTCCTCCCAATATTTTAATCATAAAATTAGTTACTTTAGACAAGGCAAAGCTTATAGGAGATAAAACAGTCATGCAGAATTGAACAAAACCAGACAACCTTACTGAAAGCTTCTCTGCTTTCTGCGCTGCTAAAGATTTTGGAGTTATTTCTCCAAATATAAGTATTAATAAAGTCATTATCCCTGTTGCTATACCCACTCCACTGTTGCCAAATTTTTCAATAGCTAAAGATGCCATCAACGATGATGCAGCTATATTTACTGCATTATTTCCTATAAGTATAGAACTTATAAGTTTATTTGGATCGCTTAATAATTTGTTAATTCTATCTGCACCTTTTTCCTTATTTTCAACCATTTGTTTAATGCGAATTTTACTCAATGACATTAAAGCTGTCTCAGATGCTGAAAACATAGCAGATAAAGTTAAACACACAATTAATGTAACAATCTTCCACGATATACTCGGATCCAAAAATTGTCATCCTCCTAGAATTAAGTTTTGCTTTAATTATAGTTTATATTGCTAATTTATTCAATGGATTTTTTACAGTTTTTATACTTACACAATATTTTGTAATAAATTTATAATGCATTTTAATAAAACATTATGTAAAAACCGCCAAAGGTAAATAGCCTGTGGCGGTTGTACTCTTGCAATAAGTAAACTTTGTAATTGTAAACAAACTCGAGTGTAATGAAACACCAATTGTGTAGTTACAAATAAGTTTGCTCACGTAGTTACAAAGTTTGCTCACGTAGTTACAAAGTTTGCTCGTGTTGAAATGTAGTTGTTTCAAGGCTTCTCGCTGTTTATTTCCTTCGAGTAACAAAGTTTGCTCGCGGGTTGCCTTTACTGAGAAAATATAAAAAAAGATATAAAAAATGAGAAAATGACAAGCGAGTTTGCTCGTGAGCAGTGAAGAATGACAAAGTTTGCTCGTGGAAAAATAAGGACAGTGATACGCAGGGTATAACCTACGGGAGGAAATATCGAAACCACCTACACATACGAATTATACAGGCTTACGAGGGATTAAAACTGCGTCCGGATTTAATAATTTATACATTCTTATATGCTTTTTACACAACAAAAAACCGCCAAAGGGAATGAACCCCCTGACGGTTGGCGCTTGCGATAAGCAAACTTTGTAATTGTAAACAAACTCGTGTGTAATGAAACAAAGAACATTTAATTATTCATTGAACATCATTCTCTAAATTATATCAAACTTTAATATTTTCATTTATTCACATTAGTAGATCTTATTTCACTGAGTTTCTAAAACTAATTAATGAATCCACTTTTTATTAATATTTCTCAAACACAAGTAAAATAATAATAAAACAAAAACTAACATGATAAAAACACTAAATGTAGTTGTAAAGATAGAATTACCTGTAATCATGCCATTAAGTATATCCGTTCCGTAGGTCAGAGGTAAACAAAATGATATTGGTCTTAATATGACTGGCAACTTATCAATCGATATAAATAAGCCGCATAAAAATAACATTGGAAATCTAAAAAAGTTTGAAAATGTTTGGGCCTCAAATACTTCCTTCGAAGATACAGCAATTAGCAACCCCAGTAAAGCAGAAGTAACTGCTATTAAAATTACTGCAACAAGTATAACTCCCCAGTTAATTTCCATTAAATTCATAAAGAATGCTGCAAAGATAACTGGTACAAATGCATTGAGAATTCCAAATAAGATTGCTCCTAGAATTTTAGCAATGACTAAGGCACTTATACTTATCGGCGCAACTAACAACCTGTCAAATGAGCGACTTCTTCTCTCAAATGTGATTGTGACAGCCAGCATTGAAGTAGTCCCAAACAACACGCTCATTGCCATTAAGCCTGGAAGCAACTCTGCAATTCCAATATCTCCTTGTGAACGGATAAGTTGCATTAGTGTCCAAGAAAGTGGAAATATAATTCCCCAACTGATGTTAGGTGGTTTTAGATAGTAATTATTTATATCTTTTTTTAGGATATTCCAAAATGCAATTAAAGTTTGCATCTATTTCCCCACCTTTTCATTTTTTAGTTTTGAGGCCTCAATACCCGTTATTTTAACAAATACATCTTCTAATGATGGTTTTACTTCTTTTGCTTCGTAAACAGAAATACCTTTACTGTCAAGTAGTTGTAAAATAGGAGATAAGGCAATACGTTCTTTAGAAATAATTAGGCAAGAATTTTCATCTGGAATATGTATACTGCAATTTACAAGATTATTTTCTAGTTCCTCCTTCATCTCTTTTATGCTGTTGTCAAGTTGCAACCTAATTTTATGTTCACGTTCTGCGCTTTCCATCAATTCAGTTACCGTACCATTTTTTACAATCTTACCATCTACAATAAAAGCAATCCTATCACAGATTCTTTCAGCCTCTTCAATATAATGTGTGGTAATAAAAATAGTTTTATCTTGTTTTTTTAGGTCCAATATTAGTTCCCTTATTTGTCTTGCACTTTCAATATCTATGCCTGTTGTAGGTTCATCTAAAAATAATATTTTAGGATCGTGTATAATTCCAGCGGCTATTGTGAGTTTTCGTTTCATTCCTTTTGAATACGTTTTGAAAGGACGTTTCCCTGCTTTAGTTAAATTAAATTGTTCCAACAACTCCGTTGCTCTTTTTTCACGCTCTGCTTTACGTATCCCATATAACGAAGCACAAAAGCAAAGGTTATCAAAGCCGTCCATTTCATCATATAAATTATTTTCATCAGGAATAATTCCTATAATTTTTTGGACTTTTTTAATGTATTTTATCGCATCAATTCCATCAATCACTATGTGGCCGCTAGTAGGCCTGGACAGCCCAATCATCATATTAATTGTTGAGGTTTTTCCTGCTCCATTGGGACCTAAGAAACCAAAAACTTCGCCCTGTTCAATATTAAAAGAAACTCCATTAACTGCTTGAATTTCTCCATATACTTTTTTAAGATTTGTGACATTGACAATTTCCATGATTGTCTACACATCCTTCCTCTCTATGTTCAGCATAATATTAGGACTGTACTTCATTAGAACACTTATGACCCCTACTTTGTACATGACACATCTTCCGTTCAAAAGATTCACACCCTACATTTTCAGGATTACAAACTTTCCGTTCAATTACAGCAAGTTCTTCAATTTTAGAAGAGAGTTTATGCAGGGTGTTTCTGTCTACATCATAATGCATGTAGTAACCCTTTTTCACTCCTATAAGCAGACCTGCTTCCCTTAAAACTTTTATGTGCTGTGATATTGCCGATTCCGACAACTCAAGTTTTCTTGACAATGCTCTTACGCAATAATTATGTTGTAAAAGTAATTTAAGCATTTTAAATCTCGTTTCATCGGCTATGGCTTTAAGTACCTTTGTTATCTTCATATTTAACCTCCATTCTATTTAATTAAGTATCTACTTAATTAAAGTATATACCCACTTTTTATTTAAGTCAATACTTAATTAAATTCAACCCCTTCACCCTTGACCCTGATCTCATAAAATCTTACATTTTGGAGTTTTTGGGTCAAAAAGTCCATTTACACAAAAGTTTTTTCAATTTTTACACATAAAAAAACCGCCAAAGGGAATTCTCCCCCCTGACGGTTGGCGCTTGCAATAAGCAAACTTTGTAATTGTAAACAAACTCGTGTGTAAATAAACAAAGGAATCTACTTTATTATATATAAGTAACATACACGTTCTCCCTTATCAACTTTATTGAAGACCATCCATGCTTTTTTATTAATAATAAAGTCGTTTATTATTTCTGTTTGCCCCTTTGGAACATAACCTAACATTTTATTATCTAATGATAATATCTTAATTGCATTAGGATCATATTGATTTTCTGGTTCATGTATTAATATTAATGGTTCACCCCTAACCAAATATTTTCTATCATACATACCATATCCTTTTATTGAAACAGACACTATATCAATTTCTAATTTGATCTCTCCAAGTATTGATTTCTTATAATCATTCCACATTTGTTTTTCATGTTTACTTATCTTAATATTTCTATCTTCAACATCTACAAGAGTGACAGCAGATGCCCAAGAATAGAATAATTGTAGGTCATACTCTACTAACTGAGTATGCAATTCAAATAAAGTATGAACTTTTATCAGCAATTCTCTTTCGTACAGACCACTTTCTAATATTTCAATCATATTTCTATTATATACACCAAACTTACAATATGCTGGTAAATAACTAAAATCTGTCAACAATCTAATAAAGTCACTATTATAAGGTAGTTCATCAAGTTGATCCAATAATAACCTTTCAAAAATTTGATATATTATACTAAATGCCCATGCTGATTTGTATACAATATTTTCACTGATAAAATTTATACAATTATCATAGTTGCCACCAAAATATTGTTCACATATATCTTTATAGGATGAAAGAAATATCCAAGAATTTATACAATTGAATATAAACTCTCCGTCCTTATCTATATAAAACTCAGGAATATTCTTAACACTGTCGATTAAACTAATAAAATGCTTATTTAATCTATTACTTTCAAAAACCGAACCTATATTGTTATTATAAAATTCAATAATGGCTTCATAAATAACAATTGAACTATCTAGGCTTAAACCCGATTGTTTAAGTATCTTTCTCATAGAAGTATCTTCAATGGCTGAAATCTTAAACTTTATTGCAGCAACCATTTCTTTTGTAAATGACTTTAAATCATTCTTATCTTCTTCAGTTGCTTCTACACTAAAAAATAGTGAGTTTATTATACTATCATATGATTCATCTTCCTCAAGCAAACCAGTCTGCTCCAAATCAAATATAATAGAGTTATATGTCCTAATTAGTTCTTTTTCTTGCCTGTCAAGATCAGATTCCTGCTTTTTTAAAACCTCAATCAAATTTTGAATTGTGCTTTTAACTACTATATCTTCAGTATTAATAGATAAATATTCACTGTTTATTCTATCAATATATCTTTCATTATAATTTTGCGAGTATTCAGATTTTATCGGCAATGCTAATACAACGTATCCTTCAGTTTCTCTCATTGCTCGACCTGCTCTTCCAACTAGATTTTGGAAATCAGCAGGTGTTAAGACATTACCTCCAACGTTTAAAGAACCAACAATGATAGTGGAAATGGGAAAATTAAGTCCCTGTGCTAATGTGCTGGTTGATGCGAGAACCTTTATAATTCCTCTTTTAAAATATACTTCAATAACTCTCTTTACATTATCTGGTAAATTTTTGTGGTGGTATGCTATTCCCTTTTTTATAGAATTTACAAGATAATGGTCGACCTTCATGGTTAAAGCAACATATTCTGCTATATCTTTTAAAACTAATGCTTCATGTGTTGAAATCATTAAATCTTTTTCACACATAGCATTACAAAATGATTTAAACCATCTTGTATTTGGTAAATAGACTAATACATTTCCTATGTTAGCAAATCTCTCTGATAAGTCTGCACAGAAATTCTGCATTCTATAATACTTTGACTTATTAGTTAATTGTCTTTCAATTGTTGGAAGTTTAATATTGCCTACGCCATCATTTTCATAAAATATTCTTAAGTTACTATCAATAGTCTCATTATATTTAGTTGTTCTACCTTTTGAAGGCATACTTCTCTTAAAATACCCTATAGATTTCACTTGCCTCGTTGGCCTGCAATCTATATTTGAGTAATCACAAGTTATATCTTCACCTATCCACTTTTTAAATGAAAGTATATTAGGCAAAACAGCAGATAGAAATACTAATTTAGGTTGATTTCCGATATTAAAACACTTTATTTTTGTAACAATTAACTCCAATAATAGACCTCTGGATCCTTGTGAAATATTTTGGAACTCGTCAAAAATAAACAATTTACATTTTTTAATAAAATCGTCTTCTCTTCTTATTAAACTGTCTAATTTCTCTTGAGTTACAATTATTACTCTTGATGTATCAAGTTGATTTTCTTCAATATCTGAGTTGATAACATCATATCCAGATATTAAAGTTTCTACATTAAGATTCATCTTACCTAATATACTATTTAAATCATTTCTAACCTGATTTAACAAAGCATTCGTAGGTACTACATATACACATGTAGCATCTTCAGTCTCTTCCAAAACTTTTAATATGGTTAATTGTGCTATCAAACTTTTTCCAGAACTTGTTGGAATATGAATTATCTTGTGTTCATTTGTAAAAAGTGAACATTCTACAATTTCTCTCTGGTGTTCCCATAGTTCAAAAAGAGGTCTTTCCTGATCTTCTACAAACAATTTTATAGTATCAGGACTTAGAAATGGGCCTAAAACTTTCCACATGGAATTTCTAACAGAAACATTTATGTGCTTAATAAGAACTTTTATTATCCATATTTCTCTGTAATAGTCATTGTCTAGGCAATATTGTCTTATCTCTTCCAATTCTTTCACTGCATGTGCAATTAACTTTTCATTTCCTGTTTTAAAATAGTTTATCATTTTTAATGTTTGTAAAAATATTTTAATCAATACTTTATTGAGATCATCTTGAATATCCCCTTTTTTAATGCTTACTAGGATGTCAGTCTTCTTATTTTCTACAAACTTATAATCTTTTGCCAAATATGCATTAAGTAAAAGTAATATCTTTTCTTCAATAGTATTAATAGTGATGAAACCATCTACATATTTTTTGAAAAGCACAAATGATTTAGCAGGATTCTTACCTATGGATGCACATGCTATTGCCATAAATGTTAATTCAAAGTATTCATTCTTATATCTATCATAATCCTTTTGATATATTTTGCATAACTGTTCAAAAATATTTTGACATAGAGTAAATATAGTCTTTCTTGATTCTGGCTCAATATCTCTTAAAAACAGGTCATCTATAACTATATCAAAAAGGTATAGGGCTATTTCTTTAAGTTTCTTTAAATCTATGTACTCAATAGTATCGATATCATTATCAATACTTAATAAATACTTTGTAATTAAAAAATGAATTTCATTTATTCTATGATTAATTTCTATATGATTCTTATAACCATTCAACCCTTGGCATAGTGATTCAATGGTAAGCAAATCAGACATAATATTCACCTGCCAATTCATTTTCTAAATTAATATCGAAAGTTGAAACGTATTCTTTCAAATCCCCAATTGGTACCATGCGTACTATCTTTTCTGCATTATCTGCAAAAGGTTGAGTAAATATATTTAACCTTCTTCCACGAGTTTCTCCATACATATCTTCATATAACTTCCAATCAATTATCATTGCCACTCCAAAAGATAAAAGAGAATCTGGCTTTAAGGCAGATAATCGTATTTTCTTTATATCCTCTAATCTCAAATTAATACCTCTGCTATGCTGTATCAAGTCAGTTACCTGATCTAATATCCCAATTACTTCTACAGACGAAAAATCATTCTTTCTGATCTCTGCTGCTCTTGTTGATGGTCTGTTTTCTGTGCATTTAGCACTCCATATCCTTAGTATTATTTTGCTTTCATTATTATATCTTAGTTCCCATCTGTCAGTGCCTTGTTCAGAAGCATTTCCCCTCTTAACAGGTTGAAATAAAATAGGCTTAGAATCAAAAGTTTCACATAGCCAAGTACATATACTTTCTCCGATTAAACCTTTTATATTATTTTCTTTATTTTCTCTTTCAAAAATGTTTGAAATGATTTGTGATACTAACTCTCTATTTTCTGGCGAAATGTTACTTATACAAATATTTTTATCATCATCTATTAGATAATCCTTTGAAATATTTTTACTTAGAAAATACGATAGAAAGGCATTTTTAAACTCTTCCATCTTTAATTCTTTATCTAATTCTTTATCTGCTTCTTTTTCGTCAATAATATAATCAAACCTTATATAATACTCAATATACTCTTCTCTCTTAATCTCTTTTAACCACCTTCTCATAGTATCCCCCTAACACCCTCAGTTCTACATAATTTAATTATACAACATATAGAAATATTTTGTCATTTTCTCTTAAAAAAATGATAGCGTCAATTTATTGTAGGAAAAAGAAAAGTAGATGGCATCCCATTTTTTATTTGTGCAACTATTTCAAATAACGGTCTCTTAGTAACGAAAGTGTTTTACATCATTTTGAGCCTTATTTTCTTTTATAATTCCTCTAACTTATTGTCTATTATACCATATAACTCTTTCTTTCTATAAAGAATTCATTTTACTCAATACTTGTGACAAATTAGTACGTTTTGTTATCTATGTTCCTTCACATTTTAACGCTACTTTTAAAAGAAAAAAGTATTTCTATTGTACCATTTTCCATTTTGTCAAGGCTAAAACAAGCGGGCAAAGCCCGGCCTTGACAAGTAGTAGGGCTCCGCGGGTCATGGTACTAAAGTTTTGCTTTTTTCTTTTCTTTTTCTTTTTTTATGTTTTTTCTTTTTCTTTGTCTTTTTTCCAGATATGTATAATTCCTATTGGATAGGCTTACTTGTAAACTTTCCCGTAATTTTTGCTTTATTATTACCTCATCCCTATCCGCATATACCTATAATACGCCTTAATTCTTTATATAAACCAGTTTTACACCCCTTATGAATAACAGTTAAATTACTATTCCATACACTCTCATACCTGTTTGATGACTTCTTTAATTCCTTAATTAATTTTTCCTGAATTTCTTGCCTACTAGATGCTAACTTTTTTTGTTTTTGTGCCATAACTATGTCATATACCTTACCGCCATTCTTCTTGTATATTATTAGCTTTGACATCTTTTCTACACCTTTTCTCGACCAGCCTTTAGGTCTTGAACTTAAACGGGATGAAAATACATGACTCACATGACCTTCAGCACTACAACCCACTATTCCTCTGTTTGACCTTATTTCTATACCATCCCAATTATTTAAAATATATCGCTTTGCATTTTTTATAGCCTTTATTTTATTTTCATTATCGCCTGTCTTTTCAATTATCTTTTTAAAAACCTTTGTTAGCATTTTTTTATCAGATAAATTCAAAGCCTCCTGTAAATCTTGGCTTATTGCTTCATCATTTAAATGTGTGGTCGCAACTCTTACGTATTTTTGAAGATGGTATCTATCAAGTACAAATTTACTTTTTGAAAGACAGTTAACTCCTTGCCTTATCCATGACGCCCCATCTCCTGATATATACACCGTCTCTAAAAAATCAACGTCATATTGTTTATATATGTATTCCGATACTTCAAGCCACAAATCTTCTGAATTCTTATACACTCCCCCAAAATATCGAACATTCTTTAATACTTTTCTCTTCTTATTACTTTTTTCAAAGTCAATTCCCTCATGCACATATACAAGTTTTGGCATAATTGTATTTCTCTTGCCCTTCTCATTCTGTCTCAATATACTTTTTTGTTGTAATGCTACATGGTCCTCATCGGCCTCAACATACAATATTTTTACTTCTCTCTTTTTATCTACTTTTATTTCAGGCTCAACTATTTCAATATTATGTATTTTATTCATCACTGCTTGTTTGCTGATTTCATCAATATATGTCGCCTTTTCTCCTGCCTTTCTGTAGCTGCTGTCAGCTGCTTCATCTATTGCATTAATTACAACATCGGCACTTACTCTGTCATGTGGTTCTACACCTACAATCCTGTCGACTAGGTGTTGTCTATTACCATTTTCCTTATGCTTAAAATATGTCCTGTTATAACTTAGTGTTCCAAATGTCGTTAAAATAGCTGTTTTATCTTTTCTTATAATTTCCCAATACTGTTTCCTTATTTCACAGTTACGGAAATATTCATCCATATCTTCAAGCACTTCTTTAAGTATATCGCGTCCAAGTTTAAATAAATCTTCTTTTAGACCAAGAACAAGATCAGCTAAGTCTTTTCCTTCTTCAATAAAATTTTTTATCTTTTTTTCAATTCTTTTTACCCCAAATTCATTAAAATGTTGTATACTATTATACATAGAAGATGTCATCCTTTCTATTTATTATTTTTGGTTAATTAATATCTTAACAGGATGTCATCTTCTTTTCAATTATATATGGTATTTTATGTCTCATTCCCTACAATAACTTTACGCTAACTAAAAAAATGACCATGGCTGGTTACCATAGTCTAAATATTGAAATATCATAATTGGTTTACTTTATTTCTCATTGATTCTCTACTCGGATTTAAATAAAGAAGTGTTGTATGAATGTTGCTATGCCCTGCTAGGTATGCGACCTCGTGAACCGAAAGCCCACCTTCTAATGCAATTGTGCAGAAAAAATGTCGTAATGTATGAGGCGTGATCTTATCGCTATACTTATTAAAAACCTTATTAACTGTTGACCTATGAATCACATTACCATTACTATTTGCAAATAAATATGAACTTTCACTTTCTCTCACTCTTAAGAACTCTCTTATACTATTAATAATCTTATCATTTAAATAAACAACTCTGTCTTTATCTCCCTTACCCATAACCTTTAACTCTCCAACTGATAAATTGAAGTCTGTTAACTGAATATGAAGTGCTTCACTAATCCTTAGACCTGCGTATGCTAACAATGTCGCCAAACAATAAATATCCCGGTGCCCATCTTGTAATAGTTGTTGTCTAAAAGCATCTACTTCCTGTTTAGTTATATCCGAAGGATTTGCATATGTCTGCTGAACCTTAATATTATCCTTCTTTGAAACTACTTGGTCCTGTTGTATGCCATTCTCAACTAAAAATTCATTATACTTTATTAATGCACTGATCTTGCAATTTATTGTTCTCCCATTATCTTTCTTTATGTTACGAAGATAACTGATATAATCTAAGACGTTTTCCCGGTATAGCACCGAACATTCTCTGTCAAAGGACTCCAAATACCATTGGCAATAACCTTTAATATGCAAATAGTAACTATTAATAGTGTTTTTACTTTTTCCTTGTAATGTTAAATACTCTCTAAATGCCTCTAACAAAATTTCACCTCCATAAATTATGTTGCCAATCAAGTTTCTAAATTCCCGAAAATTATGTTGAATTTATATATCGATGTTACCGCTTTTTGAAACTAAAGTCAGGTCCTTCGGCAGCATAATTTATATTATGTTGAAATATTTTTTAGCCCTAATCTCTTCGTAGGCTAAGTATTACAAATATAAATTAGGGTAATCTACGAAAGCAGTTGCAATTTAAAAAGGAGTCTAGGCTTATAGCCCGACTCCCTACATAACCCTTTATAACCTTTTCATTGCTCTGAAGTAGTTTCTGCCTCATCAATTTCTTCTAAATCACATAATTTCTCATACAGAGTTTTTAGTTCAGCAAATTTTTGCTCTTCTAATAGTTCCACATTACCTGACTCTAAAACTTCCTGTAATGCCTCTTCTTTACTTACTATATAGGCATAGTCTTTTGAGCCTTGAATTTGAGAACCTATAATAATAACAAACCTGCCGTCTTTTAACTTGGTAATGCCTTTATGCATTCCTAAACCTCCATTACCCCAGTTACGTCCATTCCAGTAATCTAATTTTTCATTATATTTTACTCTGGCAACAATCTTATTGCAAAATTCACTTTCATAAACATTAACCCTTCTCATTAAAACATCTCTCCTTTCTAAATAAACAAAAAACTAACACGGCAAAACCCTCTTTTCCGGGCAAATTTGCTATGTTAGTTTACTTTGATTTAAGATTATTTTATTATCACTTATAATGATATTTCAAACTACTCATTCTGTCAAATTTTTTGGCAGCAATATTTTGAACAATTTTCCTAAATCCCCTTATCACCTCTACTTATCAGATAATCTATTAGTTCCTTGTAATCCTCATCATATTCACTATTTTCATGGTCATGACCATACTCTTTTCTAATCTCCAGTAAAACATTATAAATTTCACCTTCTTCATATGATTCCTTGACTTCAACAAATTTGAAAAGCCTGTGTTCATCAAGACTGTCCCTATGTTTATAGGCTAAATAATAATAATGTTTTGTTGGCATTAGTGATATAAAATGGCCATTAAATCCAAAACCATGAACGCATTTATAAGTATCTAATAGTGACTCGGATAGTTCTAAAGCATCTAAATTCTTAATTTCATGCATAATATTCCCTCCCGTTCTCTAATTTGTTTAAAGCGTATACAGTGTACCATCACTTTCTTATAACTTCCATACTTGATATCTATTTGTTGCATGAAACTATAATTTTTCATCCTTTTATTTTACATCTACAACAAAAATAAAAGCCAAGGGCAAATTGCCTTTGACTTTAACATCTCACAAACTATATTCAACTCCATTTATATATGTTATTCAACTCCCAATGCTTTGTATACTGCATCTTCAGGGCTTTGGTAAAAAGATATCTGAAATTTAGAAAATAACTCTGGCGGAACTGTGTTAATGTCTGCGGCAGAAGCCATAGGTAGGAGTACTTTTTTCGCTCCTGCATCAAAACAAACTTGAAGTGTAGATGCCAGTTCCTCCACCTTATTAATGGTTCCCCCTATGCTCATTGAGCCCAATACCACCAGTTGACTTAATACAGGTTTTTTTAATGCTCCAGAACAAAGGGCAATAAAGGCTGCTAAAGTCAATTGCGAAGTCATACCAATCCCCTGCAAATCTTGAACATGCATTAAAAAGTCATTGTTGTTTAAAGAAATTGCTCCACTAATATTCTTTTTGTTTGCTTTAAAATAGTTAAAGGCAGTATTTAAATTCTCCCTTGCTTCCCTACTAGTCCCCAATCCTGTCCGTTCAAACTTCCCCGTCCCAGAGACAACCTCGGTTTCTATTTTATATACTCCGATCATCCCTGAATCACCATGGGCAACTGTATAAATATGTCCTGGTTTTCCCATTCCTTCAGGTATCAGTTTGTCGCCACCTTGTTCTGGAACCGATACGAATTCTTCCTCAAAGGTTTCATTATCTATGTAGGAAAAATGAACATCGTAAAACTCCATGCCACCAATTTTCTTTAATTGTTCTTTTACTCGTCTTCTTCCAACTAAGGCATACCTTAGGATTTCCTCTATATCTTCTTTATTAAATTCCCCATGGGGATAAATTAATTTGATCAGTCCTGATACAGTTTTCCTTACCGCAATAACATCTCTTTGGTTTAGGTTGTTGCCAAGTCTAAAGTATTTATCTATACTATCGCCATAGGATCTTTTTCTCATTTCCCTAAAAAACTCTGCAATATAGTCAGTAATAAAGCCATATTCATTAGTAAAAAACTCTGGCCTATATTTAGGTATTTCCCAACCTGGAATATAATAGTGCATTCTATCAAAAAAAGCAGAGTCGTATGCCATTGCCTCTGGAAATGGTTCAAATAAATGGGATGTTTTTAAAAGAACGTCCACAGATTGATTGATGTTACCAACAAAAACCATAGAGGCAGAAGCATTCTTCAATTCTTTTCCCCTGGCAAACGAACCTGAAGCCATATAATCCTTCATAATCTGAATACCGTCTTTATCTTTAAAGGTAATTCCAGCCACTTCATCAAAGGCTACTACATCCCATAAGCCGACTAATCCGATTTTCCTGGTGTTCATATTGTAAAATAAATTGGCTACAGTAGTTTGTCCCCCCGATATTAGAATAGAGTTTGGGGATATTTCCTTATATATATGAGATTTACCTGTCCCTCTTGGCCCCAATTCACAGAGATTATAGTTGTTCTCAACAAGAGGAATCATTCGGGCAAGAAGGTGCCACTTAACTTTTTCCTCTAATTGAGTAGGTTCCATGCCCACGGATCTTAAAAGGATATCAATCCATTCATCCTTGGTAAAATATTTTCTTCCACTCAATATCTCATCCATATCCAAGTTTGGAATTTGAATGGGTTTTAAACTATTTATAATAAAAGGGTTCGCATTCCTTAACTCTTCGTCATAATAGTATTGAATTTTAAGAATGCACCATATACCACCAGCAAGAAGTTTCTCAAATTCTTTCACATAATTCGCTTCTACTTCTACGCCCTTTAACCCTAAATTAGAAAACTCTGCCTCATAAACGTCTCTCTTTTCATTGAGCCTTACGGTCAACTTATCAATGACTGTATACTGACCTAATTCTCGAATTTTGGATTTAATCTTTTCCGCTTCATCTGGCCTAACATAATTTTCTGCAAGTATTGCTTTTACTCTATTAACTCCTTCATTTATGGAATCTTCATCATCAGTAGCACAATACATGCCAAGTAAATATTCAAGGACGTATATGGGGACATTTGCCCCTTCTTTTATTTTTTGAGTTAGATCCTTACGGACAACCCTGCCCGGAAAGTATTGATTCAATTTTTTATTTAAATCTCTATTGTCCCTGTCCACTGCCTTTTCACCACCTTTGCAATTTTATAAACCAAAGTCATCTGTAAATAGCAAATCTATCGTAAAAGGTATTCGCTCATATATTTTTTCTACGGTTTCATCTTCATCTTCTAAAATTAAATAATATTCCTTGTTCTTGTCATAAGCCATATCCCTTAATGTAAACTTCTCTCTATAAGTGCGGTTTTCAGGGTTTTTCGACCTACTATCAGCAATTATAATGTTTTCATTAGAGATACGGTTACCTTCTTTATCTACAAAATAAAGTTTTAGTTTTAATGGCACTTTCTTTTCGTCTACCACTTCTGTTTGGAAAAACTCCAAATAGGTGATTCTATTTGTAATCTTCCTTGAAATATTGGTTAACTTCACTTCGACCTTAGTGGCTTTATACTCATCTTTACGGATATTCTTAAATCTTATTACAGGAACAATTATCTCCTGCAAAGATGCTCCACCATGGACATAATTGGCTCCTGCCCCTTGAACCTTGTATCTAATCATACCTTTTGGAACAATGGCTTTTAATTTTGTCTCCTGTCCAAAAAGATATTTCATAGAAATAGGTAATGTATCTGGAATATCTTCATCAATTTCTGCAAGCATATATCTCCTGCCGGCATCTATGGTTTCAGCATCAAATCTGCTAATCTTGTCTACTTCTGTTAATTGAGAACGTCTGTATATGAAACCATGATCTGCAGTAATTATTATGTTTGTAGCACTTACATGGTTTATTAGGTTTTTGATTAGCGATACTAAATCTTCAAAACCCTTTTCTACGGCATCAAAAACCTCTCTTTCCGTCTGAGGCACTTCCCCAACGGCATCTATTGTGTCATGGTATATATAAATTAGTTTTTTCCCTTCAAAGGCTTCCTTGTAATCTGCCCTACGCATATCTACCATGTCACTAAATGATATTGCCTGAGTATTATCACTATAATTGGCGATTATTTTTCCCCTATTTGCTGTTCCCTGGGTACTGATACCGTCAATAATAATATCTGATTTATCATTGACCACCAATTCCTTTCTTGGAAGCAAACTTGCCATACCATATTTTGTAGTTGAAGGGATGACTCCTTGCATAAACTCAATCTCTGCCATACCCCTTACCTCTTTATTAATTAGATTAAGGAGTTCTCTTGCTGCTTCATATCTTAAAGCATCGGAAATAATTACAAATACTCTTTCGTTATTCCTTGTAAATGGAGAAACAATGTCTTTGTAAAAATCCCTTTGTTGTTTAATACCTACTAAAGAGTATTCTTCTAACATTTCCTCCTGAACCGCTGCGGACCATTTTATTGAGAGTTCATTCAGATACCAATGGGTATAGGTGTTTTCAATTCTCTCTGCAAGTTTTTCAAAAGGATCTTTGTCAGTAACTTTATCGTAATGAAGATAAAACTTCCTGTAGAAATAGTCCATTAAATAATATTCTTTAGTATAAGCAGTAATCAAATCATGGGCAGTTTCAGCCTTAATAACTCCACCAATTCTCTTTTCCATTTCAAGGAGTTCATTAGCAAAGTATAAGGCTTCATATTGATTTCTATATGTTTCAAACCAATGGCTTGTCCTTCTTTTATTGATTAATTTACGGTATCTATCAAATTCTCCGACACCTTCTACTAAGTTCCCAATTATCCTATCCATTATTGCTTCATCAAAAGCCCTCAATGTATCACATTCAATATATTTATCTATATCCCATTTATCTAAATAACCTTTTACATTTAATGTTTCCTGGGCTCTGTCTGCCAGTAAATCGTAGTATTTACCATCGGTGGAATGATTCATGAAGTTGCTTATAAATACTATGGCATCTGACCTTTTAGGAGATACATACTCTTCCCATGTAGTTGGCATATCCTCTTCGAGAGTATAAGATAAGTGAGTAACAAGAAGCATAATCGTTAATTTTTCTAATGATCTCTCCTCATAGTTATATCCATATCTTTTCTCAACTAAATCCCAAAAGGCATCTATATTACCAAAGTTCTCAATAGCCTCTAGATATTTATTTTCTCCTTCTAATTCCTCAATCAAAACCTTTTTTACAACTTGTTCAAAATCTGCTACAGGTAATCTGCATAGAGCAGATAGAACTGCTATATCTACCTTTTCTTTAGTAAATTTATCTATATGGTAGGAGGCAAACTTTCTATATCTTTCTTTATTCCCAAAGAATTTTAGATATCCCTTGAAAACATTTCTTAATGAAGGATCCCCCACCTTGAAATCCCTCATGATTAAAGTTGCCTTGTCAGTCGAAAACTCCTCACTGTATTTCAGAATATCCAACAGCCAATTATCCCGTGGCATTGGTTTAGATGAAGGGGAGTATAAGAGATAATTAGATTCAGTATCTTCTTTTTCAAGAAGATACTTTATATAGAAGGAATTATTATCAGCAAGTTTGATAATCTTGGCATTATCCAATTTAAGTTCTTCAATATCTTCAGCAAATTCTCCCTCATCATCATACCAAAAAACAATATTTCTCTTTTTCCCTTCCACAGGTTCTTTATTAAATATTTCTTCTAATATTTTTTTTACTTCCAATAAATTCATATAGTCACCTACTTTATATCTTCGCTAATAAATCTGCTTTTAGCGGCTTTCTGCCTTTTCCTTGAGGTATTTCTACCCCTTGGAATTTAGCATAATTAACTTTAACGCCATCATCTAAATCAATCTCAATCCTTTGATTGGCCATATGGGCTATGGCCTCATCATATAACCTACATTCCTCAATCTGCTTTAAAATTGTCTCTTTCTTTTTCCTTGCAGCAGCCTTTTCCCTTTGAGAGATATCCGAATCTATTAAAATATCAAGATGGTTTATTTCTGCTTCATACTTTTTCTGCAAACTATGCAAATAATCAGTCCTTACCCTTGCAACGGTAGAAGGATCGTAGCGGTGCATGTAAATAAGGGCTTTAAACCCATCCTGCCTTCCACTATCAAAGAGCCAATAAATAGGTCGCTTTTTATATGTTCTTACATGGTCTTTATAGAAGTCTTTTAAAAAGTATCTTCTAATAGCCTGTCTTGAAGTTTCATTGGCCTTCCTACCTAAAGTTTCAGCAATATAGTCTAGATTTTCCTCCAATGTTTCTTCACCAAAAGATACCTTTACGAACTCTACAAAACGCTCCAGAATACCATCTTCAAAATAATCTCCATCAACAATAGGAATAACATTATGTTCTACTATGTTTACTCTCGACTTTTTCCAACCTTCTTTAGTCTTAATCTCCCATTGTCCATCACGCAGCCTAAACTTATCATCAAAGTCTCCACCAGCATATATTAGACCTTCTTCATCTAAAGAGTAGCGTCCAAACATGCAGCCTGCGGCATATGAGATAAAGGATTTAATATCTCTTTCTCTGTCTGCTTTACTTATGGTTATATCCTCATCTGCTACTTCAGGAGTAAGTTCATCTTGTAGTCCATAGATTTCAATGAAAATACGATTTAGTTCCTCCTCGTTAGCCTTAAGTTGGTTAAATTGATTTTCAGCAAAATTAGACCAGTTGGTAAATGCTCCCTCTATTGTATCCGCCTCTTTTTTATGGGTTAATAGTGGATGTTTTTTAAAGTCCCATGAGGTTTCAAAGGAATCCCAGTCAGTTTTTGATATTTTTACATTCTCAATAGTAGTATTAGATATTAAGTTTTTTACTGTTTTATCAGTTTGTATTATAGGAATTCGTTTTAAATCACCTACTTGTGTTGTCAAAGTAGGATTTAATGCATCTATATATTTGGGGACAACCTTTGAATTTAAAAAGGCCAAAACATAATATATATTGTCTTTATTAGGAAATCCGCTAGATCCTTTGACATCAAAAACAAATCCTTTATCACAATACCTTCCTGCAAAGTTTCTCCCAGATATATCGGACCATGTGATACATTGTTTAAAGTAAAATTGTCTAGATGGCAATTTATTGCCTTGATTTGCCAGTATATCAAAATTAGGTTTATCGAACCTAATTAAAAAATCATTGTTACCGAACCATCTTCTTTGTTTCCCCCCCTTATTATATGGTGCAAATTTACTTTTTGACTCATGAAAATTTTCTATAGAATCAAAACCAAATCCGATATCACAAAACTTAATTTCATGCCAAAACCTTAGAAAAACTTCATTATTACCAGTTGCTAAGCCCTGTCTTGGTATGCCAACCTCTTCGAACTTTTTATTACATATAAAAGATGTTTTCATCTTATCACTTATCCAGTACGAAAACGGAAATCCCTCAATCTGTTTAAAATCGGAATTTTTATACTTGGAATAATGATAATTTGAATTCAATAAATCTGCTTCCTTTTGTTCCCCTGGTAAATCAGTTAATCTTATAAATAAACCTTTATAATCATTAATTAATAACTTCCTCATTATAAATGTTGTCGTTTGTACTACCTCTCCACTTAACTCTGGAAACACTCCCGATCCCAAATGTGCCATGCAAACTATATTAATATTATCTAGGAGCATTTCACGTAGATACTTAAAATCATCAGTAAACATAAACGATTGTTGGGTTATCATAGATACAAATAACTTATTTTTTGCATACTCTAGACACTTTTCTATAAAACACGCATATAAATCTGCTTTAGAATAAGGGTAGTTCTTTTCAGTAAATTTTTTAATTGAACTATTCATACTTTTTCTGCTTCCCATATACGGCGGATTAGTCACAACCACATCATATTTTTGACTCATTATCTTTGCCTGTTGAATCAATGGTGGGATTTTTTCTAATATTATCTCTCTATACTGCAGTTCAAAAAGGTCTTCTGGAACATTACTCCTTATCTCTTCAATCCTTTTTTCTAAAGCGTCAAAATCTATTTTTTTCACATCTAAAATTGAGCCATATTCTTTTGCGTCATGGAAGACTTCGATTAGGTATTCAACGTCCCCCCTGTGAATATGTTTTTCTAGTTCAGTCTCTTTTGGATTAACCAAATATTCGATAGCCTCTCTAGGAATATCGTTACTTTCCTGAATAGAGCACAAGTTCATCTTTGGTTTGTGCCTAAAAATCCTTCTATTTTTACTTCTTGCCTTCATTAAAAGTGCAAAAGTGGCTAATTGGCCTGCACGATCGTCTATATCAAGACCATAAAGGTTCTTTTCTAATATAAGAGTAGGTATTTCTCTTTCTGAATAACCTGCAGATAGGTATATCTCATATAGAACATCAAAAGCGTAAACTAATATATGGCCACTGCCCATGGCAGGGTCCAATACCTTAATATCTTCTGGATTTAAGTTGGGGTCTTTGAGTGCATCTAATTGTTTTTGAACTTCCGGTTCTTGTTCGGCTTCTTCCAAATAATATTTCCATTGAGCCTTTAATTCTTCATTTGGATGGGATTCCAGCCATAGCCTACCTAATGAATTCTCTACCATATACTTTACTATCCATTTAGGTGTAAAAAGTTGGGTAGCAGCAGGGATATTTTCCTTTGTAATCTTCTTATTCTTTTTAAGGCCTGCAAAAACTTCATCTTTCTTTTCAGAAATATAATACTGATATAGCCAACCAATAATTTCTATACCGTGTTCTCCCTTTTCTTCTTCCTGCTTCTGTTCTTCCTCATTTAGTTCTATTTTCCAATCATATTCCTCTATTTCTTCCACTAAATCTCTGATTACAGAGCCTTCAGCAAGAAGTTTGTCAGGAAGGAGTAATTCCGTATAGTCAGCGATTTCCTCAAACACAGAAGGCATAATTTTGCCTAATTGATTGCATTGCTTAACTAACAAATACCTATATAAATCCTCTGTATCGTTACTGTCTTGAAGTCTATACACTATTTCAGGATCAAGATCTAAGTCTATGTTTAGAGCCTCTTGGATAATATCAGGCTCAGTCTTACCTTCTTCTATTGAGGATAGTACCCTAACTCCAGTAGGAAGATAGTTGTTAATTTCCATGAAACGCAGAGCAATAAAACGGTTAAACCATGTATAGGCAACCTCTTCTATAACTTGTTCAAAGCCCTTATATTTAATATTTTGAATCAACTTATCACGCTGCTTTAATTCATATTTCTTAAAGGTTTTGCCGTTTTCTCTACCCTTTACTCTAAAACCACCCTCAAAGGTTTCTATATCTAAGATCTTATCTTTTGTTATCCCTATCTCATAGGCCTTATGGGTTATATCTTCTATTAGTTTACGCCTTGCTTTTACCGCAAAGTTTCTAATGGCTGTTTTATCCACTATATCCCCTCCTCAACTTAAATTAATTTCAATATGGTATTTTCCTTTAGTTCCGTTTTTAATTGCTTTCTTAAATAATCAAGAAGTTCTTCTATATCTTCTTCACTTTCAATGGTTTTGGCACCATGGAATATATTGGCTATACTTATATTGACAGTTTTTTTAGGTGTATAAACTCCATTGCCTTCCCCAGTGGTAACTGGTTGTTTTTCAATATCCCTTTCTTTGCTCTTTTCCAAGGCAGTTTTCTTAATTTCCTCAAAACATCTCATTTTCAACCTATCTGACTCTTCCTTCATGGCGATGGCTTCATAGAAGTTGTGAGATGAATCTAATCTGTCCAAAAGTTCCCTAAATTTATTGTTAAACTTACCTGATAACTCATCCTTAAAATCATACAAATCCAGTTCATCTTTTACCTTATTCCAATCACTTTCTATTACAGCCCTTACAGGTTTACACTCTTCTTCTAACAAGATAGCAAATCTGCTAACAAAGTCATTTATTAGACTAGGTAATTTTGAAATCTGATTATATGGTTTTGCTGATTTAACTATTGTTTCTATTTCTTTAACAAGGTTTATGGTTTCTGAATCTAAAACATAGGTTTTGTTCTTTTCATATATATTGAGTTGTTTAAGGGCTTTATCAAACTGCTCTTTTTGGTTTTTAAAGAATTTTTTAACGTCAAAAACTTCTTCCTCATAGTCCATTAATTCTTCTTTTACTTCATATAGTTTTTCAAAGAAGGCTGTAGCATCACTAATCTGCAAAATGTCCTCGAAAAGACTCTTGCCTCTTTCTAACACATCTTTACCGGGATAATTTCTCTCTTCATAACGGACTAACAGTTCTCTTATATTTGATAATTCATAGTTAGATAACTCCTTGAAACGAATCATTAATCCATCTTCATCGCCTGGTACTGATGCATAATTGAAAACTTCTCTAATTAACATTCTGGCGTTATTTAAATACTTTTCAGGGGTTTTAGTCCTTTTCTTTATTAGCAATCTATCTATATAATCTTTTTTCGTCATATATTGGATTAGGTTATTATCAGAAGTATTAAGATATTCGCTGCCTAATTGTATCTTAATTTCCTGTGCTTTAAATAATCTAATCACAATACCTCTAATATCATCTGGCAACCAACCATAAGGGGGCTTAGAAAATAGTTCCAATAGGGTCTTCATAGTTATGGGAATATGCCTTTGAGTGTTTCTTTCAATATAATAGAGCACTTCGTCTATGGCTAGTTTGTTTGGGATTTCTTCCTCTCCAAATATATTTATCTGTGTATCCTCATCAAGCAATAGATCATGAAGTTCTTTGGTGCTTTCAATAAAATCAGTAATATAGTTTAACTTGTCATAGATATTTTCAATAAGTATTTTCAACCCACTGTTTATTCTTTCAACAGGATTTTTTGATTTTATATCAATTTTTTGCATATTTACATAGAAGTCTGCTTCTTGCAATGCTTCCTTAAGTAAGGATACAACTCTGTCCTTTCGCTCAGCAACTTCTCTTGATTTTCTTATCTTTATTTCTTCAATTTCTTCCGTTTGTATAGTACCTGCTTTCCTTGTAAGGTAGGTCTGTATCTTTAATATATTCTCCATCTCTTCAAGGAAAGAAGTATCTTGAGGTAGTTTAATTATTAGATTATTTTCTCTGGCTGACATCATTCTTAATTCATGGTCAGTAAGTTCAACACCAGTATCATAATAAGGGGTAATTACTTTTACTCCTATATCGTGTTTTTGGGAGGACATATACCTATCGTCTATGATTTTGTTAAAATCAAAATGGTATCTAACGTTATAGCGAAACTTCTTTTCACTGTAAATTCCTGTGTATATTTCCTCACCAATCTTCAATATTATCTCACTGATATCAATTGAAATATTTTGTATTTCTTTATTTACATCCTGTTCTTCATGAGTTAAGAAGATATACTCATTTCCATTTTTCTGAACCAGTGTCTCTTTTACAAGCCTGTCCAAAGATGCTTCTATTTTTTTCTTTAATTCAATTTTGTCTTCGTCAATATTTGAAACCATTAATGTTGCAATGTTTTCCAAGTTCTTTGGCATTTCTTTTACCCATTTTATTAAGAATAGGACCTTTAGTACTTCCACATCCATATCATTAAGCCTATCGTTATCTTCCGCATGAATAAAAACTGTCTTGATATTATGATCCAAGAAAGTCTCTATAGTTTCGTAGAATGCGGAAAATGGTACTAATGCTCCCACTTCTTTATCCATATATTTGATAGCAGCCTCTTGAAATGCAGATAAAAGAGACCTCTCTCCTTCTGAAAGATGTTTTCCACTAGCACCATGCTGTCTAATTGCTGTAAAAACAGACTGCAGTAATCTAAATTGATAAGGTATAAAAGGATACACATCTACAAAGTCTTCTGCTGTTTTGAAGATTTTCATTTCCGGTGTATCAGTGGAAAAGGTGATAAGATTTTTTATAATTGCTTCCTTGTCTGCATAGTAAAGTTTTAAGGTCTCTTTAGCGGTTTCGTTCTTATAAAGGATTCTCCTTTTAATTACTTCATCCACGTTGGCACTGGATAAACTAAGCCTTGTATTAAATCTGCCTTGGATTTTAGAAAAGTCATTACCCCTTACCTTCGTAACAGTATCTATATCTTGCTGTGAGGTTACAATAACCCACGCTTTACCCCCACAATAAGTTCCTAAATCTTCAACAACTGTCTGCAGGTTAAGCATTAAGCCTACATCATCCCCTATGTATTGACCCATCTCATCCACCAAAAAGATGACATGGTGCTCTCTGTCCTTGGACTCAATATATTCTTTTACTTTATTAGCGAACTTTTCGACACTTAAAGAGTAGTTATCTTCAGCCTTATTGTACCAATTTCGGGCTGCTTCTATACTCATTTTAGTTGTATCTGCCAGTGCCTGAACTATATTATCTTCTTCAAAATAAAAATCTTCTCTTGCTTCAATCCATGATTCCCCTGATAATTCCTCAAATCTTGACTTAAAGGCTTCATAAGAACCTTCTTTAACCATTTGTGCTTCAAGATCTGCAAGCCATGGCAAAGACCCGCAGAAACCTTGCATTTCATTGAACACTTTATTGAATACATTAACTATTGATTCCTTATTAGTTCTAGAATCTGAATCGGCTTTTGAATCTATGTTAAATAAAATAACATCGGCACTTACATCCCCTGAGGCTTTGATATCTGCTAAAACAGAAGCATCCTCTATTTTATCGTCAAAATAGGATATAGCACGTTTACCCTTTACCTCTTTATTCTCAAGAAGATAAGATAAAATCTTTAAGAAATGGGATTTACCAGAACCAAAGAAGCCTGATATCCAGACTCCCATTTTGTCAGTATAATTATTAATCGCTTCTCTGTAGGCCTCAAAAAAGGTACTAAAATGTCTAGCCAATTCTCTAGTAACTACATATTCCTCTAACTCTTGATGAACATTGGCATCATCATCTTGTCCAATCTTGATAACTCCCTTAATATCCCTATCAATATCCCTATAAAACATTTTCTTTATTTTCATAGTTAAATATCCTCCTTATCTTTCCACCAGTTTAAAAGCCCTATAGTAGTTTTGGTCAGAAATTTTATCAAATAGGTTTAAATCTTGTCCTGAATAAGTTCCAGGATAAAACATGATTAAAGGTACATGATCTATTACAGAATGTAGAACATTTAAAATAGTGTGAGATCGGATAATTGGCCATATTTTCCCCACACCTGTTAAGAAAACAATATCATTTTCCTGTACTCTTTCTCTGATATACTCTACAACTAAATCATTTTTCTGGGTGAGTCTTAAAGTATTCTTTATAGGCTTAAGGATTGCATCTGTACCTTTTTTCTTCTCCATTTCAAAGACTTTTTTCAAATATCCCTTTTCCGCTAATATTTCAATCATTATTTCATAAAGGTCAATTTCTCTAATAGAAAAATCCATTCCATCATTATTTATTTTCTGCTTTAAGAACTTTATATGTTCTCTAACAATGATTTCATCCTCAGGATCATAATCAAAAATATAGTAGCCTATTTCATTGCCTAATCCTTTGTTCTCCCTAAATCTTTTATCTGTAATAATAGGTAGAATTTCATCAAGCCTTTCATAAATGGTCTTCATTTATATCCCTCCTAACATGGCCTGCAGGTATATGCCATCACCTTTTGCATTTAAATGATCTATTAATTCTTGCTCCATTAAGGGTCTGGTTATTTCAACATCTTTTTTATTCTTCTTTACAAATCCGGCTTCAGTTAAGATTCTTTTGTAAACCTGCTTTAATTTATAAAAGGTATAATCTTTCCACTCTGCCACTTTTTGATTTTGTTCTGCTTTTCTTTGAAAGAAAATAGCAAAATCCTTATCTGTAATTAAATAATCTCTTATAAGGTATTTCTCTCTATATACCTCCTGCATAAACTCAAAAAAAAGCCTGTCTGTTTTCAAAATAGCATATAGGGCTATCTGTTTGCTTGTTTCAAGATTTCCATTTACCAATTTATCAAGTAACATTTCATCCAAGGCTTCTAGTCTTTCCGAAACGGTTGAAGCAATTTCCTTAATTCTGTTCTCTGAATTTAATGAAAATATATTTTCTACTAATGCTTTTTGTCTTATATCATCTATAGAAAACCCTTGTAAATAAAGGCTTGCAGCCTTTTTCAATTCTAAATAAAGATACGATCTTGCCTTAATTGTTGACTTATATTCTAACATATTTTACCATATCACCTCTTTTTCATGGCCATTTTTTATATAAACATTATATCACTATTTAATCATAAATGCATTGAAAAACCAGAATTAATTGTGAGTTAATTCTTTAATATAAAATCCTCCCCTTATAAAACTTGAAATATTGCGATTAAAAAGAGATTAGATTTTTTATCTCTTTTATTCAATTTTTTCTCCTTTGCATATTTCGGGCACATCCGGACACTGATTCCGACAACATGCGGACAGCATTTCGGAATTATCCGGACAGCGTAACGGCACATCCGGACACCTTGTCGATTTACTAAAATATAGGTACTCTTTAATCAGAATGATTAAAGGGGGCCAATCGATGAGGAGGCTAGATATGATAAAAGCAAGAGAAATTTTAAGGCTTAAATACGAAATAGGATTATCCCTAAGAGAAATTGGCCAAGCTTGCAATTGTGGCAAAACAACAGTATCAGAGGTGCTTAAAAGAGCAGAAAAGGCAAATATAACATGGCCAATCGAACTTAGTGATAAACAGTTAATGTCCATGCTATACCCACCTACGAACACTAGAAAATCCGTTCCAGAGCCTGATATGGAATATGTTTTCTATGAAATGAAGAAAAAGAATGTGACTTTGATGCTTTTGTGGGAAGAATATAAGGAAAAGCATCCGGATGGAATCATGTATACTCAATTCTGTGAGAGGTATAGGAATTTCAAGAAGCTGAATAAAATATCCCTACACAAACACCACAAAGCCGGTGAAGAAATGGAGGTTGACTGGGCTGGTGATACCCTGTCCTATGTAGATATTAATACAGGTGAATTAAAGCCTGCATACATTTTTGTTTCTGTACTTCCTGCAAGTCACTATCCCTTTGTTTATGCTTACAGTGATACCAAAATTGAAAGTTGGATTGATGCTCATGTAAGGGCATATGAGTACTATGGTGGGGTTCCTAAAATAACAATACCGGATAATACAAAGACTGCAGTTATCAAACCAGACCGTGTAGAACCTTTAATAAACAGAAACTACAAAGAAATGGCCTTACACTATAGAACGACCATTGTACCTGCCAGAGCAGGTAAACCAAAAGATAAAGCTTCAGATGAAAACATGGTAGGTAATGTTTCGAGAAGAATAATGGCAGCACTTAGAAATAGACAGTTTTTTAGCATATATGAAATAAATCAAGCAATTTCAGAAGAGCTAGAAAAGTTTATCAACAGACCATTTCAGAAAATGGAGGGCAACAGGAAGACGGCTTTTGAAAAAATAGATAAACCTTGTCTGCAGCCATTGCCGGCAACAAAATATGAGTATTGCGACTGGGTGGAAACAAGAGTTGCATTTAATTATCATGTTGAATATAAAGGGTTTTTCTACAGTGTTCATTACTCCTATGCAAATCACAAATGTTGGGTTAGGGCATCTTCAAAAACTATAGAAGTATATATAGGAAACGAGAGGATAGCGGTACACACCAGGAATTATGACAAATTTAATCGGTACAGAACATTAGAGGAACATATGCCCGAAGAGCATAAAGCAATTTATGCATGGAATTCTGAACGTTTTCTATCGTGGGCAGAAAAAACCGGTCCTAATACCCGGGAATTAATCAAAAAGATTCTTGAAAACAGTGATTATCCTGTTCAGGGTTATCGCGCTTGTATGGGTATTATGAGGCTTGCTAAAAGTCATTCAGCCGAAATAATGGAAACTGCCAGTAAAGAGGCTATAGATAAAAATGTTTTCTCATTCAAATATTTTAATATTATCCTTAAGCAAGTTATTAACAATTCCTCAAAGAAGCAGGCTGATACAATTATTCATCATGAAAATGTAAGAGGAAGCAGTGCTTACTCAGGAGGTGGTATATATGTTAATTAACCCAACTATAGAAAAATTAAGAGATATGAAACTTAAAGTTATGGCTCAACTACTGAGTGATTCAGATCCGGCTTTAAGAGAGTTGTCTTTCGAGGAGAGGCTCGGTATTATGGTTGAAAAAGAATGGGAGTCAAGAAAAAACTCAAGAATCAAAAGATATATACATAAAGCATCTTTTAGTATTAATGCATGCATTGAGGATATAGACTATACTTCGGACCGGAAGATTGATAAAAAGACTCTGCAAACTCTTTCTACCTGTACCTACATTATTCAGAAATTAAATATAGTGATTACAGGAAAAACCGGAAGCGGAAAAACATTTTTAGCATGTGCATTGGGTAACAGTGCTTGCCGTCATGGTTATACCGTTAAATACTACCGTATTCCGGAACTCTTACTTGAAATACAAGATGCGAAAAATGAAAATATATATAGCAAGTTTATGAACCAGCTTCAAAATGTAAAGCTTTTGATTTTAGATGATATAGGATTAAAATCATACACATTAGAAGAAAGCAGGGATATACTTGAAGTTGCAGAAAGCAGATACAATAAAGCTTCTACGATTCTTTCCGGACAGATTCCTCATACTCATTGGTATGATTTGTTTCCTGACCCTACAATAGCAGATGCAATTATGGACAGGATAGTTCATAATGCATATATCCTTGCTCTGGACTCAAAGAAGTCTATGCGGGAGGTAATGGCTGAAAAGATGATTAGAGAAGCAGAACATAGTGATTAATAATAAAAGATATTGCAAACAGGAAGAATTTGAGGTACAATTACGGTACAAAAATGGGTGCAAAAATACGAAAATCGTACGGAAAGTAGGTGCAAAATGGCGTTTCTATTGTATCCAACTACAGTTAAAATGCTTGCTGGAGAAATAAAATCTGCTTGTGATGCTTACCTATCTAGGAAAATAGGGCTTGAAGAACTGAAAAAGCTAGTTTTACACTACGCAAATAGCTACCCGGAAATGCTTTTTAATGCTCAGGAGTTGAACCCTACCGTGTTAAACCGTATAGGTAAAAAGAGGGCTAATCTTTTAAATAAAATACTTGAGGGGTATCAGTATAAACTTTAACAAAATGCGAAAAGAATTGCATTAAGTACAGCTTTTTTATAAAATCAAATTAAATGACAAGGTGTCCGGATAGTCCGGTTTAATGTCCGGATGTTTCCGGAACTGCCGTCCGGATAATCCGGAATACGCAATTCATTCATATCAATGTAAATATGTTTAGATGCTAGAAGGTATTTAAAAATGAATAAGCCTGTTCCATCTGATACATTATTTTCTTTATCAAAGTCAGAAGTTATTTTTCTGATTGAATGTTTATTATCTCTAAATTTATCAATTAGAATGTTGCAATAATTCTCTAATGAATTTTCTGTTAAGCCTCTTTCTTCATAGGTATACAAACTTGAGTGTATCCACTCTATGTTTTTTACCATTTTAGTAGGTATTTCTTTTTGGGTAATTATGCCAAAATCAATTTGTTTTGCTGCCCAATATCTTCTTTCTATTTCCAGTCTTTCTAGCACCGACTTTTTCCCTAACTCACTCGATGATTTTACTGTCCTTGCAATATATTTGTGATTTCGTAAAGTTAGTAGAAATGTAGTTGTTAGTATATATGGAGGCTCTTTATTAATAAAAAACTCTTGCTTAAGGTCTTTATTGTCTTTTACCACCTCTACTAAATCTAAAAGTGGATAATGTTCTCTAATATCTACTATTTCATCATCCCATTCAAACATATAAAAACATCTGGTTTGAATATCTGAAAAGAAATGATGTATTCTGTTTGTCTTCCAGCCTTTTATACGTGAAACCCTGCCTTTTGACGGGAAGTCTTGTATGGATAACCAGGGCTTATAGGAGGCTAATTGACCTGCACCACGGTTTTCAGACAGGAATCTTTTATACTTTGCCATAGTCCAAGAAGTATCTCTTTTGGCCATATAAACCTTCCTTTCTTTCATACTTCTTGGATGTGATGTTAACGTAGTATACTGGGATTTTCAACAGGGATAATGCTTTATTTTATATAGAAAACTTATTAAACGGCTGAATATTAGCGTTTGCTTACTATAAAATTTTTTCTGAAATTTACCCTTATTTTTGTGCCATTTTTTATTTATTACTATGTTCAGTTACAAATAAGTTTGCTCACGGAGTGACAAAGTTTGCTCGTCTGGTAAGCGAGTGGTTGCAATGCTTCTCGCCCATAAGTTACTTTGAGAGACAAAGTTTGCTCGCGGGTTTTATTACCTTAAAAAATATAAAAAAAGATATAAAAAATGAGAAAATGACAAGCGAGTTTGCTCGTGAGCAGTGAAGAATGACAAAGTTTGCTCTTGGAAGGTAATGAGTATTCATACGCAGGGTATAACCTACGGGAGGAAATATCGAAACCACCTACACATACGAATTATACAGGCTTACGAGGGATGAAAACTGCGTCCGTTTAGCATATTTTTATTTATTTCTATATCTATTTTTGAACACAAAAAAACCGCCAAAGGGAATTCTCCCCCCTGACGGTTGGCGCTTGCCATAAGCAAACTTTGTAATTGTAAACAAACTCGTGTGTAATGAAACAACCAATTATCTCTTTGAGAACTGTGGAGCTCTTCTCGCTTTTTTGAGACCGTATTTCTTTCTTTCTTTCATTCTTGGGTCTCTTGTCAGATAACCGGCTTTTTTCAATGCTGGTCTTAATTCTTCGTCCACCTTTAATAAAGCCCTTGCGATTCCGTGCCTTATAGCACCTGCCTGACCTGTAAATCCTCCACCGCTTACTTTACAAAGAACATCAAATTTGCTTAATGTATCTGTAAGCAGTAAAGGTTGTCTGACTATAACTTTTAATGTTTCCAGTCCAAAATAGTCATCAAGGGTTCTGTCATTTATAAGAATCTTTCCATTTCCTGGAACGAGCCTAACTCTCGCTACTGATTTTTTTCTTCTTCCGGTACCATAATACTGTACTTTTGACATAGAAAAAACTATACCTCCCTTCCAAAATTAAATATTTATTTCTAATACTTCAGGTTTTTGTGCTTGGTGTGGATGTTCTGAGCCTCTGTAAACCTTGAGCTTCCTGAACATTGCCCTGCCGAGGCTGTTTTTAGGAAGCATTCTCTTTACAGCTATTTCAATAGCTTTTTCAGGATTTTTAGCCATAAAGTGTCTGTACTTAACCTCTTTTAATCCACCCGGATACATGGAGTGCCTTCTGTAAAGTTTCTGATCCAGCTTCTTACCAGTGAGAATAACTTTTTCTGCATTTAATATTATCACATGGTCTCCTGTATCAACATGTGGAGTGTATTCTGGCTTATGCTTTCCTCTTAGAATTTTTGCCACTTCACTAGCCAGCCTTCCTAGTACTTTACCTTCAGCATCAACAACGTACCACTTCCTCTTAACTTCGTTGGGCTTAGCCATAAAAGTTTTCATGAAACCTCTTACCTCCTTAACCGAAACCATATTTATAGAAAATTTTATATCAGTTCAAATCAAATAGAACCAATTAATCATACCTAAATATTTTAATACAGGGCTTGGAGTGTGTCAAGTAATTTTTTAAATAATTTAATTTATCATTACATTTCTTTATTTTTTGACGTATTAATTCCTCATACTCTTGTATAATCCGTCTTCATTTCATTTTTTAAATTATCAGATTTGAAACTTATTGACACGGCAATGTAAGACGTGAATGCACTTTAAGGGGATATAAACGGTAATTTAAATTATGTCTTAATAAAAAACTATGCATTATTAATTGTCTTTTAATATGTTTTATTTAAAAGACATATGCTTGATTATAATCAGGTTATGACTGGACTATGGCTGGACTATGATCGGACTATAGCTAAATTACAGTTAAAATACAAAATAATAACTAAATGACCAATAGCTAAAAAACCTTTGTTTTCATTAACTTTATAAATGCAACCAAAAGTCCAAAAGAATATACTATGGAAATTCCAAAGGCAAGAAATAAAGGCACCATATCTTTTGACCCCGCAAAATTAGTTATCCTGTCAACAACAAGGGAAACGGGCGGCAAAATATAAAGCACCCATTTAGTAGCAGGGCTTTTTAATATTATCGCCTTTTGCACAACAGAAACCAGCACAATAATTATCAGCATCAAAACCGCAAACTGCCTGTTTTTAAATAATCTTGAGTTAAATAAAACAGAAACACAAATTCCCAAAAATCCTAATAGAAGATGACCTATTAAAGCAACTATTATGTACCCAAAATTTATACTACTATTAAAGAAGCCAAATATAGCCGGATAAAGCACAAGTATAAAACTCATTATAGAAACAATAATCCAGACAAAAAATACTTTTGAAAAATAATAAAGATTATCATTTCTAAGACTTAATAAAACAATTTGCTGCTGTACCGGATCTTCAATTTCCATAAAGCTATAAGCTACCAATACAGCAATTATAAAAGTGAGCATTGCTGTCATTCCATATGTATTCATTACCTCAAGAGGCTTTGTGGCATACAAAACTGCAAATGCTGCCAGGTAAATCACCAATGGCACAATAAATTTATGTGATCTGCTAAAATACCGGAAATTATAAAACAAAAGCTGCTTAATCATATTCAAAAATCCCTTTCCTTCACAAACATCAATCGGTATATTCCATAACACTGTTTACAGATATAATATAGCAGTCCCTGTCCAGCAATTTTTTCAATAACTCGTTGCTATACTGTGCTTTTACATAAACATGAACCTGGTCTTTTAGTACATCACTTTTAATAACCCCGTCCATCCTGTCTAATGTATTCAATAATATAGGATCATCTTCACATTTAAACTGAATAACTTTGGTTGTATATTCCCTGCTGCTGTGTATGGTTTTGTTAGATATAACAATAGCCCTGTCTGCCAGCTTCTCTATCAGGTGGTTTTCATGGCAGGCTATTGCAATAGAAACACCTTCTTCCCTAAACTCCTGCACTGCTTCTACAAACCTTTCCTGAGATTCTAAGTCCTGTCCTGAAAGAGGCTCGTCCAAAAGCAATACATCCGGCTTTGTCATTAATGACTGGATAACAGCCACCTTTTGCATGGAACCCTTTGAAAGATATTTTATCATTGTATTTTTCATAAGCTGCATATTAAACCTGTCAAATAATTTTTCAATATGCTCTTCTATTTCAGACTTTGAAAGTCCCTGAAATGTCCCTATATGGTAAAGGTACTCAGCAGGGGTAAAATTCATTTTTGGAAAATGTTCCGGCACATAATTTATTTTTATATTGTTTTTTTGCAGTCTCTTACCACTTGTTACTTTGGTAAGACCTGCAATAACCCTTAAAAGGGTACTCTTACCAGAACCATTTGCTCCAATAATGCCTATGGATTGTCCCCTTCTAATGGCTAAATTAACTTCTTTTAAAACAATATTGCCACCATAATCTTTAGACACATTTTCAAGTTTAATTAAATCTTCCATATGTTCCCCTTACCAGAAATATTTATTGCATACACAAAGATATACGCATTGTAAATACAATTATAAATAGAATAAGTTAGTAAGTCAAGAATCCATAATCTTTATGCCCGTTACTCTCAAAAAGAATTTCCACTTGCTTTTTTTATTGAAAATAAGCTGTTTTTTAAAATGGTAATATTGAGATAACTTTTTTTACAACTTCTACAGAAACTTTTAAAAACAATCTCACTTTTCTGCTTTAAAATTCTCAATTAAAAATTCGTATGGAATAACAAACCGTTGATTGTTGATAAAAATTTCCTGGGTACCATCATCAAAGTCCACTTTTTCATCTATCCCTTCCGCTTCTTTTAAGTGCTTAATTTCTTTATGGATGTTTTCCATTTTTCTGTCCAATTCTGCCACTGAATCCGCTGCTGCTTTTAGCTCTCTCATCAACCTTTCCGGAATGTCTTTGTCGTATTTGTAATAAATTTTGTGCTCAAGACTTGCCCAAAAATCCATTGCAATTGTTCTTATTTGTACTTCTACATAAGTTTCTTCTCTTTTGCCAGATACGAAAACAGGAACTTTTAATATTAAATGAAGGCTTTTGTATCCATTGGTTTTTGGATTTTTTATGTAATCTTTGCATGCAACTAATTTTATATCCTTTTGGGCTTGCAGCATCTCACTTAATTCATATATGTCTGAAATGAAAGAACAGGTAATACGCACTCCTGCTATGTCTTGAATATTCTCCCTTATTGAAGAAAGTGAAATGTCGAAACCTTTTCTTTTAAGTTTTTTGAAAATGCTCTCCGGGGTTTTCAGCCGTGATTTAACATGTTCAATAGGGTTATAATCGTGAATCTGGCAAAATTCATGTTTTAAAATTTCAATTCTTTTGTTAAATTCATCTAATGCGAGTTTGTACCTCATCATAAATCTTACTAACTCTGTCTTAATTTCCTCAAAATCTTTAAAGTCTTTGCACTCTTTTAAATCCAATTAAACCCATCTCCCATTATTTGTATAAATTATTAACATATTATTAAAAACACTTCTATTATTATTTTAAATGCTAAATATGAACAAGGTATGAATAAACCATTTTTTATTTAAAAATTTTAAAAAATTTTAGTTAGCGTAAAGTTATTGTAGGGAATGAGACATAAAATACCATATATAATTGAAAAGAAGATGACATCCTGTTAAGATATTAATTAACCAAAAATAATAAATAGAAAGGATGACATCTTCTATGTATAATAGTATACAACATTTTAATGAATTTGGGGTAAAAAGAATTGAAAAAAAGATAAAAAATTTTATTGAAGAAGGAAAAGACTTAGCTGATCTTGTTCTTGGTCTAAAAGAAGATTTATTTAAACTTGGACGCGATATACTTAAAGAAGTGCTTGAAGATATGGATGAATATTTCCGTAACTGTGAAATAAGGAAACAGTATTGGGAAATTATAAGAAAAGATAAAACAGCTATTTTAACGACATTTGGAACACTAAGTTATAACAGGACATATTTTAAGCATAAGGAAAATGGTAATAGACAACACCTAGTCGACAGGATTGTAGGTGTAGAACCACATGACAGAGTAAGTGCCGATGTTGTAATTAATGCAATAGATGAAGCAGCTGACAGCAGCTACAGAAAGGCAGGAGAAAAGGCGACATATATTGATGAAATCAGCAAACAAGCAGTGATGAATAAAATACATAATATTGAAATAGTTGAGCCTGAAATAAAAGTAGATAAAAAGAGAGAAGTAAAAATATTGTATGTTGAGGCCGATGAGGACCATGTAGCATTACAACAAAAAAGTATATTGAGACAGAATGAGAAGGGCAAGAGAAATACAATTATGCCAAAACTTGTATATGTGCATGAGGGAATTGACTTTGAAAAAAGTAATAAGAAGAGAAAAGTATTAAAGAATGTTCGATATTTTGGGGGAGTGTATAAGAATTCAGAAGATTTGTGGCTTGAAGTATCGGAATACATATATAAACAATATGACGTTGATTTTTTAGAGACGGTGTATATATCAGGAGATGGGGCGTCATGGATAAGGCAAGGAGTTAACTGTCTTTCAAAAAGTAAATTTGTACTTGATAGATACCATCTTCAAAAATACGTAAGAGTTGCGACCACACATTTAAATGATGAAGCAATAAGCCAAGATTTACAGGAGGCTTTGAATTTATCTGATAAAAAAATGCTAACAAAGGTTTTTAAAAAGATAATTGAAAAGACAGGCGATAATGAAAATAAAATAAAGGCTATAAAAAATGCAAAGCGATATATTTTAAATAATTGGGATGGTATAGAAATAAGGTCAAACAGAGGAATAGTGGGTTGTAGTGCTGAAGGTCATGTGAGTCATGTATTTTCATCCCGTTTAAGTTCAAGACCTAAAGGCTGGTCGAGAAAAGGTGTAGAAAAGATGTCAAAGCTAATAATATACAAGAAGAATGGCGGTAAGGTATATGACATAGTTATGGCACAAAAACAAAAAAAGTTAGCATCTAGTAGGCAAGAAATTCAGGAAAAATTAATTAAGGAATTAAAGAAGTCATCAAACAGGTATGAGAGTGTATGGAATAGTAATTTAACTGTTATTCATAAGGGGTGTAAAACTGGTTTATATAAAGAATTAAGGCGTATTATAGGTATATGCGGATAGGGATGAGGTAATAATAAAGCAAAAATTACGGGAAAGTTTACAAGTAAGCCTATCCAATAGGAATTATACATATCTGGAAAAAAGACAAAGAAAAAGAAAAAACATAAAAAAAGAAAAAGAAAAGAAAAAAGCAAAACTTTAGTACCATGACCCGCGGAGCCCTACTACTTGTCAAGGCCGGGCTTTGCCCGCTTGTTTTAGCCTTGACAAAATGGAAAATGGTACAATAGAAATACTTTTTTCTTTTAAAAGTAGCGTTAAAATGTGAAGGAACATAGATAACAAAACGTACTAATTTGTCACAAGTATTGAGTAAAATGAATTCTTTATAGAAAGAAAGAGTTATATGGTATAATAGACAATAAGTTAGAGGAATTATAAAAGAAAATAAGGCTCAAAATGATGTAAAACACTTTCGTTACTAAGAGACCGTTATTTGAAATAGTTGCACAAATAAAAAATGGGATGCCATCTACTTTTCTTTTTCCTACAATAAATTGACGCTATCCGGTAGGGTTAAAAATTTTTTTCACCTATTTTAATGTGATAAAATAAGGGTAGATTTACCTAAATTAAAATGAAAATCTACAGCTTACTTTTTTGAATGCTTTTTTGTATAATTGCACAACGTTTAATATACTTTCCTATCCACCCAAAGTTTCAATCAGACACTCTGTACTTATTTCTTCTAGGTCAATAAAACTTACAGGTTCTAAAATATCCCCTAAGCTATGGGCGTCAGATGACTGGATAAACTTATAACCCTTATATTTTTCACCATTAATATATTGATTCTTATTACACTTTTTTGAAATTTCCAGGAATTTAAAGTCTAAATTATCCGGTATCATACCAAGATTAGATACTATACTGTATGAATCCCTGTCGATATGGGCGGGTATTACAACACCTTTAAGATTTGAAACACAGCTTATTGCTTCTTCTATACTAAGGTTTGCAGCGGTCAGTAAAAGCCTGTCAACATGTTTTACAACATTATCATTTTCATCCATTACAATTTGCTCGCCAAAAATATCTTCCCTGTTTTTTATATCCGGAAGGTAATTGTACACTATTTCCTGTAATTTTAAAACGTCCTCTATGTGTTTAAAAAGACATATTAAATGAACCTCTTCACGGGTTTCTAATTCCATGCCGGGTACTGCAACAATTCCTTTTTCCTTTGCACAATTCATTACAGCAAGGCAGTTTTCAGCAGAATTATGGTCGGTAACGGCTATAATATTTAAGCCTTTTAGCCATGCCATGTTTACAATATTGTTTGGGGTCATTTCATTTTCCCCGCAGGGTGAAAGTGCCGAATGAATATGCAAATCATAATACGCCCTCATAAAATCTTACCTGCTTCACATGCTATTTCAAATGATGTTTTTTCACTGCTTAAAATCGCAATACCCTCTTTTGAAGCCCTTTCTATTGTAGCTTGCTCAACTTCAATATTTTCAGGGATAATAATACATGAAACTTCAGCCAGCAGCGCAACCGCTACTACATTTACATGTGTATGAACTGTAATCCATGCGTTCCCTTTTTTTGCTTTAGACATAACCCAGCTTAGTAAATCACATATATACATGCCTTCTACTTCTTTGTCAAGAGTATCTTCACCTGTAAGCAATTTCATCCCCATGCGTTTTGCAAATTCTTCAACTTTCATTTTAAAGCACCATTCCTTTCATCTGGCATAAACTGAATTTTTTAACCTCCCAAATCCATCATCCGGTTTTTTAAATCCCTTATCTTTTCCCTTAGTTTAAATATACAGTCAGTCTCATTTGCATAGCCTCTTACTATATCTTCAGCAAGTGCCCTGCAAGTAGGTGCACCGCATGCCCCACAGTCAAGACCCGGAAGCCCTTTTTCAATTTTTTCAAGCTTTTCAAGCTTTCTCATAGCTACAGCAAAGTCTGTATCCAGCTTCATAACAGGTCTGTACTCAACATCCCCTTTCCAGACCAAATCATAATCATATTTTTCTTCATAGTTGGCATTAAAGCCTTTACTTTTTGCTTCATCAATAACTTTTTTTAATCTGGTCTTTGCTACATAAAGATTTTCGACAGTTAAAGGTCCTCCAATGCATCCCCCTTGGCATGCCAAAGTTTCAACAAAGTCCACATCTTCTAATTTATCATCTTCTAACTGCTCTAAAATGGTAATTACATTGTGAATTCCATCAACTGCAAGAAAATTATCTGTGCCCAGAGCAATGCTTTCTCCGCCTGAATTTGCCCACCTGATTCCTACAAAACCTGCCTTTTCTAGGTCTTCAGCTTCTTCAAGCTCATTGAGATTGGTTAATATTTTTTTATACATATCTTCTATGGACAAAGCCCCGTCAACAGAAGATTTTTCTTTTTCATAAGGTGCTTTAATGCTTGTCACTTTAGCCGCACAAGGAGTTATAAAAAAAACCCCTATGTCTTCTATTGGAATGCCTTCACTTTTTGACACTTCATCTTTTACCATCTTTGCCGCAAGCTCCATAGGTGATTCTAATTTTAAAATATTGTCAATAAGACTTGGGAATCTCACTTGTATAAGCCTTACTACAGCAGGACAGGCAGAAGAAATCATAGGTTTTTTATGGTTTGATTCTTTAATAAGTCTTTTAGTTTCTAATGTTATTATTTCAGCAGCTCTTGCAACTTCAAACACATGATCAAAGCCACACTTTTTTAGCGCTGTCAAAAGATGATTTCTGGACTTGATGGATTTAAACTGTCCATATAAAGTTGGTGCAGGTATTGCCACTTTGTATTTAAATTTGTTTAAATCGTCAAAGGAATCAGTAATTGCCTTCTTGGCATGGTATGGACAAACCCTTATACACTCCCCACAGTCAATGCACCTTTCATTTATTATCCTGGCCTTGCCTTCCCTTACTCTTATTGCCTCAGTGGGGCACCTTTTTATGCAATTTGTACAACCCATGCACTTATTTTCATCTAAAGTAACTGAGTGAAAATATTTAATCATTATATCATCCTCCATACAGCAGGAAAACCCCTATGCCTGTTTAAGGAATATTGTAATCTCAACTGTTGTGCCTTTGCCCACTTCCGTCTTTATATCAAGTTTATCAGAATACCTTTTCATATTAGGTAGTCCCATTCCTGCTCCAAAGCCCTGCTCTCTTATTTCATCAGGGGCTGTTGAATAACCTTCTTCCATTGCCTTATCCAAATCAGGTATTCCCGGTCCCTGATCCTGTATCTTTATAAGGATTTTTTCACTGTCTATTTCAAGCAAAGCCTTTCCCCCATCTGCATGAATTACTGCATTCATCTCTGCTTCATACATGGAAATAGCTGTTTTTTTAACTATCAGTGGATCAACTCCCAGCTGTACCAGCATTCTTTTCACACTGCTGGAAGCTTCCCCGGCAGCTGCAAAATCATTAGCAGGTATAACAAATTCCCTAGTCATTACACTCCCACTCAATCCCAAACACCTCTTCCTTGCAATCCCTTACTATAGAGCTTGCCACATGCTATAAACATAGGGTGTTTTGTTGTGAGTATAGTCATGCCCGCTTCTTCTGCCAGGCTGATTATATTTTTCTCAGGCCTTTTTCCCCTAACGAAAACAACAACACTAATATCCATCATTTCTGCAGTCCTGATAACTTGTGGATTTACAAGACCTGTAAGCAAAACAACATTTTCCTTTACATAAGCCATAACATCACTCATTAAATCTGCTCCACAGGCTGATTTTATTTCCATATCCAGATTTTCTTCTCCGGTTAAAATCTCAGCATCCAAAATATCTATTATTTCTCTTACTTTCATGTATTAACCACCTTTTTTATTTATGCAGTTATAATATTTTATTTAGTCTCGTCCTGCTATATTTTTTATGGGGTTATATAATTATAACACATTGTTATGGATGTAACAATGTGTTATAAAAAGCAGGAGATGTACAAATAAATTTTCACAAACAACTCTCACAAACAAACTTATTTTTTATGTGTAAAAACAACTGCCACCTATAAACTCTCTTATTATTGAATTGGTTGGTATCTCTTTTGAATCTATCGGCAAAAAGTTTCCTAAAAATTCAATAAGCCTTTTTGCTTCTGAATATTCCGGCTGTGATTGATCAATCTCCATCAACAATGGCTCTGCCAGCACTTTTAAAACACCCAGCTCAAATATCAGTGATGAATTAAACATAACATCACTTTCTTCCTGGAAGGGGAAAATGTTCTTCTCCTCTCCCCTTCTTACAGAAGGCCATCTGTTTATGGTATTTACAGCGCTACAGCTTCTGAATTGGTGGTCTCTCACTATTCTTCTTATAAACCTGGTGTCTGTAGTGGGAATTCTGTTGTGGTCATCAATATTCATTGAAGTTAGAGCACTTATATATATTTTAAATTTCTTGCTTCTTGGTATAGAAGCTGTAAGCCTGTCATTTAACCCGTGTATTCCTTCAATTATAAGGAGCTGGTCATCGTCAATTTTCAGCTTCCTTGTAAAACTTTCCCTACACCCCTTCGGAAAGTTAAATATAGGGGCATCAACTTCTTTTCCTTCTATCAACATGGCCAGATGCTCATTGAATAGTTTTAAATCAATGGCCTCTAAAGCCTCAAAATCATATTCACCATTTTCATCTTTAGGGGTTTTTTCCCTGTCCACAAAATAATCATCCAAGGAAATTGTAACAGGTCTTAGCCCATTTACCCTAAGCTGTATAGATAGTCTTTGAGCAAAAGTGGTCTTGCCTGAAGATGAGGGTCCTGCAATGAGTATCACTTTTTTCTTATCTTCATTAAAAGCTATCATATCTGCAATTTGTGCTATTTTTTTCTCATGCAGGGCCTCTGAAATACGTATTATTTCATTTATAGAACCTTTTTTTACAATGTCATTTAATGACCCCACATTTGCAGCACCAAGTATTCTCACCCAGTTTTTATACTCTTTGAAAATATTAAAGAGTTTCTTTTGTTCTTTAAAAGGGGGTATTTCCTCTGGTTCTGTATTTTGAGGATACAGCATAATAAGTCCTGAGTGGTAGTGCTTTAACTTGAAATATTTTAAATAGCCGGTATCAGGAACCATGTATCCGTAAAAATAATCCTCAAAGCCGTCACATTCATATACAGTCACATACGGCTTGTTTCTGTGCTCCACTGCATTATATCTGTCCATTCTTCCTATCTTTTTAAATAATTCCTTGGCATCAGATATTGACATTATTTTCTTTACAAAAGGAAATTTTTGATCTACAATTTCCCTCATTCTCTTTTCTATCATTTCCACTTCTTCAGGGGTAAGTTCTGCTTCCCCTTCTATTTCACAGTAGAGCCCCTTACTTATGGAGTGGCATATGATAACTTTTCTTTCAGGAAAAAGGTCATTTACAGCTTTTATTAATATAAAATTTAAGCTTCTCCTGTATATCCTCATTCCATCTTCATGGGTTAAATCAATAAATTCCACCCTACAGCTTTCGTATAGATGATAGCTTAACTCTTTGATGTCATTATTTACTTTTGCAGCAACAATTACCGATTTGTATTTATCTTGATAGTCCTTGCTAAGTTCAAGAAGGGATATTCCTTCAAAAACTTCCTTTTCGCTGTTGTCAGGAAACATAACTTTAATAACATTTAAATTGTTCTCTTTCATGGCATTATCCCCTTACCACATAATATTAGTGTTACCAACCTATAACGTTAACTTTTCTTATTTTAAATCTTTTGCTTTTTAAAAAGGACTTTAGTTTTTCAGACAAATTTCCGATATCTACCCTTATATACTATTCTATGTCTATAAACAAAAATCCTCTTTTTTTGTCTTAATGACAAAAATAAATTCTCCAATTAATATTTAAATAAACCATTTGACAGAATATTAAACAATAATATAAAATAAACCTGTTTGAAAATAAAACATGTAATACGAGGTAAAAGTATGAACCTGAAAGATATAATTTCTAAAGAAGTAGACAGGCGGAAGACATTTGCAATCATATCGCACCCTGACGCCGGTAAAACAACATTGACAGAAAAGCTTTTGCTTTACGGGGGCGCTATAAGGCTTGCCGGCTCCGTTAAGTCCAGAAAGACAAATAAATATGCAGTTTCTGATTGGATGGAAATTGAAAAACAAAGGGGTATTTCTGTTACATCAAGTGTACTGCAATTTGAATACGGAGGGTATTGTATAAATATACTTGACACCCCCGGCCACCAGGATTTCAGTGAAGACACTTACAGAACCCTTATGGCAGCAGACAGTGCAGTTATGCTTATTGACGGTGCAAAAGGTGTGGAAGAACAGACGATAAAGCTATTTCATGTCTGCAAAATGAGAGGTATTCCTATATTTACTTTTGTAAATAAAATGGACAGAGCAAGTAAAGACCCCTTTGAGCTAATGGAAGAAATTGAACAAGTTCTCAAAATACGCTCCTATCCCATAAATTGGCCAATAGGAACTGATGGAGATTTTAAAGGGGTTTATAACAGGGAACTGGCTCAAATAGAGTTGTTTGAAGGGGGCAAACACGGTCAAAATATTGTTTCATCCACTAAAGGAAGTGTTGAAGATAAAGTATTTTTAGATCTTTTAGGGGAACACTACTATAATAAACTATGTGAAGATATTGAGCTTCTTGATATAGCCGGGGATGAGTTTGACAAAAAAAAGTTTGATTCCGGCAATCTCACTCCTATATTCTTTGGTAGTGCCATGACCAATTTCGGGGTACAGCCTTTTTTAGAAAAATTCTTACAGCTGGCCCCCAAACCGGGTATTAAAGATTCTTCAGAAGGTCCGGTTATCCCGGAATCAGATAAGTTTACAGGCTTTGTGTTTAAAATTCAGGCAAATATGAACCCTGCCCACAGGGATAGAATTGCTTTTATAAGAATTTGTTCAGGGCGTTTTTCTAAAGGTATGTCAGTTTACCATGTGAGAGAAGGAAAAGAAGTGAAGCTTTCCCAACCCCAGCAATTTATGGCCCAGGATCGCACCATTGTGGAAGAAGCTTACCCGGGAGACATAATAGGAGTATTTGATCCTGGAATATTCCAAATAGGTGATACTTTAAGTGAAGGAAATGCCAAACTGGAATTTGAAGGAATACCTGTTTTCCCTGCTGAGCACTTTGCAAGGGTTATTCCTGCAGATACCATGAAGAGAAAGCAGTTTTTAAAAGGCATCAACCAACTGGCTGAAGAAGGGGCTATACAGGTATTTAAACAAATTGATATAGGTATTGAAGCATTTATTATCGGCGCTGTAGGTGTACTGCAATTTGAAGTTTTGGAATACAGGCTTAAAAATGAGTATGGTGTGGATTTAAAAATTCAAAAACTTCCTCACAGATTTGCCCGCTGGATAGCGGATAGCACAATAGATCCCAGAAAACTTACTCTTACAAGTTCAACTATGATTGTTCAGGACGAAGAGGAAAGATATGTTCTTTTATTTGAAAATGAATGGTCTATCAGTTGGGCTAAAGAAAAAAACAATTCCCTGGAACTACATGATATTGCAAAAAAGAGTTGAACAAAGAAAACCAAATTAACATAAAAGTATCAAATATGCTTTTACAGGCATTATAAGAGGAAAAAGCAAAAGCCTCTTGATTGAAACTTTATTCCCGTCAATCAAGAGGCTTCTGCTTTTAGTTTTGTCCGTACAGAACATTACTTTAATTATTTTGGTGAGCCATGAAGGAATCGAACCTTCGACACCTTGATTAAAAGTCAAGTGCTCTACCGACTGAGCTAATGGCTCAAATGGCTGGGATGCAAGGATTCGAACCTTGGAATGCCAGAGTCAAAGTCTGGTGCCTTACCGCTTGGCTACATCCCAACAAAATGGGGTGAATAATGGGATTCGAACCCACGACCTCCAGAGCCACAATCTGGCGCTCTAACCAGCTGAGCTATATCCACCAAAAGCGTTCCTGTGAAACAGGCACAACGCTATTTTAAGACAGATATGATTAATTGTCAAGTACTATTTTTAATATTTTTTATTTTTCCGGTAAAAAGTTTAAATATGAGGCTCTTTAGCATGTATAAATTTTTGGATTCAAACCATTTAAATGTACTTGTATTATATTTTTCCTCTGTTTTAGCCCTCGATATTATTCCACCCCCGCAAACATCATACCCGTCAACTATTACAAATCTCCCTGTATTTGGATTTGAACTAAAACTATCAAATACAACCTTTTCCTTTAATTTTAATGTAACCTCTGCCACATCATTTGTTTTAACCTCTCCTACATTTTCTATTGCCTTTAAAGTGGTGGCGTCAATTACTTTATCAATTGAGTGTATTTCACCTTCAACCTCTTGTGTTACCAGTTTTATTTTGTACTTTTTGTTTTTTACAAGGGGGTTTTTACCCAGCCAGAATACATTAACTTTAAGGAAATCAGAAGCTGAAGGGGCATTTTCTCTGTGTGATATAATCTCCCCTCTTTTATTAAAAAACTCATCTTCTAAAGTAATGCCTACAGACTCACCTGCCACCGCCTCTTTTAAAGGTTTTTTTACATTCCAGCCTTCTATGGACTTTATTTTGGTGCACTTGCCCTCCGGGGATATAAGTATTTCATCCCCCACTTTGAGTTTTCCGGATTCAATTCTTCCTGCAACTATCCTTCTGCTGTCAAATTTGTACACATCCTGTATGGGAAATCTTAAAGGTTTATCTTCAAGGGCATTATCTTTTTCAAAAAGGTCTAATGCATCTAAAAGGGGTTTTCCCTTATACCACTTCATTTTATCAGAAGGCTTTGTAATGTTTTCCCCGTTAAATGCTGATACAGGTATATATTTTAGTGGGAATACATTTAGATTATTTAAAAATTTATCCATATCCTTTTTTATCTGATTAAACTTAATTTCTGAATAGTCAATAAGATCCATTTTATTCACTATTACATATATCTTTTGTATCCCAAGAAGGGAAAGAATATATCCATGTCTTTTTGACTGTTCCTGTATTCCTTCATTGGCACATATAATAAGCAGTGCGGCTTCTGCATTTGCAGCCCCTGAAATCATGTTTTTTAAAAACTCCCTGTGACCCGGGGCATCAATTATAACATAATTTCTTTTTTGGGTGTGAAACTGAATTTGCGTAATGTCTATAGTTATACCCTGCCTCTGTTCTTCTTCAAATGCATCTAAAAGGTATGCATACTCAAATGGCTTTCCTGTTTCTTTTGAAATTCTTTTTACCTTTTCTACAGTACCTTCAGGAAGAGCTTTTGTATCGTACAAAAGCCTTCCAATCACTGTGGATTTTCCATGGTCAACATGACCTACAACAACTATCTTTAATATCTCTTTTTTTGCATCCATTTTGCATCCTCTCCCTTTTTACCATATATCCTCAATATGCATCCTCTTTATAAATCATCATTCTATATTCCCACTGCACACCTTCATTACATGCCATCATGGCATATTCTCATTACATACCTTCACTACATGCCATCAGTGCTTATCCTCATTACATACCTTCATTACATATCATCATTTCATATCCTTTCTACATATATCCGGCTTTTCTCAGCTTCTGCATAGCATAGGCATCTTCCTGATCCTGTGCCCTTCCGGCTCTTTCGCTTATTTTTGTGTTTTTTAATTCCTGTATAATTTCCTCAACTGTTGAAGCATTTGAATCTATCTGTCCTGTACATGGGGCACATCCAAGGCTTCTGTACCTTTTTCCGTTTCTGGAAAAGTACAAGTCAACTAAGGGAATTTTCTCCCTTTCAATATAGCTCCAAATATCAATTTCATTCCAGTGAAGAATAGGGTGTATTCTTATGTGGTTTCCCTTTGGAAAGTCTGTTTTAAACTGATCCCACAATTCAGGGGGCTGGTTTGTATAATCCCACTCAGAGTCCTTGTTTCTCTCACTAAAAATCCTCTCTTTTGAGCGGGATCCTTCTTCATCCCTTCTTATCCCTAAAATCAAACCTTCAAATTTATATTTTGATACCACCTCTAAAAGAGGATCTGTTTTAAGTGCTTTACAGCATACAAGCCTCCCTTTGTCCGGTCCCATTCCTTCACTTAATGCCTTTTCATTTTTGTGTACTATAAGCTCTATATTATAATCCTTTGCTATCCTGTCCCTGTATTCAATCATCTCGGGTATTTTATAAGAAGTGTCTATGTGTATGAAGGGAAAGGGACAGTGGCCGAAAAACGCCTTTTTCACAAGCCAGAACATCACAGTGGAATCTTTTCCGATAGACCACAGCATAGCCAGCTTTCCAAACTTTTTATATGCTTCCCTCAATATATAAATACTTTGGGCTTCCAAACGATCCAGATGATCCATAAATACAACCTCCTTTTTATATGCATTCTAATATGCATTTGCTTTGCTTTTATCAATGATTATGATTTTTTCTTCCCCTCTTGGATTTTTAATAATCCAGTGCATTAAGTTGCCTTCTTTTTTCACATGAAGGGTGCTGCCTCTTCCTCCAATATCAGCCCCCAAAAAATACCTAATTGCATTAAAGGAACATTCCTTTAAACATGAGGTGCAGCCCCAGCAGTCTTTAGGGTACCTTATTACGGTTTTCCCCAGGCTGTCAGGGTAAAGAAGGTTTCCCGGGCATACCTCCCGGCACCGACCGCATGCAGTACACTTTTCACTTTCAATCATAATGCTCATAAATATCATCCCTTTTTACCAAATTCCTGAATACCACCTTTATCTCCCCGTTTTCATACCTGGAATTTATAAATTTTAAGAAATTTTCATCATCTTTTTCAGGGTAGTCTTTATTCTCCTGAAAAGCACGCCATCTTGTTTCTTTTCTCTCTTCTAAATGCCTTATAAGTACTTTACAAACAAACAATCTGTCTATCACTTCAAAAATAAGCATAAGTTCGTGCATGTCTTTTGCCTTTAAACCCTTTGAAAGTTCTAAAAGTTCATCTATTTTTAGTTTTGCAATTTGAAGTTTTTTAAGGTTATAGGAATACCCGTCACAGATGCCGCCGGCATACTGATCCATCACCTTTTGCATAGCCTCTTCAATTTCTTCTATGCCATAAATACCTGACTTATCTCCTAAAAAACTTTCCACCTGTTTTTGCTTCTTTTCCACTTCGCCGTCGTCTATTTCTTCTTCTTTTTTATCCTTTATGTATTCCAATGCGGAAAGGGCAGCTATTTCAGCTTCCGCAAAACATCCTGTCACGTACTTCTGAGGTGCTCCCCCTGCCACATCCCCTGCTGCATACAGTCCTTTAAGGTTGGTGGCTCTCTTTGTATCCACCCAGTACCCGCTTCCTGTATGTCCTCCCGTTATATAGGGCTCGGTGCCTTCAATTTCAACATCACTAAAAGAAGGGAGACTGTTTGTTTCAATCCATTTTAAAGTCTGGGCAGGAGCCATGTTAAGATACGCCTTCAAAAGTTCCTCCTCTTCTTTTTTAGAAATCCCCGAGGTCTTTAAAAAACATGGTCCCCTCCCCTCTTTGTTTTCCTCAACTGTTGAAAAAAGTCTCATTGAAGTTTTATTTGAACCGTATTTTTCCTGGTATTCCTCCCCGTAACCGTTTACCTGAGGCGCCCCTACCCCCTGGGCAATTGTACCCGTGGGGGCTATGGTATCCTTACACCTCAGGGCAATAAATCTCATTTCAAAGGTTGTCATTTCCGCCCCTGCCCTTATTCCCATTGCATATCCTGCCCCAGTGTTAAATGGACAGTACCACATTTTATGCCTTGAAAATCCCGGATTGTTTGGCCTGTAAAGACCTGCTGCCCCGCCTGTGGCACATATAACCGCCTTTGCTAAAATTACATAAAATACTTTTTCTCTGTTTGAAAATCCGTACGCTCCTATAATTTTCTCGTCCTTTTTTATATAATCTATTATGTTTACATAGTTTAAAACTTTTATATTTTTGTTCTTTTCTACAGCCTCAGCTAAAATGGGTTTTATATTTTCCCCGTTTATTTTTATGTTTCTATTGCCCCTTGAAACGTACTCCCCTTTTTCATCCTTTTGTATAACAAGACCTAAATTCTCTATCTTTTGTGTTACACTGTTAAGCCTTTTGGAAATTGAATAAACAAGGTCTTCCCGTATCAAATCTTCCGAATCTTTTTTTACATATTCTAAATAGCTTTCAGGAGTCTGCCCCTTTACTATATAGGCATTTAAGGCATTTACCCCTGCCGCTAAACACCCGCTTCTTTTTATATTTGCCTTTTCTGCAATTATCACTTTTAAGTCAGAGTTTTCCCCGATGGTAATTGCCGCAAAGCATCCGGCTGTTCCCCCGCCGATAATCAATATATCCGTCTTTAGCTTCTTGGTTTGTAATTTCAAACATCTCACCACCTTTTTTAAAGGCTTTTTAAAGCCTGGTCAAAATCTTCTTTTATATCTTCTATATCCTCAATACCTACACTGATTCTCAATAAATCATCATATACACCCATCATTTGCCTCTCTTCACAGGTATTTGTCGCATAAATTGTTGATGCAGGGTGAATTACAAGGGTTCTTACATCGCCTATATTTGCAAGGTTTGAAGGGAATTTCAAAGAATTTATAATTTTAAATGCGGCATCCTTAGTCCCAACCCTTATTGTAAGTATTCCTCCAAATTTCCCGTCAAACTGTTCATTTGCCCTTTTAAAGTACTTGCTGCTTTTTAAACCGGGATAATTAACTTTTAGCACTTTTGGGTTTTTTTCAAGGTACAGGGAAAGCTCCTTTGCATTTTCACAAATTCTCTCCATCCTGATACCAAGGGTTTCAAGACCTATGCTGCTTAGGTAAGCATTAAAGGGGGAGAGGCATGCGCCAATGTCTTTAAACAATCCTTTCCTAAGTTTTGCAAGGTATGTGAAAACCCCAAACTTCTCATATTCCTTTAAAGTGTCATACTTTTTAAAATCCCATTTAAAATTTCCTCCGTCAACAATTACACCTCCGATGGTGTTGCCGCTTCCGCTTATGTATTTTGATGTGGAGTGCACAACAATATCTGCACCAAGTTTTAAAGGTCTTATTAAGTAGGGAGTGGCTGCGGTGTTGTCAACTATAAGGGGTATTCCCTTACTGTGGGCAAGTTTTGCCAATTCCTTTATATTGGGTACATCAAGCCTGGGATTTCCTATGGTCTCAACAAAAATCAGCCTGGTATTTTGGTTAACGGCCTTTTCAAAACTTTCTACCTCACTGTCCTCTGCATACCTTGTCACTATCCCATAGTCAGATAGGTTTTTAAACAGAGAGTGGGTGCCGCCAAATATGCCGCTGCCTGATACTATTTCATCACCGCTTTTTAATATATTTAAAACCGCCAAAGTAATAGCCGCCATTCCCGACGAACAGGCAACCGCCCCAACCCCTCCCTCTAAAAAAGCAATTCTTTTTTCAAAGGATTCCACTGTAGGGTTGTTTATTCTTGAATATATAAACCCTATTTCACTTCCTTTGAAAATATTTTCTAGCTTCTCCGGGCTCTTTTGCTCAAATGAAGTAGATTGGTATATTGGGACCTGGGTTGCTCCGGTTTTTTCATCACATTTGAAATTGCCGTGTAAAAGTGCCGTGTTAAACCTCATTATAAGTCACCTTTCTTTACCAGTATTGTAAACGTACCGTCATTATTTCTCTCAACTCCAATAACCATGTGACCTTCTTCCTTTAAGCTCCTTGGTATATTTTCAACCGGCTCCCCTTCATTCATTTTAATTTTCAGTATACGCCCCGCTTCAATTTCTTCCATAGCCGCCTTTGTCTTTACAAAAGTCATAGGGCACACTACATCAGTTATATCTACAAAGGCATCCCATTCAGCCTCCCTCTTTACTTCACCTTTAATTCCGCTTCTAACCTCATCTTTAACCTCGTTTTTAACTCCATCTATAATCCTGTTTTTAACTTCTTCTTTTACCCCGTTTTTTATCTCACTTTTAACCTCACTCATTTTAAAACCCCCTTCAGTTTTTCCTCTAAAACCTCCCATCCCACTCTGTTTAATGTGTGGCCAAATCTTTCGTTTTTTCTGCCATGCTCTTCATAAAATTCAAAAGTTGCTTTAATTACTTTGTGCAAATCTTCCATGGAAAAAATCATAGGCAAAAGCTGTCTTCCTATTTGAATGCTGTTTCCAAATAAACCTCCGAAGTACAGTATAAATCCTGCTTCTCCTTCCCATGCATCGGTGGGGCACCCCTTGACGCATCTTCCGCAGTACACACAGCTTTTTTCGTCAAACTTAAGGGCTCTTTTTTCTTTATCAACTTCAATTGCCCCCACAGGACATACTGCCTGACACAGCCCGCAGTATATGCACTTTTCCCACACCCAGCGGGGTTTTAATCCCCCTTTAATACCCATGTCATTTTCCTCTGCTTTAAGGCAGTTGTTTCTGCATCCGGTAATTCCAAATTTAAATTTGTGTGGAAGTTCCCTTGCATAGTACCTGATGTCAAGCTCTTTTGCTATACCCTCTGAATCTATAAGACCACTTGGGCAAATTTTACATCCCTGACATGCGGTTACCGTCCTTACCCTCGGTCCACAGGCACCTGGCTGCAGCCCTACCAGGGAGAGTTCTTTTTTCACTTCTTCCACATCTTCAAGTTTTATAAAGGGTATTTCAATACTCTGTCTTGCTGTCATGTGCACATATCCTTTTCCGTACTTTTGGGCTATTTCATATACTTTTTTTAGTTTTTCTGCCTCAAGATACCCACCTGCAACCCTAATCCTAAGTGAAAACCTATCCTTTTGAACCGTCTTCATAAAGCCGCCTTTTTTAAGCTCTTTGTAATCAGTTCCGGTCATCATTCCACCTCCTCTATTTCTTCCTCAATTACCTTCCCGTCTATAATTTGAAAACTTTTTAAAAGAGGTCTTCTTCTGTCCGTTAAAGATAAAATCATATAACTCATGCTTTTGTCGTATGCAAGTCTTTTATCTTCTTCAGATGGTCTTGGAGGTGTTTGAGGATGACTGTGAAAATTTCCAATCAGCACAAAATTATTTTTTCTCATATCCCTCACTGCATCAAACTGTTCCTTTGGATCCATTGAAAAATGCTCAGGACTTTTATCAATGTTGGTTAAAAGATACACCTTTTGTATAATTTTTTTATCCCCTTCTATGGTGCCCGCCACAAGTCCACAGGCTTCATTTGGAAGTTCTGATAGTGAATGGTCTAAAATTGTTTTAAAATGCTTTTTGCTCAATACAATCACTTTATCCCCCCTTACTTTGTCCAGGACAACAAATTTGCTTTTTTGCTTTTTTAATTTGTCCGGCACTGTACCTGTTGATAGTCAATCAGTTCAGTAATTACAGGATTTTCGCCGCATATTTCACAGTTACCGTTGTGTGAAAGCTTTATTTTTCTAAACTCCATATTAAGGGCGTCATAAGTCAGTAAGTATCCATTTAGTAAGTCACCGGTACCTAAAATGTACTTTATTGCCTCTGTTGCCTGTATCGTTCCTATTACTCCTCCCATAACCCCAATGACTCCTGCCTGCTTACATGTAGGAACTGCATCCGGAGGAGGGGGGTTTCTAAAAATACATCTGTAGCATGGACCTTTCCCTGGGACATATGTCATTGTCTGCCCTTGAAATCTTATTATCCCTGCGTGTGAAAAGGGTTTGTTTAATAATACACAAGCATCATTTATTAAAAACTTTGCAGGAAAGTTATCTGTCCCGTCTATTATAAAATCATAATCTTTATCTTTTATAATGTCAGTTATATTGGATGAATTTACCCATTCCCTATAGACAACTGTATTTACATCCGGGTTCATTTCAGCTATTGTCTCTTTTGCTGATTCCACCTTGTGTTTTCCCACATCTTTTGTTAAATGTATTATCTGCCTTTGAAGGTTTGACAGCTCAACTACATCAAAATCCACCAAGCCTATAGTTCCCACCCCTGCTGCTGCAAGAAACATAGCCGCAGGTGCTCCCAAACCTCCTGTTCCGATTATAAGTACTTTTGATTGGAGAAGTTTTTTCTGACCCCTTATTCCAACTTCTTTCAGGATAATATGCCTTGAATACCTTTCAAGCTGCTCATTTGTAAAACCCATACACCGCTTCCTCTTGTGGCTAGGAGCATTTCTCCTGACATTAGCGCTCTCCAGGCAAAAAGCCACCCCTGCTTCAGCCCTGATATGATACCCGGAAGACTTGCCGGGATAATTACATTGATATAAGCCTTTACCCCTTTAGCTCCCAGGCTTTTTGCAGATTTTATATAAACAGGGTTTATATTATTGATGCCTGATATGGTTCCTAATGATATTGCAAAAATAGAGCCAATGGCAATTACAAATATAACAGCCTTTTGGTTTTCTCCAAACCACAGTATTGCAAAAGGAAGCCAGCATACATTAGGAAGAGTTTGAAGCCCCAACAAAAGCCCGATTAAATTTTCATTGAGGAATTTAAAATGAGTTATTATAAATCCGGTTAAAATCCCCAAAACAATTGATATAGCATATCCTATAAACACTGTGTTGAGACTGTCTGCTATATAACTCCAAAGCTTAGTTGATGTAAATAAAACAACCAGCCTTTTTATAACTTCTAAAGGAGATGGAAAATAATTAACATTCCAAAAGCTAAAATAAACAGTTCCTCCTCTATAAGCCAATTCCCAAAGTATCACCAGCACCAGATAAAACAGTACCTTTTTCAATGTACCAATCACTGTCAAATTCGCTCTTTGCAACTTTTCCCACCTCATTTTTAAGCTGATTTTTTATTTTCCTGGCATAGTAGTTGATATCCGGGTTTTCAGGGAGCCTTGGTCTTGAAAGCTGTATAGCATATTCTTTTTTTATTTTTCCGGGAGATGAAGTCAAAACAATTACCCTGTCCCCTAACAATACAGCTTCCTCCACCATATGGGTTACAAATATGATTGTTTTTTTGGTTTTCCACCATATTTGCTGCAGTTCAAGCTGCAGGATGCTTCTTGTCTGGCTGTCTAAAGCTGAAAAAGGTTCATCCATCAAAAGTATTTCTGAATCCAGTGAAAGAGCTCTCGCTATTGCAACCCTCTGCCTCATGCCCCCTGACAGTTCATGTACATATGAATTTTGAAATTCTGTAAGATGCACCAGTTTAAGATACTCTAAAGCCCTTTCTCTTCTTGCTTTTTTTGGTACTCCCGCCATTTTCATACCGAATTCCACATTATCAATAACCCTGAGCCAGGGAAAAAGCGCCCCGTCTTGAAAAACCATTGCCCTGTCAGAACCTGGATTTGTAACTTTAGTGCCGTTTATAATTACCTGCCCCGTTGTTGCCTTTTCAAGACCTGCAATTATGTTTAAAAGAGTGGACTTGCCACAGCCAGAAGGACCTACAATGCAAATAAACTCACCTTTTTTGATACAAAGATTTATTTTGTTAAGAGAAGTATTTGTTTTGTTTTTTGAACTATAAATTTTGCTTATATCCTTTACCACCAGCTCCATGCCTTCACCTCATTTATTATTCATATCGGTTTACTAGGTTTTGATTTGTTTTTTAGCCCTGTCATAGTTCTTAAGCACTATAACAGGGTTTGTTTTTAATTCCTAGTAAACTTATATGTTTTATTGGATATTATTATTTTAATACGCACAGAAATAATTGTCAATAGTTTTTTTATTTTTTAATTGTATTATGTTATAAAAAAATATACATTAGAATTTCTGATTCCAATCAAGGTTTTTAAAATAACTTTCCGGATATGTAAGTAATTTTTTAAGCCGCATTAACAACATATCATAATAGTTTTTTTCAATAACATCTACGTAAAATAATATACCTACTGTGCTGGAAATAGCAAATTCACAAAAACCGGAATAATATTTTTGAGCCAGCAAGGCAGATTTCTCCAAATACTTATGAACTTTATTTTCATCAATATAGCCTAAAAATCCCCCCAGCCTGCACAAACTTGTATAATTACTCAGATCAAAAGCATATATTCCGGCTCTGGGAAGAAAAAAGTATGGTTTTACTCATTATTTAGTTCATCAATCCAGGAATTAACTTGTGCATCACTTGGCATCCGCCAGTCCCCTCTAGGTGATAAGCTTACTGTACCCACCTTTGGCCCGTCAGGCATGCTGGATCTTTTAAACTGATGAGTAAAGAATCTCTTTAAGAAAAACAGGAGCCATTTTTTTATTTCATCTTCCCTGTACTTATCGGAAAATGCCTTCTTTGCCAGAAACAATATTTTTGACGGCGCGGCACCGTACCTTATCATGTGGTAGAGGAAAAAGTCGTGGAGTTCATAAGGTCCTATAACTTCCTCCGTCTTTTGCTTTATTTTTCCCTTGTCGTCAGGGGGGAGGAGTTCAGGGGATATAGGGGTATTAAGTATCCTCAATAATACATCCTTTACCCTTTCATCCAAAACATTATCCGCCGCCCATCTTAATAAAAATGCAACAAGGGTCTTTGGCACACCGCAGTTTACAGAGTACATGGACATATGATCCCCGTTATAGGTACACCACCCTAAAGCCAGCTCTGACATATCTCCCGTTCCAATAACAAGGCCGCCCTCTTTGTTTGCAATATCCATGAGAATTTGTGTGCGTTCACGGGACTGGACATTTTCATACGTTATATCATGGGTATTTACATCATGCCCGATATCTTTAAAATGCTGCAGGCAGGCAGGTTTTATATCTATGTCCTTTAAAGTTGCATCAAGGGATTTAATAAGCTCTAAAGAGTTTTGGTACGTTTCTTCAGTGGTCCCAAACCCCGGCATTGTAACTGCAATAATATTTTTTCTGGGTATTTTAAGATGGTCAAAAGTTTTTGCCGTTACCAAAAAAGCCAGAGTTGAGTCGAGACCTCCGGATATGCCGATAACCGCCTTGTCCCTTTTTGTATGCTTCATTCTCTTTGCTAAGGCAGCTATTTGAATTTTAAAAACATCACTGCATCTTTTAGCCCTTGCACCTAAATCACAGGGAACAAAAGGATGAGGCTCTATGTCTCTTGTAATATCATCTGCTTCAATATTGTTTAATTTAAATTGTATTTTTCTGAATTTCATATCTTTTAAATAGCCATACTCCATATAGCTGGTATTTCTGGTCCTGTAGTTAACAAGCTTTAAAAGGTCTATTTCAGAGTATATCATCTGGTCTTCAACAAATCTTTCTGACTGGGAAAGGATTGTTCCGTACTCGGATATAATACAGTGCCCTCCAAAAACCAAATCCGTTGTTGATTCACCCACTCCGGAAGAACTGTAAACATAGGCTGCTATGCACCTTGCTGACTGCTGTTTTACCAGTTCCCTTCTGTACTCATACTTTCCTATTATTTCATTGCTGGCAGAAAGATTAAACAATACGGTTGCCCCGTGCATAGCCTGAAAACAGCTTGGTGGGACTACCGACCACAAATCTTCACATATTTCAATTCCAAAACAAAGCTCTTTATTTTTTTCTTCTTCAAATAACAAATCAGCACCAAAAGGAACTTCCTGTCCTAAAATATCAACGGTATCCCATATGGAGTTTTTAGAGGAAGAAAAATAGCGCCATTCATAAAATTCACTGTAATTTGGTATATAGGTTTTTGGCACAACCCCCAGTATCTTTCCCTTTTGTATAACAACTGCACAGTTAAATAACTGGTTATCCTTTAATACAGGAATCCCAAGTATGGATATTATGTCCAGTTCCTTGGTTTCATCCAGTATTTTATTTAAACACAAAAAAGCATCCTTTATAAGTGCATTTTGATAAAATAAATCCCCGCAGGTATATGATGTTATGGAAAGCTCCGGGAATAACAAAATCTTAATTTTTTCTTCTTCTCCCTTTTTTATCATTTTTATAATTTCACGGGAATTATAGCGGCAGTCTGCAACTTTAAGCTTCGGAACTGCCGCCCCCACTCTTACAAATCCGTATTTCATATAAAATCACCCTTATTTTTAAAAATAACCTTAAATTATTTATTGTAAGCTTTTATCGTCGATTTTATAATCAGTTTATTTCCTTAATTTAGTTTACCATATTTATTTTTAAATATCCATTCTAAGACTTTTATCTTCTTTATTTAGTGGTCTTTTTCTTGTAGTGGTCTTTTTCTTGCCCTTTTTCTTCTGTTAAGTAACCCGGTTTCTTTTAAACAGTCCAACTCTTTTTAATAACTCAACTCTTTTAAACATCCCCGCTTTTTTTAATAACCCAACTCTTTTAAATTGCCCAATACCTTCCTTGCGGCATCTAATGTTTTGCAAATATCCTCTTCTGTATGGGAATAGCTTATAAACATGGCTTCAAACTGGGAAGGTGCCAGATAAATCCCCTCTTTCAGCATATAGTTGAAGTACTTTGAATAAAGCCCGGTATCGCTGGTTTTAGCCTTTTTATAGTTCTCCACACATTCCTTTGTAAAAAATACACTTACCAAGGAACCTACCCTGTTAACCCACATTGGAAGCTCAAGTTCCCCGGCTGCTCTTTTAAAACCCTCTTCTAATTTTAATGCCAAATTATTAATTTTATTGTATATTTCTTTGTTTTCACTTAGAATTTTAAGCTGTGTATAGCCTGCTGTCATGGCTATGGGGTTTCCTGAAAGGGTACCTGCCTGATAAACACCTCCTAAAGGGGATACACACTCCATTATTTCCCTCCTGCCTCCATAGGCACCAACCGGCATACCTGCCCCTATTACTTTCCCGAAAGTAACTATATCCGCATCTACACCGTAAAATTCCTGGGCTCCTCCAAAGCAAAGCCTGAATCCTGTAATTACTTCATCAAATATTAATAGGGCGTTGTTTTTGTCGCAAAGCTTCCTAAGCCCGGTCAAAAAATTTTCTTCAGGGGGTATAACTCCCATATTAGCTGCAACAGGTTCTATAATTACCCCTGCTATTTCATCTTTATTTTCACAAAATAACCTCTCCACACTTTCTATATCATTATACACGGCAACTAAAGTATCTTTGGCTGTCCCATGAGTGACACCCCGGCTGTCGGGAGCTGACAGGGTTAAAGCACCGGAGCCCGCCTTTACCAGCATACTGTCCCCGTGGCCGTGGTAGCAGCCTTCAAACTTTATTATTTTGTCTTTCCCGGTATATCCCCTTGCCAGCCTTACAGCACTCATTACAGCTTCCGTCCCGCTGTTTACCATCCTCACCATGTCTACATTAGGTACTGAACTTGTAATTAACTCTGCCGCTAAAACTTCAATTTCTGTAGGCGCTCCAAAGCTTAGGCCGTTATAAATTGCACTTTCGATGCTTTTTGCAATTTCAGGATGGTTGTGACCTAAAATAACCGGTCCCCAGGAACATACATAGTCTATATATTCATTACCGTCAACATCGGATATTTTTGAACCTTCCCCCTTGCTTATAAATAAAGGATTTCCCCCAACTGCCCCAAAAGCCCTTACAGGGCTGTTGACTCCACCGGGCATTACCTTTTTGGCTCTTTCATATAAAGAATTTGAATTCATCTACCCAATATCCCCCTTCCTTATTGCCTCAGAAAGTTCCTTTGCATAATATGTTATCAATATATCTGCACCTGCACGGTAAACTCCCACGGCACTTTCACACATTACAGGGTACTCATTTATAAACCCGGCTTTTGCCGCTGCCTTTATCATTGCATACTCACCGCTTACACTATAGGCTGCTACAGGAAGGTTTGTATTATTTTTAACCTCTTTAATAATATCAAGGTAGGACATTGCAGGCTTTACCATAAGTATATCCGCTCCCTCTTTTACATCAAGAAGTGCCTCCTTTACCGCCTCCCTTACATTATGATAATCCATCTGATAACTTTGCCTGTCCCCAAAGACGGGGGCTGAATCCACAACATCCCTGAAAGGACCGTAGTAAGATGAAGCATATTTAACTGCATAGGACATTATGGGTATGTGGCTGAATCCGTTTTCGTCCAAAGCCCTCCGGATTTCACCTACCCTTAAATCCATCATATCGGAGGGAGCCACCATATCTGCACCGGCTATAACATGGGATAGTGCAGTTTTCGCCAAATATGGCAGTGTCTCGTCGTTTAAAATTCTGTCTCCCCTTACCAGACCACAGTGCCCGTTATCGGTATATTCACACAGGCATACATCTGTAATGACCATCATTTCAGGAAAACGTGATTTTATTTCTTTAACCGCCTTCTGTACAACCCCGTCTTCTGCATATGCACCGCTGCCTTTCTCATCCTTTGTTTTTGGAATTCCAAATATAAGAACAGCGCTTACCCCAAAGCTTAATGCCTCTTCAATTGCATAGGCTACAGTGTCCGGGCTGTAATAGAAATGTCCTTCTAAAGATTTAATCTCTTCTTTGATATTGCTGCCTTCTTTTATGAATATTGGCAGTACCAAAGATTTTGGGGAAATTCTTGTTTCCCTTGTAAGGTCTCTTATGTTTTTATTTTCCCTCAGCCTTCTTGGCCTTATCTCTCTTCCACATATTCCTGCTTTTTTCATTGCATACCTCCAAAATCTTACTAATCATACTTGCAACTGTTGCTTCATCAGAAACAAAATGCCTGATACCATATTCTTTAGCCTTTAAGGCGGTTTTTTCACCTATACAAATGCCTGTTACCCTGGACAAATCCACCTTTGGCATGGACTTTACAAATGCTTCAACTGTGGAGCCACTGGTAAAAGTCACTAAATCAATTTCATTCTGTTCAATTAATTCCTGCATATGCTGTGCATTTTCATTTTTAAATAATGTATTGTAAATTGGGATATCTTTAAACACAATACCCCCCTCACTAAGTATATTAGGGATTTCTTCCGTACCCCTTAAAGCCCTTACAAGTAAAACTTTTTCCCATTTCTTTGTCCTTTCTAAAAGCCCTTTAGCCAAATTTTCACCATCAAAAACATCCGGTACAAAATCCGCTGTTATACCGCGTTCTTTTAAAGACTGTGCCGTCTTAAGACCCACTGCGGCAATTTTAATATCTTTTAGCACCCTAAAATCCATATTTTCCTTAAGAAGATATTTAAAAAATGCATCAACACCGTTTTTACTTGTAAATACCATCCAGCTATAGCTGGATATGCAGTTAATTTCATTTTTTAAAATTTGATTATCCGTCATTTCCTGTATTTCTATACAAGGATAATCATAAACTTTGCATCCAAGTTCTTTAAGCTTTGTACTAAGCTCATTTCCCGATTCTTTAGGTCTTGTCACAATGATTTTTTTCCCAAAGAGAGGTCTTTTATTAAACCAATTATATTTATCAGCAAGCTTACACACCTCTCCCACCACAATTACCGAAGGGGATTTTATCTCTTCCACCGTTGCCCTTTCATAAAGGTTTTCAATGGTTCCTGCAACCATACGCTGATTTGGGCAGGTTCCGTTTTCTATAATGGCTGCCGGTGTATCCTTGTCCATACCAGCTTTAATGAGCCCATCCATAATTTCTTTTAAAGAAGCCACCCCCATTAAAAACACCAAAGTGCCTCCCGCTTCACAAAGGGCTTTGTAATTTATCTTTAGTTCTTCATTTTTCTTTTGATGTCCGGTAATTATATGAACGCTGCTGCAAAAATCCCTGTGGGTAACAGGAATTCCCGCATAAGAAGGAACGGATATGGCAGAGGTTATCCCCGGCACCACCTCAAAAGGTATATTGTTTTCAAAGAGAAGTTCCAGCTCTTCTCCACCCCTTCCAAACAAAAAAGGGTCTCCCCCCTTTAGCCTTACCACCATGTTGCCTTCCTTTGCTTCCTTTAGCAATATATTATTTATCTCTTCCTGAGGCACTTTATGATTACCGGAATGTTTTCCCACATCAATTTTTTTTGTTCCTTTTGGTATTAAATCCAGTATCTCCGGCGATACAAGCCTGTCATACACAACCACATCTGCTTTTTCAATATATTCTTTTCCCCTAAGAGTCAATAGCCCGACTTCCCCGGGACCTGCCCCCACCAATGCCACAAATCCTTTTGCCACTTTACTTCTCTCCTTTAAGCTTTTGTGCCAATGCTATTCCTATTTTTTCTGCATCTTTTATTTCCCCTGACATACTGCCCTTTCTCACAATTCCTTTTTCCTCATTGACATATAAACCGCTTAAAACAAATTTTCCCTTTTCAATGCGTGCATATGCGGCTACAGGAGAAGAACAGCCCCCATCTAATGCAGCTACAAAAGCTCTCTCCCCCAGAGATGTCTTTTCCGCCTCTTCACAGTGAAATCCTTTTAAAAAGTCAACATTTTCACCTTTCCTGGCCTGAACTGCAATAACCCCCTGACACGCCGCCGGCATAATCTCTTCCGGTGAAAAATACTTATTGATTCTATGTGTAAGACCAAGTCTTTTTATACCTGCTGCAGCCAAAACAAGGGCGCTGAATTCCCCGTCATCAAGTTTTTTCAGCCTTGTAATGACATTTCCCCGGATTGGGGCTATATTTGTATATCCTAATTGGGATAATTGAATGGTTCTTCTTTTACTTGAACATCCTACAGGCTTTGCCTCATCCCTTTTGGCTTTTGGAAGTATAAGAACATCCCGCTCGTCTTCCCTTTTAGACACCGCCACTATCGGCAAATCCGGGTTTACCTCCATGGGCACGTCCTTATAACTGTGCACCGTTATATCCACCAGGTTATTTAAAAGGGCTTCATCCAATTCCTTTACAAAAAGTCCTTTGCCTCCCACTTTATCAAGGGTTTTGTCCAATATTTTATCCCCTGTGGTTTTCATAGTTACAAGACGGGTTTTTATGTTTTTATCAAAACTTTCTATCGCATCCATAACAATCTTTGCCTGGATAATTGCAAGTTTGCTGTCCCTGCTTCCCACTCTTATTATTCTCATTCCGTAATACGCCCCTTTTTAAAAAAGTCCCTTATTTTTGCAGCCTTTTCTTTTACCATGCTGTGATTATTTCCATTATTTGAGATCATTCCTCCTATTATATCTTCATCAGAAAATATAGCCGGAAAGAAAAAGTCACTGTTTTCTTTGTTATCCGCTGTATTTACAAGAATTTTTAATTCTCTTGCTTCCTTTGCTACAGCTTCATTTACGCTCTTTTTGTCTGTTGCGGCAATAACCATATATGCCCCTTTGATATCCCCTTTTTTGTATTCTCTTTTAATTATATTTATTTTACCCTCATGATATATTAATTCTAATTCTTTTTTTACTTCCGGAGCTATCACCGTTACTTTTGCGCCAAATTTTATAATTACTTTAATACGCCTTAAGGCAACCTTTCCCCCGCCTACCACTATGATTTTTTTGTCTTTTAAATTTACAAAAAGGGGGAAATGAGAATACTCCCTTTTATTTTTCAAATTATCACATCCTGTTTAACCCGGTATTATATCATTTTGATAAAACAACTTTTTTTATAGCTGCATTAATGATGTAACTATTCTATTTATAAAATTTTATTTATAAATCTTACTGATAAAGCTTATTGATAAATTTAAATTTATCTTTTTGACATTATTCCCTCTTTTATTTTTAAAAACATTTCCTCTTTTATATCATCCTTTATAGAATACATAATATAATCAATGGTTTTTGATATGGCTTTTTCTATCTTCTGCTCTTCCGTTAAATGCTTTTGTAAATTCTCTTTTACTTTTTTAATTGTTAAATTTTTAACACTGGCTATGTCCCGGGAATATCTATGCATGGCAAACCATTCATAAAATTTTTTCATTTGCTTTTCAACAATGGCATCTACAATTTCAATTTCCGTACTGTTATCTTTTAACCCACAGCTTCCAATGGTATCAATGTTATAGTGTTTTATTCCTTCAATTGTACTTACAGCCGGCTCCACATCCCTTGGAACCGCCAAATCAATTATATAATCAGGAAGTGCCTTACACTCCTTTAGCATTTGATAAGTTATTGTGTAGTGAGGACTTGATGTGGCACTAATTATCCCATTAACCTTATTAAAATACTCCTGCCGCAAATTGTAGTTTACAGGAATACAGCCATCTGGCACAGTAGCATTCCCGGGTTTCCGGGTTCTAAGGGTGACATATACCTCACATCCTGATTGATTTAAAAGGCTGCATACACTTCTTCCCACTTCACCTGTGCCTATTACAAGGACTTTAAAGCTGGGACTTTTTTTAATATCATCTTGTAAAAGTTCCACAGCTTTTTTGGCAACGGAAGGGCAGACACTTCTTAGATAAACACTGGATTTAACTTCTTTTGCAGAAGTTATTGCATAACGGAACAGAGTGTTTAGCACCGACCCGCTTACATTTTCTTCCCTGGAAATTTCAATGGAATTTCTTACCTGGGAAATAATCTGGTCTTCCCCAAATATCATTGAATGAAGGCCACAAGCTACTTCCATCAGGTGCTTTACTGCTTCTTTCCCTTCTTTCATAAAAAAAAACTTTTTATATTCCCTAGCATCAACTCCTGCATATTTGCACAAAATACCAACAGGGTCAATGGTATTTTCTTTTTTATTACTGTATATGTAAATTTCTGTTCTATTACAAGTGCACAGCAATACAACATCTATGTGGAAGTTTCTATTTATGTCTTTTATTATCTCCCTGACTTTACTTTTTGTAAAACTGAATTTTTCCCTGTACCCAATCTCTGCAGTACGGTAATCAATTCCTGCCATTATTATACCCAAAATAAAGTTCCCCGCTTTCTTGTGGAAAATTTTTAATTTAAAATTTATAATCTACCTTCAGTATTACCCATTTTTTAATTATTCTAACGGTGGCATAAAATAATATACAGAATATAAATTTTAAAAAATGGCCAGCAGCTGGCCATTTTTTATTACTTTTTAAGGCTGTTTAATCTTTCTAACACCTTTTCATACATCTCCTGATATTTTTCTTTCTTTTCACGCTCAGCATTAACCACTTTTTCAGGTGCCTTTGAAATAAATCCTTCGTTAGAAAGCTTTTTATTTACTCTGTCAAGCTCTTTTTCAAGGTTTTCCTTTTCCTTTTCAAGCCTTTCAATTTCCTTTTCAATATCTATTAAATCCTCAAGGGGAATAAATACTTCCACCCCTGCAAGGACAGATGTCACTGCATCAGAAGGTATACCCGATTTATCTGGCTGTATAATAATCTCTGAACTATAGCCTAATGTTTTGAAAAATCCTTCTCCCTCTTTTAATATTTCCTGCTCCCTTATGGCCGGGGCAACAAATATGGCCGTCGCCTTCCTTGACGGTGGTACATTCATTTCTGCCCTTATATTTCTAATGCTTTTAATGATGTTCATTATAAGCTGCATTTTATTTTCTTCTTCTTCAAAATTATATTTCTCCTCATACAAAGGCCATTTTGAAATCATTATACTTTCGTCTTCATTTATAAGGTGCGAATAAATCTCTTCAGTGATAAACGGCATATATGGGTGTAAAAGCTTCATGGATGTACCTAATACATAGTTTAATGTATACTGAGCTTCAAGCCTTGAATCAGACTCTCTGTCATAAAGTCTTGGCTTTACAAGTTCAATATACCAGTCACAAAACTCATCCCATATAAATTCATACACTTTTTGCAGTGCTATACCAAGTTCAAATTTTTCCATATTTTCTGTAACTTCTTTAGAAAGGGAATTCACCCTGCTTAATATCCATTTGTCAGCTATTGTAAATTTCTCCGGGTTTACTTTTGAAAAATCAATATTATCATCAAAATTCATAAGAACAAATCTGGATGCATTCCAAATTTTATTTGCAAAATTTCTGCTAAATTCAACTTTATCATCTGAAAATCTCATGTCATTTCCTGGTGAAGTACCTATTGTAAGGGCAAATCTTAATGCATCCGTCCCATATTTATCAATTATTTCCAAAGGATCTATACCATTACCCAAGGATTTACTCATTTTTCTTCCCTGGGCATCCCTCACGATACCATGTATAAAGACGTACTTAAAGGGTATCTTCCCTGTATGCTCTAAAGCTGAGAAAATCATTCTCGCTACCCAGAAAAATATTATATCATAACCTGTAACAAGTACATCTGTAGGATAAAAGTATTTTAAATCCTCTGTCTCTTCAGGCCATCCTAAAGTTGAGAAAGGCCAAAGGGCAGAGCTAAACCATGTGTCAAGAGTATCCTCATCCTGTTTTATCCTTGTGCTGTTACACTCAGGACAAACATCCGGCATTTGGTGTTCCACCATCATATGCCCACATTCCAAACAGTAATATGCAGGAATTCTGTGACCCCACCAGAGCTGCCTGGAAATACACCAATCCTGTATGTTTTCCATCCAGTTAAAATATATCTTTGAAAATCTTTCAGGCACAAATTTTATAGAACCGTTTTTAACTGCCTCTATCGCAGGCTTTGCCAAAGGCTCCATTTTAACAAACCACTGTTTCGAAATTATAGGCTCTACTACAGTATTACACCTGTAGCATTCTCCCACATTGTGGGTATGATCTTCTACTTTAACCAGCAAATCAAGGTTTTCAAGATCCTTCACAATCTGCTTTCTGGCTTCATACCTGTCCATTCCGCTGTACTGGCCTGCAAGCTCATTCATTGTTGCATCATCATTCATAACCTTTAGTTGCGGTAAATTGTGCCTAAGTCCCACTTCAAAGTCATTAGGGTCATGGGCAGGAGTAATTTTAACAACTCCGGTACCAAACTCCATATCAACATATTCATCCGCAATTATAGGAATTTCCCTGTTCACTAAAGGAAGAATTACAGTCTTTCCTACAAGATGCTTGTACCTTTCATCATCAGGATGTACAGCCACCGCCGTATCCCCAAGCATTGTTTCAGGTCTTGTTGTGGCAATTACCAAATACTCGTTGCTGTCCTTTACAGGGTATTTAAAATGCCAGAAATGCCCCTGTTTTTCATTATGCTCAACTTCCGCATCTGATATGGAAGTATTGCATTTAGGACACCAGTTTATAATTCTCTCTCCCCTGTAAATAAGACCTTTTCTATAAAGCTTTATAAATACCTCTTTTACAGCGTTGGAAAGTCCTTCATCCATGGTAAATCTTTCACGTTCCCAATCACAGGAGCTTCCTAGTTTCTTTAATTGTTCTACAATCCTTCCCCCGTACAGTTCTTTCCACTTCCATGCCCTCTTTAAAAACTCTTCCCTGCCTATTTGTTCTTTGGTAATTCCTTCTTTAGCCATAGTCTCAACAATTCTTGCTTCTGTAGCAATACTTGCATGGTCAGTTCCTGGAAGCCATAGGGCACAATAACCCTGCATTCTCTTCCACCTTATTAAAATGTCCTGCAAAGTGTTGTCAAGAGCATGACCCATGTGTAGCTGCCCCGTTATATTTGGCGGCGGGATAACTATTGTAAAGGGTGTCTTTTCCTTATCAATTTTTGCATGAAAATAGCCTTTTTCCATCCATTCACTATAAATCCGGTCTTCAACCTGTTTAGGATCATATGTCTTTGCTATATTACTCATCTAAAAACCTCCATTTATTTAAATGCTATTAAAACCAAAATTACACCGGGTAATGCTAAAAGCAGCCCTGTTATTTTTGTATTTACTTCTGCCCTGTTAAATTTATATTCCAAAATCTCTTCTTCCTTCATTTGGTGTTCAAAATCACACTCAACCTTTTCATGGAGATTGAATTTTTTAACTATAAATTTAGAAAAAATAGCACAAGAAAATCCAGGTATTAATAAAATTATTGATAAAATTTTTAAAAACAAATCCTCCCTCCTCTTAAATAAAAAAATCCTCTCATCCTAAAAAATGGACGAAAGAATGTTTCCGCGGTACCACCATATTTCCCAATTATAAATACACCTGAGTTATGTATATAATTGGACCCTCTATCGGAATAACGGCTCTTTACCGCCACAGTCTACTGCTATTTCAACTGCAGAGCTTCTAAGCTACCTTCGACAGCTGTTGCTTATAGAAAACTTTCAGCCTAAGGTTTTCTATCTCTTTTTAAGCCAGCACTGTCTACTCCTCTTAATCATCGCCTTTTCATTATTTACATTATTAATAAAAATAATAAATGAATTTTTATTATCTGTCAAGGCAATAAAAGAACCTTCTTGTAATTTATATAAAACAAAAAAAGTTGTGTAGAAAGTTTTTAACCCCTCTGCACAACTTCTTTTTTAAGGATTTATTAGAATTTAAAGATAATTACTGTCTTTGTTTCTCCATCCCAGTCAACAACTGCACCCATTGCTTCTGATACAAATCTTATTGGAACCATTGTACGGCCTTCAATAACATTTGCAGGTACATCAAGTTCATATACTTCTCCATTGACATAAGCTGTTGTTTCTCCTATTTTCAATACTATTTCATTATCCCCGTCTACAATTGTAACTGTCCTTGTTTCATGTTCGTATCCTACATCTGCTCCCATTTCCTCTGATATAGCCCTTATTGGAACCAGTGTTCTTCCATCAATAATTTGAGGAACTACATCAGGAAATTCAATATAGCTTCCATTTAAAATAACATTGATTCCGTCTTTTACCGGTGGCTCTACAATTGTATCTGAAGGAATTTCCCCACCAATTACTGAACCCAAAATACCAGCCAGTTCTGCAAATAAATCTATAGAGTTTTCTTCTGTTATTTCAGGTATTTCTACATCAATTTCTTTGTTTATATTGTAAATTGAACTTTCATAATTTATACCTAATTTAATTTTGCCGTCTACAATGTCTTCTTCATTTTCTGCAACTTCATCGTCTTCAAGATATAGATCATTTTCCGGAAGTAGACTAACTTTATTTTCAAGTTTTCCTGCTCCTAAATCTATATTCTCCAAGTTTAATACAGCTTTTTGCCATTGTGCAAAATCTATTTCTATATCTATAGCATGTTTTTGTTCTACCACACAGCCATCTTTATTAATAAAGTAAGTGGATGTAATTCCTTCTTCCCCAAGTATCTTCGCATCTTTCAAAGCTTCAAATACTTTTGATACAGCTTTTCTGTACTCTGGGAATTCTTTAGAAACTTCAGCCAGACCTTCATCTATTTCCGCCATAGCTTCTTTTATAGCTGCTTCCTGGTCAAATTCCTCACCAATGCCTCCTCCAAGATCTTGATAAAGCAACTCGTAATTAACAAGGCTTAAGGAAGTTTCCATGTAGTCTCTGAATAATTCCAATGTTTTATCTTGTAGTATAACATCGTTAATTATAGCTTCCATAAATTTTTTGAAGGATGCATCATCTAATTTTACTTCATATTTTGTAGCACTTTCCCCTTTACTTGTAGTTCCAGTGCCTTTCTTAACTGCAACTTCCATTCCCAGATCTAAATCAGCAGCACTGGATTTTATATAATCAAATATCATATCAAAAATTTCTTTCCCTATATTTTCTACATTGCTATAGTCTACAAATGCATCTACTTCTTCAAATAAATTGTCATAATTGATTACTATGTATTTTCCTGCGTATTCACCATTAGCTAATGAAGCAAGTAACAATTCCGGAACTGTGAATATAATCTTCATTGAAGGCTTATCACCTGAAGCATCTACATCTGCCCAAAAGCTGAAGTTAGCCTTTGTATCTGCTATTTCCAGTTCATAATCAACTGCTGCTTTTGCCTTTTGCCCTTCCTCATCTGACCATGCTTTTTGATTTGCAACCAATTTTATTCCATCTAAATACACAGCCAATTCCTTTAAAACTTCCTGAACCTCTTCATTACTACTTTCGCCGCTAAAGCTTATTTCCAATGTTGAAGTACCTTCATAGGATTTTAATTGGTTTGTTGTGGTAATAAGTGAGTCAATTAGTTCAATTTCGCTTGTTGTACAGCCAGCCAATGCCATTGATGCAAGTACTAAAACCATTACTACTGCTAATACTTTTCTTAATTTTTTCATATAGTTACCCTCCTTGTATTAAATATAATTTTATTCTTTATATTAAAGCATTTTCACAAATTAATGTGTTAATACTTTAACACAATGTATTATATCATAAATTTTTAGAAATTGTAAATATTTTTAAAAAAAAAATAATAAATTTTTTAAATCTTTTATAATAGAATTAAAAATTTTAACCTTTGGTCTTTAAAACAATTTTATTCAATATTTTTCAAAATCATTTTTAAATCCATCATTCTTTTCCATATCTGTATTTGAACTATTATTTTGGTCAGTTAACTGCTCTAACATTTTCATTATTTCCGGATTTAAGCCCTTTTTGTCTGTTTTTTCTACATCTTCAGACTTTGCTTCAAATCTTTCCACCAATTCTTTCATTACCTGCGCATGGCTAGAAAGTTCTTCGCTGGCCGCCGCCGCTTCTTGTGAAATTGCAGAATTTGTCTGAATTACTTGGGAAATCTGATTTATGCTCTCATTAACCTGAGATATGGCTGTAGCTTGCTGGTTAGAAGATTCAGCAATGTTTCTTACATAGTTAAATACCTCATCTATATCTTCAACAATCCTGTTTAAAGCTTCTGCAGTTTTATTTGCAATTTCAGTACCGGAATCCACTTTTTCAATAGAGCCTGCAATAAGAGCAGATGTTTCCTTCGCAGCATCAGAGCTTTTGCCTGCAAGATTCCTTACTTCTTCTGCAACCACTGCAAAACCTTTACCGTACTGACCTGCCCTGGCTGCCTCCACCGCCGCATTTAAAGCTAAAATATTGGTCTGGAATGCAATTTCATCTATAACTTTTATTATTTTTGATATATTACTTGAGGCCTCATTTATCTCATTCATTGCCTGAAGCATTTCCTTCATTTTTTCATTCCCTTCAACAGCGGTATTTTTAGCTGTCAAAGCCAATTCATTAGCCTGATTTGCGCTGGCAGCATTCCGCTTGGTTTGCTCTGAAACCTCTTCCATAAATGAACTAATCTCTTCTATAGAACTTGCCTGTTCTGCTGTTCCTTCTGATAAAGACATACTGGTCTCGGACACCTGATTTGCTCCTAATGCAACTTGTTCTGCCGCAACATTAATTTCGTATAAAATTTTATTAAAAGATTCTATAATCAGATTTAAAGAATCCTTTATTTCCACAAAGTCACCTTTATAATCTCCCTTGATGGCTATATTTAAGTTCCCCTGTGACAATTGTGTCAACACATGGGTAATTTCGCCAATATAGTTTGATAATGTTATTACTGTCTTGTTCAGGGCGTTCTTAATGATGGCATGTTCCCCTTTATAAATTCCTTTTACATATTCTTTTAATGAACCTTCTGAAAGCTTTTGAAGCACCTCTGATGCCTCTTCTACCGGTTCTAATACAGCATCTAAAGTATTGTTTACACCTTCAATTACCTCTTTGTAAACACCGCTGAATTTTTCTGTATCCCCTCTTGTACTAAGTTCTCCTTCTATAGCCGAATTTGTCAGCATTTCTGTTTCTTTAACCAAATCAGAAAGCGTATCGGCCACAAGGAGCATACTGTTTGAAAGGATGTCCTTTTCTGATTTCGGCTCTATATTTACATTTAAATCTCCATTTGCTATTTTTTCTGCTACTTCCGCCTGATGCATTACATTATCTATCATTCTTCCAAAAGAATCAATAAGTTCCCCTATTTCATCCTTTGAGGATGATTCAATTGAAATATCCACATCCCCTTCTGCCAATGTATTTGAAACCTGTACAAGCTGCTTTAACGGCTTTGTTATAACCTTCTTTACAAAAAACCATACAAAAATCAATAATAAAATTTCCAATATAATTGTAGCTATGGAGATATGTAGTATGGTTCTGTTTTTTACCACTGCAACCTCGTCATATTTCTGTCCTGCAAAAATAACACCTATTGTCTGATTTTTTTTATCTATTAAAGGCTTATATGCTACCACATATTCTGCCCCAAGAATTTCTGCATTTCCAGAATACTGCTCATTTTTTACCAATACCCTGTCTGCTATTTTACTATCTAGTTTTGTACCTAATATCCTTTTTCCATCCATCTCAATGGTGGTATTATGCCTTACATCTCCTAAAAACAGCGTAAGCTCAGTTTTATAAATTGATTTTAACTCGTCTAAAAGCGCCAGGTTGTCAAGACTGTACCCAAGGGAAATAACACCAATCAACCTTCCCTGTTCCCCATATACCGGCACCCCTGCCCGTGCAGCAAATTCTACCAGACTGCCTTTTTCTATTGTTGTAAAGGCTTCACCTTTAAGGGCAGACTGCACATTGTCCTGATTAATTATACTGTCCAAAGTGCCATCAGAAGTAAAGGTACTGGCTATAACTGTTCCTTATGTGTCTGCTACTTTTATAAAATCCACTGCCATCTTTTCCTTGAATGTGCCGATAGTATCAGATAAAAGATTTGCATTTCCTTCTGCTAAGCCTCTTATTATATCCGGGTGAGCAGCCAAAACATTTGCAAATTCCAATGCATCTTTTTGCAATTTGCCAAGCTCAGCTTCCAGTCCTTCCATTCCTTTAATTACCTGCTGCTCGCTAAAATTGTGAATAAAATAGCTAAATTGGCTTGTGGCTAAAGTTACTATTATTGCTATTGTCAAAACAAATGCAACTGAAACCCCCAACATCAATTTTACCCCTATTTTTTGATTTCTTAAAAAACTCATTCAAACATCTCCTTCTCTGTATTTTTATATAGTATTTTTTATATATAAATAATCTTTAATATGTATATCGGCACATATTATATAATCTTCATACATAGTAGTATTCCAAAATATAACTGATATGCGGGTTAGAGTAAAGTTATTGTAAGGAATAATACATAAAATATCATATAAAATTGAAAAAAGATGACATCCTTAATGTTATTGATAAAATTTATCCCCATTGATAAAATAGATAATGTGAAAGTAAAGAAATTAAAGGTTGTGTTAATTTGAAAAAAATAAATTCTTTAAAAATATTCATGCTTCTTATTTTATTATTTGTCTTTTTATTTACTGGATGCAGCGTAAACCAAAGCCCGGATCTTCCCCAAAATACAGAAAAACATCCTGAAGGTGCGGATATGGACATGGATACTAAAAGAGATATAAATACAGATACGGATATGGATGCGGATGCAAATTCAGATATAGATTTAGATAAAGATGTACATTCAGATTCGGATAAAGATGTGGACCTTGATGCGGATTCAGATGTAAATTCAGATATAGAATCAGATATAGATCCAGATATTATAGACAATTTAGTTTCCTCAATGACATTAGAAGAAAAGATAGGACAGCTTTTTGTTGTCGCATTTAGAAAAAACGGTGAAGACAAAAACCTTTATGAAATGGATGAGCATGTTAAGAATCAAATAGAAAAGTTTAAAATAGGGGGTGTTGTATTATTTAGTGAAAATATAAGCACCAGGGAGCAAACATCAAATTTAATTAAAAGTATGCAGTCTGTAAGCAAAATACCCCTATTTATCTCTGTGGATGAGGAAGGGGGACGAATAAGCAGACTTGGAAGCAATCCTGAAATGGGAATTACAAAACTTCCTCCTGCAAAAGAAATAGGTGAGACAAATGACCCGGACCTTGCATACCGCCTTGGAAGAAAGTTGGGAAGTGAGCTTTATAGCCTTGGATTTAACATGAACTTTGCCCCCGTTGCCGATGTAAATACCAACCCCCAAAATCCTGTTATAGGTGACAGGGCATTTAGCTCTGACCCCCAAATAGCAGGAATAATGGTTGAACAGTTTGTAAAGGGGATGCAAGAACAAAATATAAGTTCCGTTTTAAAACACTTTCCCGGACACGGAGATGCTTCTGAAGATTCCCATAAAGGGGCGGTTGTAATAGAACACAGTATTGAAAGACTTAGGGAGATAGAATTTGTCCCTTTTAAAAAAGGAATATCTTCAGGTGTTGATGCCATTATGACAGCCCATATAATACTCCCTGAAATAGAACCGGATAATTTGCCTGCAACTCTTTCAAATAAAATATTAACAGGTCTTTTAAGAGAAGAACTAAATTTTGGCGGACTTATAATAACCGATGCTTTAGAAATGAAAGCCATAAAAAAACACTGGTCTTCTGGTGAAGCATCAGTTATGGCATTTAAAGCAGGTGCAGACATTCTCCTTATGCCCGAATCACTAGAAAAAGCGTATAATACCATCCTTGAGGCTGTTTTAAACGGGGACATTGCAGAAGAAAGAATAGATAAATCTCTTTACAGGATACTTAAAGTTAAATACAAAAGAGGCATATTAGAAGGTATGCTAAACTGACTCTGCATATCCATATAACTCCAGTATTTGTTTGTCCCGTTTTGAAAGTTTAACATTATTTTTATCTCTAAAAATTAAAAGAGTCTGGGCAACAACTTTATCTATCCATCCTGATTTTATAAGCTTTTTGCAGCAATCATAAACAGAATTGTCGTAAAAGGAATTTTCCTTACACCAATATATATACCTCCACATTATTTCAGGTTCTAATTTTTTATTGTATTTATTTGCCAAATTGTATATCTCTGATGTTTTTTTAACATCCCCCTTAAGCATGGATGCCAATAATATTATCCCTGCATATTCATCTGAACAATTGGAAGGGGGAATTGATGTAAACTTTTTGGCAATATTCATATCATAAACAAGTTTATTACCTGAATTTGATAGGTTGTTTAAAATATCCCATCTTAATTGATCATCCAGCCCGTCCCAGTACACACAGGTTTTGTACATCTGTGTAACAAAAATGTTATTTTCACCGGTTTTTAAATAATACATGCACAAAATAATCTTTAAAACTATATTGCTGGACTCCTTTGGTACCAAGTCTCTTGCATATCTCATAGTGTGCTTTAAAAACATACTTTTAAGAAAACCTATGGAGCCTGTTCTGAAGAAATCACTTTTACTATAAAAAGAGCTTACACCCCGGACAAGCTTAACCCTAAATATATAGTTTTTATTAATATCCTGCCGGTGTTTAGAAAAGAGATACACTGCTTTTATAAACTTTTTTCTGTATACATATAATTCTATAAGGGCTATTATGGCACGGGTATAATTTTCATCAACAGAAAGGGCCTTTTTAAAATAGTTTTCCGCAGTATTATATTTTCCAAGGCTGAAATAAAGCCTTCCTAAACAATAGAAGCCATAAGCTTTATTGGGATTTTCCTTTACATACTGCTCATATTTTACTATTCTTATATCTATTTTTTCAGTTTTATTCTTCATATATATCACCATGTATCAAGCTAAGTTTTTCACTGGTTTCTTTAAGATAATCCTCTATTATATCTTGAATACTTGAGTCTTTAATAGCTATTTTTATCTCTATTCTCCTGTTCCTCTGCCTTGCGGTTTCACTGATTCCCAAAGCTATTGGCCTGAATTTTGAAAATCCCACCGTTGCAAAGAAACCGGCATATTTTTTCTCTAGTTGGGGATTTGAACTCATAAGGTAATTTACAACTTCAGCTGAACGCTTTGCAGACAATTCCCTGTTATAACTTGAGGTGCCCACATCATCAGTGTGCCCTTCTATATTTATTGAGTCAATATAGTTTCTTATATCCCTGTCATCTAAAATTTTTTCAAATGCTATTGCAAACTGGTCTAAAAGTTCTCTCCCTTCCGGCTTAATTTCATAGGAATCCGTTTCAAATACAAGACTTTCATTTATAATAATATTTGCATTATCCCCTATGGTGACCAGTTCTTCCCCTCTTGCTGTTGTTCTTCCTAACTCGCTTTCTATAGAGTGTTTTACTTTTTCCAGAATATCCAAACGAAGAACTGCTATTGACTCAAGTTTTGAACGCAATTCATTTAATTCACGGTTGCTGTTTAAAATTATTTTACGCTGCTCATAAATTTCCTTTTGTGAATTTGCTAAATCATCTTCTATCCTTTCTGCTTCAGCTTTAACTTTTTCCAGCTCTGCTTTTTGAATGGCTAACTCATTTTCAACATTTTTAAGTTCTAATTCTTTTACTTCTAACTTCGCCACATTATGCAGTAATCTGTTTCCGGTAACCATATTTTGTATATATGCTAATAACATTAGAAAAAACAGTATTAGGGCAATTGTTGACATAACATCTGTAAAAGAAGGCCAAAAATTTGGTGTTTCGTAATCCCGTTTAAAATTTCTTCTTCTGGTTTTCATTAAGTTTCACCTCAATTATTTCTTAAAAGCCTTTTTACATCGTCTAACTGTTTATTTATCTGGGCTGATGCATTTTCATGGTATGTTATCATCTGGTCAGGAAGCATTGTAATTGTTTTAGCTAATAATTTTTCATTTTCCTTAAATTCATCCATAATGGTAAATATTTCTTTTAAAATACCATCCATACTTTCAACTACTTTTTGGGATACAACTTTGCCGCTTTCATCTAAGCTCTTTGAAAAGGCCTCTGCTGTTTTTTCTCCTAACAGGTCAATTTCTTCTCCTAACTTTGTCATTAAACCGTTTATTTTATCATGATATTCTTTTATTTCCTCAGTCCTGACACTTAAATCAGCTTTAATTGTTTCACTTAATTCATTAATTGTAGATACTGTATTCTTCACTTCTACAACTATATTTGATATATCATAAATCACCTGACGGTTATATTCAGTCATTTCCTCCGCAGCATCCTTTATATCTTTAGAGAAATTTTCAATTGAACTGTAGTTTTCAGAAATAATTTCAGATGTATCTGTCAGAGCTTCGGTAACTTTTATAAAGCTTACATCCATTTTCTCTATATTATTCCTGAGATTGTTGTTAAATTCAGTAAAATCCTTTATATTTGATGCAAAGTTTTTGAGGGATAAATCAAACTTTTCTACAGTATTATCCAATGCTTTAGAAGTAACATTTACGTCCATTACCACACTGGTAAGACTTTCCCCAAAAGACCGGACAGTTTGTTTTAAAGTGTTTTCTATTTTTTCTCCAAATTCTACAAATGTCTCCCTCAATATCCTGTTCATCAAATTGTACTCTGTCTCTTTGTCCTTTGCAATAACAAGGGATACTGTATTGTCCAGATACTCTTCAATGCGAACCATTAAAGTCTCCCTGGCTTCTTCCACACTGAATAAAACATTAAAAATGGTAAACAATATTGAAGTGGCTATTCCAAAAAGGCTTGTGGTAAATGCTACCCCCATGCTGTACACAGAAGGAATAAGCTCATTTAAAAAACCTGTGGAAAATGTAGGATCTGTAACTGCATCTGACTCCATTATTTTTCTAAACACAGTTACTAAATCAGTAACAGCCAAAGTCAAGCCAATAAATGTTCCTAAAAGACCAAGGGTTATTAATATTGAAACGGTGTGTTTAATAAACCTTTCAAATACAATACAAGTACGGAGATTTGTATTAAAACAATTTTCTATTATAGCCTGGGTATTTACCTCATTATAATTAACTATAGCAGTGTCTTTGTAGGATTGTGCTATTTTATTTAGTAAAGGGCTTTTAAATTCCCCTTTTTCATTATCTTTATTTTTCTCTAAATCATTTTGGATGGAAATGTATCTTCTTCTAACTATTAAGTTAATGGTACATGAAAATATAAAAACAGAAAGAATGATAAATATTATAGCCACACCTATTGGATCTAAATTTACTATCATGTCGGTAAAAAGACTCATGTATACCACTCCTATTATTAAAATTAGACAACAAAAAAACTTTTTTTGAACTGACTCCTATGCAACTTATGCAAAAACTATAAATTCATTTCAAACCGGATAAAACTAAAGATGAAAACATGATGAAAATATAGTCTTTTATTATTTTGCTATGAAGATTTTAACAAGGCAAGTTTACATTGTGTGGTCGGTTGAATCTAAATATATAATATCATATTTTTTTAAAATGAGATATACTTTTTATAAAATTCATTGGTTATACTCTTTTTTTACTATATCCACCTTATCCTTAAGCCCTTCAGTGGTATATACATATTTATCCTTAGTAACAATTATTCCTTCAAATCCATAAGCTTTTTCCATTATTTCAAGTCCTTCATCTACACCTAATACAAAAATTGACGTTGCCAAAGCATCTGCATCAATGGAGCTTTCTCCAATAACCGTCGTGCTTATTACATTTGCTTCAGCAGGACAACCTGTATAGGGGTTAAATATATGATGATAGCGCTTGCCGTCTATTTCTACATAACGCTGGTAATCCCCGGATGTAACAACGCTTAAATCCGAACCTTCAATTACAGCAAAATATCTGGAACCTTCATTTTGGTACCTTGGATCTTCAATTCCAATTCTCCACAGACCACCTTCCGGCTTGTTTCCAATTACTGCAATATCCCCTCCCATATATATAAGGGCATGTTTTATTCCACCTTCTTCTAAAATTTTTCTAACCTCATCCACCGCATATCCTTTTGCAATTCCACCTAAATCAATTGCCATTCCTTCCATTTCTAAAAAAACCGTCATGTCATCAAGATTAAGCTTTATTTTTTTATAATCCACCAAATTAAGGGTTTCATTTATTTCCTCTTCTGTTGGTATATTTTTATTCCCATTGTTTATATTCCACAGTTTAACCAGCGGATATATTGAAATATCAAATGCCCCGTTGGTCAGTTCCCCATATTCTAACGCCTTTTGAACGACAAAAAAAGTATCCTCATGAACTTTCACAGGTCTCTTCCCTGCATTTTGGTTTATTAATGAAACATCACTTTCTGAAATTGTAACACTCATTTTGTTTTCTATATCGTATATTCTGTTTATGGCCTTTTGTAAAACCTTTTCGGCTTCTTCATCCCCATATACAGTTATATTTATTACTGTATTTAATGCAAATATCTCTTTTTGTATTTTCTTAACCTTAGGGCTGCAGCCTGATAGCATTAATAGCAAAATTATACAAATGATTCTTATAAAAAAGATATACTTTTTATCATTTTTTATTTTTAATATCATTATTTTTCATCTTCCTTATGTTTTTCATTTTGTCTTTCATATTCTTATATTTTCACATTGTCTTTTATATCCTTTTTATTTATTTATTTTTATATCCCTTTTTTATATCCTTATATTTTATCTTTTTACTCATTTTCTCTTATTAGTTATTTTAGTTTTGTATTTAACACATTTTCTTCATATATTAAAATATAATTTCTTTTTTTTTAAATATAATTTTTTTATATTTAATATAATTTTAATAATATTTCTTTATTTAAATGATATAATATATCTAAACCTTTGTTAACAATTTTTCATACACAACCTCTATATTTTATAGATTTTCAAGATAAAAAGCGTTTATTTTAAATTTATCTCAAAATAAACGCTTTTTGTCGTTAAAAAATGCCAATATTATTTGAATTTTATTTCTTCTCCTTCCATGTAAACCACAATACTGCTTCCTTCTTTGTACTCCCCCCTGATATACATATCTGCAAGTTCATCTTCAATATATTTTTGAATGGTTCTCCTTAAAGGGCGTGCCCCATATTTAGGGTCATAACCTTTTTGAAGTATAAAATCTATAACCGGCTCTTCTATTTCTATTGTCATATTCTTTTCTCTAACTTCATCTTCTATTTCTTTAAGCATAAGTTTGACTATTTCCTTAAGCTCGTCTTTTTTCAACCGGTCAAATACAATTATTTCATCTATCCTGTTTAAAAACTCAGGTCTGAATATTTCTTTCAAAACATCTTTTATTTTGTTTTCCATGACAGCATAGCCGTCACTTCCAAAACCTATCCCACTTGCCTTGTTACTTGTTCCCGCATTAGAAGTCATTATAATTATGGTGTTTTCAAAATTTACCAACCTACCTTGGCTGTCAGTTATCCTGCCATCTTCAAGTACTTGTAAAAACATATTAAATACATCCGGATGGGCTTTTTCTATTTCATCCAGCAATATAATAGAATATGGATTCCGCCTCACCTTTTCGGTAAGCTGTCCGGCATCATCATAGCCTATATATCCCGGAGGTGCACCAATTAATTTGGCAACTGCATGTTTTTCCATGTATTCTGACATGTCAAATCTTATTAGGGAATCTTCGCTGCCAAAGATCTCCTCTGCAATTGCTCTTACCAGTTCAGTTTTACCTACACCTGTCGGACCTACAAATATAAAGGATGCAGGTCTTTTTTTCTTCTTAAAATCTGCCCTGCTTCTTCTTATAGCTTTAGAAACACTTTTAACCGCATTATGCTGCCCTATTATTCTTTTGTGAAGGCGTTCTTCTAATTTCAAAAGTTTCTCTGCTTCCATTTCAGTAAGTTTTGTAACAGGTATACCGGTCCAGGTTTCTATCACATGTGCAACATCATCCGGAGTAATATACACATCTTTAATCTTTTCTTCCATTTCTTCTATTTGACTTAAAAGCTTGCACTCCCTTACCTTTAAATCTGCAGCTTTCTGATAGTCTTCGATAGAATCTGCCGACACTGCATTTTCTTTCTCTTCCTGTACACTTTTCAGCTCTTCTTTTAGCATATCAAGTTTTGCTAATTCTACATTTTTTATATTAGCCCTTGAACCTGCTTCATCCAATATATCTATTGCCTTATCCGGCAAAAACCTGTCATGGATATACCTTTCTGAAAGATTTACAGTTAATTTTATTATTTCATCGGTTATTTTCACCCTATGAAAATCCTCATAATAATCCTTGATTCCCCTTAATATTTCAATTGTCTCTTCAATGGACGGTTCTTCAATAATTACCGGCTGAAACCTTCTTTCCAGCGCAGCATCTTTTTCAACATATTTCCTGTACTCATTAAGAGTTGTAGCACCTATAACTTGTATTTCACCTTTAGCAAGAGCAGGTTTTAATATATTAGCTGCATTCATTGCACCTTCTGCTTCCCCGGCCCCGATAATATTGTGAAGTTCATCTATAACCAATATTATATTTCCTAATGTCTTGGCTTCTTCTATAATTCCTTTCATCCTACTTTCAAATTGTCCCCTAAACTGTGTTCCTGCTACTACACTTGTTAAATCAAGTAAATACACTTCCATATTAAAGAGTTTTACCGGCACTTCCCTTTGGACAATTTTAACTGCAAGCCCTTCAGCAATTGCAGTTTTTCCCACACCTGGTTCTCCTATTAATACAGGATTGTTTTTATTTCTCCTGTTAAGTATTTGGATAATTCTATCTATTTCTTTATCCCTGCCTATGATCCTGTCTATTTCATTGTTACGGGCTTTTTCAGTAAGATTGTCCCCATAGGTATCTAAATATTTTTTTCTTTTAGTTGCCTTTTTTTCTTGTGTTTTTATTTTTTTGTTATTTTTAAAATCCCTTCCTCCGTCTTTCTCTTCATTTATTTCACTATTTTTTGAATTTTTATTTCCTTCCCTTCTAAATAAATTCTTATTGAATATGCCTAAAAACGGGTTTGCAGAGTTTGTAAATTCCTCCGGCATATTATCAACAAGGTCGCTAATATTCATATCTTGTATAAAATCCTTCATCTGCTTGCTTAAATCATCTATTTCTTCATCAGATATACCTGTTTGTTCAAGTATCTGGTTTATTGGCTGGATCCCATTCTTTTTTGCACAAGAAATACACATTCCTTCCTGAGTTTGTTTTCCATCTATTATTTTTGTTATAAAAACAACCGCTATATTCTCTTTGCAAATAGAACACATCATCATGTTAAAACACTCCCATCTGTAGCATACTCCGTTTTAAAGTATAAAACCGTTTTAGATGCATTAAAAACCAATCTATTTAATCACTATAAAGGTGCATGCGCTGTATGCATAGATTTACATAACACCAATAAATTCCCAGTCCCTCGCATTTTTTTTCTTAACTAAAGTATAGCACACCGCAACAAGTGGTGCAAGAATCCAGTTACAGTTAAAATGCATTAATTACAGTTATTGTAAATTTTTAAATTAAATTAGATAATATTTTCAAATTATTTTAGGTCAATTTTACCACAAATTAGTGAATATTTTCAAATTAAAATAGGAACGCGATAATCAAATTTTCAAATTCCAGTAGGATTCAAAATAAAATTTGGAAAAATAAGTATTGCATAACACTTTCAAATTTGTACAATAAAAATGAGCAGATTAACTGCTCTTAAAATTTTAATCAAAATATTGATAATAGAAAACTTTTAAGTATAAATTCAATAAGTTTACAACATTTATTACTTAAACGGTTTATAACCGTTGTACTAAGGCTGCCGGTTAAAGATAAAAGTATTTTAGATTTCAAAGTCTTTTTGTCCTTGGTATACGATTTCTTCATCTACATGCTTTTGCTTTATTGAACAAGCATACATAAGGCTTGAGGTTGCAAGACTGTTAACAAGGCGGGGTACGCCTTTTGATGCAGAATAAATAGCTTCAATTGCAGCCTGGGTATATAGTACAAAGACATTATTGCTTGTTGTATCTGATGAAACATTGTAACCTTCTTATGTGAAGGCACTTCTCCTAAAGATATTAAAAGACCCCGGTAAAAATCCATAACGGTAACTGTTGAGAGAGAAAAATAGCAGGGTTTGTAAAGTCCCGGATTTAACCCGGCTGAAAATTTTCTTAAGGCGGTGGATTTTCCCATTCCCGGTTCACCGACTAAAAGAAACATTCCCCGGATGTTTTGAATATATTTAAATCTTGAATTTAATTCCTTAATATCTTCACTTTCATAAACATCAGAAATATCAATTTCTTTTCCAAAAGGATTGTATTTTAGTCCAAAAAACTGTCTGAACATAATTATTTCTCTCCTTCCATAATTGTTTTAAATGAAATTGTTTGTTTTGATTTAGGCATGTCAGCATGTGTTACAGATACTTCGTTATTTTGTAAATCCACTATTAACTCAGAATTTTTAGGTCTGCCCCTTCGTTTCATATGGGCATTGTCATGAAATTTAACCTGCAAGGCTTCACCGATTTTCTTGCCTTCATAGTATATGAATACCGGCTCTTCTAAACTCTTAATTTTATTCATATTAAGTTGGGATAAAAATCTTTTTCTAACTGTTAAAAAGAACCTTTCTATTTTTCCCCGGCTATGTGCAACAAAGGGTTTCGAATGTATAAGAGCGCATCCTACGTCCGCGCACATAAATTCAAACTGCTGTGAACGGTAAATCTTCCCATTGTCCGTATAGAGCAGGGAAGGTATGCCTCTTCCTGTATGTAAGGTCCATACATTAAATCCCCATACCACAACTCATTTATATATTGATGTGCAAATCTTTTAATTTCTTTTTTCTCTTCAGTTTCATAAATGCTTTCATGATTTGAAAATTTTAAAAACCTGTATAGTGTGGTAAGTGATATTTGCCCTTCTTTTAATATGCCTTTTTTTATTAGTTTATCATAGATGATTGTAGTAGGCGCTTTAGGATATTTTCTTTTCGTCTCAAGGATTTTTTCAGCAAGTTCTGTATCTATTTTTCTACAATTACCCCTGTCTTTCCGGTATCCGGGTTTTAATGCATCCAATCCTCCACGCATGTAATCACAGTACCAGGACTCTATTGTTTTAGGTGAATATTTTCTTATGCCATAGTGTGGCATTTCTACGGGTTTTGATGAAATTTGAGCATAATAGTCCTTACGATTATTCACTTGTCCATTTAGGATCGGACTTATCAGTGAAAATCTTTTTAACGCAATGGCATTTCTTACCTCTTCACTTAACATATTCCTGACCTCCTGTTGCATTTTTAGGAAGCCATGACCGGTCAGGCTGTTCTTTACCACGGATGTTACCATAGTTATTTGCTCAAGTAAAGGAAAATATGGTGTTGCGGTTGATTTCATTAAAAATTTTTCATAAGACGCTTTTTAAAATCCTATTTTAATGTTATAATCATGCTGCAAGAAATGTTTTAGCGGTAGCTTGATAGTATTTTTGAGAGAATAGTTGAATGTTGGGGAATTCTCTTACTACTATTGCTAAAACGTTTCTTGCTTTTTCTGTGTTTCCAAGAGTTTCATCCGGTAATTTCACTTTGTGTATTATTTGTCTTAATCCATTTTGTATTGTATTGAGATTTTTAATGAATTTTTTTCTGTAATAGTATAGAATTTGCCTTGAAAACTGTACGTTGTTTTTTAGATTTAGTTGTTTTATAACTGAATTAATACTACCTTTACGATAAAATAAATTATATATGTATTCAAAAATATGATTTATTGCATTAATAAATCCGGGTAAACAAAAGTTAGAAATATATGATATGGTGCATCCACATAGAGGACATATATAGCGTCTGATTACTATTTTCCCTTTATATTCTTTTGAGTAATAATATCTTTCATAGAAGCCATGTTTGCGGAAACTAACTAATTTATTGCATTTTGGATTGTGACATCTTTTAGTTGGTGGCGGTGGAAAAGGATAATTTCTCCCAAGTTTAATATATTCATGAATTCCTTCATGAACATTGAAGATATATTGCATTTTTACATCACCCTCCGCAATATATTATAAAAAATAATCCTACTGTAAAGTGAAAATATTTTTTCAAATTGCGGTAGGGTTAAAAATTTTTTTCACCTATTTTAATGTGATAAAATAAGGGTAGATTTACCTAAATTAAAATGAAAATCTACAAGTTATCAAATGGTTTTGATAGCAATTATATATTTAAGTTTAACACTAAATTTGATATGAGCAAATAGGAAATCAACAAGTCAAATAGAAAGTCAACAAGTAAGAATTAAAAAATAAGAAATATATTGAAAAATCCTTTGTTTTGTTATATAATATATGTATACAAGTTAATAATTATATTTTGAAAAGGGCAAATCTATCGAAAGGTAGAGGCGCAAAGCTACGGGTCTAAGGTGATACCATCACTATGACAGCCGGGTTGCCAAAATAAGAGTATGATGTACGTTTACAAGCTCTGTCTGGTAGTCCGGTCAGGGCTTTTTGGTTTTCTAAAAAACAAAAAAACACATCATACATCCTTTCGATAATAATGTACCCTTTCGATAATAGCAAACTCAATGAAAATTGAGGACGCAAAGCCACAGGTCTTCGGTTGATTTACAACCAAGACGGCTGGGTTGCCGAAAAAGGGAGGAATTGTTATGAGAAAAAGTCTTAAACTTATTACTATGCTTTGCATAGTAGTAACAATGTTTGTAAATGTCTCATTCGCTACATCTACATCTACAAATACTACGTACACCCCAGGTTTTATGCGGATTAACAAAGTAACTCTCCAAAATATCCCTCCAAAAGTTGAAGGTAAAGTTACTCTCACAGGAACGACAGAAAATGCAAAAATAAAAATTCTTGTGGTTAAGGATGAAATCCAGCGCTGGTATGATGTTAAACTTGAAAATGGTGCTTTTCAAGAAGAAATATGGCTGATTGATGGAACAGGAAATTATACAGTTTCAGTATTAGTTCATGTGGTGGACAGGAAATACCGTTACGGTCCCACTGTAAAAGTTGAAAATCTAACTGAAGTTAACAGGTTTACAGTTCCTACATTACATGTTGAAAGCAATCATGAAGAAATTATTCAACTGGCAAATGAACTAACTAAAAATGTTAAATCTGACTTGGAAAAGGCACGACGGATTCACAATTGGGTATCATCAAATATTACATATGATTATGAAAAATATTACAGGCAATTAGAGAAAAACTTTGATAATGAGTATGGAGCTCTGCATGCCTACAGAACCCGCACAGGGGTATGTTATGATTACTCTAATTTAGTTGCTGCTTTAGGAAGAGCCGCCGGTCTACAGGTGAAAGTTATAAAAGGTAATTATACCGCCCCTGGCCGCAATGAGCTTCATGCATGGAATGAAATATACATTTCAGAAGAAGACAGGTGGATCACATTAGATTCCACATTTGCTGCATCATCTGTAACAAGAGACTATTTTGACAACAGTGCTGATTTTATATATCATGAAAAACTTGATGTTTATTAAAAAAAGATAATCAAAAGCCCCTTTTCTCATCAAGGGGCTTTGATATGCTATATCTTCATATAATATATCTTATGTAATATTTCGAATAATGTTTTGAAAATGTCTATATAATACTTATATAATATTTTATTATAATTAATATCTTATATGCTGTTATATAATATTTCATATGCTTCATTTTTAATTAATATTTTTTATATGTTTTTTTTAATTTTATTTTATATATATTTTTATTTATATAACACAATATTATTATATGATATAAGGACACTATTAATTCTCAATTTTTTCTAAAAAAACTTCCCGTCCTTCTTCGTCAATGTAATACCTGTGAGTAATAGCTCCTTTCGCTATATCACCATAAGCCCAATATGTGCTAGGTACATCTGGAAAGTTTTCCTTAACTCCGTACAATGGACCTCTGTTTAACGCCCTGTTAATTAAAGCAACACTTTCAGCACGTTTAATGCTGTTCTGAGGTTTAAAAGTCCCATCCGGATAACCATTAATGTAACCGGAATCTGATAATTTTTCAATGTATTTTTGAGCCCAATGTCCTATACAGTCATCAAATTTATTCTTTACTTGTTGAGGTTCCTCCATTTCCAGGTATTTAAGTACAACTGTTGAAAACTCAGCTCTGGTGATTCTGTTGTTGGGCTTAAATGTTCCATCCGGATAACCGCTAAACAAACCTAATTCTGAAACATACCTGACAGCCCACGCCGCCCAATGGTCATTTGGTAAATCAGTATAACTAATACTGCTCTTAGGCTGGGCATTTTGGTCTACCTCTAATAAATTAGCAAAAATAACTGCTGCCTCTGCCCTGGTTATGCTGTTTTCAGGTTTGAAATTTCCGTCTGGATAGCCCTTTAAATACGCCTTATGTATACCTTCCTTCCTGCTGCCTGGTATCAAACTATCCGGCTCATTCTGGTCATTAACATCTGAATCTTCATTATCTGAAATCTCATCTTGAGCATCATCCTCATCATTGTCCGTCGGAGCTATATCCTTTCCACCACTAACTTTCACTCCACCTTTTACAAAATCAGTTGGCAACAATACCAAATCATATCCAGAAATAGTTAGCCTAGATGTCAGCTCAATATAGCTCATTCCATTTTTGGCAGAATCATTAACTTTAAATACCAATATTATAAAATCCCCGTCTTCTTTTATTAATTCTTTGCCTACCCCTGTTTCATCCACAAACATTACTGCCACTTTTCCCGGATCATTTATATTATACCTAAAATTTATGTTAGGATTTGTAACTATTTTTCCTGGTTTTAATTCCACAATTTCTAATACATCTTTATCATATTTCAGTCTAAAATCGCAATTGTTAATTCCTGAATCAGGTAAGTTTGAAAATGATACTGGAACTTCTATTCTCTCCCCGACTTTAGCTTCTACAGTTGCCACTTTTACACTTATGTTACTATTTGCCATAGCTGGTATACTAAATAATGATATACTAATTAAAATACTCACTATTATAAAAACAGAAATATAAGCAATTGATATTTTTTTTACTTTCATTGCCAGACCTCCCTAAAATAAATAAACCAACATACTCATACTATTTTTCTTCATATATTTCTTTTAGTTAATTGTTACTTATTTTTTGCAGTTCTATATGGTGTTGTTTTTATGCAGATAATGTTTAATTCTAGCATTCTTCTTTTATAGTGCCGTAATTCTATAATAATATGTTGCAATTCCTTTCCTAACTTTAAAACACCCCCGTTTATAAAATTCTAGACCTTGTCTTATTATTGATTCTGACTACCTCTTAAATATATCAATTCACCTCCGGAATAAAACATGTTTGGTAAGTTTATTGCTCCATTGAACTCTAAATATGACATTTTAAGAGTTTGCCGGAACTTTTTATGAAGACTGACTATTAAAGCAGACTTGCCAAGTACCTTTAAAATTTAAACATCTGAGAAATCACGGGAAAAATACATATTACAGTTTTAAAAGAATATCACCGTCATCTGACATCAACTTCCCCTAAAATAATTTAATTTTTATATAATTAATTATGTAGCCTTGAAAATGATTATATAAAAATTATAAGGCATTTTTAGTAAAACATCAAGATGCCTTTGATAATATTTTGATATCCCGTATCTAAGTTTTAAGACAATAATATAAAGGTTGCTGTGTCAATTTTTATGACACAGCAACCTAAATGTTTTCTAATTTCTATTTTTCTAATATCTCTACAAGTACTTCCCGTTTATCTTCATCTATTCTATATCTATGATCAAGCGCACCTTCTGCGATATCGTAGAATGCCCAGTGTTTTTCTGTAACGTCTTCAAATATTTGTGGTGCTCCGTATAGCGGTCCTCTTTCTAGTGCTCTGTTCATTAGGGCAACAGTTTCAGATCTTAATATCTTATTCTCAGGCTTAAATGTTCCGTCTGGATAACCACTAATGTAACCAAGCCTTGTAAGCTGTTCTATATAGTTTTCAGCCCAGTGTCCCTTTGCATCTTCAAACGTGAATTCACTAAATTGAACTTCACTGATGCCTCTAACTAATTTTAAGAACTTAAACACTGCAGTTGAAAACTCAGCTCTTGTTATGTTTTGGTCAGGCTTAAATGATCCATCCGGATAACCTACAAATAAGCCTTTATCTGATGTAAGCTTAATTGCCCATGCTGCCCAGTGACTGTCATCTACGTCTGTATATTTGTTTCCTATCAACAAGTTAGAATCTGCGTTGTATCCTAATATTCTGGCAAATATCGCAGCAGCTTCTGCCCTTGTTATATTCTGGTTAGGTCTGAATAAACCGTCCGGATATCCACTTAAGTACGCCTTATGCTCACCAATAGAAGGACCACCCGGGATTGTTGGAGTTGGCTCTTCTATATCAGATGTTGGCGTTGGTGTTGGTGATGTTGTTGGTGTTGGCTTCGGTGACGTTGTTGATGTCGGTGTTGGTGTTGTTGTCGGTGTTGGTTTCGGTGATGTTGTTGGTTTCGGTGATGTCGTTGGTTTTGGTGACGTTGTTGGTGATGGTGATGTTGTTGGTTTCGGTGACGTTGTTGGTGTCGGTGATGTTGTTGGTTTCGGTGACGTTGTTGGCTCTGGTGATGTTGTTGGTTCTGGCGATGTTGTTGGCTCTGGTGATGTTGTTGGTTCTGGTGATGTTGTTGGTTCCGGTGATGTTGTTGGCTCTGGTGATGTTGTTGGTCCGGTGATGTTGTTGGTTCCTGGTGATGTTGGTTCCGGCGTTGTTGCTGGTTCTGGCGTTGTTGTTGGTTCCTGGTGATGTTGTTGGTTCTGGTGATGTGTTGGTTCTGGCGTTGTTGCTGGTTCCTGGTGATGTTGTTGGTGTCGGTGATGTTGTTGGTTCCTGGTGATGTTGTTGGTTCCAGGTGATGTTGTTGGTTCAGATGTGCTGGTTCTGGTGATGTTGTTGGTTCTGGCGTTGTTGTTGGTCTGGGTGATGTTGTTGGTTCTGGTGATGTTGTTGGTTCTGGCGTTGTTGTTGGCTCTGGTGATGTTGTTGGTTCCGGTGTTGTTGTTGGTGTCGGTGATGTTGTTGGCTCTGGTGATGTTGTTGGCTCTGGTGATGTTGTTGGTTCTGGCGTTGTTGTTGGCTCCGGCGATGTTGTTGGTTCTGGTGATGTTGTTGGTTCCGGTGATGTTGTTGGCTCTGGTGATGTTGTTGGTGTCGGTGACGTCGTTGGCTCTGGTGATGTTGTTGGTTCTGGTGATGTTGTTGGTTCTGGTGATGTTGTTGGTTCCGGTGATGTTGTTGGTTCTGGTGATGTTGTTGGTTCTGGTGATGTTGTTGGTTCTGGCGTTGTTGTTGGTTCTGGTGATGTTGTTGGTGTCGGTGATGTTGTTGGTTCTGGTGATGTTGTTGGTTCTGGTGATGTTGTTGGTTCTGGTGATGTTGTTGGTTCTGGTGATGTTGTTGGTTCTGGTGATGTTGTTGGTTCTGGTGATGTTGTTGGTTCTGGTGATGTTGTTGGTTCTGGCGTTGTTGTTGGTTCTGGTGATGTTGTTGGTTCTGGTGATGTTGTTGGTTCTGGTGATGTTGTTGGTTCTGGTGATGTTGTTGGTTCTGGCGTTGTTGTTGGTTCTGGTGATGTTGTTGGTTCTGGTGATGTTGTTGGTTCTGGTGATGTTGTTGGTTCTGGTGATGTTGTTGGTTCTGGTGATGTTGTTGGTTCTGGTTCTCCTGCTATCAGTGGCTCTGGCTGTATAACAACGTAATCATACACCTGGCGACCATACCAATTAAACAACATTGTTCCTTCTATTCCAGTTGACATTGACTCGGTGTTTTCAAATCTAATTACTGTATCTTTTTCTTGCAGAACTTTAAACCCTAGTTGTCCTAATACTCCAGATTCTTCAGCTACTCCTGAAGCCTCATAGCTTGGAAGATCCACATACATTGCTACATAACCTGCTATACCTTCTGAATAATTAGTACTTACATATGTAATTAAATCGTATTTTCCCTCTACAATGATTTCCCTATTTAAGAGCATATCCCTACTGCCTAATCTTTCACCTTCTAGATTAACTATTTCCAGTACTTCTGGATCGTATACTATGTTTATGTGATATCCTGCAAAATAAGGTATATTCTCAACTCTAAACGTACCTACTACTATATCTCCTTCTTTTATATACTTCTGACTTAAGTCCAAAGTTATATATGATTCAGGCATTGTTGTTGGCTCTGGTGACGTTGTCGGCTCTGGCGATGTTGTTGGTTCTGGTGACGTTGTTGGCTCTGGTGATGTTGTCGGTTCTGGTGATGTTGTCGGTTCTGGTGACGTTGTTGGCTCTGGTGACGTTGTCGGCTCTGGCGATGTTGTTGGTTCTGGTGACGTTGTTGGCTCTGGTGATGTTGTCGGTTCTGGTGACGTTGTTGGCTCTGGTGACGTTGTCGGCTCTGGCGATGTTGTTGGTTCTGGTGACGTTGTTGGCTCTGGTGATGTTGTCGGTTCTGGTGATGTTGTCGGTTCTGGTGACGTTGTTGGCTCTGGTGACGTTGTCGGCTCTGGCGATGTTGTTGGTTCTGGTGACGTTGTTGGCTCTGGTGATGTTGTCGGTTCTGGTGATGTTGTCGGTTCTGGTGTCTCTTCTTCCTCGTCAGTTATAACTATCTCCCCTGGCTGTACTACTTTATAGCCTGATATCCTGTTTCCGTCCCAATCAAATAATAATGTACCTGTTGTACCATTTGGCATTGTCTCTGTATCTTCAAACCTAATTTCTGTTTTACCTGCTTTTTTAGCTTTAAACTCTATTATGCCAAATACCCCTGTTTCTTCAGGATTACCATCGCTTCTGTAGTCATCTAAGTACTGATAAACTTTACCAAAGTTTAGTAATCCCTTCTCAGGATCATTTGCTGATTGATCCACACTGCCATACTCTTTGTTATTTAATATTTCTCCCGCTTGCGGTACTGGATCTATTACTTCTAACATCTCAGGATCATACTTTATATTTACTTGATATCCTGCAAAGTGAGTTATATCCTCTACCTTTAATGATACTGTTATAATGTCTCCTACCTTTGCAGTTGTCTTATCAAGTTCCATCTCTATCTTTCCTGAAGTACCGCCTTCTTCTGTTATAACTATCTCCTCTGGCTGTACCACTTCATAGCCTGATATCCTGTTTCCGTCCCAATCAAATAATAATGTACCTGTTGTACCATTTGGCATTGTCTCTGTATCTTCAAACCTAATTTCTGTTTTACCTGCTTTTTAGCTTTTAAACTCTATTATGCCAAATACCCCTGTTTCTTCAGGATTACCATCGCTTCTGTAGTCATCTAAGTACTGATAAACTTTACCAAAGTTTAGTAATCCCTTCTCAGGATCATTTGCTGATTGATCCACACTGCCATACTCTTTGTTATTTAATATTTCTCCCGCTTGCGGTACTGGATCTATTACTTCTAACATCTCAGGATCATACTTTATATTTACTTGATATCCTGCAAAGTGAGTTATATCCTCTACCTTTAATGATACTGTTATAATGTCTCCTACCTTTGCAGTTGTCTTATCAAGTTCCATCTCTATCTTTCCTGAAGTACCGCCTTCTTCTGTTATAACTATCTCCTCTGGCTGTACCACTTCATAGCCTGATATCCTGTTTCCGTCCCAATCAAATAATAATGTACCTGTTGTACCATTTGGCATTGTCTCTGTATCTTCAAACCTAATTTCTGTTTTACCTGCTTTTTTAGCTTTAAACTCTATTATGCCAAATACCCCTGTTTCTTCAGGATTACCATCGCTTCTGTAGTCATCTAAGTACTGATAAACTTTACCAAAGTTTAGTAATCCCTTCTCAGGATCATTTGCTGATTGATCCACACTGCCATACTCTTTGTTATTTAATATTTCTCCCGCTTGCGGTACTGGATCTATTACTTCTAACATCTCAGGATCATACTTTATATTTACTTGATATCCTGCAAAGTGAGTTATATCCTCTACCTTTAATGATACTGTTATAATGTCTCCTACCTTTGCAGTTGTCTTATCAAGTTCCATCTCTATCTTTCCTGAAGTACCGCCTTCTTCTGTTATAACTATCTCCTCTGGCTGTACCACTTCATAGCCTGATATCCTGTTTCCGTCCCAATCAAATAATAATGTACCTGTTGTACCATTTGGCATTGTCTCTGTATCTTCAAACCTAATTTCTGTTTTGCCTGCTTTTTTAGCTTTGAACTCTATTATACCAAATACCCCTGTTTCTTCAGGATTACCATCGCTTCTATAGTCATCTAAATACTGATAAACCTTACCAAAGTTCAGTAATCCCTTCTCAGGGTCATTTGCTGATTGATTCACACTTCCATACTCTTTGTTATTTAATATTTCTCCCTCTTGCGGTACTGGATCTATTACTTCTAACATCTCAGGATCATACTTTATGTTTACTTGATATCCTGCAAAGTGAGTTATATCCTCTACCTTTAATGATACTGTTATAATGTCTCCTACCTTTGCAGTTGTCTTATCAAGTTCCATCTCTATCTTTCCTGAAGTACCGCCTTCTTCTGTTATAACTATCTCCTCTGGCTGTACCACTTCATAGCCTGATATCCTGTTTCCGTCCCAATCAAATAATAATGTACCTGTTGTACCATTTGGCATTGTCTCTGTATCTTCAAACCTGATTTCTGTTTTGCCTGCTTTTTTAGCTTTGAACTCTATTATACCAAATACCCCTGTTTCTTCAGGATTACCATCGCTTCTATAGTCATCTAAATACTGATAAACCTTACCAAAGTTCAGTAATCCCTTCTCAGGGTCATTTGCTGATTGATTCACACTTCCATACTCTTTGTTATTTAATATTTCTCCCTCTTGCGGTACTGGATCTATTACTTCTAACATCTCAGGATCATACTTTATGTTTACTTGATATCCTGCAAAATTGGATATATTTTCGACTTTTAGTGATACCGATATAATGTCCCCTGTCTTCACAGTTGACTTATCAATCTCCATTTTTATAACCGGCGTTGTATCTGCAAAAACTGGGTTTGTCGAAATGCATGATAATAATACTAGTATGGTTAAAAATAATGAAATCACTCTACTTTGCTTCATAAAATAAATATCCCCCTATCAACAGCATATATAAAAATATTGGGTAGTATTAAAATACCTTCCCATTTTTATACCTGCAATTTTATTTATCTTGAGGAAGGAGCTTAAGAGCTCCTCCCTCAAGTATTTTTATTATTACTTACCATAATGTGATGAGTTTTTATCAAAGTTTTTTATAATTATTACTATGTCTTCCATGTTTACAGCGCCGTCTTTATTTATATCTAACTCTTCACTAAACTTCTCGTTTCCAGTTACTGTATTATATGCCCCACCTACTAATGCTACGTCTGACAAGTTAAGCATTCCGTCTTCTGTAATGTCTCCAGCCCAGATTAGTAATGGTGATGATGAAGTAGATACTTGAGTATCTTTGTTACCTGCTACAACTAAGCTTCTAGTTATATAATATTGTTTTGATATTGTTATTGTATATCCATCTTCATTTCCTGGTACCTCGCTAATTTCGAAGTATCCGTTAGCATCAGTTACTGCATAAAGTTCTGTTCCTTCAACTTCTACATTGAATCCTGATAATAGTTCAGCTTTTACTGAGGAGTCATATTGGAAATCTGGTGCAACATAGCCTGAGATAGTATATCCTTCTGAAGGTTCAACTACTTCTTTTCCTACATTTACTCCTCCGGTTACAAATGTTACTGGTATTTTATTTAAGTCGTAGTCTGCAAATACATATTGGCTAGCTACATCTATTACTGTTAAGCCTTCTGGAGCATCTTCACTTACTTTTACTGTTAATATTGCAAATACTCCGTCTGTCTTAATCATGCGGTCACCTAATCCTGTTTCATCTACAAACATAAATGCTACTCTTGCATCACCTTTTACTATGTTTGACTTAAAGTCTTGTGCACCGTTTATCACTATTGGTCCGGCTTCTACTTTTTCTATTGTAAGAACGCTATCATCGTAAGTTATTCTAAAGTCACAATTGTTTATTCCGCTTGATGGTACATTGTTAAAGCTTATTGGTATTTCTATTGTGTCGCCTGCTTTCGCTGCTACTGTACCTATTATTACTCCAAATCCGTCTGGTAGCTGTGTTGGTTCTGGTGATGTTGTTGGTTCTGGTGATGTTGTTGGTTCCGGTGAAGTTGTAGGTTCTGGTGATGTTGTTGGCTCTGGTTCTTCTCCTACATTTACTCCTCCGGTTACATATGTTACTGGTATTTTGTTTAGATCATAGTCTGCATATACTCCTTCTTTTGCTACTGTTATTTCACTTAGTCCGTTTGGTGCTGTTGAGCTTACTTTTGCCTTCAATACTGCAAATACTCCGTCTGTCTTAATCATGCGGTTACCTAATCCTGTCTCGTCCACGAACATGAAGGACAATCTGCCATTGTCTTTATTTATATATGACTTAAAGTCTTGTGCACCGTTTATTATTATCGGTCCAGGTACTATTTCTGTTACATCTACTACATCTGGATCATACCATAGTATGAAGTCACAGTTGTTTATTCCACTTGATGGTACATTGTTAAAGCTTATTGGTATTTCTATTGTGTCGCCTGCTTTCGCTGCTACTGTACCTATTATTACTCCAAATCCGTCTGGTAGCTGTGTTGGTTCTGGTGATGTTGTTGGTTCCGGTGAAGTTGTAGGTTCTGGTGATGTTGTTGGCTCTGGTTCTTCTCCTACATTTACTCCTCCGGTTACATATGTTACTGGTATTTTGTTTAGATCATAGTCTGCATATACTCCTTCTTTTGCTACTGTTATTTCACTTAGTCCGTTTGGTGCTGTTGAGCTTACTTTTGCCTTCAATACTGCAAATACTCCGTCTGTCTTAATCATGCGGTTACCTAATCCTGTCTCGTCCACGAACATGAAGGACAATCTGCCATTGTCTTTATTTATATATGACTTAAAGTCTTGTGCACCGTTTATTATTATCGGTCCAGGTACTATTTCTGTTACATCTACTACATCTGGATCATACCATAGTATGAAGTCACAGTTGTTTATTCCACTTGATGGTACATTGTTAAAGCTTATTGGTATTTCTATTGTGTCACCTGCTTTCGCTGCTACTGTACCTATTATTACTCCAAATCCGTCTGGTAGCTGTGTTGGTTCTGGTGATGTTGTTGGTTCCGGTGAAGTTGTAGGTTCTGGTGATGTTGTTGGCTCTGGTTCTTCTCCTACATTTACTCCTCCGGTTACATATGTTACTGGTATTTTGTTTAGATCATAGTCTGCATATACTCCTTCTTTTGCTACTGTTATTTCACTTAGTCCGTTTGGTGCTGTTGAGCTTACTTTTGCCTTCAATACTGCAAATACTCCATCTGTCTTAATCATGCGGTTACCTAATCCTGTCTCGTCCACGAACATGAAGGACAATCTGCCATTGTCTTTATTTATATATGACTTAAAGTCTTGTGCACCGTTTATTATTATCGGTCCAGGCACTATTTCTGTTACATCTACTACATCTGGATCATACCATAGTATGAAGTCACAGTTGTTTATTCCACTTGATGGTACATTATTGAAGCGTATTGGTATTTCTATTGTGTCGCCTGCTTTCGCTGCTACTGTATCTATTATTACTCCAAATCCGTCTGGAAGCTGTGTTGGTTTCGGTGATGTTGTTGGCTTTGGTGATGTCGTTGGTTGTGGTTCTGCTCCAACATCTCCTCCAGTTACATATGTTACTGGTATTTTGTTTAGATCATAGTCTGCATATACTCCTTCTTTTGCTACTGTTATTTCACTTAGTCCGTTTGGTGCTGTTGAGCTTACTTTTGCCTTCAATACTGCAAATACTCCATCTGTCTTAATCATGCGGTTACCTAATCCTGTCTCGTCCACGAACATGAAGGACAATCTGCCATTGTCTTTATTTATATATGACTTAAAGTCTTGTGCACCGTTTATTATTATCGGTCCAGGCACTATTTCTGTTACATCTACTACATCTGGATCATACCATAGTATGAAGTCACAGTTGTTTATTCCACTTGATGGTACATTATTGAAGCGTATTGGTATTTCTATTGTGTCGCCTGCTTTCGCTGCTACTGTATCTATTATTACTCCAAATCCGTCTGGAAGCTGTGTTGGTTTCGGTGATGTTGTTGGCTTTGGTGATGTCGTTGGTTGTGGTTCTGCTCCAACATCTACTCCTCCAGTTACATATGTTACTGGTATTTTGTTTAGATCATAGTCTGCATATACTCCTTCTTTTGCTACTGTTATTTCACTTAGTCCGTTTGGTGCTGTTGAGCTTACTTTTGCCTTCAATACTGCAAATACTCCATCTGTCTTAATCATGCGGTTACCTAATCCTGTCTCGTCCACGAACATGAAGGACAATCTGCCATTGTCTTTATTTATATATGACTTAAAGTCTTGTGCACCGTTTATTATTATCGGTCCAGGTACTATTTCTGTTACATCTACTACATCTGGATCATACCATAGTATGAAGTCACAGTTGTTTATTCCACTTGATGGTACATTGTTAAAGCTTATTGGTATTTCTATTGTGTCGCCTGCTTTCGCTGCTACTGTATCTATTATTACTCCAAATCCGTCTGGAAGCTGTGTTGGTTTCGGTGATGTTGTTGGCTTTGGTGATGTCGTTGGTTGTGGTGTACCTCCAACATCTACTCCTCCGGTTATATATGTTACCGGTATTTTGTTTAGATCATAGTCTGCATATACTCCTTCTTTTGCTACTGTTATTTCACTTAGTCCATTTGGTGCTGTTGATTTGATTGTTGCTTTAAGTACTGCAAATACTCCGTCTGATTTAATCATTCGGTTACCTAATCCTGTCTCGTCCACGAACATAAAGGACAATCTGCCGTTGTCTTTATTTATATATGACTTAAAGTCTTGTGCACCGTTTATTATTATTGATCCAGGTACTATTTCTGTTACATCTACTACGTCTGGATCATACCATAGTATGAAGTCACAGTTGTTTATTCCGCTTGATGGTACATTATTGAAGCGTATTGGTATTTCTACTTTATCTCCGGCTTTTGCTACAACTGTATCAATTACTACTGTAAATCCATCTGGCATTGGTGATGATGTAGGTTGTACTGAACCTCCAACATCTACTCCACCTTCATTATATCTTGCTGGTATTTTATTCAGGTCATAGTCTGCAAATACTCCTTCTTTTGCTACTGTTATTTCACTTAGTCCATTTGGTGCTGTTGATTTGATTGTTGCTTTAAGTACTGCAAATACTCCGTCTGATTTAATCATTCGGTTACCTAATCCTGTCTCGTCCACGAACATAAAGGACAATCTGCCGTTGTCTTTATTTATATATGACTTAAAGTCTTGTGCACCGTTTATTATTATTGATCCAGGTACTATTTCTGTTACATCTACTACGTCTGGATCATACCATAGTATGAAGTCACAGTTGTTTATTCCGCTTGATGGTACATTATTGAAGCGTATTGGTATTTCTACTTTATCTCCAGGATTTGCAGCTACTGTAGCTATATCTATAACCAATGCTCCTGGTGGTACTGTTGGGCTTGGTGACGTAGTTGGTTTTGGTGATGTTGTTGGTTTTGGTGATGTTGTTGGTTTTGGTGATGTTGTTGGTTTTGGTGATGGTTGTTGTGAGCCACCTGGTTCTACACCCCATACTAATTGACCGTTTATGTAAGCTGTTACCTTATCCCACTCAGTATAACCGGATGCATTTGCATTAAATGAATAGTCATTTGACTGGTTATAATTTGACCAATCATTCTTAGCAAATCTTCCTTGTATTTCAACAGGTCTGTTTGCTTCTAAGGTTCCTGCTGAACTTGAAAAACTAATTTCTAGATAATGGTCTGCATTGCTTGCACCACTGCTTATTGATGAAAACTTACCAGTTACAGCTGAAGTTATTGCCTCATATTGATTACCTGTTTTAGCTGCATGGTCACACCAGAAAGTCTGTGACTGATTTCCATCAATTGTGAAGTAATACCTTAATGTAACATCAGCTAAATTAATCGGTGTGCTTCCAGTATTAGTCAATCTAAATTGTGGATGTATAGAACTACTGCTGGAAGCTCTGTTTGAGTTATAGAACTCAACTTTTAGATTTCCTGATGGTTGTTGTGGTGATGGTGATGTCGTTGGCCTTGGTGATGGTGATGCAGTTGGTTTTGGTGATGATGTTGGCTGTGTTGAAGAACCTAAGTTAACTCCACCTTCTACAAATTTAACTGCTATTTTATTTAAATCATAATCTGCAAATACACCTTCTTTTGCAACTGTTATTGGTGCAGCTGCATTAGTCAATACTTTTGCTGTTATTACTGCAAATACACCGTCTGACTTAATCATGCGGTTACCTAAACCTGTCTCGTCTACAAACATGAAGGACAATCTGCCGTTGTCTTTGTTTATATATGACTTAAAGTCTTGTGCACCATTTACTATTATTGAGCCTGCACTAATGTTAGTAACTTCAATCACACTTGGCTCGTACCATAGTATGAAGTCACAGTTGTTTATTCCGCTTGATGGTACCCCCGTCAAATATAGAGGTATCTCAACTGTTTCACCTACGCTCGCATCTACACTTGCCACTGTCAATGTTGTTCCGTCACCTGCTGGTGGTGTTGACGGTGTTGGCTTTGGTGATGTTGTTGGTGATGTAGTTGGTTTTGGTGATGATGTTGGCTGTGTTGAAGAACCTAAGTTAACCCCACCTTCTACAAATTTAACTGCTATTTTATTTAAATCATAATCTGCAAATACACCTTCTTTTGCAACTGTTATTGGTGCAGCCGCATTAGTCAATACCTTTGCTGTTATTACTGCAAATACACCGTCTGACTTAATCATGCGGTTACCTAAACCTGTCTCGTCTACAAACATGAAGGACAATCTGCCGTTGTCTTTGTTTATATATGACTTAAAGTCTTGTGCACCATTTACTATTATTGAGCCTGCACTAATGTTAGTAACTTCAATTACACTTGGCTCGTACCATAGTATGAAGTCACAGTTGTTTATTCCGCTTGATGGTACCCCTGTCAAATATAGAGGTATTTCAACTGTTTCACCTACGCTCGCATCTACACTTGCCACTGTCAATGTTGTTCCGTCACCTGCTGGTGGTGTTGACGGTGTTGGCTTTGGTGATGATGTTGGCTGTGATGAACTTAAATTAACCCCACCTTCTTCAAACTTAAATTGTATTAGATTTAAATCGTAATCTGCAAATATTCCTCTTTTGTCGGTAGCTAAAGATATAACAGCTGGCTGCTCCTTTAAAACCTTTGCTGTTATTGTTAGATATACCCCGTCTCTGTCAATCATACGGTTGCCGACGCCTGTTTCGTCTACAAACATTGTTGATATTCTGCCTGCAGAAGCATTTACGTATGATTTAAAATCCAGTGAACCACCTTTAATTATGTCTCCTGGTTCTACTTCCACTACCTCCAGCACACTAGGATCATATGTAAGTACAAAGTCACTATTGTTTATCCCCTTTGCTGGCACCCCTGAAAGTTCCACTGGTATTTTTACTGTTGTTCCAGCACTACCCTGGACACTTCCAACTTTTACTGTTAGTTCTTGAGATGCCAAAACCAATGAATTTGGTATAACCCCTGCTGCAAATATAGCGGTTAGCATCGCAACAACTACAAGCATACTGATGACTTTTTTCATTACCATTCCTCCCATAAAATTAATGATGTATGATCTTAATAAAAAGACCTTTAAAGGTATTTATAAGTAAATACCTTATATACTTAATTTAAAGCAAATCAAAATAAAGCAATGTTAATAACATGCATAATGTCACTTGCCACATGTATGTCACTTGCCACATGTGAGTTTTTATTTTTTTAATACCAGAGAGTTTGTAACAAGACTAGAGATTGAATTGAATGTAATAACAATTGTTATTATGGTTGTTATGTAGATGCTGGTTCTTTAGAACAATCAATCCTGCAACTGTTTTGAATTCTGTATTGTAATCAGACTATGTTTTTAAACAAAAGTACTCCTCTAGTATATATCTCTATAAGGATTTAATTGTAGTATAGATTTGATTTTTCCCCCAGATTCCTCCCTAATCAAAAATTTTATTTATATATTAACTTAGTATTAACGGGAACAAAAGGCTTATAACATAATTAAAATGTAAAAACCAACATATAAGACATACAAATAAAACTAATCCCCTTTTTCCCCTTAATACATAGTTGTTATCAAAATACTCTATTTTTAATTTCATTATATATTAAATTTGATTTTGTTTCAACATTTTTTCAAAATTAAAGCGTTTGTTTTTATTTTATAATTAGATTCTTAAATTAATATTTGGAAAAAAATTTTTTTAATCCTGTGTCCTCCTTACATATCTTTCGTTAATAATATTTTTTTTGTGTACATGTACGTACTTTTATTTTTGTAAGTAAATTTTGTTAGAAAAAGTGATAAATAGTATAGACAATTATAAAGTATTTAATGGGTATTCCACCTGACATTATACCTGAAATATTTTCCTTTGAAAAAACATTGTTTTTTTGTTTTTTGCTAGATGTGACAATGCAAATAGTATATAATTTAATTATAGGCTAACAGAATAAAATTTTTATTTAAATTATATATTTTTTAATAAAGGAGGATATTTAAATGAGAAAAGTTGCCAGTGTTTTTTTGTCTTTAGCTATGCTAATGGTATTTTTAATCCCTCTAAACATTTCTGTAACATCAGCTAAAGAGTCTTTCAACTACGCTGAAGCACTTCAAAAGGCCATCTACTTCTATGAATGCCAGCAGGCCGGTCCACTTCCTTCCTGGAACCGTGTCCAGTGGCGTGGGGATTCTACTCTTAATGACTATGTAACCGGCGGCTGGTATGATGCCGGAGACCACGTAAAGTTTAACCTGCCTATGGCATACTCAGCTGCAATGCTTGGATGGGCCTTATATGAATACCCTGAAGGTTTTGACAAGTCAGGACAAAGAATTCATATGGAAAATAATTTAAGATTTGTCTTGGATTATTTAGTTAATTGTAACAAAGGTTCAAGTGTAGTATATCAAATAGGGGATGGCGCTGCAGACCACAAGTGGTGGGGACCTGTTGAAGTTATCGAAAAGGAAATGGAACGTCCTTATTTTACCGGCAGAGGCTCTGCTGTAACAGCGCAAATGGCAGCAGCCCTGGCTATAGGTTCAATAATTTTTGATGATGACGTTTATCTTGATAATGCAAAAAGTTTATTCAAACTTGCAGATACTGAAAGAAGTGATGCTACATATACTGCTGCAGCCGGATTTTACGATTCCTGGAGCGGATTCTGGGATGAACTTACCTGGGCTGCAACATGGTTATATCTTGCAACTGATGATATTTCTTATCTTGAAAAGGCAGAATCTTACACAGAATTTTGGAATACCGAGCAACAAACTGATATTTGGGCATATAAATGGGGACATTGCTGGGATGATGTATTATACGGAACCCAGATCCTCCTTGCAAGGATAACTAATAAAGATGAATATAAAAAAGCCTGTGAAAGACATCTGGATTACTGGACAACCGGATATGACGGCAACAGGATAAGGTATACTCCTAAGGGTCTGGCCTGGCTTGATCAATGGGGAGCACTGAGATATGCAACAACCACTGCATTTATAGCAAGTGTTTATGCAGATTGGGAAGGTTGTTCACCTGATAAAAAAGCAATTTATGAAAATTTTGCTAAAACCCAAATAGATTATGCTTTGGGAAGTACAGGAAGAAGCTTTGTTGTAGGCTTTGGAGAAAACCCTCCTCAAAGACCGCATCACCGTACTGCCCACGGTGCCTGGGCCGACACTGATAAAGAGCCTCCTTATCACAGACATGTACTCTACGGCGCATTAGTGGGAGGACCTAATCAAAATGACCAGTATACTGACAAAATTGATGATTTTGTATGCAATGAAGTGGCTTGTGACTACAATGCAGGTTTTGTAGGTATTCTTGCAAAAATGGTTTCCCTTTACGGCGGAACTCCTGATGAAAACTTCCCGCCATTAGAAGAACCTGAAGATGAATTCTTTGTAGAAGCCAGCATAAACTCAATGGGACCAAATTATACTGAAATCAAAGCAGAATTAAATAATAGATCTGCATGGCCTGCAAGAGTAATTAAAGATTTATCATTTAATTACTATGTTGACCTAACAGAAGTTTTTGAAGCGGGTTATGGTGTTGAGGATATAAAAGTTGAGCTGCGTATGGCAGAAATACCTGCAACCATTACCCAATTGCAACACTATTCAGAAAATATATATTATGTGAAAATATCTTTTAAAGACGGTACAGATATTTTCCCCGGAGGGCAATCTGAATTCAGGCGTGAAGTACAGTTCCGCATCTCAGGACCTCAGGGGACTGACTTTTGGAATCCGGACAATGATTTTTCATACAATGGGCTTGTACGTGACCATGTAGTAACAAAAACTGAATATATGCCTGTGTACGATGGTGCAACAAAAATATTTGGTTTAGAACCTGAGTCATCAGAAGAGCCTCTCTTACTAGGGGATCTTAATGACGATGGTATTATCAATACTTCCGATTACTCTCTACTGACAAGATATGTATTGGAAATAATATCTGAGTTTCCGACACCTAAAGGAACATCAGCTGCAGACCTTAACAGCGACGGAATAATTGATTCCCTTGACTGTACTTTAATGCAAAGGTATATATTAGAAATAATAGATAAATTTTGAACCGAGTATGAATTTTAAGGGGTCATTTCTAAATGACCCCTTTTCTATATTCCCTTCCCATTACTTACTTTAAAAAATATAAAAATTTAAATTCTATTAATTGTTATTTGTTGTTTATTAATTTTTTAATATGCTCTTTTGCATCAAAAAGACTTTCTGCCACATAGTTTACAAAACTAAAGTCCTGTTTGTACGTATATTGATTTGGAATTGCAATGGTATAACAACCTGCTCTAACTCCTGCCAGCGCACCATTGCTCGAATCTTCAAGAACAACCGTCTCTGATGGCAATGCCTGGAGTTTTTCCATTGTTTTTAAGTATATTTCAGGATTTGGCTTCCCGTTTATTATTTCATCTGAAGGCTGTAAAATTTCAAAATTGTTTTTTATATCCAGCCTGTCTAATACTATTTGCAAAAACTTATGGGGAGAACCTGTTGCTATTGCAAGTTTCATTTTATCTTTAAACTCCTCTAAAATATCAAAAAGCCCTGGCATAGGAACAAGCTCTTTTTTTAGCTTTTCAACAAACAGTTCATCCCTCATTTTCAAAAGCTCTTTTGGAGGAATATCAATATTTAAATCTTCTGCAAATATTTCCATCGCCTCTATAGGCTTTCTCCCCATCATTTTCCATAGCGTTTCATCTTCTACCTCTTTGTTAAATTTTTTAGCTATAATTCTTTCTGTATCAAAATACAATCCCTCTGTATCAACCATCAAACCATCCATATCAAATATAATTGCTTTCATCTTTCTTTATCATCCTCTTTTTTATTTTATTTTTTAATTCTTTTAAATTTAATTTCTAAATTATATTTTTACACTCCTCCCTATCACTTCCCCTGCCTTTATTTTAGACTCATATCCTAATTTTGTTTGATATAATATGTCTTCATCAAGTTTAACACGGTCTTTTTTAATTAAAATTATTATGGTTGAACCTCCAAATTTAAAAAACCCTTTTTCACTGCCCCTTTTAATAAATTCTCCTGGTTTGTATGTCTGAACAATTGAGCCGACACAAGCAGCTCCAACTTCAACATATATTAACTCCCCATAATTTTTAGAATCTAAAATGCTGTATTCCCGTACATTTTGGCAGAACACCTTTGGATAAAAGGACAAAGCCATAGGATTAACTGAATAATAATGTCCCTTTATCCTTTTACTTTCACTGCATACACCATCATCAATGAAATGAAATCTATGATAATCCGTAGGATTTAGCCTTAATACTATAACAGTTCCCCCATCATACTTTTCTATAATTTTGTTTTCAGGTATTAAGTCTTTTAATGTATAACTAATCCCTTTTATCCCGATATTTTTGTTTATATCTACATTCATCCATCCCTGGACCCTTCCATCCCCCGGCGACAAAAACAATTCCGGCTCTTTTGGGAAAGGTCTTGCACAAGGCTTTATTTTTCTGGTAAAAAAATCATTAAATGATTTAAAATCCTTTAGTTCACCACAAAATTCTGACATGTCAATATCATACTTTTCTATAAACTTTTTTATTTTTGCAGCACTAATTCTGCTATCACATAGTATTCCGGCCAGTACAGAATATATTTTTCTTTTTAATACCAACTCCAATCCTATTCTGCCATAGCTTGTGGTATATAGAACTTCTATAATTTTTCCCCCTGCTATTTTTTCTATATCGTATTCTTTAGTTTGTCTGTTGTATACTTTAATCATTTTTAAAGCACCCTGATCCTACGATCTATATTTTTAAAAATATTACGTTTCAAAAATCATTCTTCTTCAATATATTAATAAATAATTGTAAAAAAGACAACTTCTAAAAACATGGCAAATTAATAAGAAGGAGTGTAAGGAGTGTATAAATAAAAACATAAAACATATAATATAGACATGTTCTTCGTAGCACACACCGGAGAACCCTTATAAAACACCAGGGTATTTATTTGTCCTGGTGTTTTAATGTTTTTCTATGCTTTGTAAATACTCACTTATAATTCTTTTTGCAATGGGTGCAGAAACACCCCCGCCGGAACCTCCATGTTCAACAATAACCGCCACTGCTATCTTAGGATCTTCAACCGGTGCAAATCCGATAAACCAGGCATGTTCCCCACCTTTGTTTTTTTCTGATAAATGGTTTTCTGCCGTACCTGTTTTTCCGGCAACACTGATGCCTTCTATTTTGGCATTTGCACCTGTACCATTTTCTACAGCTTCATACATCATATCTTTAATAATATCCGCAGTTTTTGCCTCCATAATTTTATACATTACATTAGACTTAAAATCTTTTATCTTTTTCTCCTCCGGTGACATAACTGATTTTACCAGTACAGGTTTCATTACATCGCCGCCATTAGCAATACCTGCTGTAAGCATAGCCATGTGAAAGGGGGTAAAAAGCATTTCCCCCTGCCCAATAGCCACCGCTGCCATATCGTTCTTCCCCATGGTATCGTAAGGGAAAATGCTTTTATTCACAGGAATGTCAAATTCTATATCCCTGTTCATGCCTATTCTGTCAGCTAATCTTTTTAGCTGGTTACTTCCAAGCTCAACCCCTATTTGTGAATAGACAACATTACTTGAAGCGGCAAGGGCTTCTTTTATGCCTATATTCCCAAGAGCTTTTTCCCCGGCATTTTTTATTTCATACCCGTCAATAACCACTTTTCCCTTATCTTCATATGTCTTTTTATCCAATCCCTTTTCAATTGCCCCGGCAGATATAATAACTTTATAAACCGAGCCTGGAGGATAAAGACCTTGGGTTGCCCGTGGCAGAAGAAGAGCCTCTTCTGATTCTGCAATACTTACCCAGTTTTCTTCAAGCCACTTACTATTGGCATTAAAATCCGGCTTACTTACAAGGGCAAGTACTTCCCCTGTTTTAGGATCAATAGCCACAATGGCTCCCTTTTTATCTTTTAAAAGATTACCGCCTAATTCCTGAAGCTTATGGTCTAATGTAAGATAAATGTCATTCCCTCTGCTTTCCCTGTCAACCATCCCAAACACCTGGCTGTAATTATCAAGACCTAATAAATAACCATTATAAGCTGCTTCTATAAGTGATTTTCCATAAATCTTAGAATTATAGCCTATAACATGGCTGTACAAAGCCTCATATGGATATATACGCTCATATGACTCGCCACTCTTTTCACTATATGCCAATACAACCCCGTTTCTATCAAATATGCTGCCCCTTAAGGTGTTTTCTTCTATTTCACTGTTTCTCCTGTTATAAACATTTTGCATAAGTTTTTTGCCTTGAAAAATTTGTAAATAAGTTAAATATGCTGTTATGGCAAAAAATATTGAACACATTGCCACCAGCACCCTAATGATTTTTTTGTTTTCATCCATAGTTTTCACCCTCACTGCTAAAGTCCCCTCTTGATATTGCCTGTAAAATACCTAAAATAATAAAACTTGTAACTAAAGAACTTCCCCCATAACTTACATATGGCAGAGTTGTACCCGTCAAAGGAATAAGCTTTATTACCCCTCCAATAATTATAAAGGTTTGCATTCCAATTAGAAGAATAAGTCCTAGTACCACTATCTTCTCAAATCTTCTCTTTATGTTTAAAGCAATTTTAAAAGCTCTGTAGCACAAAAGCATGTATAGCAAAACCACTGCCACTCCAGTTAAAGTTCCCATTTCTTCACATATTGCAGAAAATATAAAATCTGTACTGGCAAATGGAATCATATATGGTTTTCCCATTCTCAATCCTGTCCCAAAAAAACCCCCGGAGCCTATTCCAAACAGCGACTGAGCTATCTGATAACCCTTCCCTAAAATATCCTCCCATGGATTAATCCAGATTTCAACCCTCACCCTTACATGATAAAAAAACTTATATGCTATCAGAGCAGTTGGCAGAAGCAAACCACAGTTTAAAATCAAAAACTTGTAGCCTTCACTAAAAATATAGAGAACAAAAAGGTATACCAGCAATAATATCGCTATAGTTCCCCAGTCCCTTTGCAAAGCTAAAAATCCTACATTTAAGTAAGTAATAAACATTAATAATACCCTGTTCATGAAAATTTTATTTTTTTCACCAATATTAGATTTCTGAAAAAATAATTTGTCCCGACTTTTAAAATAACTTCCCAAGAAGAAAACATATAATATTTTATTAAGTTCTGAAGGCTGAAAACTAAATCCCGCTATTATAATCCAGTTTTTAGCCCCGTTAATTGTGGTACCAAAAACAAGAGTCAAAATATACAAGAGAATAGGTGCAACTATATAGAGGTAATAATATTTATGCCATTTATCTATCTTCAGATATAAATAATAACATGTAAAAAATGCAATAATACCTGTAAGCATCCAAATAACCTGTTTAACCGCCAATCCTGAATCCAGCCTGTATATCATCATAATGCCAATACTTAAAAGCATTGATACAATTAGAAAAAGATAACTTTCCCCAAATCTCTTTTTTATAATGACGGTATAGGATATACAAATCATTGCCAACACAATAAAACACATTAAAAAGGCATGGGAATTATATGGCTCTTCCCTGAATGCCAAAAAAGTATAACCTATAATATTGGCAAAAATAATCATACTTAAAGGCACATAGCCGGCTATTTTTCTAAACATAAAAACACCTCATCTGCTACCCCTTGACAAAAATAAATTCAATTTGTCCTATTTTTATTATATCGTTATCCTTTAACAAATTCTTGCTATTATTTTCAACCCTTTTCTCATTAATAAATACTCCGTTTTTGCTGTCTAAATCCCTTATATAAACCTCTCCCCTTTCTAAGATAAACTGGGCATGAATACCTGATATAAAAGAATCCTTTATAACAATGTCATTTTTATCCTGGCGCCCGATTGTCATACTTTTAGACAGTACATAAATATCTTCAACTTTAAAAGGAAGAAGTTCCCTTCTGGTTTTTAGCCTTAAAGTTGGAAATCCTTTGTCCAGATTAACTTTACTGACATTCATAGACTTTATATCAAGATATATAAGGCGTATAATGCTAAAAATAAACAAGTATATAACAGATGCAAAAACTACTTTTGCAATTAGCAATACCACCTCAACCATTTCCCCCACCCCTTTATAAAAACCAATTAATTTTAAGTGGTATGTTTATGATTATTTATATGTTCTTGGCAATACTCATAATCACTACCGCATATTTTGCAATATCCAAAAAACATATTTGGAAATTCCCTGGATGTTTTTCCACATTCCCGGCACTTATGAACAAATTCAATTTTTTTTGGAGGTGTTATAACTTTAAATTTTCTACGTTTACGTTTTTTTGAATAAACAGATATAAAACCGGATGCTTTAGGATAAATCTGTTTTTTCCAAAGATCCCCTCCAAAAAATATAATAAAGTTTGAAAGAGAAAGTACCGCTGCTATCTTATTTTCTATACTGTCAAAAATCACAGTAAGTACTACAAAAAATACATTAAACCAGGCTAAATATTTTACCTTCACAGGTATAATAAAAAATAAAAGCAGTTTGAAATCAGGATATAAATATGCAAATGCAAGGAATATAGATAAATTTAAATATACATTGGAAGCGGAACCTGCAATAAAAGCTGATATAATTGCAGACAATACGCCTATAAAATAATATAAATTAAATCTGAAACTTCCCCATATATTTTCCAGCGAGCTTCCAAATATATACAATATGTATAGTGCAAATATTACAAATATGCTGCTGCCCGGAGGTATAAAAATAAAGGTTATAAGCCTCCACACCTGCCCCTGCAAAATCATGTCACGGTTAAGGGTCAGCATATCATAAACAATAAGAGCTAACTTCAAGCTTAAATTTACCACTACAAATATAAATGCCGCTGCAATAACAATATACTTTATAAGCCCTCTTATTGCAAACCGGCTGTATTTTTGTTCAAGCCTGTAAATCCAATTCAAAGTTAAACAATCCTTTCAAATTAAGTTAATACTACTTTTTATTCTACATATTTTTTAAATTCCCTTTTATAATAAGTTGGAATTTAGACTCTTTAAAATAAATTAAAATTTCTAAAAAAAATACTGTTTCTTTATGTAACTTAGTGTATAATGGTTAAGAAAATAATTTATTTTAAATTATATATAAGTAAGGAGTCAATAGTATGCCAAAACTTAGTGACATTAACAAAATAATGATTATTGGTTCCGGTCCTATTATTATAGGCCAGGCCTGTGAATTTGACTATTCTGGAACCCAAGCATGTAAAGCCCTCAGAAACCTGGGGTATAAAATTGTACTGGTAAATTCAAATCCTGCAACAATTATGACGGACCCTGGCATTGCAGATGCCACCTATGTGGAACCGTTAAATTTAAAAAGAGCAACGGAAATAATTGAAAAAGAACGTCCTGATGCCCTGCTTCCCAACTTAGGGGGACAATCAGCTTTAAACTTGTGTTTAGAACTTTCCAAAGCAGGGGTTTTAGAAAAATACGGCGTTAAGGTAATTGGTGTTCAGGTGGACTCCATAGAGCGGGGAGAAGACCGTATAGCCTTTAAAGAAGCTATGAACAAGCTGGGAATTGAAATACCCAGAAGTAAACCGGCATATAGTGTTGAAGAAGCAGAAAAAATTGCTATGGAGCTAGGCTTTCCGGTTGTAATCCGTCCTGCATACACCATGGGCGGAACGGGAGGCGGTCTGGTATATAATTTGGAAGAGCTGAGGGTTGTAGCCGGACGTGGTATTGCATCCAGCATGATTGGACAGGTATTGGTGGAGGAGTCTATATTAGGATGGATAGAACTGGAGTTGGAAATTGTCCGTGATTCTAAAAACCAAATGATAACAGCATGCTTCATTGAAAATATCGACCCGGTAGGGGTTCACACCGGGGATTCATTTTGTTGTGCACCTATGCTTACGATAAGCAAGGATGTTCAAAAAAGACTTCAAAAATATGCATATGATATTGTGGAACACATGCAGGTAATTGGAGGTACCAATGTCCAGTTTGCCTATAACCCTGAGACAGACCGGATAGTGGTTATTGAAATTAATCCAAGAACTTCCCGCTCCTCTGCACTGGCGTCTAAAGCTACTGGATTTCCCATTGCTTTTGTATCTGCTATGTTGGCTGCCGGGTTAACTTTAGATGAGATTCCCTATTGGCGGGACGGTACACTGGATAAATACACCCCTTCTGAAGATTATGTGGTTATTAAGCTTCCTCGCTGGAATTTTGAAAAATTTAAAGACGCAGAAGATAAACTTGGTACCCAAATGAAAGCAGTGGGAGAAGTTATGAGTATTGGTAAAAATTATAAGGAAGCTTTTCAAAAAGCTGTACGTTCCCTGGAAATTGGCCGTTATGGATTAGGTTTTGCCAAAGATTTTAATAAGCGTTCTTTAGAAGAACTTATGCAAATGTTAGTAGAACCTACCAGTGAACGCCAGTTTATTATGTATGAAGCTTTGAGAAAAGGTGCTACAGTGGATAAGCTTCACAAAGTAACCGGCATTAAACACTGGTTTATTGAACAAATGAAAGAAATGGTTTTATTAGAGGAAGAAATTTTAAAATATAAAGGCGATACTCTGCCTGATGATTTACTAATCCAAGCTAAAAAGGACGGTTTTTCCGACCGCTACCTTGCAATGCTTTTGGATGTACCTGAAAAGGAAATTCGACAGCGCCGTGTATCCTTAGGTGTAGTTGCCGGTTGGGAGGCTATTCCTGTAAGCGGGGTTGAGAATGCTGCTTATTATTATTCATCATACAATGCACCGGACAAAGTTCCTTCCTCAAGCCGCAAAAAAGTAATGGTATTAGGAGGCGGTCCTAACAGGATAGGACAGGGAATAGAATTTGATTACTGCTGTGTACATGCAGCTTTTGCCCTCCGTGATATGGGTTATGAAACAATTATTGTAAATTGCAACCCTGAAACGGTATCTACAGACTATGACACTTCCGACAAATTATACTTTGAACCTCTTACAGTTGAAGATGTCCTCAGTATTTATGAAAAAGAAAAACCTTTAGGAATTATTGTTCAGTTTGGTGGACAAACCCCTTTAAATATTGCTGAGGAATTAGAAAAGGCAGGAGCCAAAATTTTAGGTACCCCCCCTGAAGTCATTGATCTTGCAGAAGACAGGGACAGATTCCGCCAAATGATGGATAAACTGGGGATACCAATGCCTGAATCCGGTATGGCAAGCAATTTGGATGAAGCCCTTGCTGTGGCAAACCGCATCGGTTATCCTCTGATGGTACGTCCGTCATATGTACTTGGGGGACGTGGAATGGAAATTGTCTATGACGAGGAAATGTTAAAGACATATGTATCATCTGCAGTTGGTGTTACTCCTGAAAGACCTATTTTGATAGACAGGTTTTTAAGCAATGCCATTGAAGCTGAGGCTGATGCTATAGCCGACGGGGTAGATGCCTTTGTTCCTGCAATAATGGAGCATATTGAGCTGGCCGGAATTCACTCAGGAGATTCTGCCTGCGTTATTCCTACAATAAGCATTCCCGAAAAACACCGTGAAACCATTTATGAATATACAAGCAAAATAGCTAAAGAACTTAAAGTGGTTGGGCTTATGAATATACAATACGCCATTTCTGATGACAAGGTATATATTTTAGAAGCAAACCCCCGTGCTTCAAGAACAGTACCCCTTGTATCAAAAGTATGTAATGTTTCCATGGCAAGTATTGCCACTAAAATAATGATGTTAAATGAAACAGGTGAAAAATCAAACATTAGTACTTTTACTCGCAAAGAAATACCTCATTTCGGAGTTAAAGAAGCCGTGTTCCCATTTAATATGTTCCCTGAAGTGGATCCCCTTTTAGGTCCTGAAATGCGCTCTACAGGGGAGGTATTGGGAATAGCTGACTCTTTTGGTCTTGCATTCTTTAAATCACAGGAAGCCACACAAGTTCCCCTTCCTACATCGGGAACAGTGCTGATAAGTGTAGCAGACCGGGATAAGGATGCTGTACTGGAAGTTGCAAGAAAATTCTCAAAACTTGGGTTTAATATTAAAGCTACTAAAGGAACCCATCTTTTCCTTAAAGAAAACGGTATAGATTCAGAAGTGATAAAAAAACTTAATGAAGGACGACCTAACATTGTAGACGGAATTATGAACAAAGAAATAAATTTAGTTATAAACACCCCCTCCGGCAAACTAAGTAAATACGATGACTCCTATATACGTAAAGCAGCAATAAAATATCATACGCCTTATATTACCACCATTACTGCAGCTTTGGCCAGCGCCAAGGGAATAGCTGCCTATAAAGAAAATCACGGAAAAGGCGGCGGGGTAAAATCCCTCCAAAGTTATCATTTAGATATTAAATAAAATTAATAAAATTAAATAAAAAAATGAGCCTTAAGGCTCATTTTTTTATTTAATTTTATCTGCAAATTTTATAATTTCCTTTCCTCCCACTGATTTTTGGTAATTAACACCTTCCTGGGCTTACTTCCTTCAAAAGGCCCTACAATCCCCTGTTCTTCCATTATGTCCAATATTCTTGATGCCCTTGAATATCCTAATTTAAACTTTCTTTGTATCAGTGAAGTAGATGCCTGTCCCTGCTCAATAACCATATCTATTACCTGGGGCAATATCTCATCATCAAAGCCATCCCCCTGCCTTACCGGTTCTGCCTTACTTTCTATTTCTTTTAAAATATTTTCATCATACCGGGCAATTGCTCTTTGTTTAATAAATGAAACTACTGATTCCACCTCTTTGTCAGTTATCAAAGCCCCTTGAACTCTTACAGGCTTTGACATTCCCAAAGGACTAAATAACATATCCCCTTTTCCTAAAAGCTTTTCTGCCCCTGCCATATCTAATATCGTTCGGGAATCAACCTGGGAGGAAACTGCAAATGATATCCTTGAAGGAATATTGGCTTTTATAACACCTGTTATTACATTTACAGAAGGTCTTTGGGTTGCAATTACCAGGTGCATTCCCGCAGCCCTTGCCATCTGGGCTAATCTGCATATACAATCTTCAACATCATTAGGAGCCACCATCATAAGGTCAGAAAGCTCATCTATAATTATTACTATTTGTGGAAGGGGCTCTTCTCCTTTTTTTGTCATTATGTCGTTATAGCCTTTTAAATCCCTTACACTGTTTTCTGCAAAAAGCTTGTACCTGTTTGTCATCTCCTGTACTGCCCAATTTAATGCCCCCGCTGCCTTCTTAGGATCAGTTACCACCGGGATTAAAAGATGTGGTATCCCATTATATATTCCTAATTCTACCATCTTAGGGTCTATCATTAAAAATTTCACTTCCTCCGGAGTAGCCCTGTATAGCAAACTGATTATCAATGCATTTATGCAAACACTTTTACCCGACCCGGTAGCACCTGCAATGAGTAAATGAGGCATTGAGGCAATATCTGCTATAACTGATGTACCGGCAATATCTTTTCCCACTGCAAAAGCAAGTTTTGAAGGATAATTTAAAAATTTATGGCTTTCAATCACTTCCCTTAGCAATACCGGCATAACCTTTTTATTCGGGACTTCAATACCAATAGCCGATTTCCCTGGTATGGGCGCCTCTATTCTCACACTAGGTGCAGCAAGATTTAAAGCAATATCATCTGTAAGATTTACAATTTTACTGACTTTAACCCCATAATCAGGCTGAAGTTCATACCTTGTTACTGACGGCCCTTTACTTATATTTATAATTCTGGCTTTAACCCCAAAGCTATTTAGAGTATTAATGAGTTTTTCAGCATTTTTCCTGGCATTAAATTTTGCTAATGCATAATTTTTTCCATAATCAGGTTTTTCTAATAAGTCTATTGGGGGATACTGTATATCATCCGGCATATACCTTTCTGCATTAGCTTTTTCTATATCAACTGACACATCACCTTTTTCATTTGCCTCTTTCATAACGTCTGATATGTAATCTTTTCTATAGACTTTTTCTATAACATCTGATGCGTCACCTTTTTCATTTGCCTCTTCCATGACATCTGATGCATCATCTTTCTCATTTGCTTTTTCCATAACATCTGATGCATCATCTTTTTCGTTTGCCTCTTCCATAACATCCGGTACAGCATCTTTTTCATATACTTCTTTCATAACATCTAGTATGCTGTCTTCTGCATAAACTTCTTCTACATCACCTAGCCTATCATCTTCTTCCCCTTCTTTTATGCTGTTTTCAATTTCTTCCTTTTTTATTTCTGCTTTTGTATTATCAATAATTCTCCTGAAAACAGAAGCCGAATAATCAAGTGCTTCAATCCAATTATGCACTTTTTCCCTAAGCTCCTCATCTTCATCTTTTAAAAACGGTTTTTTATTCCCTGAAGAAAGCTCTTCCTCATCCCTCTCTATAATAAAATTTATGTTTTTGTCATCATACCTTTTTAACCTGTAATTTCTTTCTTCATTAAAAATATCATTATTTTCATTGTAATTTACTCTTAGGTCACTGTAATTGGGTTTTAGATTCTTATATTCAGTATTTTCAAGTTTGCTTTTAGCAGTTTTTTTAACAGCCTTTCTTTGCATATTTAAATAAACCGGCAATAACACAATAATAGCTAAAAGCAGAATTCGTAAAACAGTACTTTTAAATATAAAAACTGCTCCCATTAACAAAAGTTCAATTAAAATAATAAAAACACGCCTTTTTTTTGTTTTATTGTTTTTTCTTTTGTACATTGTTTTTTTCTCAGATGCCATAAGACCAGCTACCACCTTTACTCTATCATAGGCAATTTGGGGAATGTAGTTAAAAGACACTATAAGTGCTGTATTTATTTTCTACAAAAAAATACATAAACCCTAGTATAACTATACCACAAAATTTCATCATCCTCAATTACTGATAAATACCTTTTTTTAGCAGATAAAATAAAAAGCATATTTAAAAATTACATGCTATAATAATCTATGTAAATTCTAATTAGTAATTATATTTTTAATTTTGTTTGCATTAATTTTATCAACGCTTTTTTAAACTTATCATTATAAGGGAAGGACTGATTTTAATATGAAAGAAAAACAAAGCAAAAAAACAAATTCTTATAACTTCATGGCTTTTTTATCAAGGCTCAAATATATAAACCGCTGGAGCCTTATGAAAAATACCTGTACAGAAAATATTGCCGAACACAGTCTGCAAGTTGCAATGATTGCCCATATCCTGGCTGTAATTAAAAATAAATATTTTAATGGAAATGTAAATGCTGAAAGATGTGCACTTTTGGCTCTATATCACGATGCAAGTGAAACAATAACCGGAGACCTTCCCACCCCCATTAAATATTTTAATCATGAAATGAGAGAAGTTTTTAAAAATATAGAAAATAAGGCAAATGAAAAAATTATTTCTATGCTCCCTGAAGACTTGCAAGATGTATACAGGGATATTTTTACTCAAAATGACGGGGAAGAGTGGATTTTGGTAAAAGCAGCTGACAAAATTTCTGCATATATAAAATGCATTGAAGAGGAAAAATCAGGCAACAACGAATTTAAAGAAGCAAAAAAATCATTATATTCACACATATCAAAACTAGGACTTTCAGAAGTTGACTTTTTTATGGAAAAATTTGTACCGGGGTTTTATCTCTCCCTTGATGAATTGAAATAAAATTTTTAAATAAACATTGATTTTAATTTCCCACTATTCCTTTTTACATGCTTTTTAATTTCTTTAAAGGTATCCACCCCTCTTTTTATATCCTCCCTGGCAGGTTCTATTCCTCCATATTTACATTTATTAAAACTATGTACAAAACTATATATGTCTATGTTTTGCTCCTTTAAAACCCTGGCTGCATAGCTCAAAGGGGTTTCGTGTTTTTTTATACCTGAGCCGGTCTTTTTTAAAACAAAGTTTATTTTTTTAAAAATACTTTCAAGGGCTTTTTTCCCATCGTACTTATAAACTCTCTTTTCCCATATCCTATATTTAACATAAATAAATAATCTTACAAATATCCAAAAAACAATAATCAAATATGGTACCAGCAAAAGTTTTATCCACAAAGGTGCATCTAAAAAGACAGTCCAAATATAAGAAACCATAGCCTTTATCTTTTCTGCCATATTTGACAGAAACAATATAAATTCACTATCGCTTTCATCTGAAACAGTGGGTTCAAATATCATCCACCCATAACCCGCTATATATACTTCCGGAAATGCATGACCGTGTTTTTCCTTTACAACATATTTCCCTGTTTCTTTATCCAGTTCCTTTGCAACATATCCTTCCACATACCTTGCAGGAAGACCTGCAGCCCTTGCTAAAATAACCATTGCAGTTGCATAATGAACACATATCCCTCTTTTGCTTTCAAAAATAAAGAAATCAACATAATCCCTTGTATTGGGATTTTTGGGAGGAGCTAAATCATATACATATCCTGAATTATGAAAAAACTGTTCTATTGCCAAGGCTTTTTCATAATCACTGGTTTTTCCTGCAACAATTTTTTCTGCCAATGTGTATATGCGTTTTGGCAATTTCTCTGGAAGACTGGTAAAATTATCATATGCAATATTCATCTCTTCTATAATTTCATCCAGTATCATTTTCTCTTTGGCAGTAAAATTGGGGTTTCCTTCCCGGTATCTTAAAATTTCAACACTCTCATTTTCTTCTAAAATATAATCTTTGTACTCTAATAACAAATTCACCATTTCTTTATTTAGTAATCTCATAATTTGAAACTGTTTTGATGAATAAGGTAAGTCTTTAGAGACATAATTGAAGCTATACCTGTCATATGTGTAAGAGCTTTCTTTTTTATCTAAAAAACAAAAACCAAGTTCATTTTTATATACTTTTTTGCCTCCAATAAGTTTTACATCTGTCACTCCGTCAGTAGTCACAAAAATCCATTCTATAGGATAGTTTGACTCAATGACTGCTTCCCGTTCTTTGTTTGAAATTAAGGTATACCTTTTGCCGGCAGCAATATCAATTAATTTATCAAGTCTCCCGTCCACCCCTTCTACATGTTCTAACCTTTCAAAAAACCTTACAATGGCATCTATTTTCATAAGCCTTGTAATATTTTTATCTAATTGATGTCCTTCTGTTAAAGATTTGTTTTCTAATATCCACCGGTTTTTCTCATATTTATCCCAGCTTCCGTTTTTTAAATAAAGGGGTTCCTGTGCTTCAACTTCAAACAATACATTTTCCGTTAAGGGGGCAGTAAGTGCACCAATATACCTGTTTCCGCCATAATCCATAGGATTAAACAATCCTAAAAGTTCTTCGTTTTGTATTATATTTTGAATTGCAAAACTTCCTGTCTGTATAGCCTGGCTTATTACCCTGTCTAACTCTGCAAGTTTAGGCTTTGTATTGGGTTTTGGAAGTAGTATGGAAAAAAATACAGGAATTAAAACGAAAAAGGTAATTGAACTAAAATACCATTTATTAATTTGAAATAAACCTTCATTGTGACTAAAAGTACTATCCCTTCTGGTTTTGTCTATATACAGCATAAAAAATAAAACAAGAAAAATTACAAAAACAATTCCAACACTGTTATCTACATTTGTAGACTGAAACAGAAAAGAAACAATACTGATTAAAAAAATGGAAAATATTCTAAACCGTATACATGTAAAATAAAAAACAGTGCATGCAAAAAAATACGTTGCCAAGAGTGTGGTCCCATAACAAAATCCTGCAATATCAGGTATGATCTCTCCGGAAGTAACCTTTATAAACCATATAATAAAGTCTGACCGGTATGCAGCCTGGACTTCCCCTATAATGGCAAAGCTAACACCTGCATAAATAAAGCTTACCAGGATAAAAAGCACTCCACCTTTTATACCTTTGCCTTTTAAATATATGCATACAGTAAATAAAAAAACATTTGTCAGTAGTATAATTACAAAAATTTCTATCATAAATACGCCAAACAAAGAATTCATTGACCAGTAAGCGGCTGTAACTGAAAACAAAAAAGGCAGTATATAATTTTTATAATCTTTTAATTTGTCCTTCATGGCATAATCACCTTACACAAAGTAGTAAAAATTATAAAAAAGCTTTATTAAGGTCCTCTCTAACATCTATCACCCAAAGATTATCCAGCATCATTTTTGAATACAAAACATCTCTTTTCTCGCTTTTATTGTCATTAAAGCCCTCTACCATCACTAAATTTACAGCAGCTCCGGAACTTAGAAGTTTACTAATTTCATTTGCCAAAATATCATCTTCCGTTCCTGTAAAAATAACGGTGTCGCCAATTTGAGAGTGGCGTTTATCCCCATCCCGGGTCAAAATATCTATAGATGGGATTCTGCTTAATTCAGGATCTGAAGACTTCCTGAACTCAAAATGTGCAAGTTTGTGCTTAAGCCACGAAATGCTTTTTTCATCTTTGAGAGAGTATTTATTCCATTTATCTCCTTCAAGGAGACATATGTCAACTTCTTTTCCAAATGCAGCATTGATATTTGCTATTGCAATTACCCCTTCAAGTATTTTTTCTTCAATCATTAAAATTTTTTCTGTATTTTGTTTTTTTTCATCTTTTAGTGAATCTCTCTCTATTTCTGCTGCATTTATATATGGATCTATAATAAGAAGTTTTTTGCCGGTACTGCTTCCTTCATTTTTTCTAACCATTAAAGTTTCATACTTGGCAGAAAGCTTCCAATGTATTTTCTGCAAAGGATCCCCAGGTACATATTCCCTAAATTCATACCCTGGCTCGCCGCTCCATACTAAAAGGCTTTCAGACGGGTTTTCCGTATCTTCTTTTACATTATTTGAATTCCTAAGTATTTTACTGCTGGGTTTAATATTAATAAGCTTAGGGGTTACCACTATCTCCCCGGTACTTTGCTTTTTCCTGTCTTCTTTTAAAAGAGGGATTTTAAAAAAACCCATATAATCTTTTAATACAACGTTTTCTACACCTATCTTGGCTACACCTCTGTATTTTGCCTTATATTTAACCGTTATAGTTTTTGATTGCATAGGTCTTAAAAAAATGCATATATTACCAGGATGAGAAATATTAAGATTTACCGGCTCAACAAAGGAAATAATTAAAAATGGGACAGGAAAAACAGATTTATTTTTTATAGTCAGGTTAACATCCGCTATAGCATCTCTTTCAAGTTCCCCACTTGGTATTTGAAATAAAATCTCAATTTTAGACTTTACAGGGTATGTAAAGATTGCAGAAAACACAGGCACGAATATAAGGGCATATAACATCAATATGCTGGATTCCCCGGCAAGTATATAATTATATAAAAATACAAGTACTATTATTAAAAAATACACAAAAAACTTAACCATAGCAACATCCCTTAATGCATTATTGTGCCAGCTCTAAAACAGGAACTTCTACATTTAAAAGCGCTTCTTTTACAACATCATCAGAAGTTATATTATTCATCTTTGCTTCCTGATTTATAATTATCCTGTGGGACAAAACAGGTATAGCCATTTGCTGTATATCATCAGGCAAAATATAATCCCTTCCGTTAATATATGCCCAAGCCTTTGAAGCCCTGTACAGACTAAGACTTCCCCTTGGACTTCCCCCTACAACAGCGTATTGGTTTTTTCTTGTTTCATTTACAATATCAATGATATATGATTTTAAAGAATCTTCTACTTTAACTCTTTTTACTTCTTCTTGTAATTTAAGTATATCAGAAATACTGCAAACAGGTTGTAATTCATCCAGGGGATTTTCTGCCCCAAATCTGTCAATTATAAGTTTTTCTTCATCTTTTTCAGGATAGCCTATGGACAATTTTATAAAAAACCTGTCCATTTGTGCTTCCGGCAATGGGTATGTTCCAAAACTTTCAATGGGGTTTTGAGTTGCCAGCACCATAAAAGGTTTAGGCAGCGGGTAAGTTTTTCCATCCACCGTTACTTGATACTCTTCCATTATTTCTAATAAACTGGATTGGGTTTTAGGTGAAGCCCGGTTTATCTCATCTGCCAACAAAAAATTACACATAGCTGCACCTTCCCTATATTCAAATTCCCTTGTGGAAGGATTGAACATTGAGAAACCCATTATGTCCGAAGGCATTACATCGGGAGTAAACTGGATTCTGTTAAAAACACCGTTTACAGAACGGGCAAGACATGCTACAATCTGGGTTTTCCCAACTCCAGGAACATCTTCTATTAATACATGACCGTTGTTTAATAGTGCCACAAGAAAGTGTTTTAGTACAAATCTCTTGCCTACTATGACTTTTTCCATATTATCCAGCAGTTCTTTCACTCTTTTATTCACTGCCAACACTCCTGATTCTCTTTATTTTTAAAAGCAATTTTAATAAACCCCGCCTTGAAGAAAAGATATAGTGTAATAACCTAAAAAAACAAGGGATGTAAATGTAAGTGCAAAATCCATATATTTGCTTTTCCGTGACATAATAGCAATTAATATGTGTACAGGAAACAGACAAAGGAGGTACCTTCCCCCGCTTATCAGCCAAGTGGTGGAATATATCATAACGGTATATAACAACATATACAAAATATATGACCCCCGTACTTTTCTAAATGCATATATCATTAAAAGCACCACTATAAAAATTAAAGCCAGCTGGGGAAGCCATATGGAAACTTTAGTAAGACCGGAATAAGACTCCCTTGTCATATAATCAAAATGATATTTTAATGTATCATGTATTAAATTAAAATTATGATGCCAGTATGAAGACTGGTGTTCAAGAAACTTAAACCAACTACCTGTTACAAGTTTATTCAAAGTAAGATATGCACCAAAACCTAAAGGTATGGGAATAATGTATGTAAATTTTTTCAAAAATTCAATAAAGAGTCTTTTTTTGTTTTCTAAAGCATAGCGTATATTTTGGATTTTTAAAGACATAAGGACTTCAACAACAGCCGGTGCAAAAAGAATAATTCCCTGGTTTTTTGTAACGGCTGATAAAAAACCAAAAAAACCTGCCAGAAGCCAATTGTTTTTTCTTAAGTAATAAAAGCACATAATTGAAAGCATCATAAAAAGACTCTCGGTATATACTATTCCAAAGAAAAAGGAAAAAGGAAAGATTAGCATATATTTCACTGCTGCAAAAGCCGTTTTGTCATCAAAATCTATACTCACTAATTTATACAAGTAATATGAAGCAAAACAATTACATACATTGGATATAATTATCCCTGATAATATAGAATTTTGGGTAAAAAAGTTAAGAATCTTCATTAGAAAAGGATACAGGGGATAAAAAGCAATAAAAATCTTAGCCGTTCCTTCATTAACATACCAGTTTTCAGCTAAATATATATAATGGGGCGAATCCCACCTTACCCATAACTTTTCAAAGCTTTTAAAAAAACCTTGCATATCTCCTTCATTAAAATAATTCCAAAGAAAAGCAAACATAAAAATAATTAACCTTGAAAATAGCGTTATGGCAGCAATAGAAAAAAACAGCTTTATATTTTTTTTTTCTAATTTATTAGTGGGAATTTTCTTTAAAAAGTTAAATTTTTCACCGAAAGAAGATATATTAGATAAAAACTTTTTATTAACCTCTGTCAGGGCGTTTAAATTAATAAGTCCTGCCTCTTTAAGAATCTTTATAACTACAAAAACACCTATAAGAACTAAAGATATTGTAATTGTATATATATATATATCTGCAAAAAAACTGCCAGCATTCATTTTAATCCCCCTTTTTTATGCACATTTTCATTTGAAAATATTTTAAAATTAATACATTTTATACAAAACTGTCGGATTTAGCTTTAAGTAAAATAACACACTGTACATTAATGTCTAACATAGCAAATTGTATCACTTTTTTAATGTAAAATCAAATACCTTTAGGCTTAAGAGGCTTCCTATTTCCATCCTTGTCTACAATAACTACAGAGCTTAGAGTGTTTTTAAAATTTACCCTGAAATTTTGTAAATATTTCTGCCTCAAAAGTTTTTGTTCTTCTTTTTCTTTGTCTGTCAATCCCTCCGCAGTTTTTGACTTTCTTGCAAGTTGATTTATCCTCTCTATTAAATCCTTATCCAAAATAACCCTCCTCTTTAATTTTATACGTCATTTTAGGTAAAATCTTGTGTCTCAAGATTTTTATGACTTTCATACAAGTTCTTTGTAATTATTAAAAAACAAATTACAAACAAAAAGCTTATTACAATATAACTATTATAATACATATTCATGGACTTGTATATTCAATTAGGTATATTTATCATTTTTAATAATATTTTAATAATAAAAAGTTCGTTAAACTATTGACAATCTCATTAATTTGTTGTAAATTTCAAATATATACTTAAATATTCGTATGTTTATATTATAACATAAATTTATATTTAAGAAGAATAGTATGTGAGAGGCTGCAATTTTAATTTAACAGCTATAAAATAAAATTTTATGGGTAGGTGAAAAAAATGTTTACTATTCAAACTCTAGACAAGATTTCAGCAAAGGGTTTGGAGCTTTTTCCAAGGGATCAATATGAAATAGCAACTGAAATTTCAAATCCTGATGCAATAATTTTAAGAAGTACTAAAATACACGATATGGAGCTGCCACCTAAGTTAAAAGCAATAGCCAGGGCTGGTGCCGGTGTTAACAACATTCCTATAGACAAATGCACAAAAAAGGGAATTGTTGTATTTAATACTCCGGGAGCTAATGCAAATGCAGTTAAAGAACTTGTCCTTGCAGCTTTACTTTTAGCTTCAAGAAAAATCCATGATGGAATATCATGGGCTCAGTCCCTTAAAGGAAACGGGGATCAGGTACCGGCACTTGTTGAAAAAGGAAAATCCCAGTTTAAAGGTCCTGAAATTAAAGGAAAAACACTTGGGGTAATAGGACTTGGCGCTATAGGTGTAATGGTTGCTAATGACGCTTTAGCACTTGGGATGAATGTAATAGGCTATGACCCTTTCATCTCAATAAATTCTGCGTGGGAACTTTCAAGTAATGTTGCAAAGGCTTCAAGCCTTGACCACTTGCTTTCCGTTTCAGATTACATTACAATCCATGTGCCTTTTAATGAAAACACAAACGGTATGATAAATAAAAACACTCTAAAAATCATGAAAAAAGGCGTAAGAATATTAAACTTTGCAAGAGGCGGATTAGTTGACAACAAAGATATTTTAGAAGCTATTGAAAACGGCAAAGTAGCATGCTATGTGACAGATTTCCCGGAAGAAGAGTTGTTGGGAAATGAACGTATAATAGCTATTCCCCACTTAGGAGCTTCTACTCCCGAGTCTGAAGAAAACTGTGCCCTTATGGCTGCAAGTCAACTCAGGGAGTTTTTGGAAAAAGGAAATGTACGGAATTCTGTTAACTATGCTAATTGTGAGCTTCCTTTCTCCGGTGACACTAGAATAATAAGTGCTCATGATAATATTCCTAATATGTTAGGTCAAATTACTACAATACTGGCACAAAACAATTATAATATTGCAGATATGATTAGCAAAAACAAAGATAAAACCGGCTACACAATAGTAGACGTTAATGGAAAAGTTTCACCGGATATAATTGAAAAAATTAAAGCTGTTTCAGGAATAAACATGGTAAACGTTATAGATATATCAAATGGCAAAAATTCAGATTAAAATTATGTTAAATTAATAAATATCTCTCTGACCGTAGATAAAAAACCGTCCAATGTATAAAGCAATTGGACGGTTTTTAATATTTCATCTTTTAATACCCGGATTTAACGCTTGTAATTATCAATTTTTAATTATTAATTTTAATTGTAATTTTTAATTATCAATTTTTTCATAAGCATCTTCACTGTAATTGTTAAATGGATCCCAGAAAAACCATTCTTCAAACCCTGCATCATAAACAGCTTGTATTTGCTGTTTTGCCTGCTCTGTACCGTACTTCTGGTAATTTCCCTGTTCTATCCAGGAAGCGGTAAAATCCTGTAAAAACGGCCTTATAATAGGTGTGTGTCCTTCCACCTTTTCATACCTGGATTTTGCCTTTAGAAGGGTATTTAAAACCACTCCGTATGGATCTAAATCCGGCTTTGGAAATACTACTCCATTAATAGATTGCCCCAGAGCATAGTGAGAAGGATATATCATGGGAGATATATAATCCAGGTTCTCCCCAATAAGCTCAAAAACCTGTCCTATACCTTCTGTATCCCCGGTAGTCTCACAAACAATTGCAAATATATCACCGGATAGTATTTCACCTTTCAGCTCCTGCCTTGCATATGCTAAAAAATCATTTATAACTTCAGGTGCTTCCCTGTCATCTTTACTTTCAAATACCATTTCACTTCTTCTTCCATCCGGAAATCTTATATAGTCAAATTGTATTTCATCAAATCCCCTGTCCAATGCCTCCCTTGCAATATCTATTGCATACTTCCAGCACTCTTCATTATAAGGATCAATCCAGTTTGTTCCATTAAATACATACAATCCCCCGTCTTTATTTTTTATAGCATACTCAGGTTTTTTTTCTGCAAGAATGGGATCTTTAAAAACCACTATTCTCCCAATAGCATATATATCATTTTCTTTTAATTTTTGTGTAACTTTATCAATATCAAACCTAACTTCAACTGCTCCTATTTCATGTGCCAATGAGACATTTGAATTGTACCCTACTGTACCGTAGTCATTTTTTAAATCTATAACATAAGCATTTATTTCAGTGGTTTTTGCAAGTTCAATATAATGGTCTAACCTTGCCCCGGCTGTAGATGCAGTTAAATATAGCCCTCTGGCTTTAACTCTTTTTTTGTGCCCGTTATTAAATGGGGTACCGTCTCCTTCCTCTTCTGCCACTTCTTCCTCTTCCTCAATTTCTTCAAAATCATCTGTATTTTCCTCTTCATCACCTTGAGTTCCCGGCGTCTGGGTTTCTTCAGTCCGGATATCCGGGTCTTCTGTACCGGTATCTGAATTACATCCGACAAACACCATAACTAGAACACTAACTATAACCAATAGCCAAATTCTTTTTGCAATAGTTTTTTTCATAAAAAACGACCTCCTGTTGATTATTAGATATTAAAAAATGCCCTAAAAAAATAAATACGGAGATAAATATAAAGATTGCTGTATAAACTACCAGTGTAAATATTTTAAAAACTATTATAAACTGCAAAAAATAACATAAATCTACGAAAAGTACTAAGAATCTATAAAATAAAATTTACAAAAGAACAATTTACATTTAAACTTTATCAAATAAAAAAGAAAAATGCAATAATCCAATTTATTCTGTAGAAAAATATTTTGACACACAGTCTTTATGTATATATAATTTAATTATTAATCAATATTTATAACTGCCCTAAATATAATATGCCTATAAATAAGCGTACTAAACAGGAGAGATAAATAATGAAGTGCAGCTTTAAAAATATTTTAACCTCATTGCTTTTATTTTTTATTCTTTTTGCCTTTATACCTGTTTATTCCACTTCCTCTGATAATAATGCTAACGGCCAAAATACACACATTACTGATTACAATGCTTACACTACTTTGAATGAAAACTGGCAGTATCATATAGGCGATTTATTAGCAGAAAGCCTCAGTCTTTCCCCTGAGTCCCCGGAATATAATCTGAAGTGGAATAATATTGAAAATATATCAAGCTATATACAAAGACCTAAAAATTGCAATACTGTCTGGCTCAGAATAAAAATACCCGAAGCCGGCTGGCTGTCTCCGGCAATTTATTTTGAGGAAATTTATGGTGAGTCCATTTCAGTATACATAAACGGAAGGTTTATTTTTGACAACAGGAACTTGCATTCAAACACTGACAAAAATTCTTTCATTGTCCCCCTTATTCCTGACGACTACGGACACTATTTATATATACGGATATCTTTGGATTTATATCACAGATTTGGACCTGTCAAAAATGTATATTTTGGGGATTATAAAAAAATATCTTCCTTGTTTTCAAAAAAGGGATATGTCAGTGAAGTAATTGGGTTTTCATTGATTTTTTTGGGTATAGTTTTGCTTATAGCTGCATTTCTTATTGTAGGTCTCAGTAAAAAAATAGTTATCTCCCTGTGCCCTGTATTAATATGTATGGGGCTTGTGTATATTGTACAATTTTCTAATTTTATAGAAAAATTCCCTGAATTTGATTGGGTGTATGATGGATATTTTAGTATTCTGGTATTGGGCTCCTTATTTTCAATAACTTATTTTTACAAGCAAATATTTGGGGAAGGATACAAAAAAATAATCAATATATCTCTGAAAATAAATATAATTGTACTCTTTATAATGTTTTTGCATAAAATAGATGTCATTATACTAGGTTACCACCCTTATGTTTATCTGCTTGGAGGATGGTCATTAATCAGCATGATAATACTTGTAGCAACCGCTATATATAATTCTTACAAAGGAAACACCGATGCCAAAATATTTATGGCCGGTCTTTTTGGATTTGCAGGTATTCTCATCGCTGAAATGTTCGTATTTTTATTTTATTCCAATAATTATAGGTTTTCACTTTTTCAGTGGGGTATTCTTATTTTTATATTTTCACAAATAATTATTTTAGCAAGAAAAATCACTTCTCTTCACAATAAAACTATTCTTTATTCAAAGCGGCTTGAAAAAAAGAATGCCCAATTGGATTTAATGTGGAATGAAGTTAAAAAATCCAGGGACAGGCTTGCTGAATTGAATAAAACTTTAGAAGATAAAGTTCTTGAAAGGACCCGCCAGCTTAAAGAGGCAAATACTGAACTTACCTTACTTAATGAAGAATTACATGCCTCAAATATAGAACTTATTGAAACTTTAGAAAAGCTGAAAAGTACCCAGGAACAACTGATAAAATCAGAAAAAATGGCGGCGTTAGGTCAGCTTGTTTCCGGAATTGCACATGAATTAAATACTCCTTTAGGGGCTATACAGGCATCCATTAATAATATGGAAGGATATATTGAAAATATCATCAACTCCCTGTCCGGCTTTTTAACGGTTGCTACACCTGAAAAAATTCAAATGCTTTTATTCCTTATTAAAAATTCAAAAAACAATAATATTTATATTTCCACAAAAGATGAACGGAAGCACAAAAGGGCTATTTTAAAAGAACTAAACCAGCTGGGAATAAAAAATGCACACAAATTAGCAGAACAGCTTACGTCTTTAGGTATATCAGATTATAAACCATACATTAAAATTTTAGAAAACCCTGAATTGCACGTAATAGTGGAAGTAGCCTATTTAGTGACAAACCTTAAAAATAGTTCACACACTATATCATTAGCCGCAGATAAAACCTCTAAAGTTGTATTTGCACTAAAATCTTATTCCCACCAAAGCAATTCAACTGACAAAGAAGATACAGATGTAATTCAAACCATCGAAACTGTACTTACAATATATAATAATAAAATCAAGCCAGAAGTGGAAGTTGTAAAAAATTATTCTGATATCCCTAAAATTAAATCCAATGCCGATGAACTTACACAAGTGTGGACAAATATAATTCATAACGCCCTTCAGGCAATGGAATATAAAGGAGTACTTACAATAGATACAACTGTAAAAGACAACTGTATAGTTGTGTCAATTACCGATTCAGGTCCCGGAATTCCTGACGGCATAAAGGATAAAATTTTCCAGCCTTTTTTTACAACCAAACCTTTAGGTGAAGGAACCGGACTAGGTCTCGATATTGTAGCCAGAATCATCAATAATCATAATGGAAAAATTGAAGTGAGCACTGAACCTGGCAAGACAACCTTTTCTGTTTATATTCCAATAAATAAAACACTTGATGATAAAAGCACTGGTTAAGATTTAAATGCTTTTGTTATTTACCAGTTGTAGTCCCCTCCGGCAGGTGTATTGCCTGAATACGGTATTACAATATAGAATAGGTTTGGTTTTTCTTCAAGAACTATTATTTCGTTATTCCCTGTAGATATGCCAAATTCCCTTTCAATGGTTTTGTTAGGTTCTTTTAATAAGTTTCGCTTAAACTCTTCATCAGAAACAGCCCTTTTTATTATCTTATCCCTAAGCTCTTCTGCTTTCATTTTACTGCCTCCTTTTCTTATTGATTACTATATACTGTTATGTTTTTTAATGACGGGTAAAATGCCAAGCAGCCCTCACTTCAATTGCTTTTATTGAAAATGTTTTTATCAACCCAGTTAAAAAAACCGCCTAATTTTACTTCCTTCCTTCTTTCTAAATAAATTTCCATTTGAGACTTCATAAACTTCAATATACTGTCATTAAATTCTTTTATATACATGTTTTTATCCCCTATTATTAAGTCTAATTTGTGGGAATTTTTAACTAAGAGCATATATAAATCATTTAACAGGCTTCCAAAAATCATCTCTTCTTTTACATCAAATTCCCTTATATCCTTATAACACTTTAACTTCCTCTTTTTTGTAAATTCCTTGAGTAAAATATTACCATTACCTCTTTTAAGGTCTTTTTTCCAATCTATGTAGTCATCTGCCACCTGAAGTGAAAATAAAACCCTGTCAACCGCCTTAAAATACATATCCAGTAATTCTTCCTTTTTAGCTAAAATACAAATTGCCGCCACAGCAATTTTGATAAGCTCTGCTTTACCTGAAATTAAAGACACCATTTTATCACTATCCAGTGGCATACTATTGTTTATATTTATTTTTTCATCTAAAATAAATTTGCTCCACTTTTTCATATAAAAATTATAATAATCCCATATCTTTTCATACCCCTTAAAAACTTCCCTGTAAATGGACATAAATTCTGAAAAGTATAAATTTCCAAGTATTATCATTATAGGAATATCCTCATCCTCTATTTCCCTGTCAATTATGTCATCTTGTATAAATGCAAATAACATCATAAATATGTTTGCAACGGTTATTTTTATACATATTTCTTTTTTAAGATGGCATTTGTCATTTATCCAAAAGGAAAGTAAATAGCATATATAATTTTTTGAAGCATTTTCTTCAAATACATTATATCTTTTAAGGTTTTTTAGTCCTGCATCATTTAACCCTTCAGGATATTTTGATATAATTTCACGGCATATTTTAAATACTTCTTTTAAATCATTATAAAAATCATAAAAAAACCTCATATTATCGATATCCTTTCATTTTTCTACGTTTTTACACCCATTTTGGTCATTTCTATTTAAATATTTGCAAAAATATTATATAATTATATCGGTAGTTATTATTTATAATTAATATTTTTGGAGGGATTTAGTGAATTGTGAATTCTCCAACAATTCTGCAATTATTTTAGTAGATGATGAAAAAATTGTTTTAGACAGCTTAAAATCAGAATTAGCAACGTATATTGATGATAAATATACTATTGAAATTTCAGAAAGCGGTTCAGAGGCTCTTGAATTGGTAGATGAGCTCCTAAATGAGGGTTATGATATCCCTGTTATTATTTGCGACTATATAATGCCAGGAATGAAAGGCGATGTCTTACTCAGCAAAGTTCACCAAAAATCTCCGGATACATTTAAAATATTGCTCACCGGACAGGCTGTTCTTGAAGGAGTAGCAAATGCAATAAATAATGCAAATCTTTACAAATATTTTGACAAGCCTTGGGACAAAGAAGAACTAAAAAAAGCTGTAATTGATTCTTTAGAGTTGTATCATATAAAAAAGAAGCAGCATAAAAACTTACAATTTCTTTCCGGCAAGGAAACGCAAATAAAAGAGAAAATACAAAAAACAAAAAACTCTCTTATAGAGAAGCAATGCCTGAATCCTGAGGAAGCAAATAAAATTATAGCGGATTTAAACACATTAAAAGAAATGTATACAACAGTGTTAAAACTAAAAAATATGATTAATTTGTGCGATGCTGAAAAAATATCCGGTATTGAATCAGAAGTAAACAAGCTTAAAGATATGTTAAAATTGGTGGAACAATAATTCAAAAATATTAGTTTGTCTTTATATTAGCCTCTGTTTAAGCTATAATATATTATTTGAAACTTGTATGAAAAGATTGGGAAAATTTGATTATATTTTTCCAAAGTAAATAATATTTATTGGATGGAGATAGCATTATGGGAATTCCGGTTGTTTTGTGCGTGGATGATGAAAAAATAGTTCTTGACAGTCTTAAAAAACAACTTGAAGTTAAATTCAACTACGCTTTTCAAGTTGAAACTGCCGAAAGTGGTGAAGAAGCATTAGAACTCATAGAAGAGCTGATGTCTGAAGGCAAGGAAATTCCTGTAGTAATATGTGATTATCTCATGCCACATATGAAAGGTAATGTATTGTTTAAAAAGATAAAGGAAATTTCTCCTTCTACTTCCTGTATATTGCTTACAGGTCAGGCAACCCTTGATGCAGTAAAAGACATGGTTAACAGCGGAGTAATAAACAAATTTATACAAAAACCCTGGGATATAGATTTATTATCTTCTCTAATTGAAGATATTTTTCATAAAAATGCATCTGATACTAATAATGAAAGTTGTAATAACTCTGAAATATCCTCCATTAAATCCTATATAAAAAATGCTTGTGAAAAAATTAACTCTGCACTTATGACTATACAGCAAAATATTGAAGCCATTAAAAAAGTAAGCAAAGAATTGCCTGTAGATGATTTAAATACCTCTACAACAGTTAATGATTTTTATTCTAAAACTTCTAAAGTTCTTGATAATATTTTATCAGAATTTTTATTAATTCAAAAAAATCATAAAGTGTTTCCTGAAAGGGGTTCCGGTTCGGATACTGATAACGACGACATGGAACTTATTTATGATTGTATTTCAAATCTGATGGAAAGAGTAAGTAATATAGAAAAAAAGCTCTCTTTGTGCAATGAAAAAATTATTGCATGGAAAAATGAAGAAATGTTTATCCTTAATATACATGATATTGTCTATTTTACATCTGGAAAGAGATGCGCTGTTGCAGTAACAAACAATGACCAATACACCGTAAAAGAGACTTTGGACTTTTTAGAAGACCAATTAAAAGACTCTAACTTTTTCAGATGCCACAGATGCTATATTGTCAATATAAATCACATAATAAAGCTGACCCCTTGGTTTGGCTCTACCAGTTATGTTGCTAAACTAAAGGGCTTAGAAGGCGATATCCCGGTAAGTAAAGCTAAATTTAGAAAACTAAAAGAATTACTTGGATTAGAATCAAAGTGATTCTTTTAGTTCCTCAAAATCAAAGATGTGAAACATTCATTTCACATCTTTGACAAATCTACTGGAATTGTTTTTGTTTAATTTATATCGCCGTACTTATATTATATTATATTATATTTATTTTTTCCTGTACTTAAATGTGCTTGAAATGTACAAAATCCGTCCTCAATGGAATTATTTTTGCAGTATATTTGATTTAGGCTGAATTTACCTTTTGTCTATTTTTACATAATCCCTTCTTTTAGCAACACTTTTGTATGCAGGTCTGATTATTTTCCCTTTGTTTGACAATTCTTCGATTCTATGAGCACTCCATCCAACCACCCTGGAAATAGCAAATATAGGTGTGTATAGTTCAGGAGGAATACCTAACATTTTATATACAAATCCGGAGTAAAAATCTATATTTGCACTTACTCCCTTATATATTCTTCTTATCTTTCCTATCACTTCAGGAGCTATCTTTTCCACTTTTGAAAACAAATTAAATTCATCTTCACATCCCTTGCTTACTGCAAGCTTAGAAGCATATTCTTTAAGTATCACTGCCCTGGGGTCCGATACAGAATAAACAGCGTGTCCCATTCCATAAATCAAACCCGATTTGTCAAAGGCTTCCCTCTTTAAAATTTTATCAAGGTAGTTTGCAATTTCTTCATCATCATTCCAGTCTTTAATATTTTCTTTAATATCTTCAAACATCTGAACAACTTTTATATTAGCCCCGCCATGTTTTGGACCTTTAAGTGAACCTAATGAAGCTGCCATAGCAGAATAGGTATCTGTTCCCGTTGAAGTTACCACGTGAGTTACAAAAGTAGAGTTATTTCCCCCTCCATGTTCAGCATGAAGTACAAGGGCAAGGTCTAAAACCGACGCCTCTAGCTTTGTAAATTTACTGTCCGGTCGCAGCATATGTAAAATGTTTTCTGCAGTGCTAAGGTCTTCTCTGGGGCTGTGAATAAAAAGACTTTTGTCACCATGATAGTGAGAATAAGCCTGATACCCATATACAGCCAGCAAAGGAAAACGTGCAATCATCTGGATGCACTGCCTTAGTACATTTTTAATAGAGGTATCATCTGGCATATCATCGTAACTATATAATGCCAGCACACTTCTTGAAAGGACATTCATTATATCCTTACTAGGTGCTTTCATTATCATGTCGCGTACAAAACTTCTGGGAAGTTTTCTATAACTTGCTAGAAACTCCTCAAAAGATGCCAGCTGCCTTCTGTCAGGCAACTCACCAAATAATAACAGGTAGCAGGTTTCTTCAAAACCAAAACGCCCTTCACTGGTAAAACCCTCTACCAAATCTGCAATATCTATCCCTCTGTAAAGCAGTCTGCCTGGAACCGGTACCATTTCATTTTCATCAATAATATATGAATGTACTTCACCTATTTTGGTGAGTCCTGCAAGCACACCTCTACCATTGATATCTCTCAATCCCCGTTTTACATCAAATTTGCCATATAATTCAGGGTCAATAGCGTAGCTTACCTCAGCTAATTCCGACAACTCATTTAACATCTCATTATCATAAAAGTCTTTTACAGGTATCGTCATAAATTGTACCTCCTAATTATCTTTTAAAGAATATTATTCTATCATATTAAGGGAGTCTATTAGTTCCTGATTAATTGTAAAGTCTTCTTCTTTCCACTGTTTTAATCTTTTTTCAAACTCTTCCTGCTGCAAAACATACTTAATTCCCTCTGAAGCAAAATCAAAACCATGTTTTTCACTAAGCTTAAGTATCATAAAACCTGCAGGTACTTCCAACATGGTAAGTTCACCTACACTTGCACTAAAAGCCCACTCTTTTAAGTCCTCCCTGGCATTCTTTCTGGAAAAAGTAAGCTTATTGCCATATAGCTTTACTTCCGGGTCCTCATTATATTCCTGAGACAAAGCATCAAAATCTTCACCATTTTGAGCCATATTTAAAACATTTTCAGCCAACTTTCTCTTTTCTTCTATTTCTTCTTCCGTAAGAGGATCTTCATCAGGGTACGTTTCTGTGAGAATTAAAATATACTTTATAGTCACCATTTCAACTTCATCAATATTTTCGTTATAGTATTTTTCTATGTCCTCTAAAGGAATTTCAATGTTTTTAACAGCTTCTTTTTTATATTTTGCTGAAAGCACAAGTTCTTCATTTATCTTTCTATAGTCTTCTAAACTCATGCCAAAATTTGTATTAAGTGTAATTTCGGCAAGGTGCTCCCCTCCGTTTGTTTCAATATATTGTCTTAAAAGTTCATCTATTTCCTCATTATCTTCCTCATCTAGCTGGATATTTTCTTCTTTTGCTTTACTGATTAATATCTTCATTTCTATTAAGTCCTCTAAAGACTCCTTCTTTATTACGTCTTCCCTTTTTTTACCTTCAAACTCTGTTTCCCAAAACTCTTTTACCTGCTTTTTATCTGTCCTGTCTACATTGGCATCTTCTTCCCACACATTTCTTATATGATTAAAAACAAATCTTAACTCCGGTACTGTTATTTTTTCACCTGCAACTTCTGCTATAATGTTGTTTTCATCCACTTTTTTATTCTCGTCCCCATCAGTCTTTTTATTTGAACATGAAACCAGAGAAAAAGTAATAACAGTTAATAAAATAAAACTTATAAATTTACTATACTTCATAATAACCCCCGCAATATTTATTAATTTTCTTTCTTGCATAAATTTCTTTCTTTTTTAACAACAACTTAATAAATTTATTATAAGCAATTTAAAGCTAATTTGAAATAAATTTTTTTTAACATTTAATAATAAAAATACATACCGTCTATAATCTTGTGAAGGGTAACGCTTCTGCTTTTAAAAGGTACGTTATTAAAAAACAAGGCATTACCTATATTGTTAATTCCCTCTAATGCCATTTTGGCACTTGTAATGCATTCCTTTGATGGTACCATTTCTTTAAAACCTGGCCTGTGTGCAGGTGGAAACTGGACACTATAATTTGTATCAAAAATGACATCGTAGATGCTGTTTGGAAAACGTGGGCTTTCTTTTCTGTTTAACACCACATTTGCTATTGCAAGTCTTACATCTAATGACAGCCCGCCGCCTTCAACATTTACTATTCTAGCAAGCCATATTAAATCTTCATCTGTGTATTCCCTTTCGTAAATATATTCCTGTGGTACTTCAATGCCTTCCTTTTCAATTATTACAGAAAACACCAAATCATCCCACTCCACAGAACAACCTAAGTTTTCTGCAATAAACCTTATAGGAATCATTATGCGCCCGTCCACAATCTCAATATTTGTGTCTATATGCTGTTCTTCACCATTTACTAAAATTACATTGCTACCTGCAAACATTTCTATATTATTATCATCACAAGATACACTTGCCTTTTTCTCTTCCTGGTTCCATTGTACATCTGCTCCTAATGCTTCTGCTACAAAACGCAGCGGTACATAAGTCCTTCCATTAGCTATGTATGGTTGCACATCCATCTTGATGTAATTGCCGTTTATCTCTACAGTGATAAATATCTGCTTTGAAACTGCTGCATAAACTTTTTTCCCCTGCGCCATAGCAAATACACAAAAAAATAATAGCAACACTATGGCCAGTCTTCCCCACCTCATGTTAAAATACCACCTTTACTATTTTTTTATTACATTAAAATTATTATATTATCGATTTTATAATAACCTTAAGACTATGTCAATAAAACTTCCAAACAAGGCTCCTCATAAACGGTATTTCCTGAGATTGTTTTTTGTAACTTATGGTATATTAAAAATATAGGTTTACATAATGAGTTTACTTATGTATAATACCAGTATTGTAATGCTGGATGCCCCTAAAAATGCCAATCCTAGAAAGGAGGATACAGATGAATGTTAAAAGAGTATTTTTGTTGCTGATAATTATAGTTCTATGCTTAATGCAAACTATAGCAGCACACGGGAGTTCATCGTATACAAACCTTAAATTTGGAAGCAGGGGGACAAAAGTTGTACGGCTTCAACAAGCCTTGCAAAACAAAGGTTATTACAAAAGCTCTGTAGACGGTATATATGGAAAAATAACCGAAAGAGCGGTAATTAATTTTCAATTGGATAATAAAATCAGGATAGACGGCATTGCCGGAAAACAGACAAAGTCCTTGTTATACTCCTCTGCTTACTCAGACGCCGTGTACTGGCTTTCAAGGATTATACATGCAGAAGCCCAAAGTGAACCTTATGAAGGAAAAGTAGCCGTGGGAAATGTTGTGTTAAACAGAGTAAAATCCCCTGGGTTTCCAAATACAATATACGGGGTAATTTTTGAATATTACAAAGGCATACCCCAGTTCACTCCTGTTGCCAACGGCACAATTTACAATACACCTTCCAAATCCAGCATGCAAGCTGCTAAAGATTCATTAAACGGGGCAAGACCTGTTGGGGATTCATTGTATTTTTTTAATCCCTCTAAATCAGCAGGAACATGGATAGTGAAAAACAGACAGTATTATAAGAGAATTGGCAACCATGTTTTTTATAGGTAGTGCAAATTTTTAAGGGGGTCTTAAAATATCAAGATCCCCCTTATTTTTATTTCCCAAAGTATTCACCATAAAAAATTATTAATTTCCCAAAAAACTAAAGTGCATATAGTCCCTGTTGTGGCTTCCCCAGGCATCGCCGCCCCATGCCCATTGGTAAGACTTAAATATTCTAACCACTGAGCCGTCTGCCGGTATGGAGTATGGATTTACCCCCGGCTGCCAATGTCCCTGGGTAACTGCCACCCCGTTTATTACCTGGGGGTTTTCCGCCCAGTTTATATCTATGGCAGTCCCGTAATTGTGTTCTGAAATTCTGTTGTTGGAGCCGTACGGTGGTCTCCAGGTATATCCCACCACCGATTTAATGGGGAACTTTTCTTCGTGCCGGTATATTAAATCAAATATCTCCAAAGTCTCATCTGCAATTTTCTTGTTAACCGTCAACTTTAGTGTTTTTGTAATTTTCTCCCCTGTATTAGGGTCAAAATCCCAAACTTTAATATCAATATCCACCATATTGGCATCTGCTTCTTCTTTGGTTTTATAAAACTTATATGTACCATCGCTGTTTTTGCCAAAAATATATTCAAGTCTCAATTCTCTGAGTTTTCTTTTGTCAATTCCGGAAGAGCCACCTCTGGTGGCAGGAATTAAATAACCTTCATCAGCATAGTTCTCAGCTAAAAACTCTTGAAATGAATTCCCTTCATCTTCTAAATGCTCCTGGTTATAAAAAGGTCTGGATGAAAGAATATCTGTTGTAACACCGCTTATAAGGACATTTTCAATAATGGTGCAAACTTCAGCCCTGGTTACATTTGAATCCGGACCGAACGTACCGTCTTCATAGCCCCTGATAATGCCTTTTAAGTAGCACTGGGCTATTAATTCTTTTAAAGGCTCAGAAATTGATTGTGAATCTTTAAAAACGCAGTCTACAACTGAAGGGTTGGTATATGAATTATTAAGTCCTGCTGCACTTGCAATAACAGCAGTTGTCTCTTGCCTGTTGGCAGGTGTGTCCGGACTAAAAATATCATCCTCTATAAATATAAAATGATTAGATACCTCTGCTATAAATTTTTGCGCCCAATGCTTTTCTATATCAGTAAACTTCTTTTCATCATCACTTTCACTTTCTTCACCTGATGAAAAATTAAAAGCATTGAAGACAATTGCTGAAAGCTCCGCCCTGGTTACAGGACTGTCAGGACAGAAGGTCCCGTCAGGAAAACCTTTTATAATGCCCAATGAATACATGCGCATAATTGTGTCTTTAGCCCAGTGATTTTGTATATCTGAAAATGTATTTGACTTTGTACCCGGAAAAACAAAATTGTCTTTTTTTATGGCTGTCCTATTAAATAGTGAACCGGTATCTTCTTCTACAGTAAGCTTATACACTTCTTTCATACCATTTTTAAAATGTATTTCAAATGTAAATTCCCCTGAATTAGCCGGAATCCCTGTAATGCATCCATCTTTTGTAATTTTTAAGCCTTCCGGTAAGTCTATGTCACTAAAATTGACATTTTTATAATCATCATTTATAAATACTTCTACAGGTCCATATTGGTGACCTTTATAGGCATTTGGCAAAAATTTAACTTCCTCAAAACCATTATCTTTTTTATTTATTTCTATTTCTAAAGCTAAAGAAGGGTCATCAAATTTAACCCATCCGCCGTTTTGCTTTTTATAACAAATGAAAACACTATATTTTCCTGCTTTTTCAAAGGCAATATCCCCTTTAAAATGATATGACTTGCCAGGCTCAATTACAACAGACCTGAACCATTGGGAATTTGAATACTGATCCTCTTCATTGACTGCTGCCGCTGTTATAGAATCTATGTAAATTGGATTTTTGCCTTTGTTTTTTATGGAAAATACAACTGTTATCTTTTGATTCTCATAATAGGGCTCCCTCTCCATAATGGCAACCGGTGTAATTATCTCTAAGTTTTCCTCCTCCGGTTTACTTATACCTGAAACTTTTACACTGGTCATAATAAAAACAAAAACAAAAAAAATAGCCAATACTTTTCTTTTCATAAAAATACCACCTATATTCATCTTTTGTTAGTAATATTATTTTACCTAAAATGATAATACACAGGGTATTACATTAATCTTAAAAATATCATGTAATAACAATTAATATACTTTATCACATACTCTTTATTATAGTGCTTTATAAGCTTAATGTAAAGATTCTTAAAATCAATTTAATAATAAAATACCGCATATTTAAATCAGGCAATAAAAAAATTTTTAAGAATGTTTTTATTGCCTGATTCAGTAAAGTTTTATCATTTAGTAAAGTTTCTTTATCATTGGAGTTAATTTATAAAACTAGCTAATGGCTCTCTTTATTTCCCTCACATATTCCAGTACATGGGGAATGCAGTTTTCCCCGTATTTTCCTATGATTTTTACAATAGCACTTCCCACAATCACCCCATCGGAAATTTTGCTCAATCTTGCCGCCTGCTCTGGAGTGGAAATTCCAAACCCCACTGCACATGGAATATCATTTTCCTCTTTGGCTATTTTAATCATTTCCTCCACATCACTGCCTATATCCTCACGGACACCTGTTACCCCCATTGAAGAAACACAATACAAAAACCCTTGTGCTTCACGGGAAATGGCACGTATACGGTTTTTTGAAGTTGGGGCAATCATGGAAATAAAGTCAATCCCGTATTTTGATGAAAAGGGAAGAATCTCTTCTTTTTCTTCGAAAGGGATATCAGGAATGATAACTGCTGACACATCCACTTCTTTGCACTTTCTCATAAACTTATCAGTTCCATAGGTAAATACAGGATTGGCATATGTCATGAAAGCTATTGGAACGCTGCATGTCTTTCTAATATTTGATACCATATCAAAAATTTTATCAGTGGTGGCTCCCGCCTTTAATGCACGGTAGCTGGCTGCCTCTATTACCGGTCCTTCTGCAACCGGGTCAGAAAAGGGTATGCCAAGTTCAATTAAATCTGCACCTGCATCAGCCATCTTTATTACCAGTTCTTCAGTAGTTTTAAGGTTAGGATCACCCGCCGTAATAAATGGTATAAAAGCTTTTTTATTTTCAAATACCTGCTTTATTTTACTCATATATTTCTTCCCCCCTATAACGGGCTATTGCAGCCACATCTTTATCCCCTCTTCCGGAAAGAGAAATTACAATTATCTGGTCTTTTTTCATTTTTGGTGCAATTTTTTTTGCATAGGCCACTGCATGGGCGCTTTCAATTGCTGGAATAATTCCCTCTGTCTTTGAAAGGTATTCAAAGGCTTCTACTGCTTCTTCATCAGTAACAGCCACATATTCTGCCCTTCCCATATCTTTCAAATTTGCGTGTTCCGGTCCCACTCCAGGATAGTCCAGCCCTGCAGAAATTGAATAAACAGGTGCAATTTGACCGTATTCGTCCTGGCAAAAATACGACTTCATTCCATGGAATATGCCAAGGGTTCCAACTGTCATGGTAGCTGCATTTTTATCTGTATCCACACCATGCCCTGCAGCTTCACATCCTATGAGCCTAACTTCTTTATCTTCAATAAAATCATAAAACAGTCCTATGGCATTGCTGCCGCCTCCAATGCATGCCATTAAAACATCCGGCAGCTTTCCTTCTTTTTCTAAAATTTGTTTTCTGACCTCCCTGCCTATAATGCTTTGCATATCCCTCACAATTGTAGGAAAAGGGTGAGGTCCCATTACAGAACCCAATACATAATGAGTGTCCTCCACTCTCCTTGCCCACTCACGCATTGTTTCATTAACTGCATCCTTCAGGGTCTGGGTCCCGCTTGTAACGGTGTGTACTTTTGCCCCTAAAAGCTTCATCCTAAAAACATTTAATGCTTGTCTTTCTGTATCTTCCTTACCCATGAAAATTTCACATTCCAGCCCTAAAAGTGCCGCTGCCGTTGCAGTTGCCACCCCGTGCTGTCCTGCCCCTGTTTCTGCAATTACACGGGTTTTCCCCATATATTTTGCAAGAAGTACCTGACCTAATACATTGTTTATTTTATGTGAACCTGTATGGTTAAGATCCTCCCTCTTTAAATAAACTTTTGCCCCCCCTAAATCCTCAGTCATTTTCTCTGCATAGTAGAGAAGTGACGGTCTGCCGGCATAATTTTTTAATAAATCTTCCAGCTCTTTAAGAAAAGCCTGGTCTTTTTTAAATTTCTCATAGCTTTCTTCAAGTTCATTAACTGCATTCATAAGGGTTTCCGGAATGTACTGTCCCCCATGGATGCCAAATCTTCCCTTCGGCATAAAATACCCTCCTTTGTATAAATGTATAAATATAAAAAATGATTAAGAAGCTGTCTGTAAAGTCCCCCAGTTTCCATTAACTAAACCTACGCAAAGAACCTTAGTTTTGAGAGTTTAATTTTTTATATTCTTTATCAATTATATTTTTAATTTCAGCAACTGCTTCTTCTAGTTTATCATTTATTACAATATATTGATAGTTCTTAGACATTTCTTCTTCATATTCGTACCTGGCAATTCTCGTTTCAATTCTTGTCTCCCCCCGTGACTTAAGCCTCTCAATAAGCTGTTCTTTTGAAGCAGGTTTTATAAATATGGTAACAACTTTTGGTAGTTTTTTTACTAAAACCTGGGTACCGTCCACATCAATATCTTTTATGAGAACTTTTCCGCTTTTAAGCTTTTCTTCAACAACTTTTTTAGGGGTTCCGTAATAATACCCATGGACTATCTGATACTCCAAAAGCTCCTCATTTTTTATCATCTGTTCAAACTCTTCTTTTGTTACAAATGTATAGGGCTTCCCCGGTTCTTCACCAGGTCTCATTTCCCTTGTGGTCATAGTGGGCATTAGCTCAATATTGCTGTTTTCTTTTGATATTTTGTTAATAACTGTATTTTTACCTACTCCGGAACTTCCTGATAAAATAACAAGCATTTATAACACATCCTTACTATAATATCTTTATTTTATTCTATACCTCTGTTTGCTGTTTGAATTTTTGCTTTAAAGGATTTTCTTAGTTCTAAAACATGTTTAACTATTACTATTATAGTTGCCGTCAAAGGCACACCTATTATCATACCAATAATACCAAAAGCTTTTCCAAAAAATAAAACTGAAAACATAACTAAAAGAGGGTGCAGACCTACACTGCGGGACATAACCTGGGGAGAAATAAATGCAGATTCTAACTGCTGTACAATAACTATCATTATGGCAACCCACAAAGCCTTTATGGGACTATCCATAATAGCAAGGATTACCGGCAATATTCCTCCTATCCATGGTCCAAAATAAGGGATAACATTGGTAATTCCTGCCACCAGTCCAATTGTAAGGGAGTGGGGAACCCCCAATATTTTGCATCCCACACCTGTAAGTATGCCAACAAAAACAGCTATTACCAGCTGTCCCCTTATAAAACCGCCTAACACAGTATCTATTTCCTTTGCAATTACCTTTAATTTATCCCTTTTATTGTTATTTATAGGTTTCATAAATGTATTTATAATTATATCTTTATCCTTAAGATAATAAAAAGCAATTATAGGCGTCAGCACTATGTCTAAAAGTGTGCCTGTACCTTCCACTATTATAGTTGAAAGTTGACTAAAGGCATTACTTATGACTTTTGCAATTTTCTTTAATTCATTGTCTATGTTTATATAATCGTACAACACTTCGGGTATTTTAAACAAATTTCCCGACTTGAAATCATCTATGGCTTTATTTACAAAATTAAAAATTGCAGGAATTTCCTCTGTGATAAAAACAGATATATCTTTTGCAAATTTAGGTATAATTATCGCAAATATGGATACAACAAAAATACAAATTGATAAAAAAACAATCAGTATTGCAAAAACCCTTTTCACTTTTCCCTTTTCAATAAAGTTTACCAAAGGATTTAAAATATATGCAAGAACCAAAGCATAAATAAAAGGTCTTATCACGTTCACGAAACTTTGACCAAGTATTATAATAACCACCAATACACATAGAATTAAACCAATGTCCAATAATATATAACGCTTTCTTTTAAGTAGATCAATCATTTGTACTCCTCATATTCCTTGACTTTTGTGATAAATAATTTCAATCTTTGACCTAATTATGCATCAGATACAATTTAATTTCATTATACTGATTTTTTAAATATATAGCAAGTTAAAAAAAGAGGCTGTGCACTAGTTTATCAGTGCAGCAGCCCTGTTTCTAAATACTGGTATTTATTTTCCCATATGCTATATACTTTTATACTGCATTTATTCTGGTCATACATTATTTATTGGGTCATATATTCCCGTTAACTGTTTATATATTCCAGTTTGCCATTCCCGGTGTACTGCCCATTAATTCTTGCAATCCTGCTTATATAATCTACTCTACTGCTTTTTTTAGTGCCTGGTCCAAGTCATAAATAAGATCCTCCGGATCTTCAATTCCAATGGAAAGTCTTATCTGGTCCGGAGTAACCCCTGCAGCCTTTTGGTCCTCCTCTGAAAGCTGTCCGTGAGTAGTAGTTGCAGGGTGAATTACAAGGGATTTTGCATCTGCCACGTTTGCCAATAGGGAGAAAATTTCCAAACTGTCAATAAACTTCTTAGCAGACTCTACTCCGCCCTTAATTCCAAAGGTAAATATAGAGCCTGGTCCCTTTGGAAAATATTTCTGTGCAAGATTATAGTACTTGCTGTCTTCGCTGCCCGGATAATTAACCCAAGCCACATTGGGATGATTCTTTAAAAACTCAACGATTTTTTTAGTATTGGAAACATGCCTTTCAACCCTTAAGGACAAAGTCTCAAGACCTTGAAGGAGCAAAAAGGAATTAAACGGGCTGATTGCAGCACCGGTATCCCTTAATAGCTGCACCCTTACTTTAGTAATATACGCTAAGGGACCAAGGGCTTCAGAATATTTCAATCCGTGATAACTCATGTCCGGCTCTGTAAATTCCGGAAACCTGCCGCTTGCTGCCCAGTCAAATTTACCTGAATCAACAATGAGTCCCCCTATTGAGGTACCATGACCACCAATGAATTTTGTTGCTGAATGTACAACTATATCAGCCCCAAACTCAAAAGGTCTTATCAGGTAAGGTGTTCCAAATGTGTTGTCCACAATTAAAGGTACCCCGTTTTCGTGGGCAATTTTTGCCACTTCCTCAATATCAATTATATTGGAACTTGGATTTCCTATGGATTCTATAAATACCGCCTTTGTTTTTTCATTAATTGCTTTTCTGAAATTCTCAGGATCGTCCGGATCAACAAAAACCGTATTTATGCCATACTTAGGTAATGTAACGGAAAATAAATTATAAGTACCTCCATACAAAGTGCTTGCTGATACAATCTCATACCCTGCTCCTGCAATATTCATTACTGCATAAGTTATGGCAGCAGAACCTGAGGCAACTGCCAAAGCCCCCACCCCTCCTTCAAGGGCTGCAATTCTCTTTTCTAAAACATCAGTGGTAGGATTCATTATTCTGGTATATATATTGCCGGATTCTTTCAATGAAAAAAGATCCTCAGCATGTTGTGCATCTTTAAATACATATGAAGTAGTCTGATAAATTGGAACTGCCCTAGAGCCTGTTGCAGGGTCAGGTTCTTGACCTGCATGTACCTGCAAAGTGTCAAACTTAAATTTTCTATCCTTCATATTATTCACTCTCCTAACATTTTTACATATAGGTTTAATTGACTAATGCCAACTAAACCTATATGTTTTATATAATAATACATGTCAGGAGATACTTTGTCAATACATTTTTTATAAAAATTTATATATGGTTTTATGCTGATACTTTTCTCCTGCTTTTAGAATTGGTGAGGGAAAATGTTTGTGCTTCAATGCGTTGGGAAAATACTGGGTTTCAAGACAAAATCCGCTTCTTTTGCTGTATTTTACACCGTCTTTCCCCATTTTTGAATCTACGATATTATTCCCCGTATAAAACTGCACTCCCGGCTTTGTGGTATACACTTCCATACGCCTTTTACTAACCGGGTCAAACACCTCTGCCGCTTTTTCCGTTATACCTTTTGTATTTAAAACCCAGTTGTGGTCAAATCCCTTCCCGTAAGTAATCTGGATATCCTCCATTTCAATTGCATCTTTTATTGGTTTCATTTTCCTGAAATCCATAGGAGTTCCTTCCACGTCCCTTATTTCACCTGTAGGTATTGAGTATTCATCTATAGGAGTAAACTTGTCTGCATTAATCATAACTTCATGATTTAATATATCCCCATAGCTGTGACCTGAAAGATTAAAATAAGAATGATTTGTGAGATTTACCACTGTGTCCTTGTCAGAAATCGCTTGGTATTCTATAGAAAGGGCGTTGTCCTTTGTTACTTTGTATATTACCGTTACATCAAGATTGCCTGGATAGTTTTCTTCCCCGTCCTTACTTCTATAAGTTAATTTAAGTGCTTCCACACCATCTTCTTCAATTATTTCTGCATTCCAAACCACACTGTCAAAACCTATATTGCCGCCGTGAATATGGTTTTTTCCCTCATTTTTCACCAGATTATATACTTTCCCGTTAAGTTCAAAGGATGAATTTTCAATCCTGTTGGCATGCCTTCCGATTATCCCGCCAAAATAACAGCTGTTTTTAAAATAATTGTGAAGGCTGTCATAGCCTAAAACAACATCATCAATTTTCCCGCTACTGTCCGGAACAAAAAGGGATACAACTATACCTCCGTAATTTGTTATTTTAGCCTTCATCCCGGAATCATTAGACAGCGTGTATATGTCTATATTATTAAAATCTTTTCCGTCTGAAAATTTTTCTTTAATAACACCCATAAGTATTTCCTCACTTTTTATTATTTTATTGTTAGTAAAAGACTGCTTCAAAAGCAGTCTTTTACACTTAAACAAGGGAAGTATGATATGAAATTTGATTTTAAGTGTTAATCTTCTAAAATGTACTGGTTAAGTATAGCTTCAAGAACTTCTTGTCTGCCTGAAACATTTTTAATCTGATCATTATTGAGTGCATATTCTTCCAGCTCTTTAAATCCAACTTTTCCTTCTACAATGTCTTTTCCTATGCCGCTTTCATAGCTCTTATATCTTTCCTCAATAAATTTATCGAATTTACCATCCTTAACAATTTTATTTGCAATTTTAAATCCTTTAGCAAATGCGTCCATACCTGCGATATGAGCATAGAAAAGATCTTCAGGCTCAAAGGAACCTCTTCTTACCTTAGCGTCAAAGTTTAATCCTCCTGTTGTAAACCCGCCTGCTTTTATAACTTCATACATTGCTAAAGTAGTATCGTAGATATTAGTTGGGAACTGGTCGGTATCCCATCCTAATAGCAGGTCTCCCTGGTTTGCATCTATACTTCCAAGTATTCCGTTTATTCTTGCAACACGCAGTTCATGTTGGAAAGTATGAGCAGCTAAAGTAGCATGATTCGCTTCTATATTCATTTTGAAATGCTTATCTAATCCATATTTTAGTAAGAAGCCATATACAGTTGCAGTATCAAAGTCATATTGATGTTTTGTAGGCTCCTTTGGCTTAGGCTCAATTAGCAGCTGGCCTTTAAATCCAATTTCTTTTGCATAATCAACAGCCATTTGTAAAAATCTTGCCATATTGTCAAGCTCAAGTTTCATATTGGTATTGAGAAGTGTTTCATAACCTTCTCTGCCGCCCCAGAATACATAGTTTTCCCCTCCAAGCTCAAGGGTAATTTCCATTGCTTTTTTTACCTGGGCTGCTGCAAATGCAAATACATCTGCATTTGGAGAAGTAGATGCCCCATGTACAAATCTAGGGTGACCAAATGCATTTGTGGTACCCCACAAAAGTTTTACATCGCTGTTTTTTAAATATTCTTTTATTTTTGCAACTATTTCATCAAGCCTTTTGTTTGTTTCTCTTAGTGTAGATGCCTCAGGTGCTATATCCCTGTCATGGAAACAGAAATACGGAACACCCAGCTTTTCACAAAACTCAAAATTTGCCTCTACTTTTGCCTTAGCAAGATCCATAGGATCTGTTATATCATCCCAAGGTCTTATAGCTGTTCCAGCTCCAAAGGGATCCACACCTACGCCTTGGTAAGTATGCCAGTAAGCAACTGCAAACCTTAGATGCTCTTTCATTGTCTTTCCGTCAATTACTTCATCCGGATTGTAGTATTTAAATGCTAATGGATTATCTGAATCCTTTCCTTCATATTGTATTTTTGAAATGTTTTTAAAAAATTCTGCCATTTTTACTCCCTCCCGGTTATTTTAAAATTTTATATACTGCATTTTTCTATTACCTAAATTATTCAATTATATCAGCTAAATCATAAAAATCCTTTTTAAGTGAATTATAAAGTCTCTTGTACATATTATAATACTTATTGTATTTATCGTACAAGTCCTTATTTGCATTTTGTACTGTTTTTACTTTAATAACAGCATCACAAGCCTCCGGCACACTGCTGTAAACACCTGTTCCTACACCCGCAAGGAGTGCAACACCAAGAGCGGGGCCCTCACTTGAGCTTATTGTCACAATGTCTGTTCCAAATACATCTGCCTGCATCTGGCGCCATAATTTACTCTTTCCGCCGCCTCCGGAAGCCCTTACCTGGGAAACATCTATTCCCATGCCTTTAATTATTTCCAGACAATCCCTGAGGCTGTATACAACCCCTTCCATGACTGACCTTATAAAATGTGGTTTTTCATGCTTTGCAGATAGTCCGAAAAATACTCCCTTTGCCCTAGGGTCAAGATGGGGCGTCCTCTCCCCCATGAGATATGGAAGATAAATAAGACCACTGCAGCCAGGCTCCACATTTTCCGCTTCCTGATCCATTAGTATATAAGGGTCGGTATCCATAAGCTCTGCAGTTCTCTTTTCTTCTATGCAGAAATTATCCCTAAACCATTTAAGAGACAAGCCTGCTCCCTGGGTAACCCCCATTACATGCCAGGTGTTGGGTACAGCGTGGCAGAAAGTATGCACCCTTCCTAAGGGGTCTATTGTTACACTATCTGAGAACGCAAATACAACTCCTGAAGTACCAATGGTTGAAGAAATAACCCCTGGTCTTACTATTCCATTTCCAACCGCACCTGCTGCCTGGTCACCACCACCACCTACTACCGGTGTTCCTTCTTTAAGTCCGGTTAACTCAGCTGCTTCTTTGTGGACTTTTCCGGTTATTTCATAGGATTCATATAAAGTTCCCAGCATACTTTTATCTATCTCAAGCTTTTCTAATACCTCGTCACTCCACTTTCTATTTGGTATATCCATTAGCTGCATACCGCTGGCATCGGATACTTCAGTGGCAAATTCCCCGGTTAGGCGGAATCTGATATAGTCCTTTGGAAGAAGTATTTTTTTCACCTTTTCAAAAATTTCCGGTTCATTATTTTTTACCCATAGTATTTTAGATGCAGTAAATCCGGTTAATGCAGGATTTGCTGTTATCTCAATAAGTCTTTCCTTTCCTATCATTGAAGTAATCTGTTCACATTCTAAATAACTTCTCTGGTCGCACCAGATTATTGCCCTTCTTAGTACATTTGAATCCTTATCCAGCAAAACAGCACCATGCATTTGTCCCGAAAGACCCACACCTTTAATTTCAGATGCATCAATCCCGCTTTTTGCTATAACCTGGTTTATTGACTTATACGTAGCCCTCCACCAGTCTTCAGGATCCTGTTCCGCCCATCCAACGTTGGGCTGATATAAAGGATATTCTTCCAATGCACTGGCAATTGTATTTCCTGCTTCATCAAAGAGTACTGTTTTTGTACCCGATGTACCTATATCTACTCCTAGTAAATATGCCATTTTTATCCCCCCTGCATAATCTTAGTATTTGACCTCTCAAGATTTATCAGTATTCTATTTCAAGCATATTCCCTACAACTTCAAAGGAAGCTTCTTCCACCTTAGTTCCTGTAAGTTCCTGGCTTCTCTCATCCGGCTGGCTTCCGCCAACAAATATTTTAAATGTACCTGGTTTTATCATGCGCTTTCCTTCTTCATTTATAAAGGACAACTGCTTTTTTGTTAGCTGGAATTCAACAGTCTTTTCCTCACCAGGTGCTAAATTAATCCTCTTAAAACCTTCCAAATGCCATCTTGGAGCTTCCGGATTGTCAACTTCTTTTACATACAACTGTACAATTTCATCAGCTTTAAAACTGCCTGTATTTTTTACCTTTACGCTGCATTCTATGCCCTCTCCCACATTAACCTTATCCTTTGAAAGGGTGAGATTGCTGTACTCAAACTTTGTATAGCTTAAGCCATAGCCAAAGGGATAAAGGGCTGGATTCTTCATGTATTTATATGTGCGGTTTTCCATTGAATAATCCCTGAAATCTGGCAGTTCTTCTGTTGTCCTGTAAAAGGTTACCGGCAGTCTTCCGGAAGGGCTGTACTCACCAAATATCAGTGAAGCAATTGCCTTTCCTCCTTCTGCTCCCGGATACCATGCTTGTATAATTGCAGGTACATTTTCATCTGCCCATGTAACTGCCAATGCACTGCCTGCCAAAAGTACTAAAATAATGGGCTTTCCGGCTTTGTGAACAGCTTCCAAAAGTTCCTGCTGAAGCCCTGGAAGATTTAAGTCAGGCTTGTCACCACCGGCGTAGTCATTGGACACATCTCCCTGTTCTCCTTCAATGGTTGCGTCAAGACCTAAGCACATAACTACAACATCGGCTCTTTCTGCAACAGAAACCGCTTCTGCAAAACCTGCACCTCTTTCAGCTAAAGTAGGTTTCTCCTTGTACAAGTGACAGCCTTCAGCGTAGTATATCCTGGTATCTTCAGAAACAACCTCCCTGATTCCATCCAGTACAGTAACATATCTTGATGCATCTCCGTAGTAATTACCTATTAATGCATCCCTACTGTTGGCATTAGGTCCGATTACCGCAATTGATTTTATTTTGTTTTTATCTAATGGCAATAAATTGTTGTCATTTTTCAAAAGAACCAATGATTTTTTTGAAACCTCAAGGGCAAATTCCCTGTGTTCCTTGCAATCATTTATTTCATACGGTATCTTTGCATAAGGTACATCTTCTTCATCATCAAACATTCCAAGCTTCATTCTTGTAATCATTAATCTGATTACCGCCTTATCTATAGTTTCCTCATCCACAAGGCCTTCTTTGTGGGCTATTAATAAATTCCCGTACATATTGCCGCAGTTTAAATCACATCCGTTATTGACTGCTAATGCAACTGATTCAGGAGCGGTTTTAGTAACCATGTGGGTTTCATGGAAATCTTTTATAGCCCAGCAGTCAGAAACTACATGGCCGGTAAATCCCCACTCATCCCTTAATATATCCTGAAGCAGTGTTTTGCTGCCGCAGCAGGGCTCACCATTTGTCCTGTTGTATGCCCCCATAACAGCTTCAACTTTTCCTTCCACTACGCAGGCTTTAAATGCAGGAAGATATGTCTCCCGCATATCTTTTTCTGAAGCAATTGCATTAAACTCATGCCTCTCCAGCTCAGGTCCGCTGTGTACAGCGAAGTGCTTAGCACAAGCAGCAGCCTTTAAGTATTTTTCATCATTTCCCTGTAGTCCTTTTATAAAGGCAACTCCCAACCTGCTTGTCAAATAGGGATCCTCACCATATGTTTCATGTCCCCTTCCCCATCTTGGGTCTCTAAAAATATTTACATTAGGAGACCAAAAGGTCAGCCCTTTGTATATTCCATAATCTTCCTTTCTCTGAGACTCATGAAACTTGGCTCTCCCTTCTGTGGAAATAACATCCGCAACTTTGTATATCAGTTCGTCATCAAAAGTTGCAGCCATACCAATAGCCTGGGGAAACATTGTTGCAGTTCCCGCCCTAGCAACTCCATGAAGGGCTTCGTTCCACCAATTATATGGCTTTATACCAAGCCTCGGTATTCCTGGAGCGCTGTGCAGCATTTGCATTACCTTTTCTTCAAGAGTCATCCTTGAAACCAGGTCTTTAGCTCTTTCCTCAAAACTAAGTTCTTTATTCTTGTAAGCAGGTACCTGATTCTCCATAAAAACCTCCTTAGTAAATTTTTCTATTTAGTTGGTCTTTTATCCCCGTCTTTCTGTAAAAATAAGTATTTATTACATCCCGCCATTCTTTTGAATGTTCCAGCTGCATATTAAGTCTTTCCAAAACATGATTAAAAGATTCTTCTTCTATTTTTCCTTTTAAACCCTGCCACTTTTTAATAAGGTCTTCCTCAACTTGCTCCACACCCTCAAAATGAGTGTTATAAATGTGCTGGATCAGGGTTGTACCTGATTTTAACTTATAACTATAAGGCACACGGTGAAAGAAAAGAAGCAGTTCTTCAGGGCATGTATTTATATCTTCGTAAATCTCCATGACCTCTTTGCTATACTGGGCTGTATACCCTGTCCCAGATTTTACTGTACGATCCACACCAATTCCATGGATGTCTGCTCTGTGATAGGTTCCCCATTTATCGTATTCATACCCGTCTACATTAGGTCCGTAGTGGTGTCCGGGATTTACCATCCACCCTATACCCAAAGGTGTGGTGTATTTCTCATAAATACTCCAGGATACAAGGAGCATGTGGGATATAGTGTCAACTACATCTTTTTCATTGGAAAAAGTCATTCTAACCCACTCATCAGTTATGCTCTCTGATGATAAATCCGGATTCCATGCAAGACGCCCATACCCGTAAAAATTTGCCTGTGCCAGCTGGTGCCCTGTCCAATTTGCATCGTTTCCTATATTGGCAACAGCCGCCATGCCACTGTATTTGTTTTTGTAAAAAGAACCACTTAATATTTCCTTAACAGTTACACTTTTGCCACCTATTCTCGTATCAAAATCCAGCACCTCTTTCCACATTGGAACAAGGTAGCACAGGTGTATTTGCTGGCCTGTATATTCCTGGGTTATTTGAAATTCAACTACATGATTTGTATTCTCCAGCCCGCCAATAAGAGGAGAAACCGGTTCTCTTACCTGAAAATCCATAGGACCGTTTTTAATTTGCAAAATTACATTGTCGTGGAATAAACCGTCTAAAGGCTTAAAATTGTCATATGCTGCCTTTGCCCTGTCTGTTTTTGTATCTCTCCAGTCCTGTAGGCAGTTATAGACAAAACATCTCCATATAACAATCCCGCCAAAAGGTTCTAATGCTTCCGCCAGCATATTAGCACCATCTGCATGGTTTCTCCCGTATGTAAAGGGACCTGGCCTGAACTCTGAATCTGCTTTTACTAAAAACCCTCCAAAATCGGGGATATACTCATATATTTCCTCTGCTTTGTCTTTCCACCACTGTTTTACCCTTTCATCTAAAGGGTCAGCGGTATCTAAATCCCCAAGTTCAATGGGGCTTGCATAATTTATACTTAAATAAAGAGTTACGCCGTAATTTCTAAATATTTCTGCAAGTCCTGCCACATCTTTTAAATATTCTTTTGTAATGAGCCTGGTCTCTGTTTGATGTACATTTACATTATTAATTACAACCCCGTTTATTCCCACTGATGCTAAAAGCCTGGCATAGTCGGTTATTCTGTCCATGTTATTTACAATTTTATTTTTTTCAAAAAAAATAGATTTTCCCGCATACCCTCTTTCAATGCTGCCGTCCATATTGTCCCAGTGATTGATAATTCTTAGAGGGTTATGGGGATTATCAATTAAATAGAAGTTATCAATATCTCTTTGCATTTGCATAAACCTTAGAAATGCAAATGCTCCGTATAAAATACCTTTTTCTGTTTTTGAAGCTATAATAATAAATCTTTCTTTCTCTTTATCAATTGTTTTTATAATATAGCCGTCTTTACATACCTTTTCTTTTTCAGATTCTAATATCTCTCTATCTATATATTCATTCTTACCCAATATACCCAACATAATAAATGATGAACCCCTGGGAGTTTTCGAAATATTTGGTTTTGTGCCTAACATACTAAATAACCCGTTAGTTAATTCAGCTTTAGCTGAATTAACTATTGGTGTATACATATCAGTAACAATTTGGCTGCACAGTCTGATGTAGCTATCCATAAGTTCTTTATTTTTTATTTTGTCATACCTTAGCCAGCATCTGTACATTTCTTTTTTTATCTCTCCCTATAAGTTTACTTTGCCCCGTTTAAAACATTAATGGTAGTTATTCTTTTACTCCTCCAACATTTAATCCTGCAATAAAGTATTTTTGCAGCAGTGGATATACGCAAAGTATTGGCACCATTGCAATTATAGTAATAGCAGCCTGGAGAGTTACCGGAGTTACCAAGCTGGATGCCATCTGACCGGCTGTCGCACTGGTAGCTCTCTGTGCACTACTTTGGCTAAATGAAGAAGCCAAAAGTTTTTGAAGTTCATATTGCAGTGTACTAAGTTCCTGCTTTGACGGTGCATATAAATATGTGTCAAACCAGCTGTTCCACTGATATATTATTGTAAACATACCAACAACGGCAAGGGCTGGTTTTGCAAGAGGGAAAATAATACGTATAAATATTTTAAAATCCCCTGCGCCATCTATTCTTGCAGACTCTACAAGACTTTCCGGTATGGTATTTATATAAGTTCTTACAACTATAACATTAAATGCTGATATCATACCTGGGATTATATAAACCCAAAAACTATTTAAAAGTCCAAGTTTTTTAATCAAAAGATAGTTAGGTATCAAACCTGCGTTAAAATACATTGTCAAAACAAACACAACTGTGATAAATTTATTTAGCACATATTCTTTCCTGCTCAGGCAATATCCCATCATGGCTGTGAGAAAAACGTTTATAGCAGCAGCTAAAATGGTCCTGGCAACAGATACAAGGAATGCATTAAAAATTGTCCCGCCAACAAATACAGTTTTATAGTTTTGCAGTGTAAACATCCTTGGCCAAAGGCGTATTCCCCCTCTTAGTGCATCAATACCATCATTAAATGACACGGCAAGAGTATTTAAGAAAGGGTATAATGTAGAAATAATCAAAAACGTCATAATAAGAAAGTTAAAAACATTAAATGCTATATCAGCTACGCTGTATCTCTTTTTTCCTATTTTAACATACATACTCCCACCTCCTTATATAAGCCTTTCTTCCCCGAGTTTTTTTGCTATGGCGTTTACGCTAAATACCAGGAATATACTTACAACTGTCTTAAACATACCTGCAGCTGTAGCTAATGAGAAGTTACTCTGCCTGATACCGTACCTTATTGCAAATACGTCAATTGTTTCAGACCATGCAATGTTACCAGGTCTTTGAAGCAGTAACTGGAACTCAAAACCGCTTCCGCCGGTCCCTGCACTCAAAAGGTGTGCAACATTCATTATCAATAGCACCATAAAAGTGGATTTGATTCCTGGTAAAGTTATATAGCGCATTTTTTTGAACCTTCCGGCTCCGTCAATTTCCGCCGCCTCGTAAAGATGAGGGTCGATGGCTGCCATTGCACCAAGATAAACTATTGCATTAAAACCTACATTTTTCCACACATTGGCCACTCCAAATATGGTCCAGAAGTGCTTACCTTCCGCCAGCCACAACTTTGGCTGATCTATTATTCTTAGAGCAAGAAGTATTTCATTAACTATACCGTTATTTAAAAGAGCCTGGGACACCATTGTTGCAGCAATAACCCATGATAAGAAATAAGGTAAATAAGATATAGTTTGAACTACTTTTTTAACAAATAAATTCTTTATCTCGTTTAATAAAAGTGCCAAGGCTATAGCTGTAACGAAGGAAAGAACCAGATTTATTAGACTCATGGCTACTGTATTTCTTAAAACCCTTCCAAAGTTGGCACCTTTAAATAAGAATTTAAATTGCTCTAAGCCCACCCATTCCTGATTAAATATGGTAGCAGTAGGGCTTGGTCTGTATCTTTGGAATGCCATCAGCCATCCATACAGCGGTATATAGTGAAATATTATAATATATATAAGGAGTGGGACAGACATGAGCATAAGCTGTCTCTGGCTTTTTATTTTTTCCCACTTTTTTCTCCTGGCACTTTTCTTTACTACCATGGTATTACTGATACCTGTAGATAAGCTGGAATCTTGCATATAAACACTCTCCTAATTATAAACTAAACTACCCTTATAACAAATAATATATTAAAATTTTATTTCCTATATTTTCACAAATAGGGGAAGGTATCATGATACCTTCCTCTATTTGTTTTTCCAAATGTCAATTTACTTAGCCCATTCTGTCATTCTTCTCTGTATACCTTCATTTATATGTTTTTCAAATGCTTCTATATCTAACTCTTCATGTTTTTTAACAAAATCTGCCCACAAAGATTCAAATTCAGATGTAGGAGCCATTATAATCTGTGGTAAATACTCAAATGCTAAGTCCTGCATCTGCTGTGAGACAGTAGCCGGTACACTGTTGGTTGGTATATTGATTGACCAAGCCGGGAAGTACAGTGGGTTTTCAGGTGGTGTTGAGTGCAACTGTCCCTGAGTTTGAACGCCGTATGCTGTAAGCAGTTCTTTTTCAGGCTCTGTCAATCCTTCAAAATATTCTATTGGCTGCAATCCAGGTGATGTTGCATTGCCGTCAGAATATGTTCCTTCTAACTTAGGTGCAAATTCAAATAAGTCATCTGCTTTATTTGCAAGTTTCCAGTCAGGGCTTTGCTGTTCTTTTCTCATTTGGTCATTTCTATAGAACATTCCGTCTTCGTCAACAAGGTAATCTATACCCTCTTCACCCCACTGGAGAAGCTTTTGCCACTCTTCATCCAACAAGGCCTCAAATAGTCTCATTACTCTGTCAGGATCCTTACAACTTGTAGTTATCGCAAAACCACTGTTAACGTTAAGCTCCGGACGTGTCAGATACCAGTCTCTTATGCTTTCATCAAAAACAATCGGAACCGGCATGTACATTCTATCGTATTTTCCTTGCTGGTGCAGAGCTTCGTTTGCTTTATTAAAGTTCCAGCGCTGGTCGAAAAGACCTAAAACAGCTCCACTTGCAAGTTTTTGTATATATTGGTCAAAGTCAATAACGAAGCCTTCCGGATCCACCAAGCCATTATTATACGCTTCATTAAGTTTTTTGAAGTATCTCTTTGAAATATCTTTGTGCTGATATACTTCAGCTACTTTAGTTTCCTGGTCTACTATGACAATACCGTCATTAGGAGCTCCTGCAAGGTGTGATGGAGCGTTTCTCAATGTCCAGTCTCTTCCACGGTCTGTTAATACAATAAATCCTATTGTCTTTTGACCGTCAATTTCTGGATATTTTTCTACGTACTTTTCAATTAAATCAAAGTATTCATCTAATGTCTTAATTTTTGGATAACCAAATTCTTTTAGAACTGCAATTTGAATCCAGAATGCCGGACCCCAGTTTTCATTCTGACGGTGTTCACCGTAGTGTACACCATAGTTTGGCATAATGTATACGTGCCCATCATCATGTTTTATTCTATTGATTAATTCACCATAGTGTCTGTTAAGGTTTGGAAAATTTTCTTTGTCATTGATGTACTTCTCTAGTGGAATAAATGCTCCTGCATCGATGAACTGGTTTGCTTCATTGGATTGTACACCTATAATATCCGGGTACTCTCCACCTGCTGTCATTGTTCCAACTCTTTCTCCTATTTCTCCCACAACATATTCAAATTGAAATTCTACATTAAATGCTTCTTTAATCTTTTGATAGATTCTGTTGTCTTTTGTGGGATTAGTTCCTGCACGGCTGATAAAGGCAGTTATTGTCATAAGATTTTCTTTGCCTCCGCCATCGTTGCTGGATGTAGGAGATGGTTCTCCGCGATCGTCTTTCTTACAACCTGCAAGTACAAAGGACAATGCAAGTACTACAGAAAGACAAATGATCAACAATTTCTTGCTATTTTTCATTGCTTTTCCCCCTTAGTGATAATTTGTACACTGCTTTTTTAAAAGCGTGCACTACTTGTATTTTATTATACAATTATTTATCGGCTTTTTGATTTCACAAATTAAAGATGTATACCCTAAAAATTAAACTTTTTTAGAATTGGTTTTATAATCGGCAGGCTTTGTCCCGGTGTTTTTTTCAAAGTATTTTAAAAAGGTATTGTAACTGGAATATCCCACTTCCCTTGCTATTTCCGATATCTCCATTGTTGTCTCTTCTAAAAGTCTCTTTGCTTCATCTATCCTCATCTGATGTACATAATCACTAAACCTCATTCCAAATGTTTTTTTAAATAACTGTCCAAGATATACAGGATTTATATAAAGTTCTTTTGACATCTCTTTTATGGTAATAGGCCTTTTGTAATTTTCCCTTATATATTCCTCTATTCTGTAAGTATTTTCATCAAGGTTTTCTCTGTTCTTCTTTCCTAATACCCTGCAGCAGTGCTTACAGTGGTGAATAACAGCCTTCTTTAACTGTGAGATTGAATTTTCCCTGTTTTCCAATTCTGATATGTCAATTTTAAAATTTTCCTCATCATCTGTTTTTCCTATTATTTTATTGCTCCGGTAAATAATATTATTAACATAGATTTGTACTATTTCAGGGTCTAATAACTTCTTTTTAAAAAATGCAAACTCTCTTTGTATAATTCTTTCAACCTTTTCTTCATCAATTTCTTCTATTGCCTGGATAACGGAATTAATAAATTCACTGTTTAAAAAATTGTAGTTAAAATTAACATCTTTAACTGCATGATAAAATACCACACTGTTTAAGTCCGAATAAAAACTGCGTTCTAACGCTTTAAGTGAAGTATTATAGGCTTTTTTTATCTCTTTTAAGCTTTTAATATGAATACCTACGGAAATCTGATAGTCAAAACCGTATTTTTGTCTTATGGGTTCTGCTATCTCAATTAATATATTTTTAACATGATTGTAATTTGGCTTTTCAGCTAAAATCCCTATAAACAGACCAAAAGTATTTGCACTATGGTTAATGACAAATAACTCTTTATTTTTTTCAATTGATAAATTAGCAATTTCCCTCATATATTCTGCAACTACATTTAAATCTTCTTTTTCACGGCTGCTGGCACAATACTGCCTGTCAGCACAGTCAGGTATTATTCTCAGCAGGGCATAATACCAGACTTTTGCAGGATTTTCATTAAAGGCACAATTATAAATGTTTATAAGCTCATGGTAGTTTCCGTCTTTCTGAGTTAGTTTTTTAATTAAACTGCTTATTGACATATGGGCTTCTTCTGTTTTTTGCAGTTGGCTTTTCTTTTCTTCATTAATTTCAGTATAAAGCTCCTTTAATACCTGATGCATTTCTTCTTCAAATACAGGTTTTAACAAATAATGCCTTACACCAAATTCCATTGCTTTTTTAGCATATTCAAATTCACTGTAGCCACTTAGTATTATAAACTTTATACTGCTGTCTATTCTCTTTTTTACAATTGATATAAGCTCTAATCCATCTATTACAGGCATCCTGATATCTGTAACCACCACATCAGGTTTTACATTTTGTATTATAGATACAGCTTCTTCCCCATCGGCAGCTTCACCGCAAATTCTATATCCCATTTTTTCCCATTTTATATTATTCTTCATACCTTCTATAGCCAGTGGTTCATCGTCTACAAGTAAAACCTTTAACATTTTAAGGTGACCTCCCGTTTAAATTTTTACAGATATCCTGCACTTTACATGTCTTTTTCGTTTGATAAATCAGGAAGTTTGCTCTCAAGTGGAATTATAAAGCTTACATCCGTGCCCTTTCCCTTTGTGCTTTGGATGAAAAATTTAAAATCCTCACCATAATACAACTTAAGCCTTCTGTATACATTTTTTATGCCGATACTTCCTATTGTATATATATCTTCTTCTAAGTTCTCTAATATTTCCCGTATTTTTTCCTCAGGAATACCTACTCCGCTGTCTTTTACAGATATTTTTAATTTTTTTTCAAAATCCCCTTCCCCTTTATAAAGCTTTACTTCAACAGTAATACTCCCATGATCTTTTTTCGGCTGTATACCATGCTTACATGCATTTTCCACCAAAGGCTGTATACTCATTTTTGGTATTTTGTAATTTTTTACATCATCATTTGCCAATATTTCATATTTGAATTTCTCTACAAAGCGGAACTTTTCTATTTCCAGATACATTTCTATGAATGATATTTCTTCATCCACTGTAACCAAATCATCTTTCCAGCTAAGGAGTCTTCTAAGAGTCTTGGAAAGATATCCTATTACATCAATTATCTCTGTATATCCATTTCTTTTACTTACAATCAGTATTGCATTTAAAGTATTAAACAAAAAGTGGGGATTCATCTGGCTTTGGAGAAAATTAATTTCAGCCTGTACCCTTTCCAGCTCCAAATCCCTTTTTTGAATTTCGAGTTTGTAAACATCATTTATAAGGTTATTTATTCTTTTAGCCATTTTGTTAAAATTGTTTATTAACTGCCCGATTTCATCCTTTCCTTCATTTAAGGATATAATGTCCATCTGTCCTTCTCCGAATTTGGACATGTGACTTGAAAGTCTTTTTATCCTGTAATTGTATGAGCTTAAAATTATATATACTAAAATGCCCGAAATAAAAATGCTTATAAATGCAAGAAGCAAAATGAAATTTCTGGACTGTTTCATTGCCATATATACTTTTTCTTCATTTGGAACTCCTACAAGCCTCCAGCCTTTCATGTAGGAAGCTTCCCCAAGATTGTAGTCAAGCAAAAGTTCATCATCCTGAAACAAATCATCAAAATTTACAAATCTATAACCACTGCCTCCTTCATATATATGTTCATCATTAGAAGACAAAACCACTCTTCTTTCATTATCAACTATATATAAATTTAAATAATCTTCTTCCCTTTTTAATGTATTTCGGATCCAAATTGTATCAATGTCAATCCTGAGAACCCTGTCATGCATACCTCTTTGAAACCCGTCCATAGTCCTTATAAGACTTAAGAATTCTTTGTATTTGCCACCGCCATATTCCCTGGGCTCAACAAATGCATACAGCACAGGCTTTCCGTCAACTTCCCTGTTTTTCTTATACCAAGGGCTTTCTCTTATTTCATCGTCTATTACAATAAAATGCCCACCTGAATCTATAGTTCTGTTTGAGGTGTATATTGTTATATTTGAGATATTTTTGTAAATAGCCAAATACCTTCCTGCCCTCTCCCTTAATGAGCTGATAAATACACCGTAATACTCGCCTTTTTTGTAATACCTGTCCAGTTCCCTGTATATATCTGCATCGGTATATATGGAATGACTCACTGCAACACTTTCTCTTATTGCATTTACAATATCTGTTTTTGCCCTTTCGTAAGAAATTTTAAAGTTTTCTTCTTCCCTTTCCCTTACAGTTCTTGATAAGTTATTTAGAAAAATTAAATTCACTGTTAGTATAGGAAGTATTACACATAAGAAACTTACTAGAATAAATTTTGTATTGATGGGTATATCATCTATTTTGCTAAAAATACGCAATCTAAACTTCACAAAACCCCGCCTTTTCTCTCTGAATCAGATTTTCTAATATTTATGCAAACTAACTAAAAAGTCATTTTTAAACTCTGATGGGGAGAAATTTGTAAAGCTTTTAAATTTAGATGTAAAGTATTCTGTACTGCTATACCCCACACTTCTTGCCACATCAGATATTTTCATATTTGTTCTTCTCAAAAGTTTTTTAGCTTCCTCTATCCTCACCTGGTGCAAATATTCATTAAACTGCATTCCTGTAACCTGTTTAAACTTCCTGCCAATGTATACAGGATTAACATATAGATGTTTGCCTATTATTTTTAAATTTATATCTTTATTGTAATTTTTCTTAATATACTGCTTCATTTCAGCTATAATATCCTTTGAATTGCTTGTTGTAATGGACTCTATATACTGTCCTAAAAACATGCATAAGTCAGTTGCTTCTTTTTTAAGCTCTTCTATAGTAGATTTTTCTATTTTTTTGTTAAAATCCATTAATTTGTTGGTAAACTCCTGCACATTCCCCTTCATTTCCTGTACATATCTTATGAATTCCAGTTCTAAATTTTCTATATAAATTTTAATTAATTCCGGCGCTGTAAGGTCCTTTGAAAAATCATGGAATAAATTTTTTATTTTTCTTTTTATTCCTTCAGTATCATTTTCCCTTATGCAATCTTTTAGCCCATCAATATCTATTTCAAGTAAATTATGATTCATTGACATGTTTTTTATGTTTTTGTAAAAAATAATACTCCCTATGTTTTTAAAAAATTTATAACTTATGGCCAAGTCTACTTGCTTATAAAGTTCTGCAAGGGATTTTATACCAGCCACCGGTTCGCTTATAGCAATTGAAGCACTGCAGTCTAATTTTTCTTCTATCATTTCTTTTAAATTTTTAGCATATCCGCAAATTGTATCGTAAATGTCCATACTTTTAGAAACAAGAATGCAGAATCTGTTTAAATCATCTTCAAAAACTTTTAAATCAAACTTATTATTCATACTGCTGTTGATTATCTTTTTTATTTTTTCCCTAATTTCCTTAAGCTGTACTTCATCAAACTCACTCATCCACTTGTCAAAATTATCAATTTCCAATAAAAGCATTTTTATTTCTTCATTTTCATCCAATTCCAATATAAAATTAGCACGTTTAATATCTGACTCTGTAGCCTCCCCCTTTAATATGCTGTTTATAGCGCTTTCAGCCACAAAGGACAATTGTCTGTTTCTTGATTCTTCATCTTTTCTTTCTTCTAAAATCTGGCGGCTTACTTTTTCTATTGCCTGGTTCAGCTCATCTTCATCTAAAGGCTTTAAAATATAGCTGTTTACACCATACTTCATGGCATTTTTAGCATATTCAAACTCATCGTAGCCGCTTATTACGATAAATTTAGCCCTTATATTTGAATCTTCATATACGGTTTTTATAAGCTGGATACCATCCATTACAGGCATTTTTATATCTGTAACTACCAAATGGGGATTGCATGTCCTGATTATTTCTAAAGCATCTTCACCATTTGAAGCTTCGCCACAAATTGAAAAGCCATACTTTTCCCAGTCAACCATAATCCTAAGTCCTTCAAATACATATGGCTCATCATCAACAAGCAGTACCTTTAACAACTAAATTCACCTACTTAACACATTATCCTGCTAAATACATATATATTAAGTGTACAATTTTTATAGAATTTTATCAACGCCCCATTCTTTTAAATTTACATAACACCCTTTGCTTTTCCAGGCTTTTAAAGCAAAAACTGCATTTATTAGAATGATTTTTATTTTTCTAAAAACCTCCAAAAATTACCTCCAAATAAATTATTTGCATCTCTTTCTATTTCATCCACTGATATTTTATAGCCTTCAGATATTAAATCGCTGTACTTATTAACCAACACACCTGCTATAACTTTTTTTGAGTGCTCCCATTTGCTTATCAGCTGTTCAAACACCCTGCAGTCAGAATGCTGGGGGATGAAGGAATTACCTAGCCATTCGATTCTCATATTGGTTATAAACTCTATTAAAGAAGGGGAGTTTAAAAACCACCAGCATCCGAATATCATTAAATTTTTGAATTTTCTTGCAGTGACGGTAAGCTCCTGCTGGTTTTCTAAAGAGAGCATTGTAACAAGGAATTTATTTCCAGGGTACTTTGAGCATAAGTATTCTAAAGACTCAATACCGGCTTTTTTAACAGAATCCCCTGCAAGATGAAGCTCCGGGTTTACCGCCCTTTTTACCCCTATCATAAGCGCAAAGGGGATATTTTTTTTCTTACATACGGGAAGTACACATTCTTCTATTATTTTAGCCCGGTATGAGCCGTCAGTCATGCTAAAGTCAGGGGGAAGGGATGCTGCACAGTAAAGGGCATCCATTTTTTCTATATAGTCAGTGAGGAATTTTTGTATTTCTTCAATTACCGGACCGCATAAGTCTTTTCCCACATTATAGCCTAGTTTTCTTATATCCGTAAAGCTTTCTTCCCACGAATTTAAAACCCTGTCAAGCCTAAGAGCCGCCTTAAACCTTTCATCCTCTACATATGAGTTTTCCCACACCTTTCTCTCCGCATCATCTAAAGGGTCATTGGTCATTACTACACATTTCAGCTTTGCAATTTCAAATACTTCATCTATGTAGTCTGAAAGGTTTATGGACCTGAAAAAATTTCTGTAGTAATTTATATCTTTAACATTTACATCAAGCCCCAGCCTGTTAAATATTGTTATTATAGATCTGGCTGACTCGCTTACAGGGGTATTTTTAATAAACAATGTATCCCACACAAACTCTGCCTGCTGACTTTTATTCATACTGAAAAAGCTATTATAATCCATATCTGTGTATCTTATGGCTTCGGCAATTAAATAATGATATGTCAGAAGATGGTCAATGCCATAAAGAAACAAATCCCCAAAACATTCAGAAAATAAATGTGTATGGATATCAGTGATATATGTAGAATTTATTGCTTTTTTCACAACTTCTTTTATATTTTCCCTGTTTACAATCTCCCTCATTGTGTTTCTCCTTCTTTAATTAATTTTTCATTAAGCAAATTACATTAAGCAATTTAGTTTTGTTGATAATAGCTTTAATTTTTGCTTATAATAGCTTTAATTAATAACTTTATGTCCGGATTTTTTTATCTTTGAACCCTTCCTGAACCGTCACCTTTTATAAGGGTCTTTACTTCATCAACAGTAACATGATTAAAATCCCCTTCAACGGAATGCTTTAGGCATGATGCAGCAACTGCAAATTCTATAGCTTCCTGTAAATCATACTGATTTATAAGTGCGTATATAAGACCTCCTCCAAAGGAGTCCCCTCCGCCTACTCTGTCTACAATATTTATGAAGTATTTTTTTGAAAAATAAAACCCGTCTTCAGCATACAGCATAGCACTCCAGTTGTTGTGGGAAGCGGAAAAACTCTCTCTTAACGTAATTGCAACTTTATCAAAATTAAACTTCTCTTTAAGCTTTTTAGCAACCTCTTTGTACCCCTCAGTATCCAGCTGTCCTCCTGTAACGTCTGTATTTTCTGCCTTTATCCCAAATACTTTTTCTGCATCTTCTTCATTTGCAATGCAAAGATCCACATACTCCATAAGCTGTCCCATTACTTTACCTGCTTTTTCCGTTGACCATAAGTTTTTTCTGTAGTTTAAATCACAGCTTACTGTAAGTCCTTTTTCTTTAGCCTTTATACACGCTTTTTCTGTAATCTTCCGGACATTTTCGCTTAATGCAGGAGTAATCCCTGTAAAATGAAACCATTTGGCTCCTTCAAATATAAAGTCCCAGTCAAAATCCCCTTCACCGGCAGTTGCTATGGAAGAATTTGACCTGTCGTATATAACCTTTGAAGGCCTTTGAGATGCCCCTTTTTCCAAAAAATATATTCCAAGCCTGCTTCCACCTTTTACAATGAAGTCTGTATTTACACCATACTGCCTTAAACTGTTTATAGCTGCCTGACCAATGGAATTATCTGGTATCTTTGTGACAAAAGCAGCATCCATACCGTAATTGGCAAGGGAAATACTTACATTTGCCTCCCCTCCCCCATATGTGGCATCAAAGGAGTTTGCCTGTACAAATCTTAAATATCCTGGTGGTGAAAGCCTGAGCATTATTTCTCCAAAGCATATTATTCTTGACATTCTCATACCTCCGGACAAAATTTTATTTATCTTTTGTTTTGCTGTATTTCGCTAAAATATTAACCTCTCGCAAGCTTTATTTTATTAATAAACTCTTTTGCAGTTTCAGTTATAGATCGGTAATCGCCGCTTTTGGCGCCCTTTGTCAAACTTCCCCCTGCACCTACAGCAACGGCACCCGCCTCTATCCACTGGGAAACGTTTTCTAAATCCACACCCCCTGTAGGCATTAAAGACGCATAGGGTATAGGTCCCCTCACTGCTTTGATGAATTCAGGTCCTAATACTTCCCCCGGGAAAACCTTTATTATATCAGCGCCTGCCTCTAAACACTCTACAACTTCTTTAATGGTCATTGCACCCGGCATACAGGGAACTCTGTATCTATTGCAGAGGTACACCACATCTTTATTTAAATATGGTGTCACAATATACCGTGCCCCTGCCAAAATAGCAACCCTGGCAGTTTCTGCATCCATAACGGTTCCTGCCCCCAAAATAATTTCCTCATCAGTGTATTCAGAGCTTAATTCCTTCAAAATTTCCGTTGCCCCGGGCACAGTGTATGTAATCTCTATTGCACACACTCCTCCCTCTATACATGCATCAACAATTTTAAAAGCCTCTTCTTTTGTCTCTGCCCTCACTACGGCAACAAGCCCGCATTCTTTTATTCTATAGAGTATTTCCTCTTTATTCATGCTTTCCGCTCCTTTTTAGACTTATCTATAGCTTCCCACAGCCCGTTTATATATGCAGCTCCTAAAGCCCTGTCATAAAGACCGTATCCCGGTCTTGCTCTTTCCCCCCAAATCATCCTACCGTGGTCAGGCCTTATGTAGCCTTTAAAGCCTATATCGTAAAATGCTTTTACAATTTCATACATGTCAAGTGAACCGTCACCGGACAAATGTGAAGTCTCGTGAAATGTCCTCTCTGATACAAATTTAATATTTCTTATATGGGCAAAATGAATTCTTCCCATTTTTCCAAAATATCTTATCATATCAGGAATGTCATTATCCGGATTCGAACCTAAGGAGCCTGTGCATAAAGTAAGACCATTATACGGGCTATCTACAAGTTTTACAAGCCTTTCAAGATTGGCTTTGGATTTTACAATCCTCGGAAGATCAAAAAGATTCCATGGTGGATCGTCAGGGTGGATGGCCATTTTCACATCCACTTCCTCACATACAGGAATTATACATTCTAAAAAGTATTTTAAATTTTCAAAAAGCTTTTCCTCATCAACATCCTTATATTTTTCAAGGGTATCTTTCAATTCTTTCAGCCTGTAGGGCTCCCACCCCGGCAAACTAAAGCCCTGTGAGCCCTCTTCCATATCTTCAACAAGTTTTACAGGGTCAACTTTGCTTATAATGCTGTTGTCATATGAAAGAACCTCTGAACCGTCTTCTAATTTTTTGGCCAGGTCGGATCTAAGCCAATCAAACACAGGCATAAAGTTATAGCAAATCACCTTTATTCCTGCTTTGCTTAAATTCTTTATAGTCTCAATGTAATTTTCAATATACATGTCCCTTGTGGGAAGTCCTAATTTTATATCTTCGTGTACATTTACACTTTCTATTACTTCCAGCTCAAGCCCGGCATCATTAACAGCGGTCTTTAGCCGGTTTATTTTTTCCAAAGGCCAGACCTCACCCACGGGAATATCAAAAAGCGCTCCCACAACCCCTGTCATCCCAGGTATCTGCTTTATCTGCCAAAGCTCTACGCTGTCATCCTTTTCCCCAAACCACCTGAATGTCATTTTCATCTGTAAAATCTCCCTCCTTAAATGCCTTTTTTAAACCTTTTTGTAGGTTTTTACACGCTTGTGCAGTTTACATATTTGCACTGTTTACATGTTTGTGCTGTGTCTTCCAGCATGTTTCCTTTGTAATGTTTTTATTCATCTAAATATTTTGCCAGTACATTTCTTACTGCATTTTTACCTGTAATCATTTCTTTAAAATACCCTTCTATTTTTTCTGCCAGTTTAACTTCATAAAGGTCTACTCCAAATATCTTTTTGTTTGATAAAATTGGCTTTAATTTACTTCCTACAGAGTCCGGATTTCCTATTTCTATTCCTTCTAAATGTTCTTTGAGCTCTTCTAACATAGGGTCAGGGCTTAACTCAAACTTTTCCCCCTTATCATTTATTCCAAGTAAATACCTGAGCCACCCTGCAATTGCCAGAGGTATATATTTTAAATCTTCAACATTCAAATCTTCACGGGAAGCATATGTCTTTATTGTCTCACCAAATCTTATACCAACTTTCTGTGAGGTATCTGTGGCAATCCTTTGAGGAGAATCCGGAATAAAGGGGTTTTCAAGTCTTTTATTTATCACTTCATCTATAAAAGCTTTAGGATCTATTATTCCAGGATTTACAACAACAGGCATTCCTTCAACATAGCCTATTTTTTCCACTAATTTTCTTAAATGTTTGTCTTGCATTTCATGGGCTATCAGTTTGTAATCCAAAAGGCATCCAAAAACCGCCAGTGCTGTATGAAGTGGATTCAAGCATGTTGTTACCTTCATTTTCTCCACCATGTCCACAGTTTCCCGGTCTGTAAAAAGAACTCCCGCTGCCTCTAAGGGCATGCGCCCGTTTGGAAAATCATCTTCTATGACAAGATATTCAGGTACTTCGGCATTTACAAAGGGAGCAATAAATGTATTTTTGCCGGTACAAAGTATCCGGGCATCTTCAAATCTAATTTTATTTAAGTGGTCTTTTATTTTTTCAGAAGGCCTTGGAGTTATTTTATCAATCATGGTCCAAGGAAAAGAGACTTTTTCCCTGTCATTAAGATACTCTAAAAACTCCCTTTCCACATGCCCGTTATCTACCCACTTTTCAGCCACAGTTAAAAAGGCATTTTTTAAAACATCCCCGTTGTGGGAACAGTTGTCCATGCTGACAAAGGCAACCGGCAATTTCCCGTTTTTATATCTTAAATATGCCAGTGCTGTAACTTTAGAAATGAAATGCTTTGGACTTTCAGGTCCTCTTTTGAAATCATTTATAACATCAGGTAAATAGTTTTCTGATATGTCTGTCAGTGAATAACCTTTTTCGGTAACTGTAAAACTTACTACTTGAAGGGATTTGCTCTTAAATATATCTTCTAGCCTTTTCCAGTGTTTCTCCCTTGAAGTGTCCCCTACAAGACTTTCTGAAATACTGGCTACAACCTTTTTTCTCAGAGTTCCGTCCGGTTCCATAAGCACTAATAGACTTAAATTATCATAGGGCTCATATATGCAGTCTATTATTTCATGGTCATATGTCTCCACTGCAACTATCCCTGTCCGGGCTTTGCCGGAATTTAAAAGCTCCTGCTGCAAAACCGCTATAAATCCCCTGAAAATATTCCCTGCTCCGAAATGAACCCAAGTGGGATTCTCCTTTGTCAAAGCTTCCATTTTTTCAATATCAAATTTGGGAAGTTCAATCCCTGCATTTTCCCATGCCTGTCTTTCTTTTATTGCGCCTTTACTTAACTTCATCATATATCCCGCCAATCTTTCTGTGCATTTTATCTGTATTTATATTTATTTGTATTTTCATTCCAGTGGTATTTACACTGTATTTGTTATTTGTACCCTGCTTACTATTTACATTGTATTTTACTGTACAGTCTTTTATTTTCCCAACTTAAATTTAATTTTATATTTATAATCCATTTGTTTCAACTGCTTTTAATTATTACCCATTATATCGATAAGTCTTTTAACTAGTTTTTCTTCAATTAAAGCCTGACCCCTTACAGGAAATCTGTCAGCAACCTCTAAAGCGCTTTCACACAAAAATTTTGCCACGTTTATATTTTTGTTTACATAATATTCATAATAAGCTTTTACCCTTAAACCATTCATATCCTTGTCATTTTTTAATACTTTTTCGGCCTTTTTGTAGTATTCTTCCGCCTCTTCCCTATCCCCGTCTATACAGGCATTATAACAAATTTCATAACAGGCATGGGGAAAGAGCTGACCGGGAATATAGTTTATCCACTGCTTCATTTTCTTTATGTATTTAGAACGGTTTTCATCATCATCCGTATCTAAAGCTTTAAAATACGAGTAAAATAAAAGGGTCACGTCTAATGCATCAGGCTGGTAGATATTAAAATCTGACGGGACATCCAATTCCCTTAGTGGCTTTCCTGCAGCAAACTGGGAACACAGCCTGTTGACTTTCATAAGCTTTTTTGAAAAAGGATTTCCAAATATTATGCTCCATATTATTTTCCCATCTGAAGGATTATTCCCTGAAAAGAAGGGAATTAAATTGACTATTCCTAGTAAAATGGAAAACACTGAAATCATGGTTAAAGACATGTTTAACAAATCTTGTGGTTTTGCTGCTTTTTTAATGACTATTAAAGCAATTCCAAACAATATATTAAATAAAATCCCACCTGAATAATAAAGTAAATGCTTCCAACGGGGTATCTCTTTTTCCTGAGGTATCATTGCACAAAGCCCCATGTACCCGAAATTTTTCATAATGGAAAACTTAATCTTTCCATTTTCGCTATTTAATGTAAGAAAACCTACCCTGTAAGAAACAAATTTGTACCCGTTAAGTTTTCCCAATATCAAATGTCCTGCCTCATGTATGTTAACAGAAATGAAAAGTCCTGTAATTACATAAAAAAAACACAAAAAAAGTTCAGTAAAACCCCAGTCGCCGAAGAATAACCTGTCAACTAAAAAAACCCCCGTAGCAATGCCTGATAATACCGCTATTAATGCCGGCAATATAAGCACTATACCCTCTGTTTTTTTCTTCTTGACTTCTCCTGTTTCACCCATAACGACCCTCCGTAAAATTTAAAAAAACTCCTCTTTCTCTTCTTTTGTATAGAATAATTTTAAACTCTCCTCTTCTGCCAAAGGAACCTGGGCTTTTAAAAGATATATTCTTGCATTGCTTCTGTCAATCTCGGCCTTTTCTTCTAACTCTGCTATTTTCTGTGGTATGCCTGCATCTTTCACCATTTGTTTTATATCTTTATACATTTCATAGCTTCCATAGAGAAACTGGCTTTCATATAGAACCTTAGAAGCTATCATAGACTTAAAGTCTTTAAACTCCAGCTGTTCCCTCACTTTAGAAATGTCCTTTACTACATAGTCAATTTCTTCATTGTAGCTAGGGTTTTTTAAAAGAAAATTTTTCTTGTTATATATTAAAAGATCAATATTATTAACCAGACTGTCTGGAAGACCTTTGGTAACCACCACAATATCCAAATCTGAACCTTTAACTAATTTTCCCGTGGAAGATTCCGGCCTTGGCTCTAAATGAGCCATTTCAAACACCACATCTCCTGCAATCAAAAAACATACGTATTTTTTCAGCACTTCTGCATTTTCACTGGTTTCAACAATCTGCTTCATCACCTCATAGGCTAAGCGGAATTTATTTCTACTAATTTCAATTATGGTTTTATTAAGATTCTTAATTTCTTCTGATATTTTTTCCAAATCTTTTTTCAGACCAACAATGGTATAGGAGTAAAATTCCCTCACTATAGAGGGGGATAATCTGGCATATCCTTCTACCTGCTTGTCAAACCTTAAATACCTTTTTCCAATTGTCTTTGTTATTATTTTCTCATTGGTATTGCAAATTTTCCACAAATAAAAATCGTCAAGCCTCGCCTTTTGCTGCAGTTCTTTTCCTGTCATGGGACCATATTCTTCTAAAATTTTTAAGACTTTATCTTCCATGTTTTTACCTCTTTTAGTTTTTTTGTGCTTTTATCTAAAAAATAAATATAACCAATTCTATAACAATGTATGCAAATATAAACTTTTGTATTGTGAAATATCAAAATAATTAAAACATATAAACAACAAAGCCATATAAACAAGGTATATATGTATTATATATATGTATTATACATATGTATTATATATCTATATTATATATCTGTATTATTATCTATATTTTATTTTACAATAAAAATTAAATCAAGGTTAAGAATAAAGAGTATTAAAAAGGCACACAATAAGTTAGCGTTTATCAATGTGTAGAAGGTGAAATTTAATGAAAAAATTACTCTATATTATTGGAAATTCAAAAAAAGAAGAAGAGTCTTCCAGTAGAACGGTAAGCAGAAGACTGGTAAATGCAATTTTGGAAAAAATAGATAATGTAGAGCTGGAGGAATTAAATCTATATGAAGAACATATTCCACAGTTAAAAGGCTGCTATTTTGAAAGCAGGAGTGCAATTGTAAGTGTTGAGGCAAGAAGCAGCCTTACCAAAGAGGAGCAAAGGGAAGTTGCTAAAATTGAACAGCTGTGCGACCAGTTTAAATCAGCGGACATTTATGTTCTGGCTGTCCCCATGTGGAGCTTGTCCTTCCCCGCCCCTGTAAAGGAGTATATAGACTGTATTATCCAGACCGGAAAAACCATCGCATTTAAAAATAATAAACCCTATGGTCTTATAAATGATAAGCCAAGAACTTTTATCTATGTCCAATCTTCCGGAGCCAGCATCCCATGGCTGTTAAAACCAGCCCTTTCTAAGGGATTGAACTATGTACAGGACATTATGAAATTTATAGGCATCAGCAACTTCTATGAACTATTGGTTGATGGAACGGGAGATACAGAAGAAGAAAGACAAGAGGCAATAAAAAATGCTACAAGTAAAATACCCCAGCTTGTTGAAAAATTGCTTTAGAAAACATCTAAAAAATTATTATAAAGTGGGCTGGCGTCCCCTTTTTTCTTTGTGCTTTGGTAATTTTATTCCCATAATTTATCCATTAATTTTTGAATTCTTTCTTTTCGTTTGTCTGTCTCTTCTGTATCAAGTTCAATTCTAATCACCGAACCTTCCTTTGCCCCCTTAGGCAGTAATTCTACAGGCATACTACATACCCTTTTGTCTTCAAGTTCTACAACGGCATAATTTCCTTCAAACCTGTCAATTACAACTTTCATATGTTTTCATCTCCTTTTTTATCAAATTTTATTGTCTCTCCGTCACTTGTTGCTATAACAGTCCCGTATTCATCTGTACGGAATATTTCCACCCCAAAGGTTTTAAGCCTGTTTAATACTAAATTATCCGGATGTCCATATCTGTTATCTTTGCCCACACTGATAACAACATAATCAGGACTTACTTTTTTTAAGAATTGAGCTGTAGTGGATGTTGCACTTCCATGATGTCCTACTTTTAGTACATCAGCTTTTAAATCATAGCCTTTTGAAATCATTTCCTGCTCTGAAACACTTTCAGCATCACCTGTAAAAAGGAAGGATGTGTTTTTGTAAGTAAGCTTAACAACTGCAGAATAATTGTTAATTTCATCATAAGTGTGACTGTTGGGTGCTAATATCTCAATTTTTAAATCCGGATCTACCTCAATATTTGTGCCAGCAAAAGCAGTTGTCACTTTTAAGCCTTTATTATCTATGGCATTAAGAACATCTTCAAAGGTTTTGGTTGTGTGGGAAACTTTTGGCATGTATATCTTTCCGATATTAAAGCTATTTATTACAGCATCTAAACCTCCGATATGGTCCTCATGGGGGTGCGTTCCCACTACTGCATCGATTGTATCAATTCCCTGGGATTTTATATAGGATACAACGGTATCTTCATGGGTGTTTTTTCCCGAATCAATTAATACAGCCTTTTGCCCGGGTGTCTTAATTAAAATACAATCTGCTTGTTCCACGTCTAAAAAGTGTACTTCCAAGGGCATAAGATTTTTTTCATTCTCCGGCATTGCTGCTGGCATTTCATCAGATGAACCTTCCGAGATACCAGAAGATTTGTCTTCGGGCATTGTTGGGTTCATTGGAGAGGACAAGTCAACATTCCCGTCGCTATCATCCGGTGCAATGTTAGAAGTACCCCCGGAGCTGCAACCTATGAAGCCTACAAGTAGTACAAAAGTCAGTAAAACTATCCACAGTCTTTTCATAACAGTATCCCTTCCTTGTTGTTTTCTACAATAATATCATATTTTTTTTACATACACTATACAATTTTTTAATAATATAGGATTATCTTCATATTTATAAAAAATGCCTGTTGATAAAAACAAAAAAAGACCCCGGCAAAATTAATGCCGGAAACCTTTAGAATATAAGCTTTTGAAATACAACCTTCAGAATATATTTTCTTTTATTTTACTTTAGATTTCATTACCTGGTATCCAAGGGCGGTAATAGCCTTTTCAACCTCTTCAACTGAAGTTTTTTCATCATCAAAATCAAATTTTACTTTACTTGAATTAAACATTACCTTTACACTGTCCTTATCCACACCCGGTACAGATTTTGTTGCATTTTCAACTTTTAAAATACATGATGGACAAGTTAATGTCTCCAATTGAATTGTTGCTTTTTTCATTTTTATCTCTCCTTTGTAATTAATATTTTAATTTATAACGTAAAAGCCTCATTCCATTAAAGATTACCACTAATATACTTCCTTCATGTGCCAACATACCTATGGTCATATTCATCCACTCACTTAAAAATACACTTGCAAGAAGTATTACTATAACTCCCACTGCAATAATAATATTCTGGCGCATATTTCTTGCTGTTGCTTTTGCCAAACCCAAGGCATGAGGCAGGCGGCTAAAATCTGAATTCATCAGGACAACATCTGAAGTTTCAATTGCTACATCTGTGCCGCCTCCCATTGCAATTCCAACCTGTGCAAGTACCAGTGACGGGCTGTCATTTACCCCGTCTCCAACAAATGCAACAATCTGCCCCTTTGCTATTAATTTCTCTATATATGCTGCTTTATCCTCTGGAAGCATATTTTCATGTGTTTCTGTAAGACCAAGTTCTTTTGCCACTAAATCAACTGTTCCCTGGTTATCACCTGACAGCACCACCAGGTTTTTGACTCCTAATTTTTTTAATTTTTGAAGGTCTTCTTTAACACCTTCACGAATCTGGTCCCGTATGCCCATTAACACTTTCAGTTCACCATCCACTGCTGTAAGGACAAGGGAGTTTCCTCTCTCCTGGAAAGATGAAATATCTGCTTTAGCTTTTTCACTTAAAGGAACATTTTCCTTAACCATTAATGAAACATTGCCTACAGCAACCCTATGTCCGTCTACATAGGCAACAATACCACTTCCCTTTACAACATCTGTTTTTTCAACTGTATACAGTGTTGTGTCCCCAATATATTCTACAATTGCTTTGGCTAACGGGTGGTCTGATTCTTTTTCAACACTTGCAAGGTAGCTAAGTACTTTTTCAGTATTACCGCCATAAACTTCTTTGTCTATAACTTTAGGATTTCCTATTGTTAGCGTTCCTGTTTTGTCAAATACTATGGTATCAACTTTGCTAAAATCACTGATAATCTCACTGCCTTTTAAAAGAACACCATGCCTTGCCCCGTTACCAATACCCGCTACATTTGAAACTGGCACCCCTATAACCAACGCACCGGGACATCCTAAAACCAATATTGTAATTGCAATCTCAACATCCCGTATAATTAACCACACCATAAAAGCCAGCACCAGTACCGCCGGGGTGTAATATTTTGAAAACCTGTCAATAAAACGCTCTGCTTCAGATTTTGAGTCCTGTGCTTCTTCAACCAGTTCAATAATTCTTCCAAAGGTGGTGTCTTCGCCAACGCGGTTGGCAATAATTTGAATGGTTCCATTTTCTAAAATTGTACCTGCATACACACCTGAATCTTTCTTTTTGCTTACAGGGACAGATTCTCCGGTTATACTGGCCTCATTTACATATCCTTCCCCGGCAAGCACTGTACCATCCACGGGAATTTTACTGCCTGTTTTAACAAGGAGGACATCACCTACATCCACTTCATCTACTTCCACTTCTTCAAACTCACCATTTTCCATCAGCTTCAAAGCACTTTCAGGAGCCATCTCAGTTAGTTCTTTAATTGCAGAACGGGTTTTGTTTAATGTACGCTGTTCTAAAAAAGAACCAAAGAGAAACAAGAATGTTACAATGGCTGATTCCTCCAGATTCTTAATTAAAAATGCCCCAATAACAGCAATGGTAACCAAGACATCTATACTAATTACCTTAACTTTTAGTGCCTGAACTGCTTGAATTGCAATGGGAAGCACACCTAAAACAGATGCTATGGCTAAAGAACAAATAGCAATCATTTGGTTTTTAAAAACTAGTTTACTGACAAATCCAATTACAATTAAAATTATACTTATTGTCATTATGTGGTTTTTCTTGCTTAATATAAATCTTTGCACAGAAAGCCACCTGCCTTCTCTTTTGGTAGTTTGCATTTAATTAAATTTGGTAAGCACTGTCAAGCTCAGCTAACATATTATAAACAGCCTCATAGCTTTCGCATACATCTTCAGGTACTTGGTAATTGTCTGTAATTTCCCGGAGTTTTGCAAATTCATCATTTAAATCAGGCTTATCAGATGATGCTTCTTGTATTTTCCCACTGATTACATCAAACAATTTATGAACTTCATAAATTTCCGGGTGGCTTTTCCCATGAACCTTTGCCACAATTAGGAACATATTGTTTTAATGTTGGAAAATGTTTTTTTACCGCTTCTTCAAAAGCTATTTTTTTAGTCATTTTTTACCTCCTGTTTTTTAATGAATAAATTGTCAAAATTCTTCCCATAGTTTTAGATAATTGTGTATTTTTTCATAATTCTCTGTCTTATGACAATATTATACTATATATAATAGCGTTTGTATGTTGTTTTTGCAACACATGGAGCTTTTTTTTAATTTTTTAATGTTTTTATCCAAAAAACTAGCTAATCCTTGGTTTTCCTTGTACCGGCAAAATAAAAAATATAGGAAGTCCAAAAATACTTCCTATATTTTTATTCCTATATCTATTATTTTTTATATGTGTTATTTTTTGCCGCCTTTTTTTTTTGCCGACCCTGTTATTTTGTGTTTTTTGTGTTTACCCTGCCTTTTTGCTGACCGGTTTAACAAGAAGCACCATAATAATTGCAACGGCTGCAGCTAAAGATGCTATAACAAACGCCGGGAACATAAGGTTAATATCATCTTTTGCGATATCTTTATAAATACCTGCGATGATTGAAGACGCAACAGCACCTATCCCAAAACCTATCAAAACTATACCGTAGTTTGTTGCATTGTATTTTGTGCCAAAAAGTTCAGCCGTGTAAGCAGGAAAAGTACTTAGAAAACCACCGTAGGCAAAACCAATACAAGCTATAAGAACATATATCATATAGCCCCCTGCAATATTAACACAAAGAGATAGAACTGCCGTCAAGGCTAAAAGAAGAATAATAGTTTTCTTGCATCCTAATTTATCTGAAACACCACCCCAGAAAAGCCTTCCAAATGCGTTGAACATTGTAATTGCAAAAACACCAATGGTAGCAGTTTCAGCAAGACCACGGGCTATTGCAATAGGTTTTGCAAAACCAATCATCATAAGCCCGCCCATACATGCAAGCATTAATGAAAATGTGAGTAAATAAAGCTGGGGTGTTTTTATAACTTCTAAAGTTGTCAGAGCCACAGTGTCAGTGGCAGATACTTTTGGCGTCCATCCTTCAGGTTTAAAACCTTCGGAAGGATTTTTAACCATAAGACCACCAACTGTACACACAATTAAAAATATAAAAGAGAGTATTCTAAATGAAAGAAGCTCCCCCTGACCTGGAATACCCTTTCCCAGTGTACTAATGATGGCCTCAACAATAGGCGTAAAGACAACACCGCCAAATCCAAGGGCGGAAACTATAATACCTGTAACAAAACCTCTTTTGTCGGGAAACCACTTTTGAGCACATGCAATGGTTGTAGAATAAGTAAAGCCCATACCTATACCGCCAAGGACTCCATATGTGAGCCATAATAACCATGGTACTGATGACGTGGTAAATGAAGCTACAAAAAAGCCAATGGACAGTATTAAACCACCAATTATAACTGTTATTCTCGGACCTATTTTGTTCTGCAGTGTCCCGCCTATGGTACCGCCTATGCCTAGCAAAGCCAATAGAAGTGAAAATGTAAGTGCTGCATCTGCATTTGACCCACCAAATATACTTGAAGCTATCCCATTCTGGAATACACTCCAAATATATGCCGTCCCAAGGCATAATTGGATCGCAATTGCCGCAATAACTGGAATAATGCGATTGTACTTTTGTTTCATTTACTTCTCTCCCCCATAAATATTTTTTATATAATGAACTGCGTTTTCACGCAACCCAATTATACCTAGAGGGTAAATTTTAAATTAACCGTCAATTAAGGATACCATAAATATAATACAGGAGATTATGGCATGTCAATAAAATAATAAATGTTTATTATTTTATTGACATTTGGGGTAGTGATTTAGAATTAGTATAACATATTATCGATATGCTTCCATTATGTCTAATTTTTCAATTTCACTTGCAGGCATTGGCTTATAAAAATAGTAGCCTTGAACTATATCACATCCATTATCTCTTAGAAATGTAAACTGTTCTTCTGTTTCTACTCCCTCTGCCAGCACCTTGACATTAAGGTTTTTGGCAACTTGTATGATACTCTTAATAATTGCCCTGTCCTTTTGTGATTGGGAAGTAATTCCATGTACAAAGTCCATGTCTATTTTAAGCAAATCAATGCTAAATGTTTTTAGTCTGTTTAATGATGAGTATCCTTTACCAAAATCATCTATCGATACCGATATCCCAAGGTTTCTGATATCTTTTAAACGCTTTAAAATATTGTAATCCTCATTAAATGCAATAGATTCAGTAATTTCAATCTGCAAATTTTTAGGGTTCATTTTGGTAGCATATAATATTTCGCTTATCTTTTCAGCAATGGTAATATCTTTTAATTGCTCTATTGATAAATTTACAGAGAGAGTAATGCTTTTATTACCACTTTTATTAAATTCTTTGAACTCTTTACATGCTGTCTTTATAACCCATAATCCAATGGGTCTAATTAAACCTGTTTGCTCTGCCATAGGTATAAAAATATTTGGGGAAACCATCCCGTACTCTCCGTTGTTCCAGCGTAAAAGTGCTTCAAAGCCAATTATTTTTTGGGTCTTTACATCAACCTGGGGCTGGTAATGTAAATACAGTTCATTTTTATCAAGGGCTCTGTATAAGCTGTTTGTTAATTTCATCTTTTTTGTTGCTTCTTCTTTCATAGCCGGCGAACAATAAATAATTTGGTTCTTTCCTCCTGCTTTTGCCTCATACATGGCAATATCCGCATTCTTAACCAGCGTCTCAGGGTCTTCACCATCAACCGGATATACAGCTACTCCGGCACTTGCAGTCATAAAATATTCAATATCCTGAACATGTATACATTGGTCAAAAACGCCAATAATTCTATCTGTAATCTTTTTAAGTTCTTCCAGCCTTTTTATATTTGTAATCAATATGAGAAATTCATCAGCACCAAACCTGGCAATGGTATCCTTTTCCCTTAAACAGGATGACAGCCGTTCTGCCGTCATCTTTAATACACTGTCGCCGGTTGAGTGACCCATTGTATCATTGATGGATTTAAATGAATCCAGGTCAAGAAATATTACACCCAACAAAGTAGCATCTTTCTTTGCTTCCTGAATTGAACTTTCAAGTTTTTCCATAAACCACTCTTTATTATGAAGTCTCGTTAATGAGTCATAATAAGCCATATGATACAATTTTTGTTCAGATAATTTAAGAATATTTCTCTGTTCATTGATTTCTCTGATATTTGCAGCGGTTTTTTTTTATACATACCTATAAGCACTATAATAAAAAGTGTTGATAAATGGGAAATTGTTGCCGGCAAAGGTCCAACTGTTTTGAGCCTGATTATAAAAGATAAAGTAAACAGCAAATTGAGTGCGTTTATCAAAACAGCTGCTATAAATCCAGGTTTATCTTCCTTAAGTACCATATAGATTGATAAAAGCATTTGTAATTGGGTTATTATTCCTCTCAAAGTATGTCCATCTACAATTGCTAATTTGAAAGTACTGGGTAATTCCGTTAAACGTATCTGCAAAAATGTAAGAACTATGTATGCGACAACTTCCATTATTACAAATGAAAAACGGCTTTTTTTCTCAGTAGGCTTAGATATAATAAAACCATATTTTGTAATAGCCTGGTATATTACAGCAATTGGCATTAATAAAATAATAGGAGCTATTTGAGGAATATCGCTTATCATTACATCGCTAATTGATGCCAAAAGGAAAGTAATGGTAAAAGATAGAAAAAGAAAACGTGACTGAACCTTTATCTTAGAATCTGATGATTTTATACCCCACCTCAACAACAGCACCAGCCCTGTAACAGTATAACTTATATAGTAAATATAGAAGAACCAGTCCCACAAATTATTCTCAGCCACGTTGATCCAGCCAAATTGTGTAAGATGAAGGTTGTAGGGTTTTTTATTGAGACCGGTTGGAAGACCAAAAACCAGTATACATAAAGCTGCAGGTAAATATAACAACAGGCGGGACCACCTTTTTTTAATTAAAGCATGATTATCTGTGATAATTAATATAAAGTGAAAAATAATTGCATATGCTGACCCCCAGCCAAATGACGCAAACCGCCTCCAAAATTCAGCGGTTACAACATCTGGTGCAACCGTTGCAAAACCTAGACCAACCGTCCAAATATTAACCGACATAATCAGTACTAAAAAAATCTTGTTAGCCAGTGCTTTATGATTATTAATTATTACTAATATTCCTAAAACTGTGGAAACAACACATACAGAAATAAAAAGAATTAGAAAAATTGATGGATAATCCACGATCTTTACCTCCCTGGTTTCTAAAGAACACGCCATCTAATTAATATATCGGCAATCTAATTAGAAAACTACAGTAAAAACTACGTCTAAATTACACAAAAAGACATAGCCCTCGCTACAAAAAAATTGTTGATTTATACTTAAAATCACTATAGGGGCTTTTTATTTACGAATCAAAGGTATATAATAATCTGTATAATATAAAAAACTAAGCAGACTATATATATTTAGGAAGTATAGAAAGTAAAATATCAATAAAAACGTAATGGAGGCAATTGATATGAATAAATACATAAAACCAGTTTTGATATCTGCAGCAGTACTTCTTGTAGTAACAACGGCAATAGTATTTGCGGTAAATATTGATAAAATCAAAGGATCAACCAACAACGGGAGCAGTGAGGAACCTAGTCCAACCGGCCGGATTGGCCTTAAAACTCCTAATGCAACTGTTTCTCCTGAAAATACAGTACCGGCAACTCAAGAACCTTTAGAAAAAAGAACAATTACCCTTTATTTTGCAAATTCCAATGCAGAGAAAGTTGTTGCTGAGAAAAGGGAAGTTGAAACAGAAAAAGACACACAAATGGAAAGATTAGTATTTGAGGAACTGCAAAAGGGTCCAAAAAGTGAAAATTTACATGCAACAATACCCCAGGGAACAAAGCTCTTATCCACATCAACCAAGAACGGTACCTGCACACTGGATCTTTCCAAAGAGTTTGTTGATAACCACCCTGGAGGCTCGGCAGGAGAGTTAATGACTTTATACTCAATAATTAATACCATGACAGAACTTCCTGGCATCGATAAAGTACAGTTTCTCATTGAAGGACAAAAGCAAGAAGTATATATACATGCTATATTTAATGAACCCTTCAAAAGAGATGACAGTATTATTGAAAAAAATTCGGGTGAGACAAAAGTTAAAGTTGAAACCAGGTCTCAAATAGCCATTAAAGCTATTAAAGAAAAGGACATGGAAAAGTTAGCATCTATGGTGCACCCTGTAAAAGGTGTACTGTTCTCCCCATATTCCCACATTGATCCGGAAAAGCATAAAGTGTTTACAAAGGATCAATTTAAAGGTCTGTTGGAATCAGAAAAAGTATATAATTGGGGAAGTTATGACGGTTCAGGTAATCCAATTGAATTAACATTTAAGCAGTACTACGATAAATTCATATATGACCATGATTTTGCCAATGCAGAAAAAGTGGCATACAATGAAATACAGTCATATGGAAATACCATTGTCAATATTTTGGATGTTTATCCTGAAGGTAAATTTATAGAGTACTATTTTCCCGGAACCAAAGCTCATGATGGAGCGGATTGGGCAAGTCTAAGACTGGTTTTTGAAGAGTATGACGGTGAGTGGTACCTTGTATGTATTGCCCATGGTGAATGGACTATTTAAAACATTGAATTCAACAGTGTAAATCTGGTCAGGTCTTAGTATTGAAGTTGACAATAAATTTGTAGAATGGGATACAAAAAACATTTGTGTTTCCCAATGATTCAATGGAATAGGGAATCGGCACATTTATGCCCTTACGCTTAAAAAGAATTAATCCTTCATTGCGGGCATCAACTACATTTTCAGTATTATCCACCTTTATCTCTTTATGATAATCCACAGTATATTCAAAATTATAATTCTCAAAAAATTGATTAATTTTTTCCACACCATTATCTTCAAGATACTTAATAATACTCATATTATTTTGGTTATAGGATACAACAAGTTAAATAAACGGATTAACATATATTGAATTTTTCATGTAATCAAACCACTTACGCAAAATACTGTTGTTTGAAAATCCTGTGTTAAAATAAACGGTCCTTAAAAAAAGTATATCATTTTTTAAATCTGTATAAGTATTTTTTTCTGTAATATACGACTTTGCCGTTGAACCCATTCTCTCAAGCAATAATTTTTTATCAACATATAATTTTTCATTAATTATTCCCTCTTCTATATGAAATTCTAATAGGTAATGAATTTCCTTATTTTCAATAACAAAAAAATATTGTAAGGAAAACTCCGGATCGTCACAAAAAAGGCATTTCATTAACGGCACGGGATAATATGCTTCCCTAAAAAACTTATCTATAAAAAACGATCTCCAAAAAGCCTTTCAATTAAGAAACGGATTACTAATAAAACAAAAGAATATATTCTTAAAAAAAACCCACTGCCGCAGCAAAAGCAATGGGTTGATCCGGCTTTCAATACAAAAAACTTGTTGCAATGTTAATTTGTGATGAAAATACTGTTTTATTCAAAATATGCCATGCATCCTCATTGTCAAGACCTCACCTTACATTTTGAAACAACTAAAACCGAAAGAAAGTAAAAAACAACCAATGTTCCAAACAATATTGCCAGGTAAAGCCAAAACGGCATGATATTGCCGCCCACTTCAAATTCAATTCCCATAAATGCCTTGATATCCGCCGGAATATGTTCAAGAGAAATTGCTTCCTGCACCATTACCTGACGAAGAGCTGCAGCACCGTGGGAAATGGGAAAAATCTTTATTACATTTTGAATGAACACAGGCAAGTTGCCAATGGGAACATAAACGCCGGTTAAAAATCCAATTAAAGTTCCAATTAATATTGACAAATTGCTAAATGCATTCATGCTTTTGATGAATGTCACAAGCAGGAAAACAATTGCACTGGATGCTCCCACTGACAAGACAATTATACCCAAAGCTTTAAGCAGCCCATGCAGTGAAAGAAATTCCCCACCAAGCATAACAATATATAGCTCTCCAAGTAAAAAAGTAAATACAGACATAATAAGTCCGATAACAACCGATGAAATAATGTAGGCAAGAACCAGCTTTGAGCGTGGTATGGGTGAACTCTCAAAGTCTTTAGAAATATTTTTTGCCTTATCCTCAACCATAATCCCAAAGCCTCCAAGACAAGTAGTCATGGTGGCTGAGGCAATAACGCCGGCCATTACCCAGGAATCTGTGAAAAACCTGGCAACCGCATCAGAGAAACCTTCTGCAGTTTGGGCAATCATTTTCCCAAGAAACAATACATACAGCAAAATAATAATTAAAACACCAAGGAGAGAAAAGAAAACAGCGGCTTTGTCCCGGAAATAGAGCTTGAGATTGCGTATCACCATGGCTTTTAGCATTTATCCCATCTCCTTTCCCGTTATTTGAATAAAAACTTCGTCCATAGTTCCGTTTAAGACCTGGAAATTCATAAGATTACCACTTAATTTATTAAGAAGAGGTAAACTGTCAACGGTTTCTTCCAGATTGACAACAATTTCCCCGTTTTCCTCCCGGTACTTGACTTTTCACTTTCCAAAACTTCCTTTGCCTTTTTTCTGTCTTTTGGAACAAAACGCAGGGTATCCGTTGCATACCGGCTTTTAAGTTCTGCAGGTGTACCTTTTGCAACAATCATCCCATCGTCTATAACTACCACATAATCAGCCAGCGCTGCTTCTTCCATGTAATGCGTCGTTAAAAATACAGTCATGCCCATACTTTTTTGCAAGTGCTGAATTGTTTCCCAGACATTTTCACGCGTTTGAGGATCAAGACCGGTTGTTGGTTCATCCAGAAATAAAATGTCAGGCCGGTGAACAAGTGCCCGTGCAATAGCAGTGCGCCGGCGTTGCCCGCCTGACAGTTTGCTATACGAGCGGTTTGCCAAATCAGTAATTTTCACCGCATCCATTGCCTTTTCCACCCGCTCTTTTATTTCTGCCTTCGTACCTCCATATAAACTTTCCCTTGTCATCAAGTTTTCCTTTACCGTCAAAAGTTCATCCAGATAATTGTCTTGAAAAACAATGCCTATGCATTTTTTAATTGAAATATCATCAACACCTACTTTAAAACCTTTTACTTGAATTAAGCCCTCATCCATTGGAAGCATTGTTGTAATCATGTTAATGGTGGTGGTTTTCCCGCACCGTTTGGTTCTAGAAATGCAAATAATTTCCTTTCTCAGCATAAAAATCAATTCCTTTAACCGCATAAATTTCACCATAGCGTTTTTTTAACCCCTGTACTTCAATAACTTTATTCAAATATAATCCTCCCCCTGCAATTCCTTATATCATGCCTATGCTTTTTTGTATTAAAGTTGATGTTAATAAATATTTATATTGGAATAAAATTTATAAATTGTATTATAGCAAAAATTTTGAATAATATAAATGCTTTTGCTATAATTGAATTTAAATAAATTTTTAATTTGAATATATTTTAAACAAAGGGGAAACAAAATGAAAAACAAAAAAAATATACTGATTATTTCTATGGTTATACTTGCAGCGGTCATCGGCATATCTTTTTATTTTGAAAAGGATAACTCCCAATATATGCCCTACCCTGAATTCTACAACCATGTGGAAAAGGGCAATGTGATTTCTGCCAAAATTGCAAGTGATAAAGTAAAATTCTGCTTAGACTGTGAGGAAACAGAATATCATACTGACAATCCGGAATTAGATTCTTTTAAAGAGTTTTTACTCCTAAACGGGGTTAAAGTTACCTCAGAAGAAGATGTGGATACAATTTTATATACAGTTGTAGACATGATTTTTTATGTCATCTTTTTTGGGATTATAATATTTGGCTTATATAAACTTTTTGATTTTAGAAAAAACACATTTAAAGTTATCCGCAATAACAATACCAAATTTTCAGATGTGGCAGGCATGGAAGATTTAAAAAGAGATATGCTTCAGGCTGTGAACATATTAAAAAACCCACATAAGTATGCGGCAAAGGGTATACGCCCCATAAACGGTATTTTACTTGAAGGAGACCCCGGAAACGGAAAAACTTTGTTTGCAAGGGCATTAGCAGGGGAGGCCAAAGTTAATTTCATTGCAACCAAGGCTACGGATTTTCAAAGTGCAATTATGTCCATAGGACCTGCCAAAATCAAAGCCCTCTTTAGAAAAGCCCGAGCCAACAAACCCTGCATAATATTTATAGATGAATTTGACGGAATAGGAGAAAAGCGTTATTTTTCCGGAACTGGAATCGACAAAGAAAACAACAGAATTATTGCCGCAATGCTAAATGAGATGGACGGATTTACCCGTGAGGAAGGTGTTATGGTTATTGCTGCAACTAATAACTATCAGGCTCTTGACGAAGCTTTGGTGCGTGCAGGAAGATTTGATAAAAAATACACCGTTCCTTACCCTGATTATAAAACCAGAATTGAACTGATAAAAATACATTCTAAAGACAAAAAATTTTCACAAGATGTATCAATTGAAGAGATAGCCTCTAAATTTGAGGATTTGAGCTGTTCCCAAATTGAAACAATACTTAATGAAGCCGCAGTAATTGCTGCCGGACAAGGACAGGAAGAAATAACAAAAAATCACCTGCAGGAAGCCGTAAGGAGGATATGCAATGTTGCACCTGCACACCGTTCCGGCTATATCCGCAGGCAATAAAAACGTATTATTTTTTCAAAAGACTATTGCTGTAAATGTTTACAAGAACCTCAAGTTCTACTTCCTGCGGGTGATTCTTCAATTTCTTTTTATTGAGCATTAATTTTTTTGAATATTCATAAATTTCCTCTTCCGTTATGTCTATTTTTACATCTATTAATCTTTTGAGAATGTCTTCTAATTCTTCTAAACTGCCAACACCTAAAAACCTTAACATTCTTTCTATCTTTGTCTTGTTCTTAAAGGATTTTAAGTACTCCACTGTCAAAACACCATTGGCAAGTCCGTGGGGAAGCCCTTTAAAATAAGTGAGGGGATATCCCATTCCATGAGGCAGGGATGTACCGGTTTGTGCAATTTGTACCCCGGCTAAAGTTGATGCCATCATAACTTTGTTTCTAAACTCCGGGTCTAAATCCTTATCTACTAATTTTTTAAAACAGTATCCAAACAGCTCAAAACCCTTTTCACCATAGATATCTGACATATAAGTGCTGTTTGTGTTCAGATAACCTTCAACTAAATGGGTAAAGGCATCAATAGCAGTATTTACAGTGATATCATAGGGCAGGTTGTATGTATATTTACAATCTATAAAAGCGACTTTTGGAAATATGCTTTGTCCTAAGTTTTTCTTTGTCTTTTCCTGATGAGAAGTCACTATGCTGTATTGGGTGACTTCCGAGCCTGTCCCTGCAGTTGTCGGCACAGCCACCACGGGGATGCTGTTAAGCTTCCCGCTGCCAAATATATTATTTTTATTGATTTGGGGGTTTTTTATAAATACAGCCATGGCTTTTGCAGCATCCATAGGTGAACCGCCCCCAATTCCAATTACAAAGTCAACATTGTAATCCTTTCCTATATTGCTTCCTTTTTCTATGGTTTCTAAAGAAGGATTCTCCTCCACCTCATCAAAAAGAACATACTCTACTCCGGTTTCTAAAAGGGCTTTTACCACATCATCATATGAACCGTTCTCTTTTGCAGAGCGCCTTCCTGTAACAATTAAAGCCCTGCTGCCTATTTTGCCAAATACTTCTTTGTTTTTTAAAATTACATCTTTGCCAAAATATATTTGCGTTGGCATACTGTATTTAAATTCCATACTAAAATCCATAAAGACACCACCCCGTCAAAATAATATGTTTGTCTTACACTGCTTCTTACGTTGTTTTTTTATTATTACGTTTTTTATTTTTTATTATTTTATTTTTTTGTCTCTTTATCTTTATATCATTTTTTATCTTTATTTTAAACTTACCGTCATATTCTATATCCCATCCATGAAGTTCCACAATCCTTTTTACATTGGCAAGGCCGATACCCCGCAGTTTTTCTCCAGTCCTGCTCTCTTCCCCTGTTACCATAGGGTCCCACATATAATCCCTGATTTTTTCCGGAACCCCTACACCGTCATCATATATAATAAGCATTTTGTCTTTATTATCCCATTCAACAAATATATTAACAGGTTTATTATTGTGATAAACTCTGTTTTGAAGTAAGTTTTCCAGTACCCGTGCAAAAAGCTTTTTGTCATATTTGGTGATAAACTTAGCATCATCACTTATTTCTACATTTATAGAAGCATCATTTTTTACAAACCATGAATAATTTTCTCCTATAAAACGCCTTACTTCTTCCAGTACATCCCCTTCTTCAATTGAAAATATGCCTTCATCCCCTAAGGTTGTAAGGCTTAGCATATTTTCAACCCTTTCTTTCAAAATTATCCCGTTACTATAAATAACTTTATAATAATCCCCAACTTCATTTTCCTTTACAATCCCGTCTTCTAAAGCTTTAGAATAAGTAATAATTGTTGACAATGGAGTTTTTACATCATGGGCAAGCCCTCTTAAAAACATACTTTGTCTTTTGTTTTCTTCCGCCTTTATTAAATTAAACTCAAGCTTTAATCTCCTGGTAAGCCTTTTTATTATTAAATATATCAAAAAAATGTACACAGCCCCTCCCAGTATAAAAAGTACCTCTGAATAAGGAAATCCGTTTCCCACGGCTGCTATGTTTAAGGTGGGTACTTTTGAAAAACCAAAGAGGGATATATTATAATAAGCTTATTACCGTCCACGGTACCGTACGAAAAGGCGGTTTTATCATTATGCCTTATATCAACATAAATCCACAAGTTCTATATAAGTATAATTCTTTTTATCATCCTCTTGATAATAGGATTTTACAACATTTCCTTCATTATCTACAACAATGCCCCAGCCTCCAATTTCATTAATAGCTTCCCAGTCTAAATCATCTGGATTTACCTTCCTTGATATTGGAACAAGGGAATTTATATTTTTTCCTGCAGTAGAATACAGCACAAACGCCACTACAACAAATAAAAATAAAATATTTATAACAATAAATGAAGCTGCAAACTTAAATGTATTTTTTAAAATATTCCTCCGCCTGTCCATGTCAACACCCTTCATCCATCATATACCCCAAACCCCTTATGGTTAAAATTTTTGGGGTGTTGGGTTCACCTTCTATTTTATCCCTCAAATTGCTTATATGCACCATTATGGTGTTGTCATCTCGAAAATACGGCTCATCCCACAAATATTCATATATTTCCTGCTTGGTAAACACCTTGCCCGGCCTCTATAAACAATGTAAGCAGTTTATATTCCTTTGCCCTCAGCTCAAGAATTTTGTCTCCTAAATATACCACCCTGTTTTCCACATCCCATTTAAGGGAACCCACTACTATTTGTTTTTTCATACTTCTTTGATTTCTGCGAAGGACTGCCATAACCCTTGCCACAACTTCACCCGGATCAAAGGGCTTGGATATATAATCATCACCGCCTAAATTAAGGCCTTTAATTTTGTCCTCCACTTTTCCCCTGGCAGAAAGAAATATAACCGGAAATTTTCTGTCCTCTCCTAAAGCATCCAGCACTTCAAATCCGTCCATCTCAGGCATCATTATATCAAGAATCATAAGGGATATATCTTTTTCTTTTAATATTTCCAAAGCCATTTTTCCGTTTTCTGCTTCAATTGTTTCATAGCCGGCATTCTCTAAATATAGTTTTATAACCTTTCTAAGTTCTTTAGAGTCGTCAACAATCATTATTGTATCTTTCAAATGCTCACCCCTTTTCCCTTAATTTATAGTAAAGCAGTAAATCTGTCAATGTATTGATAAAAATAAAGATGCATTATTAGATTCATCAATATATACATTAGTAGATACATTAATAGATGCACTAATAAAAGTGCTAATAGATATACTGGTAATTAATAAAGATGTATTAATGAAAATATGCTAATAAGGATGCATCAATAAATCCGTTAATGTACTCTGAGAATTAAATAAGTTTTCTTTCCAGTCATTGTCTTGAAAGTTGCTGTTCTTATCAAGAATCAGGCATTTTATTCTTCCTGTGGTATAAAATTTTGAAACTCCTTTTGAGTATATTACACTAACGGAAATTTCGTCAACTTTTCCCGTCAGAATGTCCATAATTTTATCTTCTATGTACCGAGCTGTCCCCTCCACCAGCTCCCTGTCATTTTCCATTTTAATATAAAAATCAAAATCATCCCCCAAAACTTCTTTTAGATATTTTACTCTTCTATTATGGCATTTCACCCAGCCTTCTTTATTATTGTTCTTAAAATAATCCATCAGACTTTTCTCTTCTTCCGTCCACAGCTTACGATATTTAATGTCATTATCCAGCAGGTACAGTATATTTAAAAATTTTTCATAAGAACTTGAATTTTCTTTATTATCTTCACTATGGGGATTTAATTCAGGTGAATTATTTGTTTTATGTATATTGTTTGCTTCAAATTCATTATTTGCCTGAAAACTATCTATATCTGATATAATGCCCCTTTCAATTTGAAAAGCATGAAAACCTTCATGAAAAAGGGCTTTAATATAATGATATTCCATTTTCTCACTGCTCATATTCCCCATAACGTTAAGAACCTGACTCAGCATTGATTCAGGCAGTACTTTAACCACAGGCTGCCCTTCTTCAACCCAGGCGGTAAATGCCAATACTTCTAAAGTAGGTTTTTTTTCAATTATATCCCCTTTAAAGTATCTAAATTCCACATTTTCATAATTAACATCTATAGGGTATTTGCCAAGTTTGTACCCTGGCCACAATTCCAGCTTTGAATCTATTTCCAATGCCTTTTCTATTAATACCAGGGTATCTTTATCCATATCATCTGTTTTGGTAAAGTACATCCCTGAAACTAAAACTATTCCTGTCAGTAAATAAATTAATTTAGTTTTCATTTCTCGCCACCACCTTGACTGTAAGGTACGTAATTCCTATCAAAGCCCACAGGTAAAACAAGCTGCCAAATAATTTGCCGTAGTATAATTTCCCATGGTCAAAAAACTCCCACATAAAAAAATCCCTGATTAGATTTCCAAACTGGTCAAGAGGGGGGATAAGTTTTAGAAAAAAACCTGCCACACTGCCAAACATCCCGCCTTTATTTCCTACTAAAAGCTGTAAAGTCCCTCTTACGCTTCCTAAAGCAACTGCCAACACCCCCAAAAGGGCAGCCACAGCGGAGGGCAGTATCAATGTCAGCAGTGATACCAATACCGTTAAAGTCATTATTGTAAGGAGGTAGAGAAATACAGCGGTTATAAAGCCTAAAACAGTTATGTTCCCGCCTTTAATAATTATTTGAATAAACATGCCTGTACAAAAAATCAAAGCCATTAAAGAAGTAACTATTACATTCCCGGAAATTAAACTTAAATACTGTTTTTCAAGAGTCAAACCGTGCAGTTTCAGGAGTTCCCTTTTGGTTCCCTGCCTGTGATTTGATATAATATTCATGGATATGGAAACACCCGCTAAGGACGCAATAACAGAAAGTATCTTCCATTGAATCCCGTAAACGGCATGGTCTGAAGTGGCCTGAACCCCGTTTACACTAAACTCTAGCTGAAACAAAACTATAAGTGTTATTATGGTTCCTAATATTCCAAAAATTATAAACGAATTCTTCTTTATATTTTCTTTTAAATGCAGTTTAATTACAGCTTTCATGCTTTACCTCCTTTGCCGTTTCAATAAACATATCCGCCAGTGTAGTACTTTTAAAATCCTCTTTTGTAAATTCCCTATATACACTTTCATCCATTATGATAATCCCTCTGTCCGCAACCCTTTCCACGTCATAAAGCAGGTGGGAGTTTAGCATTATGGCCTTTCCTTCTTTTTTTAATTCCCCTATCAAATCCTGCATTTGCTGCTGACCTAGAAAATCCTGCCCTGCAGAAGGTTCGTCCAGTAAAAGTATATCCGGGTCTCCTATTAGGGACTGGGCAACTGCAAGCCTTTGCTTCATTCCTTTAGAATAATTTTTAACCAATGTATCTTTACTAAGTACAAGACCTACTCTTTCCATTAAATTTACACTTTCTTTTCTGTATACGGACTTTTTCATTTCCCTTACTTCCATGTAGTATTCCAATACCTTGCGGCCTGTTAATATTTCCGGAAACACAGGGGTTTCCGGTGAATACCCTATCTTAACCCCCTCTTCTTTAAAATACTCCCCTTCAAAATCCTTATCCCACTCAAGTATTATCCGCATAAGAGTGGTTTTTCCAACGCCGTTAGGACCTATCAGGGCAAATACCTCACCCTTTTTAAGTGCAATATTTAAATTGGTGAATATTTTCTTTTTTCCAAAGGATTTTTTTATTCCTTTCATTTTGAGTATCATTTTTATCACCTCAAATACATTATAAAATATGTGTCTTTAACCACCCTTAGATAAACCTTAAATTAACCTTAAATAAAATCTTCTGTAAAAATTCCTTTGATTGGATAAACTTTTGGTTTGTATATAACTTTTAGTACTTGCATAATTTTATACTAATAAATAAATCCAATCATTTTTTAAAGATTTTTTGCTGATAGTATTGTATAATAATTATTATTAAAGCTTTACAGAAAAACTTTACTAGGGTACAACCTATTTTGTGGAGGTAAAATTATAATGAAAAACAGTAAGTTATATGAAGTAAGACCTATTAAGGATTTAAAGGATATGCTAAATTCCAGTGCGGAGATATACGGGGACAAGGCGGCTTTTTTATCAAAACCAAAGGGCAAATCCCAATATTTTCCCATATCATATAAACAGTATAAATCCGATGTAGACGCCATGGGAACGGCTTTTATTGACCTTGGACTTAAAAATAAGAAAATTGCTCTAATAGGTGAAAATCGCTATGAATGGTCTATCACATATCTTTCAGCTGTAAACGGGACAGGGGTTATTGTGCCTTTAGATAAAGAACTTCCTGCAAACGAAATTGAACTACTTCTAAAACGCTCTAAGGCAGATGCCATTATCTACTCAGACAGTGTCAGGGATAAAATAGAGCCTCTTTGTGAAAAAGACACTTCCATAAGATATTTTATCAGTATGGACAGGGAAGAAAACCAGGGAAACATATTATCATTCCATTTACTTTTACAAAAGGGGCATAAACTTTTAGAAGAAGGAAGACGTGAGTTTATTGATACAAAAATAGATGCTGAAGAAATGAGCATACTTCTCTTTACTTCTGGAACTACCGACACTGCCAAGGCTGTTATGCTGTCTCACAAAAATATAGTGGAAAATTTAAAAGGTATGTGTTCCATGGTTTATATTGATGAAAAGGATACATTTTTATCAGTGCTCCCTATTCACCACACCTATGAATGTACCTGCGGTTTTTTGTGTCAGATATACAGGGGCTGTACCATTGCATATTGTGAAGGATTACGTCATATAGTTAAAAACCTTAAAGAATCCAAGACTACAATTATGTTGGGAGTGCCTTTGATTTTTGAATCCATGTACCGTCAAATAATGAACAAGGCCATAAAATCAAAGGGAGAGAAAAAGATTAAGTTTGCAATTAAGCTTAGCAATGCTTTAGCTAAAATTGGAATTGATATTCGCAAAAAAATATTCAAAGAAATTCATGAGGCTTTAGGCGGGCATATAAGGCTGCTAATCAGCGGTGCTGCAGGTATTGACCCTCAGATAGCTAAGGGGTTTAGGGAACTTGGTATATCATTAATACAAGGATATGGTCTTACTGAATGTGCTCCTATAGTTGCACTAAACCGTGATGTTTACTATAAAGATGAGGCTGCCGGACTGCCACTTCCAAATGTCCGGGTTGAAATTGACAGTCCTGATGAAGACGGCATCGGTGAAATTAAGTGTAAAGGCGGAAATGTTATGCTGGGCTATTACGAAAATTCTGAGGCCACAAAAGAAGCTATCAGGGACGGATGGTTTTACACAGGTGACAGCGGTTTTCTCGATGAAGACGGATTCATTCATATTACCGGACGCAAAAAGAACGTAATTATCACCGGAAACGGAAAAAATGTTTTCCCTGAGGAAATAGAAACTTTGTTAAACAGAAGCCCGTATATCAAGGAGTCTTTGGTTTATGGAAAAGGCCAGTCTGACGGCGATACAGTAATATGTGTAAAAATAGTTCCCGATATCGACAAAATAAAAGAAGATAAAGAAAATAACCTTATCCCGGATGAATCTGTGGAAAAGATTATTGAAAAAGAGGTTAGAAATGTAAATAATGCTCTGGTAAGTTATAAACATGTTAAGGAAATCAGCATTCAGGAAGAGGAGTTTATTAAAACAACAACAAAAAAAATTAAGCGCCATGAAGAATTAAAACAATAGTATATTGTATAGTTTTGCGGGAGATGATATTTGCCGGTCCGTCGCAAGTTCAACGGGAACGCAGTATTTTTATCTGCCTATACTTTTTTCTTTATATGTAAAAATAAATAGTACCTACACCTTATGATGTAAGCACTATCTATCAGCATACTACATTAACCCCCTAATATCTTTGCAACAGGGTCAAGCCAATTGCCCTCAAATAGCTCTATCATGCCTTTATCACAGGCAGCAGAGATCTTCGGATCAATTGGAATTTTTGCAAGCACCTTTAAATTGTGCTTTTGGGCAATTTCGTCAATATGGCTGTCCCCAAAAATTTTGTGTTTGCCGCCACAGTCCGGACATTTAAAATAGGACATATTCTCCACCAGACCAATGATAGAAATATGCATAAGCTCAGCCATTTTAACTGCTTTTGATACAATCATTGATACCAGTTCCTGGGGCGAAGTAACAATGATAATCCCGTCAACGGCAATGGACTGAAACACCGTAAGAGGTACATCGCCGGTTCCCGGGGGCATATCAATGAACATAAAATCCACATCACTCCATATAACATCCGTCCAGAACTGCTTTACTGTATTGCCAATTATAGGTCCTCTCCACACCACAGGATCGGTATCATTTTCTAAAAGTAAATTAATGGACATGATATCAATACCTGTCTTGGTTTTAACAGGGAACAGTCCAAATTCACAGCCTGATGCTTTTTCTTTGATACCAAAGGCTTTTGGAATTGAAGGTCCTGTAACGTCCGCATCTAAAACAGCGCTGTTATAACCCAGCCTTTTCATTGTAACTGCAAGCATGGAGGTTACCAGGGATTTACCCACACCTCCCTTACCGCTTACAATCCCAATAACTTTTTTGATTCTGCTCATTTCATGGGGTTTTTCGGAAAAATCATTGTGCTTTTCTTTAGATTTTGCATTTTCTTTTAACTTTGCATTTCTTTCTTGTTCTGCATTTTCTTTTATTTCTGCACAGTTCTCTGTGCAACTGCCACAACCTTGATTACATTTTTCACTCATAATCTTAGCTCCCCTTTTTCTTATAATTTTGTTGTGCTTAATTTTGAACTTACTTGTATTTTACCGGTTTTGCTTGTATTTTACCTGCTTTAATTTTATTTTACCACTTTAATTGCATTTTACCGCTTTAATTGTATTTTACCTGCTTTAATTGCATTTTACCGCTTTAATTGTATTTTACCTGCTTTAATTGCATTTTACCGCTTTAATTGTATTTTACCGCTTTAATTGTATTTTACCTGCTTTAATTGCATTTTACCGCTTTAATTGTATTTTACCTGCTTTAATTGCATTTTACCGCTTTAATTGTATTTTACCGCTTTAATTGTATTTTACCTGCTTTAAATTTTTATTTCACTTCCTGCTGACAGATAACCAATCCTATCCCCCATAACAGCTTTAAGTCTTTTATAGGGTTCTATACCTGTACAGTGGCAGGTGTAATATTTTCCATTGGTATCCATAAAAAATTTGCCTATCCTGCCTACAGTGTCAAGGCTTTCGTTGTCTTCTCCTGAACGGTTGGAAAGATGAAATCCCCCTATTACATAATCAGGCATACACCCTTTTAAATTATAAAAATGCTGCAAAATATTTGTAATGCCGTTATGTGCACAGCCTACCACTAAAAAGTTTTTTTCATTCTCTTCAATTATAAGATTTTGCTCATGGAGAAAGGTATCTTGAATCATTTTACCCTTTTCCTCCATATACAGTCTGTTATTTGATGCCGGAGGCGGCTCTGTTTTGGTAATATTTGAAAACACCCGTATGCCGTCCCTGATAACAAAATTATTTGACGTAAATACAATTTGACTGTTTTCTTTTAGTTCTTCTTTTAAGCCAATATACTCAAATTTATCATTTGATCGCAGGGCATAGTATTTTCCAAATGCCAATGGATGAAGAAAAACCTGTGCCTTTGTATTTTCACGAAAAAAAGCCTCAAGTCCCCCGCCATGGTCGTAGTGGCCATGGGAAATTAATAAATAATCTACATGAGAAATATCAACTTCCATCTTTTTTGCATTTTCAAAAAACAGTTCACTTGCCCCGGTATCAAATAAAATTTTACAATCATTTACCTCTATATAAAGGCTAAGGCCGTGCTCACTGCCAAATTTCTTTGATATGGATGTGTTTTCCGCCAGTGTTTTTATAATCATAATTCTCTCCTTATTCAAACATCAAATCCACTGTCTTTTTATAAATTTCTTTTATAGCCGCGTCTGCGACACCCCCGTCCGCATCCGTTTCCAAGTCCCTCACAAAGCCTGTATTCGCCGCCCTCTATTAAAAGTATTTTCCCATTTACCAGCGACTGGGCTATTTTCTTTCTTGCTTCTGCATAAATACCCTGAACAGTGGTACGTCCCACATTCATCTGCCTGGCACACTCTTCCTGGGTAAAACCCTCTAAATCAATAAGCCTTATGGCTTCATATTCATCCACAGTCATCTTTACACAGTGTTCACCGCCCACATTTAAATCAAGAGGTCCAAACTTGTTGCTTTCAGGCAGGCTGCATACTTTTCTCCACTTTATCGGCCTTGGCATATTTTATTCACCTCACTTCTTACAATACCAGGTATCTGGCTGCACATTGTTGCAAGGCAGGCAACAGCCTGCCTTTTAATTTGTAACAGGACTAGTCTTTAAATTTTTCAAGGCGCTTTTTTATACTGTCAAGCCGGCTTTCAAGAAATTTAGCCTGATTTTTAAGGAACTCCTTTTCATCAGCATCTGATGCAAAATATGCCCCTTTTTCATTCTGGTTTCCACAGTGCACCCATCTTGGCAAGCCGGTAGCACAAAACATCCGTCTAAATCCTCTTCCCCGGCCGAATCCTCCTGCTGAATTTGCATAGCCCGGAGCTGTAAAACCGGCACAAAAACCTGCGCCTCGTCCTGTCACCGGACCCATTCCCATAGGCCCCGTTCCGTCTCCTCTTGGCATAATTTCACCACCTTTGTGTTATTTTTATTTTCCGTTGCAGTTTAATACCTGTACCTGGCCACTGTCACCAGGTCTTTTTTCCCATGGCATGCCATTAAAATATGTGCTTCTGACATATGTCATTTATTTTATATTATACACTATGTTTTTGACATATGTCAATAACTATTATAAAAAAATTCGAGGGTTTTCTACAGATCCTCAATACCCCGGAAGTAATGTTCTATCATATCCAGATCCATACATAAATATAAGGTGGTCTCCGTCATGTCCTTTTATAAAGACGGAATCTAAATCTATTTTTAATAGTATCATATTTTATGTAAATCTCGTCTTAGCAACCATTAGTTACTTGCATTATCAATTTTATTCCCTTTTCCGTAGCTCTTTGAGTCATTTCGTCAATTGTATTGGCAAGATTGTAAACCATACTTTCCACCTCCGTAGATCACGATTTTTCCAGTATGTCATCTATCTTAAAACGCAATTCTTCTGATATCCTCGGCTTTAATATCCATTTTAGCCAACCTTTAAATAAACCAAATTCCTCTTCCGACAGGTCCCCTAATATCTCTATCATTTTTACCAACCTGTCCTTTAACTGTTCAGAATCTATTTTCTGGTCAAATAAAAATACAACGGTTATTCTTTTTGGTAAAATATTTAATTATTTATCTTTAATTAATTTGTATCATCATACATAGAACCTTTTACCGTAATAATAATCTCATCTAAAGGCACTATTCCTTTTAAGGTACCAAGCAAATTATATGCATTATTTATGCTTGTAAAATTATTACTTGCAAGGTTTATATCCGCCATCCATACCCTTATGTAATACTCTCCGTCAGGCATGTGTGCATGGGTATAAAAATTTATATTGTCTTTGTTTACTTTAATTGTGATTTCCGTAGTTTCGGTTATTTTGTACATGCTCTGGCCTTCTTTTACATATTCCCTGTATTTAAAATTATCCCTGCTGTCTAAAGTACCTGATTCACTGTAGCCTTTATGTGGCACATCCATCTTATCACGTCAAAAGTATAAGGTTCACTCTGCCATAAAAGTCTCTTTTGCAAGTACATGTTTCCGTTGTTCTCTATTTTATTTTCAAAACTTGGTGGTTTTAAATCCTTTTTGCCGTTATATATGTAAGCATTTATAAATATTCTATCACTTCCTGGATTAAACGGCGCCTTTGCCACACCTTCAACTTCTATTTCATCTTCGTCATACAGACCGGTATCTCTTTTGTAAACATATGTCCTTCTTACCTCTCCACCGTATGTAAATTCCCCGTCTAAAACTTTTGGTTTTCTAGGATCAGGTAAATTAAGCCACTTTTTATTTAAAGGGTCATCTCCAAAAACAGGCCTTTCCACAGTTGCCGTTACATTAGGGTTTAATTCTATCGTATCGCTGTTTTCACTAACACCAATTGTTTTTGGGCTGTATGATTTGAATAGTTTAATGCCTTTTAATATTTGAGAATCTTTTTGCTCTATGTTTAAACTTCCTGTAGCAAGGCTTCCTTTTTTCCATTCACCCCGTGGTTTAGTTAAACGGGCGGTGATGTCTTCGCCTTCAGCTAAAGGAAAGCGTATTTTTCTTGACAGTGCATTATATGGTAAATCAAATGTCCTTTCTGTTTCATATTTTTTCACCAAGTGTATTGCAAAAGACTCGGAGTCCAAAATATTATTATTAAGATATTTTTCCACTGGTTCTTGTCCGTTTTCATTTATTTTAAACTGTATTCTTACATCACTTTCCGGCATTTTAAAAATTGCATAAAACAGTGCTTCTCCTCCTGCCGGAATTTTTACTTCTCCTTGTTTTTCAGAAGCATTTCCTAAAAACTCAGCATTTATTTTATTGCCTTTTTTATCTGTAATTTCCCACTCATAGTTTGTTTTTATTTCTTCTTCAAAGGTGGAATTAACTACGACACTTACTAAAACTTCGCTGTCTTTTACAGCACCTGAAGGTATTTCTTCAAAATTTGCAGACAGGTCATTTCCCGGCGAGTAAAAGGTCAGTACAATTGGATAGTCAAAACGAAAGCCTACAGCTGGAATTTGTATGTCAAGTGTGTCCCCTATTATATATTCAAAATTAATTTCATCTCTTTTATAAAAATTAAGCTTTGGTTTGCCTTTAAAATATATCTTTCCATTTTTGAGTTCTATAGAAGGTTTTTCATAAAAGATATCATATATGATCTTATATTCATCCGTCACTGGATTTTTTAAAGTCGTTAAACAAACTACCTTTAAATCCTCAGCTTTTATTAGCTTCTCGTATATCTTAGAATCCAGTTCACGTTCAATTACAAACTCTCCCTTAATTTTATCTGCTAAAGCATCTTCATCAGTCAAATCAAAGTTTAAATCAGTATCATAAATTTTTATGTCTTCATAACTCCAATACCCTCCACTGTGATGCCACATTTCAATATATTCTTCAAGTTTAATGGGTTCACCTATACGACCTATCTTTGGTATATCATCTACTCCGTCAATTAAAACTTCAATATTTATGTTACCTCCCTGGGCTTTTACATAATCATTAACTAGTAATATACCAACAGCAATGAGAACCATAAATAATACTATTGTGAAAATCACTTTGTTTTTCACTATACTATTGTGAAAATCACTTTGTTTTTCACTGTTGTTTTCACCTGCTTTCTTTTTACCATTGAAACATTTTTTCAAAGTTAAAAATGTCGGTATATGAAATTCGTTGGTCAGTAGCTGACTCCGGAACAAAGTTTGCTCTTCTTGTTGTACCATCACTTAATGCTCCGTCAATAACATAAACAATATTTAATATTCCTAAATCTTCTTTTATTTCTTTATTTCGTACTGCAATAACTATATTAAAACCTTCAATATCATTTATATCTATTAGTCCTGTTGTATCCTTTTTGAAAGTTCCTTCTCGAGGTATATCAAACCCTGGTACCCTGGTTCCTGGAGCAAAAGAACGTTTTGCTCCACTTTTAAGAATTATACCAATCCCTAACGACCACTCAAATTCCTCCGGTATTTCGGGATACTCACCTACAATATAATACTTACCATTTTCTTTCACAAAAGCTAACTGGTCTGCCATCTTCAATAAAAACTCCTGGGACTTCTCTATTGTCATCCTTCCAAATTCATCAACATCTGTTGCAGGATTAAAGGCAATGCCGTCATAATACCTTATTTCCCCCTCTTCAGGACTTGGAGTTGGCACAGTTCCTCCTGTTGTTATATACACAGTCCTTATGGAAGCATTCCACTCAACATTTGCACCTAAACCCTCACTTACAAACCTTACAGGTACAAATGTCCTGTCTTCCAATAAAAGCACAGTTGTGTCCATTTCCATTGTCTTGCCGTTAACTGTATAATCTGATTTACCTACCACCAAAGTTATTTTATTTCTTCCCTGTTCTATAGTGACCGTCTTTGTTTTGCCGTCCCATCCTACATCTGCTCCCAATGCCTCACTTACAAATCTTACAGGTACCTGTGTACGTCCAATTTCATCTATAAAGGGCTGAGCATCCGGAAAGTTTATCCTATTGCCGTTTACCACCACACGAAGAGGTATTTTTGCAGCAAAAATATTTACTGTTAGTATTGTGCTTACAACTGTTATTAGTACTAGTATAAAAGCAATCTTTTTCATTTTTTCAAACCTCCATATGAATTTTTTAAAAATATACTTGTATATTAAAAAATTTTGAATTTCTTACTTTTAGAATTTAAATGTATTTATTATCATCTAATGTTTTTATCGTATTATTTGTGGTTTTTGTTTACATTTTTATATACTCTTATATTCTCTCTTTCACTAATTAAGATATTTCTTAAAATATTATCCGTGTTTATCTGATAGTTCCTACGTAAGTTTATTTTCTTCCGGTATCTCCACCACATTTACCTTCGTTACACTATATGTTACTGTATTTCTTTATCCCTTTGTTTACAACTAAATCCTTTCTCTCAATTTCTTTTTTGTTTTTTATACCAATTAATATTATATATTACTAACAGGCGATTTTCACTTGTTTTTAAAATCAAGTAAAATTGTTTACGGTAATTATATGGTAATTATATAATTAATAGAGTATATAAGGTAAATAGGGCCAGTTTTATACTAATATTTATTTAATTATAGAGAGGATATCATATGGTTTATTTAGAGCCAGGCATGTCAAAGTAAGAGTTTTTGGATTTATGGATTGTATGGATGAGATAAATGATTATAATACGAAGATTAGAAAAGATTTTTACATATTAAAAGAGCGAGAAGAGGGAAAAGCACACAGGGTGGTGTTTAAGGACTTAAATAAAATCCTGCCTGTAAATAATATTAAAAACGGAAATCTCAATATGGATCTTAGTAAAGTCCATGAAATTTCTTCAGCACCTTTGGTAATTCGCAGTTTAAACCTAAACATCCTATCATACTCTTCCTCTCATGATGCTGCCTGAATTCATTTGTTTATTGAAACGCAGCAGGTTTTTTATTATAATGATTGTGATAATTTAATTTTGGAGGGGTTAAAATGGCTTGCAATAATACCATCAATTGTACTTGCACATATACATCATGTTCACGCCATGGCAAATGCTGTGAATGTGTTGCATACCACCGCAGAAGCGGAGAAGTGCCGGGATGCTTCTTTTCCAAATCCGGAGAAAAAACTTACGACAGGTCAATTGAAAATCTTTATAATGATTATAAAAAGAATGGTTAAGACGGCTTTTTTGCCGTCTTTGTAAGTTAGTTCTCCTAAAATTGCACCTTAAAAAGGCACTTCCCTTAAAACTTTACATCTCACATCTATTTTTCATTAAGCAATTTATACAATTTTTCCATAGCAAGCTCACTCTTGCATTCAATATCCGGGTAAACAAGATCATCTGTACATTCCTTATCTGCACGATAAAACCGTTTTGTAGATATTTGCATATACAATTGTGAATTAGGTAATTTAAAAACCGCAATTTCACCATAACCGTTCGGATCGTTCCCCGGTGCTTCCCCTATAATAGTTCCTAAGTTATTATCTTTCACAAATTGTGCAAACATCATGGCAGAACTAAAGGTACGTGCTGACGTTAATAGATATAGATTACCGCTAAATAGCAAATCTTTATATTTCTCATTTTTAGAAATTCCGCTTCCAATTTTCAGATATATAAAACCCAATCTCCAACCCATGGACCCTACTTTGTAACTGTCAACATCCAAATATCTGATAAATTCATTTGCAACCAGACTACTTCCTCCTCCGTTATATCTTAAGTCAACTGCCACATTGCCGATTCCCTTATCTTTTATTTCTTCAAACATTCTTCTCACACAGCTTACGTATTCATCATTATATTTACACTGATCAAGACGCAGTATTGCAATATCCTTTTCTGTATCAATTTCATAATTTACAAAACTTCTCTCTGATGTTTTTGCATTGTCAATATCATTAAATTCGGCATATTCATCCCACGGAAGAAAATCATTCAAATAACAAGTTTCAATACGTGTCCTTCCATCTGCCGAAGTCAGTGTATACTCCACTCCATCATCTATGTCAAATCCTAAATAATCTATCCCGGCTTCGGTAACAATATCATCAGACAATAATTCATATTCCCATGACGTTGCCTCAAAACTGTAATAACCGCTCATTTGCTTGAGAAGTTCATCTATTGAAATACCGTTTACCGCTGTTATTTCATACCCTTCATAAATCCATTTATGATAATACTTCATTATTTTTCTGTCTTCATAATTACCGGTAACAAAGGTATGACCGTCTTTTAGAATTGAAAAGATGGACTCTGTCTCTTTTGCCAGTTCATTCACACTTATTTCATCCCATTGTTCAATCCTCTTTTTTACAATTTCATACTGTCTGCTGATATCATCCGGAACTCCTTTGTATAAAGCAGGATGAAGTTTTCTTAAGTATTTCATTGCATATTTCAAATCTTCCTTTGCCTCATCGGAACTAATCTGATAATTATATGATTTGGAATAATAATTTACATCTTTACGAGATGAAATACTATTCCAATATGGATTGCAATAGCTTCCAAAAATTGATACCACCACTGTAAACAAAGCCAAAACATTAACAATTGCTTTTGCCGTCTTTTTACTCCGGTCTTTTACTAAAAATAAAACAGAAAAAACAATCACCATCAATGAGGCAATTGCACACACCAACTCAGGAAAATTAAAATTTATTAATAAAAGATTTGCAGGAATTAGACTAACGGCCATTATATCAAATAAAATACTTAATAAAAAGTATCTCTTTCTCATTTAAAATTCTCCCCATAATTTATTTAGATTCTCGTTATGCATATCCAAACTAATTATTAGATTCTATTGCTGTACAAAAGAAATGATTACATGGCATAAATACCAAATTCCATTATATGCGAAAAAGTTAATAATATCAATATTTATTTCCTTATCCAAGCATAAGCCAAAAATACTCCGGATATAAACTCCAGGATTTTGTATGTCTGTCATACTGCCAATATGTTACTATAAATCCAAGCCTGTCAGCGTGGGAAGTTCCGGCTACAGCGTTTTGTGCCATCAACCTATATGGAACAATTCCGTCGTCTTTGACAGGGTACAGATGAGGCTGGTAAATAACAAATCCTTCTAGAGGTTTTATAAGCCTACCCCTGCTGTCATAAACCCTTCCTTCGTAAAATTCCTTTCTGTCACTTACATCCACTATATAAAATTGATTAAGTTTGTCACTTTTAACAAGGACTTTGTAATTGTCCATATATTTAACTTTAAACTCTAAGGGTTTCATAAGATCCACAAATTGCTCAGGACCGAGAAAATATTCAACATTGTTATTGTAGAATGATATCACATAATAATATGTCAGTGCCCCGCTTCCCCCAACAGGAAGACCTACCATAATTTCTTTTGAAGTATAGCTTGTAAAACTACCTAAAAATATCCATGGATTTAAGGACATATTGTAATCAGAATACAGAGGGATAACATGCCATTGCTTGGTACTGCCGTCCTGCACCATTATCCTGATGTTTTCATAAAAGTTATTCTCTCCTTTTTCACCTACCAGATAAACTATATCAGGTATCCCGTCACCGTTTACATCCCCTACCTGTCTGTCAAGGGTGTAAACATTCTGCCTGTTGGCATAATTTAACCCATTATCTGTGTAATTCCCATAAAAATTAATATACGGATTTGTATAGTACATTGTTGACCTCCTATATACATTTTTTTAATGTATTATATGAAGGTCATGAAATTAAGGAAACAGATAACAGCAACTCAGCCAACATATTTTCCACATCGGTAAAGAATTAACTTATTTCCTCTTCACGCCTGTTTTTAAAATAAATAATCAGGTAGAATAGCTGGTACAAAAAACATATTGGCAATATTGGTATACCAATGCAAAGGTGAATTGTGTCCCAGATTAATATATCAAAAAATGCCTCTATACCATATACGTTATTCCCTCCATGATAAGATGCAATCCAATTGCCTTCGCTATACCTGTAAATTTTCAAATTAAATTGGTTCTTTCCAGGGTTAATTGAATTAAATGACAATATATGATAAAATAAATGAAAATTAAACAAAAGAAAAGAGGATTATATTCCATGGATGAATTTATTAAACAATTAGACCCAAACTTAGACTATATTAGTCATGAAATAAAAGATGGCAAATGCTATATAACAGTAACTTCCAATCGAAAAGAAGTAACATGCCCATTTTGTGGCTGGCCATCATCCAGAATACATTCCACATATAACAGAACCTTTCAGGACCTTCCAGTACAAGGTAATAAGGTATTTATTATTATACGTAACAGAAAATTTTTTTGTGATAATTCTGATTGTAATCATACTACCTTTGCAGAAAGGTTTGATTTTATCTCCTATAAAGCGAAGAAAACCCGCCGTCTTGAGGATGAAATTGTGCGACTATCAATAAATTGCAGTTCCATTACAGCATCAAAAATACTAAAGGAAAATGTTGTGGATATTGGTAAAAGTACAGTTTGTAATCTTTTAAAAAAAAGAAACACCGGTAATTGATAAAAAGACTATAACAGCTGTTTGTATTGATGATTTTGCTATTAAAAAGCGTAGAAGCTATGGAACAATTATGGTAGACATTTTTACGCATCAAATACTTGATATGATTGACTCAAGGGATTATGAGACTGTTTGTGAGTGGTTAAAATCATATCCAAATCTTCGTATAATATCAAGAGATGGGTCTGTCACCTATAATAATGCAATTACAGGTGCACACCCGGAAGCTTTACAAATAAGTGACCGTTTTCATTTGCTAAAGAATTTGACTTCCTATGTAACAGAGTATCTAAAAAAGAGATTAAAACCGCAAGTTTCAATACAATCTGTCAGTCAGGAAATTAAAGAGGTAGAAACAATAAAACAGGCGAATGAGAACAGAAAACTCACATTGAAAGAAAAATATGAAAAGATAAAACAACTTTCATTAGAAGGAAGATGTAAGACAGAAATTTGCCGAAGCTTAAATATGGATATACGAGCTTATGATAAATTAATAGCAATGACCCCTGAAGAAAGGGAAAAGTTGTTCCAGACAAAAAATATGATCATACATGAAGAAAAAGTAAAGCAAAAAATGGAACGTATAAATGAGGTGCGGGAGTTAAAGAGAATAGGTTTGAGTAATATAGAGATATCCAGACGTACCGGACTTGATAGAAAAACAGTTAGAAGATATCTTGATGAAAACTTTAATCCGGTTCATGCTTCCTATGGTAAAAAGAGAAATGGGAAACTGACACCATATATAAAAACGATTGACGAATACCTTGAGAGAGGAATGATGGGTTCATATATTGTGGAAAAGATACATGAAATGGGATATGATGGTTCGTCATCAACTGTGCGGCATTATATGACAGACTGGAAGAAACGGAGAAAAAAATATTACGATAGAAGTAGAGAAGATGGGACAAAAACAGAAATAATAAAAAGAGAAAATATATTTAAGCTATTGTACCACCCAATAGAAAAAGTAAAAATAATCAGTGAGAAACAATTTGAAATGATATGCAAAGAATATCCGTTTTTTGAAAAAATATATAAAATAACATGGGAATTTAAGGATATGCTAACTAATAAAAATATTGAAGCCTTCGATAAATGGATAGAGCGGGCTAAAAATCTAAACATACCGGAAATAAACAGTTTTATAAATGGAGTTGAACGAGATATGGAGGCTGTAAGAAATGCGATAAAATATGAATATAGTAATGGGCTTGTAGAAGGGGTGTATTAATAAACTAAAGGTAATAAAACGAATTATGTATGGCCGTTGTAGTTTTGAAACATTAAAAACCAAAATTCTCCAGCTTGAAAAAATGAGGTTATTCAACTAACTATGGAAAGAACCAATTTAATTTGAAAATTTACAGCATATCTCTTGCTGTTCTAATAGCAAACTGCGTAAGTTCTCCGGTTTCTTTCCTCCAGCAGCAACCGTCATATACCAGCCAGTACTTGAAAGCCGGACAATACCTAATGATTTCACCAAACCGGTCACGCAGCCTTTCTGCATTCCCGCTGTCTGTCCTGTGGTAATGCTTCTTCCCCGTAAGATTTGGCTGATATCGGCTGACACTGTGCGCTATCTTTCTAATTTCCGCTTCATCAAGCGAAGGATTGCACCTTGCGTTGTTTTCTGCAAGCAATGCTGCATAGATGCTCTCTTCTGTCATTTCTCTTCCCCTCATGGTTCCGGCAAGGCTCGTCAGGGTACTGTTTCGGTTGCCTTCCTTAATCTCGGCTATACTACTGCTACCTTCAAAGGGTGTAAGCAATACTTCCTCCCTTTCCATGAGCTTTAATAACCATGCTGGAGCTTCTGCCAGGGTTCTGTCAAAGGGAGAATGATCCTTTATCCATTCATACCGATTACCGCTTACATGAATGCTTGGAGCTACGACAATCAGACCACCTGTTGAACGGGTATCAAGACCCGGTGCAAACTTTGTTTTATTAGGAATGCTCCTGCATTGAGGGTATTTAAAGATATAATGACGACCACCACTTCCTGTAACAGCAGTAACCGTATCCGGGAGTTTTCCATGTGTTGCTTCAAGTGCAGATATGGTTTCATCACCGCCATCATCCACATCAAGTACCAGCCAGTCAGACTTCTCGCCTGTAGGAATGCCTATATTGGCATTGGGGGTTTTCGTCCACCATTTCCTTATTTGCTCAACATAAGCAGTAGAATTCTTGTACCAGCCGGTATATAACGGATGCTTTCCCTTGCTGTCGCAATTTTTCCCTGCCTTGCAGGAGCAGGAGCCACCCTCATAAATCCAGTGCAGAGGTATAACGGGGATATTGGCTTCTGCATATTTTAATGCTGCGTCCATCATTGTCATTTTCAAATTCTCACCTCCTGTCGTGCTAAAAAATTTAAAGAGCCTGACAAATAGTTTTTTAGACTATCTGCCAGGCTCTATAGGTGAGTCATCTGCTCCCTTTGTGGCTCTGTGCCAGATTTATTCACTTTTACCCCGCCTTCTTCTCCAGCTTTACTTCAAAAACCTTTTTGCACACCGGGCATTTGATTTCAACATCAGCATAATCGGCATCAAATACTCTGTGATTACAGTGAGGACAGCGGACAATGTACTTTTTCTTACTCACCTGCCTTCACCTCCGGTTTCTTAGGCTTCATGAGGCTTGCCATCTTCATCATCACAGGCTCTAAAATCTCCCCAACCATGTAATTAACCATTGGTGAGTAATTTTCCTTTGTTTCGTCAAACAGCTTGGAAAGAAGGTCGTAGAGATTCTTTATATCCTCTTCTGTGGCATCTGCTGTACTGATTTCAATGAAAATCTTGGTACCGTCACGCTTGGCGATATGGTCGCTCACATACTTCTCCAGAGCATATCTTGCTATGCTTGATGTTGTAACACTTGCTTCTGGCATTTGTGCTTGAAGTTCATCAATGATGGCATCCAATTCATTCGACTGCCTTTGTGTAAGCCTTACCCGTAACATACTATCCTTTTCTGTAGACATCAATGCACCTCCTGTGTTTCTTGTTGGTTTTATTGTATCACATTGTATTACGATATGTCAAGCACAGATAAAAAGAAAACCCGACTTGCCGTTTTATTGGCTTGCCGGGTATTGGCTTGCTACTGCGCTTTCAGTTGAGTAGCCCATTATTATAGTTTTGTGATTACTAGTTCTTTTGCTATAACCTCTATAACAATATCTTGCAATGGTAATACAAAGTGTTTTACGTCTCGAAGAATATGGCTATTATGATATGCTATATTTTTCCCTAATTGTTCAATCCAAGGTGAATTTTCAATTTCCAAAATATGCCTATGGAATCTTCCATCTCGATAACAGTATTCATGAAAATAATCTCTACTTGATACGCAATCAATAGTTACGACCTTAAACGCTATATATGGTTTTATGAGTATCCTGTAGCGTTCTTCTTCAATATTATCAATATCGATTTCAATTGAATAAGGATTTAATACTATGTTCTCCATTGGTGTTGTATGGAATTCATATTCTTTTTTATAGATTAAAATATTCATATAACCTCCTACCTTCCTCTTACTCTTATTGTGACTCCACCATTGTTTGTTGTCATTTTCCAAGCTTCATTGGCAATTTCCTCAGGGGTTGCCCATACATAATTAATATTATCAATTCCCGCTTCTTTAAAGGCATATAGTCGTCTATTATCCAAAGAATAAATCACCCCATCTTTTTCAAATATACGGATTGCTGGCACATCATTAGGAGATATTTTTCCTGATTTTAACCCATTAATTAAATCATCAACGCTAGAACCATCCTTGAAGGTTGCTGAGATACTGTCTTGAGTAAAACGTATATCTTTAGAAGTTAGAGTGCTACGCGTTCCCTCACTACAAGGACTATAACTATTATATAATTCCTGCTACCATATCTCAATCAAAAAAGAATTATCTTCCATTGCTTTGCTTCCAGAATATGAAATCAGTTCTTGTCATCAACCTTTTCATATGGCCTGTATTCCGTCTTGGTTTTCATCATACCGTAAATAATCCTCACAAGCCGCCTTGCCACGCACACAAGCGCCTGTGGCTTGTTCTTGCCCTCTTTGACCTTCTGCTCAAAATACTCCCTGAATACCGGGTGCCTTGGCTTTCCTGAAGCCGATACTGCTACCATCTGGATTGCAAGAAAGTGAAATATCGCATTTAGTGCCCTGTTGCCATTCCTGCACCTTTGGTCTTTGCCCTTTCCGGCAGAGCTGAATTGCACCGGCGCCAAGCCCATAAACCGAGCCAGCTTGTCTGAGTCAGGGAAACGGTTTATATCCCCGATTTCAGATATTATCTGTGCTTCTGTAACAAGGTCAATTCCCGGCATTGTATGTAGCTTATAGCCTGTCAAAGGTATCAGCTTTCTTAGTTCATCGTCAATTTCGGAAATCAACTCCTTGTTGTGCCTGATATCCTTTACGATGTTTCTCACAATAAAATCTCTTTCGGGCTGATAGTCCTTTCTTGTGTCTCCATCTCTTTCAATCATGGATATAATCTCATGAATGCGCTGTATTTTAAGCGCCTGATGCACCGGCTTTATTGTGTGATATATTTCTTCCGGTGTTGTGTTCCATATATACTCTGGTGACGGGTAGTTCTCCCAGAAACATAAGGCACTCTTGGAATCAATCATGGCAAAGAATTTCCTGTAAGATGGGTAGCTATAAGCAAGCTGGCTGTGGAGCTGGTTCTTGTTCATCACATTGCTCTTTACAATCAAATCCCGCCTTTTAACTATCTGCCGGATTGTCCAGAATATATCCTCATGCTTGGCATCCTGCAGAGTGTCCACCATATCCCTGAGGACCCTTGCCACACAATAGGCATCATAGGAGTCATCCTTGTAAATGATAGGGTTTGCCAGCCTTACAGTGCTTGTATAGGCAGGGTTAACGTGCTTGACTTCAAACTTCCTGCCCACCAGATAGGCAGCAAGGTTTCTGCCAAAGCCTCTGGTATCTTCAAGTCCGAATACAATTTCCTTTGTCCCGCAAATCTTCCTAACATCCTCAACGAATGCAGGGTATCTGGATGGTCTGTTTTCAAAGTTAACCTCACCCAGTTTATTCATCCAACAATCAATTACAACTGCACAATGTGCGTCCTTGTGCATATCAATTCCAACAAAGCAGGTGTTTCGTTTATGATAAATGTCTATCCTCTCCTTTTTCCAATGTCTCCACCACTCGTACCGGCAACCTCAATTTAAGAGCGTTAGATTCGATTAGGGACATTTCTTGTAAAGAAGTGTCCTTAACCTTAATCCTCGCAAGGGAACGCCAACCTATCTATTCCTGGTGTGACAAATTACGTGATTTCAGGCATCACGAGCCTTAGTTCAAATTTCCTAATGTTCTTTTACTGCTTCGCTTGGACATAAATTTCTTAGTGCTTCTGACCAATAAATTTCTGTATTGATAACTGCAGCAGCCTTTCAAATTCCTCTTATTTGCCCTTTCTGTTTCAACAAAGCTTACGGCTGCAACCTACGCTTTTACGTTTCAGGGAGCAATACAGAGGCCTTTTCCCCGGCTGCTAAACCTTCTTCCAGCCTTTTGCTTTTAGGCTTTCAGGTGTGTAATCATCCGGCCTGCAGTTCTCCATGGTTTTTCTGCACTTGATGTTTTCGTACAGAATAGAATCCCTTTTGAGAACCAGCTTCTTTATCCAGCCGCTGGACAACGATTTTTCCCATACTTCACTTTGAATACTGGTAAAATACAGCTCCAGCGCCCTTTCAATAATTGCATTGGCACCAGACAAGCCCTCCTGTTTAGCAAGTGCCTTAGCTTTGTTCAATAAGGCTTCCTCTATGGTTGTGGTAATCTTTGCTCTCACACTTTCACCCCTTCCTACGGTTAAAGCCTTTATTCCGCAGTAACATTCATCACTCTGAACCGCTGATATAGCAAGTCAATTATGCTTTAGAAAGCAGTATTTCTATCAGTTTTAGAATTGAGCACCACCCCTGCCAAAGCCTCTTGTAGGAGGAGCAGCACTTCCATTTTGCTCATTTCACCCTAAGTATTGCTTAGCCTCAATTTTGTTTCTATGGCAATGAAATAAGCATTTACTCATTTACCCTAAAACTGGATTCAATGGTTGCTTTGTCTCAAATTTGGGTAGACTATCTTGCCTCCAAAGCCACTGCCCATGAGAATGTTGCTCCGTTTTTCGGCGCTATAGGTTTATCCCAGGTTCCCTGACCATCTACACGCACTATCACCCTGTAGTCGGTCATATCCTCCATCCAGCCTGGGACATTGGAGCGGTCAAGAGCGATCTCTTTCCTCATGCCTATGGCATACTGGGAAAGATCTGCAAGGATTAAATCTCCCTTAGCACCCAATGCGGGGCATTTCTCAGTGAATAAAACCTCTTTACCCAGAAGTGTGAATTTCCCGCTTTCTTCCCTGAACACCGGTATCTGAGCGCCACCGGTACCAATAGTGATGGTCATGGTAAGTAATTGTGGTATTACCGATGGATTGGCAAGCCATACCGCATTGGTAAAGCAGGACGGAGCAAGCCTTGAGAACATATTGACCACGTTTTGATAGGTAATTGTGGCTGCTGATTGAGAGTCCTCTTTATCTACAGTAATCAGCGCCGGGTCATTTATAATACCAAGAGGCTGTCCTTCACCTGTTCCATTGATAAAGGCATAGTCCATGTACCAGCCCAAGCCTTTAATAAGCGTTCCGGCAAGCATTTCTTCAAAAGACATCCCATCTGCAATGAGTTCATTGGATGCCTGTGAGAAGCAAGCCAGCTTCTTGGCTTTCAGTTGAATCAGCCTTAACTTGGCTGTTTTTCGTGTGCCTGTCTGTCCTTCTTCAAGCCATTCGCCCGAGATGCCGCCGAATAGGTTGTTGGTTCTGTCTGCTCCGTCAAAGGCTGGTACTTTCTTTGTTTCACTTCCCATTGCCCATACCGTTGCTCTTGGACGGATGCTTTCATTCTCCAGGGATTTATCCATCAGGAAGGCTCCGTATTCCTCCGGAACGGAATATCCGCCGAATTCGGGTATTCCTTCCACCATACTGGCATTTATTAGCCTGTTGTCGGCTCTGCCTGAGTGAAGTGTTCTCAGGAATTCATCCATGGAATGAAAACCATTGTTGCTGAGTTTTACTGTTTCATTGCCATAGAACATCCCTCTGAATGATTTTGATATAGCCTTTGTAACCGGAGTTTTTGTTTCTTCCACAGGAGATACAGCTTTTTGTGGCATATTCAGAATTGGCTCAGAGGTTCTGATATTTAATAATTCCTCGTCAATGCTTTCATTAATGCTCTTTATTTTGTCTGTGTAGCGGTTAAACTGTCGCTCCTGTTCCTTTGTCAAACTTCCACCCGCTTTTTCCGCTTCGTGAAGAATAGCTTGTGCTTTCTCCACCAATTGCTTTTTCTCATGTACCAAATCTGCTATAAATCTCATGTTAAAACCTCCATTTTCATAATTGTTTTTTTGTTAATATGGTCTGGGGTTAATACCCCGTTTGAATCTGCATTTTTTTACGCGGTGCTGCCAGCCCGTTGTCTTTATGCTTTGCTGTAGAGATATGACCTCCCCCTACCCCTCAAGTCCACTGTTCTTAATGCTTTCACACAATTCACCTCCTTTAATGTTTAAATATTTATTCTTATATTGTTATGGGTTTAGAGTTGTGATGTGTTTTTGTAAAAGTCTATATAGAAAATTAATATATAAAAGTTACTGAAATTTCCATCACAACCCACCATCTCACCACACACTATTTGAGAAAATCAATTTCTTCAAAGTCCTGCTTGGCATTTTCATATGGCTTTGTGAGTTCAATGTTGAGGTAAACCACCCCAGTCCTGCAGTTCCGTTTGTTAAGGTAGCGGTTCATATCTCTTCCAAACTTTGTATTGCTGAGAACATACTCACCATTTTCACTACACCAGTGGGTGCAAACCTTGTACAAATCCAATGCCCCGACACTGCTGTTATTCTTGGGCTTTGTGCAATCATCCAAGAATTTCTGCATTATGTCCATTTCGCATCGGTAGTCCGTTGTAGCCAATTTCATTGTTTCCGGCATTTCCAAGCCCTCTTTCTGCCACAGCTTTAATCCCTCCAATGCCCAGTTCAATATTCCATCTATCTCTTTTTCACGAAGGAAGTCCTTCAAATGAGGGTCACGCTTCTCTGGGGGAAAATATACTGTGAAGGGTAGCAGCTTAACTCTGCTCCAGATACCCTCGTCATTGCCGGATATCTGGGGTTTGTAATTTGTATTAATCCAAAGCTTAAACTCGGGGCGGTATTCAAACTCTTTTCCATAAAGGAATCTAGCTGTAACCATGTCACCCCCTGTAAGCTGCTTAATAAGGCTTTCATTGAGCCTTGAGTTTTTCTGTGGTTCTGCTGCATTAACAACTCTCGCACCTTTGAGCCTTGCAATATCGGGATTGGCACCGCTGCCGGATACATTTTTGAGCATTAGGCTGTCTACCTGTGCAGTTTTGGCATATGAACCTAAAAGATGTATTAATGTTTCTGCAAAGGTTCCCTTACCATTGCGCCCAGTGCCATAGAGGATGAACAGGCATTCTTCACCTGTAATACCTGTAAGGGAATAGCCGACAGCCTTTTGCATGTATTTCATAAGGTCTGCATTGCCATCAGTTACTTTATCAAGGTAATCAAGCCACCTTGGGCATTTAGCACTTGGATTGTAACTGGCATTGCTGATTTGTGTTATCATATAGTCGGGATTGTGTGGATAAAGCTTGTCTGATTTCAAATCAAGGACTCCATTTTGAAGGTTCAACAGCCACACATCCTTGTCAAAGTCTGCCGGAATAACAGGTATACCCTCCAAGTGCTTTGCTCCCTCAATCATGGCTTTTCTGCCGGCAATGGAGCGGCTCTTGGCTGCATGTTTCAGTAATTTATCACGCTTGTCTTGGTCTGTAAGCTTTATAGCTTCCGCATACATAGCCTCCACTGTTTTATCAGCAAGACGGTTGATTGCTCCTGTTTCATCCTCCTGCCACACCTTACCGTCCCAGCAGTACCAGTTGTTTTTGATATAGCTGAAGCGGATGCTGTTACCACACATAGCAACCAGCCTTTTGGCATTCCCCATATCGTCAAGGCTGAGTTCCTGCCGCTTGGAATATTGCTCATCATCCCCGGCAGCAGTGGAAGTCAAGCCTTGCATTGCTTTCATAGCGGTTCTTTGCAGGTAATCTGACCGCTCCAGCTTGGTTGTGTGCTTGTCATCCTTTCTTGATGCATAGGGGGATTTGATAAAGGCTTCAATGGCTGCATCTATATTGCCGGAGCACCAATAGAGCAGCTTACCCATCAGTGCAAGGTCTGCTTCACTCTCGCTGGTACACTTCTCACTTTGGTATTCACCATCCCAAAGAGCCTTGAACACAGCATCCTTGGCAAGTCCGATGGAAAGATAGTCCTTTGCAGAACTGATACAAGGATTGTTTGTACCAACAGATTTTCCCGATTTGGAATCGGAGAAATATTTACCAAATAACTGTTTGACTTGCTCTGTGCGCTCATTTATAGGCTTTTCATCACCATAGACATTACCTGTCATGGTAAAATACCTTTTGGCTTTATACATTTCAATAAAGCCTTTCTTCCTGCCATCTACAGGGATATCACCCTTGACGAATATATGAAGTCCTTTGCCACTGGGAGAATACTCTGTGTAGCTGTCTAGCATTGCTACAATCCCAACCGCTTCGTCAGATAATGAGCCATTCTCTGCAATAACATGATCTAGATCTATACCCACAATGCCGTTATTGTTAAATTCAAAGCCGATACCGTCATAGCCTCCGCCATCCAAAGCATTCACACAATCCTCAAAACTTGCCCATGTAGCTAGCTGACCTGCCTTAGCTGATGCTCCTGTCACCGGATTGAAAGGCACTTTATTTCTATGACATACCCACTGTGGTAATTGCTTCAGTTCCTCTGGAATGTTTATAAACTGTTTCATTTCTTTACTCACCTCACTTCACTTGCCGGGAAAATAAATAGAGCCCGACAAATAGTTTTTTAAGACTATCTGCCAGGCTCTATAGGTGAGTCATTCGCTCCCTTTGTGGCTCTGTGCCAGATTTATTCACTTTTTACCCCGCCTTTTTCTCCAGCTTTACTTCAAAAACCTTCCTGCATACCGGGCATTTGATTTCAACATCAGCATAATCGGCATCAAATACCCTGTGATTGCAGTGAGGGCAGCGTACAATGTACTTCTTCTTACTCATTCGCCTTCACCTCCGGCTTCTTTAGCTTCATGAGTCTTGCCATTTTCATCATCAGAGGCTCTAAAATCTCCCCAACCATGTAATGAACCATTTGCGAGTAATTTTCCTTGGTTTCGTCAAACAACTTGGAAAGAAGGCCATATAGATTCTTTATGTCCTCTTCTGTGGCATCTGCTGTACTAATTTCAATGAAAATCTTGGTACCATCACGCTTCGCGATATGGTCGCTTACATATTTCTCCAGAGCGTATCTTGCTATGCTTGATGTGGTAACACTTGCCTCCGGCATCTGAGCCTGAAGCTCATTAATGATAGCGTCCAATTCATCCGACTGCCTTTGTGTAAGCCTTACCCGTAGCATACTATCCTTTTCTGTGGACATCATTGCACCTCCTGTATTTCTTGTTGGTTTTATTGTATCACATTGTACTACGTTTTGTCAAGCATGGATAAAAAGAAACCCAGCTTACCGTTTTATTGGCTTGCCGGGTATGTAACAATAAATCAGAAATTATGCTTTAAAAGTCCTACCGTTCACTGACAAACTTTTAGCCTCAATAAATAAATATGAGCTCCAAATCTCTAATACAAAATTAGCTGATGCATACCAGTTCTTTGTCCACTTTTCTCGCTGTGATTCTATAATAATATTTCCGATTCCCTCCTTAATGTAATGTATTGATGTCAATTCGAGATAGTCGCCTTCATCATACGGTTCAATTTGTAGCCTTTCATCGCCTTCATTATTGGAAAAGAAATAAGCAGATACTCCCTCAAATATCACCTCATATTTTAACACACTTGCATTTTCAATTACTTCTATATCTAATGAAATAGAATGCTTTAGTAAATTAAAATCTATTCTTTTAATAGATCCCGCCCATAATAAGTTTAATGTTTCAATTAACTCGCTCATTCTCTCACCTACCTATATTATTTATTATTTTAGTTATTTGCTCCAGAAAAGAATCAGTCATATCTATATGTGTAAGTGCCCGATCAGAAGATAATAAACCGTCAAGTGTATATGAGCCCTTTCCGTCAATACTAACTCTGAAGTATGGTTGAGTACGTCCTCCAGAACCTTCATTCATAATTCTAACTACTATAGGCTTATTGCCTCCTGCTGGATTAGGAATCTCAACCTTATATCCATTCTTTAATTCAGTTAATTTGCCATTAAACTGCTTAGCAACAGATTGGGATGCATTTTGAGTATTCGTGAACCCAGTACTACGCGTTCCCCTATTACCAACTCCTGTGTTACCATTCCCATCATAATTCTTCGCATTATGTACCAAAACTCCCTGTTCTGTCACATAATAAGTATGCCAATCCTCTACTTCAAAATTATATACCTTTACCGGTCTGTCGAAAACCTCTATTTCAACTTTTTCTACAGTTTTCAACTCACCTGTATAAAGCCTTAATACATCTCCTGTTTTTAATTCACCGGCCTCTATCCAGTCCTTGCCTTCAACCCAGAACGGATGCGTATCAGTAGTGTTTATTTCCTCACCATCAACATATACATGAATAAGCTTGTGTACTTCCCTCACAAATACTTTAGCAACTTTCTTTAAGCCTTTTTCGCCTGTCTCAACATTCTCTGAATATACAAAATCTTCTTCCTGTATATCCTTTATCTGCTTATAGCCATCTTCCGTCAGCACTAGAGTTTCCTCTGTAAAGCAAGCCCGCTTATCCCATACTCCTTTCTTTAGTTCCCAAAGCGTTAAAATTACAAATGTTGCTCTAAATGCTGCCTGATCATATTCTCCGTTCTTAATTGAATCGTATACACCTTTTATGCCGTTTCCAAGCCCAAAGGCTATAAATACCGGTCTTAGCCTGTTTATCATTGCCAATGGACCTAATAAGAAGCCAGTTATTCCTCCGCTTAATATTCCGTTTACAATATCCTCTATAGTGCCTCCACCCAGCCAAGCATCAATACCTCCAAAAATCATACCTCTTACCAGGCCTTTTAAAGCATTTCTCAGTATGGTAATTCCAATACACTTCCAATTAACTGAGCTTATGATGCCCTGTATGGTCTGGGTAGTCGCAAGCTCCTGAATGGAAAAATATCCGGACGGATCAATTTTGTTTACCGGGTCTGCATTTGCATATAAGTATTTGTGCAGACTTAACGGTTCAAACATAAACCCGCCAAATGGATCCGCCGTTATGAATCTTCCTACCGAAGGATCCATATATCTTGCTCTCAGGTAATAAAATCCTATATTTGCATCATACTGTTCTCCGGTAAACAAAAATTCGTTTACAGTGTTTCCTGTACTTGATATTATGTTCCCAAAAGCATCATATGTATAGGTATCGGTTATACTCTGTGTTTCATCAGTTAAAAGTCTGGTACTGCCAAGTCCGTCATAATGGTAATAACTTTTCACTCCGTTTCTTGACTGTAGAATAACCCCCATATCGCTGTGCACATATGCCGCAATTAAATTACCGTCAGCATCCCTTTCTTCCAATACCCTGGCATACAATGTGTTTAAATCCACAACATAATTTATAACATTTACTTCATCTATAACTTTTTGTACCCTGTTTCCAAATACATCATAGGTGTATTCAACCCTGTTTATTCCTTGTATAGTTGTTGTTTTAGAAAGAATAAGCCTGTTTTCATAATCGTATTCATAAATTGTGGTTTCATCCGGACCGGTTTTACTTATAAGGTTACCGTTGTCATCATATGAGTACTTACTTTCTCCTTCTGTCAACAATCTGTCATTTTTGTCATACTTGTATTTGGTTATAACTCCATCGTCATTCTTTTCAAGCCTGTTGCCTACTGCATCATAAGTATAGCTTATGACCCTTGTTTTACCATCAGACTGAGTAATTGTCTCCTTAACAAGCCTGTATAATTTGTCATATTCATAATCAACGGTCCTGCCTGTATTTTCAACTACTTTTATCCTGTTACCTGAAGGTCCTATATAGTTTATTCTTTCAAAGAGTTAACAGTCTAAAGTTTCTTCTAGCCATAAGCTTAACAACTCTTATGTAAATGTTTGTATATTATGGTAGCTGATAAAATTATATTTATGAAAATCTAAACTATACAGCTGTCTCAAAGCTTGGTTTCCCATCCCAAGTCTGCAATACAGCAAGCATTCTCATTCTGAATTTTGCATCTTTGCAATCTCTATATAAAGCTTCAAGTTCTTCATATGTGTTAATTTTTTCACTTATTTCAAGCTTTCTTCTACTCATAATATCAAATCCTTGCTATACAAATATTTTGATATAATGATATCTTATAATTACTATTGGTTTTATACAGGTAAACTAATGTAATTATATTTAATTATGTATTTATGTAAACCTAAACTTTGCAGCACTTACAAATAGATTAAATCTTCCTTTCCTTGAAACTATTGCTCTATTTTGAGAAAATTTAAAAGCTATCTTCATCCGAAATTCAAATCATTTACTCTTGACTTTCCTCTATCTTCGATAAACAAAGTACGAAGAGTTACAAATCATATTATATTCAAGGACTTTATATCAAATTATAATTTACTTAGCAGATGTTGCATTCATTTTAACAATCAGCTTATTTCATAAACCGTAATAAAAAGCTCTCCATCATTTTCCTCAAAAACTTCCACTTTTACTTGCTTATCTGGATATCTGCGACTAAAACTCATCTCCCAAAAAAATTTTAGCACATTTCCAAGAGCTTTTAATTTTTCATCAATATTCTCTATATCCTGAGCATTTATATGAAAGAAATCTTTTAACTGGTAAATATTCATCATCTTTTCTACATCAATTTTACTATTATTACATTCTTTTTTCCAAAACTCAAAAAGTTTTTTTGAGAATTTATCTTTTAGAAGGAAATAACCTTCAATATTGATAACTTCTGGTGAGTAAAATTTTGCAAAAGCTAATGCAACATCTAAATCAGCTTTCATATTTACAAAGTTCCACCAAGAAAAATTATCAGGATTCGCGTTTTTCCATTCAACATATTCTTTTATTAATCCATCATCAAATAATACCATTTTACTCACTCCCCATATATTTTGGAATCTCCCAAGGTTCAGCAGGTCTTACTTTATATCCATTATGAAATATTTCTCCTGTCTTTGGATTAACATTGAAATTTGGCTCTTTTACATTCGGTCTAGGTATATTTCCATGCTCTTTTCCTGTCAACCTAACCTCTTTAACAAACTCACCATCTGGACCATATTCTGTATACTTGATTATGTTTCCATTGGCATCTCTCTGAATTTCAACCGAGTTAGGTGTACCTTGCTGTTTTGGCTTGTTTCTAGGCTTAGGTTTATTAGTATTTCCAGTTTTACCATTCCCATCATAATTCTTCGCATTATGTACCAAAACTCCCTGTTCTGTCACATAATAAGTATGCCAATCCTCTACTTCAAAATTATATACCTTTACCGGTCTGTCGAAAACCTCTATTTCAACTTTTTCTACAGTTTTCAACTCACCTGTATAAAGCCTTAATACATCTCCTGTTTTTAATTCACCGGCCTCTATCCAGCCCTTGCCTTCAACCCAGAACGGATGCGTATCAGTAGTGTTTATTTCCTCACCATCAACATATACATGAATAAGCTTGTGTACTTCCCTCACAAACACTTTGACAACTTTCTTCAAGCCTTTTTCGCCCGTTTCAACATTCTCCGAATATACAAGGTATCCCTCCTGTATATCCTTTATCTGCTTATAGCCATCTTCCGTCAGCACTAGAGTTTCCTCTGTAAAGCAAGCCCGCTTATCCCATACTCCTTGTACAATTAATATTGTTATTTCATCAGTGACTTTTGCCACTGTTCGACCCTGTTAACATAATGTCATATTTGTTGCTTTTCTAAACATCAAGCACTTCTATGTGCCATCCCCTAGGGGATGGCGGCGGCTTTCAAATCCTGCCGCCTGCGGTTCCCCATCTATAACCGCTTGCTAGCTTTCGTCTGGCCTGAACCTTGTCAATCATGTATAATATTTTCCGGACTTGGAGAGTGTTTGTAATCACTCCTGGGACGGACCTTATTGGGCCGACTACCCGTAAGAAAGAGTATTTATCCATTCCGGTAAGTCTAAATGATTTGGCTGGTTGAGGCCAGCATTTCAGCTGGCTCCTCGTGTCACACGCAAGGTTGTTTACTTACATGAGAAGGAATGGAGTCTTTTAAGTCCATTAATCTTACAAAGGAGGCATTTTTATGAATTTTAGACCCATCGCCGGAATCGATGTCGGCAAGTTCTTCAGTGAGATGGCAATTCTTTCTCCATCCAATGAAGTAATTGCCCGCATGAAGATCCGCCATGATTCCAGTACTGACGTTGAAAGAGCCGTTGAATTACTGAAAAAAACGGAAAAGGACTTTGATTCTAGGCCTTTCGTCGTCATGGAATCCACTGGACACTATCACAAAATCCTTTTCCATTCACTTTATAAAGCTGGATTTGAGGTTTCTGTCATAAACCCCATCCAAACTGATTCTATCAAAAATATTGGAATAAGGAAAGTGAAAAATGATAAAGTGGATGCCCGGAAAATTGCTCTGCTATACAGATTTCAGGAGCTTAAAACTACCAATATCCCCGACGAGGATATTGAATGTCTGCGAAGCCTTTGCCGCCAGTACTACAAGCTCTCTGACGAACTTACTGCTTACAAAAACAGGCTTATGGGTATTGTTGACCAACTCATGCTAAACTTCAAGGATGTATTCCCTAATATCTTTTCAAAGGCTGCTCTTGCAGTATTGGAGAAATATCCTGCACCTGTGCATATTCTTAAAGCGAACAGAAACAAGTTGATTGCACTGATACAGAAGAATTCCCGCAGAAGCCTTAAATGGGCAACTGCAAAGTATGAGCTTTTGAATTCCAAGGCCAAAGAATTTGCACCTTTAAGCATTAGTAACTCTTCAAATGTTGCCATGCTTGGTGTGTATATCTCTATGATTAAAACCTTGGAAGAAAACCTTGAGAAAGTCCTCAAAGCCATTCGTTCATTGATTATTGAAGTATGGCAAAGGACATGCCCATGCTGGCACTGACTCTCGAGCTTCTACAAAGCATTCCAGGTATAGGACTTATCTCTGCTGTTACCATTCTGGCTGAAATTGGCGACTTTTCAGCCTTTTCAAAGCCAGGCAAGCTAGTTGCTTATTTCGGTATTGACCCCTCTGTAATGCAGTCCGGAGAGTTTACCGGCACACAAAACAAGATGTCAAAAAGGGGGTCAAGACTGCTTCGCAGAGTACTTTTCACAATTGCTCTTGCTAATATCCGCACCAAGCGGGACAAAACAGCTTGCAACCCTGTACTGATGGAATATTACAAAAACAAATGCCAGAGCAAGCCCAAGAAAGTAGCTTTGGGGGCTGTTATGCGTAAGCTTGTTAATTATATTTTTGCTGTTCTTAGGGATAGAAAGCCTTACGAATTACGTTCTCCCCAAGAGCACGCGCAAATGCTTGCAGCGAAGCACACAGCAGCTTAGTAGTACTTGTACTCGATGTTTAGTTTTCAAAGATCAATTTACTATTTCAGGCCAGCTATTTTATGTCTACTAATCTTAGGTGGTCTTGTCGTTGTGCCTTTTTTCGCTGTCAGGAGTTTTAGAAAATTCTTAAAATTTTTTCTTAAAAACTCTTGACTTTAATTAGCTGGTCTTTCTTTAGTTCCCAAAGCGTTAAAATTACAAATGTTGCTCTAAATGCTGCCTGATCATATTCTCCGTTCTTAATTGAATCGTATACACCTTTTATGCCGCTTCCAAGCCCAAAGGCTATAAATACCGGCCTTAGCCTGTTTATCATTGCCAATGGACCTAATAAGAAGCCAGTTATTCCTCCGCTTAATATTCCGTTTACAATATCCTCTATAGTGCCTCCACCCAGCCAAGCATCAATACCTCCAAAAATCATACCTCTTACCAGGCCTTTTAAAGCATTTCTCAGTATGGTAGTTCCAATACACTTCCAATTAACTGAGCTTATGATGCCCTGTATGGTCTGGGTAGTCGCAAACTCCTGAATGGAAAAATATCCGGACGGATCAATTTTGTTTACCGGGTCTGCATTTGCATATAAGTATTTGTGCAGACTTAACGGTTCAAACATAAACCCGCCAAATGGATCCGCCGTTATGAATCTTCCTACCGAAGGATCCATATATCTTGCTCTCAGGTAATAAAATCCTATATTTGCATCATACTGTTCTCCGGTAAACAAAAATTCGTTTACAGTGTTTCCTGTACTTGATATTATGTTCCCAAAAGCATCATATGTATAGGTATCGGTTATACTCTGTGTTTCATCAGTTAAAAGTCTGGTACTGCCAAGTCCGTCATAATGGTAATAACTTTTCACTCCGTTTCTTGACTGCAGAAGGATAGACATAGAAATTGCATCAAAGTCATTATTATTCATTTCAAATTTATATTTTTTATTATCAAGCCTAAAAAATGAAGTAAAGTTTCTGCAATAATCCTTTTCATTATGAACCAAAATTTCTTTCTCTGATACATAGCAATATCAACCAAAAAACTCAAAAACAAATCACTAGTATAAATATTCACATACAACAATTGAAAATATGAATAGAGGCTATAACCTCACAACTAAACGGATTATTGCCTCTTTATTCAACCTGTCAATCTTCAGGCGAAATACTAGTTAATATTGTTTATTTAATCAAAAATCCATCAATTGTCTAAGCTGCCCTTTTATCTCGTTTGTAAATTTGATAAACGAATCTAATTTTACTATAAACCTAAAACCTTTATCATAACCACTTACTTTACCATTAGTAATAGTTCCCATATTTATCCATATTTCTATATATATTTCTTCATCCTCCAATGGGTCATATATTATGAGGTCAAAATAACGTTCAGTACTTGAGAACTCAAATTTATCAAAGCTTTTTTTGAATATTTTACTGTTTGCGATTTGTTCAAATTTTGTAATTAAATTTTTAATCTCATATACAGTAAAAGTTGCACCCATGTCAGGTATATAAGCATATCGCTCCCCTCCAACATTCAAGACAAATTCGAATGGAATCCAATTCTCATAATCTTGTCTTGAGAACTGAACATCTAAAAAATTATTATCAATTATGTTTAATTCTAATGAAACATTACCTTCTCTATCGTTCAGCTTAGGCATAAAACTCCCCCTTAGTCTACAGGTAACGAACTAAAGCCACTATTATTATTTAACATTTTTACAACATCCCCCCAATTTCTTAACGATTTAGTATTTCCTCCTACCGTTGATATTATTTTACCCTCACTATTAGTTATAACAACATCATAATAATTACCATTCTTTTTTGCATATACTGTTCTACCCCCCGATTGATAGACTTTGTGCGAATAATTTTGCTTAATATTATTTATTTTTTCATCACTAAATCCACGCTGCTGAGCTCTTTCTTGCCCATGTTTAGTTTTATCAACATTACTTGTTTCTCGATTACCAGAACTAGCGTTACCATTCCCACCACAATCCTTCGCATTATGTACCAAAACTCCCTGTTCTGTCACATAATAAGTATGCCAATCCTCTACTTCAAAATTATATACCTTTACCGGTCTGTCGAAAACCTCTATTTCAACTTTTTCTACAGTTTTCAACTCACCTGTATAAAGCCTTAATACATCACCTGCTTTTAGTTCATCGGCCTCTATCCAGCCCTTACCTTCAACCCAGAACGGATGCGTATCAGTAGTGTTTATTTCCTCACCATCAACATATACATGAACAAGCTTGTGTACTTCCCTCACACAAACACTTTAGCAACTTTCTTCAAGCCTTTTTCGCCCGTTTCAACATTCTCCGAATATACAAGGTATCCCTCCTGTATATCCTTTATCTGCTTATAGCCATCTTCCGTCAGCACTAGAGTTTCCTCTGTAAAGCATGCCCGCTTATCCCATACTCCTTTCTTTAGTTCCCAAAGCGTTAAAATTACAAATGTTGCTCTAAATGCTGCCTGATCATATTCTCCGTTCTTAATTGAATCGTATACACCTTTTATGCCGCTTCCAAGCCCAAAGGCTATAAATACCGGTCTTAGCCTGTTTATCATTGCCAATGGACCTAATAAGAAGCCAGTTATTCCTCCGCTTAATATTCCGTTTACAATATCCTCTATAGTGCCTCCACCCAGCCAAGCATCAATACCTCCAAAAATCATACCTCTTACCAGGCCTTTTAAAGCATTTCTCAGTATGGTAATTCCAATACACTTCCAATTAACTGAACTTATGATGCCCTGTATGGTCTGGGTAGTCGCAAGCTCCTGAAATTGTCAGTGGTAATGCTTCTTCCCCGTAAGATTTGGCTGGTATCGACTGACACTGTGCGCTATCTTTCTAACTTCCGCTTCATCAAGCGGAGGATTGCACCTTGCGTTGTTTTCTGCAAGCAATGCCGCATAGATGCTCTCTTCTGTCATTCCTCTTGCTCTCATGGTTCCTGCAAGGCTTGTCAGGGTACTGTTGCGGTTTCCTTCCTTAATCTCGGCAATAATACTGCTACCTTCAAAGGGTGTAAGCAATACTTCCTCCCTTTCCATAAGCTTTAACAGCCACTCCGGAGCTTCTGCCGGGGTTCTGTCAAAGGGAGAATGATCTTTTATCCATTCATACCGATTATCGCTTACATGAATGCTTGGAGCTGCGACAATCAGACTACCTGTTGAGCGGGTATCAAGTCCCGGTGCAAACTTGGTCTTATTGGGAATACTCCGGCCTTGAGGGTATTTAAAAACATAGTACCGACCTCCACCTCCGGTAACAGCAGTAACCGTATCCGGAAGTTTTCCATGTGTTGCTTCAAGTGCAGATATGGTTTCATCACCGCCGTCATCCACATCAAGCACCAGCCAGTCGGATTTCTCACCTGTAGGAATGCCTATATTGGCATTGGGGGTTTTCGTCCACCATTTCCTTATTTGCTCAATATCAGAAGTAGAATTCTTGTACCAGCTGCTATATAACGGATGCTTTCCCTTGCTGTCACATTGTTGTCCCTTCTTGCTGGAGCAGGAGCCATCTTCACAAATCCAGTGCAATGGTATGACCGGGATATAGGCTTCTGCATATTTTAATACTGCGTCCATCATTGTCTTTTTCAAATTCTCACCTCCTGTCATGCTGAAAAATAAAGCCTGACAAATAGTTTTTAAGACTATCTGCCAGGCTCTATAGGTGAGTCATTCGCTCCCTTTGTGGCTCTGTGCCAGATTTATTCACTTTTTACCCCGCCTTTTTCTCCAGCTTTACTTCAAAAACCTTCCTGCATACCGGGCATTTGATTTCAACATCAGCGTAATCAGCATCAAATACTCTGTAATTGCAATTAGGGCAGCGGACAATGTACTTTTTCTTACTCATTCGCCTTCACCTCCGGCTTCTTTAGCTTCATGAGTCTTGCCATCTTCATCATCAGAGGCTCTAATATCTCTCCAACCATGTAATGAACCGTTGATGAGTAATTCTCCTTTGTTTCGTCAAAAAGCTTCGAGAGAAGGTCGTAGAGATTCTTTATGTCCTCTTCTGTGGCATCTGCTGTACTAATTTCAATGAAAATCTTGGTACCGTCACGCTTGGCAATATGGTCGCTTACATATTTCTCCAGAGCGTATCTTGCTATGCTTGATGTGGTAACGCTTGCCTCCGGCATCTGTGCTTGTAACTCATCAATGATAGCATCCAATTCATCTGATTGCCTTTGTGTAAGCCTTACCCGAAGCATACTATCCTTCTCTGTAGACATTATTGCACCTCCTGTATTTCTTGTTGGTTTAATTGTATTGCAATGTATTACAATATGTCAAGAATGAATAAAAGAAAACCCAACTTGCCGTTATATTGGCTTGCCGGGTATTAGTTTTATTCTATATTTTTGCATTTTCATTAACATTATTTATAGCTGGACTTTTGATTTAAATATGATATTTTATACCCATGTTATAATCATTCTCGTTGAAATAGATCTTTTAGAATGAAACAACTGTGGTGTTACATAAAAGCTTACCAGTAGTTTTCTTAGTTTTATGGTATTAAGTTATTCATTCACATAGAATCCATAAACACAGTTACTAAATTCTCCAGCAGCAAATGTTAATACTTTCCCTCCAATATTTACATTATAAATATTCATTTCATGCATTTGATTATATATTGGATCTAAAACTTTTATCTTTTTATTTGTAGGTTCCCATCTATAATCAAATATATTAACTCCAAACAATTCACAATCTCCTTCAATTCCTGATTTAACAAATTTCCACATAACTATGGCAACCTCCTTAAATGTCCTGACCTTATCAGTTCTTCTATCGATTGAGGAAACTGGTACTGTATACCTCCGCCAGGCTGATCAAACCAAGGAGCTATTTTACCTGATTGAACGTCTATTGGTTTAACGACCTCATAAACATTGTATGGTCGAGCATCAGATCCGGGAGGTAATGAACGATTTGTATATGGAGTACCTTTCGGTGAAACAAATTTTCCAGTTTCTCCACCATATCTATCCACAATTGTACCTGGCTTTAATGTTTTTGTTGTGGGTGTTCCATCAAAGCCATTATTGGGGGGCCATTTTATATTTCCTGCTTCATCAACCCATTGAGTACTACGCGTTCCCTTATCACCAGCAAAAGTTCTATTGTTCTTATCAACAATTTCCGCTTTTGGAGTATTACTACCAACTCCTGTATTATTCCCTTTTCCACCAAACATCACTGAGCCTGACTCATCTTTTAGAATCCTTTTTGCCGCATCAATTACTTTATTCGTTGTTTGCTTTATACTATTATTAACCTTTTCATCTAACTCATTTATCTTTGTTCTAAATTTTGAATTTCCATATCCAAAGGCTGCACCTGCAGCTGCGCCTGTTATACCACCAATTAGTGTATCTTTTGCCAGACTTCCAAAATCAAAATTTTCTTTTGCTTTACCATCATCTGTTTTTCCTCTTGCTAAATCAAAGACCTGACCTGTTACATTTGCTGCAATACTTCCTGACGCTCCTGCCGCACCACCTACTATTGCTCCTTGTGCTGTTTGTTGCATTGCTTGTGATGATATGTTTGAGGTTACGTTAGCTGCTGCACTACTAACTAGCTTTCCTGCTCCAAAGCCTACTCCTGATGCCACGGTTGAAACCACAAGTTCCTTAACACTGAAATCTTTAAATCCGCTATTTCTAATTGTCTGATTTGCAACGTTTCCAACAGCTCCAGATGCTACTCCTACCGCAGCTGTAGCTACCAAACTACCCCCCATTGTTAAACCAGCCGTTCCACCAACAACAGCACCTTGTGCTCCAGCTCCCAGATATCTCTTCCAGTTTCTTCCCGAGAATTCACCTTTAAAAGCATCTACTACTATTGATGAACCTGCACCTATTAAAAACCCTAACCCTGCACCTATTGCTCCTGAAACAAGGTTAATGGCATGGCCTGTTGGATCATAATAGGTTATTGGGTTATTATGTCCGTATGCATACAAATTCAAATTAAGCGGATCCATTGGGTCTCCCCTGTATGTATCCTCCTGCAAGAATCTTGCTATCTTTGGATCATACATTCTTGCATTCAGATAATACAGCCCTGTCTCTTCATCATACTGATATCCTGCATAAGTTATATTGTTGTTTACATCTCCTGTAGACTCCAATATATTGCCAAATGCATCGTAGTAGTATGTTGCAGCCACTTCTCCCGTTGCCGCATTAACCAATGCCGTAACGTCTGCATGACCGTTGTACATGTAGTAATATGACTCACCATCAACAGTCCTCATAAGCAGGTTTATTCCATAGAGGTTTCTGGCAATTTGATTTCCGCTTCCGTTTACCTCTAAGATTACCTTGTCATACTCATATAAATATCTTGTCAAAGAACCGTTTACTGATTTTGCTACCCTTAAACCTTCACCGTTGTAAGTGTTTATAACGGTTTTCCCACCGGCCACGGTTTTAATTAACTGATTCTTTTCATCATAGGTATTGCTCTGTACATTGATGCCATTTGTTGTAGCTGCAAGCTGGTTACCGTTATTGTCATATGTATATACTGTCGTTTCCGTTACACTTCCGTTAACTCTTGTAACTACCCTTAATAAACGGTTTTGTTCGTTGTTTTCATAAGTATTAACTATTGTTTCTCCGTTATACCTAATTGTTTCGGTTTCCCTGTTGCCTGATGCATCGTATGTATACTCGGTAACTCTTCCGTTTGGCTCAGTTACAGTCTTAAGTCTGTTTAGTTTATCGTATGTATAGGTTGTTTTACCCTTGTTTACTCCGTTTATAACTTCTACCTTTTCCGTTTGGTTTCCTGCTGTATCATATTTATACGTATAGGTATCCATTATACTTCCGTCTGATTTTTTGTTTGTCAATACTCGTTAAATTTTGGCTCAAGTTTAAACCATATTGAATTTTTAAATCCCACAAGTAGTACATCTGTACTCTATTCCCTTTTAATAGGACTTGATTCTAAAATTGGATTACCCACACCCTCATTTTTTAAATGTTAATAATGGCAGGGTTGATTATATTTTTATCTCATGGCAATACAAATGGTATTAGCATTATAAATTTTTTAGCTTTATGTGTTAGCGTTACAAACCGCAATGCGTTTTGTGAATTTCTAAGTAAGTCCCCTATTACACAATAAAAGTTATTCTTCATTAGAACATAATTTTTGAATATTATTTATATTTTTTTTCAATATAGTACTGTACTCATTCATAAGTGCTATTATTTTGCGTTCATTTTTGTCTTTTTGTTCTTTTCTAATATCTATAATTCTTGTCCATTCTTCATCCATTATTTTACCTGACTCAAATAATTTTTCTAAATGAGTTCGAACTTGTTTACCTTTATTCATATAGTACCCGCTTGGCAGTTTTCCGTCTTCAAGGACTGTAACAAGTACAAACACATCTAAATCTCTATAATCTACTTCAAACTCAATAGCATGATCTCTATTTGAAGAAATATAACTTAGGGTATAATCCCAAACATCACTCTTTTCAATAAAATTATCATACCCTACTTCTTTTAGGAAACTAGTGTTTTCAATTATCAAATTTTTTATTTTTTCTTTTTTATCCATTAATATACCTCCACTATCTATCAAAATCTTTAACTCCTCCAGAAAGACACCCATCACGTTCAAATACCTTCTTGTAGTTACCATAGTGTAAAATAATTGTAGGACATTTTAAGGATAAAAAAACAAGAGATCCTCACTTTTTGATACAATAGAATCACCATCAAAAACCTTTGAAAAGGAGGATCTCTTGTGAATACTATTGTAATACAAAACTGCAAAAATTTCATCCATAAAATCATGAATTTCATGAGCGAACCTAATGCTAAGAAACTAGAAGAACTGGAAACTGGACTAGAGACCATCACCTTTGACTTCATACTAAATATGATGAAAATCTACGTGGAAAACCTTGATAAGGAGATAAAAGCCGATAAGAAATGGCGAAGAAAAAACGGCATTGTAGTAGAGCGAAATAGTGATAAACGAGAAATCTTTACAAAGTTCGGAGTGCTCACATACCACAGGACCTACTTTTACGATAAGAAAAATGATACATATATATATCTAGTCGATACAGTCTTAGGAATAGACCCCTATGATAGAATATCAACAGCGGTAGCAGCTGACATGGTAGAATACTCCGGCGATAACTCCTACGCTAAAAGCAGTCAATATACAACCGGTGGCCTGATAAGTCGGCAAACAGTAATGAACAAAACGAGAAAACTAAAGGAAGAAAAACTAAAGATGGAAGCTGAAGGGCCAAAGCGCAAAATGCAGGTTATACACATAGATGCCGATGAAGACCATGTTGCTCTGCAGAATGGCAAAAACGCCATAGTTCCACTGATTACCATATACGAAGGCACAAAAAGAATAGGAAAACGGGGAAAATGTATAAATCCCTACCACATACATGGATACGGTCAAAATCCTGAAGAAACATGGTTAAAAGTTGCCAACTACATTTATGACAGATATGACATAGACTATTTAAAGCGCATCTATATTCACGGAGATGGTGCCCTTTGGATAAAAACCGGCCAAGAATGGTTACCCAAATCCAAAATGGTCCTAGACAAATATCACCTAAACAAAGCCATCCTCAAAGCTACAGCAGGTCAAGAGCAATACAGAAAATCAATATACAGAAGTATTTACGAAGGCAATTGGATTGAATTTTGTAAACTAGTAACAGAGCTTAAGCATGGTGTTCAAAGCCCTAAAAAGCGAGAGAGAATACATGAATTTAGAACCTACATAAAAAACAACTGGGAAGCCATCACTATATACAAAGAAGAAGGAGTAAGTGGCAGCTGCACAGAGGGTCATATTAGCCATATATTATCCAGCCGTTTTAGTTCTCGACCTATGGGCTGGAGCAAGAAAGGTCTAAAAACCATAGCAGATATAAGAATCTATTGCCAAAACGGTGGGAAGATAACTCCAAATCATTTTACAAAAGTAAATTTACAATACAAGATAAAAAAAGAAACCATAAAAAAGGGCAAAGAAGTATTTAGTAAAACTACACATGAGAAATTAAACAACATACCCGCTTTTAACATGGGTAAAAAAACTCCAATATCAACAATTTTAAAGGGCATACAACGCAGCGGGTATGTAATATAGCCCGTTGTATCAAAAAGATGGGGATACCTTTAAGTTTAATTATCCTACAACAAATTGACACTATCAAATATTGATTCGTTTTTCTTCCTTAGTTTTTTTCTTTGATAATATAACCTATGGATATTTACATCATACTCTCTACAAAAACCAGATATTGTTCCTTCATATTTTGAGAATTTTTCTAAAATATCCTTCCAATATTCATTTGTCTCTATTTGATTCAATTAAAAAACCTCCTATACTTTTGATAATTCAATTGTATAGCAAATTTTTTAGTATTTATATCCGTTAATTCTTTTACGCTTACTTTTTTCATAATATACCCCTCTTTTACAGTATTGTTTTATCAAATAAATTGTAAATTTTCAAATTATTCTAGGTCAATTTTACCACACAACAGGTGAATATTTTTAAATTAAAACAGGAACATATTAATTATATTTTAAATTTTAGTAGGATTCAAAGTGAACTAAATAGCCAGGCTTCCCCAGATTCGGCATTTGTGTAAATACCCACGTTAAGTACTCATAAGTACTCATAAGGATTTAACCTGTTTTCAATTTTCTCCGAAGGTGGTCAAGACAACCTACTACTATTATGTTATCCGACAATTTGTGATAGGCTTCATACCCATCAGTATGTAAATAGCCACTGAATCTTTCTAAAAACTCCTTGGGCCGGTTATACTTCCTATCCGGCTGATAATCAAAAAGTACTACCTGTTTTTCTGCTTCACCACTGGTCCTATATAACCACATATAGCTTTTTGACTGGGCTGCCTTCCCAGGCTCTCTTAACACCTGCACCGTGGTCTCATCTGCATGTAAAACCTCGTGTTCCAAAAAACTCCATAAAATCAATGTTTTTCGGGTGTTGTTGTCAATAATAATTGGTTCTTTACAGCGTTAGTTGAAACAGTGCGATTTTATTATTCCAAATCTTCTATCTTCCATATTCATATTTGTTTTTTCAACTTACTCTAGGAAGAACCAATTAAATTTTACCACTGACATACTTCCTTTTATGGAATCAATATAAATATGTAATTCTCCAACTTCTTTTAAATACTCTATTTTTTATATACATTGGCTCTTCAATATTCAGTGCTTGTGCAAACAAAAATTCATCAGTAAACATCCTACATCACTCTATATATTTTAATGCTATTATATCGTATCTTTTTTAAAGTTAAATATTTTCTATATCCATATTTTCTATTTTATTCCTTGCTGTTGCCCATGCAAAACAGCGTGGAACCAGTAGGTGATAGAAAACTTTTCTATCACCTACTTAATTGCGCTATTTCCAATAACTTTAAAAAAACCTCTTTTACGCTTATATTGCATGTAGCACTTGTTTTGCTTGTTAAATATTAGCTCATATTTTAGCCCTATTAATTTTTTACAATCTACAACAACATCATAACATATTTTTATTCTTCATATTCTAGCTCTTCAACTATATCTCCATAATTGAATATTCCTTTACTTCTTTTCAAAGAAGAATATCTTATTTTACCTGAAAAATTCCTTCCATCATATATAGCCATAATCATGTCATCTTTATGATATTCAATCCTATCCACATCGAAATAACCTTCATTAGGTTCCCAATTTCTCGGTAAATACCTGCTTTCTCTATAAAAAAACATTGTGAAATAAGTATTTTCATAGTCACTCAGATCCTCTAAATAAAAGTTTTCTTTGTAAAAGCGTTCACCTACTTTTTTTAGTTCCTCTAAGTCTTCCGGAGGATTTATTATCATATAATGCCTTGTTATATGATGAGCGCCCGTATAAGAAATATAATCTTCATCCGGATGTATTTGGATAAATTCTATCTTTTCATCATTTGCATTTTTATTTTTTAATGTAACTAAAATCAAAATCAGTAGCAAAACTGCAATAAGACCTATGGAAATAAAAGTTATACATTTAGAAACCTTTATTTTACTCATTTATTTATCCTCCCACTAAATTCAACATCAAATTGAATTACTGTAATAAATGGCTTATACTTTCCTTCATAACCATCATAGTGCTGTAACATAAACCATTCTCTAAACCCGGACCTTTGACCGTGTTTTTCAATATCAGGAGAATCAAGCCCAAAATTATCATAAATATTGAATTGTAAAATTCCTTTAAATGTTTCACCATCAAATTCATACTCTCTAATTATTACATTATTTGACCAAGTATCATTTATAGCCATAGTTAGCCCTGTTGCTTTATTCCGCATTGTATTGAAATATGGTTGCGTCACGTTATCTTGAATCTTATCATGATACTCTGTATCTTTTTCATAGTTTATCTTAGTTACATCCCCTCCATGTTTTTGTAATTCTTCAATAACTATCTTTTTTATTGATTTTATATATTCTTTTGTTCTTTTATGTTTCTTTACTTTCTTTGTAAGAACTTCATTTGAATATTGTTCTTTGTCACCTTTTCTAAATGTGTCTATCATATCTAAAACCACTTTTTCTAAGGAAAACATTGAATTTGTTTTTCCCCTTTTTTCAAGTTTCTTGAATAAATAATCAGGATTACTAGCATTTTTTAGCTGTTCTTCAAATGAAGATGAAAGATCAAGAAGTTGTTCTCTACTAAAATCGTTAAATTTCAAATCATCAGCAATAGTACCATCAGAATTTAAACCTTTCTTTCTTTGAGATTGGAATACTATTACTACATTTTTATACTTATCACGTATAAGATTTGCCTCTTCGTGTCTTTTATTCCTTAATTCTAAATATTTTTCTGATCCATAACTGATATAAAGTTGATTCAAAATATGCCATTCTCTACCTAATAAAACAAGTCTTTCGTAATCCTCTAATTTCCAATATTCATAGGCATATCTTTCTTCTATTTCATCTATCCAGTGCCCTGTTGGGTCGTAGTAAACAATAGGATTATAAGCACAGTAAGCATACAAGTTAAGTGACAACGGATCATTTGGGTCTCCCCTGTATGTATCCTCCTGTAAGAACCTTGCTATCTTTGGATCATACATTCTTGCATTGAGATAATACAGCCCTGTCTCTTCATCATACTGATATCCTGCATAAGTTATATTGTTGTTTACATCTCCTGTAGATTCTAATATATTTCCAAATGCATCGTAGTAGTATGTTGCTGCCACTTCTCCCGTTGCCGCATTAACCAATGCTGTCACGTCTGCATGTCCGTTGTACATGTAGTAGTATGACTCACCGTCAACATCTCTCATCAGCAGATTAATTCCATATAAGTTCCTTGCTGTCTGATTTCCGTTTCCGTCTACTTCAAGTACTACTTTGTCATACTCATAAAGATAGTTTATTGTCTCTTGTCCTGTACTCTTTCTTATTCTCCTTCCTTCACCGTTATACGCATATGTTACCGTATCTGTATCTGTAATTGCTTCTATAAGCCTGTTAAATGAATCGTATTTATACTCTGCAATAACTTCTGTAACTCCGTTTTCTACCTTACTTACTTTTATTTGATTTCCATTCTCATCGTAATCATATTCTATTGTTTCTGCTCCTAGTATTTCTATTTTTGTCAATAAGTTTTTGTCGTTGTAGTAATAAGTTTTATTAATTGTTGTGCCAGATTCTGTTATTGTTTCTGTTTTTCTATTCCCTGCTGCATCAAAGGTATATACAGTTTCTCTTCCATTTGGCTCTATTACCTTCTTTAGTCTGTTTAACCCGTCATACTCAAAATCTGTTCTGCCCTTTAACACTCCATTTACAATTTCAATCTTTGCAATCTGATTACCTGCTTTATCGTAACGATAGTCAAATCTTTCTAATTGAGATACTGCTGTTTCTCCACTACTTGTTATCATCATCTTGCGAGTTAATAATATACGCAACAGACCATCGTCGTAATATGTGTAAAACTGCTTATATCTATATGTATTAGACCCTTCAGTAAATTGAGGATGACTTATGCTCTCTCTTGCTCCATTGTCATAATAACTATATTCTGTTAGTTTTGTAGGATCCACATTAGATATTGATGAACCTGATACCAACTCATCATCTACTACATATTTCAACCTCCCTGCCTTATCATATACCTTTGTTACTGCATTTCCTCTGTTATCCTCACTCACTTCTGCAGTTAAATAATCATTTCCATCAGATACAATTATATCATATTCATACAAGGCTTCGCCACTTATATTTCCTACATTTTTACTTATTGTTCTGTTTAATTCATCATAAATACGTATTGTTTCCCCTGTGCTGTCAGTCATTTTTATTTGGTTTCCGTTGGCATCGTATTCATATGATATTTCTACTCTCGAATATCGTGGGTTAGTTGCCATCTCTTTCATAAGTCTTCCATGAATATCATATTCATATGTAACTTCCGTGCCCAAGAAAAGAAGAATTTGATATCTGTTTCTTCCAAACTTTTTACGAAGCTCTCCTTTTGCATTATATTTATACTCTTCAAAAGTTGTACTGTCATCTTCACTTCCATTGTGATCTATCTTCTTTGTCATAAGATTTGATGCATTATATTGATACGTTGTTGAAAGAACTAAATCTCCATTAACATCAAACATCTCTTGTTTTACCATGTTACCGTTTAAATCATATTCATAGTTTGTATTTTGACCTATTGCATCAACTACATAGTCAAGTCTGTCAAATTCATCATATACATATGTTGTCTTATTATTTTCACCATCTTTTTTAATCATTACATTTCCTGCAAAATCATATGTATTGCTCTCTGTTCGTCTTTCTTCAAGTGAAAGTTCCGGATATATTGTTTTTATAAGTCTACCGTTTTTGTCATATTCATAATCTGTTCTTTGGCTCAATGCATCAAATGAATATATTTGACGATTACTTTCATCATATATGATTTTTTCAATTGACACATCATAAGCATCTTTTTTCTCTATAAGCCTGTTAATTTCATCATATACATTTTCTTCAGTGCTTACAGCCGTGTTCCCGCCTCTTGTCACTGAATTTGTAGTTGTCATTAGATTTCCATTTTTATCATATGTATAGCTTTCAATATGCTCTATTGTTTCGCTACCCTTTATTACCACTTGTTTCTTTTCTATAAGCTTGTTTAATTCATCATATTTATACTCTGTCTTATTTCCTCTTCCGTCAATTTCAAACCTTACATTTCCATTTGAGTCATACCGTGTACCAACCGTTATAGATTCCGTTCCGTCAATTTTTTGTGAAGTTTTAGATTGAAGTCTTCCTGTACCATCATATTCATATAAAATCTCTTTGTCGTAATTGTCACTTTCTCTTCTTAAATTCCTCGCAGCATCATATTCATAATTTACCCTATATGCTGAAGTACCATCTATTTCCATTGTGCTGTCAATTGGATATTTTACTTCTTTCAATTCGCCTAATGAATTGTATTTATATTTTGTTGTATTGCCATTTCCGTCAATGTGAGATATCAAATTACCCAAAATATCGTATGAATTTTCTTCTATAAGTTCCCCGACCTGTCTTGGATCAAAAGAATCTGTTGTTCCTCTTCCTACCCATTTTCTAGTCACGTTATTCAAATAGTCATAATCATATGCTGTTTTTGAATAGAATATTCCCTTCGGATGACCATTTGCAATCGTATTGCCTTTAAGATTTGTTTCAACTGTTAACCTTCCTAGCCCATCATACTCATATCTTGTTGTATATCTCCCAATCTCAGCTGCTTCAGGGTCAATAACTTTTGTAACCATGTCTGCAAGATTGTACTCATATTCTATATAGTATCCATCCTGATATCCTACTCCGTCCCATTCTTTTATCTTGTTACCATAGTTATCATATTCATATTTTCTTATTACCATGTTTATATTTGATGTCTGTTTTTGTGGATGTGAACTTGAAGTAAACTCAGTTAAATCACCCATATATCTTTTTTCTTTTAACTGATTTTCTTCATACACATATACAGTTCTGTTCATTTGGCTTATATCTGCCCCTGCAACGTAATTATCAGGTGACACTTCTGCAATAACTCTTCCTGCCCAGTCGTAATATACCACACTTACTACACTTTCCCCGTTCAGGGTCTGTACCATCTTTTCAACAAGCCCGGTATCTTCATATGTATATGTGTATTCTGTCACATTTCCTCTTCCGTCTATAACTTTTACAGGTCTTCCTTCCCAATCATACTCTGTTTCTGTTATTATATCCTGAACAACCGGCTGTGAACTACTGCTTCCTTCAGGGATAATACTTCCTTTTTCAATTGTCTTTATGACTCTGCCATAGTCATCATATTGATGTTTTTTTATTACTTCAGTTCCATATTCTTCAATTATTTCAAAATCATTTCCTAGATTTAGCTTTTTAGCCCCTGTTGTTTCTTTTATTGTATTTCCATCAGCATCATATTCATATTCTGTAACTATGGCAAATGCTCCTGTCTCGTCATCAGGTATTTCGTAAACTTCATCTGCCCATACAAATTCATACTTAACATCAGGCAATCCCAAATGGTTGTTTTTATATTTAGTAATTCTAACTTCATTTCCAACCTCTATAGTCTCTTCACTCAAATTACCATCATCATCATAATTATAATTGGAAAGCTTCGTCACTGTAACAGTTGGAGTAGCTTGTCCACCCTGATATACATATTTTGCATCTTGGACGAATACCTCTTTTAATCTTCCCATATTATCGTATTCATAAATTTTTCCAATATATGTTGATGGGTTTTCAACTATCGGTACTTTTTCCAGTCCAGTAAATTCTCCCTTTAAAATTCCTGCAGGAGTGTATTCATATTTTGTCCTGGTGTAGTATATCTCACCGTTTTTCTTTTCAATTGGAGTTCTCTTTGCAGTTATTCTTCCTAAACCATCATAGGCATACCAAGTAATTTTATCTCCTCTTATTTCTTTCATTAATTTATTATTTTTAGAATACTCCTTTACAAGGGGTTCTTCTATACCCTCTTCTTCAATTGTTTCTGTGTTTGCTTTATAGTCCCTTATTACTTTTGTAGTTATGTATTTATCCTGTTCATCCTCATAATAAACTCTCTTCTCAATCACATTGTTTTTTAAATTACTTCCTGTTTCACGTTCAGGCATGGTATAAAAGTACTCTTCCAGTACAACACCGTCATCTTCATTTGGACCTTTTTTATAAGTAAGTTTCTTGATCCTATTCATTTTATCATATTCAGTTACGTAGGTATCTCCATTAGGCTTTATCTCTTTTTGTAAATTTCCTGCATTGTCATATTCATATCTCGTAATATATATATCTCCGGTTGTTAATTTTTCAATCTTCTTTACAAGCTCATTTCTTAAATTGTATTCATATCTTGTTTCATATTCCTCACCTTCTTCATACTGCTTAGGTGTTACCTCTCTTATTATGTTTCCGTAACCATCTTCCTCTGTCAATGTTATGCTGTTCCTTCCCTTTCCATCACTTACTATTATTTTTTTCACCCTGCTTTCATTCTCATCCTCATCTTTATATTGATAGATTGTTTTAAAGCCCATCTGTGTAGTCTTCTCTACAACTCTTCCAATACCATCGTAAACATATTTTGTTTCATTTCCATCTTGATCCTTTACTGCTTTTAAATATCCATTCGTATAATATTCAAATTCGGTAATTACTCCATCTGGATTTGTAACTGTTTGTACAAGTCCTTTTATAATATGGTCAGGGTTGTATGTATATTCAGTTACAGCATAAACTTCTTTTCCATCATCAAGGTCAATTCGTTCTTTTTTCATAACTAATTTTACTCCGTCATATACGTATTCTGTTTTAGAATCTGTTATATTATTTGCTTTTTTCTCTTCTACTTTTATAAGGTTGTTTTTACTTTGATCCAAATTATCTAGAACCAAGTTAAAATCATATGAATATTCAGTATAAGGTGCATCTACAGTTGCTACCGCACTTGCATCATAGCGTTCGGTTTCTTTTACAAGATTTCCGTTTACATCAATTTCACGCATAGTAGTATAGCCGTATTTATCTTTTACAAAATATCTTGTATCTTTATTTCCTATTATTTTTATAGCTTCATCCATGCCAATGTTTGTTATATTTGTCCAAGCACCATTGTATTTTATCTCGTATTCATACTCAATTATACCACCATCCGGGTGTTCCTCTTTTATGGGATGTTTTAAAAAGCTGCTATATTCTATAGTTGTAGCTACGTTATTTTGGTCTATAAACTGCCTCTTTACAGAGCCTATTACTTCACTTCCTGTGCCAGGTTCAGCATTCTCATCCATATTTACATCTAAGAAGAGCCAGTATTTTACTTTCTTGTATGCATCATCTTGTTTATATATTCTTTCGTACTGATCATAATAATTTGTTAATATCACCTGGTACTCCTCTACAATTGTACCGTTAACCTCTTTTTCCACCTGTATTTCTACATTTTTCAATCTTCCTATATTAACACTTAGTTTCTCTAAATTCTCATCATTAACATTATTACCTGGATCATCATCAGTAAAATCCTCAGAAGTATAATAAGTATATCTTGTTCCCTTTCCGTATTCATTTATAACTTCTTGAAGCTGTCCATCATTATTTAATTTGTATTCAAATGTCCTACCTTCATTATCTGTTGCTGTTATGGTTTTCTCCAAATCATTATAATCAAATCTCAAATACCTTCCTGCTCCATCACTTATTTCGTTAATCCTGTATATTCCATTTTGCAAACTTCCACTTACATTCAGTGTATTTTCATACTTATCCTTAATTACCGACAATCTGTACAAGTTGTCTCCTGAACTTTTTGTATATTCATACTTTGTCATATCATTTTTAACCAAAATATATTTATCATTACTTTTGAAAAGTTTGCTATAATTTCCATATGAGGATATGTATTCACCGGTATCAGGATCATAATCAAACACCAAACTCCTTCCGGCTTCTGTTTTTATCTCAACACCTGATGGAATAATATTAATATAATTTTTATGTACGTAATACTCACCGTTTGATAAATATACTTTATACCAGTTTCCATTATATGTTTTAGCATGACCGTTTTCAATTTCAAGATTTAATATAGAATCCCTTGGTGCAAGTCCTATTGAATTATAATTTGTACTAGGTCCGGTTCTGACATTTAAATAAGATGCTGTAACCCGCCCATAATTTTGTTTAATTTCTAAATAGGAATCGTAATTGAATCTCCAGCCTTTTCCTATAAATGTCTCTTCATCCTTGTCCATTGAATTATATGTTCTTTGTAAATTAATCGGTACACCTGGTGAATCTATGCTCAAATCAGTTATACTTTCATAAAAATCACCCGACAAAATCCTGTCGCCCACGGTATTTTTTGTTATTGAACCGGCATACATCCTTAATCCCGGCATTTCACCAACAACATATTTTAGTGATCTTTCCATAAGTCCATTTTCATCTTCTCCACCAATTAAGTATATTTGATTATAAACCACTGCTGTTCCAAATGAACTCCTTGGTTCAGGAATTTTTTTGTGTTTACCACCATCATATATCGGTCTTAGTATATTATGGGAATCTACCCATCCTTTTTCAGGCTTTTCAGGATCAAATACCTCTACAACAGATAAATGAGATTTGCCGTTAAATCCTCCAAGTGCATATATTTTACCGTTTATAACTTCGGCACCCAAATAAGCTCTTGGATATTTTAACTGAGCACTTATAGTTTCCCATTGACCCGAATCAATATTATATTTTTCAACTGTGGATAAATATTCTCCTGAATTATTTTTACCTCCAATGACATATATATTTCCATCAAACACAACTGCTGCAGCTCCACGTCTTGCAACTGACATACTTTCTCCTTGACTCCACTCATTGTCAATAATGTCGTATACTTCCAAAACATCACTGCAGCCCTCACTGTTATATCCACCTATCACATATATTTTATTTCCCGAAGCTACTACTGCCATCTCCGCTCTGGGTGTCATATTTCCATTGGCATTAATTATGTTTCCTGTCTGTGTTACTACTGAAAAATTTTCAATGGTTCCTTCATAACCATTACTGCTTTGACCACCTAAAATATATATCTGATTATCAATTTCAACAACTCCCATATTTCTTCTTGCACTCTGCATGCTCATTTGCCTGCCGGTCCATTCTCCTTTAAGAGGGTCATATTCATTTATAACGTTATAAAATACACCGTCCTTATATCCACCTAAAGCATATATTTTTGCATAAACGGACACAACTCCTATACCATGCCTTTGTATAGGTATATTAGGCACTTCTTCAGGTTCTTCAGGCTCATAGGAAAACCTTTCTATTAAATTTCTCCACGCTTTTGTTGAATCCTTCTCTATCAATATAAGTTCATATCCTATTTCAAGTGGCTTAGTAATAACAAGATTTTCAAAAAATGAATGTTCATAATTACTCTGTACAACTGCTCTGTCAAACCATATTGTTTGTTTATCAGGACCACTTAAAATTGTTGTATGATTTTCAGCGGTAGCAAAATTTCGAGGATCACCAATCATATCATTACCTATTAACTGATAAAAATTTCTAAGCACCTCAAATCTGCCGTTGGTAAGACATGGGGCACCATCTCCACCCTTTTCAATTTCTGAATTATTTTTATGGTCTATCTTTGATATAGTTTCAAAATTACCATTAACCAGAACATAGTCATTTTGGTTTCTCATAACAAGTCTGCTATACTCAGACATTTTAAAATCTCCCCATACCACCAATGTGCCTCCACCTATATTGAGTGTACAATATGCTTGAGAATCTGAAGGATCTGACGTTAATGTAAGATTTCCTTTTACAATAAGTGTATGGCCATTTAGATCTATAACTCCCCTGTCATAGACCAAGTCACCTTCTATTTCAACATCTTTAGTTAATTTTATTATATCAGTTTCCAAATCAATTACTGCTGCATTACTAGGTTTGGACTCAACCACTATTTGATACGGACTTACACTATATCCTGTTACAGTAACAATTGGCATATAGCCTTCAATATCTGTAATTGCATATGTAAGCGCTGTTGTAGTTCCAACTTCATGACCATCTACATATATTTTATATCCTTCAAAAAAACTGCTTTCCTCGCAATAAGATTGTCCCCATGTTAATACTATCTCTGATTGACTATTCAAAGTCCATTGAAGATTTGTAGGGGGTGTAGGAAGCATACGTGATTTTGGAAAATCATCTATTACTTCCGTTAACACCCTGTTCATTGCTACATAGTCATTAGAGTTTATTAATCCATCAGCAGTTACATCACCTGCCCAATAATCATCTTCTACAGGAAATGTATCTATTATTTCCTGTATATATCTGTCCATCAAAACATAATCTATACTATTAAAAAGACCGTCTCCACTTACATCTCCTATTCCATCTTCCCTGACATTCATAGTGTTTATTCTTTCAGGCTCAACATATGTATCCCATCCTCTTAAGGAATAATTATCCCCTGTAAAAATAATTCCGGATTTAAATACCACATTTTCAATTCCATATACTCTATTGTCTTCTCCTACTTTTGCAAAGGACCAACCACTGCTAAAGCTTGTCTGAGTTACTCCGCTAAAAGAACTGTTAAGTTCAAATGTTAGCCTAACCACTTCTCCTGATTGGATTAATGGTTGATTACATTCTTCTGACTCATCTATATATAATATTTTTAGACCTCTTGATACTTCTGCAACTTCTATCTTTGCAGAAGCAACGTTTATAATGCTTCCAGCCTCAAATCCTTTATATGTCATTTCTGTTTTATCATAATTTACTATAAAATCAAAACCGCTTATTCCTTCTTCAGGAATATTGTTTATATTTATTGGTATTTCTATTTCCTGACCTGGCTCAGCCTTCATACTGGATATTTCTATTGTAAGCTGCCCTTCATCAACAAATTCTTCACTACCATCATCATTACTTTCAGGTGGTTCATTTAATAATGCTGCTCCTGCATTTAATCTCCCCGAAGTAGAAACTTTCCCAGAGAGATGTTGCGATTTCGTCACATTACCAAGTATTCTATCTTTTATCTCCGCTGTGCTTAAACTATTATCCATGCTTTTTATAAGTGCTGCTACACCTGCAACATGAGGAACTGCAACTGATGTTCCACTAAGATAATCATACTCACCTTCTGGAACTGTACTTATAATTGAAACCCCTGGTGCAGCAATATCTATACTTTCTCCATAATTAGAAAACGGTGCTAATCCACCATTATTATTTATAGCTGCAACTGAAATTATATTACCAAGATCGTAGGCAGCCGGATATACTGGCTCTATCTCTGTATTTTGACCAAAATTGCCTGCTGCACAAACAAACAGCCCCTCTGTTTGTTCTATTACATCCTTGAGTGCCTGATTATAATGTAAAGATCCCCAACTACAGTTAAAAATTGAAGCTCCCATGCTGGATGCGTATTCAATTGCTTTTATTGCATCTGAAGTTCTTCCTGTATTTCCTTCCATGAATTTAACAGGAAGAATTTTTACATTTGGAGCTACACCTGCTATTCCTTCTCCATTTAATGAAGCAGCAACAATACCGCTTATATGCGTCCCATGAAAATCATGTTCAGAAGAATCATAAACACTGTTGTCATTGTTTACAAAGTCCCACCCGTTTTTATCATCTATTAAATCATTACCATCTGTATCTTCGCTGTCTAACTCTTCATTAACATTTATAAAGATATTTTCTTCGATATCAGGATGTTTAATATCAACTCCGGTATCTATAACGGCAACTATAACATCATTTCCACCATAAGTAATATCCCATGCATTTTGAATGTTTATATCTATACCCTGTGTTCCGTTAACTCCTTTAATCTCTTGTCCGTTATTAAAAAGTGCCCATTGCTGATTAAAATACTCTTCCTGCGGCAAATCAAATGATTCCAAATATAATCAGGTTGAGCATATAAAACATCCAAATTATTATTTAAATCCTCCAGGACAGATTCTAATTTATCTTCACTTTTAATTTCTATTTTCTCCATTTGGAGTCTTTCACTAAGCCTATGGGATTTGATTTGAGAAATGCTGTTTTTTGAAGAGATTTGAGTTTTTATTTTGTCAGCATTTTTAATATCTTTATAAACTACTATTATTCCATTATCTTTTTTATCTTCTTTTTCAACATAATCTTTTTCTTTATCAATCTTTTCATCTTTTTCTAAATTATTTTCTTTTTCATCTTTGGTTTTATCTTCATCATCTTTCTTACTTTCTTCTAAAATGCCTTCCTTTTCAATATAATCTTTTTCTTCTTCAGGCATTTTATTTTCTGGCTTCAAATCATTTATTGTTACATTTTTTTCTTTTACTTCTTCTCCAATACTAAGTTGTTCCCCTTCGCTGAATGCAAAAATATTTACCACAGATGTTAAAAACATGTTGAAAGTAAGTACCATAACTATTACTATAGAAATAGCCTTTCTTTTTGTAAACATTTTTCTGCCTCCCTTAAAATTATATTATATTTTAAATTGCATTGGAACCTTTATTTTTTTAACGTTTGTGTCAAGTAAAAGTTGGCAATGATCTCTTCATCCTGTTATTTTATTGGTTTACTTGCTTTGAAGGTCAATGTGAAATCCTCATACTTTTAATTTAGTGAACTTCTTTCTGGAAAGTTTGGCTTGTTATGCATTAAAAACCCACTTTTTTACTATGCAGCATAGTTCCACACATTTATTCCACGATCCTCTTGACAACAAGCCTCTTACAGCATGTTTTGAGGCATCAGCGGCATCAACCATTCTGAACAAGGAGATATTCTATGTAAGTATGTCTGATGCTTGGCATAGAAGCCTAACATGCTGATTACTCATTGTCAAGAGGCTTTCGCGGCATAAACACTACTTTTTATAATTTAATCAAGTTAACCTGTTTTCTTAATATCATACAGGAATACCTCATTGTAAATGTGCTTAAATATCTTTTCTACTTTATCGATATATTAATTCTGTTGCACATCGATCATTAAAAATATTTCTAATAGCCTTCCTGCCCTCAGTAACTGCACATCCTTCAAATGGACGAGTCGCTTCATGAATTTTATATGTTTTTTGCTTTTTTAGTTTACTCGGAACCTTACTGGCAACCCTTTTGATAGCATCCACAATTTCTTCAAACTTCTGTTCAGGAATAACCCCATATAGTAATTTGTCTATAGTGGTATAAAGACTGCCACTGAATTTCTCTGCAAGAATCTTCGAAAGATTGTTTGCCCCTTTTATTGACCAACTCATTTTCCTTCCTTTCATTCGTTGAGCCAATACATCGCATATATTGTGTTCCATCGTGCCTAAATGCCTGTATAAAAGCCCTTCCGGTGCTTCTGGCATCTTTATGTCTTCTCTTAAATGGTAAGGTCTTAATCCCTCCTTATTCGCCGTTAAATATCCCTCAAGCGTCTTTAACTTCTTAACAGGCAATTCTTCTCCACCACATTCATACATAAGTTCCTTTATGCGTTCTAAGGCTTTCTCTTCCTCACCCTCATGAAGCTGCTTTATCAGCTTTACGGCTTCTTTTTTGTCCGGTACATTCCTCAAAACAGCCTGGCTCTTGTGGAAGGGATCTAACTGATAATAGACACCCTCCTCGCCAAGCCCTTCTTTTATCCAACTTGCTCCATCTCCATTAACAATCTTAGTTTCAATTTCATCCACATTATACTCTTCTGCTATCTTTGTATCTCTAAGTTTCTTGAACTTACGGGAATCAGTAAACCCAGCACATACACGTTTGTTTTTTAACAAATAGGCTTCTTTCTTCCCACTTCTCCTGACCCATCCTTCATACGTCACTGAAAGCTTCAACTCTTTCTTTCGACCCTTTTTAGGCTTGTCTTTTCCTTGCATGCAGAGCCAAACACCATCTGCTTCTTCAAACAATACCTTTACTTCTTTTTGGCCATTAAGTTTACAATCCTCATATTGCTTAATTTTTTCATCTTCATGTTTCTCAATCCGCTGACCTAACTCCTGCACTATATTCCAAACAGCCATATGGCTTACATCCTGGTTCGTCATTTCTTTTATGTTCTGTGCAGCCTTACGCATAGAAACGTTTGTTGCATTTTCAACCATCTTCTCAACAAGGTTTGCAGACATGTGACCTATAGTTTCCATTTCCAGATATTCATCAAGCAAATATCTGTAGCTTTTCTTCCCGTTTTCATCAACATATTCATAAACCCTTCGATCAATCTCCACGGGTCCCATGATTGTCTTAATACAAGTATGCTTGAACACCTTGAATCTAAAAACTTTTTTATCCCTTTTCTCCAAAAGCATTTTATCTAAATTTGTCAGAATCTCTGTCATCATCTTACATGCCTGTTCACAGGCATATTTATATATTTTTTTCTCTAAATCCTTGAAATTAACACCGTTTCCGTTTACACTTAGGTTATACATAAATCTACTCCTATCAATGTTTTTTTTTCCGTCAATTAACATTATACAGGATGATTTATGTATATGGGAGATATCTTCGGATATCTCCTAATTATGTGTGCCCAGCATGGGCAACAACTTGGTGGTGAAAGTCCACTACGGGCTTGGTAGTAGGAACCGTTAGCCAAGAGCAAGGGTGTCCACGGCGACGTGGAATCTGAAGGAAGCTGGAGGCAAAATCCTGAACCGACGAACAGAAATCACATCAGGCTGAAGTAGAGCGGATGAGTTTGCATAACAAAACGAAGTCCAATACTACCCGAACTCTACACAGTAAATGTGGCGGTTGCATGGGAGGAAGGTTGTTGCTCTTACCTGGGGAGGTCTCATGGACATGGGGAAACAGAGTATGAACCATGGTTGAAACAAGATTTGTCATGAGAAGTCAGCAGAAGCCATAGTACTATGAGAATCTAGATATCATAGGAAGGGCTGAATCATAGGAGATGAAGTCAATGAAAATTACTGAGAACACGTTAATATGCAGAAAACAGAATAAAGACACCATCATCAGCTGTGGGAATAGTGTGGAACACGAAAGACGCAGAAATGGGCAGAGTGATTCAAGGATGATTGAAAATGACAACATCAACACAAACAAACCAACAGAAAGAATGTTAGAAAGAATCCTATCCAGTGGCAATATGAATGAAGCCTATCAAAAGGTAAAGAGAAATAAAGGAGCAGGTGGAGTTGACCAAATGGAAATGGATGAACTTCTAGAACATTTAAAGACACACCGGGAGGAAATTCTAACATCCTTACTGAAAGGAAGCTACAAACCATACCCGGTTAAACGTGTAGAAATACCAAAAGAAAATGGTAAAACACGCAAACTGGGGATACCCACCTTAAGAGATAGAGTAGTCCAACAGGCAATTCTTCAAGTATTAAGTCCAATATACGAAAAGCAATTTGTAGAAACAAGTTATGGATTTAGACCTAATAGAGGATGTCACGATGCCCTAAAGAAATGCCAGGAATACGCAAATCAAGGATATTGGTATGTTATCGATATAGATTTAGAAAAATTCTTCGATACAGTGAATCAATCTATGCTAATGGAAATTCTATCAAGACTAATAAAAGATAATAGAGTTTTATCTTTAATCCAAAAGTTTCTAAATGCGGGAATCATGGATAGGGGGATGTTCATAAGAAGCGACGTGGGAGTTCCCCAAGGTGGACCAATTAGCCCGCTTTTAGCTAATATCATGCTAAATGAGTTAGACCAAAAGCTTGAGGAATGGGGCTATCGATTTGTAAGATATGCCGATGACCTTATGATATTTACAAAGAGCAAGAGAGCTGGACAACGGCAATTTCAAAGGGTCAGCAAATTCATAGAAGGTAAATTGAAGTTAAAGATAAACAAAGAGAAAACTTCAATAACTAGACTTAATCAAATTAAATATCTAGGATATGGTTTCTATAGAATAAAAGGCAAATGCAGATTTAGAGTTCACCCTAAAAGCATAACAAAATTAAAAGATAAACTAAGAGAGACAACAGGTAGGAGTAACGGTATGAGCATAGAAGGAAGGAAAACTAAACTTAATCAAATTATTCGTGGATGGGTCCGGTATTTTAAGCTGGCAGACATGAAAGCGATTATGCAATCCATAGATGAATGGTTAAGGAGAAGGATTCGGATGATAACATGGAAAAGATGGAAGAAGGTCAGGACGAAATTCGAAAATCTTCGGAAGTTAGGAGTAGCTAAAGAAAAAGGCATGGGAATGGGCTAACACAAGAAAAAGCTACTGGCACACAGCCAATAGCTGGATTCTTGCAACAACTCTAACCAATGCCAGGTTTGAAAAGCAAGGGTATTTAAGTCTTCTTAAATATTACCTTGAAGTTAGAGTGTAAACTATGAAACCGCCGTATACGTGAACCGTACGTACGGTGGTGTGGGAGGTCGGTAAATAAAATAATTATTTACCTCCTACCCGATTTACTTGTCTTGCCAACTATAATTATACTCTAAGATCAAAAAAGGTTAATGTCAAGTATAAGTTGGCAATTTTTTTACACTTACAAAATTCAGGTATAAATTAAGGGTTAGGAATTTTTGGTTTTCCCTAACCCTTTTTGCTATTATAGGTAAATTAAAATTCAGTTATTGATATATTTATAAATAATAGCTGCGGCTTCTGCAAGGGTAATATTATTAAGCGGTCTGAAAGTATTATCAGGATAACCTTGTACAAGTCCAAGTTCATTTGCTCTGGCAACAAATCCTCTTGCATAGTTGTGAATTTCACCCTTGTCATTAAATGGTAATATTTTATCTGACTCTCCTAAACCAAACGCATTCACTAGCATAGTTACCATTTCTTGACGATTGCATTTATTATGAGGTTTAAATGTGTTATCGTCATATCCGTGTATAATCCCATTTTCTTTGGCTATAAGTACATACTCATATGCCCAACTAGGAATCTCATCTGCATCTGCAAATTCCAATGTTTCTTGACCGGAAGCAGAAAGTCCCAAGGTTTTTACTAAAATAACCGCCAATTCCGACCTTGTAAGGTTTCTGTCAGGTCTTACCATTCCATCAGGAAAACCAGCTATTATTCCTAATCTATTTAACTTCATTATTTGTTCTTCTGCCCAATGACCTTTTATGTCTGAAAAAGCTTCTGGTATTTCTTCTTCTGGTTTTACAATATCTTCATCCTCTTTGTCTGTGTCTTTTTTCTCTTCTCTTTCCACAAGTATTGTATATTTTTTTGTATTTCCTGCCTCAGAGGTTACTATAACATTTACTGTATTGATACCTACTTGAAGAGCATCTGCTCCTTCAATTCTTACCTTAGCTGAATCATCTTCAGCTACAGCTTTAACTTTTACACTTGTTGTATTATTATCTACCACAGCATCATAAACTAATACATTTGCTTTGAAATCAGGTGAAATATCTACCCCTTCAATAGAAAGATATCTAAGATTAGCATTATTAGATTTTATTTTTGTACTTCCTTTAACTCTTTTATATGAATCACTTACAGAGATTTTTACTGTATCTGTAAACCCACCGTCATTGGTTACAACTGATATAGTCGTTTCTCCTTCTTTTAGAGCTTTAATATTACATTTTAACCCATCCGGTTCTATCGATACAATTGATGAATCCTCCACATACCACAAAACTTTTTGATTGTCTGCATTATAAGGATTTAAAACGGCTCTGATTGTTGTTTTTTCTCCTGTAGGTATTTTAACATCACCTTCTGCTATTATTACTGAATCTACGGATATTATTCCCCTTTTTGCAACAGTAACATTAAACTTGGTTTTTATTCCTTTTGAAGTTTTTGCTGTTACTTGAACAGTTCCCTCAGATAACCCAATTATTACGCCGTATTCATTTATTTCAATTATTCCCAAATTTTTATCATATTCGTAAGTAATTTTCTCTTCTATCACATCATCCGAATCAAATTTTGGCTCAATAACTACTCTTTCTCCCGGTTGCATTATTATGTCATCTACATAAATAGATTTTGCTTCTTTGGATACAGTTACAATACATTTTAAAATTATATTTCCGTCAGTCGCAGAAACAATTGCCCTTCCATAACCTTTCGCAGTAACTTCTCCTTCTTCTGATACAGTTACAATCTCTTCGCTTGAAGAACTCCATGATACTTTTGACGCCACTTCACCGGTAATATTTATTTTTTTAGATTCTCCAATTTTAGTTAAGTCTAATCTGTGATCAATTTCCCAATCAACATTATATTTAACCGCTTCATCTGCTTCTTTCTCACTTAATGAACCAATATTTTCAGGTGTTACTTCTTTTTCTGTCATATCTAAAGTAATAACATGACCGGTTTCATCTTTATCATTTTTAAAATATGTAGCTGATGCTGTTACTTCTCCATCTTTATTTAATGTAGATATTTCTGTTCCAAACTGTAAATCCTCATCTCCCAAATATTTAAACACTACTTTATAACCGCCGTTAGGTATATAAATAATAGCATTTAACCCTTCTTCAAAATCAGATGCTGTGGAATAAAAGCTAAATCCTTCTTTGTCAAATCCTTCAGTTTCAACGTAGGAAAAAGTATATTCTTCACCATCAAAGACAAATGTATTCTTAACATTTCTTATTGAGGCAACAACATTTCCATCTTTATCTTCAATAAAAACCTCTACATTTTGAGGACTTTCCATATAAAGCTTTATATCATTCTTAACCAATAAATCTATCATTTCATTCATATTAGCTATACCATGAGTATTAGCTACTTTATAATTTGCATCTGTCAGCACCACTGCAAATTTATATGCTTGAGAACTCCAAAGCATTGTATTCTTGTCATCCACAAGATAACCCAGACCGTCAATTACAGTCTCCGGTGTATCCCCTCCACCATCAACATTTAATTTACCAAGTGTCTCAATCATATCTTTTGTTGAATAGTGCCATGTTGAACCCTTTAATTTATGTACCTTTGTTGAATCAATACCGTCCGCACTAATATCACGGTACTCTATAATTCCTATTCGCAACTCTATTCCTTTTTCTTCTAGATAAACTGCAAAATCTGATATGTTTCTCTTTACATTATCAATGTATGGACCCATTGAACCAGTTGTGTCAATAACAAAAGCCAAATCAACTTTCTCTTTTAATTTGTTTTGTGATCCTGAAACAGTCATTCCAGATAATGATGACATTAGTACCGCAATTACTGTAATAATCGAAAACAGTACTTTAAAATTTCTTTTCATAAAATATCAACTCCTCTAAAATTTATTTTTTAATTATTTTTATTTGCTTCTATAAATGCTATTTCCCGTATATTTGTAACATCAAACTTAACTAACAGTTTAGTTTCTTTAGTCTCCGGTATGTACTCATATAAGCATGTAAAACTCTTTTTTTTAGGACTATTATCTATGGTTTTAAATATTATTCTTCTATTTGCATACATAATACCAAAATAGAAAATTTCTTCATTAAGTTTTTCTTTTATACTATCATATAAGTCAGGATATTCACTAATAATCACCTTGCCTTCTAAATCTCCTATATCTTCATCTATATAGTGGAAAAAAATTTCTTCCGATTTATTTGTGTTTGTATTATATCTAAATGTATGAACTTTTTTATCCTCATCAACAAAAATGTAATAAATATCGTCCTTAAAAGGAAATACCTTTGTTATATTAATATCATTATATTTATCATTTGTGCTTATAATTTTTTGTTTTGCCTCTTTGTAAATTTCCCTTTCACCATATAAACTTATCAATTCATTGTATTCTGACTCTTTTATGCTTTCTTTAACGCCGTATTCTGTCTTTACTTTATAATATCTGTAGTTATCTATCATCATCATTCCGGATTTTTGAGTGCAGACAATCATATCGGCAGGTTGGTTTTTAATATAATTATACATTAAAACATTTCTAACTGAAATTGCTATTAAAATAATGGCAAAAGCAACTGCTGTTATTTTTATTATTTTTTTAACTTTTTTTTTGCCCATTTCGTCTAAATTATTTTTATAGTGCCTGAGAAAAATAAATATCCCTGCTATTAATAAAAGAAATAAAAAAAGTGCTGCCAATCCTCCATAATTTATTGACGCCTCTTCTACTATCATAAATTCACCCCATCTACCTTTTAGCCAAAAGTTGTAATTACATTTTTTATAATTATATCATTTAAAATCCTAAAACTCAATAATCTTATCCAAAAAGTTTGTGTCAAGTAAAAGTTGGCAATGATCTCTTCATCCTGTTATTTTATTGGTTTACTTGCTTTGAAGGTCAATGTGAAATCCTCATACTTTTAATTTAGTGAACTTCTTTCTGGAAAGTTTGGCTTGTTATGCATTAAAAACCCACTTTTTTTACTATGCAACATAGTTCCACACATTTATTCCACGATCCTCTTGACAACAAGCCTCTTACAGCATGTTTTGAGGCATCAGCGGCATCAACCATTCTGAACAAGGAGATATTCTATGTAAGTATGTCTGATGCTTGGCATAGAAGCCTAACATGCTGATTACTCATTGTCAAGAGGCTTTCGCGGCATAAACACTACTTTTTATAATTTAATCAAGTTAACCTGTTTTCTTAATATCATACAGGAATACCTCATTGTAAATGTGCTTAAATATCTTTTCTACTTTATCGATATATTAATTCTGTTGCACATCGATCATTAAAAATATTTCTAATAGCCTTCCTGCCCTCAGTAACTGCACATCCTTCAAATGGACGAGTCGCTTCATGAATTTTATATGTTTTTTGCTTTTTTAGTTTACTCGGAACCTTACTGGCAACCCTTTTGATAGCATCCACAATTTCTTCAAACTTCTGTTCAGGAATAACCCCATATAGTAATTTATCTATAGTGGTATAAAGACTGCCACTGAATTTCTCTGCAAGAATCTTCGAAAGATTGTTTGCCCCTTTTATTGACCAACTCATTTTCCTTCCTTTCATTCGTTGAGCCAATACATCGCATATATTGTGTTCCATCGTGCCTAAATGCCTGTATAAAAGCCCTTCCGGTGCTTCTGGCATCTTTATGTCTTCTCTTAAATGGTAAGGTCTTAATCCCTCCTTATTCGCCGTTAAATATCCCTCAAGCGTCTTTAACTTCTTAACAGGCAATTCTTCTCCACCACATTCATACATAAGTTCCTTTATGCGTTCTAAGGCTTTCTCTTCCTCACCCTCATGAAGCTGCTTTATCAGCTTTACGGCTTCTTTTTTGTCCGGTACATTCCTCAAAACAGCCTGGCTCTTGTGGAAGGGATCTAACTGATAATAGACACCCTCCTCGCCAAGCCCTTCTTTTATCCAACTTGCTCCATCTCCATTAACAATCTTAGTTTCAATTTCATCCACATTATACTCTTCTGCTATCTTTGTATCTCTAAGTTTCTTGAACTTACGGGAATCAGTAAACCCAGCACATACACGTTTGTTTTTTAACAAATAGGCTTCTTTCTTCCCACTTCTCCTGACCCATCCTTCATACGTCACTGAAAGCTTCAACTCTTTCTTTCGACCCTTTTTAGGCTTGTCTTTTCCTTGCATGCAGAGCCAAACACCATCTGCTTCTTCAAACAATACCTTTACTTCTTTTTGGCCATTAAGTTTACAATCCTCATATTGCTTAATTTTTTCATCTTCATGTTTCTCAATCCGCTGACCTAACTCCTGCACTATATTCCAAACAGCCATATGGCTTACATCCTGGTTCGTCATTTCTTTTATGTTCTGTGCAGCCTTACGCATAGAAACGTTTGTTGCATTTTCAACCATCTTCTCAACAAGGTTTGCAGACATGTGACCTATAGTTTCCATTTCCAGATATTCATCAAGCAAATATCTGTAGCTTTTCTTCCCGTTTTCATCAACATATTCATAAACCCTTCGATCAATCTCCACGGGTCCCATGATTGTCTTAATACAAGTATGCTTGAACACCTTGAATCTAAAAACTTTTTTATCCCTTTTCTCCAAAAGCATTTTATCTAAATTTGTCAGAATCTCTGTCATCATCTTACATGCCTGTTCACAGGCATATTTATATATTTTTTTCTCTAAATCCTTGAAATTAACACCGTTTCCGTTTACACTTAGGTTATACATAAATCTACTCCTATCAATGTTTTTTTTTGTCAATTAACATTATACAGGATGATTTATGTATATGGGAGATATCTTCGGATATCTCCTAATTATTTACTTGTCTTGCCAACTATAATTATACTCTAAGTTTTACATATCATTTACCCACACAAAATAGCGAAGCACCATAAATATTTTCAAATGCAAATACCGTGTCCATTTTTATTAGAATCAGGAGATTGCTCTATATATATTGTAAGACCACAAGCATGTAGAAAACATATTATTTTTGGGAATCCATCTACTTGTGAATATAATCAAAAACAGAATACTTATTCAGGAGGAATTACAAAAGCATTAGAGGATATTACAATTCAAATGTCATCCAATATTTTTAAAGATAAATTTGTACTCACAAAACATACTTCAACAACTCAAGAAATTGTTTTCATGGTTAAACATTTAACACATTGGTTTTCAAATGGTTTTAAAGATATAGATTTTAATAAACTTAATTCTATATAATAATAAAACAACTACCATTAATTTGTTTTGGCGAAGCTATAATAAATAACTTATATTATTTGAACCTTGAAAAAATGGCACTGGTGAAAGTGTCTATATATATTAATGAAGAAACTCTGACAGTTAAGGAATATAAGTATGATCAAATAGATAAAAAAACTAACATTTAAACAATATCTAAATGTTAGTTTTTTATTATTAAAAGCTTCTATTTTATTACAAAGAGTGTAATTGATACTGCTAAAAGTAAAAGTGAAATGGTTATCATAACAGCATATTTTTTTATTATCTTAGTTTTTGCTTTAGAATCACCTTGAAGCTTTTTGTACTGTTTAATTTCTCGAAAAATCGATATTCCAATAATACTCAAAACAAAAATGGGAAGGGCATACTTCACGTATAATTGCCACATTGATTTACCCTCCTTAATAAATTATTTTGTTACATTTTAATTACTGAGGTGTAATGTTAAAAACCAATAACCATGTCATTTCGACATACACACCTCTACCATGGTTATTGGCGTCTAAGCGAGATGATAATAGCCAAAAATATGCCGATGATAATCCTGGTGGAATTGCTGGAACAGCACCAAAGTACGCTGCCACTAATGTAATGCCAGAACCTACAGAAGCACAACTATTAAAGTCAGCAGACATTCTTTGTGTTTCACAATCACAGGCATACCTACTATATCCCCACCAATGATATGATACACTTGTATTCATACCACCGCCACAACTCCACCAATGACCAGACCTAAGTGCTAAAGTATTATTACTTTCTATCTCCAAACTTTCGTTTGCTGTTAGTTCTCCAGTTTTAATTAAGGAGTTAATATGCTTTAAGTAATCTTCCTGCCCGTTTAACAAAGAGTTATTAACGCCATCAGCTTTTGCTTGTTTTTTATCAATTTCAAAGAATCCTTTTTTGTTAACAGATATGTATTTTTCTAATGTAAGGATGTCGTCTTTAGTAAAAGTTAATGTACCAATATCACTATATGCATTGTCAGAAATTTCAAAAGCAAACAAATTTAACGATAGTTAAACAACTAAAGCTACACTTAAAATCATACTTATTATTTTCTTCATAATTAATATACTCCTTGTACAATTAACATTGTTATTTCATCAGTGACTTTTGCCACTGTTCGACCCTGTTAACATAATGTCATATTTGTTGCTTTTCTAAACATCAAGCACTTCTATGTGCCATCCCCTAGGGGATGGCGGCGGCTTTCAAATCCTGCCGCCTGCGGTTCCCCATCTATGACCGCTTGCTAGCTTTCGTCTGGCCTGAACCTTGTCAATCATGTATAATATTTTCCGGACTTGGAGAGTGTTTGTAATCACTCCTAGGACGGACCTTATTGGGCCGACTACCCGTAAGAAAGAGTATTTATCCATTCCGGTAAGTCTAAATGATTTGGCTGGTTGAGGCCAGCATTTCAGCTGGCTCCTCGTGTCACACGCAAGGTTGTTTACTTACATGAGAAGGAATGGAGTCTTTTAAGTCCATTAATCTTATAAAGGAGGCATTTTTATGAATTTTAGACCCATCGCCGGAATCGATGTCGGCAAGTTCTTCAGTGAGATGGCAATTCTTTCTCCATCCAATGAAGTAATTGCCCGCATGAAGATCCGCCATGATTCCAGTACTGACGTTGAAAGAGCCGTTGAATTACTGAAAAAAACGGAAAAGGACTTTGATTCTAGGCCTTTCGTCGTCATGGAATCCACTGGGCACTATCACAAAATCCTTTTCCATTCACTTTATAAAGCTGGATTTGAGGTTTCTGTCATAAACCCCATCCAAACTGATTCTATCAAAAATATTGGAATAAGGAAAGTGAAAAATGATAAAGTGGATGCCCGGAAAATTGCTCTGCTATACAGATTTCAGGAGCTTAAAACTACCAATATCCCCGACGAGGATATTGAATGTCTGCGAAGCCTTTGCCGCCAGTACTACAAGCTCTCTGACGAACTTACTGCTTACAAAAACAGGCTTATGGGTATTGTTGACCAACTCATGCTAAACTTCAAGGATGTATTCCCTAATATCTTTTCAAAGGCTGCTCTTGCAGTATTGGAGAAATATCCTGCACCTGTGCATATTCTTAAAGCGAACAGAAACAAGTTGATTGCACTGATAAAGAAGAATTCCCGCAGAAGCCTTAAATGGGCAACTGCAAAGTATGAGCTTTTGAATTCCAAGGCCAAAGAATTTGCACCTTTAAGCATTAGTAACTCTTCAAATGTTGCCATGCTTGGTGTGTATATCTCTATGATTAAAACCTTGGAAGAAAACCTTGAGAAAGTCCTCAAAGCCATTCGTTCATTGATTATTGAAGATATGGCAAAGGACATGCCCATGCTGGCACTGACTCTCGAGCTTCTACAAAGCATTCCAGGTATAGGACTTATCTCTGCTGTTACCATTCTGGCTGAAATTGGCGACTTTTCAGCCTTTTCAAAGCCAGGCAAGCTAGTTGCTTATTTCGGTATTGACCCCTCTGTAATGCAGTCCGGAGAGTTTACCGGCACACAAAACAAGATGTCAAAAAGGGGGTCAAGACTGCTTCGCAGAGTACTTTTCACAATTGCTCTTGCTAATATCCGCACCAAGCGGGACAAAACAGCTTACAACCCTGTACTGATGGAATATTACAAAAACAAATGCCAGAGCAAGCCCAAGAAAGTAGCTTTGGGGGCTGTTATGCGTAAGCTTGTTAATTATATTTTTGCTGTTCTTAGGGATAGAAAGCCTTACGAATTACGTTCTCCCCAAGAGCACGCGCAAATGCTTGCAGCGAAGCACACAGCAGCTTAGTAGTACTTGTACTCGATGTTTAGTTTTCAAAGATCAATTTACTATTTCAGGCCAGCTATTTTATGTCTACTAATCTTAGGTGGTCTTGTCGTTGTGCCTTTTTTCGCTGTCAGGAGTTTTAGAAAATTCTTAAAATTTTTTCTTAAAAACTCTTGACTTTAATTAGCTGGTCTTTCTTTAGTTCCCAAAGCGTTAAAATTACAAATGTTGCTCTAAATGCTGCCTGATCATATTCTCCGTTCTTAATTGAATCGTATACACCTTTTATGCCGCTTCCAAGCCCAAAGGCTATAAATACCGGTCTTAGCCTGTTTATCATTGCCAATGGACCTAATAAGAAGCCAGTTATTCCTCCGCTTAATATTCCGTTTACAATATCCTCTATAGTGCCTCCACCCAGCCAAGCATCAATACCTCCAAAAATCATACCTCTTACCAGGCCTTTTAAAGCATTTCTCAGTATGGTAATTCCAATACACTTCCAATTAACTGAACTTATGATGCCCTGTATGGTCTGGGTAGTCGCAAGCTCCTGAAATTGTCAGTGGTAATGCTTCTTCCCCGTAAGATTTGGCTGGTATCGACTGACACTGTGCGCTATCTTTCTAACTTCCGCTTCATCAAGCGGAGGATTGCACCTTGCGTTGTTTTCTGCAAGCAATGCTGCATAGATGCTCTCTTCTGTCATTTCTCTTCCCCTCATGGTTCCGGCAAGGCTCGTCAGGGTACTGTTGCGGTTTCCTTCCTTAATCTCGGCAATAATACTGCTACCTTCAAAGGGTGTAAGCAATACTTCCACCCTTTCCATAAGCTTCAACAACCATGCTAGAGCTTCTACCGGGGTTCTGTCAAAGGGAGAATGATCTTTTATCCATTCATACCGATTATCGCTTACATGAATGCTTGGAGCTACGACAATCAGACTACCTGTTGAGCGGGTATCAAGTCCCGGTGCAAACTTGGTCTTATTGGGAATACTCCGGCCTTGAGGGTATTTAAAAACATAGTACCGACCTCCACCTCCGGTAACAGCAGTAACCGTATCCGGAAGTTTTCCATGTGTTGCTTCAAGTGCAGATATGGTTTCATCACCGCCGTCATCCACATCAAGCACCAGCCAGTCGGATTTCTCACCTGTAGGAATGCCTATATTGGCATTGGGGGTTTTCGTCCACCATTTCCTTATTTGCTCAATATCAGAAGTAGAATTCTTGTACCAGCTGCTATATAACGGATGCTTTCCCTTGCTGTCACATTGTTGTCCCTTCTTGCAGGAGCAGGAGCCATCTTCACAAATCCAGTGCAATGGTATGACCGGGATATAGGCTTCTGCATATTTTAATACTGCGTCCATCATTGTCTTTTTCAAATTCTCACCTCCTGTCATGCTGAAAAATAAAGCCTGACAAATAGTTTTTAAGACTATCTGCCAGGCTCTATAGGTGAGTCATTCGCTCCCTTTGTGGCTCTGTGCCAGATTTATTCACTTTTTACCCCGCCTTTTTCTCCAGCTTTACTTCAAAAACCTTCCTGCATACCGGGCATTTGATTTCAACATCAGCGTAATCAGCATCAAATACCCTGTAATTGCAATTAGGGCAGCGGACAATGTACTTTTTCTTACTCATTCGCCTTCACCTCCGGCTTCTTTAGCTTCATGAGTCTTGCCATCTTCATCATCAGAGGCTCTAATATCTCTCCAACCATGTAATGAACCATTGGTGAGTAATTCTCCTTTGTTTCGTCAAAAAACTTGGAAAGAAGGTCGTAGAGATTCTTTATGTCCTCTTCTGTGGCATCAGCAGTGTTGATTTCAATGAAAATCTTGGTACCGTCACGCTTGGCGATATGGTCGCTCACATACTTCTCCAGAGCGTATCTTGCTATGCTTGATGTGGTAACACTTGCCTCCGGCATTTGTGCTTGAAGCTCACCAATAATCGCATCCAATTCATCCGACTGCCTTTGTGTAAGCCTTACCCGTAACATACTATCCTTTTCTGTAGACATTATTGCACCTCCTGTATTTCTCGCTGGTTCTATTGTATCACAATGTATTACATATTGTCAAGCATTGATAAGAAAAAAGGCCACACCAGTCGAAACTGTGTGACCTCTCTTAAGAGTATTAAGAGTAGAATTTATTAATTAGCCAATACAATTATTCTTCTAATTGCCCGTAATTATTGTTTATTTCAGTCAATTTTATAAATAATGCTGATGGCGTTTCCATATTCCATCCCCATACCTTAAAAGCATAAGCGAAAGAATTCAAATATCTTTCTGACTGTATCGGCAGATTATTCTCTTCAATTCTTTTTAATAATTCTTTTAATTCAGGCAAAATGACACTTTCGAGTTGTTCTAGAGTACTCTCCCCATTAATACCATTCTTTCTTTTGGTGATCTCTACATTACACATCTCAATGCAATTTTTAATATCAGCTTGTAAACTACTAATTGGATATTTCATTTAATTTCCTCCCTATTATCTATTTTGGAATTACAACTGTTGGATTAGGAACATATATTTGATACCCACCTCCAGGCTGTCCAAAATTAGGTGCTACCGTACCCTCAAGTATTGTTGTACCTTTCGGTATAATATAAGTATCAACATATTGATATGTGTTTCCAGCTGGTAATGCTAAGTCTGCTGCTGGATTTGAAGTTAAGTTTGGAGTATACCAATAGCTCTTTCCACTTGATGTTCCTCCATGATAGCGATATACTGTTAAATCTTTTGTTAAGGTTGTTGCTTTAGCATCAGATGTAAATGCATTTTTTACGTTTTGTTGGAAATTGGGGTTTACATTTGCTTTTATAAAATCATCAACAGTACTACGCGTTCCCTTATTACCAACTCCTGTGTTACCATTCCCATCATAATTCTTCGCATTATGTACCAAAACTCCCTGTTCTGTCACATAATAAGTATGCCAATCCTCTACTTCAAAATTATATACCTTTACCGGTTTGTCGAAAACTTCTATCTCAACTTTTCCTATTGTTTTCAGCTCACCTGTAACAACACTAAATGCTGCATAGTCATATTATCAAACAAAAGAAAGGCGGTCATCATAAAGACAACCGCCTTGTTATGCCAGCAAAATAAACTTAATCCTGTATTCTTACATCTGGCTTTGTAGGATCTAAGAGATAAACCCCTTCTCCAATTATCCGTATTGTTAAATCATGTGTTAATGCACTGGCATCAACATAACTTGTTTCGATGACAAATTCATAAACACCATCATGCTCATTAGCGTATACATCATATATTTGGTCATTAGGTAATAGTCCTGATTCATCCAAAAACACTTTTTTTATATCGGTAAATACGAGAATACCATTTTCAATGTCCTCATCTGTATAATAATTCCACTCCCCAGATTTGTCTCTAATACGGGATACTTGATTAATATGTAATTCAACTTTATTATTGGCACTATCAAGTAATAATTTAGTGCAATACCTATCTCCAAAATATAATGTTTTTAAAAAATCAATTGCATTCATTCGTATTCTCCTTTTTAATAAACTTTCCAATGAGCATCTGGACTATTCCAAGGTACTATATTACCATTTACATCAATTGAAGGGCCTTGGCCACTCATTCCTGGGCCAGTACCTTGAAGATGACCATGACCATGTGGCGTAGATGAACTTCGTGGATGCCCATTAGGATTATATCTTTGATAATTAGAACCGTTAGGATATAAAGTATGGGTATCTACACCACCTCTTCCTGCTGGAACAGTACTTCCTCCCTTAGGTTCAATCATAACATTTCCTTTATTATCCGCAATAAATCTTCCTACCTCATGACCAGTATTTTTATCAACAGTAGGTCCTGGTTTTCTACCTCTATTTACTTTCTTATTTGTAGATCCGCTATTCCCATCATAATTCTTCGCATTATGTACCAAAACTCCCTGTTCTGTCACATAATAAGTATGCCAATCCTCTACTTCAAAATTATATACCTTTACCGGTCTGTCGAAAACCTCTATTTCAACTTTTTCTACAGTTTTCAACTCACCTGTATAAAGCCTTAATACATCTCCTGTTTTTAATTCACCGGCCTCTATCCAGCCCTTGCCTTCAACCCAGAACGGATGCGTATCAGTAGTGTTTATTTCCTCACCATCAACATATACATGAATAAGCTTGTGTACTTCCCTCACAAACACTTTAGCAACTTTCTTTAAGCCTTTTTCGCCTGTCTCAACATTCTCTGAATATACAAAATCTTCTTCCTGTATATCCTTTATCTGCTTATAGCCATCTTCCGTCAGCACTAGAGTTTCCTCTGTAAAGCAAGCCCGCTTATCCCATACTCCTTTCTTTAGTTCCCAAAGCGTTAAAATTACAAATGTTGCTCTAAATGCTGCCTGATCATATTCTCCGTTCTTAATTGAATCGTATACACCTTTTATGCCGCTTCCAAGCCCGAAGGCTATAAATACCGGCCTTAGCCTGTTTATCATTGCCAATGGACCTAATAAGAAGCCAGTTATTCCTCCGCTTAATATTCCGTTTACAATATCCTCTATAGTGCCTCCACCCAGCCAAGCATCAATACCTCCAAAAATCATACCTCTTACCAGGCCTTTTAAAGCATTTCTCAGTATGGTAGTTCCAATACACTTCCAATTAACTGAGCTTATGATGCCCTGTATGGTCTGGGTAGTCGCAAGCTCCTGAATGGAAAAATATCCGGACGGATCAATTTTGTTTACCGGGTCTGCATTTGCATATAAGTATTTGTGCAGACTTAACGGTTCAAACATAAACCCGCCAAATGGATCCGCCGTTATGAATCTTCCTACCGAAGGATCCATATATCTTGCTCTCAGGTAATAAAATCCTATATTTGCATCATACTGTTCTCCGGTAAACAAAAATTCGTTTACAGTGTTTCCTGTACTTGATATTATGTTCCCAAAAGCATCATATGTATAGGTATCGGTTATACTCTGTGTTTCATCAGTTAAAAGTCTGGTACTGCCAAGTCCGTCATAATGGTAATAACTTTTCACTCCGTTTCTTGACTGTAGAATAACCCCAATATCGCTGTGCACATATGCCGCAATTAAATTACCGTCAGCATCCCTTTCTTCCAATACCCTGGCATACAATGTGTTTAAATCCACAACATAATTTATAACATTTACTTCATCTATAACTTTTTGTACCCTGTTTCCAAATACATCATAGGTGTATTCAACCCTGTTTATTCCTTGTATAGTTGTTGTTTTAGAAAGAATAAGCCTGTTTTCATAATCGTATTCATAAATTGTGGTTTCATCCGGACCGGTTTTACTTATAAGGTTACCGTTGTCATCATATGAGTACTTAATTTCTCCTTCTGTCAACAATCTGTCATTTTTGTCATACTTGTATTTGGTTATAACTCCATCGTCATTCTTTTCAAGCCTGTTGCCTACTACATCATAAGTATAGCTTATAACCCTTGTTTTACCATCAGACTGAGTAATTGTCTCCTTAACAAGCCTGTATAATTTGTCATATTCATAATCAACGGTCCTGCCTGTATTTTCAACTACTTTTATCCTGTTACCTGAAGGTCCCAGTGTATAAGTATAGGAAGACAGTACAGTACCGTCGTCTTTTATGTTCTCAAGCTTAATTAATCTGTTCAGGTCATCATAGGTGTATTTTGCAGTGGTTCCGTTAGGCTTTATTTCTTTTATAAGGTTTCCTACTTCATCATATTCATATTTTGTTATGCCTCCCCACTGGTCTTCAACAGTGGATAACCTGCCTATTTCATCATATGTATATTTAATAGTACCGGCTTTGCTGGTAATGGTCTCTACATTACCTTGTTTATCATATGTGTAAAACACCTTTGTACCATCAGGATCTGTCTTTGATTTAAGCCTGTTTGCTTCATCGTACTCAAAAACAGTTGTTCCTCTTTTGTCTGTGACGGTACTTAAATATCCGTCTTTTGTATAAGTATAAGTTTCTTTAGAACCATCCGGCAAAATCTTTGCCGTTAACTGCCCAACCACATCATACTCATATTTTATTTCATTTCCGTTAAAGTCAGTCTTTGAAATTAAATTGCCTTCCGCATCATATACAAAACTTTCTGACATTCCTAAAGGAAGAGTCCTTTTTATCATCCTTCCCAAATTGTCATACTCAAAAGTTGTTACATTACCGTTTGCATCTTTAATTGATATAAGGTTTCCAATTTCATCATAACCATATACGGTTTTGTTTCCTAAAGCATCTGTTATTCTAATAAGATTTCCAGATCCATCGTAATCAAAAAGTGTTATATTTCCTGCTTGATCCCTTTTTGATATTATATTTCCCTCTGCGTCATACTTAACTTCAATATAAGACCCATCAGGATATATAACCTTAGTCTGATGACCGTTCCCATCATATTCAAAGCTTGTGACATTACCCCTTGCATCAATCATTCTCTTAGGTCTTGGACTGTTTTCATATTCATATTTCGTTATGTTTCCAAGGGCGTCTTTCACTTCTATGTTTCTGCCAAGGGCATCGTATTTATATTCCGTTGAATAACCTCTTCCATCCGTTACTTTGACTACTCTGCCCAATGCATCATACTCAAAACTTACATATGCACCGTCAGGGTATATTTCCTGAATTACCCTTCCAAGCTTGTCATAACGGAATTCAATTCTTTTACCCTCAGGGCTTATAGCTGCTGTATTTCTTCCTTCCAAGTCGTATTCAAATCTTTCTTCTGTTCCGTCCGGATATTTAATCCTTATAATATTGCCAAACACATCATAATCATATTCCGTCCTTCTGCCAAGACGGTCAATCATTGCAGAAACTTTCCCGATTTCATTGTACTCTGCTTTAGATACATTACCGTTGCCGTCAATAGTCTGTATAATATTACCAAGACTATCATAAGTATTTATTGTAGTAACCGTAACCATTCCTTCTGAAGTTGTCCTGGTAGTGGTTGTGCTAAGGCACCTGCCATTGTCATCATATGTAAATGAAACAACATTTCCGTTTGGATATGTTACACTTACCGGATTACCGTTGTTGTCATAAGCAATTTGCACCACCCTGCCCAACCGGTCGGTTACGCTTGTTGCAAGTCCTTTAGAGTTGTAACCAAACTCAATTGAATGGCCAAGAGGATCTGTAACCTTTTTTAAATTTCTATTATCATCATAAGTATTAGTAATTATATTTCCTTCAAAATCTTTTATGGTAAGTACTTTACCTTCATTATTATAAGTACAGTCAATGGAATTACCCATGGAATCCTTCTTCTTTAGGAGGTTTCCCTTTTCATCGTAAACAAACTCAAAGGTGTTGCCTAATGCATCTGTTTCGGTAAGCTTGTTCCCGTTTTCGTCATAAGTAAAGGTAGTTTTATTCCCAAGGACATCGGTGATACTTGAAATATTTCCCTTTTCATCATATTCGTAGACGGTAATATTACCTAATCTGTCCCTTATAATTTCCTGCCTTTTGCTCATGTCCCTGGAATACTCTATTCTATTACCCTCGGCATCAATATGTGCAACAATCCTTCCCTCATCATCATATTCGTTACGGGCTACCCTTACACCACGTGGATCAATTATATCCACCAATCCATGATTTGAATTATATGTAAATCTTGTTACGTTTCCTCCCTGATTCGTAACTTTTACTAAATCCCCGTAATGATCATATTCATAGTTTATTGTATTACCCATGGGATCGGTTATTTTTGTTATCCTTCCCTGACTGTCTCTTGAAAAAGTTACACTTTTCCCTGATGAGTGTATAATACCGTCCTTGCTATAAGTAACCGTATTTCCATTGGTATCGGTTATACTCTCAACACCTTTTTCCTGGTCAATAATAAATACCATACCATCTTTTGTCGTTAATTTATAACGGTTTGGATTATAATATTCAAGGTCATAAGTATAAAAACCATCCTCTAAAACCAAAACCGTGTTATCTATTCCTATAGCTTCGAGTTTAGAGTACGTTCCCGGCTTTGGAGCAAAAGATACTTCCGTTTGCTGAATCTTCATAAAAGGCTGAGAAGATAGTGATAGAACCATTGTAAATTCATCTGTTTTACCATCAGGATAAGTAACCGTTATACTATGGGGATGTTTTTCATAAAGACTGTATGTTCTGGTAAATACAGTCCCACTTGACTGTTGTCCCCAATACTGTCCCGGTACAACATTTTCCTCAATACGTATATCCTGAATATCCATTGTCCATCCTATTCCAAAGTCACCCTTTGTCTTGTTGCGGCTGTCATAAGTACGTGAAATGGTTATAGGCAATCCCGCCATAGGAATAGTAAGGTCATCAAAGGTCAAGGAGAAATTCCCAACCTTCTGCTCTCCTTCAATCATATATGAAACGGTACAGGTTGATACAATCCCTCCTTCATCATATGCAGAAAGCTTTATGTCATATTGGCCGTTCCGCATCACAGTGGCATCCAGTCTGCCCAGCACTCCGTTTTTGACCGGAGTATCTCCCTCAGCAAATTTAATATACTGGCCTTTTCCTTTTTCCGAATATTCCAAAACATATTTTACAAGGTTTTCATCATATGCGGTACCAATAATATCCATTTGAGATGTTATCTTTGAGTCCTCAACCGGACTTTCAATAGCTACCTCCGGAGCTATATTGTCAGCCTTTCCCTTTACAAACAAATCTTTTTTTGCATATCCCTCATTGCCCTGGGTATCAATGGCAATGGCATTAACTTCAAACATGCCTGTCTTATCTGCCTTAATAATCCCTATTCCATTTTCATCTAAATCAACAGGCACTCCGTCATATTGTGCGCTTACAGACTCTACTTTCACATTGTCTGTGGCTGTAACACGTATTGTTACCTCACTGCCTTTGTCTACAACTGTTGAACTCATTTCCAAAATTACAACAGGCTTCTCATAATCAATATCAATAGTTGGTGTCGGTGTTAACTCCGGTGGCGTTGGTGGCGTTGGTTCCGGAGCTTTTACATTTACACCACCATTATTAAACGTAACAATCATTATATTTAAGTTGGCATCTACAAACTCTTCTTTAACTAACTCTATTGGACTAAATCCAATATTTTCAGTCTCATTTATTAATGCCTTTATATTTGCAAATTCTCCATCTATCTTTATAGTTCCTGACTCTGTATCATCTGAAAATACAAACCTTATAGTCCCCTCTTCGCTATTAATAGTTGAACCAAAACTTGCAGCAGAATGTTCAATTATATTTCCTGCAATAACCTCTTGTACTTCTAAAACATCAGGGTCAAAGGACAATATAAAATCACAGCTGTGTACACCACTTTTTGAAGCACCTTCAAAGGATACAGGAATTGTTATTTCTTCTTTTATCTCTCCTTCTACTGTCCCTATATTTACCTGTAAAGTGCTTGGTGTTGGTGTTGGTGTTAGTGTAGGTGTTGGGGTTGGGGTTGCTGTTGGTGTTGGTGTTGGCGTTGGTGTTGGTGTCGGCGTGGACGTTGGTGTCGGCGTCGGTGTTGGTGTTGGCGTCGGTGTTGACGTCGGTATTGGCGTCGGTGTTGATGTCGGTGTTGGCGTCGGTGTTGATGTCGGTGTTGGCGTCGGTGCCGGCATACCTGTCACAACAGCCTCAACAACTGACTGTGAAACCTTTCCTCCGTCCTTTGCCTTAAACTCAATAGAATACTTGCTCGGCTCACTAAACACAGCCTTTGCCATAAAGCTTTCGGCATTCGTTAAACTCACTTTGTCGGAATTTTCCCCAACAGCTCTCCAGTCAAAAGTCATTTTTCCGTCTGGAATACAGTCATCACTTACCTTGCTGATAAGCCATGCGGGTTTGCCCACTGTTCCCGACACTGGCAACACTTCTTCAATTATCGGTGCAGCATTTTTATACGCCGGAATCTTATAACCCTTCTCTGCGATAGTAATATCATACAATTCTGGACTGAAACCATCGCTCGAACATTTAAACTCAACCTCAAGCTTGACATACCTTCCGTCGGGTATGTCAAAATTGCTGTAATTTGACACGCTCACCGGGCTGCTATAGGTTTTTCCGTCCTTGCTGCTGGAAACCTTGACCTTGAGTGTTCCGTCATTATATATTTTACCGTTCCACCAAACGCATCCCCACTTCGTTGTGCTGCGTTTACTGTCGAATACCGCACTCCAGCTTCCTTCATCACAATATCTGCTTACCGGAAGCAAGACATCGTCGGTGTAAACCTCAATCAATTTATTATCTTTGTCCTGATATTCAAGCTTTGTATCCTTCATCAATAGAACCTTTGACGCATCAAGCAATCCGTTAAACTCAAAGGATATCGATATGTTCCTTTCTCCTCCGATGACGAGGTTGCCATAGCTCCATTGATATGTTTTGCTTCCATCACTGTTATCAATAACATTTGAAGGTGCAGGGCTGATTCCGTCCCCTACTATATAATCCTCTATCGTCGTTTCCAATACTAAATTCTTCCCCGCAGTATCAAAAATCTGTTTTCCCGCTTCAAACATCATTTCTTCCAGTTCTTCCATGGTCGGACTGAAAGAATATCCTGCCTCTGTGGCGTTTGAAATATTCTTCAATAAATCCTGATCCGCTCCGCTTCCAAGTCCTACACAATATATTTTTATGCCTTGCTCTTTTGCCGTTGCTGCTTGCCGCAATATTTCAGAAGAACTCCACCTATTGTCTCCACCGTCCGTGAGCAATAAAATTGCCTTCTGCCGCCCGGCATTACTTTTTTCTTCTAAAATCTCTATCGACTCGCTTATCGCTACACCAATAGCGGTGCCATCCCATGGAGACGCGGGTGTATTATCAATGCTTTGTTTTAAAGCTTCTTTATCATCGGTCAATCCCTGCTGTATCCATACACTTCCCGCAAACTCAACTACTGCCGCCCTGTCAAAGGATTGCATCAAGTCTATAACTTTTTTTGATGCTTCTTTTGCATAGTCCAACCGATTGGGCTTTTCCACCACATCATCAGTATTTCCCCACTCCATGCTTCCCGAGTCATCTATTGCTATTACCAGGTCTATAGGATCCCTTTCAATTACCAACGGATCCCCTAAACCCTTTAAACCTATATTCACTTCCACTGTATCGCCGGACGGCATCAACACTGATTTTGCCACACTCTGAACAACCTCTATGTATAAAGAATCCTGCTTTTCTCCATATACATTCTTCAATCCTGTGCCTTGATCAACCTTCCTGTCTCCAAGCACTAATTGATCCTTTATCCTCAAGCTCACATTATCCAACTGTCCTTCATTGAAATCCTCCGAACTTGTATACGTACGATGTACAGGTTCAGGTTTCTGTGTTGGATCTGTTTTTGGCTCCCTTGGCGAACCACCTGACGGTTTAGAAGTCGGTGTCGCTGTAGGCGTAGCCGTTGGACTTGGGCTAGGTGTATCTGGTGGTGCTACTGGTATCGTCTCTTCTGGCTCTGGAACTTCAATATATTTTGTCACCACATCAAGCATTTTTACTGCTTCTGCCCTTGTTATTAAATTAAATGGTTTAAAAGTTCCGTCAGGATAACCCCGAACTATTTCATGAGATGCAAGATTTTTTATGCTCTGATATGAGTACTCAGGAAATGTATCCTCATCTTTAAATTCAAATTCTTCTGCACCTTCAAAAAAATTCACTTCAAAAAGTTTTGATACAAGTACAGCTGCATCCTGCCTTTGCATATTTGCCATTGGTTTAAATGTTCCATCTTCATATCCTGCTATTAAACCTTCACTTGCTGCATAAGATACTGCATTATAAAACCAATCGTTTTTAATTACATCTGTAAAACTACTTCCTTCTATTTTTTTTTCTTCTTTAAATATGTTTACAACCATAGCTGTAAACTCTGCTCTGGTTACAAACCTGTCTGGTCTGAACAGACCGTCATCATAGCCTGCAACCCAGTTTTTTCTTAAGAATTTCTCTATGGTGTCCTGGCACCAGTGATTTTTTATATCGGGAAAACTTTGATTTTCCCCACTGATATTAGTATTGCTAACATTAGATGCGTTTTGTACATCCCCACTATAAAAATTTTCTCCATAAGTACCAATTCCATTTGATGAATTTAATCCTTCAGCGGCGTGAGCCAATCCTGTCATTATCATTGAAATAATAAGCAAATAAGAAATGATTTTTGTTATTTTAGTTCCCATTTTAAAAATTACCCCCCATTAAAATACATATTTTTTAAATAACATTATATAATGTAATAACTTATTATGGAAGTACATTTTTGTAAATTTAACCTAATCTCTTTTTATTTATTAATTCTTTTAAAAAAATAGTGAATAGCATAGTTATGTTTATTTGTAAATTCATTTCAATTTATAAATTCTTATTATCAGTTGTTTTTATATTATATTTAGTTATATTTATAAGTACTATAATAATTTTTCTTATTTTCTGCATTTGTGCACACCTGGTGTTTTATTATTAAACCTTACTTTAAAACGGATTTTTCAAGACTACTTACATCTGTTAGGTTTTTACATCTGTTATTCAATCAAATCTGAGGGCATCAACAATTTTAATTACATTTCGGTAAAAAATTTATTAAAAAAAGACTGTGCACTAATTTATAGCGCTACAGTCCTTTTGTCCTATTAAAAATATAAAGCTCCTTTAAATTATCCTGAAATCAGGCTGTCAAGCCTTGCTTTATCAAAACCTACTATTATTTCACCGTTTACATCAATTACAGGAACGCCTCTTTGACCGGATTTGTTAATCATTTCCATAGCTGCATCCCTGTCCTTTGAAACGTCAAATTCCTCATATTGAACATTTTTCCCGTCAAGATACTTTTTTGCCTGTATGCAATACGGACATGTTGGTGTTGAATAAATTTTAACGTTCATTGTAAAACCTCCTTTAGTTTTGTTGTTGTAAACTCCTTACATACTCTATGATTTTCCTGCCTGCAACGGCTCCCTGACCAACAGCCGTTGATATCTGTTTAAAAGCTCCTGTACAGTCCCCTGCTGCAAAAACCCCCGGAATGTTTGTCTGCTGATTTTCATCCACTTCTATAGCATTATTATCGGTGATAATTCCAAGTTTTCTTGCAAAATCTGCGCTTGAAGGGCTTTCATAAGCTACAAACAAACCGTCAATATCCTCACTGGTTCCGTCTTTAAAAAATATTTTCTGTAAAGCTTCTGCACCGTCAAGCCTGTATATTGGCTTGGTAACTATATTAAACCTTTGGGCTTCTTCCTGGTATTTTCCCTTTGCTTCAAGCTCTTTTCCATTTGTAAATATGGTTATGTCCTTTGTAAATGCCTCCAATTCAATTGCTTCATGAACAGCAAAGTCGCTGTAGCCTAATACACCTACCTTAAGGTTGTTGTAGAAAAAACCATCACATGTACTGCAATAGCTTACACCCCTGCCTTCAAAATTTTCTAAATTCTCTATCCTCACTTTTTTTTGCGGCTGACCTGTAGCTATTAGTACTGCTTTACCTTCATACTGCCCCTCTGAAGTAAAAACTTTAAAATTTTCATCCTGCTCTATTGAAATAACCTTATCATTGAGTATTTCAACCCCTAGTCTTGCTGCCTGTTTTTCCCCCTCTTCTAAAAGCTTTTTGCCGCTTATCACCTCAGAAAAGCCATAATAGTTTTCTATTTTTTCCGCTTTTTTAAGGGAGCTGTCATTTTGCCCTATTACCAGGGTTTTTAAATTTGATCTTACAGTATATAAGGAGGCTGATATACCTGCAGGACCTTTCCCTATTATTATCACATCATACATATTTTATTATCCCCTTGTTTATTTTTTTGTCTGGTATAATTTGGAAATTTTGGTGTTTTTGGTTCACCAAATTGTTTCTCGCTGCATTTTATATTTATTGTATATTTTGAGTGAATATTTTTCAAGCCTTGCCGGCAAAAATAAGCTGTTTTTCCGCTAAATACTTCTCCACAATAACACCTGCCACCACTCCGTCACCTGTAGCAGTAGCTATCTGTCTCACTTTTTTCTCCCTGACATCCCCCACTGCAAATACTCCGGGAATGTTTGTCTGCATATCTTCATCAGTAATAATATATCCCCGCTCATTCATTTTTACTTTACCTTTAAGAAAATCTGTCTTAGGTTCCATTCCAATGTATACAAAAACCCCGTCTGTTTCAATTTCCTGCGTTTCCTTTGTATTCACATTTTCTATTAATACCGCCTTTACAAAATTCTCTCCTATAATCTTTTTCACTTGGCTGTTCCAAATAATGCTTATATTTGGGTTTTTGAACAATTCTTCCTGAGCCGCTTTTGAAGCTTGAAAATGGTCCAGCTGATGAATAAGGGTAACGTGCTTTACATACCTGGTTAAAAAAACAGCTTCTTCAACGGCAGAGTTACCCCCGCCCACTACAATAACATTTGCATCCTAGTACATAGCCCCGTCACATGTGGCACAATAATGTACACCACGCCCTCTGAACTCCCTTTCTCCTTCTGCAGGAAGTTTTCTGGGGGTAGCGCCTGTTGCAATAATAACCGACTTTGCATAATAGTCGGTGTCATCTGTTTTTACAAACTTTTCTTCTCCTTCTAAGTTTAATTCAGATACTTCCTTCATATCATCTATAATTGCCCCAAAGTCCTCTGCTTGTTTTTTCATATTGTCCATTAAATCTATACCCCTTACCACCCCGTTTGTGCCAGGGTAGTTTGCCACGTGAAAAGTTGATGCCACCTGCCCGCCAACAAGCCCTTCATCCACAACCACCGTAAACAGCTTTGCACGGGCAGTATATATAGCCGCTGACAGTCCGGCAGGTCCCCCGCCTAAAATCAGCACATCACAATATACCTTTTCCCTTTCCTTCCTTGAGCAAATGCCCCCGATGACGTTTTCAACCCCGGCCCTAAGTTCAGGATTGCTTATATACCCGTTCAGCCTTGAACATACCTCTTTGCCGTCTCTAAAGAGAAGCACTGTAGGGCTGCTCATAACATTGAGTTTTTCTGCCAGTTCCCTGTTGTGCTGACGGTATATTTTCACAAACTTTATTTTGTCACTATACCTTTCAAAAGTCCTTTCAAAAACAGGTGCAAAGGCATAACAGGGCGGGCAGTCATCGGAATAGAAATAGAGAATTACAGGTAAATCACTTTTAAGAACCACATCTTCAAAGTCTTCAGCATTGATGTATAAAATACCGTTTTTCATAACACACCTCTCCATAAATGTTTATTAAGTTCCGGTTTGTTATAAAGTTCTATTTATATGTTTCAATTGCCTTCAAAATAAAATCTTTATTTACCATTCCTGAAATACCGTCTATAATATATCCTTCTTTGTCTATAAAATATGTTGTAGGTATACTCCTTATACCATAACTTTGGGCAGCAAACCCCTCTGTATCAAACAGAACCGGAAGGGTAAACCCGTTTTTATTTATAAATTCTCTGGCTACCTCTTCTGTCTCCCCCCTGTATCCGTTTGTCAAATTAACAGTTAGTATAACCACATTGTCATCTTCCTTAAGCTCCTTGTTTACACTGTCAAAATCCGGCATTTCAGCAATGCACGGCGGGCACCAGGAAGCCCAGAAATTTAAAATAACAAGTTTTCCCCTGAAGTCTGAAAGGGAAACCTCATCCCCGTTAAAGTCCTTAAGTGTAAAGTCAATGGATTTAATCCTGTTTGGATTTACATCTTCATTTACACCTTTATTTGTATCTTCGTTTGCATCTTCATTTACATCTTTATTAATACCTTCGTTTGCACCTTCATTTACACCTTTGTTTGTATCTTCGTTTACACCTTCGTCTGTGCCTTCATTTATATCTTCATTCTCGTCCGCATTTACATCTTCATCCCTTTGCCTTGCATCCTCGCCTGCATCATTATCGGCAATTTTTGTATTTTCTTTATCTTCTTTGTCTTTAAAAAACATATCTGTAACAACGGAATTAGCATCACCAATGTAATTGTAAATAAAATAGGAAGAGGCTATCAGAACAACTAATACAGCCAGCCATACAATTACCTTCTTTTTTGCATCCACAGTATTTTCATTCTTTTTGTTATCCATAATATCTCCCTTTCATATAAATTTTAATATATTAACTTTTATAAATTATAACTTATTAAATTTAATAATTTTTAACTTATTAACTTGTACATAAATATACATGTTACACACGGATTTACACATTAATGCATATACAATTTATCATATATAAATTATCCAATATACATTTATTCATATATATAAATATATGGATGTTTAAAAATTAAATCTAATTAAATCAAAAAACATAGCAACTCCAAAAGCCACCAGCAAAATGCCGGAAACGGTTTTTATTTTATTGCTGTGTTTTTTTATAAAGTTAAAAGCACCTTTAAGGCTTTCAAACATTAGCGCTGATATTATAAAGGGAAGCCCAATCCCTGCTGAATAAACAAGGAGTAATGTTATTCCGCTTAGTATAGTCTCAAGATTTGCAGCTTTAGCTAAAACAGCACCTAATATTGGTCCTGTGCACTGGGTCCAGCTAAATCCAAAAACCATCCCTAAAAGGGCAGAACTAAAGAATTTTAAATTGTTAAACTGATAATTCAATCTTCTTTCTTTCATTAAAAATTTAAAATTTAGCATACCCATATAGGATAACCCGAATATAATAATTAAAATGCTGCTTACTTTTCGCAAAATATCGTTATTCCTACTTAAAAAACCTCCTATAAAGGTGGCGCTGGCTCCTAATACGGTAAATAGCACGGTAAATCCCAATACAAAACCTAATGAATTAATTAAAAGCCTCCTTTTATTTTTCCCATTACCGTCCTCATGCTTTAAATCCCCTTCTGAATCCGCTCCCATAAGGTAAAAGAAGTAAACGGGTATAAGAGGTAAAACACATGGTGATATAAATGTAGAAATTCCCTCTATAAAAGCAAGTAAATAAAGTTTAAACAATAAAACTCACCCTTTTCAAAAGTTTAGCCCTAACTTCCTTATAACATTAGATACCACTTTCTTTTTAATTCTAACACCTTTATTTTAAATTTTTTTAAATTAATATTTAAATAATTATTTAAATAAAATAATGTTCTAATTATACACGTTACTAAATATAAATAAAACAAATAAAGCAAATAAAAACCTGTAAAAAATAAAGAAATATATTTTTAACAGAAAGGATTGATTACATGAACGATTCATTTAATAAAAAACTGTCAGAACTTTTGGGAAAGATGGATGAAAGAATACTTAAGGCAAAGATTAATTCCGCCCTTGAAATGTTGAACAACGGTGAGTACGAAGAAATTGCAAAAAAGATTAATAAAATGGACAAAGACGAATTAATTGAAAAAATGGACAGCTTTGATGTATCAAAATTAAAAGGTTTAAATATCAACAAAGAGGAAATAAAGCAAAAAATTAATTCTGCTGATATTGATAGACTGGCAAGGCTTATTGGGGAAAAAGGAGATATACTTGCTGAAAAATTTAAAGAATTACTAAGCCAAATTTAATTTGTTTTAAAAAACGTACCTTAACAGGGAGGCGGATTTGTCCTATGAATAACAATTTCAACAATAATGTAAAACAGTTAGGGGATATTTTAGCCAATGAAAATATATCAGAAAGCCTTATAAATATACTTTCTCTCTTGGCTAATTCCTCTAAAAAAGAAAAACCTCCTGAAGAGACAGAGAAAGAAAACCACCATAAAGACAGCCAAAATAATCAAAAAAACAAATCAGAGGAAGATTTTTATAATAATGATGAATTGGTGCGTAAAGTAAAAAGTATAATGAATGATGCAAACAGCCTTAACGATCCTAGAATTAATCTTTTAACTGCAATAAAACCCTTTTTAAACAGCAGCAGGCAAAAAAAGGTGGGGGATTGCATAAAACTATTTCAAATGTTTCACTTAAGCAACGTAATGGCAGATATTGAAAAAAGCATGTGAAGGGGGGACTGAGATGCTATATAGTATGCTTCCTAGGTACAGAAGGTACCCCTTAAAAAGACCACGCAGCTTTATGTATAATAAATCTTCCCCCGGCAGTGATGCAAAAAAAATAGATGATATCCCTCTCCCAAATGAAGCTGATACCGTGAGAAAAAAAAGTAAGGGGTTGTCCCTTACCGATTTTCTCTCAAGACGCTTTCAAATTGATGAAATAATATTGCTTGGATTAATTTTTTTACTTTTAGAAGAAAAAATAAATGATGATTTTTTATTGATAATACTCATATACCTTCTGATTGCCGGAATGAATTAAAATATCCTCCTTTGTTTTTATTTTTTGCATTAATAATAATTTCACTAAAAAAAAGACAAAATAGATACTGCAAGTAATAACAAAGGAGGATGGTTTTTTGCGCAAAAGAAATTTATTAGCAAGCATAATACTTATTATCACATCGATACTTGCAGGTACACTATATACTTATAAAGACGGTATTTTTGATTTGTACAGGTACAGCCGCAGTGCTGTATCCTATTACGGCTCAAGAAGCCAGGAAGTTGTAGAAATTCAAACCCGGCTAAAAAAATGGGGATACTATGACGGAAAAATAGACGGGGTTTATGGTATAAAAACTTACAGGGCAGTAAGAAAATTTCAGGCCAAAAACGGTTTAAAAGTGGACGGGGTAGCGGGCTCACAAACTTTGGCAGCACTGGGCATCCCCACAGGCAGTACCGGACAGAGCTCAGACAACAACAATTTAAATCTGCTGGCACATATAATACATGGTGAAGCAAGGGGTGAGCCATATGTGGGTCAGGTGGCTGTGGGAGCAGTTATACTAAACCGTGTACGGGACAGCAGGTTCCCCAATACCATCGCAGGCGTTATCTACCAGCCTGGAGCCTTTGAAGCAGTAGCTGACGGACAAATTAATCTTCCTCCTAATGAAACTTCATATAAGGCAGCCCGGGATGCTTTAAACGGATGGGATCCCACCGGCGGGGCAATTTACTACTACAATCCGGCAACAGCCAAAAGCAAATGGATATGGACAAGAGAGATAATCACAACTATAGGAAAACATAACTTTGCAAAGTAAAGAAATAAAAATACTAATAAAACAACCTAAAGGGGTACTTCCTCTTTAGGTTGTTTTTGTTATTATCCTCTTTTTAAACTGTTGAAACTTTGAAAACACAAATACTATTAAAATGGTAAACAGAACCGTTTTAACAACCCAATTTAACAAAATCAAAATTAAAAATCTTAAAAAACCAACTCCCTGACCTCCTGCCATAAGGGAGTTCAGCAGTATAAGCAGCAGCTGAAAAGAACAAAAAGCTACATCAAACACCACTAAAAAGGAAACTATTTCCCAAAAAAAAGTGTCTGCTGCCCTTTTCCCAATTGCAAAAGTCTTTCTTTTAAAATTAAATGTTGCAGGATACCAAAACAATATATATGTTCTAAAAAACATAAACCCAAAAAACAAAACAACAGCTGTAATTACTGTAAGCACAATAGCCAAAGGTAAAAAGTCAATTTTCCCTTCTATCTGTCCTCTTAAAACAGCTATGGCAGGAACTGTCACAACCGTCATAAACCCAATAAATAAAATGCTGTATAGTATTGTGGAAGCTGACATTAGTGACATTTTCAAAAAATGCTGCTTTATACCCGTTAAGTACTGGCTTTTTAAAAATTCAGCTTTAAAAACCCCGTCCTTGGGCCGGGCTTTTTTGGACAAAAAATTATTTAATGAATAAAAAACCGCTGAAAATATAAGTCCAAACAAAATGCCACATGCTGCTATGCCAATAATCACGTATATTAAATATTTAACCTTAAATAAATATTTAAAAGCAAGCTGGATAATATAAATTACAATTTCCAATACACTTCCGCTTTTAAGCACAGACATGCCTAAAACCAGCGGAAAGAAAATAAAATATTCTATTATACAGTAAACCAGCGTCATTAAACTGAAAATTATAACCAAATCATACCGCTTAAAAAACGGTTTAACTGCAGCTACCAACTTATCCATAAAATCTCCCCTATATATCTCCTGTCCAAAAAACTAAACTTAATTATATCACACCAAAAGGTCACCTGCAATGCCTCATAGACAGGGATATTCTCTTTCTTTTTACATCAACTTCAAGTACCCTAACCTTTACAATATCCCCCACAGCCACTATATCCATTGGGCTTTTCACATATTTATCACTTAATTCAGAAATGTGCACCAAACCATCCTGATGAACGCCTATATCAACAAAGGCACCAAAGTCAGCAACATTCCTTACGGTACCCGTCAATTCCATACCGGGTCTTAAATCCTCAATATCAAGTACATCTTTTTGAAATATTGGCTTTGGAAGCTCATCCCTTGGGTCTCTTCCAGGCTTTAACAGCTCATTCACTATGTCCCGCAAGGTAGGAACCCCAACTCCAATCTCTTCCGCCAGATTGGATATCCCCCTTTTATCCACCTCTTCTTTAAATTTGGCAAGCCTTTTTTCCTTCACATCTTCTAAAGTATACCCCATTTTCTCAATAAGCTTTTGGGCAAAATCGTAGGATTCCGGGTGCACGGAAGTATTGTCTAAAATATTGTCCCCCTCCGGTATTCTTAAAAAACCTGCACACTGTTCAAATGCCTTTTCCCCAAGTTTTTTTACTTTTTTCAGCTCTTTTCTGTTTTTAAATTTTCCGTGTATCTCTCTGTACTCCACTATATTTTTTGCAACAGTGGAATTAATACCTGAAATGTAGGACAAAAGTGAACTGGAAGCAGTGTTTAAATCTACACCAACGCTGTTTACACAGTCTTCCACCACTCCTTTTAACGTCTCTCCCAACCTTTTTTGATTCATATCATGCTGGTACTGTCCCACACCTATTGCCTTTGGATCTATCTTAACAAGCTCTGCTAAAGGGTCCTGGAGACGCCTTGCTATTGACACCGCACTTCTTAAGGAAACATCAAAATCCGGAAACTCTTCTGCTGCAAGCTTTGAAGCTGAATACACAGAAGCACCCGCTTCACTGACAACCATGTAGTATACTTCCCTGTCCAGCTCCTTTATAAGATCTGCAATAAAAATTTCCGTCTCCCTTGAAGCCGTACCGTTTCCAATGGAAATCAAATCAACATTATGCTTGTTTATTAACTCAGTGACATTTTTTTTAGCCTCTTCTGTTTTGTTTTGGGGAGGTGTGGGATAAATTACACCCACATCCAAAACCTTTCCTGTATCGTCAACAACAGCAATTTTACACCCTGTCCTGTAGGCCGGATCCACTCCCATTACTATCTTGCCCTTTACAGGAGGCTGAAGCAGAAGATTTTTTAAATTCAGTGCAAAAACCTTCATAGCCTGTTCCTGGGCAGTATCTGTAAGCTCATTTCTAACTTCCCTTTCAATTGAAGGGAAAATCAGCCGCTCATAGGAATCCTCCATAGCCTCTTCAACATATTTAGAAGCAGGCACCGGCGGGTTTTTTATAACCTTTCTTTTCAGGTATTCAAGTACCTTTTCCTTTGGCACCTCTATTTTTACCTGTAAAAACTCTTCCTTTTCACCCCTGTTTATGGCAAGAATCCTATGCCCGGGTATTTTAGAAACCGGCTCTGAAAAATCGTAATACATGTTATATACGGAATCCTCTTCCTTTTTGGCCTTTGACACAATTACCCCTGACTGGGTAAATATTTTTCTAATATCTTTTCTAAATTCAGCATTGTCAGAAATTTCTTCTGCAATAATATCCATGGCACCTTTCAGGGCTTCTTCAACGGTATTTACTTCTTTTTCAGCATTTATAAAAGTCTTTGCTATCTCTTCCACAGGGGCATTTAATGGCTCCTGGGAGAAAATCATATCCGCTAAAGGTTCAAGACCCTTTTCCCTTGCCACTGTAGCCCGGGTTCTCCTCTTTGGTCTGAAGGGTCTGTATATATCTTCAACTTCCTGCAGCGTAACAGCCTTTGAAAGATTATTTACAATATCCTCTGTAAGCTTCCCCTGCTCTTCAATTAACCTTTTAACTTCTTCCTTTCTTGCCTCTAAATTCCTTAAATAAACCAGTCTTTCATGAAATTCCCTTAAAGTCTGGTCATCCAGCTCGCCGGTCATTTCCTTTCTGTATCTTGCAATAAAGGGGATGGTATTTCCCTCATCTATTAACTTTATTGTATTTTCCGCTTGAAAAGGCTTTATATTAAACTCTTTAATCAGTGCCGAAACAATATCCGCCATCAAAAATCCTCCATTATTTCATTGTGTTCAAAATATTATTGAGTTCAAAATTTTTATTGTGTTCAAAAATTTTATAGTGCTTAAAAATTTCATTGCATGCAAATTGTTTTTTACAACAATTCTAAAAAATTATATCACAATTTTATTTCTTGTAAAAGCAGGTTATGTATTTTGGGAATTTATAATTTTCTTTATTTTTTCTATGTACTTTTCAGATATTTCCTCTGCAATTTCAGCACTTTCCCCTTCTGCATAAACCCTGCAAAGGGGCATGTCTGCATCCGGCAGCACAAGTGCCCAGCCCTTTTCAAAAATAAACTTAACCCCGTCTAATAATTCAACTTTTTCCCCTTCCTTTTCAGTTATAAGGGTTCTCATTACACGCCCTTTTAGCTCCCACGGGCAGAATATCTTTTTCTTGCTTAAATAAAACTTCGGAATTTCCTCTAAGGAATCTGTCAAAGTAGTATTTTCTACACACAAATACTCAATTATTTTCACAAGACCTGCTAAGGCGTCAAAATTAAGCAAAAATTGATTCATGTCCTTTTTATTTTTAAATAAATTGTGATTTAGCATCTGCTCCATTACTGCCTGGGGTGAAGTCTTTGTCCTAACCACTTTTCCGCCGTACTTTTCTGCTATAATTTCAATTACGGAAGGGGCAGTAATAGGCACCACCACATTGGACTCAGGGGATGTTTTAAATGTAATTAAAGATGTCAGTGCCAAAAATAAATCATCTTCTACAATGTTCCCGCACCTGTCTACAAAAACAAGCCTTTCCCCGTTGCTGTCTATATAGGCTGCAAAATTAGCATCGCTGCTTTTAATCTCATCTACAATGGCAGCATGCTCACTTAAATTTGCAGAAGAAAAACTTACAACCCTGCAGCCTAAATCCGTAAGCATGGGCACCACTGTTGATATAACAAAATCAGAAGGGGAAACAATGCAAAGCTTTGGCGGATTCTTTCTAATGGTTTCCACATCCACTTCATTTAAAATGGACTTTACATAGTAGTTTTTAAAATCAGTTATATTATTGAGCCTGCTGATTTCTTCCCCTGAGCAGCGCTTAAAGTCTTCACGGAAAAAAGAATTTTCAATTTTTCTCTCCATTACCCTGCTTATGCTGGCTCCTTTAGAGTCCATAAAATCCACTTTCAGTTTATTTGGATTGTCATCTGCATTTTTTATATGTATCCCGCCTTCTACAGAGAGAAAGCTTATTGCATGACGTGATATAGGAGTAAGCAAACTGCTTAGGTTAAAAACTTCAATTCCCACAGACAAAATACCCGATATAAAGGCGTGCTTAAACATTCTGGCCGAACTTGATGTTGTAGAGCTTACAACAATTTTTGAGCCTTTTTTTAAGACAGAGCCATAGGCAGCCCCAAGCCTTGTGGCAAACTCCGGGGTTATGTCCACATTAATAATGCCGGACAAGCCGTTTTCTCCAAAAATACCCCTGGAATACTTTGAACCCCAGATTATATTTCTGTCAACCACCGCTAAAGGCTCCACTGTTTTTTGAGGCCATATTTTAACATTAGGCTTTATAATTACCCTTTCGTTTATGATACAATTATCGCCTACCACTGCATTTTCATACACATGGACATAGTGCTTGAGATTGGAGTTGTTGCACAGTATAGCCCCCCTGATTTGAGAGCCCTTCTCTATGTAGTTGCCGTCCCACACAACACTTCTCTTTAGGGAGACATCCTCTTCAAGGACATTATTGTTCCCGATAATGCAAAAACTGTCCACCACAGCCCTTTTTTCTATCTGGCAGTTTTTACCTATGAGACAGGGGGCGTTAATTGTGGCACCAGGGTCAATTATAGTGCCGCTTCCCACAAAAACCCCTGGTTTAATCTCTTCTGCTTCCATATCTATATCAATCTTTTTTTCCAAAACATCATAATGTGCCTGGAGATATGCCCTAAGGTCTCCTATATCGCACCAGTAACCGTCAGTTACATGCCCAAAAATAGGTTCCCTTTTCTTTAGAAGCATAGGAAATAAATCCTGGCTAAAATCTGTCTTTTTATTCTTTTCAAGATATCTTAAAACCCTGGGTTCTAAAATATAAGTCCCTGTATTGACGGTATCGCTGAAAACTTCCCCCCAGCTGGGTTTTTCTAAAAAACCCTCTATATTGCCGTTTTCATTGGTTATCACCACCCCGTATTCTAAGGGGACATCAACCCTTGTAAGAACCAGTGTGGCCAGGGATTTTTTTTCTCTATGAAATTCAAGTGCCTTTGTAATATCCATATTGGTGAGGGAATCACCACTAATTACAACAAATGTTTCATCAAGAAATTCTTCAGCGTTTTTTACGCTTCCCGCTGTGCCTAAGGGAACATCTTCGGTAAAATAGTAAATATTTACCCCGAAATTTGACCCGTTGCCAAAGTAGTCTTTTATTTTTTGGGGCAAGTACGCTAAAGTAACAGCTATCTCTTTAATTCCATGTTTCCTTAAGAGGTTGATAATATGCTCCATAACTGGAACATTCACTATGGGCACCATAGGCTTGGGAATATCACAAGTAAGAGGTCTCAACCTTGAACCTTCCCCACCCGCCATAATTACAGCTTTCATCTTAAAGTTCATCCTTTCACTTTTCTGTCCATTTAATATATGACCGTTTTTTCATTGACTTATAGCAGAACAGATAAAGTAGAAATAGTTTTTAAATATATCACTTTAGCCGAACTTAGAATATATTATAACTATAATAGAAAAAATTACAATTAAATACGATATTGTAATTACGAAAAGTTATATCTGTGTAATCTAGTGATTATATCTATGTAATTTAGTAATTATGTCTATGTTATCTAGTAATTACATTTTTGTATTATAAATATATATTCAATAAAACTTAAAAAAATCCTTTTTTGTTAAGATAAAAATTTGTGTTTATTTTGCCAATTATCCTTTACTTACACCTGATAATTTTGATAGAATATACAAGGAGGCTTACTTTGTTTACTCAATATGTACATGAGTTAATAGTTAAATACATATTTTTTGTGTTTATTATGTACGTATAAAATGATACAATGTTGTTGTTGGATTCTTTAGGTTATATTATCTGGAGAATCCAGGTAAAAAGTATAAGATTAAATCTTATGCTACAAAAGATACAACTTACTGCTTGACGTAAGTGAAACACAAAAAGGGGGATCATTTTTAATGCTTAAGAAATCTGTTCTGGTTGTGTTGGTCTTGTCAGTCTTACTCATTAGCCTTTCTGCTAATATCTTGCCTGTTTCCGCTCAATCCCGGCTGCTTAAAGAAGGCATGAGTGGAAGTGATGTTACAGCATTGCAAAGAGACTTAAATACTTTAGGATACCTGAATGTAAATCCTACAGGATATTTTGGTTCCCTTACAAAGGCTGCTGTTATAAAACTGCAGGGAAGGTATGGAATTGCCCAGGACGGAATTGCAGGACCTGTTACAATGTCCCTTATAAACAGACTTATAAATGAACAGGCCAGCGCTACAAGATCCGGCGGAGGAACCATCTTAAAGGAAGGCATGAGCGGTTCTGCTGTTACAGCATTGCAGCAGGATCTAAAAACACTGGGTTACTTCCATGTAAATCCCACAGGATATTTTGGAAGCCTTACAAAAAGTGCTGTAATAAAGCTTCAGGCAGATAACGGCATTGCCCAGGACGGAATTGCAGGACCTGTTACAATGTCGGTGATAAACAGGCTTTTAAATGGTAAGAGTGCTGCAAGCCAAATTACACCAGCTACAAGATCAAGTTCTGGTTCAGCAACAAAAGGAAACTATCTGGTTTCATGGTTTGGAGGAGCAGAAAATATCTTCTCTATAGGAAGCACAGCTCAGGTTTATGACATTTGGAGCGGGCGCACATTTAATATAAAAAGGACATATGGGTACAACCATGCAGACGTAGAAACCCTTACTGCAGAAGATACAAAAATATTGCTTCAAATATACGGTGGAGCATGGAGCTGGGCCAGAAGACCTGTTATTGTTACGGTAAACGGGCGTAAAATGGCAGCTTCCATGGCAGGTATGCCTCACGCAGGTGTAGACAGTGTAGCTGCAAATGCATACATACAATCCAGAAGCGGGGGATATGGTCCCGGCTACAACTTAGATGCGGTAAAGGGCAATAATATGGATGGTGTCTTTGATATCCATTTCTTAAACAGCAAAACCCACGGAACAAACAGGGTGGACACCAACCACCAGAATGCTGTTAAAACTGCTGCAGAATGGGCAGAGAAAAACAATTTTTAAGTATAAAATACTAAAAAGGGCACCTCAGGTGCCTTTTTTAGATATTTTTTATGACTTTTTTAATATACGGTAATAAAGATACACAGTACTAAGGGCGGGGTGATTTTTTTGCGCTACGTAATTTTGGGAAATGGTGCTGCAGGAATCTCTGCTGCAGAAACTCTCAGAAGTTTAGATGAATTAAGCGAAATAACAATAATAAGTGAAGAAAATGTACCTACATACACTAAATTTTTGCTCCCTGACTATGTGGGGGGGAGACTTCCCAGAGAAAAACTTTTTTTAAGAAGCATGAAAAATTATGAAGAAAATAAAATCAATCTTATGCTTAATAAAAAAGTTGATAAAATTGATGTAGAAAACAAGTGCATAAAACTTAACTGCGGAACTATAGTAGAATACGACAAACTTCTTGCTGCCACCGGTGCAAAACCTGTAATTCCTAAAATTGACGGGTTGGAAAACTCAGATTACCTTACCATAAACACCATTACCGATGCAGATATTATAAGAAACAGGGCATCTGCAGGAAAAAACGCGGTGATAGTAGGCGGGGGGCTTACAGGTGTGGAAACAGCCTATGCTTTAAAAAACCTTGGTATGAACACCACCATCGTGGAAAGGGAAGACTCTATACTTCCCCAGCACTTAGACAGTATGGGTTCAGAAATTTTTATAAACCAGGTGCAGGAAGACGGCATAGATGTTTTGCTTTCTAAAAACATGGTATTTGTATCTTCTGGAGAAGAAAAATATGTGGAGTTTTCAGACGGGGAAAAAATAAAATATGATATGTTGGTTATAGCCATAGGAACAAGACCCTGCCTTGACATATTTGAAGGAACGGAAATTAAGTGTCAGAGGGGTGTTCTTGTAAACCGGTATTTAGAATCATCAGTTAAAGATGTTTATGCAGCGGGAGACGTATCAGAATCCCAAAGTTACCAGGCAAGGGGATATGTTTCAGGGTACATATGGTCAAATGCCCTTACCCAGGGTAAATGTGCTGCTTTTAATATGGCGGGTCAGCCAAAAGAATTTACAACTTCTGAAGCTGCCAGCAGCGCCGTCAGGCTCAGGGACGTGCCCCTTATTTCAATGGGACTTGTAAAGCCCGATGAAAAGGATTTTGAGGTGGTAGTAGAGCTTGACAAAGAATCCAATATGTATAAAAAGATTGTTTTAAAGGACAATAAGGTTAAGGGAATGATTTTTATAGGTGATGTGAAAACCGGAAATATAATTGCAGATTACATTCGGAAATATAAAGATATTTCTGACATTAAGCACCTGATTTTCTCCGGCAGCTGATAGCTTTTTTGTAAAATGAATTGATTTTTGTAACATTTTCCAATGATTTTTTGTGCATTAAGATTAAATGCATTAAGATTTAAAACATTAAGAAAATTAAATAACATTAAGAAAAAAGTATATATAAGAAAGGTGGTATAATGAATTTTATCATTTTACCACCTTATAAATTTCTTTGTTTATTTAAATATGTTTTTATATTTTTTCCCTGTATTTCTTAGACTTTTGGAGTCAAAATCTGGATGACAGTATTTTTACCGCTTGGTAATATTGAAGGTCCTGTTCGGGTATAACTTTTTGAAACTTTGCATTTAAAACATCCTGGGTTGAAAAGTCAAGCACACCATAAGGATAGAGACCTGAATCCTTTTGAAATTCAGCAATGGATTTAAAAGTTATTTCATCCATAAAACCATCCATATTGCCAACTTCATACCCGAGTAAAACCAACATTTTTTTTGCATTATAAACATCAATGCTTTCTGAGCCCAAGCCTGGCTTATCAGTTTTACTTAATAAGCTGATTGTGCTTACATCAACACCCTTTATCACATTTTCCACAAATACATCCGGTTCTAAGCCTACCCCGTCTATCATTCTTCCCTTGGGTGTATAGTATCTTCCCACCGTCATTTTTATCCACCCGATTATTTCATTATCCGGCGGGTAAAATTTATGTTTTTTCAATATATCATATGCATTTATAAAACTTGTTCCGTACTCATCTTTGTACTTCTTATAAGCCTTTGGTGTTATAATGGGAAAAATGCTTTGAACTTTAGCCTTTCCGTATGTCTTTGTTCCCACTAAAATTCCCGCTTCCCTGTCCTGTATAGCACCGGCCAGTATTTCAGATGCACTGGCACTCATTTCATTTACCAGCACCACCAGTTCATATTTGGGCTTTAAAAGTTTTGAAGTATATATCTGATCCCTTTCAGACTCTGACTTAAACTCCAAGCGGGTAATAAGACCTATAGGCACAAATTTCTCGGCAATTGCAACTGCCTGACCCACTTCCCCGCCAGGATTATCCCTTAAATCAAGTATTATTTTCTTTATATTGTTTTCATCCATCTCCTTTAAAGCTTCGTTAATAAAGCTTTTGGCGTTGGAGTTAAAGGTTTCAAGCTTAATGTAGCCAATATCATTTTCTATTCTGTACTCACCGGGTTCTATTTTTATTTCTTCCCTTACAACTTCAATTTCTATAAGCTGGCTCATATTTTCCCTGACTATCCCAAGGGTCACCGTTGTTCCCTCTTCACCTTTTATCATTGAAGCCACTTCATCAGCGTTTTTATTGGAAACATCCACACCATCCACTTTTTTAATGATATCTCCTTTTTTAATACCTGCTCTCTCTGCAGGTGAGGATTTAAACACTTTTACAATAACTATTTCCTCATCTGATCTGTTAAAGGAGATTCCTATTCCCTTATAAGTACCTTCAATATCATTTAAGTAGTCCTCTGCCTCTTCCTTTGTGTAGTACAGGGTATAATCATCCATGGTATCAAACATGCCCCTTAAGGCACCTTCTAAAAGCTCTTCTCTGGATATATCCCCACTGTAACTATCCTCTATCATATCCATAACACTGTTAAAATAGTCTGAGTCTAGGTACCCGTCCTCTGCAAAGCTTACTCCTGTCATTAAAAAACAAACCATCATTGTAATTGCTACCATTAATTTTACTTTTTTCATAAATTGCTCCCCCTTTTTAATAATGTTCTAAATGTTTTAATAGTTGATTATTCTTTCCCTATAATCTTTCTTCAAATCTTCCCTCATATAATTTATGTATTTATTAATTATAACTGCAGCCCTGCCTTTAGTAATATACTCCATAGGTTTTAAATACCCTCTTTCATCCCCTATTATTAATCCTATTTTTTGTGCAACATAAACTGAATTTCTTGCATACTTGGGAATATCGCTGTTATCTTTAAAAATAGTAATGGCGCCATCCTGCGGGGCAAGATTTTCTAAACCTAATGTACTGATGATAATGGTTATGGCATCAGCTGTAGTAATATAATCTTCAGGATAAAACCTTCCATCCCCTCTTCCGCTTATTATCCCCCTATCAAAGGCACTGTTTATGCTGTCATAGTATTTATGATTTTTGGAAACATCAAAAAACCTCTGGGTTGTTTCCTCTTCATTATTTCTATTATTGGTATTCACCCGCCTATTTACCCTTGAATCAACCAACGCCGGGTCTTGCGGCACTTCCCTGGCTGCCCTCACAATGGCATCTGCAAACTCTGCCCTGGTCATAACCTCCTGAGGATTAAACCTTGAAGCATCTCCTGTAAAAACCTCAAGGCTGTAAAGTGCCATTATGTCCCTGTACGCCCAGTGCCCCCTTAAATGGTTCAAATCAGGTACAAGGAGTCTTTTACTTGAAGGAAATGTTTCTATTTGTAAACTGTCCTTTATTTCAACTATCCTGTCTGTAGATATTCCCTCTGAATCAAATTCAGGAAGCCTTGCTGTATACTGAAGAACACTGTTGTTGTGCTGGGTCTCAAGAAACCCTCCCTCAAAACTTATGGTCTGAGGCTCATTTTCAACATACCGCATGTTTTGGCTCGTTGTTGTGGACAGGGTAACACTTGCAGTGCCCCCCCATTTATCTGTATAATCACCTGTTGTGCTTTGGCTTTGAATAACATAGTCTAATATCTGGGTTTCAGCTGTGCCCCAGTACTGGTTGTATCCATAAAACTCCCCTGAAATATCCACAGTTACAGTGCGGCCGCCGGCACCATTTCCCAAACGATACGTCTTTCTGCCCCACATATTCCCTGCATAGTAGTCCACAGCAGGCTTTGAATGCTTTATATTTGTCTTTGTGTAGTCATAGTTTTCAAGTCTGTACATTTCATTTCCAATTCTTATTATTTCGCTGTACCCGTCATTTAACCTTGTCTCCTCTATTGTTTGACCTTTTTCCTTTTCACTCAGTGTGGTGCTGTGTGACAGGGCTCTGTTTAAAGTTGCAGAATATTCAGCATTGCTAAGCCTGTAGGTATAATTTGTAGTCATTACATTTTCCCCTGTGTTCCTGTCCTGCCTTAAATTTTTGGTAATTGTAACGGTTCCCTCAAATACTATAGGCTCACCTGTTATAAATACCACTTCTTTGTACTCAAAAGTGGTTCTCCCTGGCGCCTGACCGGAGGAAATCCCTCCTTCATAACCTGAATCCCCAATTCTTGCTGAACTAATTTCCATTATACCAAATATAAGTATTAAAATCAAAACAATACTCATTAGTTTTTTTAACATATTGCATCCCCTCTTTATTCGGCAAATATAATGTATCCCTCTTCACTGTCTTCTCTCTTAAGCACCCTTACCCTGTCGCCTGTCTTTAAATCTGACGCCTTTGCAACGGTGTTATTTTTTAAAATAATGCTGTTATTTAAAATATTGATATTTATAATTCTGTCTTTTGTATCTTCCCACATAAAGGTTGAAGGGTTGTATTCCTTTGCATCAATGAGGGTAAATCCGTGAACCTGCTGTACTCCTAATTCTTCACCCTCTTCATTTACCGTCCTGTCAGCCACTATTTGGTATATTTCACCTTTCACGTTTACATTTCCATAAGGTGCAGTAGTTATAAGTACTGCATCGGTACCGTCTGCCAGTATATAAACAGTCCTGTCTTTAAAGCTGGATTCCCCAAAGTCCAGGAAATTTCTCTGACCGATTATACCTGTATCATCCACTATTTTGGTGTCATATGTAATTAAAAATGTCTTAGGAGTATTGAAAAATTCCCAATTTAAGCCGTCAAATCTGGAAAAGGACTCAACGGTTACACTGGTATTTCTTTCTATGGAAGCTATCCTTCCACGGTAGATATCAATAAAATCCGGATTAAACCTGTCATTTATGGCAACAATCCCTGCATAGTATTCCCCGTCCTCATAGCCCCTGCTTGCAATTATATATGCTGCATCATCTTTGGTCACACTGTTTGCAGAAACAAGCCTGTTGTCCTTTATAATTATAGTGCCTTTATTATATTTTATGTTTTTGTATTCCTTTTCTAACACAAATCCTTCAGATGTGCTCCTTAAAATGGTATCATCAAAAACAGCGGCTTCCCTGTCATTGGAATTTCTAAATGATACAATTACAGCCTTTTCCTTCTTGCCATAATCCTCCCTTGCAGCTATATATGCTTCCCTGTCTTTGAAAAGCCTTTTTACATCATCTTTATATATATTTTTGTCATTATAGACAAAGGTGCTTTCACTGTCTAACTCCATGGAATAAAAGCCCTTTTGCCCTGTCCTGTTCCATTTTCCGTTTTGGAAAACCTCCAGATTTCTCAATACAAGCCTTCCTGTAACCTCATCTAATCCATCCACTATCCCTTTGTATATATTGGAAATGTAAAGACCGCTTCCGTCAATTGTAATTTGCTTCACCTGAGTAAACCGGTCTGTAATATTTAAAATAAGCTTTACCCTGTCCCCTTCTTTTAGGGCATCATAATCTGCAACCCTTTTATTTAAAACAATAAGGGGATTATCTATTTCCAGTATTTGCTGAATACCTTCATCATACATTACAACTATGCTGCCCTGCCTTTTGGATATAATTTTACCGTACTTTGCCATGTAGTTGTCCACAGCACTTATTATTTCAATATCTCCATCATCATCAAGTTTAATATATGCAGAATCCCCGGGCTCTATATCCTCAATATCCCCTTCTCTTCCGTTTTTAAGGACTTTAATCTCCTTTGGGTTTTGATAGCTGTATGTTTTTATAAAATTAATTTTTTCTAAAGGGGATGTTCTATAGTCAAGGTTTGAATCATTGTAAAGAGTTATATATCCTAAATGAGGGTTGTTTTCCTCAACAATGCCGTTTACCACTCCCTGCTCTTTAAATCTTAAATCCACCGTTTTTATTTTTGTAACTATATTATCCCTTAAGGAAATTATTGCATCTTCACCGCCACGGATGTTTTCAATACCGCTTATCCTTCCGTCAATATAAACTTCTATGCTGTTACTTAAAACATAGGTTATATCCACATCCCTACCTTCTGAGTTAAAAGAAAAATTCCTGCTTTCAATGTCCACAGTGGGATAATTTAAATCAAAAATTTTGGAAATGTTAATGGTTCCATTTTCTATGCCGTTTATTTTTCCAACAATATATTTTGTATCAGTTGTATTTGAAATAACATTTATAAATTTAACTTTTTCATCTGAGGATACAATGTATTCAATCCTGTCTCCTTCTTCTAACAATCTGCCGTCTCCGATTGCTCCCTTTTTATATACAATAAAATCGGCATATTGACTTCTTACAGGGGAACCGGTATGTTCATTTATGCTCCCTCTTCCTTCTGAAAATTTGGCAACTATATGGTGCAGGCTGCCATTGCTGTTTCTTACGGCAAATGTATTTTTAAATATGCCGTCTCCGCCGGTATAGTCCCTTGAACTTTTTATACTCTCTATAGTACCTATTTTCTTTTCATATTCTAAAAGAGGATATATATAAGAAGAGGAGTTTTTTATTATCTGTGCCATTTGCTCCCTTGTAATTGAGGAAAGAGGTCTGAAATACCCGTTTCCCATCCCGCTCATAATGTTATTTGCCAGCGCAGCCTCTATATAAGGTACCTTGTGAGGGTCGGCAGCCGTCCAGTCCAGGAAATTATTAAATATCTCCTGCTGCTCATATACAGGCTGTATTCCAAGTGCCATAACCATCCATCTGGCAACTTCCTCTCTTGTTGCAGGACTCCTGCGGAAAAAACCTCCTTCAGGAATTTCACTTTCATCTAATGCTGTTGCATGTTCATAATCCTGCCAGGTTATAAGGTCGTCTTCCGCCGCAAGTCTTAAATATCCTAAAGACCACATGTTAAGGGCGTTTCTTTCCCTTTCATCATTAGCCTTCGCACTGTCCAGGGCTACCGCCACCCTCTGTGCCTCTTCTTCCCTTCCTGCCGCCCTGTAAATCATTGCTATGGCCTCTTCTTTTGTCACATTGTTTCTACGGCCAAAAACCCTGTTGCCATACCCTTTTATAAACCCTAAGGCACTTACTTCGTAAATGGCTTCTTTTGCCCAGGTACCTGAATTTCTCACATCATTAAAATCAATATTATTTAAAATTGCCGGAGCATTTTCAACACCTTCAAAAACCCTCTGGGGTACTTCCTGGGAATATGATGTAAAAGAAAACAGTGACAGTATTAATGATATTATGTAAAGTTTTATTATTTTTTTACGCAAAATGCAACACTACCTTTCTCCTTAAATGTTGCCCTAATTTTAAGAATACAGTCCCATTGTCTATATCGGCTAATTTTTGAGAATTTTTATTAATAATTTATTACAGGCAAAAAAAAAGAAGGTATAGATAGAATAATTCCCAATGACAAAAAAAATTAGGATTTACCTAAAATTATTTAATTTATACATATCTGTGCTTTTTTCTAAATTCTAAAGGAGTGGTGTTTGTGTGTTTTTTGAAAACATGACAAAAATATGGGGTGTTTTCAAAACCACATTGACGGGAAATTTCAGAAACCGGATGGCAGGTCTCTGCCAAAAGCTTCTTTGCTTTGTTTAATTTAACCTTTAATATAAAATCATGGGGAGTCATCCCTATGTTTTTAGTAAAAACCTTGTGAAAATGACTTGGGCTTAAATTTGCAATTTTTGAAAAATCACTTAATAACAGCTTTTTATCAATATTATCTTCAATATACTTTATAACCTCTTTTAGAGATTCAAAATGATGGGACATAGGTATAGTATTGTTTTTAAAAGGATCCGTTGAATTCTGGTAGAGATAGCATATTAAATTTAATATTTTTGTTTTAAGGCTTAAATCAGATATTTCTGTTGGTGTAATAAATTCTTTAAATATTGATTCAAACAGGTATTTTGTTTTTTCTTTGTTTAGTGGCTGGAAAATTTGTGGTATTTTTTCAAGAATATCATTTTCACAATAGTTTTGAAAGTTCTGGTTGTTGTATACATAATACTTATTAGGATTTTTTCTGGTGTTATTTAACATGTCGACAGCAATCAGATAGCAGCTGTAAGGCATAAAACCCTGGGTGTACTGACCGGGCTTTCTGTAAATAACATCTCCTTCTTTTAGTTCGTAATGTTTGTCATCAATTATCATAGAAGCGCCGTCGCTATACAAAATATATTCAAATTCATAGTCATATACGTACCGTTCTTTTAACGCATATCCCTTTGGCATTTGTTCAACCTGGGAAAATAAAGCCGCTGTAAGTACCTTAGGTGAAATTTCCTCATCGGTGACTTTTACTCTTTTTAACTGAATACCCATATATTTATCCCTCCACATACAATAAAAGCTTTGGGTGCGTAAAAGCACCCTCGCTTTTAAAGCATTCTAATTACATCTTGTCCGGGGCATTTATACTAAGCAGCTCTAATACATTCCGTATAACAATTTTTGTACTGTCAACAAGTATTAGTCTTGCATTCATTATTTCCTCTTCTTCACCTTTTACCCTGCAGGCGTTGTAGAAGCTGTGAAATGCTGCAGCAACATCATAAACATAACGGGTCAGCCTGCTTGGCTCTAACGTCTCAGCAGTAAGTCTTATCTCTTCCGGATACTGGGCAAGCTTTTTTAAAAGCTCTATTTCTTCTTCCTTATCCAGCAAAGAAACATTCACCTCATCAACATCAGGAACTTTTATCCCTTCACTTTCTAAAACTTTTAGCATGCTGCATATTCTTGCGTGGGCATACTGCACATAGTAAACAGGGTTTTCATTGGACTGTTTAACTGCCAAATCCAAATCAAAATCCAAGTGGTTTCCTGACGCCTTGGTATTAAAGAAAAATCTTGCTGCATCTCTTCCCACTTCTTCTAAAAGGTCTGTCAGGGATATTGATTTTCCTGTCCTCTTTGACATTCTGGCAATTTCACCATTTCTATATAGGCGTACCAACTGGAATATTACGATATCAAGCTTGTCCGGGTCAATTCCAAAGGCCTCCACCCCGCATTTCATCCTAAAAACATGCCCGTGGTGGTCAGCACCCCAGAGATTTATCACCCTGTCATAATTTCTTTTTAAAAACTTATTCCTGTGGTATGCAATATCTGCCAGAAAATATGTGGGTACCCCGTTATTTCTTACTATAACCTCATCCTTTTCAGCCCCAAACAAAGTGGCTTTAAACCAAAGGGCTCCGTCCTCTTCCCTGGTATAGCCCTTTTCCTTTAAGTACTCTAATGTCTCTTCTATTTCACCGCTGTCGTATAGGGATTGCTCTGAAAACCATACATCAAATGTGACCCCGTATTCCTCCAAGGCCTTTTTAATTCTTTCAACATTTTTAGGAAGAGCGTACTCAACAAGGGCTTTTCTCCTCTCGCTGCTGTCAACATCAAGAAGCTTGTCCCCATGTTCTTCTATATAATTTTTCATATGCTCTATTATGTCTTCCCCATGGTACCCGTCTTCAGGGAACTCAACGGCATCTTCCCCCTTTAAAAGCTGCAGGTACCTTGCTTCAAGAGATATGCCGAATTTCTCTATTTGATTCCCGGCATCATTTACATAAAATTCTCTTGTAACGTCATATCCTGCCCTTTCAAGGACACTGGCGATACAGTCTCCCAGCGCCCCCCCGCGGGCATTTCCCATGTGGAGCGGCCCTGTAGGATTTGCGCTGACGAACTCAACCATAACTTTCTGGCCGCCCCCTACATCTATCCTTCCGTACTCTTCCCTTAAACGCTGTATATCCTTCAAGGAATCATACAGCCAATTATTGTTCAGGTAAAAGTTTATAAAGCCCGGACCTGCAATTTCAACTTTTTCAATATATGTACCTTCAAGGTCCATATTTTTAACAATGATTTCTGCTATCTGCCTCGGAGCCTTTTTAGCCATTCTGGCTGTCTGCATGGCTATATTTGTAGAAAAATCCCCATGGGACTTTTCCTTTGGAATTTCTACAGTTACCTCCTCTATTTCAAACTCCGGGAGTTCCCCTGCCTCCACAGCTTTTGAAACAGAATTTCTTACCGCATCATCAATTTGTTTCCTTATGTTCTCCACTATATTTACCATCTAACTGCCCTACCTCTCTTATAAACATATGAAAATCATTTTGTCCCGATTTATTATCATCTATATCCAATTCATAGTCAACCCTTACTTCCCCGCCTTCGTCATCCACATCCACCAATACAACATTTGTAGTTACCCCCACTGTAAAAGTACCGTACTTGGTATCGTAGTATGACACATGCTTCTGCCCCTGTTCAAATATAAACTGGGTATTCACCGAACCAAATCTCATTAAAGTAACTACCCCGTCTTCTCCTATTTTTAAAGTTGTTGTAGTTCCTTCCATTCCTGTAACTTTGCTTTCTTTGTACGTAACATAATAAGTATTGCCTTTTTTGTAGTATTTACCCTCTGTAACCAATTCAAGTGTATTTATAACTCTATTACCTGTAGTTTGAATCCCTCTTACAGAAATAATAACATTTTTATTCATAATGCATCTCCTCCATTTTACAAAGGTTTGATACCCTGTCCTTTAGGGTACATACCTTCTCTAGTTTAATACTTTCCTGCCTGCATTTTTTAAGCTTTTCCTGTGTTGTTTGCTGCAAAAAAGTTGCTTAAAGTAATACCTTAAAGAATTGCTTTAAAGTGATGCTTCAGGGTTGTACTTCATGGCTGCATTTCATTGCTACGTTTTATACCGGTGCTCTATTGTAATGCTTTGTAGTTGTGGTTTTTAATATCTTTCAATATCCACTCTTTCAGCAGAACGTATTTTCCCGTTTAAAATGGAATTTCCCAGAGATTCAAACTTCTTTACACTATCACTTGTATAATACCTGTATACAGGTGCAACATTTTTATCCCTCTCAATTTTTCTTACATCTATAACCTCCTTTACCACCTTAGCAACTTCTAAAGCTGAATTTACAAGCTTAACACCATCCCCCATAACTTTTGAAATAACATTTTTCAAAAGAGGATAGTGGGTGCATCCTAAAACCAGTGTGTCAATACCCTTTTCCTTCAAAGGTTCCATATACTCCTGCGCTATCCTGTATGCAATGTCGTTATCCCACCAGCCTTCTTCCACCAGCGGAACAAACAGAGGACATGCCTTTGAGTGAACTTCAACAGTTGAATCCAGGCGCTTTATAGCCTTTTCATACACACCGCTTTCAATTGTGGCAATGGTGCCTATTACCCCAATCTTTTTGTTTTTTGTCTCATTTACGGCTGCCACAGCCCCTGGCTGGACAACCTCTACAATTGGTATATCAAAGTTGTTCTTTACCAGTTCAAGACTGCATGCACTAGCTGTATTGCAGGCAATTACAATCATCTTTATATCCTGGTTTAAAAGAAAACGTATGTCTTGAAATGTGTACTTTATGACAGTTTCCTCAGATTTAGTCCCGTATGGTGCCCTACCACTGTCTCCAAAGTAAACAATACTCTCTAAAGGAAGTAAATTATTTATTTCATTTAAAACAGTTAATCCCCCTAATCCTGAATCAAAAATACCTATCGGTCTGTTATCCATGTGTATTCCTCCAATAATCTTGCTGCATCCGGCCCCTTTCTAAGCTTTAAACCCTTCTTTATAAAAGCCCTTCTTTAAAATCTATAAAATCCTTCTCCTAATTTTAAAAGTTAATTTTAATGCTTAATTTTAAAACTTAATTTTAATACCTAATTTTTGAATTATAATGCCAATATGCATTTTTATGCATCCACTTGCCTTATATTGTCTTTAAATCTTTCTATTGCTAAATCAATAAGTTTTTCAATAAGCTCACTGTAAGATATTCCTGACTCCTGCCAAAGCATAGGATACATGCTTATATCTGTAAAGCCCGGAAGTGTATTTATTTCATTTATAAATACCTTCATACTTTCCCTGTGAACAAAAAAGTCCACCCTTGAAAGGCCGCTGCAGTCCAATGCTTTATATGCCCTTATGGCATATTCCCTTATCTTCTCCACAATATCCTTTGGAAGGTCTGCAGGTATCAATATTTTAGACTTATTGTCAATGTACTTTGCATTATAATCGTAAAATTCATTGCTAGGTACTATTTCACCTACAGTTGATGCTATAGGCTGATCATTTCCTAATACGGCACATTCAACTTCCCTTCCGTCTATAAACTCTTCCACCATTACTTTTCTGTCATATTTTGCCGCATAATCCAATGCCTTTTTAAGGTCATTCCTGTCTGCTGCCTTTGAAACACCTACTGACGACCCTGCATTAGAGGGCTTTACAAAAACAGGATAGCTGAATTTATCTTCTACTTTTTGTGCAATACCCAAAAAATCATCGGCAATTTCCTTCCTGGTAAAGTACAGGTAATCTGCCTGGGGTATTCCTGCCTTTTCAAATATAATTTTTGCATAAACCTTATCCATGGCTAAAGCAGAACTTAAAACCCCACAGCCTACATAGGGTATTCCTGCCAGCTCCAAAAGCCCCTGTATAGTGCCGTCCTCTCCATTGCACCCGTGAAGAACCGGGAAAACAACATCTATCTTAATTTTTTGGCTGTCTAAAGCCTCATCTCCTACTAGAATATTACCCATAACGGAGTTAATTAAAACATTGTCCCCTGTATGAGTTGCTGCGTTTTCCCTGAGAGCTGCCTCTTCCCATTCCCCTGAAGAAATTTTTTCAACCGGTCCGTTATATGGAAGCCACTTACCTTCTTTTGTTATCCCCAACATAAAAACATAAAATTTTTCATAATTAATATTTTTCAATATAGAAGTTGCTGATATCCTTGAAATTTCATGCTCTGATGATTTACCGCCAAATATAACCAAAACCTTTTTTTTGTGGCTCATTAAAATTCTCCCCTTTATATCAGTTTCCTCTGATAAAATATATATTTTTAATTTTACTATTTAAGTACACTAACTTCAAGTTTTACTATGAAACTTTAATGTAAACCATTGAAGTTTTATCTAATATTAATATCGGAATTTTCTTAAAAAAATACAGCACAAAATAAGCTTAGGATAATATTTCTAAAAAAGTTAGTTTGTCTCTTTGGTTGGTCAGTAAACTATTTATTCAGCAAGCTTTTACAAGCTATTTTTATTCAACATATATTTATTCAGCGAGCTATTTTCGAACTATTTATTCAATAAATTATTTATTAATCAAATTATTTATTCAGTAAACTATTTATAAAGTGCCTTGGGAACTCTATTCTGTAATTTAGTTTTCTTGCCAGTTCCAATAATTCCTCCTTGTAAGGTGTCTGCTGTTTTTCCAACGCCAACAAAATAAGCAGTTTTTCATTAGGATACACTCCTATTTCATTTATGTCCTCCATAGTCCATTCTATCTCTCCTGAAAGACATTCTGCAGCTTTTTTATATAAAATATCATTTTCTTTATATTGCTCTATAACATAATTAAGATACTCAGATGCTTTTTCAGCATCGGTTTCTGCCAAATGAAGCAGGAGCAGGTAATAACTTCCCAGCTCATCATTTATCGCAATATCTGCCGCCCTGTCATAGTCACCGTTAATAAAGGCATGTTCAAATGCCATCACTGAATTATCATCCCCCATATTTTCAAGTATGGAGGCATAAGTATGTACGTCACCTGAGCAATAGGCAATTACTCCTTTAAGGTAGCTATCCCAAAGCCGGATTGTCTCACTGTCACTATCTTTTATTCTTTCCAAATAATTTGAAACAGCCTCCTCTGCAGCGGCAACATCACCTTTATGCATATGTAAAACTACTTCTCCTAAAACCAAACTGCCATTATAAGGTTCTCTTCCTTGAAGCACTTTGTTTCTTTCCATCAAGTCATCATACATCTTAAGTGAAAGCATAATTTCTTCCATAACATAGTTAAAACTTTCTTGACCTTCCCTGATATCCACAGCTTTTTTTACATAATCATAAGCCTTCTCAAAATTCCCCATGCCAAAATTTATGTAACCTAATATATAATAACCAAAGGCAGAAGGGTTGTCACCTTCAATGGATCTCTCCAATAAACTCAATCTTTCCTGAAAATTCTCTTCAATCCTGCTTAAAAGGTAATAAAGTTCATTATTATCTTTTTCATTTTCTAAATATCTGGTGTATTCCTCTTTTAAATTGTATGAAGGATGATTTGACTCCATGTAATCCTGATAACAAATATGTAAATTCACCAATACCGGTCTTTCATCTAATTTACTTCTTAAAAAATCTAAATATTTGTCTTCATCCTGGTAATATGAAAGCAGCTGAAGGCTTCTTTCATTATCAGGATTGTACACAAGTTTTGATTCTATATGAGAAAGGGCATCTTCATGGTCAACACTTCCTAAAACATACATATAGCTAGATAAAGACAAAAAATCTTCCATCAGAGCCAGACGTGTTTTTTTCTCTTTCTTAGAGCTGAGTTCTAAAGTTTCCGGAAACTCCTCAAATAGAAAATTCACCGGTTCCAACTCATAAAAATACCTGCCGGTGTAATATTCATACCAACTTTCGTCATACTCCGGCAATTCCCCTCTATAATCATCTACTACATATATTGTTTCTTCTCGCAAAAGCACAGCCACTTTGTCAGGATTTAAAATGCGCAATTTCCGTATAAAGGGTCTTTTCCAAAACGGGGTATTAATTTCAAACTCAAACTCCCCTTCAATTATATCAGATTCTACAATATTGACCTTTGTAGTGCCTTCCGGTACTTTAATTTTTTCCGTACTCATAGGCAAAAGTTTTATTTTTTCCCCATTTACTTCAATGCTATAGGAGGTATTTAATCCGTTTATCACATACACTGTCCGGGACAGCCCTGCAAAATATGAAATCAGTGTATATATCAGTATCATACCTGTAATAAATATTAAAGGCATAACTTTAGGAAGTATAAATGAAATATTTGAGCTTCCTTCCTTTTTTCTGTCCTGGATTGGGGAAATTAAATTCCCTTTAATTCTCTTATTGCTGTTATAGTGCCGTTGTGTTCTCTTTTTATACCTTTTAAATTCTATATTGTCTGCTATATCCGGGTAAACCTCTTCTATTTTGTTTATTACTTCCAATGCATTATCGTGTTCCCCAATAAACTGGTAGGATTCAATTAGTAAAAAAATATAATAAAGCTTGGATTCATCTGGATAATCAAAAATATGGGTAAGATAGCTTTTAGCTTCGTCAGGCTTAAGATTTTTAGCTAATGTCTCAGCTAATTCCTCTTTTACTCCCACATCTTCTTTTATTAGAAGGGAAGCTTTAAAGGCTCTCTCTGCTTCATCAAACTGATTAAGGAAAAGATGGGTTTCTCCCCAAAATTTCAATATTTGAGGGTCATTCATGCAGTAATTTTGAATGTCCTGCTCTAAAGATTTCAGTAGTTCAACATCCCTATAGAAAACTATTGACTCAAAAAGTTTCTTTGCTTTTTCAACATTACCCGGCTCTTGAATCCATGAATTATATAGTTCTTCGCCAGCCTCTTTTTTCATTCTCTCCCACTCTGAAAGTTTAATAACTCTGTGTTTCCTGCATACTGAACATTCATCAATTATTTTCTTTTCACCTAAAGGCAATACAGGAATATAAAGAAAAACAAAAAACTTAGTTGTATCATAAGTTTTAAGGGTAGAAGGTTTATTACAAAATTCGCAAATCCCTTCACGTACATGTTCATTTTTTTTACCATAATACCAAGTACCAATACCATTATAGGTATGCGGCATAGTACAACACCTCCACAAAATACTCAAAAACATAAAAAAACATTTCTCATAATATTATTATATTTATTCAATTATATATCTAAAATTAGATAATTCCAACAGTTTTTTTAAGGTTTTGCCACCGATTTATAATTGCTTTTTTCTTTTTTTAATTAAAATCATATTTAACTTTTTGTTTACATTTTTATGCAGATATTTTTATAGCAGCAATCAAGACACTTCATGTAATAGATAAATCTTTATACATTTTTGTTTATTATTACTTCATATAAGAAAATTTTCGTTTTTTACATTCTATTTTGATCCCTGTCTTGCTTAAAATCCCACTTCAACTGTCCTTTAGTAAACTCGGGTTGTTTATAAAATCGCCTAATCCATTTAGATTTTTCAAAGTACTACCCGTTCCCTCACTACAAGGACTATATATATTATATAATTCTTGTTACCATATCTCAATTAAAAATCCAAATACTTCTAACTACTTCTTTTTCTCCTATGACTTCTCATACGGTCTATACTCTGTCTTGGTCTTCATCATTCCGTAGATTATCCTCACAAGCCTTCTTGCTATGCATATTAGAGCCTGTTGCTTGGCTTTACCCTCTTTAACCTTCTGTTCAAAATACTCTCTGAATACTGGATGTCTTGGCTTTCCTGACGATGATATGGCTACCATTTGTATAGCCAAAAAATAAAATATAGCATTCAACTCTCTGTTGCCATTTCTACACCTTTCTTCCTTACCTTTGCCTGCTGAACTAAAATGTACAGGGCCAATCCCATAAAGCGAGCTAACTTATCTGAATCTGGAAATCTATTAATATCGCCAATTTCAGATACAATCTTTGATTCTGTAATAAGGTCTATCCCTGGCATAGTTTGCAACTTATACCCCGTCTGTGGCAATAATTTTCTTAACTGCACTTCTATGTCTTTTATTAGTTCCTGATTGTTCTTAATATCTTTTACGATATTCCTCACAATAGAATCTCTTTCTTCCTGATACCCCTTCTGTGTATTTCCATCCTTTTTAATCATATCGATAATTGCATGAACACGTTCTATCTTCAATGCCTGATGTACTGCTTTTATTGTTTTATAAATTTGTTCTGGTGTAGTACTCCAAATATGCTCTGGTGAAGGATAGTTTTCCCAAAAACATAGTGCACTTTTGCCATCAACCTGTGCAAAGAACTTCTTATAGGATGGATAACTATAAGACAACTGGCTATGTAATTGGTTTTTGTTCATAACATTGTTTTTTACTATCATATCTCGCCTTTTTGCCAACTGCCGAATTGCCCAGTATATATCCTCATGTTTTGCATCCTGTAATGTATCCATCATATCCCTTAATACCCTTGCAACACAATAAGCATCATAAGAATCATCCTTGTATACAATAGGTTTTGTACCACATATTTTCCTGATATCCTCAACAAATGCTATATAACAGTAACTTCCAATCGAAAAGAAGTAACATGCCCATTTTGTGGCTGGCCATCATCCAGAATACATTCCACATATAACAGAACCTTTCAGGACCTTCCAGTACAAGGTAATAAGGTATTTATTATTATACGTAACAGAAAATTTTTTTGTGATAATTCTGATTGTAATCATACTACCTTTGCAGAAAGGTTTGATTTTATCTCCTATAAAGCGAAGAAAACCCGCCGTCTTGAGGATGAAATTGTGCGACTATCAATAAATTGCAGTTCCATTACAGCATCAAAAATACTAAAGGAAAATGTTGTGGATATTGGTAAAAGTACAGTTTGTAATCTTTTAAAAAAAAGAAACACCGGTAATTGATAAAAAGACTATAACAGCTGTTTGTATTGATGATTTTGCTATTAAAAAGCGTAGAAGCTATGGAACAATTATGGTAGACATTTTTACGCATCAAATACTTGATATGATTGACTCAAGGGATTATGAGACTGTTTGTGAGTGGTTAAAATCATATCCAAATCTTCGTATAATATCAAGAGATGGGTCTGTCACCTATAATAATGCAATTACAGGTGCACACCCGGAAGCTTTACAAATAAGTGACCGTTTTCATTTGCTAAAGAATTTGACTTCCTATGTAACAGAGTATCTAAAAAAGAGATTAAAACCGCAAGTTTCAATACAATCTGTCAGTCAGGAAATTAAAGAGGTAGAAACAATAAAACAGGCGAATGAGAACAGAAAACTCACATTGAAAGAAAAATATGAAAAGATAAAACAACTTTCATTAGAAGGAAGATGTAAGACAGAAATTTGCCGAAGCTTAAATATGGATATACGAGCTTATGATAAATTAATAGCAATGACCCCTGAAGAAAGGGAAAAGTTGTTCCAGACAAAAAATATGATCATACATGAAGAAAAAGTAAAGCAAAAAATGGAACGTATAAATGAGGTGCGGGAGTTAAAGAGAATAGGTTTGAGTAATATAGAGATATCCAAACGTACCGGACTTGATAGAAAAACAGTTAGAAGATATCTTGATGAAAACTTTAATCCGGTTCATGCTTCCTATGGCAAAAAGAGAAATGGGAAACTGACACCATATATAAAAACGATTGACGAATACCTTGAGAGAGGAATGATGGGTTCATATATTGTGGAAAAGATACATGAAATGGGATATGATGGTTCGTCATCAACTGTGCGGCATTATATGACAGACTGGAAGAAACGGAGAAAAAAATATTACGATAGAAGTAGAGAAGATGGGACAAAAACAGAAATAATAAAAAGAGAAAATATATTTAAGCTATTGTACCACCCAATAGAAAAAGTAAAAATAATCAGTGAGAAACAATTTGAAATGATATGCAAAGAATATCCGTTTTTTGAAAAAATATATAAAATAACATGGGAATTTAAGGATATGCTAACTAATAAAAATATTGAAGCCTTCGATAAATGGATAGAGCGGGCTAAAAATCTAAACATACCGGAAATAAACAGTTTTATAAATGGAGTTGAACGAGATATGGAGGCTGTAAGAAATGCGATAAAATATGAATATAGTAATGGGCTTGTAGAAGGGTGTATTAATAAACTAAAGGTAATAAAACGAATTATGTATGGCCGTTGTAGTTTTGAAACATTAAAAACCAAAATTCTCCAGCTTGAAAAAATGAGGTTATTCAACTAACTATGGAAAGAACCAATTAAATTTTACCACTGACAGTTAATGAAGGCGAAATTATTGTAGCATTAAAAAAATATAGTGTTAGACGTTTAGAGGAAACCACTAAATTGCTAAATCGATTTAGAAAGATAAAATTGTTTGGTAGTTAGTATATTTTAAATTATTAAAAGCTTTTGTTTATTTATACAGGATACTGACAGAATGAAGAAGCAGTGCATTATTACCTCAATAAAAGAATGTATGTTCCAAAAACATCAAGGTTTTTTGCAGGAGGATACTTACCGGGGTGTTCTAAATGCCCCGTTGATTTTAAATCTTTATACATATTGAAATAATAACCCTATATAGTTTTAGAAATGATTATCCGTTGAAATGGAAGGGTACAAGTACAATTTAACAAATAGCGGAATTAGCAGGTTTAGATGAAACAATTATCTGGCGTCATGATAAATATAAAAACTAATAAGGCTTGAATAAAAAAATGTATCTATACAGGCAATTTTCATAAGTCACATAAAAACTCCCCATTTGCTAATGGGGAATTTTTATAATAGTGAGGAATGATTCTTACTAATAGGAATAATTTCCTATCTACCCACAAAAATTTGTACGATAACTAAACCACGTATTGGGCAGCGGATAGCACCGATACCTATATAATTATACTTTGGGTCAGTTATTATTTCATTATACAAATCAATTTGGATTAATTGATTAAATGAAGAAGTTGCATTTAGTGATATTGATACTGTTTCGGTTGCATATTTAAAAGGTATATTAAAATGATTAAGCAGTTCACGTGTTGTTCCATATGTTGGTGAAATAGATGAAAAAAAGAAATCATCAACCATTTCTTGCGATTTTATTCGTGCAACATCGACAAGGTCTTTATCACACTCAAAAGGTTCGATACCTGCATTTAGACGTACTTCGTTAATAAGATCGAATAAAATTTTTTCAGAATTAGTCAAATATGATGAGGGACTTGTATTGTCAGGAGGATTTTGTATAGGAAATTCACTTATGATTTGAAGAACATAACGTTGAAGAATTGAATAATCTATACTGTCTATAATACTATCACAATTTAAATCTGCAGATTTTGGATGAGCTAGGCTGTTAATAATATTAAGTATAAATCTTTTTAACAAAGTGACATCAGTGCTATCTATGTTTCCGTCACCGTTTATGTCTCCGTAGGTGATTGAATTACTATTTGCACTTATTACGTGAACATTGTTTAATAAGAAAACAGAAATTAATAAGAAAACAGATAAAATACAAACGCAATTTAAACTCTTAAATATTTTTTTCATATAGTAAAACCCTCCTTTGTTAACCCCACCACTTAAAATAAAAAATATGGGGAAGTCACCTCTTTTCTGTGGTTTAGACAAACATAAAAAGCCTAGGCTTGCAGCCTGGGCTTTTTATCAAAATTAGTTCAAATCTATTAAGTGGTTAACTTCAATGTCTGCATCTTCAAATATTTGTGTAAAATTATACAGCGTATCGGATTCGTCTTTGACAACATAATTAATTTTTGCATGATCGCTAGGTAAATTAATTGTTCCGGTTATAGTAGGTGGGTCATTGTTCCATCTGATATTTTCAAATGGATTATCTGGATCATCTGGTTTATCTGGATTTACTTTTACTAATAATTTTAAGAATATAGATTTAGATAATTTTAAGGATCCATCTTCTTTTAGCAAATCAATGCTTGAAGCATTAGGAATATTAAAGGTAATAGTATTTTCGTCGGTAATTTCAAAAGAATTTACGTCTAGATAATCTTCATTGTCAAGATCATTTCCAAAACCATATTGCACGCCTGTAACTACAAAATTTAATGGCAGTTGGGCTTCAAAAGTAGCACTGTTTATAGTAAGTGATTCAAAAACAGGAGCTTCAGTAGTTTCTTTTAAAGGAGAAAGATTTAATGAATCTAAGTTGAAGTCGATTTCATTAAGTGTGTCAGGTCGTTTATAGTTTCCAGCAGAAATACCTATAGAATTTGCAACATTGTGTAAATTAGGCACTTCTTCTTCCCCGACATTAAGAGCTTCGGTTAAATCAACAAATATTACTTGGATATTTTCAGTGTTATTATGTTCGATAACTTTCTTTGCATATTCAATTGCCTTATCAGCATCATCAGGTATTTGGTATCCTTGGGCATTGCCGGTTAATAAAAACTCATCATTAGTAACGGAGACAGTGGTATATGTGTTTGGTGTTTTAGCTGTAAAAATAACTATATTTTTAGAAAGACTGGTGGAACTGCTCAGGTGGTGGTAAGCATGTCTTAAACCATCACCTAAATTAACATTTAAATCATTTTCCTCTCTATGATTAGCTCTGGTTGCAAAAGTAATAGTTGTGGAGTTTGTATATTCACTAACGTCATTTATAAGATTATTTACACTTTCTAATACTAAAGGAGCAGATTCAGTGAATATTCTTTTTTTGATTATATCACTGGGTTTATCATCCTCTGGGTATTTGAATTTAAAATCATTTTTAATTGACAGGTCTTTTCCTATAAAACTACCAATAAATTCAGCACCACTTTGCCCTTGAAATTCCATTTTTCCTTTAGGTGCCAGTGCCATACCTTTGAATTGGTTTTCTTCTAATTGAATACATATGTTTCCGTTTGCGGAAATTAAATTAACATCATCAATTTCTTCCATTTTCTGACCTTGAAGTGTTACATTACCTGTTGCCATAATGAAAGCGTCTTTTATTTCACCTAATAGCTCAGGAGCTTGACGTACCCCTTTTCCGGTAGATATCACTAAATTACCATCAAAATACATATCAGAATCTATAACAAATGTTCCATCACCTTCAATCATAAAGCATTTTTCACCATTCCATTCTTTGTAATATAATTGAACACCGCCATTTAAGTTTATAGGTAAGGAATTTATTAATTCTTGATCATCTTTATCAAAAACCCTGAAACCGTGTAGTCCATCTAATCTAGATGCGTTATTGGTAATTGAAGTCATAAGCATTTCTATTTCGGAGACACCATATGAATTTTCTTCATCCGGGAACCAGTGATCAAACCTGTTTAAATCCTCACCTGTTACGCGAGTTCCGTTTTTTGGAGGCTGACCATTCCAATCTTCACATTCATAAGTAGAGTTTATTTGTATGTTGGAGTCATCATTATTAACTGTTTTCTTTGAAAAGAACTTTCCGTCTACTGTTGTTCCGTATCCTATAATATCAGTATTATTTCTTGAAAATAAAACGTGATCAAAAGGTCCATCACCTATAGGAACTTCTTTTAAATTAAAAGATGAATCTATCAAGAAAACAACATCTTTGTTTGTTGGTTCAAGAGGAATATCTATTTTTCCACTTTGTTTATAGGTAATATTCGTTGAACCTCCCAGAACTGTAGGGGCACCAGGAATTACTTCTGAATCAAAAATAATAAACTCTTCATCTAAAGCATTTACTAAGATGTTAAAACTGAACAAAATGCTTATCACAATAAATAAGCATGTAAATCTTTTAAGAAAAATTGTTTTCATACATTATACCTCCTTTATTTTTATAATACCATGTAAACAATAGCACATAACATATTACATTATAATTCGTATTTTACTACTGTTTTATATGTTCCGTCATCTTGAAGAAAATTAACAAAAATATATTTAGGTTTATGATTTGAAAAGTTATAATGTGATGCAGTATATTCATATAAATCCGAACTATTCTTGTTATATATTGGAACAGATATTAGTGATTTATATGCATTATAATAAACTTCTACACGCATACCTTCCAAATTTAAATTAGTTGTTCCTTTTACAATTACTTTTCCGTCTTCTTCTTTAGTTATACTATCAACTGTAAACACTATATCCTTATATGATGCTTTTTCACCTAATTTGTAAGTTGTCTTTGTTGTGCCACCAGGTCCGCCCGGTATCTCTTGTGGCGGATCTTCCACCAAATACGTTATTGTTACAGTCCTTGTTGCAGCATCCCAGTCTACTTCTGCCCCGACACTTTCACTTACAAACCTTAATGGAACAAATGTCCTGTCATCAGTTATTTCAGGAGCCACATCTAAAGTGTGCTCTACACCGTTTACAACTGCAGTTTTTTGCCCTATGGTAAGTTCCATAACTGTTGTATCATTTTTAGCATGTACTGTACGTGTTTTGTTGTCCCATGTTACTTCCATTTGGAGTTTTTCAAAAATTCTTCTAAATGGAATTAAAGTCCTGCCTTCTTTAATGTAAGGATAAGGGTCATTTGCATCAGTTCCAAATTCCATTACTTCTCCGTTGACAATGATTGTGATGTTGTCAGGATTAGCATATACGTCAGGTGTCAAAATGAATGTGTTTAAGAACAGTAAGCAAGCGACGACAGAAAGCACAGTCAATAAACTTAGCTTTTTCATGTTTCTTTCCTCCCCAAATTATATATTCGCATAAGTTACGTGTTTTATATCTTATAATATGTAATTGTAATAACAACGTAGAATAGAAAATAGAATTGGTAAACCGATAACCACATGGATTGGATTGTAGATTGGTTTATAGGTTAGCTCATAGATTGGTTTGACGGTAATGCAACCAATAAGATATATATTAACGTAAAAACTATATAAGACCATTTTTCATTTATCATTTTTAAAATGGTCCGGCAAATAATATTTTAATTATATCCCTCCTTTACAATTACATTATTTATAGTACGTGGAATAATCTGCATACATCTTATGTCCCAATTATTATAGTATTTCTTATATTTCATTATACATCAAAACCAGGGAAAAATAAAGATTATTTTGCCAAAAACAAAGGAAAATCAATATTATTTCATGATTCGGATAAAAAGTCTAAATTTAATGATGGGAATTTCCGATATGTGTTTTAGGAAATAAAAAATTATTAAGGATAGAAGGGGAAGAAAACGTGGATATTGCAACTTTAATAGGTATAATTGTAGGAGTAGCATGTATTATAGTAACAATAGTTTTAGAAGGCAATATACTGGTATACTGGAGTCTTACATCTGTCTTTGTTACAGTGGGTGGAGGTATAGCTTCAATCCTTGTTTCCTACCGCATTGGCGAAATTGCCAAAGTTATGAAAGTAGTTGTCAAAGTCTTTAAAGGAAAGGAATTACAGCCTCAGGATACAATAAGACTTCTTGTGGATCTTTCTTTAAAGGCGAGAAAAGAAGGGCTGCTTTCCCTAGAAGCAGACCAGGAAAACATTGAGGACAGTTTCTTAAAACAGTCACTGCAGCTGGTTGTTGACGGGGTTGAGCCTGAAGTTATAGTTGAGTCTATGGATTTAGAAATTGAAAATATGCAGATGAGACATAGCAAAGGGGCTGGAATTTTCAGAAGTTTAGCATCACTGTTTCCTGCATGGGGTATGATAGGAACTCTTATAGGTTTAATAAACCTCTTGCAGTCTCTTGATGACCCGTCTAATATCGGACCTGCCATGGCATTGGCGTTGATAACCACTTTGTACGGAAGTGTTCTCGCAAACTTTATCTGCACCCCTATTGCGACTAAGTTAGAGCTTAAAAGTAAAGAAGAAATACAGGAAAAAAGAATGATTATAGAAGGAATTTTGTCTATACAATCAGGTGAAAACCCAAGGATATTAGAACATAAATTAAGGACGTTTTTATCCCCACAGCAAAAAGAGCAATATGACAGAGAGTCAGAACAAGCTGAATCCAGAAGTAGTCAAATAAAAGATGCTGTTACTGAGTGAGGTTTTTGATTATGAGCAATAGAAGAAAATATCAGGTAGAAGAAGAAAAATCCCAAGGTGCACCGGAGTGGATGGTCACTTATAGTGATATGGTGACTCTGCTTTTGTGCTTTTTTGTCCTCCTGTATTCTATGGCTGTCATTGACCAGCAAAAATTTGAGCAGGTGGCGGAATCCTTGAGGAATGCTTTTTTAAGCAGCGGTGGAGAAATTTTTGAACACAATAGCGGTAAGGATGTAATGGATATGTTGAATGACTCTGATGAAAGCAGTCTTAATGACAGTAACATAGAGGATGGTAATAATTTGGATGATAATTTGGATGATGATTTGGCAGCTAAACTGGAGGCAGAAAAGAAACAAAAAATGGAGGAATTCATAGAAGAAATAAAAGAGTATATTGATGAAATGGACTTAGACGAACATGTCAAAGTTATTGAAGAAGAAGAACAGGTAATTTTAAGAATAGATTCAGTTATTCTATTTGATCTTGGAAAAGCAGATATTAAAGAATCCGGAAAGGATACTTTAAGAGATGTTGGAAAGCTTTTAAAGGAAATTGATACAGAAGTGGTTGTACAGGGTCATACTGATAATTTGCCTATAAACACCACCCTGTTTCCGACAAACTGGGAGTTATCCACTAAAAGGGCTACCAATGTTGTTTTATTCCTTGTAGAAGAAAGTAATTTAGACCCATACAAACTTACAGCCACAGGAAATGGAGAGTTTAGACCTATTGCCCCTAATGATACCCCTGAAAACAGGCAAAAAAACAGAAGGGTAGATATTGTTGTGGCTAAATAAAAAAGAGTGTAGTATAATGTTAGTTGTAAATACAATTAACATTAGAGGGGTTTAAAAATGAATAAAAACAATAATATATATAAACCAAAGCATAAAACAAGTATAGGGGGGCAGGCTCTTATTGAGGGTCTAATGATGATAGGTCCTGAAAATGCAGCAATAGCAATAAGAAAGCCCGACGGGGAAATTATAATAGAAAAACGTCCCACACCTAAAAAAAGTGCATTTTCAAAAATTCCAATTATAAGAGGTGCGGTGGGGCTTTTTAAACAAATGGTTTTAGGGTTTAAAGCTCTTATGTTTTCGGCGGAGTTTGTAGATATAGAAGAAGATATAAGTGAGGATGGGAAAGAACAAAAACCTTCTAAAATAGATATTTTTTTAGAAAGAGTGTTTGGGGATAAACTTAAAGATATATTGATATATTTTTCAGTTATTCTTTCCCTTTTCTTTTCAGTGGGATTGTTTATACTTTTGCCAAATTTTTTGTCAGAGCTTGTTTTAACCAAAATATTTGAATTTGAAAAGGGGTCTAAGGTTTTACTTTATAATATTTTTGAGGGATTTATCCGTGTCTTTTTATTTTTCCTCTACCTTTACTTTGCATCTAAGCTTAAAGATATAAAAAGGGTATGGCAGTACCACGGTGCAGAACACAAAACCATTCACTGTTATGAAAATGAGGAGGAGTTGACAGTTGAAAATATCAAAAAATATCCTACGGCTCACCCCCGGTGTGGTACTTCATTTCTCTTTACCGTTATGATTGTGAGTATACTTGTTTTTTCAGCTACAGGAAGACATGAGAATATTTTGATAAATCTTATTATGAGGATTGTGCTTTTGCCCCTTGTGGCAGGTATATCCTATGAGATAACAAGGTTTGCAGGTAGAAGCGACTCTAAGATAGTGGGAATTGTCAATGCCCCGGGTCTGCTGTTTCAAAAGTTTACCACCAGCGAACCTGATGAAGACCAGATTGAAGTTGCAATAGAAGCTATGAAAAACGTCCTTGTAGAAGACAGGGAATTGGATAAATGGTAAGGGAATAATAATGAGAAATAACTGCGAGGAATAACAGTGAGGAATAATAGTGAAGAATAACAATTAGGGTATAATAGTGGAGGAAAAAATGATTTTAAAAGATGTTTTAAAAGAGGGAGTAAATTTTTTAAAATCTTCAGGAAATGAAGCCCCGGCATTTGAAGCTGGGGTTATATTATGTCACGTATTAAAATGCCGGAAAGTATTTTTATATACCCATGATGATTATAATTTAAATGAAAAAGAATACAGGGAATATATTGAGGCTGTTAGAAAAAGGGCTAATGGTGAGCCCCTTCAATATATTACCGGGCATCAGGAATTTATGTCACTGGATTTTAAAGTAACTCCTGATGTATTAATACCAAGGCAGGATACAGAAATTTTGGTTGAAAGCGTCCTTGAATATGCAAAGGATGAAAAAGTTACAAAATACATAAATGTTAAAGATTCAAAGGATATAGAAGATACAAAGCATATAGAAAGCACAAAAAATACAAAAGATAGCAGCATTGATATTTTAGATATTGGAACGGGTTCAGGCTGCATAGCTGTGAGTCTTGCCCATTATATAAAAAACAGCAGGATAGTTGCCGTAGATATTTCACAAAAAGCCTTAGATGTTGCAAAATATAACGCCCAAAAGAATAATGTGGCAGATAGAATAGAATTTATATGCGGGGATATTTTTACAGGTCTTAAAAATATTTTCCGGGGCGGCAAAAAGAAGTTTGATGTAATTGTTTCAAATCCTCCATATATAGCATCTCATGAAATTCCCTATTTAGAAAAACAGGTAAAAGACTTTGAACCTTTAAAGGCATTAGACGGGGGAGATGACGGTTTGGATTTTTACAGATTTATAGTAAAAGAGGGGGTAAATTTTCTAAAAAGAGAAGGACTTTTAGCTTTAGAAGTTGGAATAAACCAGGCATGGGATGTTTTAAAGATGATGGGAGAAAAATACCTTAACATTAAGGTAGTAAAAGACCTATCAGGTATAGAGCGGGTGGTAATGGGCTTTTTTAGATATTAATCCAATAATAAGAACCAAAAAAACTAAATATAAGTTTGACTTGTAGCAAAGTAATAATTATAATTAAAAAAGAGTAATAATTAAAAAGTAATGCTTATAAAGAGTTCTTTTTTTAGGTTATTTTTAAGACACATGATTTCCCACGGCAATTGTTTTGTACTTCTACACATATAGAAATTTAAATATTTTTAATATTTATATATATTTTTGCAATTTATAAATTTGAAAATTTAATGGGGTTGTTTATATGTTTAAGAGGTTTTTTAAAGGGGGAGTGGCAGTGCCCTATGAGAAAAACACTGCCAATTGTGAAACAATTAAAATGGATGTGCCAAAGAAAGTTATAATTCCAATGCTACAGCATATAGGAGCTCCATGTAAACCATGTGTTGCAAAAGGAGATGTGGTGAAAGTGGGGCAGGTGATAGGGGATAGTGATGAATTTATATCAGCTCCTGTTCATTCCAGTGTTTCCGGAACGGTAACCAGTGTGGAGCCATTACTTTACCCCGGAGGTGTCTTTGTCAACTCTGTAGTAATAGAAACTGATGGAAAACAAGAAATTTTTGAAAAAATTGCACCTCCCAGAATTTCCAACACAAAGGATTTCATAAAAGCTATAAGAGAGTCAGGACTTGTCGGTCTTGGCGGTGCAGGATTTCCTGCCCATGTAAAGCTTTCCGTGCCTCCAGGTAAAAAGATAGACACTTTAATAATCAATGCTGCAGAATGTGAACCGTATATTACTTCAGACTACAGGGAAATAATTGAAAATTCATGGAATGTTATTGGCGGTATCAATACAGTTATGGAATTTCTAAATATAGAAAAAGTTATTATAGGAATTGAAGATAACAAGCCTGAAGCCATCCATGAAATGACAAAAGTAGCAGATACCAGTGACAGGATAAGTGTAATGAAATTAAAGTCACGGTATCCCCAAGGGGCTGAGAAGATGCTTATTTATGCCACTACCGGAAGAAAAGTTCCGCCAGGAAAACTTCCGGCAGATGTGGGCGTAATAGTTATGAATGTAAACAGTGTTTCTTTTGTAGCAGAGTATGCAAAAACCGGTATGCCCCTTATTAAAAAAAGAGTTACAATTGACGGGGGTGCGGTGAATAAGCCTTGTAATGTGGAGGTTCCCATTGGTACTTCCCTTAAAGACGTATTTGATTTTTGCGGCGGCTTCAAAGAAACGCCTAAAAAGGTTTTGATGGGTGGACCAATGATGGGAATTGCCCAGTTTTCCCTTGAAACCTCTGTTGTAAAGCATACCAATGCATTGCTAGCCTTTACTGAAGAGGAGTCAAATCTTCCGCCGGAAGGTCCTTGTATAAGGTGCGGAAGGTGTGTAAGGGCATGTCCTATGAACTTATTACCTCTTAAATTAAGCAAAAGTTCATTAAGGGAAAATATTGAAGAATTAAATAAATATCATGTAAACGATTGTATTGAATGTGGAAGCTGTTCTTATGTCTGTCCGTCTAAAATACATTTAGTCCAGTCAATAAGACTTGGGAAAGCACAGATCAGGGCAGCTATGAAAGGAGGAAAGTAATATGGAGAACAGATTTGTGGTATCTTCCTCGCCTCATATAAGAGATAGCGTAAATACCAGAAGGATTATGCTAGATGTAATAATTGCCCTTCTGCCGGCCTCTGTAGCAGGGATTTATTTTTTTGGATTAAGGGCATTAGCTGTTATTTTAGTTACCGTTTCATCATGTATAATATCAGAATATTTAGCCAGGAAGGCTATGAAAAGAAATTGTACAATCGGGGATTTAAGTGCAGTGGTAACAGGTCTTTTACTTGCATTAAACCTTCCTCCTACCATACCTTTTTGGATAGCTGCCATAGGAGGAGTTGTTGCTATAGTAGTAGTAAAGCAAATGTTTGGCGGTTTAGGCCAGAATTTTATGAACCCGGCTTTGGCGGCAAGGGTGGTTTTGCTTGTGGCGTATACAGAGCAGATGACTAATTGGGTAAATCCAAGAGGCGTTGATGCAATTTCCACTGCAACGCCTTTAGAAGTTTTAAAAAGTAGTTTAGTGGAGACGGCTGTAGACGCTGCAGGTAGTGCAACACCAGCGGCTGAGGTTGCTTTGCAGGCTGCAGAGATGCCCACATACCTTCAGCTGTTTTTAGGCCAGGTTGGGGGATGTATTGGAGAGACATCGGCCCTGGCTTTACTTTTAGGGGCTTTATACCTTTTAGCAAGAAGGGTTATAGGACTGCAAATTCCACTAACCTTTATTGGAACTACCGCATTGTTTACATGGATTTTTGGGGGGTCAACCCTGTTTACAGGGGATTTTTTATACCATATACTTGCAGGGGGCTTGATTCTGGGAGCTTTTTATATGGCAACTGATTATGCAACATGCCCTGTAACAAATAAAGGACGTATTATAATGGGTATAGGCTGTGGAATTCTCACAGGAATTATAAGGCTTTACACAAATTATCCTGAGGGAGTTTCTTTTGCAATAATTTTTATGAATGTAGTTGTGCCCCTTATTGACAGGTTTTTGGTTCCAAAAAGCTTTGGAGGTGGAAAAAAAGTTGCGTGATATAATTAAGTCTGGATTAATTCTGTGTGTTATAAGTCTCACGGTTGCGCTGACTCTTGCTTTTACCTATTCAGCCACCAAAGATACCATTGAACTTAGGAAGTTGGAAAAAGCAGAAGAAGCAAGAGGTTTGGTTATGTCCTATGCAGAGAGTTTTGAAAAAGTGGAAAATTTAGATCTTTCATCAAGCATGGTAAAAGCAGTTTATAATGGTATTGCTGACGGCAACGTAGTGGGAAGAGTTTTTGAAGTTGAAGGAAGCGGTTATGGGGGACCAATACAGATAACCGTTGGAATAGATAATGAAGGACGTATAACAGGTATAAACATAGGTGACAATACTGAAACACCGGGACTTGGGCAAAAAATTACCAGGGAAGATTTTTTAAATCAATTTAAAGGTATTTCATCTGAGAAATCTTTAAAGGCGGTTAAAAATCCTTCTGATAAGGAAGAGGAAATTCACATTGCAAGCGGGGCAACTGTTTCCTCCGAAGCTGTTGTTGATGCCGTTCAGGCTGCAATGGATTTGAACCGGGAGATTATTAGTGGTAAGGGGGATTTATAGTATGAGTGGTAAAAATACCAGTATTAAAAATATTTTTACAAATGGTTTAATAAAAGAAAATCCTGTTTTTAAGCTGGTGCTGGGCACATGTCCTACTTTGGCAGTAACTACTTCAGCAAAGAACGGAATTGGAATGGGACTTACAGCTACAGCAGTTTTAATTCTTTCTAATGCGGCTATTTCCCTTACAAGAAAGCTGATACCGGATAAAATCAGGATTCCGGCATACATCACAATAATTGCAGGAATTGTAACTTTAGTCCAGTTTGTTCTACAGGCATATTTTCCGGAAATAGATAAAGCGTTGGGAATATTTATACCTCTTATAGTTGTAAACTGTATTATTCTGGCCCGGGCAGAGGCTTTTGCCGGCAAAAACGGGGTAATTGCATCTATGGCTGACGGTTTGGGTATGGGGCTAGGTTTTACACTGGCACTATTGATAATAGGTTCTATAAGGGAACTTCTTGGAAACGGAACATGGTTTGATTATGAAATTACAGCGAATATTTTTCCACCGGCTTCAATAATGGTGTTGGCACCAGGAGGTTTTTTAACTTTTGGAATAATTATCGGGATTATAAATAAAATTTCTGCATCCAGGATAGAAAACAAGGGATGTTCTGCATGTCCCATGCCTTGTGATCTAGCTTCCGGTGAAAGGGAGGTTCAAGGATAATGAAGGAGATATTAATAATTGTTTTAAGTGCTGTATTGGTTGAGAACTTTGTACTGACAAAATTTTTGGGCATATGTCCATTTATTGGCGTTTCAAAAAGGCTTAATACTGCCATTGGTATGGGTGGGGCAGTAATTTTTGTATTGACGTTGTCATCTGCCATAACAAAACTGGTGTATGATCTTTTACTAGAGCCCTATGGTCTTGAATACCTAAACACCATTGCATTTATACTGATTATTGCATCTTTGGTTCAGTTTGTTGAAGCTGTGTTGAAAAAGGTTTTTCCACCACTGTATAAAGCTCTTGGAATATACCTTCCTCTTATAACCACTAACTGTGCAGTACTAGGTGCGGCTCTTATGGGAATAGAAAGAGGGTATAATCTTGGGGTTACAGTGCTCTTTGGATTTGGAGCAGGATTAGGTTTTACCCTTGCCCTTGTGCTTTTTGCCGGAATTAGAGAGAAACTTGAAGAAAACGACATACCTGAATCTCTAAAAGGTTTTTCAATATCACTTATAGCAGCGGCTTTAGTTTCATTAGCCTTTTTTGGATTCCAGGGATTGTTTTAGCTAAGATTTTTGAAGGTTTATATTTTAAAGATTTATATTTTAAAGGCGTATTTTAAAAACTTATAAGGTTTATTTTAAAGATTTCTTTTAGTTTTGTTTTTACAAGACAGAAGTTGAATTTATAAGGGGTTGTTGAAGTATGGTTGAAAATTTGATTATATCTGCTTCGGTGGTAGGAGGTCTTGGACTTCTGTTTGGACTTGGACTATCAGTTGCATCAAAAGTTTTTGAAGTTAAAGTTGATGAAAGAGTTGCGAAAGTAAGGGAACTGCTTCCGGGGGCTAACTGTGGTGCCTGTGGGCAGTCAGGATGTGATGCCTATGCAGAGTGCCTTGTGGAGGGAAAATGCGACATAAACAGCTGTCCTGTAGGAGGGGAAGAGCTTGTAAAGCAGTTAGGAGAAATACTTGGTGTAGAAGCTGCCCCCACTACAGCAAGGACGGCAAGGGTTAAATGTTCCGGGAAGTATGAAAACTGTAAGCAAAAATTTGATTACTCAGGTGTTGAAGATTGTATTGCAGCCGCAAATTTGTACGGTGGACCGTCTGCATGTACCTATGGCTGTGTAGGTCTTGGGAATTGTGTCAGGGCATGTCCTTTTGATGCAATAGTTATAATTGACGGTCTTGCAAAAGTCATTGAGTCTAAGTGCAAAGCTTGTGAAAAATGTGTTGCAGCATGTCCTAAAGGTATAATAGAGATGGTTCCAAAGTGCAATGAATATACCGTGGCATGTAAAAGTTTGGATAAGGGAGCCGTTGTAAGAAAAAATTGCAGTGTAGGCTGTATAGGGTGCAGGAAATGTGCAAAAGTTTGCCCTGTTGATGCAATAACATTTGAAGGAACACTGGCTAAGATAAATCCTGATGTTTGCACCAACTGCGGTGAGTGCATGAAGGCTTGTCCTGTAAATGCTATAAAATTATACAAATGTCAATAAAAATAGGGGGCAGGGTTTGGGACGGAAAAAAATATTCAAAAAAATTTTAATTTTTTTGAATAAATAACCCTGTTTTGGGTCAATACTATAAATGACCTCACAAAATACATTTTGACCCCCTTTACATGGTTAGTTTCTTCTTGACAGAAACTAACCCTTTTTTTATTCTTTTTTATATAGATAATTTACTATACCAAATTAGTATAATAATTTAAAATTGAAAAATTGAAAAATTATTTACAATATATATATATGTATGTTATTTAAAAGTTTTACTAAAACAATTTTTATTAGTTTATTTTCAGTACTATTACTGAGTAATTTAGTTTTTGCAGATTTTGAATACGCTAAAAAATTGATTGAAAATCAATCTTTAGACTTGTCACTAGAAAGTGAAGAAATTAAGAATTTGACAGATATTAGATTTATAGATAAGAGAGACAACCTTAATAGCCATTTGCTTAGAACAGTTGAGAATTTGAAAATTAACACAAAAAGTGCTATTAAATTGCTTCCAGGAGTCCTGATGGCTTAGTCACTATTTCCCATGACTTTGGTCACTTTTTTTCGTGACCTTAGCCACTGTTTTTTTAAAAAACATGACTTTAGTCACTATTTAACCATGACTAAAGTCATGTTTTTGCACAATTTAGTTCTTAGCTTCAGATTCATATACAAAAAGAATAATTTGCCGTCTCACCTGCACTAAAATTGGGCTCTTGAATTTAAACTGCCGCAAAATACCCGTTATATCAATAACCCTTATACAGAGGAATGGTAAACTCTATCCTGCTTTCTTTATTTCTTCTATATTCTTCAGGCATAAAAGGCTGGGTCATAAAAAGATATTTTATTGAAACAGTGGCCTCTACCCTTATATATGTACTGCAATTAGACATGCTGAAACTAACATCCCCTGTTTCCTTCCTCATATTCATCTCAATTAAATCTGCAATTCTCTTTAATTTTTTCTCGCCACTTTCAAAAAGCAGAAGCAGCCTTAAATAGTCACTGTAATTCATTGAAACCAAAGAGGCCTTTAAATTTGTCTCCATCTTTCCCTTAGATAAATTGACACCACCGGCACCTTTTCCTATGGTTCCCGGGCTATTTCCTATGGAATCTATAATTTCATTTACTTTTTCTTTTCCTTCCATTGCTGCTTTTGAAATAACTTCATTAAATTTCTCTTTCAAACGGTTAAGACTTTCTTGTATCATTCCTTTTATCTCTTCTTTTATTTTTTCCTTTGTATTTTCTATGGTATTAAAAATCAAACTGTTAACCATCAAACTTGTCTCTTCAACTGTAAAACTTCCTATAGTCTCTCCCTTTGAAATCAACATTTTCAGTTCTTTCACCGCATCTTCCACTTTCATTCCTTTAAATACCTGAAACTCCTCACATCCATGGAAAAGTTCGGTAAAATCAGCACCCATAATTATATCTTTACTTAGGTCAAAATCCCCTAAAGTGCTGTTTTTAAAAATACTAATTTTATTGTTTAACAAACTCTCAACATGATTTCCAATGCTATTTATAATATTACCTACTTCCCCCTCTAATTTCACATTAATACTCTGTTCTAAATCTTTGAAAATATTTTCCGCTGAATGCATACCTTCCCTTATTGGATTTTCTATATGTATGAAAGCTTTATCTACAAGGGCATCTACCTTTGACAGTATATAATCTTCTAAAACATCTCCTGCATTTCCTACATACCCGGCTACCATACCTTCCGCCTGGCTAATTAGATATCCTGATACTTCCTTTGCCTTCTTTTTTGCTTCTTTTTCAAAAATTTCCCTGATTTTAGTTCCCATGTTTTTAGGATCGGTTATCCATGTGTTGCGGGTTTTGAATATAGGTATACTTTCCCCTCTCATTAATAAACTCACATCAAACATAGACTCTGCCATTGCCCATCCCATCATAATCAGTGTGTGAACAATGGGAACTCCTATTGCAGTCCAACCTGCCACAGCAGTTGCTGTTTTTAACGCTGCATTTACCTTTTGCGGATCTGTATATATTGCTATTGCATTTAGTGCAAACCTTATAAGTGTTATCTGGGCTTTGACTCCTAAAATGTTTATGGATTCTTCCTCTGAACCTATTAGTATATATTCTACATCTGCATTGTTTGCATCAAAGAAAGCAGGTCTTTCTTTCATAAGTCTCCCACGTAAATCATAGTCCTTTTCTGGGTTTGTGGTGTAATTCAAAAAATTTCCCATTATATATTCATTTATATACATGTCGTCCCTGACTTTTGTTACACCATCTACAAATAATTCTGCCATTTTGGAAAATAAAGAAAGTGCTTTCTTTACTGAGCCGGACTTTGAAAAAGACATACTGCCTGCGTCAAAATCCTCCAAACCTTTGCCGCCACTATAAAGAATATCATTACTGTACTCGCTGCTGGTATACTCCATTTCTTCCATTATTTTTAGTATTCCCTCAATGATTTTTTCATCATTTTCTATAACGTCAATGTCAGTAGGTCTGTATCCTTCTTTAGACGGGGCATCCTTTGGAATTTCCTTTAAATTCTCTTCTATTTTATTTTCATCATCTTCTACCCCGCCGCTTTTAACAAATTCATTGAAAAAATCCCTGGGGTCTTCTTCATCATCTGACTTTTCAGAAATGGCACCTTTGTCCACATAATAGTCTATGGCATTGCCATTTTCCATACCTTTATAACTTTTTATTTGTTCTTTTACAAACCCTGTATTTAACTTTTCCTTTACTTCATTTAAACCAGGTACCCTGCCGGAAAAATCATCTAAAGTAAGCTTATCCGCCTTACTTTCTTCTATATTCTTCTTAATGCTTTCAAGTATGGACAAATTATGCTTAACCTCATCTATTTTAGGGTTTATATCCTCTGCAGATATTGTTTCTTTTTTGCTTCCTAAATCCATTCTTGTAAAATCGGAAAATTCATTCACTTCTCCTTCAAGTTCTTCATTTATACTGTCAATTTTTTTAACTGTTCTTACAGACTTATCCCTCACAGTTTCAAGGGAAGATACCGTATCTTTTGCTGTATCTATAAATTTTTTCAGATTGTTTAGTATTTTATTATTTATTTCACTTATTTTGCTTCTTTTGCTGTTTAACTCTTCCTTCTTGGTATTTAGCTTGCTTTCTTTTTCTTCTTTTTCTGCTATTTTGTCCTTAATGCCCTCCTGAAGTTCATTTACTTTCTCTCCAAGCAGGCGTATTCTCTCTTCTTCTGCTGAAGTATCAGGAGGGGTCTTATCTTCTGCAAGGGCCTCCAGCATCTTTTGCATTAATTCCGTTTCTATTTCCATTATTTCATCTTGATATTTTTCGATTTCATCAGTAACACTTTTAAGATCATCATCCAGCTCTTCAATTTCTTTTTCCAGCTCTGTACAGTCTTTTTCTAAACTTATTGCATCTGCAACATGCTCTGCCAGTTCTTCATACTTAGAAGAAACATCCAAATCCCTTCCAAAGCTGTTTACAGTTGCCATATTGTCAGAAGCCTTTATTTGATGTTTCTTTATATCTGTAAGATCTTCGTCAACATCTATTTTCTTTTCCAGAATATCTGTCTGTTTTTTAAAATCACCAAATATTTTAAATTTATCCATAAGACCTGTGGCCAATGCCTTTGGTCCCCTGTATTTCATATATTCTAATATTTGAGCCCGCAAAACCTCTGGCTCTGATAAATTGTACACAGGCTGGACTTTTAAATCCTCCACCCTGTAATCATATAAATCCAGAGGTGGTATTTCTTCCTTTCCCCCAAATCCGAAAAAATCCAGGAAGGAGGCTTCCTCTTCATCTTCAATGCCCCTTACCATTAAATTTCTTTCAAAATAATACAAAATCCCGTCCTTTAACACTTCCGGGTCGCTATCAGACAGAGCCATAAGTCCATAAAGCTCCTTTAATTTGTAATTGTAATTGGCAAGAGCAGATTTTGAAGAACTGTCTAAAGCACTTTCCACCTGGGTTTTAGAAAAATTAAGCCTTGTACCGTCCACCAACACGCCCGCTAATACAATCATGACCAGCAAAACTATACACAAAAAAATGGATATTGCGCCTTCATTCCTTTTAATAAATTTCATTTAAACCAGTCCTTTGTTATGTAGTTTTCTTATTATATGGTTTTCATTATGTAATTTTCTTTAACCTTAGCTTTTTGCTTTTTTGCTGCCTGATTTGAATTAATGCGTTTTTTGAATTAATACTTTTATTGCTTTTTTAGCTTTTTTCTTTTGCTGTTGGTGTTAGAAAAATTCCGGATACTTTGTTTCAGATTTTTAAAGACTTTCTTAAAAAAGAACAGAACTTTTATAGAGAATAACATTATAGACCATAATATTATTATACATATTATAGAAAATAAAATCAAGTGTTCAGGTTTTATGTAAGCTCATTTATCCTTTGCGCAGTTTTTTAAAAAAATCTTTAAGGATACCTGAACACTCTTCACTTAAAATTCCATAGGTTACTTCAACTTTGTGATTAAACCCGGGAACTCTTAATAAATCCACAACTGAACCTGCTGCCCCTGATTTAGCATCCAAAGCGCCTATAAAAAGCCTCCCTATCCTTGACTGGATTATAGCTCCTGCACACATTGGGCAGGGCTCTAGAGTTACATACATATCACAGTTATTGAGCCTCCATGTGTCAAGTTTTTTACAAGCCTTCTTTATCGCAGATATTTCAGCATGGGCTGTAGGGTCTTTTTTTAACTCTTTTTCATTGTGCCCCTTAGATATTATTACGCCATCCTTTACTATAACAGCACCTATGGGGCATTCTCCCTTGTTATAAGCTTTTTTTGCTTCCTTCAGTGCCTCATTCATAAACCGGTGCTGCGTTGCTTCTTCATACATAAGGTATGTATCCCCTCCGTTCCTGTTTTTATAAAACGGTTTTATCCCGTATACCCTGCACTTTTTTCCTGCTGTTTCTAAGAAACCAGAAGCAGCGATGCAATTGTAAAAAATATAATAAGGGCTATTGAGTCCACCATAGTTGTTATAAGAGGACTTGCCATTATCGCAGGGTCAAGCTTTAACTTTTTTGCACAAAGGGGCAAAATGCCGCCCAGCATTTTAGCCACAAGAATAGTTGCCATAAGTGTTAGTGTAACGGTTAAAGCTACTCCAAAAGGCCTTCCGGATATAAAATATATTCTTGTAAAATTCAAAACAGCAAGTATAGGACCCACGGTAACACCTATACGGATTTCTTTCCATATTACCTTAAGTAAATCCTTAAAATTCACTTCACCTAAAACAATACTTCTTATTACTACGGTAGATGCCTGTGCCCCTGCATTTCCTCCTGTATCCATAAGTAAAGGTATAAAGGCAGAAAGACCAAATAGTTTTAATTTGTCGTCAAAGCTCACTATTATAAATTCAGTGAGTGTTGCTGAAATCATTAGAAATATAAGCCATACTATTCTTTTACGTGCAAGCTTGAATATTCCTGCAGTTATATATTCTTCGTCTGTGGGCTCCACCGCACCCAGCTTATAAATATCCTCTGTAGCCTCTTCTTCAATTACATCCACTATGTCGTCAACTGTAATTATACCTACAAGCCTGTGTTCATTGTCAACTACCGGCAGTGCAAGTAAATCATACCTCTTAAACAAATCTGCTATATCTTCCTGGTCGTCATGGGTATTGACACACATGGGTTTTTTCTTCATTATGTCTCCCACTTTAACTTCCCCGTCAGCCAAAACCAGATCTTTTAAAGAAATGGTACCTTCTAAATGCCTCTCTGCATCTGTAACGTAGCAGGTATAAATGGTCTCTTTGTCAGGTGCATTTTTCCTAACACTTTCAAGGGCTTCCTTAATGGTCATTTCCTTCTTTAAGTCTACAAACTCAATTGTCATCAGGCTTCCAGCAGAATAATCAGGATACATCAAAAACTGGTTTATTAATTTCCGCTCAACTTCACTTGTATTCTTAAGTATTTTTTTTACTACATTTGCAGGCATTTCTTCTAAAAGGTCAACTTTATCATCAAAAAACAAATCTTCCAAAATACTTCTAAGCTCTGATTCATTAACCAAATTAAATAGTACTGCCTGCCTTTCAGCTGAAAGATGGGCAAATACCTCTGCCGCCATACCTTTTGGCAAAAGCCTGAATATAAGCAGGGATTCTTTTTCCTCTAAAGTATCTAAAAAATCTGCTACGTCAATAGGTGGTATATTTATCAAGTCTTCTTTTAAAATAGAGTATTTTTTTTCACTTATCAGCTTTTTCTCTCTTTCAATATCCATTGTAAACACCTCTCTTACTTTCAAAAAACTAAAATTTCTAACAATAATAGACATAAAGCCATACTGTATAATACTCAAAGCTATTATATAAAGAGTATGGCACAACAATAGCAAGTAAGAAAATTTTCTGTAAACGAAAACTTTCTTTAAATCAAAGTGTTAATAATAACTTAACTGGAATTAATTAATAGTAGTATTATGCTTTAAATTGAAAATACCATACACAAATTTGGTTAAGGAAGGTTAATCACTTTTATATGAATAAAAGTGGTAGAACGTTCCTTCTATACCATGATGTTTTAATAATGCTATACTTATAAATGGGCCCAGGATCCATTTCTACCACCTCCGTTAATATAATCTTTCTTTAGAACCTGCCTTGTAATTATACTATACCCGAATTATGTTTTCAATAAAAATTTTACTTTTACAAAATGTCTATAAGTAACCCCCACCCTTAGGAATGCATATAATAGACTAAAATTTTGTTAATCTACTTTGCATATTAAAAGGGGGATGGACAAATGAAAAATGCTCTTTTGTGCATATTTGGCTCTCTTATTTTAATCACCGGCTTTTTTGGCTTGTATATTTATTTTTCCAATACAGGTAAATGCAATTCCAATAGATATGATTTTTGTCAAGGTAATGAAAGTTTAAGGGTTGTTACAACTACAACCATGCTCACAGATTTAGTTAACATTTTAGGGAAAAATATTTTAATAGTGGATGGATTAATGGGACCTGGTGTAGATCCCCACCTTTACCAGGCTACTGAAAGTGATGTAAAAAAACTTCAAGAGGCAGACGTTATTTTTTACAACGGCCTTCATTTAGAGGGTAAAATGTCTGATTTATTTGAAGAAATGTCCAAATTAAATATACCAACATATGCAGTTACCAATGCCATAGACACTTCAAAGCTCCTTACTCCAGAGGAAGGTCTTGAAAAAAATTATGACCCCCATATATGGTCTGATGTCCGGCTGTGGAAAGAAGTTGTGGAGTTTGTCAAAGAAAAGCTTATGGCATTAGACCCTGAAAATGCAGAAATTTATGCCGATAATGCCGATAGTTACTTAAAAGAACTGGATGAACTGCAGGAATACATAGAGAAGAAGCTTTTGGAAGTTCCAAAAGAAAAAAGAATTTTAATAACAGCCCATGACGCATTTGCTTACTTTGGCAATGCATACGATTTCACAGTCATTGGCCTTCAGGGAATCAGCACAGAGACAGAAGCAGGAATTTTAGATGTAAAAAACTTAGCAGAATTTATACTGCAGCATAAAGTACCTGCAATATTTGTTGAGACATCGGTTCAAACCCGCCACATTGAGGCACTTCAGGAAGCTGTTTTGTCAAGAGGGTTCAATGTAAAAATAGGGGGAAAACTCTTTTCAGACTCCCTGGGAGACCCTGATGAAGCAGAAGGGACATACACAGGAATGATAAAACACAATGTTGATACCATTGTAGATGCCCTGAAACAGTAGAGCATAATAAATAAAACATATTAAATAAACCGTATAAAACAGCAAATTAACTTAAATTAGTATAAAAAATCAAAATAACATATAAAAAATAAAATATTAAGAGGTAGTAATCATGTGTAAAAAAGTATTAGAAGTAAATTCACTTACCGCAGCATACGGTGATAAACCTGTGCTGTGGGATATAAATATAGATGTACCTGAAGGTATTATAATGGGAATTATAGGTCCTAACGGGGCCGGTAAAAGTACCTTTATAAAGTCTTTGCTGGGTCTTATAAAACCTGTGGCAGGAAGGGTAAAAATATACGGCAAACCCTACAAGAGTGTAAGGAAAAAAGTTGCATATGTTCCTCAAAGGGAAAGTGTGGACTGGGATTTTCCCACAACAGTACTTGATGTGGTTACAATGGGGCTTTATGGCAGTATTGGCTGGATTAAAAGACCCGGTAAAAAAGAAAAACAGCTGGCATTAAATGCATTGGGGAAACTTGGCATGAAGGAGTACTGCAACAGACAAATAAGCAAATTATCAGGAGGACAGCAGCAGCGTACTTTTTTGGCACGGGCTTTGGTGCAGGATGCTGACCTCTACCTGATGGATGAACCATTTCAAGGGGTGGACGCCCTCACTGAAAAAGCAATAATAAATCTTATTAAAGAGCTAAAAAATAAAGGAAAAACAATTATAGCCGTCCACCACAATTTAGAAACCGTTGTTGAGTATTTTGACTGGGTAATGATGTTAAATGTAAAGTGTATTGCATTAGGTCCCTGTAAAGAAGTGTTTACAGAAGAAAACCTGGCTGAAACTTACAGCTCCCCTGAAATCCCCTGTCAAAACATCATAATAGAGAATGAAAAAAGCATCTATAAAAGCACCAAAAGCGCCCTATTAAGGGGTGAAAAAATATGATTGGATATCTGCTTTCAATATTTCAGGATTATACGTTGAGGACTGTTTTATTGGGCTCCGGAATACTAGGAATTACCTCAGGCATCTTAGGAACATTTACACTTTTAAGAAAACAAAGCCTTTTAGGAGATGCCGTTTCACACTCTGCCCTTCCTGGTATAGCTATTGCATTTTTACTTACTAAAAGCTCTTCTCCTGTTGTGCTTTTATCAGGTGCTTTAATTTCCGGGTGGGTTTCCTCTTTATGCATGATGTTTATTGTAAAATATTCCAAAATAAAATACGACGGGGCTCTTGGAATTGTATTGTCTGTTTTTTTTGGTTTTGGGTTGGTAATGTTAAGTGTTGTACAAAAGCTCCCTAATTCCAGGCAGGCTGGGCTGAATAAATTTTTATTTGGCCAGGCTGCGACCCTCCTTAAAGAAGACATTATTACAATGGGCATTTTAAGTGGCATAGCCCTTATCATAACCTTTGTCTTCTGGAAAGAGTTTAAACTCCTTGTATTTAACCCTGAGTTTGGCTATACCATTGGCCTTCCTATGAAAAAAATAGATATCCTGCTCACTTGCCTTATAGTTGTGGCAATAGTTACAGGTCTTCAAACGGTAGGAGTTGTGCTGATGAGTGCCATGCTCATTGCACCTGCCTCTGCCGGCAGGCAGTGGACTGACAGGCTGGAAATAATGGCTGCACTTGCAGGGTTTTTTGGGGCGGTATCAGGCATAACAGGGACATTAATAAGCAGCAAAACCCCTAATATGCCCACAGGTCCGGTAATTGTTCTTATTAGTTTTGCACTGTTTGCATTTTCCCTTTTATTTGCACCTAAAAGGGGTATAATAAGCAGACTTATTTCTGCTCACAAAAATAATCTGACTTTTAAAAATAATTTGAAAACTACAATCAGAAGGTAAAGTTAGAAGGTGATTTATATGATTAGCCCTCAGTTTGAAATTCAATTAATAGCTGTTGTTACAAGTCTTGCCTGCACATTGGCAGGCACTTTTTTAGTGCTTAGGAAAATGGCAATGATGAGTGACGCCATAAGCCATTCTATTTTAGCAGGAATTGCAATTGCCTTTTTGTATACAAAAGATATCCACTCCCCTCTTCTTATAGTAGCAGCCACCGCCACAGGATTAGTTACGGTCTTTTTAGTTGAAATTTTGAAAAATACAAATCTAGTTTCTGAAGATTCCGCCATAGGTCTTGTTTTTACTTCACTTTTCAGTGTTGGTGTAATTATCATTTCAAAATATGCCCGGAATGTCCACCTTGATACAGATGCAGTTTTGCTTGGTGAAATTGCCTTTGCCCCCTTTAGAAGGTTTTATATTGGAAATATTGATTTAGGACCAAAATCCCTTTACATCATGACAGCTATACTTATCGTTAACATTTTGTTTATCTCTCTTTTTTATAAAGAATTAAAAATATCAGCCTTTGACCCGGGGCTTGCCTTTGTATTGGGATTTAGCCCGGGCATAGTCCACTATGGGCTTATGACGGTTGTTTCTATAACTGCCATCGGGGCATTCGATACAGTGGGCTCAATACTTGTAGTGGCTCTTATGGTTGTACCCCCGCTAACAGCGTATCTTTTAACGGATAAACTAAAGTTTATGATACTAATAAGTGCCATACTGGGTATACTTTCAGGTATTTTAGGCTACCAGGCTGCACATCTTCTGGACGTTTCAATTTCCGGCTCTATGGCAACTGTTTCTGGCATAATGTTTTTCCTTGCATTTATTATTTCTCCTCAAAAGGGAATTATAGCGGCTTTCAGGCAGTATAAAAAAGTAAAAACCTCCTCATAAATTGAGGAGGTTCTGGTACGCCCGAGACGATTCGAACGTCCGAATGCAGGTTTAGGAAACCTGTGCCTTATCCACTTGGCCACGGGCGCATAACTAAATAATCATTTTTGTATCATTTCTGAAACATAAATATTTTAACATGTGAAAATAAAAAAATCAATAGTTATTATTTTTTTGATTGAATATATCGATAAAAGAATAGAGGTCTTTAATATGGAGGGTACTTTATGAAGAAAAAAATGTTTTCTGTAATTATTTTGCTTATATGTATTTTTGCCATATCCAATGTGAATGCCTCTTTGGGCTTAAGAGCAAAGCCTGCTGCCCTAAACTCTGATACCCAGATTAATATTAGCTGGGATTCAGTGGCAGATGCATCTTATTATAAGGTATATAGAAAAGAGTACACAGGCGATGATAATAACGATGATAATGATGAAGGTTATGTGCTGCTTTCAATTATCAATGTGGATAAAGAAAAAAATTATTTGTATTTTGTTGATACCGGGCTTTTGCCTAAAACTAAATACAAATATAAAGTTGAGGCAGTAAAAATAAACCCTCAAGATGAAGAGGAAATTATAAAATCTGAAACATGTACCGCTGAAACCAAAGAAATGCAGGCACCTTCCATTGTGTCATGGAACCTGGATTTAAATAACAAGATAATAAATTTAAAGTGGATTAATAATTCCCTTGCTACCAAATACACTGCCATATACAATGAAGCGGGGGAAGAAATGGCGTATTTAGAAGGGGACGGGACTTCCGTAAGCTTTTTTGACCCTTCCATAACACCGGGGACAACAAATAAATATACAATTACCTCTTTTGCCATTGTTATTGAAGAACAGGACCCGGCGGACGACTCTGATGACGACCTGGCAGACGAACCTGGAGACAACTCCGGTAGCGGGCTGGCGGACGGCTCCGGTGATGACTCCGGTGGTGGCTCCGGCGGCGATACTGGTGATGACTCAGGTGACGGCACTGGAGATAGCTCCGGCGGCGGCTCCGGTGACGACACTGGTGATAACTCAGGTGACGACACAGGTGATAGCTCCGGTGATGAATCTGATGACGACTCTGCAGGAGATTCTGCAGACATTAACGGAAAAAAGGCTTCATCAAACTTTGAAATAACTCCCATTAAACTTCCGAGCATCACAGCAAAATTGGACAAAGGCTATGTTTTAATTTTCTGGGAAAAACACCCTCAAATACAGCAGTTTAAATTAGAAAGAGCCAAATACATGGATGAATTCTGGGGAAACTGGGAAGTTGTGGGCGTAGAGTTAAAAGAAGATACTACATCAATAAAAGACAGGATTTCGGATAATGGTATATACAGGTACAGACTTAAAATAGATACTGAAAATTATACAGGGGTTAGTAATATTTCCAAACCAATAACCAACATTACTTCACCTTCAAATTTACAGTGTGTGCCTGTAAGTCCCGGAAGGATTGACCTTAGCTGGACCAATCCTCCTTTGGGGGATTTTACCATGCTGGTACAGCGGAAAGATTCCGGCAGTTCAAGCTACAAAACCATAGCCCAGGTGGACAGCAATATAACCTCCTATTCTGACACAAAGGATATTGAAACAGGTAAAACCTATTATTATAGAATTACTGCCATAGACAGCAGCGGAAATACATATTCAACCCGGGAATACAAAATATCTGCTGATGTACCTGATTCACCTAAATACCTTACCATTGATATAAATTCTCCTACAAGCTTTACTTTAAACTGGAATGATAATTCAAATAATGAATCAGGCTTTATTATTGAAAGAAGGACAGGCAATGGAAGCTTTGCTGAAATAGCAACTGTGTCTGCAAACACCACATATTATACAGACAGTACTGTTACTTCAAGTTCAAGCTATACATACAGGGTCACTGCCTTTAATCCCTTTGGAAAAGCCCGCTCTTACACTAATGAGGTGGCAGCATCCGCTTCCCTTTTAATGGAGCCGCCTGTATCTCTTATTGTAACCCCTGTATCTTCAAGGCAAATTGATCTGTCCTGGACATATGCTGACTATTCAAATCACGGCACCGTCATTGAAAGAAAGAGAGGCAAAGACGGTGACTGGCAGATAGTGGATATATTGGACACCGGTTTTAGCAGTTACAGCGATACAAATCTTAGTTCTGATACAGAATATTTTTACAGGGTTAAGGCAGTAATCGGTGAAAATGTGTTTTCAAGACCTTACCCCAGGGAAGAGGCTGAAAACGGAGTTTATACAAAGCTATTGACCCCAAAAGATTTAAAAGCAACCTGGCAGTCTTCCGGAATAATTAAGCTGGAGTGGTCAGGTATTTTGTCCTTTGACAGTGAGCTTATAATAGAGAGAAAAACTGAAAATTCAAATTTTGTACCCATTGAAACCATATCTCCTTATGATTTAAAATGGTATGATACCGAAGTGGAAAATGACAGAAACTATACATACAGGGTTAAGTCAGTCAACTCATACAATTCTTCAGATTATTCAAATGAAGCTTCTGTTGAGCCTTTAACCCTACCTGTACCTGAAAATTTTATAGTGGTGGTATTATCAGGGTCTGAAGTTGTTATTGAATGGGAATATGATGAGGATAGGGAGATATCCGGTTTTAAGCTTGAAAGAAGAACAGACCCGGATGGCAGATGGAGGGAAGTGGCTTCTTTGGGTAATAAGGTAAGAAGCTACAGAATAAAAGATTTAGATCCTGATGAAGTTTATTATTTCAGAATCGGGGCATACCACTCTTCCATGAATTTAAAATCATATACCCAGCCTGTTAAAGTGCTTATAAATACAGTTAAACCCCCATCTGACCTGATTGTAACCCATATACGGGACAATCAATACCTTCTTGAATGGAAGGACAATTCAGAGAAGGAAGAGGGATTTATTATAGAAAGAAGACATGGCAGCAAAGACTTTGTTGAAATAGGCCGTGTAACGGAAAACACCCGGAATTTTACTGACTCGGGTCTTGAATTTAACTCAATATACTACTACAGGGTACGGGCATACAACTCAAATGTACAGTCAGCTCACACCAATACAGTTGCGGTAAGAACCATACTTAAAAAGACATTTGGTGATTTAGACTCCGTCCCCTGGGCCAAGACTGCCATAAATTCTCTATTAGGTATGGGAATAGTAAAGGGAAGGTCAGAAGAAATTTTTGCACCAAATGATAATATAACCCGTGCTGAATTTATAAGCCTTGTGGTAAAGACCTTTGAGCTTGACAGAATACCTATAGGGACTTTTTCAGATGTACGACCTGAACACTGGTATTACAGGGATGTAATGATTGCCCAAAACATGGGGATTGTATCTGGTGTAGGCAACAACTATTTTCATCCCAACCGACCCATAAAAAGAGAAGACATGGCTGTAATACTTGCCAGAACATTAAGAATTACAGGAAACCCTCTTCCTCATAAAGATACTTCAATACTGGAGAAATTTTCAGACAGTCATTTAATATCCGACTATGCCCTTTCAAGCCTTGCGGTAACTCACGGCGCAGGGATAATAAACGGTAAAGGCAGCGGTATCCTGGCACCAAAGGATTTTGCAACCAGGGCGGAAGCCGTGGTAATGCTCTACAATATTCTATTTAAACTGGATTAAATTAATTTAGGCTCTCCTTGTACTTTGAAAATTTATTTTTATACTAAAGCCGCCAAACCCGTCTCCTTCTTTGTTGCTATTATTTTATTATAATTCCTGAGAAAGGAAAACACATCAATTAACAAATTGCTCCTTGGTAAATATGATACAATAGGTTATAATATTTTGTATATAAATACAACAAACAGGAGGAGTATTACCATGGGTTCACTTCCAAAAAGAGATGAAATAGACAAGAAGTATAAATGGAATCTTGAAGATATATATGAAAATGTTGACATTTGGGAGGAGGACTTTAAGAAAATAGAAAATAGCATTGATAATATAGTTAAGTACAAAGGTACGCTGCAGGAAAGTGCGGAAAAACTTTTGGAATGCCTTAAACTAAGAGATGAACTTATGTCTTCCTGCGAAAAACTTTTTGTCTTTGCAAGAATGAAAAAGGACGAGGACAATGCTGTCTCCCTGTACCAGGGTCTTGCTGACAGGGCTTCAAACCTTTATACAAAAATTTATGCTGCCACCTCCTTTATCGTTCCTGAAATAATAGCAATGGAAGAAGATGTTTTGAAAAAATACATTAACTCACTTGACGGGCTTAAAATATATCAGCACCACTTCAACGAAATTTTAAGACAAAAGGAACATGTACTGTCAGACAAAGAAGAAGAACTTTTAGCCCTTACTTCTGAATTTTCAGGTTCTTCAAGAGAAATCTTTACAATGTTCAATAATGCGGATATAAAATTTCCCTTTATAAAAGATGAAGACGGAAAGGAAACGGAACTTACAAAGGGAAGGTATATTATGTTTTTGGAAAGCAGGGACAGAAGGGTTAGAAAAGATGCATTTTATGCTCTTTACGATACATATCAAAAATATAAAAATTCTTTTGCTGCCATGCTGTCCGGCTCTGTAAAATCAGATAAATTTTATGCTGCGGCAAGAAAATACAACTCTTCTTTGGAGGCATCCTTAGATGAAGACAACATAAACACTAAAGTTTATGACAATTTAATTGAAACTGTGGACAAAAACCTGCACCTTCTTCAAAGGTACTTAAAACTCCGCAAGAAAGCATTAAAGTTAGATGAGCTGAATATGTATGATCTTTATGTTCCCATTGTTGAAACACCTAAAAAGGAATTTCCCTATGAAGACGCCTTAAAACTAGTTGAAAACGGTCTTAAGCCTTTAGGGGAAGAATATATAAAATACTTAAAAGAAGGATTTACAAACGGATGGATAGATGTTTATGAAAACCAGGGCAAAACCGGCGGGGCATATTCCTGGGGCAGCTATAAAACCCATCCTTATGTTCTTTTAAATTATCAGGGAACTATAAACGATGTATTTACCATTGCTCATGAAATGGGGCACGCCCTTCACACTTATTACACAAACAAAACCCAGCCTTATATATACTCAGAATATAAAATTTTCGTAGCAGAGGTGGCATCTACCGTAAACGAATCCCTGCTTATAAGGTATATGCTGGATAATACAGATGACAAAACGGAAAAGGCATATCTTTTAAACCACTATTTAGAACAGTTCAGAGGCACTGTTTTCAGGCAAACTATGTTTGCGGAATTTGAAAAAATAATTCACGGAAAATATCAAAACGGTGAAGCCCTTACGGCAGAAAGTTTAAGTAAGATATACCTTGACCTTAACAAAAAATATTTTGAGCCGGAAGTAAACGTAAACGAGGACATTAGTATAGAGTGGGCAAGGATTCCTCATTTTTACACGAGTTTTTATGTTTATAAATATGCAACGGGATTTTCAGCTGCCACAGCCATTTCAAATATGATTTTAAATGAAGGTTCTCCTGCAGTAGAACGGTATATTGAGTTTTTAAAAGGAGGTAATTCAGATTATCCTTTGGAACTTCTTAAAAAAGCCGGAGTGGATTTATCCACGCCAAAACCGGTGCAGGATGCTTTAGATGTATTCGAAAAGACGGTTGAAGAACTTGAAAGCATATTAGTTTAATAGTCGAAAACATTGTTAACCAAATAAATTAAGTATACATTTTAATAAAATTATCAACTTTCGCAGGAAACAACTGATAGCTTTGCCTTGATATAATCGGGCAAAGAAGAGACAAAGTAGCCCAAAAGTTCGTTAATTGTCTCCTTTGACAAAAACAGTTTTTCCTGTAAAGTTACTTTTAAAGCTTCTATTATGAGCTGCAATGCCTCAACAAATTTGATATCCTCAAGTTCATCGCAGCAGTAGTAGAACAAAGCACCAATCGTACGCAAATCAGTATTATTGCGGTTTTCAACCGCTAACATGATGTACCTTGAAAAAACAATAGTAGTATGGGCAACCATCATATCGTACGAACGGCCTTGGAATTCCTTTGCAAGCTTTAAGTATGACTTGCACATTTTAAAGAATACCTCGATGTCCCAGCGTTTTCCATATATCCTGATTATCTCTGACTCAGGAAGATTCATATCCGTTGAAATTAGAGCCAGCCATTTGCTCCTATTTCTTCGGTCACGTACAAAGACAATTTTTGCTGGAACAAGGTTATCTTCTTTGTCGTGCAGTTCTACCGCGACAGACGCCAGGTATTTTGCCCTTCCTCTACGTTTCCTGACAGTTCGGTATATCTCGCGTAATGATTTCTTTTCACCATTGAACGTGTAGTAAATCTTTGGCGTGTCTTTTAACATGGCTATTACATTAAGATTCATTTTGCAAATCTTGATAATAGTAGCCGGAAAGGAGAACCAACTGTCAAACAGGACGTATTTTGCCTTAATGCCCACAGACATAGCTTGTTTCAGCATTGAAAGAGCAGATTCCGGCGAAGTAGTCAAGGCATTTTGACGACGTTTAAACCCAACAGTTCTTTTATCTATACATTGTCTCGCTGGATTGATACGAACCTTTGAATTCGCTGAACTTAAGAGGTTAAAGGCTACAGGAACAAATGAATTGCCGTCTGTCCAACCAAGAGTAAGCATACGAAAGCCTTTTTTGTTTTTATTACCATCAGCATGATCTTTGACCCAGCATAGGAGTTCTACCGCTTTGCTTCTTGTCCTGCTAAAGAAGGAATCATCTATCACAAATGCATCAGCTCGTTCATCTGTTGTTAATGGAGCAATATGATGGTTTATAACCTTAGCAGAAAGTAACAAGAGAAATCTCTGCCAGTTGATATGCATAGAATTCAGGAATCTGTAGGCTACATCCTTTGCAAATGGTATATCAGAATTTTCGGTTTCATAATTCATAAACAAGTTCATACCTGTAAAAACAAGTTTGAATAATACTTTGAAAACTTTGACACAAGGGACACCCTTTTCTTTATATGCATTTGCCTGTTTTAGCAATGAGCCTACAGAAAACTTTTTGAAAAAGTTATCAACTGTCATAGAAAACCTATTTTCTGCTTTCATCTTATGTGATATAATAGACATGTTCAAGAACCTCCAAAGTGTTGATTTTAATGGGTTTTATTCACTTCTATTATATCACATATAAGAGGTTTCTTGAACTTCTTTATTGCCCAAAACTATTGATTTTTCAATGTTCACTGCACATTAACTATGTGCGAAAGTTGATTTAATAATTACAACAATTTGGCATAATCCCTGGCGCCGTAGAAGAATCGTAAAACAATAACCGTTTTATTGGTCTCATCTATTTTATAGACAAGGATATAGTTTTTTATGATGGCCTTGCGGTACCCTTCTTTTTCCAACCGGCTATCGTTACATTTGGAATACATCACCGGATTGCTTTTCAGATAGCCGTAACACTTGTCAACCTCGTAAAGAAAATCTGACGCAGCCGCCGGATTTGCCAATTGGATGGCAATGTACGATATAATACTATCCAAATCCTGATGAGCAAGTTCTGTGACAACCAGCTTATACATTGTACTTTTCTTTTATACTCTTCAGAGATTCATCCCCGTCAAGTATTTTCCCCTCCGACAATTGCTCTTCAGCAACATTCAGCTTACGGTACACATCGGACATGAACATCTTTTCTTCATACATTTTCATGCTCATGATAACCATATCCCCGTATCCGTTTTTAGTTACAAAAATAGGCTCATCCGATTCATGGCACATCTGTGAAATCTCACTTGTATTTTTTAAATCGCGAATTGGAATAATTTTTGGCATAATTATTTGACCTCCTTTTGTGTCCCTATTATACCATAATTATGCCTCAAAAAGCAACCATTTATTCGCTTAATTATATAAATAAAAGCCCGCGTTCATCATAAACTGAACCGAAACTCTCTCTGCTATGTCGTAAAGCGCAGTCAAGCGCCATAATAAGCGCAACAGCGCCGTCTATTCTCTCGCTGGATTTTTCCTTATCAGGCTTTATGTTTCCGGCCGGGTCGGTTTTGACAAAGATATTGTCCATCATCCAGCGCAGCACCGGATGTCCGCCATGGGCAATGCGTTCTTCCAATGTCAGCTTCATCAGTTCCTTTGTAGGCGGGGACATGTCCTTGAAGCCCTGACCGAACGGAACGACGGTAAAGCCCAAAGCTTCGAGGTTCTGCGTCATCTGCACCGCGCCCCAGCGGTCGAAGGCGATTTCTCTGATATTGTATTTCATGCCAAGCTCCTCAATAAAAGTCTCGATGAAACCGTAATGCACCACATTGCCCTCGGTGGTGTATAAAAAGCCCTGCCGCTCCCAGACGTCATATGGCACATGATCCCGCCGCACGCGCTGGTCGATATTGTCCTGCGGTATCCAGAAAAAAGACAGGATCTGATATTTGTCCGATTCATCCAGCGGCGGAAACACCAGTACAAAGGCGGTAACATCAGTTGTGGATGACAGGTCAAGCCCGCCGTAGCAGATGCGACCGCGCAAGCTTTCCGCATCGACGGGGAAGGCGCACCTGTCCCATTTGTCCATAGGCATCCAGCGCACCGATTGCTTCACCCACTGATTTAAGCGGAGCTGACGGAATAAATTTTCCTCTGCGGGGTTTTGCTTGGCATTTTCACAAGCCACCCTCAGTTTTTCGATGTCCACTGTAATGCCTAATGACGGATTGACCTTTCTCCACACCTTTTCACTTGCCCAGTCGTCTGTATCGGCTGCGCTGTAAATAACCGGGTAGAAAGTCGGGTCTATCTTTCGTCCCTGCAGGATATCTTCTGCCTTTTGATGCACCTCCCAGCAGATGGAATTGCGGTCGGTGCCAGCGGTTGTAATCAGGAAAAACACCGGCTGTTTTCTTGCATCACCAGATCCGTGAAGCATTACATCATACAGATCGCGGTTCGGCTGCGCATGCAGCTCATCAAATACCACGCCATGGACATTCAGCCCATGCTTCGTATACGCCTCCGCCGAAAGCACCTGATAGAAGCTTCCAAGCGGCCTGTATACCAGCCGTTTCTGCGACAGCATCGGTTTAATCCGGGACTTTAATGCCGGGCACTGCTCCACCATGTCCACCGCTACGTCAAACACGATGGAAGCCTGCTGCCGGTCTGATGCGCAGCCATACACCTCGCCGCCATGCTCGAAATCGCCGCAGGTCAGGTATAAGGCGATGGCCGCCGCAAGCTCGCTCTTCCCCTGTTTTTTTGGGATTTCTACATAGGCGGTGTTGAACTGCCGGTATCCGTTCGGTTTCAAGACGCCAAATATATCCCTGACAATCTGCTCCTGCCAGTCAATGAACTCAAAAGACATTCCGTACCATTCGCCCTTGGTATGCTTCAGGCAGTTGATAAAAGCAACGGCGGCGTCCGCCGCTTCCTTGTCGTATCGGGAACCTTCCGCCATAAACTTTGTTGGTTTATATCGCTTTAACTTCCGCAGCTTTGCCGCCTCCTTTCCAAGAGAATAAAAAAGAACCTCCAAGTAAAAAAGGAGATTCTTTTCGCAATTGCTATTATTCTTTACCTTATTATTTCGTATCTGTTTCCGTGGGCCGGATAAGCATAGCTCACATTATACTCACAAATTCGTCGCCAGCTTTCCTTAATTGCCGGGTTGTTATATGCCTCGGCACGTTTGAAACTGCGATTTTTCGCGCGTGACCCCCCGCCCGTTTCCGGGATGAAAAGCGGTAGAAATTTAGATCCCCCTACCCTATAAACTGCAGAAAATCTCAAAAGCTAAGCAGTTCTTTGAATTTCATGAGATTTTTTGCATCTATTTTAAGCCGTTTTTCGGCATTGTTTTCAAACGAGGTATTTGCCCCTGTTAAAAAAGAAGTGAGTGTTTTTATTTACTTGTCAGTCAAACGAACAATTTGACAATTGACCGTCATTCTGTCCAATAAAGTCTGGCAAAGATGCTTGTCTTCGGCTGCATCTATCCATGCCGACAGTTCACGATTGGTTATAAAAATAATGCTTCTGGTTTCATTAAGAAAGGTAACTGCCCGGTAGAAAACCTGCAGTTCTGCCCTGGTTGGTTCCACATAAAAGACATCATCAATAATAATTAAGTCACATTCCTGCATATAAGAAAAGATCGCTTCTGCTTTTGGATTTGTGGCTTTCTTTTCTGCCACTGCGATAAAATTATCAAAAGGCGCATAATAGGTTTTATATCCATTGCTGATTGCAGTTTCTCCAAGCTGCGCTGCAAGACCACTCTTACCCGTCCCGCATTTTCCCAGCAGGATTAAGTTTTGCTCTTCCTTAATCCATGTCAGGTTGGATAACTGTTTAATCTGCCATTTTAAGCCCTTGTTTGAGTTCGATGCGTCAAATGCTTTGTTTGGAAGCTTACTTGCCTTCCTCAGCTTGGTGTGTTTTTGTCTGGCCCTAATCTCCAATTCTTTTTCTAACACCATCTTAAGATAGTCAAGGTTTGATAGTTTCTCATCGTTCAAATCAATGTATCCCCTTGCGATATTCCAAAGATTAAGTTTTTGAGCTAATTCACGGATTTCTGTTATATCAGCCATCGATTTCCCTCCTTATTTCTTTACTCCTCGCCAAATGGTTAAAATACTGCTGATTCGGCAAAAACTTCTTAGCTATATGCTCTCCGTACTGATACATGAGATAAGCCAAAAGCTCATAGGCACTGCAGCGTTCAGTATCAATGCAGTATTCTATTCCATCAAGCAATTGTCCAATTGTATAAAACTTTGTCATCCGGTATAATCGAATGCAATGTGTATTAAAATATTTCGGCTGTTGCTGCTCCATCCGGCGAATGAATTCCTGAGCTATTTGGTATTCTGCAAAATATTGTTTTATGATGGTTAAAGAAACCCTGTCTCTCCTGTAATTTTCTTCTGGTTTGAACAACTGCCCGGTATCTTCTGTGACTGGATATTTAGCCAATAAATCATTTGTTTCAGCATCATAGAACAAAAGCATTTCACCATCATCTTCGATGCGAATGCGTTTATGAGCATCCATCATACCTGTATTAATCTGATAACGGTTGCCTTTATAACTTACCACTCCATCCTTATCAAAGGAGGCAACAGTGCTTGATACTTCGGAATAAGGTTTGACATGGAACAGGTATTTTTGCTCTTCCATGAACATTTCACGCGGCACTTTTCTGGTCACAGTATGTATTCGCCCGTTGCCTTCCCTATCTAACCATGCAAGGGCAGCACTGTTAAGGCTATCAATTCCGGTGTATATCCTGCCCTCAAGAAAACTTTGCTTTATGTATCCAATCACCTCTTCAACCTTGCCTTTACTTTGAGGATCTCTTGGTCTACATAGCGAAACACTGTAACCTATACGCCTAACATATTCTTCAAAGGCTGGTACGAATATGATATTCCCCAGATTTTCACTGACTACATAGACACGGTCAATGTCATAAAGAATAGTCTGTGTTCTTCCTCCAAAATATTGGAATGCATAGTTATGAGCTTTAATGGCTGTTTTGGTTGTAAAGGGATCTGGTGAAAAATAAACAAATTTCATTCTGCTATAACTCAGCACCATGCAAAAGAAATATATTCGTACAATTCGCCCGTACATATCCTTAAGTTTGTATTGACCAAAATCCGCCTGCGCTTCATATCCCGGTGGAGAAATTTCACGGGGTGAGGTTTTACGTTTACTGGCATGCGGATACCCGTGCTGTTCCCTTAAGGCTTTCATATAGCGGTAGAATGTAGCTCGTTTAACTTGTAGATCAGGGAAGGCCTCCACCAATTTGAGATAGATGTTTGTATCCCTCATTTGTGGACAAATTTTCAAATGTTCCAGTATGTACTGACGGTAGTTATCCATGTGGTACCTTTCCTTTTCAGCTTCCCTTACATAATCTTCTTCGCTCATATTCCAGTATTTGCTGACAGAAGAATAGGTTATCCCCAGTGCTTTTGCGGTTTTTGTCTGAGCAAGTCCAAGTGCTTTGTACTCCAGGATTTTTCGGTATTGCTCGATTCCAATCATTTTTGATTTCCTCCTTTGGTTTTTGTGTTATTAAAGTCATAATACCTATATTAGTACAAGCATAGGCATCACCTCCTTGTTAGGAGTCTATAAACCAGACTTAATTATATAAACAAAAAACACCCATCGGGTGTTCTTGTAAAAAATCTAAAAAATGATAATTTTATTTTTCATTTTGCAATCTTGATATCCATCGTGCAAAGGGTTCTCTATGTCGTTCATACCACTGGCTCGTAGCTAAAAACTTCATCCCGTTGAACTTAAAAATTTCTTTCCAGTACCGGCCATAAATTCCATCCTTAATTTGAGCTGAAATATCTTCATTGTCTTTATAATTTTTAAGAAGCGGGTAATCTATTCCCAATACTTCTTTCGACCATTGCTTTGACTGCATTTCACTTATTTCTTTATCAGTAAAACGATATTGATGGTTTGATAGCTCCCTAAGGGTTTGACGAACATATTTTCCAATTCTCGTTTCGTCATGGTTTTCTCTTTGGTCTGGATTGTATTCATCATTTGCTTTATCACTTTTATGTAAAGGGGTGTAATCTGCTCGTAGATATACGTAATAATCGGTTAATTTTATATCGAATTTCCGTAGAAGTTTTCTGATAAGATTTCTTATACTGTTGGCACTTAAGTTAGTCCAAACATATATGTCTATGTTCTTCATTTTTTCATTTTTTCTATCGACATATTTTCTGCTAAAGTAAGAAACCTTTCTTCCTTTCATAACGGGATCATCAATAAACTCACTAAACTTAGTGGCATCTATCTCTGCCAACAAATCACATGTTTGCAGCAGCAAATCCTTCCAATCTTTAGCTGTATATCGATTATTATTAAATGAAAAAGCGACCACCTTTTTATGGGTAAAATCTTCATAAAGGGTATGAGGAATGGAAGAATCAACGATATAATCCGAATAATTTGGTATAGTTTTCTGTTCATCTATTTCGTCGAGTTCTTCATCAATTTCGTCATCATCGGCCTCTGCATCTATGTTGAGCAAAGATGTATACTCATTGATTGTCTCCTGAATTGTTGACACTGTTTTAGAAAACTCCCATAATTCCATTCCTTTGTCAAATTCCTTATTCTTATGGAATTCTGCAATTGACTTATTTGTGCTGCTCATCAGTCCATCCAGAGCAAGGTTTAGCAAATCCAACGCATCAGAAATTTCAGTTGCATCCTTTGGAAAATACCGTTTAATAATTTCTATTATTCGGATTATATCGTCCTGTGACATTTTACACCATCCCCTCTTAATTATAATTTTAACTTATATTCACCATAAAACTATAATTATTACTATATGTCAAAACTATCCTCCGCTACTTTTGGCAGATCTTCTTTTTCAAGCTGGTACTGATACCTAACCCCGGAACTCTCGTTTTGACACATAAGCTTGGCCTGTTCCATTACGATTTCTACAGCCTTTGGTGTTTTGTCCGGAGGATAACCATAGCGCTTAAGCAGCCTCTTTATAATCATTTTCATCTTGGCTTGCACACTGGCACGTATAGACCAGTCAATGCTTAAGTTCTTACGTATTGCTTCGGTCAAGTCCCTAGCTATTTGTTTGAGGATATCGTCACCCATAACCTCTTTTGCAGATTCATTTTCAGCGAGGGCATCATAAAATGCCAGCTCATCTTCAGTAAGGCCTGTGTTTTCTCCACGTTTATGGGCCTCATTAATTTCCTTTGCAAGCTGTATAAGCTCCAGAATAACTTGAGTGGTTTCTATTGTGCGATTCTGATACTTTCTGATGGCATTCTCCAAAAGCTCTGAAAATTTTCTGGACTGAACTAGGTTCCGTTTTGAGAATGTCTTAATTTTGCCCTTAAGTAATCTATTAAGAAGTTCGACAGCAAGGTTACGCTGTTTCATGTTACGCACTTCTTCCAGGAACTCATCTGAGAGTATAGCAATATTCGGCTTGTTTAGCCCAACGGCATCCAAGACATCGATAACCTCATTGCTGGATATTGATTTGGAAACAAGTTGGTTAAGTTGTGCTTCAATTTCCGCAGCAGTTTTCTTCTTGGAATTTTCAGGTATAAGCTTGATAATACCGGATTTTACTGCTTTATGGAAACCTACCTCAAGATTTAGTTTCTCAGCAATATCAGTAGTCGCGCAAAGGGAGTAAGCTCTTGACAGCTCACTGACCAGCTTAAGATAATCGTTTTTGCGCTCCTCGCGCAATCCAATGATGTAGTCGATTGTTTCAACAATGGCAGACATTCTTTCGGAAGCAGAGCCGGTAAAGAACTTCTGATAATCATGACCATGAAGTAATTCCTTAATCAGTTCATACTTTTCAACAAGGACTGCCGCTGCCACTTCAGTGTCAACACCAGTCTTTTCCCTGTCGCTTTCGGTATAATCATTGAGTGCATTCTTAAGATTTTCGGCAATGCCGATGTAGTCTACAATCAATCCTCCCTGCTTCTCTTTGAATACACGGTTAACGCGGGCGATAGCCTGCATAAGATTGTGTCCCTGCATGGGTTTGTCGATATACATGGTGTGCATGCTGGGCACATCAAAGCCTGTCAGCCACATGTCACGCACAATGACCAGCTTCAGTTCGTCCTTGTTGTCTTTCATTCGCTTGGCAATACGCTCCCTGGTAGCTTTTGTACCAATGAAAGGCTGCCATTCCTTTGGATCAGAAGAACTACCGGTCATGACTACCTTGATAACACCTTTGTCAATGTCGTCTGAGTGCCATTCAGGACGCAGTTCAACAATGGCTTTATATAAGTCAATTGCAATTCTACGTGACATAACCACGATCATACCCTTGCCCACTTCAGTTTCCTGAGCAGCAAGGCGCTTTTCAAAGTGCTCCACAATGTCTTTGGCAATGGCTTTAACCCGTTGCTCGGCACCAACGATGGCTTCAAGTCTTGACCATTTGGTTTTGAGCTTTTCTTTCTGAGTATACTCCTGGTACTCGGTGATTTCTTCGTATTCATCATCAATAACAGGCTTAAGCTCATCGGGCAGTTCCAGCTTCACTATCCGGCTTTCATAGAATATGCGTACCGTTGTTCCATCCTCAACAGCCCTGGTCATATCGTAAATGTCGATATAATCGCCAAAAACTGCTCTGGTATCCTTGTCAGCAAGAGATATGGGTGTACCGGTAAATCCAATGAAAGACGCATTCGGAAGGGCATCACGCATATATTTTGCATAACCGTATTTTACATCAGCTTCTGTATCACCCTTAACAATTTCCGCCCTGAATCCGTATTGGCTTCGATGCGCTTCATCAGCGATAACAATTACATTTTCCCGGTCTGTTAAAACCGGTACGCTGTCTCCTTTTTCTTCAGGAGCAAACTTGTGTATGGTTGTAAAGATAATACCTCCCGATTCCCTTGTCAGGAGCCTTCGAAGATCCGCCCTGTCCTGAGCCTGAACCGGTTCCTGGCGTAGCAAATCTTTTGACTTGGCAAAGGTGGAAAACAGCTGGTCGTCAAGGTCGTTACGGTCGGTAATCACTACTATAGTAGGGTTGTTAAGTTCTTTTGACAAAACAAGCTTTCCAACATAGAAGACCATGGAAAGACTTTTACCGCTTCCCTGGGTATGCCAAACAACACCGATTTTACGATCACCCTCAGTGATGGCAGCTCTTATTGTGCTTTCAACCGCCTTGTTAACAGCATGATATTGATGGTAACCTGCAAGAATTTTATATGTGTCCTTTCCGTCTGTCTGGAACAGTATAAAGTTCTTAATGATATCAAGCAGGCGTTCCTTTTCAAACATGCCTTTGATCAAGACTTCAAGCTGTGGGCGGCTTAAAGGTGCTATTTCATCCCCATCAATCGTCCTCCACATCATGAACCGGTCTTCATCAGCAGTGATTGTGCCTGCTCTTGCATTAACTCCATCGGATATAACTGCAAAAGCATTATAAGTGAATAAAGATGGAATGGTGCTTATATAATTCTGGATTTGATTATATGCATCAGATATTTCTACATCCTCATTGGCCAGGTTTTTAAGTTCGATAACTACAAGGGGGAGACCATTTACAAACACCACCACATCAGGACGCTTTTCAACCCTGTTTTCAATAACAGTGAACTGGTTAACAGCCAAAAAATCATTATTTTTAACTTCTTCAAAGTCAAAAATCCTGACCTGCTTGCTGACTATCCTGCCATCATTAGCTCTGAAGGTAGCATTCACTCCATCTGTGACCATCTTCTGAAAAAGATGATTATTGTCAATCAGGGCAGGATTAAGAGGCACAAGGATTTGATGCAGGGCATCATCAAGAGCTTCCTGAGGCAAATCAGGATTTATCCGCTTTAAGGCATCTTTTAGCCGCTCTTCCAGAATAACATCTGAATAATCGGAACGCTCAGGATAATCCCCACCAGGCGAGATATCAGGTGCAAAAGCGGTTTCATAACCAAGTTCTTCAAACCATTCCAATGCAGCCTGTTCTAATTCATCCTCATATATATTATGGCTAGGCATATGGTTTCCCCCTTTCTATCACATTCAATCTTATACAACCTCTTCCACTGGTACTCTTATCTCACCGCTCATCAACTTAGGTAGCAAAGTATCGCGAATTTCACTAAGAATACTAATTTCTTCTTCTATTTTGCTTTTCGCCATAATTAAGCCTTCAAAAATATAATTATACTCTTCAACGATTTCAGCATATGGATATACTACTTTTATTTTAGAAAACTCATCAAAGTTTAGCGTTTGTCTTACAGATCCTGACGCTCGAGTATTAACTTCTTTTTTAAATCTTTCAGTTCTTGTTAACATCTTAAAAAACCATTTATATTTTTGATCAGTTCTAAATACAACATAAACAGGACTAACACACCCTGTGTAAGAGAATTCGTTTATTCCAATTGAGCCAATATTGATTCTTGCAGGATTGTATGCGAAGTCGAACGGCTTAACAACAATATACTTAGAAATATCTCTGCTAAAAACTTGTTTTGTAAAATAATCCTCAGATAATACTAAATCTCCTGTCTTAACTGCTGAAAAAACAGGTATTTTTCTATCCTTAACCCTTTCTCTTATTTCCTCTGTAATTTCGCCTAATTCAACAACTCTCCACCCCTTAGGTATCAGCCCCAGTTCGCTTTCTTCAAACTCCCCATCCTTAAACGGCTCAAAATCCACAAACCAGGACTTGAAGATCGCCTGAGCCATTTCTTCAAGGGTTTTGTTGATTTGGTTGTTAAGCTCGATCATATCGTCAAGGGCCGATAGTGTGGCGGCGATGGCTTTTTGCTCCGCAAATCGTGGCATAGTCGTTGTTAGACCTTTTAATATTCCCTGTGTCAAAAGCGGTTGTGAACTTCCAATGTGCATATCATTTAAATTCGTATGCTTAAGTATATAATACATGAATTTACAAGAAACATTAGTTTTTGCTTTTGCTAATATGGCATTATCTGATATCCAGCATTTTTTGTTTTCGTAAAAAACATTGCCACAATAAGCACCAACACGACCTATTATAAGGCTTTCACCTTCAGTATTATAGCTATTGCAATAACTCAAAATACCATTCCCACCATAAACTGGTATATTTCCACTTTCCGTCGGCCTTTTCTTACCGTTATAAAAACTAAGAACCTCATCTAAATTAGTTTCTCTCCACTCACTTACACTCACACCTCATCACCCCCGCTGCTCTTTTTCTTCCCTGTCAGCATCTTCGCAGTCTTATCTATGCTCTCCAAGAAGTGCCTTTCCACCGCTGAAAGCTCGTTTTTGGTCCGTTCCTTATATTTTTCATACTCTTCTATTGCCTTTTGAGTAGCTTGCTGATGACTGATCCTTCCTGCATGAGTTAGAATCTCATTGTCGCTCATCTTAAGAAACTCGTCCAGTTTTTTTACCCAGTCTGCCATGTACATGGGTTTTCTGCGCATTGCCTGAAGCTCGGCAAATTCGATATAAGCATTAACAATGCGGTTAAGTATCGCCAGCTCATCTTCCGTAAGGTAGTTTTTTGCAATCAGTGCTTCAGATTTTGTTGGCTTTGAACCTGTAAAATTGGTCATTCCCATAAAAGGCTTATTGCCATCTGCTCTCTGATACACTATTTCAGCCGCTGTATGCCCATGAGCTGCCCAGTGCATTTTATTCTGAACCGTTTGAAAAAACTGCTGTGAAATTGCCGCATCGGGTGAATAGTCAATGCTGGTTGCATAGATGTCCAAAATCTTCCGATAAAATACTTTCTCACTGGAGCGGATATCCCGGATACGCTCCAATAATTCCTCAAAATAATTACCGCCCCCTGCTCTTTTGAGCAGATCATCATTCATCGTAAAACCTTTTATTATGTATTCCTTTAATCTTTGGGTAGCCCAAATTCTGAACTGCGTACCTCTGTGGGACTTGACACGGTAACCTACGGAGATTATGACATCCAGGTTATAATAGTCCACATTATAGGTTTTTCCGTCTGCAGCAGTTGTTGCAAAATTTGCAACAACTGATTTTTCGTCCAACTCACCTTCAGAAAAAATATTCTTGATGTGACGCGAAATTACAGACTTATCTCGCTGAAACAGCTCCGCCATCTGATTCAATGAAAGCCAAACTGTTTCGTCCTCCATTCTTACTTCAATTTTCGTTTTCCCATCTTCAGTCTGGTACATTAAAAATTCAGTATTATCGTTAAAAGTCATAACCGATTGCCCCCAGTCTTTTGCGGATTTCGTCTTCCAAAGACTTACGCTTTGCAAACATCTCTGCAAGTTCTCCGGTCAGCCTGGTCATCTTTTCATCGAAAGGCTCCCCGTCATCAGCTTTTTCCTCAATCCCCACATACCTACCGGGAGTAAGAATATATTCATGGGAGCGAACTTCATCCAGAGTGGCAGATTTGCAAAATCCCTTGATATCCTCGTACCCTTCACCTTTTTTCCACCTATGGTAGGTGTCGGCTATATATTTTATCTCGGTTTCATAGTCAAGTTCCCTGTGCTTGCGGTCAATCATTGTCCCCATCTTACGGGCATCTATAAAAAGGATTTCGTTGCTGCGATCCCGGCCATCGGATTTTTTATTTCTTGTCAGGAACCACAGACATGCAGGAATGGTGACATTATAAAAAAGATTTGGTGGCAGAGTGATGATACAGTCCACCAGCTTGTCTTCAATAATGTTCTTTCTTATTTCGGCTTCACTTGTTGTATTGGTGGACATTGCACCGTTGGCCATGACAAAGCCTGCTACCCCGTTCGGTGAGAGCTTGGAAATAATATGCTGTATCCAGGCGTAGTTGGCGTTCCCTGCCGGTGGCATGCCATATTTCCAACGGACATCATCAACAAGCCTGTTAGCTCCCCAGTCTTTGATGTTAAAGGGGGGATTTGCAAGTATATAATCCGCCTTCAGCATCTTATGAAGGTCATTGGAAAATGTATCTGCATCCCTTTCTCCGAGATTTCCGTCAATTCCTCGAATAGCAAGGTTCATCTTGCATAGACGCCATGTGGTAGCGGTATACTCCTGCCCAAATATATGGATATCATCCTTTCTTCCGCTATGCTCTTCAACAAATCTCTGGCTCTGCACAAACATGCCGCCGGATCCGCAACAGGGGTCATACACCCTGCCTTTATATGGTTCTATCATTTCAACAAGCAGTTTTACAATTGAGGGCGGAGTATAGAATTCACCTTCCGAAGAGCCAAACTTCCCAAGGAAGTATTCATAAACCCTACCGAGAACATCCTGTGCCCTTGCTTCTTTATCGCCAACTTTGAAAGAAAACAAGTCTATAAGCTCACCTAGCTTGGTTTTGTCTATCTCCGGGCGAGCATAGTTTTTAGGAAGCACTCCTTTAAGAGAGGCGTTCTCCTTCTCAATGGCTATCATGGCTTCATCAATAATTTGTCCAATTGTTGGCTGTTTTGCATTTGCTTTTATATAATCCCAGCGGGCCTCTTTTGGTACGTAAAAAACATTTACCTCAGTATAAGCATCTATATCTTCCTCAAAGCCTTCTCCTTCTGCAACCAGCTCATTATATCTCTCTTCAAAAGCATCGGAGATGTATTTAAGGAAAATGAGTCCCAGTACCACATGCTTATATTCCGATGCTTCAATGTTGCCGCGCAACTTATCTGCCATTTCCCATAGGTTATTTTCAAAACCTAATTTTACTGTTGCCATTTTTATCCTCCTCTTATGGTAAAGTTGCAATTTCATTAATACTTATTGTCGAAACTATTGAAGGTGCGCTATCAAATGCATTATTATAACTCACTTCTCTTTTATAGTCATTTTTTTCAGCAATTTTCTTTAGTCCTTCAACACTTGATGCACCATACATTATCATTGCTTTTTCACAATATTTGCGTGAAACCAACTTTCTCCACATTGCACCAGAATCTTCGTTATAGACATATGTCATAGGAAACCACTTATTATCGGTATAAATTTCTCCTAGTTGGCATAGCAGCACGTCAGCTTCTACTAACTTTTTCTTAGATAACACAGGTAATTTTTCTCGTTCCATCAGCATCTCAGCCGTAAGGCTGAATAACCTTGGATTGTCCGATTTTGGTTTTATTATCTCTTCAAGGGATCGTAAATATGGCCTAAACTTTGTAAAATCAGCAGGTTTCTCATCGCTAAATAAGCTAGACTTTAAGAAGTAGGTATTACTGACTATACCTTTGATGTTTTCATATCTTTCATAATGTAGTAAAACTGAAATAGTACATATGAACATTTCCCAAATTATAAATTTAAAATGATCATATTCAAATTCGGTATACGAGCTTTTATTCTCTTCTGTATATACATTGTTGTATATAGATTCAAAGTATTGGGGAATTATATTCGAAATATCTGCATCTGCATAAAGAAGTGTTTCTAAGAAGTCCAAATAAATATCTCTCAAAGGCTTCATTTCGTTAATTTTCTTAACGATTTCTTCTGACATATCACCTTTTGCTTCAGTTATTCTCAGCTCATTCATTACTTCACAAAATGAATCAATAAATCGCTTAATCAATATCATGAATTTCCCTTTTTTATCATATTGAGTTCCTTTTAATTGCTTAATAATATCCTTAAGTAATGAATAATCAGTTGTTTCATCAAGTATCCATTCAGGAATTCTCCCGACACCAGGCTTCTTAAACATTGGTTTATTATGTATATTTCGCAAGAGTTTTTCATATTCATTTTCGAAATCTTCTTCAGAAGATAAATTAATATAGATACGAGATTTTATATATGCTGGTAAGCACGGATTTCTACATTCATCGTATTCAAAAACAACTGGTATAAATTTGTCCTGATTTACACTTCCATATATTTCAGGTGAAATAATTATTGTTTCATCTCCTACTCCACCCCTACGAGAGTTGGCTTTCTCCGCGTACATTTTGTCCGATATTATTAAAACCCTGTCTATATCATTAGATGTAACAGCTTGCTCCATAAAAGCATATTTATCCTGTCCCTCCTTTAAATCCCATTTATCTATGATAACTTCAACTCCATGGCTCATTAATCGTGTAGCTAAATTTAGAACTTTCTCTTCATGTTCTGGTGATGACCATGAGTAAGAAATAAATACTTTTGGCGTTTTTTCCAAAGTAAATCCTCCTCCCTTATAACAACCTTTTATAGATTTTTTCTTTCTCCGCAGCAAAACGTTCTTCGGCTTTGCTGATTGTCTCCCGATAAAGATTTATTTCAGCATTATAATGCGATGCTATCTCTTTCTGTTCTTCCATACTCAGTAAAGGTATTTCCATTTCAGCAATGTCCGTAGGATTTATATTTACAATAGTTGTTCCTCGTTGAAAGCTTTTTATGAGCGCGGTTCCCACCGGACTTTCAAAGAATATCTTAAGATAATCACTGAGGATTCTATGATTTGGTCTAATAACAATAACATTAGCTGATGCTATAACGATATTCTTTTTCCTACGAAATACACCTGTTTTAATAGCTGTCCCCCTGCAAGATAGTACTATATCCCCGTCCATCAGTTCATAGCGTTTGATTTTCCGTTCTTCTTCGTCAATACTGTCCATATCTGAATAATCTATACCGCTATCAGTTATGTTTGAAATGTTCAGCACCTTAATTTTCCCGGGCTTCACATCTTTTTTTAAGATTGATTTTCCCCTGAAGACCTCAGCAACTTCATGTAGTTTTACTCTTTCAAGTTTTGATGACTTATACTTTTTGATATTCTCGTCATCATCTTCAAGTATGAGTTCAATACGCCAATCCTCATGATTGGAAAATTCTTTGCTCCCCACCACTTTCACTTTATCGATATATAGGCCGTTATCATAACCTAAATAACCTACGTTCACACTTTCTTTTTTCGCAACACCTATTCTGAGCATACAGGTCTTTATACTGGTATATGGTCTGAAAGTACCTTCAGGAAGACTGTAAATGCCCTCCAATTGATAATTGGTCATAATATGCTCGCGCAGCTTGGCTTCTGAACCGCTTGAAAATGTTATCTTTGCTGGTAGCACAGTCACGAGTGTACCATTTTTCGATAAGTGCCTAAGTAAATTATGTGTTGCTATAATATCTGGTCTTGAAGACTTGAATTTGTTGTTTAAAGATTCAATTTTTCCACCAAAATCAGGCAGGGAATAAATAAAGTCAAAACGTGTGTCAATAAGAAGTTCCTGGTATATAGATTGATTAAGTATGCTGACATTCTTGTATTCTTCAAATCCCATCTTAAGCAACATAAACATTAGTGCATTTGAGGTGGTAAATACTATGTTGCTTGACTTATGTTTATCCACAAAGTTTTTAAGACCTGAAAGGCTTTTCTCTGCTTCGGTAATAAGAATCGTCCGAGCATTTACTTCCTCTGCCATGCTACAAATATATTCCGTCAAATAGGCAGGAGAGAATATCTGGCCAAAGCGGTCATTTTGATAAAGTTTAAGAGTGAACTCAATAAGATCTATATTATGAGCAACTTTATAAACAGTAGAGAAAAAATCCCTGTCTCCCGGAAAGTATCCCAGTATTGTATTTTCTGTAGACTGCTTCATTAATTCAAAAAGCTGCTCTTCATCCTGATTGGATTTTTTCTGAGATTTCATTGCTTTCGCTGTAAGTTTAACACGCAGCATTTCGTTTAATAATTGCTCTCTGGAGGTTATACCGCGAATGGTAAACAAATTAATAAAGTAATCTATTGATGTATTCACGTTTTTCCTCCTTTCTATCAATATGTGAAAACCTTCCACTAATAGTAGTGTATCAATTAAATTTTAATATGTCAATACTAAAATTTAATATTGGTAATTTGAAGCTTTAAAAACATATAAAACATGCTAGACAAGAGAAAAAATATTTATATACTTTACATCCATCCTGTCTCCTCAACCCTATGAAAAATACTCGTTATCTATTCTGTCAACTCAACCCTATGTTAATGTTATTCTAATATTGTACCACATACCGGTAAAAAAATAGGCCACCTTAATCAAATTTCCTGTATGATTATGTTGAAGAATCATTATCGTACAGGAGGAAAGGATATGATTAAGATGGCACAATTAGAGGATATCAGAAAAATGTACTTTATAGAAGACCTAAGTATAAGAGAAATAAGTAGAAGAACTGGAATGCATAGGGATACAATCTCGAAATATATCTCTATGAAAGAACCAAAACCACCAAAATATAAGTTAACAAAAGAACGTAAGCATCCTGTATTAGACCCATACATCCCAATAATTAAACAAATAATAGAAGAGGATAAAACCAGACATCGCAAGCAACGTCACACAGGAACAAAAATATTTGAGATACTAAAAAAGGAAGGCTTTACAGGTGGATACAATACTGTAACGGACTATCTAAGGAAGGAATATAGAAAACAAAAAGAAGCTTTTCTACCACTGGAATTCGAATTGGGAACTTATGCAGAAGTAGACTGGACAGAAGCATATTTTTATCTTAAAGGCAAAGAGACTAAGGCACATATTTTTGTAATGAAACTGAGAGGTTCAGGCGGTTTTTATGTAAGAGCGTATCCTTTTGAAAAACAAGAAGCTTTCTTTGATGGACATATCAAATGTTTTGAGTTTATGAACGGGGTGCCATACAAAATAGCATATGATAATTTGAAGACAGCAGTAAAGAAAATACTTGGAGGCAGTAACAGAGAAGAGCAGGAACAATTCATCTCCTTACGTACCCATTACCTTTATGAATCCACTTTTTGCCGACCGGCAAAAGGTAGTGATAAAGGTGGCGTAGAAAATGCAGGTAGAGAGGTTGTCCGAAGGTTTTTCGTTCCCTACCCTGAGGTTGATTCTTTTGAGGAATTGAATGAATATCTGCATAAAGAATGTGTTAAACTTTTGGAAAAGAATCCAAAATGGGAAGCTGAACGGGCTGCATTGAGGCCATTGCCAAAGATAAGGTTTGATGGTGCAAGATATAAAGAGGCAAAGGTAAATCGCTATTCGATGGTGCAGTTTGAAACAAACCGGTACTCTGTTCCCACGATATATGTAGGAGAGAAAGTTACTGTTAAAGCAACAGCGGATGAAGTAAAAATACAATACAAAGGAACAATAATAGCGAGCCATCCCAGGATATATGGCCGGAATCAGGAGCAAATAATACTGGATCACTATTTGGAACTTCTGCTGCAAAAATCCCGTGCATTAGACAACACAAAAGTATATAAGCCCCAAACTCTGGCACCTATTTATGAACAGTACCGCCGGAGCTTAAATGCCAGAAGTCCAAAAGGTAACCGAGAATTTGTAAGAATACTTATGCTGCACAGGGATTATCCCCCTGCATTAGTGACTGAAGCCGTTGAAATTGCTATGGCATACAATGTATACAGCTATGACGGCGTATTGAACATATTAGGGCAGCTAATGGTTTCAAATATACCTGAGATAAATCCAGTCAGTAAAGACAAGCTTCAGAATATCCCCGAGGTAGTTGTAATATCCCCTGACCTTAGTAAATATAGAGTTCTCATGCCAGGAGGTGGACAATAATGCCGGTCAACAAAATGCTAATCGAAGCTTATTTAAAAAAGCTGAAAATGCCCCAGGCTGCAAAAACCTATGAATCCCTGGCAAGAGAAGCAGCGGACAATAATTTGGATTATGAAGAGTACCTGCTGTGTGTATTGGAGCAGGAAGTGCACCAGCGGGAAAACAATCGGATCCAGAGAGGAATACGACAAGCAAACTTTCCAGTAATAAAAACACTTGAAAGCTTTGACTTTCTTGCTATACCATCCCTAAATAAACCAAAGGTACTGAAACTTATGCAGGGAGAATATATCCGAAGAAGAGAAAATGTCCTGTTGGTAGGTAACTCTGGGGTTGGTAAAACCCATATTGCGATTGCTCTTGGTTATGAGGCATGCCGACAGGGCATGAAGGTAAAGTTCTACACAGCAGCTGGTTTAATTAATGAACTGCTCGCTGCTCAGCAGGAATATCGTCTCAATAAGCTTGAAAAACAATGGATGACACCGCATTTAGTGATTCTTGATGAATTAGGCTATGTACCTTTCAGCAAAGTTGGGGCAGAATTGCTCTTTCAGTTTTGTTCTTCCCGATATGAGAGAGGCAGCCTGATTATAACTACAAACTTAGAATTTCCAAAATGGACGGAGGTGTTAGGTGATGAACAAATGACAGCCGCCTTGCTTGACCGTTTGACTCATAATGCACACATACTGAACATTAATGGGGAAAGTTACAGGTTTAAGCAGGCTCTTTCGAGACAGGCAGATGTTGGATAATTTTTTACGAATTGGTGGCCTAATTTACTCCGGTAACTGACCTAAATTTTTATTGACATTTACAGCCCTATCTATTTTTGAGTTAAATTTCACTCAAAAAATACCCCCTCGATATGTTCCCATGTACGTATTTTGGACCTTTAGGTTGAGTAGACAACTTGGATGTACTTCCGGAAACCTAGTAAAATAAAGGCTTACAGCCTTGACATCAATACTACGCACTCCACATGCAACGAGCCGGGTGGATTGATGTCTTTTACATTGTCGGTAGTCGGAAACACGTCAAAGGCTCTTTTTGCACTATCGGTATGAGGGAACATATCCAATACACTCATAAAATATAAAGAATGTTTGATTTAAATGGGCACACTACAAACATTTATAGGCAAGAATCTTCCCAGTATCTGAATATTGCTATCAACCTTTTTCTAAACGATACTTATGCTCAAGTGCATCAGTTACTGTTCCAATAATTGAAAATTCAAAATCCTGCTTTGACATTTCTATAGAAGACAAGAACTTCTTGTTTCTTTTGAAAGACTTCCATAATAGGATCTTATCTTTTTCATCAAGATTTATCTTATACAAGAGATTGGAGAGGGAAACAATCAAAGATTTCTGCTTATCATCAAACTTCTTTTTACTGAAAGCTATGTATTCCTTCAAATCACTTATGTCGTATTTTGGTTGCAATCCAATTATCGGATTAACCAACAATTGAGTAGAGGAATTCATCAGATTTACATAAGAACCCAATTCATATTGCTGTGCCTCTGTCATTAAGCTGTAGTCCAGACCAAATGTTCTTGTTCTTTCGCTTGCACAATTGAGTTTTTGGCTTTCATCTTTAATACGGCTTATTCGCTCATTTATTTCTACAATAGCAAGTTCGTATGATTTAACATCACGCTTGCTGATGAGGGTGAAAATCTCCTCAAGACGGTTCTGATCACTTTTCCCTTTCCATAGCAGAAGTCCGCTACTCACAAGTGCAACCCCGCCAATCGCCCAACCTACAGGTCCGGCAAGAGCAAGAAATGCTTTACCAGCAGCCATTCCTCCACCACCGGCCGCAAGCGCACCTCCGCCCAACCAAGCTAATGCCGCATTGGTAGCTGCCGCGCCACTCAATGTAGATATGGCTGTTCCTGTTGAAGCAATACCGAATGTTGTCGCAATTCCCATTGCGGCAGTAGGACCAAGAGCCGCAACTGCGATTCCCGCACCTACACCAGCAGCACCTTTCCCAGCATTTTTTGCGACGGCATTTTTGTAATCTGATTCAATCTTTTCTGCTTGCTGTTTCCAGTTCAGACGGATTTTTTTCAGTTTTTCATACTCAAATCGTTTCTCGCTTGGAACATTTCTAATATCGTCAAAGAGTTTTTGTAAGATGTTCAATTCATTATAAAGCTGACTCGTGTGTGTACCCAACTCGCTAATTTTATCATTTGTCTTCTTGATAGCCGATTCTGCCTGCTCTTGGGCAAGTTTTAACCTCGATTTTTTCTTGCTCATTGTCTGTTACCCCCAAAATATAAATCTATATCGGATTTTGTTCTAAGTATATTATTATCAGGGACCTTTCTGAGTTCTGCCAATCGGACAGATTTTTGGAATGCCTGAACATACATATCGCTATTCTTAAAGTCATCAATAAAATCTACAAGATACTTATCATCGTATAACTCCGATAATAATGAGAGTCCGTTCAGATAGTTTTCTACGATGGTTATTTCTCTTCTTGCAAACTGAGCTTCGGACTCAGCTTTTCGTATTACAACGACCCGCTTTGCTTCTCCATACAATGAAATTGTGAAACGGCCCACCCCCACTATGTTAAGCCGAAGGAAAAATTCAGTCACATTGAAGGTACCACCTCCGGTTAAGAAGGCCCGTATGGTTGCATCGCCAAGATTCATCATGCAGAAGGTGCCGTGTGCTATTGTAAGCATTCTTTTTACGGTGGGATTTGAAAATGGCTCACAAGCTTTCCACATTGCGGATGCCGAACGTTCTTCTTTGTCTGTTGTTACGAAATATTTTACCAATCGCCTTATCGCATATACCAACCTGACAATAATTTCATTGATAAAGACTGGAATGACCTGGGTGGCTTGAAAGCGGATATCGTATCCTTCTTTGTATATGCTCAGAGCCAGCTCATTTATTGTGTTTTCAAACTGTAAAACGGGAATGTTCAGTTTTCTCTTTATTGCAATAATATCGTTCGTCCAAGCCCAAAACGGAGAAGGTATTCCCATACCTCGTCCTTTACTGCTGGATGATCCAGACATATCGGAAATCAAATGACCAAACCAGTTGACGAACCCACAAAATAATTTTTCTGGAACATTACTGCCGCGAAGTTCAAATTTTCCATCAGCATTCTGTAAAGATATCAGTTCTCCTCCAGAAACAAAGTGCGATTGATTTGTAAACTGATCTAATATCGAAAAAAACAAACCAAGCAAAGTCGGATTATGACCAAGTGATTTGAAATGATGATTTGAAGGACTCAAGTCAAATACTATACTTCCAGCATCACCGGCTCCGCGCTGGTCATATGGAATTTTAAATTTCTTCTCAAGAAAGCTAATTGCTGATGACAGTGAATCACTTCCTTTGCCTTCCCATCCGCAAAGTTTAGCGAAATCAGTTGTCCGATTTGCAAACCACTTATCAGTAACATCTCCAGCCGGTGACTCTCCAGGTTTTCCAACTAGGAAAATATCAATGATGCCACAGAGAACTCCTGAACTTGCAGCCAGCGCATAATCTAACTTATCACAGTTCGGTTTAAGACTCTCAACTGACATGATTGTCTCTTTCAGATTCTGAATTTCAGTTTCCGCAGATATTAATGCTGTTTCGATGTAAGATGAAAAGCTAAATCCATCGTCAGCAACACTCATTCTAAGAACGAATTGGTCTGCTCCTTCTGTTTGATTCATGCTGTTATACTCCCTCCCTTTCCTTTTTGTTTGCGTTATATCTGAATATCTGTTTGAATTTTATTTTTAGGTTATCAATCTCCTTGGGGGGTAAAGCCTAAAAAGTCAATAGCCCCGACATCTTAAATCACCTTTCATTTTTCCAATGAGAGTTGTTTAAAATCTCATATAAGATTTGAATTATTCTAGGAGCATAGCTTTCAAATACTATTGTCCAAGTTCCCGGTTCTGCAAAGGGAAGAGCTTTACCATCAGTACCCTCTAAACAATATTGGTATGCATTTCTGTGTGTCATGATATTTCTTATGCCTCTGATACCAGATTCTTTGCTAGCTAGAAAATCATAATCTTCTTCGGATAGAATATTATTATTTTTTAAATCGGACAAATCCTGTAAAAAGTTTTGATTATAATTTTCTCTTACAGATTTACAGATTAACTCCATCGCATTAAATAAAACTAATATAGCAGCATAATCTTCTTCATTATCATGTAAACGCAAAGAAGTAAATAACATATCACCATAATAGTGTGAATATTGCCAAATCTCATCAATCAATTTATTCACAAATATCCCCCTTCTTCAATTAAATACTTCAAATCTCGATTATGTAATATTTACGACCGTCGCTTAAATCCTGCCAGATAAAATCATATCTGCTTGTTAATGCAATGCTATCTTTATTTTTTCCTACACCTGTTGGCTTAAAAATACAACCGTAAACAGAATATTCTTCTCTAAAAAACTTATATATACCTTCATTGTTGCGCCCTTCATAGAAAGGTCTATCTGAAACAATAGCAACAGCAGCTGTTTTAGTAAATCCTCGGTTCTTAAGCTCCTCCATGAACTTATCGCCCTATCGGGCGGACTTTTTTAATCCACACATTCATATGTTAAGCATGAACAAATGGGACATTCAAGTACGGGCATTAACCCCCTTGAACATTTTGTCCTTTTCTTAGTCCAACCGAAAGCCACATCTACATTGGCCTCATTCATTGTGTTCTCAAAGTGACAATGAGAACATCGATATTTGTAATATTCTGGTACACCCCCGAAGGGTACATCCTCCTCTATCTCTTGGTTTAGAATATTTTTCATACTTTCCCTGTCTGATATTTTTCTCTTCGTCATATATTACTCCATATATCGGATGCCATATTTTCCATACTTTCATTTCACTCCCGCAAAAAGGACACTTTAACGGGTCCTTCCTACTACTTTCTTTATATCTTTGTCTATAATTCCTAGATTCAATTACTTCATAAACTCCTTGTACTGCTTTACAAAAGTTCTTAAGACCTTCTTTTATCACTTGACTCCATTTTTCATATGTTTTTGTTGCCTGCAAACCATAATATCTTATACGTTGAAATCCCTTCGGAAGTATATGCTGTACCATCCGACCTATAAAGGTCAACACATCCAAACTCTCTTCTTTTCTAGCTTTTGTTTCATGATCATTATACCAATATGTTACTGTTTCACCGTCATATCTGATGATTCTCCTTACACTGATTGGTGGTGATGCCATGTACTTTGCCAAATATTTTGCAAGACCTTTTGCTTTCTCAGGTGCTTCCCCCTTACTTACATTTGCAACAAATCCCTTTGTATATAACTTATACAAATTGTCTACCATTTTATTCATCTCTTTGGTGGGTACTTGTTCTCTTATCATGTTCAATAAATGATACTGCCATTTCGTATGGATAATCTCAAAAGGCAGGTACCACAATTCCTTCCACTCTTTCCTCTCTTCTTTTATTCCTCCACTTGTCAAAAGTATATGCAAGTGGGGATTATAGTGTCCTGATCTTCCATGGGTTTGCAGCACCATTATCATGCCTATTTTCACTTTCCTTTTTACTGCTGTTCCTACTACTTCTTCCACACATCTGTAGCCTGTACGCATTAATTCAGACAATATTTTCCCGTTATGTCTATACTTATAAAATACTTCTCTTAATTGCTCTGGAATTGTCAGCACCACATGTCGGTACTTCATTCCAGACCTTAGCATCTTACTAACTTGGCTTACTACTTCATCTGTATAAACTTTTGAACACGAAAGACAAAAACAACTTTTACAGGTAAATGGTATACGCCTCATCCCCTGTCCGCATTCCATACATCTATACTCCGTATATCCTCCCTGCTCTGACCCACATAGCAATGTCTTTTTTATAACTTCTTCATAATACGGTTTGTTATACGATGGGTACTTCTTTTTGAAGTCTTCCCAGTTCTCTTCTATTATCTGCTTAAATATATTCTTGTCTTTCTTTTCTTCTTCTGTTATCACTTTTATTCTTAAAAACTATAACCCACCTTTTATACATATATTCCACTTTATTTTATACAAATTTTGCAATCCAATCAACAATTTTATTTCTCTGACATGTATTTTTTACCTACTAAGACCAAAGGCTAAAATGCAAATTCCTATACTATTAAATTAATCTAGACAACCTAGGAATATAAATAATTCTGTGTATCAGTATTCTTAATACGTTCTGTTTCCAAACCTACTTAATTGAAGTCTATATGAATTCCTTCTTTTTTTAAAAAACCCAAACAAAGAACAACGACCTCATGATCGCTGTTCTTACCTACATACCTACTTAAATATCTTCTTCAACAAATCCCCAATACCAAAGGTTGTTTTCCTATATACCTTATTGTATGCAGCCTTCTTAGGGTTTCGTATCCACCCTGTGCCCTTTTTACCATACAAAGGGTTCACTGCACTTTTAGCCTTTCTCTTTATCTTTCCTGTTGTTCTAGCTTTTATGCTTTTCTTTAAGCTTGGTTTTCGTGGACCTATTTTCATGTTCATCACTCCTATTTATTTAAATCAAAACGAACCAGGCTACTTTAGCATCAAGTTTTTAACTCAGTTCAAAAAACATTATAGCTTAGATAAATGATCTTTGAAGCTGCTCAACTACATTCTTATACCTTTCTCTTATTTCTTTTTCTTTATGTAAAGATTTTAAAATCATTTTTTACCGATATAAAATTGTCATCTGCATCTTATTTTCTCTGCAATAAAAGTAAAAGATACTTTAATCTTATTAATACTTTCACTTAATTTAATTTTAGTATTGTCTATCTTCTGGATAGTCTACAATGCTATGCCCTATAACATCTCCATCTAATAAACCCCATTCGCCCCAGTGAACAACCACCTGAATAGCTTCATCCTCATCATCTCTTCCCTCAAAAATAAAATTGGGTACATATATGCTCTTAAATGGCACTTCATATCCTTGCATATCATATCTTACAGTTTTACTCCTAATTCTTTATCTTCCCAAATATAACACTCCGGAGTACTTCCGTGATAAGAATAACTCAAAGATGTAGACATGTAAATAAACCTCCTCTGATATTTTTAATAACATTTTGCTTTAAATTGTCCTACCTATAGAATCTCATTTTTTTGAAAATTTAAATGTTAGTTGACTTGTAGGAAAACTTTTCTTTTTTCTTGTATCGGCTAATTATTTCAAAAATTTAGTGAGAAAATTCTAAATTATCTGCTATATGGATTGAGAGACCCTCAAAATAGTAAAGTTACCTCCTTGCAATATATCTAAATTAAAAGGAGACAACTTTCTTTACAGCATTAATAACATATTCTACATCTTCATAAAATTTTAAGACTAAATATACTTTTGATTTTTATAGTATTTAATTTTGATTTAAACATTGTCAGCGATCACTTAAAAGAATTGTTATAAAATTGCACCCTATCAAAAAATAGAGCACTAAAATATGATAAATTTAATGGATAAAAGTAATAACATAGTGTTACTTTTATCAGTTTTCTAAACTTAATATTTATAAACTAAACTTTCCACTCTATATATTCCACAATTGTTTAAATATTATCTATTTACAAATCTAAAAATTTTGTTGCAATAATAGCATTTTGAGGCAATAAGCAAGGTATTTCCTCAATTATAGGATAAACAAGAAAACTCTCCTCTGAAAAAAACACATTATCCTTTTTGATAAGATCTGTTCTAGTAACAGGACAGCATAAAGGCCTTTTGCTTTTCTTTTCAGGTTTTTTTCGTATAATAATTAAACCTGTGGGGTTTAATGGATTTGCAGATACATCAAATAATCTATGCTCAATAATATCATACCCGTTTTCTTTTGCTGTTGAATATAAGTTTTTAACATATCCATGATACTCCATCCTTCTTCTTCCTTCTTCGCATGCAAATTCATAAGAGGGTTCTAATAAAATTAAATACTTATTTGTGATACGATACAACTCCTCAAGTGCTTCTTTTTCTTTACCCCCATTAGGTTCAATTGAATGAGCAGTATAGACTATATCTATTGAATTATCTTTTAATGGCGTCGAAAACAAATCACCTGTGAATAGACATACATTATTTATACCAGTTTCTTTTAAAAATTTATTAGCATATTTAATTCTAGACCAAGATATATCAAATCCATACCATTTACTTAGTTCTTTTTCTACCTTTTTAAATAAAGGTCCTAAAGTAGTTCCCTCACCCACACCTACTTCTAAAATAGAATTACAGTCTTCTAAATTGTTAATTATATTAGCAAGACAAGAACAAAAATTTTCCTTTTGTTTTGGATCTTTTTTATAAGCCTTTGTATAACTACCTGCCTGAAAATCGTAACTAATCATAATGTCTTCAATAGAATTATTTGTTCTACCATCAATTTCTTTTAAGTATTTTATAATATTTTTATTTTCTAAATGTATCTCCTTAATCTTACTCATCATCTTTATTTTATCCATTCCATTCCTCCGTTTGTCTTTTTATTTTTGAATATTTATTAATCTACATTTACATTTGGCATTCCAAATCTTTTTTAGTCAAAATAAAAGAACTACCTGTCTAAAAAAGTTTGTATCTTAACAGTTTTTATCACCTAACTCTATCTATCTATTCTAACAAATAACTACTTAAGTAGTTTCACTTATCTTTTCTTTAAAAATGATACGTACAGTTTCCTTCTATCTCGCCACTGTATAATTCTTATAAAAAAACCCTTCCCATTACTAACATTTCCACAATCTTGGATCAATTATTTCCTTTTCAACATCGGTATAATTTTTCATTGCAAATTCTTTAATTAACTTATACTTATCTGTATAATCTGAATAGAAGTTTCTTATATTTTGATCAATTTGCTCTTCTGTCTCGCAACCTACTAAAACATAATTAATCTCTGTATGCGATTTTATATATTGCATGGCTAAATTACTAATGTCCATGTTATTCTCCTCAGCAAATTCCAAAAGTTTGCTAACATACTGGTATGTTTTAGGATGTATTTTGTCTAAAGCATCCTTTTTAAGAAATAATAAACCCTGTAAATAAATACTTCTCACAAATACTTCAATGCCTTTTTCTTTAGTACGTTCTAATATAGAATCCTTTATCCACCTTAAGTCAAATATATTGAAAGGTATTTGAACTATATCAATAAATCCTTCACTATTGTTAAGTATATAGTCAAGCTCATAAGTATCATATATAGAAACTCCTATCTTTTGAACTTTTCCATTCTCCTGGTTTTGTTTTAAAATTTTTATAATTTCAATGTTATTTTTATAATCCTCAAAACTATGGAGAAAATAATAGTCAATTTTTTTGACTCTTAAATTATTCAATGATTTTTCGATATATGCTTCAACTTGGTCTTTTAAATTTTCACAATATTTTAATTTAGGCAACTTTGTGGCTATTTTAAAATAACGATTTGTGCGTGACATAAATTCTCCAATTATCAATTCAGAATTCCCATATGCTAATGCAGTGTCTACCATATTTACTCCATTTTCAAAGGCTTTTTTTAAAATGTTAAATCCTTCTGAGAAAGAGGGCTTACCAGATATGTTATTTACACCATAGTTCATTCCTAATTGTGCAGTGCCCAATACAAGTTCCATAATTAATATCTCACCTAAATTCTTTTGTTTTCTTGTAAAAACTGAATAATATCTTCAGTTAAGAAATATTTATTTTTATGGTACAAATTCTCGAATATTTCTTTTATGTGGTTGTAATCTTCTTGTGTATCTAATGTCCATCTTAGATGTGAATAATTATCGTTTCCTTTTATGCTTACTATCTTAAATAATTCTTTATTTTCTCTTATATAAGGGGTTACATGTTCCCTCTCATATTTATCTTTCGCATTAAAAAAAGCTTCCTCTAGTACCTGAAAAGTAAAACATTCACAATCTAATCCATATGGATATGTTGAAGGCATGTTATTACAACTATAATCCGCATTATGTATAATTAAATTCTCTACTATTTTATCTATCAGCCTATGATCGGTTAAAGGATTATCACTTGTTATCCTAACAATAATATCCGATTTAAAATGCAAAGCTGTCTTGTAATATCTCTCAAGTACATCTTCTTCACTTCCTCTAAAAACCTTGATATTCTCCATCTCACTAATATCTACAATCACTTCATCGCTAGCCTTATCAGTAGTAGCAACTATTATTTCATTTACCTTTTTAGCTTGTTTAACTCTGTTTATTACATGCACCAATACAGGTAACCCACAAATTTCTTTAAGTACTTTTCCTGGGAGACGGCTAGAACCAGTCCGTGCTTGAATTATTGCAGACACTTTCATACAAATCCTCCTAAATATATTGGCCATTATCAACTTGTATTATCTGTCCTGTAATATTATCTGCTTTCTCACTAGCAAGAAATTCAACAACATATGCAATTTCCTGTGGTGTAGATAGTTTTCTTATCGTGCACTCATTGAGAACTAATTTCCTAATTAACTGACTTGTATTTTTCTGCCCATCAGTATCAATAAAACCCGGTGCAACAAGGTTTACATTTATATTATATTCACCTAATTCTTTAGCAATAGTCTTTGTGAAGCCTATAATTCCTGCTTTTGCAGTACTATAGCTAACACTTCCTTCCCTACCTCTTATACCGTTTATTGAACCTATATTTATTATCTTGCCTTTTTTATTTTTCATGAATATATCTACAACTGCTCTTGTATAATTAAAACAAGAGCCCAATGTATTAGTTATTCCAAAATTCCAGCTTTCTAGATCCATTTCCCATATTGGTTTATCTTTTGCAGAAGCCACATTATTTAAGAGAACCCCTAGACTTCCATATGTAGATACAACCTCTCTAACAACTTCAAATGCCCTTTTATAATCTGATGCATCTGCTCTTAAAGGCAAAACATTATCGCCATATAACTTACAGATCTCTTTTGCATTTTCTTCACTATTTAAATAAGTAAAAGCAACCTTATACCCATTATTAATAAAGTTTTCGACAATAGCTCTTCCTAACCCTCTACTCCCTCCTGTAACAAGTGCTACTTTCTCATTAGCCAATACCAACACCTCCAGTTTTATTTCCTATATTTAAATTTTAAAACCAAAACAGGGTAAGGTTTTATGTCTTAAAGCACAACTTTCTTTACAGCATTAATAACATATTCTACATCTTCATCATTCATTTTAGGATAAAGGGGCAGTGTAATTATTTCTTCATATAATTTCTCTGCATTTTTACATATACCTTTTTTATATCCCAACTTTTTATAATGGCTCAAATAATACACTGGTATATAATGTACATTTACGCCTATGTCCTGGGAAATTAAAAAATCATATATTTTTCTTCGGCTCATACTTAACGTATTTAAATCAAATTTAACTACATAAAGATGCCAACTTGAGTTTCTATCCTCTTTTTGAAAAGGCACAATTACACCATCTAACTCTTTAAAAGCTTTATTATATATCTCTGCAATTTCTCTTCTTCTGGATAAAAATTTATCTGATTTTTTTAATTGACTCAAACCCAATGCACATTGTATATCCGTCATACGGTAGTTATAGCCTAAACATAACTGGTCATAAAACCAGAGACCTTCATCAGCATTTTCAAAAAGTTCTCTTTTTCTTGTAATGCCATGTGTCCTGAACAATAATAATTTTTCATACAATTCTTTATTATTTGTTGTAATCATACCGCCTTCTCCTGTTGTAATATGCTTTACAGGATGAAAACTAAATATAGTCATATCTGACAAATTTCCAATTCTTTTTCCTTTATACTCTGCCCCTAATGCATGAGCCGCATCTTCAATAACCATCAAATTATATTTTTGTGCAATTTTATGTATTTCATCCATATCGCAAGGTTGACCAGTAAAATGAACAGGTATAATTGCTTTTGTTTTATTTGTAATATTTTTTTCTATTTCTTTTGGATCTATATTATATGTTCTTTCATCTATATCTGCAAAAACCGGCTTTGCACCTTGATACAATACAGCATTAGCTGATGCAGCAAAAGTAATGGGCGTTGTTATCACTTCATCCCCTTCTTTTATCCCTGCTGCAAAACAAGCTGCATGTAAAGCAGCTGTACCATTAGAAATTGAAACAGCATATTTAGCTCCAGTATAATCTGCAAATTTTTTTTCAAATTCCAAAACTTTAGGTCCTGTAGTTAAATAATCAGATCGGAGTACATCCACTACAGCATTAATATCATCCTCATCAATCCACTGACAGCCATATGGAATAAATTTATTATCACTCATAAATAACCACCATCTTTCTTAAAATAACATTTCTCTTATAACATTTACAACTCTTTTAGTTCCATTTCCATCTACTAATCCTTGTTGCCTTTTTACCATCTCTTCCCTTGTTTCAAAACCATGTATAATTTCTTTTATAGTATAATTAACATTTTCTTTTTTTAGCTGATGATACCAACCTAAAAATTTTATATATCCAAGTTCGTCCATCTTTTTTGCAACAAATTCCTGGTTATCTGCCAAAACAAAACCTAAAACAGGAGTTCCACATGCACAAAGCTCATATAAAGTGCTTCCACATGAAGACAGTGCTATATCACAATAAAGCATTATTTCAGACATCTTCACGACATTTTCATGGAGAACAATGTTTTTATACTGTCTTTGTTTTTCTTTTAATTCTTGTTTGTTTTGAAATCCGACTCCTATTATTCCATGAATCTCTATGCCATCTAGTGAATTATCACTTCTAATTATATCTATTAATAACTCCATAGTTCTAAAAGGATCTGAACCACCTGTTGTAATCATTATTTTTTTTACTTCTTTAGATACGGCCCTTTTAGAAATGTTTTTAAATTCGTCACGTATTAAATTATAAGAAGGACCTAACAAAAACTTCTGATTTTTAAAATAAGATTTATAATCAAGATACTTCCCAGTAATATTACCATTTATAACCACATCAACAGGATAAGGAAAAGCATTTACATCATCTATATAAACCAATATTTTCACATACGGTTTTATCTTCAAAAAATATTTTTCAGTAACATTATATGAGTCTATAATTAAAACATCTAGTTTACAAATTTCAATCAATCTGATTATTTCCTCTGATTCTTCTTCCAATTCCAAGGAATTCCCATAGTAAAATTCTTCCTTAGGTTCTTGTTCTTTTTGTTCATCATATGATAGTTTCTTTAGATTAAATCCATTTTCCTCTATTGCAAAAATTCCTTGCTGGTATTTGCTTATAAAAAATACGTTACTTCCTGCATCTTTAAAACTCCTTGCAAGTGATATGCAACGCATTATATGGCCCATTCCGATATTTTTACTACCATCCACTCTTATTCCTACATTCATTAGACCATTACACCACTTTTCTAATAAGTTCAAAAGCCTCTACATAAGTTTTACCAACTACTGTTCCCCATCTAGCAGCTATTATTTCAAGTGCTTTTAAAGACCTTGGATGAGGATATTCCCTTATTTCTGATTTATAACATTCCATAGCTTTAAGTTTTTCATCTATAGTATCCTCTATATCCACAAAAACATTAGGCTTAAAAGTATTACTTCCATACTCAAAGTTCCATTCTGTAGAAGAAGGTGTCTCAAAACAATATACTTCTTTCACACAACAACCCTCTAAAGGTCTTGTAGCTGTAATAACTGCCTCAAAAGTTCTCCTATGGTCAATATTTAAGTCTCCATAATGATGTGTATATATTATTTCAGGCTGTATTTCCATTATATATTTTTCTACTTCTTTTATAATGTCTAGTAAATCTATTGAATCAAATCTATTATCCGGAAAATTTGAAAAAAAATACTTTTTTAAAACCAATTATCTCTGCTGCTCTAAGTGCTTGTTTTTTAATATCATCAACAGCATTCTTATCCCCTTTTTCTCTTTTCTCTGCCCTAGACGTAATTCCTTCACCTAATATAACACATTGTACATCATCACCTAAGTTTGCGTGTTTTCTGACTGTACCTCCTAATCCAAGTATCTCATCATCGGGATGAGCTGCTAGCACTAATATCTTACTCATTTTCTTCACCATCCACAATAATTTCAACATCAGCAATAATCCTATCATTTTTTAAAGATGACCTTGAAAACTCCAGTCGGTAATTCCCAAACTTTATAAATGCTTTTGGATATCCTTCTGCATCAAGCATTCTAATGTAATCATATATTTTTCCCAGGCTAAAATCAGCATGTATTTCGCTTTGTTCAGGTTTTCTTCTTTTAAACTCTACAACTTCTCCTTCTTGCTTTTGAGGTAAAGGTTTTTTTTCAAGAATCTCCGGAATCATTTCATTAAATATTATGTTAGAAGCCCGTATAAAAATTTCTTCAGCTGTACCATATAAATCAAGGTGCTTTTTTAAAAATATGTCCCCTGTATCTATTCCTCCATCTACTCGTATGGCAGATATTTTCGTGCTTTTATGTCCTCTTTCAATAAGATTTTGCAATGGGCTCCCGCCTCTCCCATAAGGTAAATCAGTCATGTGAAAAACTACACAAGTATAATTTTTAAAAATATCATCTGGAATAATCCAAGACCAATGTGGGAAAAAAATAATCTTAGGGTTTAATTTTTTTACCACTTCTAAAGTCAGGTCATTTTTATTTGTAATAATAAATGCATTATATTTATCTTTATTATTTTTTTTAAAACGGTTTGCATTTTTAATGTTCCATGATTTTATAGTGGCAATAATTATGTTCATAACTTACCTCCATTAGTCAACCATATTCCAGCAAAGTGGTTCACCCTTTTCAATATCCTTTGATGCCTTTTTACCAATAATATCTTCATAATACTTTGGAGAAAGACCATAACCAGGCCGTATAACTCTAATATTCTTTTCAGTAAAAATTTCTCCTTCTTTTATATTCTCAACAACAAATATAGATCTTCTAAATACTTGACTGGCTTTTTCCCTTTCCGAAATATCATAACATACCTTACCTATAGCCTTTTCTGCCGCTCGTATATCTTCAACCATTTTTTTAAATTCACTTGGCTCCATAGAAAATGATGCATCAGGATTCTCTATTTCCCTACTTATACAGAAATGTTTCTCGATTATTTTAGCTCCCATTGCTACAGCTGCAATTGCCCCAACAGAGCCCAATGAATGATCTGATAAGCCTGCAGGAACACCAAATGTTTTTTCTAAATGTTTTATCGTCACAAGATTCATATCATCTGAAACTGCTGGATAAGCACTGGAACATTTAAGCAAACATAAATTTTTATTGCCTGCTTGCCTTACAGCTTTAACTGCCTCTTCAATTTCTCCTAATGTTCCCATGCCAGTAGACATTATAATAGGCTTTCCTTTTGAAGCTACATATTTTATTAAAGGTATATCTACAAGTTCAAAAGATGCAATTTTGTAAAAATCCACTCCCAAATCTTCTAAAAAATCCACAGCTGTAAAATCAAAAGGAGTTGAAAGAAAATCAAGTCCTACTTTTTCAGCTTCCTCTTTAAGCTGTTTTTGCCATTCCCAAGGAGTGTATGCTTTTTGATAAAGGTTATACAAATTTTCCCCTTCCCATGTTCCACTTTTTATTTTAAAATAATCTTTTTTAGAATCTATTGTCATTGTATCCGGAGTATAAGTCTGTATCTTAATACAATCTGCTCCACTCTCTTTGGCAGCATGAATAATTTCTATAGCCCTATTTATATCTCCCGCATGATTAGCAGACATTTCAGCAATAATATAAACTGGACAGTTTTTTCCTATGTATCTGTTCTTTATTTTTATTGGTTCTATCATAAACATACTCCTTTTATGTTAAATCTATTTCTACTTTATTAACATACATCTGTTTTTTATGGTTAAAATTCCTTTAAAGATTCAACACAGCTGACTCTCGCACATAGATCATTTGTCCTTATATATTTTTAGTATGTATTTATGCCCATTCTTGTAAAAAAAAGCCGGGTATTTTTCATTATCTACAACTCTTAATAAATTAAATTGTTCATCTATAGTCTTATTTATATCTAATTCACTATCTTTAGGAGTTCTTTTTCTATAGAAACTTTCTTCTCCTTCCTGTGGTTTTCCTTGCATTTTAGAATAATTATCAATGAATTTCAAGATTAACTCATTTGTTTTCTTTCCTTGCAAATGCTTTATTTCTGACAACAATTCTGTTCCATCTAACTCAATATAGTCCTGTAAATAAATATCCCCCGAATCAACATTTTTAGCAGCTTCAAATAAAGTAATGGGTATTCTGTTCTTTCCCTCTAAAATCATCCATGTCAGAGGACTCCATCCCTTTCCTTTTGGTAAATCACTTTCATGCACCACCAAATTGTTTCTATTTAAACTTAAATACTCTAGAGGAATAATTTTTTCACACCCCAAAAAACAAGCAATATCACCTTTTTTAATATCTTTATAATTATTAATAAAACTAACCAAATGACCTCTCTTTTGTATCTCATCCTTTAACTGAAGCAAATATGGTACAATCCAACTATCTGGATTATCACATAATAAAGTTATATTTAACATCTTATCACCTCTAATAACTTATTTTTTCTTGTCTTATACATCTATTAATTTCTAATATTTAAATTTAACAAAATTTGTTGTTTTGTAAAACTCACGTTAATTTATAAATAATGCTCTCATTATACCTTTGTAATACGACCAGACAACTTAAATTCCTCTTTCATCTACTGATAATTTTTTGTTGCACATTTTTATTAATTTTAAATAACTCTGGCATATTATCAAACAACTTTAAAATATCATTAAAATAAAAATTATGCTTTCTTTTATAAAGCTTTTATATATTATTTCTATAAGCTTATAATCCTCCTCTGTATCTAAAGTCCACCGGTATTTTGAATAATCTATATCGTTTTTGTAATAGTATATATTTTTACTGTTTTCATATATAAATGGAGTTACATGCTCCCTCTGATACATTTCTTTTGCTTCTTGAAAAGCTTTTTTTAATATATCAAAAGAAAAAACCTCTACATCCAATCCTCTTGGATAGGTTCTGTTTTCCGGATAAATACCTGCATTAGTTACTAAATCATAATTGCTATTTAAATAAACCTTTATAACTTCATCAACTATAAAAGGATCAATTAATGGACAATCAGAAGTAATTCTTACAATTACATCAGCTTTATTTTCTTTTGCTGCTTCATAATATCTTCTAAGCACATCATCTTCACTGCCTCTATATACTTTAGCTCCATTTTCTAAAGCTTCCCTTAAAATAATATCATCTTCTTTAAATTTTGTGGTAGCTATAACAATCTCATCAATATATTTAGACTGCCTCACTCTTTCTATATCATGAGCAAGCACCGTCTTGCCACATAGATTTTTCATTACCTTTCCCGGCAGCCTTGTAGAACCCATTCTTGCTTGTATTATTGCAACTACTTTTTTCATATAGTCACACCTTTTTTATATTTTTAATCTTCAATATTTAATAACTCTAGCCTTTTTCTCAAATCCTCAACGCTTAGCCATTCTTTATTTGTTCCGGAATTATATTCAAACCCGTCTTCAATTCTTTTCCCACCATTTTTAAAATGCTTATCTTTAGACCACCAATCAAAATTAGGATATACTATATAATGTTTTTCATATTCAAAAGCATTTCTGCTGTCATCCTTTGTAATCATAACTTCGTGAAGCTTTTCTCCTTCTCTTATGCCAACTTCTTTCAACTCACACTCCGGAGAAATAGCTTTAGCCAAATCTACAACTTTAAAAGATGGTATTTTTGATACATATGTTTCTCCACCTTTTGATTCTCTGATTGCTTTAAAAACAAGTTCAACTCCCTCTTCCAAAGTAATCCAAAAACGTGTCATACGAAAATCCGTTATTGGAAGTTCTTTTTCTCCTTTTTCAATACATGATTTAAAAAACGGAATTACAGATCCTCTGCTTCCTGCAACATTTCCATAGCGTACAACTGAAAACACAGTTCCTTTTTCTCCTGAATAGGCATTGGCAGCAGTGAATAACTTATCAGATACAAGCTTTGTTCCCCCATAAAGGTTTATAGGATTTACAGCTTTGTCTGTAGATAAAGCAACAACTTTCTTTACTCCTCTGTCAAGTGCTGCATCAATCACATTTTGAGCACCGTGTATATTTGTTTTTATAGCTTCAAAAGGATTATATTCGCATACCGGTACTTGTTTCATAGCTGCTGCGTGGATTACATAGTCTATATCTTTAAAAGCTCTGTATAAACGGTCTTTATCTCTTACATCCCCAATGAAAAACCTGAGCTTTGACATTTGTTCTGACGTTAATTTTCTACTAAACATATTTCTAACTACAAACTGTTTATATTCATCTCTGGAATAAACAACTACTCTGCGTGGATTGTATTTTTTGAAAATCATTTCAATAAACTTTTTTCCAAAAGAACCTGTTCCACCTGTAATTAATATAGAAGCGTTATCTAACATGTATAACTCTCCCTTCCTCATTTGTTAATACGATTAGGAACCTTCATATAAATATCTTAATATGTGTTTAAATTAAACATGCGAAGTGTACAAATATATCTTTAATCTACAACTGCAAAAAGTATTATTTTACACTACTGAGAAACTGTTTTGTAATTAATTACACACCTTTCATGCTGTAAATTTAATTTCAAACATTCCTTTATTAACTCTGCATATTCATATATTTCTGTAATAACTAATAGACTAACTTTTTCCAATGAATCTATTCTTTTTTTATCATCTTTTCCGCGATACCCATATACAATGCCATAAGACTCAATTATTTGATGAAGTGCCGGTAAAATCACTTTCAAAGAAACTTCACTCTCAGCATAAGTTTTCCCAAGATCATTTATTTCTTCTAATTCTCTTAATGTTCTTTCCTTAGCTATATTTTTTTCCTTATATCTTTGTAATTTTTTAATTCTTCTTATAACATTCTCACTTATTCTTAATACTTCATTAAAATCCATAATCATTTCACTAAAAATATCTCTATATTTTTCAAAAGCTATGCCCCCTTCACAATTGTACCTCTCGTTTATCTCTTCAATTTCAGATTGGATGTTTTCTATTTTATTTAATAATTTTGTTTCGCTATCTAAAGTTGAATTAACAAAACCCTCAATATTTAATCCTCCTTCTGTTGCATTTACAACTGGAACGGAACTATAAAACTTATAGAGCCTCTCAAAAAGATTCTTCATTCCAAGGTATGGTCTGGTAGTATAAACTTCATTACCAAATATATCAAAGGTTTTTATATAACCCTTTTTATTTAAATTAATATCATCATTATTCCAAGAACCTTTTGCATAGTTTTTTCCTCCTGTATAACATAAATCCTGCCCTATTATAATAATTTTAGAACATCCTGATTTACACAATAAGTCAAATGCAACATTTGCAACAGAAAATCCACTTCTTATTGTAATTAAATTTTCCTCTACTTTTGTTCTTAAATATTTTTCTAATGGCATAGTATTTAGATGAAAACTAACTTTAGGTCCTCTATATTCTGGCAATATTTCATGATATATTGAATTAGAATATAATAAAATAGAATTAGAAGTATCAATGCCTTCAAAAATTTTCATTTCATTTTCTCCACCGTCAATAGCCACTCTAAAATGAGGTACTATCCCATTATTGTGAAGTATTTTTATAGCACTTCCTACTGCCACAATTATAGCTTTGTCTTTTAAATCTTTTAATAAATGCATATTTTTATTCAAAGAAGGTCCTGCTGAAACAAGAATTGCTGGTCTGTCCTTAAATATAGAAGCTATCTTTTCAAATTCAAGGGTTTTGTTGTGAATATTGTTAAAGAAATTTATTGTATCTCTGTTGCTAATAAATTTTAAAGTGGCTGTGTTAACAATTGTGTTACGAAGGTTCTCTATAATTTTTTTATGCAAAAATTCAAAATATCCCTCATAAATAGTTCTGTATGAAATATTTGATACAATTTCAACTCCTAAATTCAAATACTTTTTAAACTCCCCAATTAAAAATTCAACAGCTTCCTCAGGACTTTTATTAATTAAAAGCATAACACTTTTTATGTTAGAGTTTAATTCCCTAAAATCGATAAATTTTAACATCTCCCTGAAAAACTCAAGATTTGGCTCGACAATAACAAGGTGCTTTAAATGTGGAAAATTCTTTTTTATATACGGAAAATAATATCCTGCACCCATTCCAAATAAAATTAATGCACTAGCACTTTTATCTGCCTTTTCAAAAACTTTTTCAGTCTCCCTTTCAATATTATACATACTGTGTATAAAGCATCTACTTTTTTCAGTCTCCAATATATAATTAAATTGTCCCTGTACTTTTTCTATCTTTGTTTCATATAGAGGTTTTTCTGAAGTGATAGTTTTGTATAGTACAGGACTTCTCTTTTTAAAAAACAATAAATTTTTCCGATATAAATCAGTCATATATTCAGCCTCTCTTCTCGTTTTTTATAAATGGAGCAAGTTCATATTCTATTAAATCAGCTAATAAAAGGTAATCTTTGTTCGCAAGGGCAATATTCATATATGAAAACACTTCATTTAAAATCTTTACTTCATCTTTATCGGCTTCTTTAAACAAAGACATTAATTTTTCAATTAATCCTTGTATACTACTTTTTACTTTATTTATATCATACTCAAAAATATATTCTTGAATGTTTTCTAGTCCTTGAAGTATACTCATACTTTTTATTCTCCCATTCTCTTCTATAATAATAACCTTCAAAAAAGAGGAGATAAAATCTCCTCTTTTTTTGAAGTACAACAATATTAAACCAATTACAATTATCTTAATAACTGTAGCACACCTTGAGGAGCTTGGTTTGCTTGTGCAAGCATCGCTTGAGCTGCCTGCTGTAATATGTTTTGTTTTGTAAATTCCATCATTTCCTTAGCCATGTCTACGTCTCTGATTCTTGATTCAGATGCTTGCAAGTTTTCAGCAGACGTGTCTAAGTTTTTAATTGTATGCTCCAGACGGTTTTGCATAGCACCTAGTGCAGATCTTTGAGTAGATACCTTTTCAAGTGCATTATTAACTGTTTCTATAGCTACTTGTGCTCCAAATTTACTGGATATGTCTATTTCATCAACACCTAATGCAGCCGCTCTCATATCACCAATTGATATAAATGCTGTTTGACCTGCATTAGCACCTATTTGTGCCATTATTGAATCGTCTAATGCATCTGATGCTTCTTCAGCTGCACTGAATACAAAGGTAATACTCTCTCCAACTTTCATATTTTCATGTAATGTGAGACCAGTAGCAAGGTTAATAGTAACACCGCCAGTAACATCTACCATGCTTGAACCAAATGTAATGCCACCTCCATCAGCTGTAAATGTAATTTCTGTTGTTTCTTTTCCATCTGGACCAATTACCTTGTAATTAGTAGCTGCAAATTCAGCAGTTCCATTATTACCTGTTTTATGATCTACTTTAATAATCATATACGCACCATCAACTAGTGTGCTCTCTTTGATCGTAGCAAGTGCACTAGTGCCCACATTCAAAGTAAGTGCTGAGTTATTATTAATCCTCATACTTCCATCAACTGCTTCTTTAACACCTTTAGCTGAGCCATCTAAAAGCTTCTTGGTGTTAAATTCAGTTGTGTTACCTATTCTATCCAACTCAGAAATAAGCTGCTTAACCTCATTTTGAAGTTCTTTTCTGTCTGAGTCTGTGTTTGTATCGTTCGCAGCCTGTACCGCTAGTTCTCTCATTCTTTGAAGGATCGCATGAGATTCTGTCAATGCTCCCTCTGCTGTTTGGATTAATGATATTGTGTCTTGAGCATTTCTTGATGCTTGAGTAAGACCTCTTATTTGACCTCTCATTTTTTCAGAAATTGCAAGACCTGCAGCGTCATCACCAGCACGGTTAATTCTAAACCCTGATGATAACTTTTCCATTGATTTTGAACTTGCAGTATTTGTGATTCCTAGTTGTCTGTGTGTGTTAATAGCCATTAGGTTATTGTTGATACGCATAATAAAATACCTCCTTGTTTTTTTAGAACCAACCGTCCTTGATTGGCTCTGTTTTTGATTTATATAAAAAGCCTTTCTATGTGTGTGATAAGGCTCTTTATATCAGTTTCCTATTTTATATATCGTTATAAATTATGATTAACTTTATACTTTTTTTAAGAAAAAATCCGAATTGTAAATTGAATTGAAAAAGAAGCTATGTGCTATTCGTTCTTTAATAAATCCTTTAGATTCACTTTCTTTACATCTGCCGCCTTTTTGTTTTCAGCCTGGATTTCAAGGTAAATTTCTTTTCTGTGAATTGAAACACTTTTAGGGGCATTGATACCTATACGTACCTGATCCCCTTGTATATCAACAACTGTAATTTCTATATTATCGCCTACCACTATAGACTCGTTTCTCTTCCGTGTCAACACCAGCACCTATTTTTACCTCCTGTCTTTGCAGTTCATCTACAATATAGTGTCTCACAGAATATCTGTCTGTGTCAAGAATAACCTGCATACCTTTATTATTTTTTGTATTGATAATAATAGGTGCTTTAAGGTTCATACTGATTTTTTCAACTTCTTCCCTTACAACCACTATGGATAGTACCATTATATCCTCCGGTTTTTCTATTTCAAGCTTCTCCACAGCCTCCTTTGGTATTTCACCGTCATAATCAGGGACAATCATGATAGGGTCTACCATTGCAAAGGCTAAGTCAGGGTTGTCAATGCTCTGCATCCACCTGAAAGGGGATTTGTCATCTCCCTCATACAGGACGATAAACCGCTTTTCATTTTCAAACCCTGGTATACCGTCTTCAAAGTTTATTATCTTCTTCTCATCAATATTAATTTCTCCAAAATGTTTTGTTTTTAAAAGCATTTTCTCCTCCAATTTACACATATTGATCTATATTGTTCCCTACATACTCTATTTCCACAGAAGGATATTGGATCATATATATATTAACCTTTCCCGGTATATACTTTGTATCGTAAGTGTGGGGTACAAAATTTATTTTTACTTTGTCAAAAAAGGCATTTGGTCCTCCGGCAAGTTCTACCTTCACTTCTCCTTCTTCAACTGTTATTTTGGGTCTTGCCTTCGGAATAAAGTCTATGTTAAATTCCCTTTGTTGGACATACACAGCCTTTTCTCCAAATTCAACAATAGGGTCTTCTTTTATATGTATTGCAGCTAACCTGTCACCTTCTTCCGCTTTTTCTGCAATGTACTCCATAACCCTTTGATATCCCACCTGGGCAATTTCCACTGCCAGATCCAAATTGTTTTTCCGCCCGGCACTTGCAAATGCCTCATACTGATCTATTTTTATCTTTGGCTTCTCTGTCTCTATTTCCAATAGGGCTTGCTTTTGCCTGATTTCCATCCTGGCAGGATTGCTTTTCCTTTCAAGCCTTGCATTTATTGTCTCTATGCCAATTTTAGCATCAGTGGTGGTAATTCTGATATCCATATATAACACCTCTGAAATTTATTGCCCAAAGCCCTACCTTAAAAAGTCCATTAAAGTTGGTTGAATTATTCTTGCACCACCTGCTAAAGATGCCCTGTACACATTTTCCTCACTCTTTAGAAGCATAATGTTTTCAGCCTGGTCTATGTCTTCATTTTCACTCATAAGTTTTGTAAAGTTATAAATATTTTTACTGAGCCTGTTTTCTGTAAGTTCAAGCCTGTTGTATCTGGCACCAACGTCAGCACGCACCCTTGCAATATTATCCATATGTCCATCTATATCGTCAATAAACCCGCCTACTGTACTGTGGTCACCGGCTTCCAGTGCCGTAATAAAATTATTAAAAAGCTCTAACATAGTGGGAGTACTTCCGGCTGCTGCATCTGCCCCACTGTTAAAAACATTACCGCCTGTTAAATTTATATGAATATCGTCTCCTATATCAACTTCATACACTATTTTTTCAACATCATTATTTACATCAATTACAAAATTGCCATCTTCATCCAAAAGTTTTTGATCAGTTTTAAACCCGGAAAAAATATATCTTCCTGAATATGTAGAATTTGCAACTTGAATTAACTGATGCTTTAATTGCTTAACCTCTTCTGCTATTTTTTGAGTATCATCCGGGGTTTGGGTTCCATTTGCCCCCTGGACTGCCAACACCCTTGCCCTGTGCAGTATATCGGTGATATTAGCCAACGCAGACTCCGTTATCTCCATCCAGGACATGGCATCCTTTACGTTTCTGTCGTACTGCTCCAATCGTGATACATCTGTCCTGAGCTTTAAGGCCCTTGCCGCAACAACAGGGTCATCTGAAGGAACATTTATTTTCTTCCCTGTAGCAAGGCGGTTTTGGTATTTTTCCATTCTCCTAAGGTTTGCACCTATATTGTTTATCATATTATTTATAAGCATTCTGTTTGTAACTCTCATGTTAACCCCTCCAAGGCATTATCTATACTCCAAGCCTGTTAACAAGCAAATCGTATATTTCAGCCATTGTATTTATCATTCTGGCAGCTGCTGTATATGCGTGCTGATGTCTTACCATATCTGCCATTTCTTCATCCAAAGATACTCCTGAATGTGAAAACCTTCTGTTTTCAATCTGCCTCAATATGGATTTTTGATTGTCTGTAATCCTGATGGCCTGCTGTGAATCAATTCCAATGGTGGATACTATAGATACCATATAGTCTTCCGGCGCGCCCTCTGAAAACATGTGGGGGTTGTGCCTCATTTTTATCAGTTCATTTAAATTAACTATATTACCTATCTCATAAGGTTTGTCTGCTGCTGCTATTTTATTTAAATCCTCCAAAATATCAGCTGACAGTGAAAAGTTTTTGGCAGTTATTTTTTCATAGGCGTCAGTTAAATCCATAGCAAAATATTCACTGTTTACAGGGTTTCCGTCTTCTCCTCTCATTGTAAAAAACCTTATTCCTGTAACCGGAGGATCTCCTTCATAAGATAGCCCGTATCCATCCACATGCCCCGGACCATCAGTACCATCTATATATCCCTCATTAAACGCCATGGCAAAAGTCCTTACAAACTCATTTAGCCTCCTTATGTAAAAAGGTATTCCCTTATATGCCGGAGTTCCGTTTATACCCTCATTTCCGTCCCGCACATCTAAAAGTCCTCTTAATTCCCCGCTTTTTATGTTAAGGTAGTTTCCGTCTGCCCATCTAACTTCAAAAAGCTTTTCAATGTCCTCATCATTTAACTTCTCTTCCCTCTGAATTACTGCAAGGGGGCTAAAGTCAAAATGATCTATAAACGCTTTGCCGCTTATGGTGATAACCATGTGTATGTCGCTTCTGCCGTCCGGAAGTTTTCCTACCACCACTTCATTTACATCTATATTTATAATTTGTGAAAGCTGGTCTATTAAAACAGTTCTCTTATCCCTTAAATCATTTGCCAGATTCCCGTCCAGTTCAGAAGTGTATATCTGCTTATTCAGCTGCTGGATTTGAAGACCTAAAGAATTTATTTCAGCCACCTTGGTGTCTATCTGATGGTTTATATCATATTGAAGCTCCTCAAAATAACTTGCCAGACTGTTAAAGTATTTTGTAAGGGTTTCACCTGTTTGCCTAACTAAAGTCCTTACCGCAAGGCTTCCGGGGTCCTTTGAAAGCTCCTGGAGCGAATTAAAAAACTCATCTAATATTACATTAAAACCGCTGTCTGATGGTTCATTTAACATGGCCTCAATATCAGACAATACCGTCTTTTTTGCCCGCCACTCGCTGTAAGATGTGTTTTCACTCCAGTATTTAAAATCCAAATACTCATCCCTTAGCCTTTTTATTGAAATAACCTCAGAACCTGTACCCAGCATTCCCGTACCGTTTAAAAGGGGTATGGGTCTTGAGGCAACCTGTTCTGTTACCTGCCTGGAATAGCCTGGTGTATTCACATTTGATATATTGTGGTTTATAACATCCAAATTCCTCTGGGATGTATAAAGTCCCCTTAGTGCAACGTTAAGCCCGAAAAAAGACGCTCTCATAATTTATCACCTTCCTGTGATTCCCATTCTGTTCACTATGGTATCTATCATTTCATCTAAAACATTCATTACTCTTGCAGAGGCAGAATATCCAAACTGGTACTTCAACATATTTGACATTTCTTCATCTAAAGATACGCCCATAATGGACTGTCTTTGCGACTCTGCAGAAACAACCAGCATATTTTGGTTTTCACTTATTCTTATAGCCTCTGAACCTCCATTTCCCACACCAAGTATTATTGACTGGTAATAGGAATCAAAGGTGAGCAGCCCTTTGTCGTCTTGTATTAATGCAAGCTGCCTTAAATTTGCAATTTGTAAGCTGATGGTATTGTCCCCGCTGTCCCCGTTTGCTGATGCAACTATATTATTTAAATCCAACAGAGTATCGTTTAGCTTTATATTACCCATCCTTATGGGATATGCCGGGTTTATGGGGGCGAAAAAATCTTCCCCGTCAGACGTATTTCCCAAAGTTCTTCCACTTTTATGAAGATCGTTTATTTCTTTGACAATGGTGTTTACCAGGTAGTCTAACCTTTTCTTTAAATTAGATACTATATCCAATGAGTTAAAATCTTCATACTGTATAGGAGTCTCAGGATGTATATATTCACCCCTGGACTCTAAAAGTCCCTTTATTATCCCGCTTTTAACAGGCAGCTCTATGCCTTCCGGATCTTCCAGCATAGGAGTGAAAAATATATCACCGGGTTCCTTTTCCTTTGCACAAATATTGGTGTTATCACCTTTGTACACGAGGAAATATCCGCCGCAGGTTACGGCAAGCTGGCCGTCCTGCATTTCTGTTACATCTATATTAATAAGTTTTGACAGCCTGTCTAAAAGTACATTTCTCTGGTCTCTATAGTCATTTGCCCTGTCATTTGTTGACTCTACCTTTAATATCTCCACATTAAGGCGTGCAATTTGGCGGGTAATGTCATTTACCTCTTCTATTCTCACCTGCAGTTCTGAGTTTAAATCATGCTGAAGCCTGTCAAGCTGCATACCTACATGATTTATATTGTATACAAGGGATTCCGCCCTCTGCCTTACCAAAGCCCTGGCTGTAAGGCTGCTGGGATCTTTAGAAAGCTCCTGCCAGGAATCCCAGAATTGATTCAGTACTTCCTGCAACCCACTTCCTAAAGGTTCTGCCAAAATAGCTTCTATATCATTAAAAGTTTTTGCCCTTGTTTCCCAATATCCTAAAATTGTACTTTCCTGCCTGTATATATTGTCCAAAAACATATGTCTTATCTGCCTTGTTTCCTGTATACTTGCACCAAGCCCGATTTGATATTTGCCGCCACTTACGCCGATATACGGTCCTGTGGCAATGACGGACTGCTGCCTGGAGTAGCCGGGTGTGTTTACATTTGATATATTGTGACCTGTTGAAAAAAGACCTCTTTCATTTACATTCATTCCAGAGCGGGCTATTTCAAAAGCTCCAAATCCAGCTGACATAGTATTTTTACCTCCAAGTATGGTTTATCATAGTTTTCCGTCAATAGCTTTATAGTTTATAGCTTTATATCCATAAATGTCCTTTTACTTCCTCCACTTACTTCCCCGTCATTGTTGTAGTTATTATTAGTTTCGGATGCTGCAGACAAAATGTTTAGGGAAAAATCAATATAATCAAGAGAATTTTTTATTAGTTTTGAATTTAGCTGATTAATTTCTTTAAGTTCTTTTAAAATATTTTCCAATTTAGTTTTGCATTCAATAAGTTTTTTTGAGTTTTCCTCATTTAAATGTTTTGACAATTCAGTAATTGTAAGTTCTGAAGGCTTAATATTCAACTGGTCCGCTATTTCCTCAACACATTTTTCACGCAAAGTTTCCAGTTTTCCCAAATTTACCACAAGGGACTGCTCAATTTTAGTGATTTTTTCAAGTTCCGCTACCTTTCCTTCAATGACTATATCCTTCTTTTCCCTAGACAGCTTTAGGATTTCTTCGTAAATACGGGTTTCTTCATTTAAAACATTAAAAAGGGCATTTAACTTTTCATATTCCATGTATTTACACCACCTAAAGATTATTTTATAAAATATATTTTATATCACATAATATTACAGGGCTTTTAAATAAACTTTTGCGGGAAAACCGGTAAATGAATTTACCGTTAACCCGCAAACATCAGTTATTTGAATGAATTTATATTTTCTTTTCAGTGATTTTCCTGAGTATACTGTCTGCAATATCTTCCCCGCTTACTTTATAGTCACCGGATTGTATTTGTTTTTCAATCTTTTCCACTTTGTCCTTTCTAATGTCAGGTACATTTTTTAATGCTTTCATAACTGTCTGGAACTCTCTTCCCTGTGATGAGATGGATACCACATCTTTCTTGTAAATAACTTTGTTTACCACATCTGCCTTGCTTATGTTCTTCTGACTGTCGTATACTTTGGGTACTTTGGGGATTTCTCCCTGAATTTTCATAGGTACCACCTACCTCCTTCTAAAAATTTTATATATTTAACACTTTATGTGCTAAAATACCATTCACTCTAAAACTTATACATACCGGACTATTCATACTGGATATAAACTGCATATGTAATTGTGTTTTTGCTGTATAGTTAAGAGAGAGGATGTATATTTAACTGCACTTTATAGTGTTAGTATCATGTTTAGTATGTTTAGTATACTTAGTATGTTTTGTATGTTTTGTATATAAAAACATCTCCCCTTCATAAATATTATCGTCAATACAAAAAATAATTTAATACATTTTTTGTTTTTTATCAATAACTTATACTCTTGTCCTAAAAAATGTATCTATATGGTAATAAAATAACAGCAGTAAAATTAGTCCCTTCTATTGAGATATCTCATTGCCCCGCCCATCTTTTTCTTATTTTCTTCAACTTCAGGTTTTTTCATCTGACTGCTCACTGACTTAATATCCCTTACAAGCTCATCAGAACACTCCTGGCAAAAACGCCCGGTTCTAATTGACTTACCGCATATTTCACACTCTAACAGCAAATTGCCCTCATCGCCTATTATTTCTAAGCGTCCTTCCCTGAGGTAAGTCTTTATTTTTCTTACGCTTATTTCTAAGTCGTTTGATATTTGCACAACAGAAGCCCCGGGATTTTCATAAAGGTATTCCTTCACCCTTTTAAAATCTTCTTCGTCCTTTTTACTGCAAGTAGGACAAACAGGCTTTCCTATATATGCAAATATTTTTCCACAACTTCTGCAATTCCTCATTTCCATAATATTCAACTCCCACAATCCATGCATTTCTATTATGTATTTCGTCATATATAATAAAAAACTTTATTAGTATAATAAAAATTTTTACACATTTCTTCCTGTTGCCAAAACAGCAACAAAAACTTTCTCTGCCCCTGCCTCCTTTAATACACGGCTGCACTCATTTAACGTACTTCCTGTGGTCATTACATCATCAACAAGAAGTATGCTTTTGCCTTTTATTTTAGAAGGATGCACCACCAAAAAGGCCCCTTTAACATTGGATTCCCTCTTATATTTAGGCAAAAGGCTTTGACTTTCAGTATTTCTTATTCTTTTTAAAACGTGGGATTGTTCTTCTGTTTCTAATAGCTTCCCCAATTCTTTTGCAATAAGATATGCCTGGTTGTAGCCTCTTTTTTGTTCTTTATTTCTATGAAGAGGCACACTTAGTATCATGTCCGTATTTTGAAGGATTTCTGTTTCTTTTATTTTCTCTGCCAAGAGTCTTGCAAAAACCCTGTAATAGGACATTTTACCGTGGAATTTGTATCTGGTAATAGCATTTTTTACAATGCCTTTGTATTTAAAGAGACATAGTATTCCATCATAAAAATCACCGGGCTTAAGGGATATTTCTTCATTAAGAAAAGGGATTTTAGATGGACAGTCAGAACATATAAATTCTTCACTTTTAATATCCAAAATGTCATTGCAAAATATACATTTTGGCGGAAATAATAAGTTTTTTAACCATTTAATCAATTATACCACCAGCGAAATTAATTTTCCCACCAAATCTGAATTTCTATTGGTCTCCCTGTCATTTTGAATCATATCTTCAAGGCATTTTTTAGAACCTACCAGAATAACTAAATTCCTGGCTCTTGTAACAGCTGTATACAGTAAATTTCTTGTCAAAAGTACCGGGGGACCTGAAAAAACAGGCATTATTATTACCGGAAATTCACTTCCCTGGCTTTTGTGAACCGTGACGGCATATGCCAGCTCTAATTCATCTATAATTGTAAAGTCGTAGCTGACTATTTTTTCATCTTCAAAACACACAACCACTCTTTGCTCTTCATTGTCTATTTCACATATTATGCCTGTATCTCCGTTAAAAACTCCTGTACCATTTTCAAGGGAGTTGTCTTTCTTTTCCCATTTTAAATTATAGTTATTTTTTATCTGCATTACCTTGTCCCCTTCACGGAAGGAAAAATCCCTGAAGACCTTTTCCCTTTTGTTTTTATCCTGGGGATTTAATATTTCCTGAAGTTCTTTGTTTAAATTTGAAACTCCAACTATTCCCTTTCTCATAGGTGTCAAAACCTGAATATCCTTCATCGGGTCAAAACCGTAACAATTAGGTATTCTTGTGCCGCAAAGTTCCAATATGGTTTTTGCAATTTCCATAGGGGTATTTCTTGACACCAAAAAGAAATCCTTGTCCTTTTCGTTTAGAACAACATCTTCCCCTCTGTTTATACAGTGGGCGTTAACAACTATCATACTCTCCCGGGCTTGCCTGAATACTTCTGTCAGTTTTACCGTCTTAATAATACCGCTTTTTATAATGTCACTTAAGACATTTCCTGCACCCACCGGGGGGAGCTGATCCACATCTCCTACAAGTATCAGCCTTGTACCATACGCTATGGCTTTAAGCAAATTGTTCATAAGAAGTATATCCACCATAGACATCTCATCTATTATAACCACATCCGCCTCAATGGGGTTTCCTTCAGTCTTCATAAACACAAGCTGATCCCCGTCCCCAACATACCCTATTTCTAAAAGTCTGTGTATGGTTTTTGCCTCATATCCTGTGGCTTCCGTCATTCTCTTTGCAGCCCGGCCTGTTGGGGCTGCCAATGCAACCTCATACCCTTCACCATCTAACAGGCTTATTATTGTCTTTATAATGGTGGTTTTACCCGTTCCGGGACCTCCGGTAATTACCAGCACACCGTTTGTTAAGGCTTCCCTTACCGCCTCTTTTTGTTTATCGGCAAGTATTATCCCTTCTTTTTCCTGGATAGCTTCAATTTTTTTATCAAAATCCTTTAAATCAAATTTAAACTCTGCCATGGACAGGTTAAAAAGCCTTCTGGCAACACCAAGCTCTGCATTATAAAATGCACTTAAATACACTCTGTTGTGGTCTTCACATTTTTCCACATAAACAGACTTGTCCATTACAAGGGATATAAGGACATTGTCAATGTTGGAAATATCAACATCCAAAAGATTGGAAGTGTATTCTGTCAAGTTATCACTTCTCACAAAAGTATGTCCTGCCGCTGCTGCCTGGGACAGCACATACTTTATACCGCTTGCAATTCTGTGTTCTGAATCAGGCGCAATTCCTATGGTTTTTGCAATCCTGTCTGCAGTTTTAAATGTTATTCCATGTATTTCTTCTGCAAGTATATATGGATTTGATCTGATTTTTTCAATTGTACCGCTTCCAAAGTGCTTGTATATTTTAGCAGAAAAGCTTGGGCTTATTCCATATTCCTGCAAAAACATTACCACATCTTTAAGTTCCTTCTGCTCTGCAAATATCTCTCCTATTTTCAAAGCCTTTTCCAGCTTTATACCCTTTATAGTTGCCAACTCTTCTGGATGGAATTGGATTATATTTAAAGTATCCTCCCCGAATCTTTTTACAATTTTTCTGGCGGTGGCAGGTCCCACGCCTTTTATAAGTCCTGAGCCTAAATACTTTTCAATGGCTTCAATTGTCTTTGGGAGGGTTTTTTCATACATCTCAACCTTAAGCTGTTCGCCATAATCCGGGTGATTCACCATTTTGCCGGTAACTTTCAGCGTTTCTCCCACGTTTATAAATGGCATGAAACCTACAGCTATTATGGTTTCCTCATCGTTTTGTATTTCGCATACAGTAAATCCGTTTACTTCGTTTGTGAATATTATTTCTTCAACCACACCCTCATAAGTAACCAACATATATACACCCTTATCACATATAATTTATTTTATTATAACACAGCAGTAAAGCAGCGACAATTAGGGTGTAAAATAAGGTTTTCTATGCTTTTTCTAAACAAAATTCAATAAATATATCCATATTTGTATCCTTAACTGATTTTAAATTTTTGCAAAATGTTTTCAATTCTACTTCTTCCGATGCAGTATACTTACTTGAAGTGGGAAATATTCTAATATATTCTTTCTTTCGTTCACTTCCTTTTTTATCAAATTTTATATTGGCTTTATCCAATACATCTTCAAGTGCCGGACTGTTAAATATTGGGACGATGTAGTCATATGCCCAGTGGCCTCTAAACATCGATTTATTTATGTACTCTTCTTTTTGTTTTTCTGTACAATCATCTGTATCCATTATTGTTAATATTTTGAAATCAGACGAAATCCTCTTTTTCTTTTTTCATATACAATCTCCACGTCACAAAAGTTTTTTAAGAATGCATTCATCGTTCGAAATCTGGAATCGTTTAAAATATTCATTAAACTGGTAATCTGTATTGATTTTTCTCCTTTTTTATCGCTTATTATTTCTATTTTCAATCTTAAATTGGATTTTATGTATTCGCACATCTGCTTTTCAGATTTTCCATGTACTATAACAATGGCTTTTAAATTGCAAGGCTTAAATTTTGCCATTTCACCCCCTTCTATTCCATTATCTCTAACAGTTCTTCAAAATCAATATCCCTGGTAAATGGTATTCCGCCATACATCCCTTTTAAATATCTATTTCTGTAATTCAAATTTGGATGAGTTCTGTCCTCAAATTCTACAATTGATACTAATTCTTTATTTGCATCTTTATCCACAAAAAATGTGTAAATATATTCCGGATTAATGTCCGGTGATTCCAAAAACATGGTATTGTGTGTTGTAATGATTAATTGACCTCTAGTTGAGTCGGAAATATTGCATAAAACATTATTAATAAGCAAATCATGGATACCTGTATCTAATTCGTCAATAATAACGGTTCTTCCTTCAACACTCATCAAAAGAAAGGGCATTATTTGCAATAAAGCTTGTGTTCCCGTGGACTCTAATTCGTAGCTTATATCAACAATTTTTCCATACATCATTTTTTTAAAGAACAAATTATACTTTATTTTTCCATCAATTTTTTCCCGTTTGTAATAAGCTTCTTTAATGTCTGAATACGCCAGTGTAAAAAACTCATTTATCATTTTTTCTGCTTTATTTAACTCTTCTTCATCTTCAATGGATATTACTCCCTCATCAAGATCTTTAAAAATTTTATGGCGAAGTCCTCTAAAACCTCTTTCTATACCATATCCTGACTTTACACGGACGGACATTAAAATGAATGATACCAGTACTTCATAAAGGCGCTCATTAATCCTTTGCTTTACATATCCATCAGCTTTATCCTCAATTTCAAAAATAAGAATTGACAAAAAGCTATGCTTACCATTGTATTTTTCTAATAAATCATAAAACTCCTTTAAGTATTCACCATCTTTAAATATTTTCTCATTAACTTTGATCTTGTCTCCAGCTATTTCAAAAAACAGAGTTCTATTTTTATTTAACACATATTCTAATTTTTCATGAACAATTTTGCTGTCATCATATTCTATAAGATATCTCCCATGTTTGTTTTCAATTACAAATTCAAACTCAAGAACCATGTTTTCAGTAGAATTAATTGTCTTGCAACTTTTAATAATTGATTCTGTATCTTTTAAATTTTCAGCAATCCATTTTCTGAATTCTTCATCATGTATTAAATCTTTTAAATCATTCCTGTCTATAAGCTTCTGTAATTCTGTCCTTGCCAACATGGTACTTAACGATTCGCATAAGGTAAAAAATACTGACGCAAAATTGGATTTTCCTACTCCGTTTTCACCATATATAACAACTAAAGGTTTTGGTTGTTTTTTCTTGGCAGATAAATCAACATCCAAATTAATTAGAGATTTATAATTTTTAATTTTCACACGTGTAAACATTTCATCACCCCTCTATATTCTACACATATTATACGCATTTATGTTATAAATTATAACACATTTTAATTTTTTATCAATGTTTATTATGTGATTTTTATTTATTAAATGGAATATTAATTTCTTTGTTTCATTAATTTTGTTCTATTTTTAAAGTAAATTCAATTTCTATACTAAGTACACTAAGTAACATCCGTGCCCTAAAATTCATATACTAATACAACTAAAACTGCATTATTTAGGAGAGATGAGCCTTGAGTGAAAAGATTTTTGAATTTATAATGGTTATCCTTGCTACATACGGACTTATTACAGTTATTTACGATCTGATTTTAACAATAAAAAACAAATCAAAATACAAAAACTCAATGATTAAACTTGTGCTAATTGTAAAAAACCAGGGAGATACCATTGAAGGGGTGCTTAGAAATGTCCTTCCAAGAAACTTCATTAGAAAACTCATGCCTGGGGGAAAGCTCACCATATTAGACATGGGTTCCAAAGACGATACACTGGAAATACTTCAAAAACTAGAAATAGATTACCCCTGCCTGGAGGTTTTAAAACAAAGTGAAAAGGAAGCTATTTTTAATTCCTTTGAAGAAGAAGGAAAGTTGGAAGTCAACTAAAAAAAAGAGTTTCTTCTCCCTTTCATTTTTAAAAGCAAGAAGAAACTTTTTTCCCTGTCTTTTTAAAATTATTACATTTTTGCTGCCTCTTCACGAAGCACATCTGCCTTGTCTGTCCTTTCCCAGGGCAGGTCTAAATCTGTTCTTCCAAAATGGCCGTATGCTGCCGTTTGCTTGTATATAGGTCTTCTTAAATCTAGAGTCTTTATTATGCCTGCCGGCCTTAAATCAAAATGCTTTTCAATCAATTTTTCTATTTTTTCTTCGTCTATTGTACTTGTTCCAAAAGTATCAACCCTTACTGATACAGGTCTTGCAACACCTATTGCATAAGCCAGCTGAACTTCACACCTTTTAGCAAGTCCTGCTGCCACTATATTTTTTGCAACATAACGTGCTGCATATGTTGCTGAACGGTCAACTTTTGTGGGGTCCTTTCCTGAAAATGCCCCTCCACCGTGTCTTGCAAATCCACCATAAGTATCTACAATTATCTTTCTTCCGGTAAGACCAGCATCCCCTTGAGGTCCTCCTACAACAAACCTGCCTGTCGGATTAATGAAAAACTTGGTGTTGTCATCAATTAAATCAGAAGGTATTACAGGCTTTATAACATGTTCAATAATATCTTTTTTTATTGTTTCTAAATCAACATCTTCACTATGCTGGGTAGAAATTACCACAGTGTCCACCCTCACCGGCTTGTCCTCTTCATATTCAACTGTCACCTGGGACTTCCCATCAGGTCTTAGATACTTAAGTATGCCTTCCTTCCTTACATCTGCAAGCTTTTTTGTAAGCTTGTGTGCTAAAGAAATTGGCATGGGCATCAATTCCGGAGTTTCATCACAAGCGTACCCGAACATCATTCCCTGGTCACCTGCGCCAATTGCTTCAATTTCTTCCTCTGATATTTCCCCTGTCTTTGCTTCTAAAGCTTTATCAACACCCATAGCTATATCAGGTGACTGTTCATCTATTGCAGTCAAAACAGCACATGTATCCCCGTCGAATCCAAACTTTGCCCTGTCATATCCTATCTCTTTTATCGTCTGCCTTACAATCTTAGGTATATCTACATAACAGCTGGTTGTAATCTCGCCTGAAACAAGAACCAGCCCGGTTGTAACCGCCGTCTCACAAGCTACTCTCGCCATAGGATCTTCAGCATAAATCGCATCCAACACCGCATCAGATATCTGATCGCATATTTTGTCCGGATGTCCTTCAGTTACGGACTCAGACGTAAATAATTTTCTCGCCATCTCCAAAACCTCCTTAATTTAAGTGTCCCCCCTGGACACTGTTTTAAACATACTTATAAAGTTGCCATAAAAAAACCTCTTTTTTTAAAAAAGAGGATTAATCACAACTCCTCATCTTTCAGGGTCTTTACCCTGTAGGAATTGGCACCGTGATACCACTGGTTCCGGTTGCCGGGTTTCATTGGGCCCATTCCCTCCACCTCTCATGATAAGGCTTTTTATATTTATTTTTTACAATGCATAATTTATCATATCCACCCTGTTTAGTCAAGATATTTTTAAACCAAAATTTTGTTTCACTATTGATAATTAAATTCATATTCTTTTATTTAATTATTATGTTGTACTGCTAATAATCTCTTCAAATTCCTGTCCATCAATTTTTTCTTTCTCTATCAATGCATTAGCTACTGCATGAAGTGTATTTATATTATCCTTTAGTATTTTCATTATTTTTTCATAGCATGTATCTATTATGTGTTTAACTTCTTTGTCAATCTGCGCTGCTATTTCTTCACTGTAATTTCTTGTCTGGGCAAAATCCCTTCCTATAAACACTTCGTCACTTTCATTGCCGAAAACTAAGTTTTTAAGGTTGTCACTCATTCCGTACTTGGTTATCATGCTTCTTGCTACCCCGTTTGCCATCTTCAGATCCTGGTAGGCTCCTGTGCTTATCTCACCAAGTACAAGCTGCTCTGCAGCCCTTCCCCCTAATGCAACGGTTATCTTTTCTAAAAGGTGGGATTTTGTATTGTAGTTTTTGTCTTCATCAGGTTTATGAGCAGTATAACCCCCGGCCATACCTGAAGGTATTATTGATATTCTGTCTACCCTGTCAGTTGTGGATACGTATTTTACAGCCATAGCATGACCTGCTTCATGGTAAGCTGTAAGCCTCTTTTCTTTATCACTCATAACCCTGCTCTTCTTCTCAGGTCCCACAACAACCTTAAACACAGCTTCTTTAATTTCTTCCATGGTTATCTTCGTCTTTTCAGCTCTTGCCGCTAAAAGGGCAGCCTCATTAAGAAGGTTTTCCAAATCTGCACCTGTAAAGCCCGGTGTACTTTTTGCCAATTCATCCAGCCTTACATCTTCAGATAACGGCTTACCCCTTGCATGAACTCTTAAAATTTCTTCCCTTCCTTTGATGTCCGGTAAGCCCACCACAACCCGCCTGTCAAATCTTCCGGGTCTTAAGAGGGCCGGGTCTAAAATATCAGGTCTGTTGGTTGCCGCCAAAATAATTACTCCTTCATTTACACCAAAACCGTCCATCTCAACAAGGAGCTGGTTTAGCGTCTGTTCACGCTCATCATGGCCACCGCCAAGTCCTGCACCACGGTGTCTTCCAACGGCGTCAATCTCATCTATAAAAATAATACATGGTGAATTCTTCTTTGCCTGTTCAAAAAGATCCCTTACCCTTGATGCACCAACACCTACAAACATTTCCACAAAATCAGAACCACTTATGCTGAAAAAAGGAACTCCTGCCTCCCCGGATACCGCTTTTGCCAATAGGGTCTTACCTGTTCCCGGAGGTCCTACCAATAGCACTCCCTTAGGAATTCTGGCTCCTAATTCAACAAACTTTTTAGGGTTTTTCAAAAACTCTACTATTTCCTGTAGTTCCTCTTTTTCTTCCTTTGCTCCTGCCACATCGTTGAAATTAACTTTCTTTTTATCATCAATGGTCATCTTTGCCCTGCTCTTACCAAAGGACATAACCCTGTTTCCCCCTCCGCCCTGGGACTGCTGGAGGAAGAATATCCAAAAAAGCACAACTATAACTATTAAGCCCAGTGTAGGTATCATAGCTACCCACCATGGGGGTGTTGAAGGCTCTTTAAAAATGTATACAAAGCCACCTTCCTGGGTGTAGTATTCTTCTACTTGCAGGGAAAATAAGTGCACATCAGGTATATACACCGTCCTGGTCCTGTTTGGTCCTTCTCCTTTCAACAATACTGTAGCAGCATTTCCCTCAAGCTCAATTTTTTCCACATTGCCGTTTTTAATTTGCATTAAAAGTTCAGAATAGTACATATCATCGGGCTTTCCGCCACTTTGAAAAAATATGAGAACTAACATTAGTATTATAAGCAATACTATATAAAAGCTCATGTTCTTAAAATGTTTCAAATAGCTCCCTCCTTAACCTTGTAAATAACCACCTCTTGTATAACCTATACATCCTTTAAATTATTCTACAAATACAACAAAAAATCAATATAAAAAACATTAAAACCATTTTTTTAATGTTTATTCATAATAAATATGCGGTTTTAGTACACAGACATCCGGTAAATTTCTATATCTTTCTGCAAAATCCATTCCATAACCAACTACAAATTCATCCGGTATTTCTATTCCCTTATATTCTATTTCAATTTCAACTTCTCTTCTGGAAGGCTTATCTAGTGCAGCACAGCATTTTACATCTTTAGGTCCCCTTGCTTGAAAAAGATCTTTCAAATATTTCAATGTAAGCCCTGAATCCACCAAATCTTCAACTATTAAAACATGTTTTCCCATTACGTCAATATCAACATCTTTCATTATACGCACTACACCGGAGGAACGGGTGGAATCACCGTAGCTGGAAACTGAAATAAAATCCAGGTCCAAAGGTATGTCTATATGCCTTATGAGGTCTGATAAAAACACCACGCCTCCTTTTAATACGCCTATCAAAACAAGCTTTTTCCCTCTGTAGTCAGCTGAAATTCTTTTCCCAAGTTCTTCTGCACTTTTTTGCAGCTCTTCCCTTGTAATTAAAACTTTTTCAATATCCTCAAGCATGTTTACCTCCAGTTTTTAGCCATTACTTTTTTATTTTTTAAATTGTATTTTTGATCAATTTTTTATAATCTGTATTACAATTTATAATATTATAATCTTTTTCTATAATCCTTTTATAATCAATATTATAATTTATAATTTAATTTATAGTCAAATTTATAATTTCAAGTCTATAATTAATTTTTTTAAGTTTTAATTTTTAGAATTTTAAGTTTCAAGTTTTATAAATTCAAGTTTTAATATTTTTTGGGTGTCTTTGGTAATTTTGAATTTATCACTTATAACATATCCTATAATCCACACTATTTCCTTGCCTTTTGCCACAAGTGGAATGTGGTTCCTTATATCTATCGGTATTTTTTCATCAATAAAATACTTTTTTAATTTTTTAGTGCCATTTGAGTTAACGGGCTTAATTATATCCCCGCCCTCCCTTTTTCTTATATTTATTCCACCCTTAAGCTTGTCATAATCAAAATATTGAACTTTAGAGGTTTTCTGATTTTTTTTATAATCTGCTGTATTTAAACCGTTAATTATACTTGCCCTTAAAATAAACTTATCTTCCTGTACTAAAGTATCTCCTGGTATATTTAGCTTTACATTGTAAAGATTAACCTGTGGAAAACCTTTGAATTGATACACCTTCAAAGTCCGGTACGATTTTTCAACCCTAATCTTGTGGGGGAGATGTATCACTGCCCCAACCCTGCCATCTAAAGCCAGCCCGATAGCATCATCAATGTGTATACTTTCTATACCTCTTATAAATCCTGTCACTTCTTTTATTGCCTTTCTCAAAATCCTCCCCTTAACACCCTTATGATAATTATTAAATATTTCTGTATTTAATTCTACTTCTCCTTCACTTCTTTTTACTAAAGCTTTATTATACAATTTATCTGTATAATATTCAATAAAATCATTTTCATTTTTAATTATTTCAGACATTTTTACAAGTTTTGATACAATGTCTGTACTAAAACTCTCATTAATGTAGGGTATCAAATCAAGCCTTATTTTGTTTCTGGTATAAATTGATTCTAGATTTGTCCTGTCAATTCTAGGCTTTAACTTGTATTTATTACAATACCCTTCAATTTCCAATCTGTCAATACCAAGGAGGGGCCTTATAATTTTGCCTCTTTTAAAATCCATGCCTCTAAGGCCTGAAAGCCCTGTACCCCTTATTATGTTCATAAGTACCGTCTCTGCCTGGTCATTTTTGTTGTGTGCAACAGCTATTTTATCTCCATTAAATTCTTTTGCCGCCTTTTCAAAAATCCTGTACCTTTCCTCTCTTCCTGCTTCTTCTATGGAAAGCTTTTTCTTTTTTGCAATATCCGCTAAATTAATTTGTTCTGTCCTTAAGTCAACATTTAGCTTTTTGCAAAGGATTTTGACATATTCTTCATCATCAAAAGAATCCTGACCCCTTAGCATGTGATTTACATGAACTGCTTTAATCTTAATATTCATAATCTTTTCAATGCTTTTTAGAACATGAAGAAGGCACACCGAGTCCGGACCGCCGGATAAGCCCACTACTACGGTATCCCCTCTCTCAATAAGATTTTTATCCTTTATATCTTTCAAAACTTTTTCTACAATAGCATCATTTATCATACCATTTTCATTAATATTATTTTCAATCATAATGAGTAAATATAACTCCCCTGTCCTTTATTTTGCGCTTCATTTTCTACTCCCGGAACTTTTCTAAATTGGCAAATTTAGTGTACTGGCCAAGCCATGCCAATTCAACAGTTCCGGTGGAGCCATTTCTGTGCTTTGCAATTATTACCTCTGCTACATTCTTTTTTTCAGTCTCTGGATTATAATAATCGTCCCTGTATAGAAACATTACAATGTCTGCATCCTGCTCAATGGCACCTGATTCCCTTAAATCACTTAATATAGGCCTGTGATCCCCTCTAAGCTCCGGTGCACGGCTAAGCTGGGATAGTGCTATAACAGGAACGTTTATTTCCTTTGCAAGAATTTTTAAAGACCTGGATATTTCTGATATTTCCTGCTGTCTGTTTTCACTCCTGCCCCTTCCTTGCATAAGCTGCAAATAGTCAATTACAACAAGTCCAAGGTCTTTTTCAATTTTCAGTCTCCTGCATTTTGCCCGTATTTCTGCAGCTGTAACCCCAGGGGTATCATCTATAAAAATGGGGGCATCAGAAATAGGTCCTAACGCTTTGGCTATCTTTTGCCAATCACTGTCTTCTAACTGACCGGTTCTCATTCTCTGGGCATCCACCATGGCTTCACAGCACAGCATCCTGTTGACAAGCTGCTCCTTTGACATCTCAAGACTGAATATGGCAACCGGCACCTGGGAGTGAATTGCCGCATACTGTGCAATATTTAAAGCAAAAGAAGTCTTTCCCATGGCAGGTCTTGCTGCAATTAAAATTAAGTCAGAATTATGAAGCCCTGCCGTCTTATGGTCAAGATCTATAAAACCTGTTGGTATTCCTGTAACACTTCCCTTACTGTTATAAAGCTCTTCCAACCTGTCAAATGTCTCAATCAGTACATCCTTTATCTGGGCAAAGCCCTGACTGTTTCTTCCCTGAGAAATGTCAAAAATACCTTTTTCTGCTTTGTCCAGTATATACTCCACTTCTTCTGCTTGTTCATATCCCATATTAATTATTTCAGAAGAAATTTTTATAAGTTTTCTCAATATGGATTTTTCTTCAACAATTTTTGCATAGTGCTTTGCATTGGCGGTGGTTGGAACTGCATTAACCAGACCGGTCAGGTATTCCAACCCTCCCACGGCATCTAAAGAACCCCTTATTTTAAGTTGTTCAGAAACTGTAATTAAATCAATGGGCTCCCCTCTTTCGTACAAATCCATAATAGCCTCAAAAATTTCCTTGTGGTCATCCCTATAGAAATCTGATACATCAATTATTTCCGTTATAGAGGACAAAACCTCTTTGTCCAAAAGAGAAGCACCCAAAACTGACTGTTCAGCTTCTATACTCTGGGGAGGCACCCGCCCTAATGAACTTAAATCCATATTATTTTACCCCTCTTCACCTTGCTCCACTTTAACAGTGATTTTACCTGTTACACCGGGATATACTTTTACTTCACCTTCATATGTCCCCAAAGCCTTTATGCTGTCCGGAAAATTAATTTTTTTCCTGTCTATTTTTATATTGTGTTTCTTTTCCAGCTCATCTGAAACATCTTTACTTGTAATGGAGCCAAATAATTTCCCGTTTTCACCTGCTTTTACTTTAAACTCTACAGTAATTTTTTCAAGCTTTTTGCAAAGTTCCTTTGCCTCTTCAAGCTCTTTGCTCTTTCTCTTCTCCTCTGCTTTCTTTTTAATTTTCATTTCATTCACGTTTTTTGTATTTGCCTCTACTGCAAGACCCTTTGGAAGCAAAAAGTTTCTTGCATATCCGTCACTTACATTTACCAATTCATCTTTTTTACCCAAACCCTTTACATCTTCTTTTAAAATAACCTTCATATTACCTCTCCTCCAAACTATATACTTATCCAAATTATACTTATCAAAATTAAGGTTTTTTGCGGTTTTGTGTTATCATGCTACTCCTTTTTACTGTTATCCGGTGTTTCCTCCCTGTACTCATCTATGGCCTTTTTTAATTTTTCAATGGCCTCCTCAGTGGAAACACCTTGAAGCTGGGCACCTGCAAAGGTTAAGTGACCTCCTCCTCCAAGCTTCTCCATTATAATCTGTACATTTATATCCCCTAAGGATCTTCCGCTTATTGAAATACCCTCATCTATATTGCAAAGCACAAAGGCTGCCTGAATCCCCTTAAGGTTTACAAGCTGGTCTGCTGCCTGTGCAGCTATTACAGTTGCATTTTTTATATCAGGGGGACAAACTGATATGGCAATGTTTTCACTGTACATCTGTGCATCTTTAACGGCATTTGAAATATGGGTGTATGTATCCAAATCATTTTGAAACATTTGTTTAACTGCAACGGTATCCACCCCTTGCCTTCTTAAAAATGCAGCCGCCTCAAATGTCCTGACTCCAGTCTTAAATGTAAAGTTTTTTGTATCCACAACTATTCCTGCATACAGTGCTTCCGCCTCAATGGGGGCAAGTTTTATCTTTTCTTCAACATACTGTAAAATTTCTGTAACCAACTCACAAGTTGAGGAGGCGTATGTCTCCTGGTATGTAAGTACTGCATTTTGCAGATAATCAACCCCCCTCCTGTGGTGGTCAATGACAACTATCTGCTCTGTATATTTTATCAAATCCGGTGCTTCTGTAAAGCTGGGTTTGTGTGTATCCACAATAACCAGCAAAGTCTTTTTGTTTATTTTTTCAAGGGCATCCCCGGTGGATATAAACAAACCCTCATATTCCTTGCTGCTTTCAATTTTAGAAATCATGCATTCAATATTGGGGTTTGACTTATTTAAAACAATATTAGCTTCCTTCCCTCTTTTAGTTGCAATGCTGTAAATCCCCAAAGCAGAACCAAGGCAGTCTATATCACAATTTTTGTGTCCCATAATTATAACCTCTGATGCCTGGTCAATAAGCTCCCTTAGTGCAAATGCAATTACCCGAGCCTTTACCCTGGTTCTCTTTTCAATCTCCCTAGTTTTGCCACCGTAGAAGGATATTTCCTCCCCGTCCTTTATAACAACCTGGTCTCCCCCTCTTCCTAAGGCAATATCCAGTGCAGCATTTGCATGGCGGAATTTATCCAAAAGGGAACCTTCCCCTTTCCCGATACCAATACTTAGTGTAACGGGTATTGTATTTCCAACATTTATTTCTTTAACACTGTCCAAAATGTCAAACTTTTTCTCCTGAAAGGTTTTTAGATATTTGTTTTCAAAAATAAACAGGTATTTGTCCCTTTCGTACTTTTTAACAATCCCATTGGCATATGCAGTCCAATTATTTATTTTAGTTTCTATTTCTACAACCATTTGGGGTCTTTTGGTGTCTTCAGTACTCTGCATCAAATCATCATAATTATCTATAATAAAAACACCCACCACCGTTTTCTCGTCATCATATGTTTTTTTCAGGTTTACCAGTTCTGTATTATCAATAAAATACAGAAGCAGTATAATTTCATCTTCATTAATCCTTTTATCAACTTTTATAAAATTCCCTAAAACACAATAATTTCTATCGTGTATTTTGATTTCATCGGAAAAATTCATAGTTTCATTTGAAAAACTTTCGGGATTTAAGTCTTTTGTAAAAGTCTGTATTGCCTTTTCCAGCAATTCCTCCCCTTCAAATATTTTCTTAAAAGAGGAGTTGTACCAGATTATAGTCCCGTCCAGCTCAATTAACACCAGGGGCATTGGAAAATTCAGTAAAGCATCCTTTGTTGCTACATCAATATTGAATGTAAGGTTTTCAATATATTGGGTTATTTCCTTTTTTCTCTTATAATTATATCTAAAGTGATAGTACAAAAGGAATAAGAAAAATACAAACCCCGGTGCTGCAACCTTTATTTCTAAAAAAGCAATTATTGTTAATAGTAAAAGTATTACAAAAAGATAAAAACCTGCTTTTTGTATAAAGATTCCTGTAAACTTTTTTCCCTTCATTATTTCTTCTCCTGTATTTCTTAAAGCATGCCTGTTTTTTAAAAATAATGCTTATATTAAATCAGCTTATGTTGCTCATTCTTGAAGAGTCAAGATGTTTTGCAAGTTCTGACAAATCACCGTAATGCTTTTCTATATCGGTATTTTCTATAAGTCCGAGCTTTACTTTATTTCTTATTTTTATTTCAATTGCATTATAATTTATGCCCAGCCGTCTTCCTAAAAGGTAGCATATTAAAATGATGTTTGACAAAGTATCTGCCACTGCATCGTGGACCTCTTCTTTCATCCCGTTTACCAGTACCTTAAAAAGAGCGGCAATATCGGCAAGCAGCTCACTCTTTAACCATTCTATAATTTTTATATTTCTTGTAATGTCAATTTCTCTGTCAAAAAAAGCCATGTAATCACTCCAAATGTTTCTATTTTGGTGGTATGTCTGATACTCTTTCATTATTATAGCATTAAATATTTATTACGTGTGAAATTTCCCAAAAACAATATCATACTCCTAATACGCATTATGTGTATTTATGATATTCTTCCAATAAGCATTATACGTTTTTATGCTACTCTTCTAATACGTATTCAGGATATGAGCCTAAAAATTTATAAAAAGACGTTTTTCTCTTTACCATTGTCAAAGCATCCCTTACATTATCTTCTTCAATATGCCCGTTTAAATCCACAAAAAATATGTAGCTTCCAAGCTTATCTTTTACAGGTCTTGATTCAATCCTAGTCATATTAATATCCAAAAGGTTAAATATGTCAAGTATCCTGTAAAGACTTCCCGGTTTATTGGCAGTTGAAAAAACTATGGAGGTTTTGTTTCTTTGCTTTCTTTCCCCGCCTTTTTTGGATATGATTACAAACCGTGTTAAGTTATTAAAATTATCCTGTATGGCTCTGTCTATAACCTCTAAATTGTAAACACCGGCTGCAGTAAGAGGTCCTATTGCCCCCATGTCCCCTTCGCCTTCTGAAACTTCCCTTGCAGCTTCAGCGGTACTGTAAACGTATTTTATTGCGGCAGCCGGAAATTTAGAATCTAAATATTTCCTGCACTGCCCGATAGCCTGGGGATGGGACAAAATAAGCTTTATGTCTTCTGTTTTTGTGCCTTTTTTTACCATGAAATTTTGATTAACTGCTATAATTATTTCACCCTTAATTTTAAGGTTTACATCTGTGGCAAGCATATCTAAAGTAACACTTACTGCACCCTCAATGGAATTTTCTATGGGCACTACAGCCTCATCCACTTCATCTTTATCCACTGCATAAATTAAATCAGTCATGGTGCTGTAAGGGCATTCACAAAAACCATCTCTGCCGTTAATGTATTTAATGGCAGCTTCTTGGGAAAAAGTCCCCCTTGGACCTAAAAAACCTACCTTTATCATAATGTCTCCTTAAAATATTGCTTTATTTTTTTATAATTTTGTATAATTTATTTTCTAATCTATAGATTTCTATAGATTTTATAATAACATTATTTTTTCACTTTTCCAACAGTCTTACGGGTAAAATTATGTTTATAATATCAAAAAAATTAAGTGCTGTGCAAGGATTTTTTAAAGAAAAATGTTTTTGTATATTTGTTTTAATGCCTTGATATAAATTGATTATGGTGATATATTATAGAATAAGTAATTAATATTTGAGAATGTTTTCCTGTCCTTTTGAAGTTTAGAATTTTAAAAATTTTTTTAATAATATATATTTTTTGATAATGTATAATATGTAATGGTCGATATAATTTATTGAGAAAAATTACTCATTTCTAATAAATAACAGGCGATAGGTGGTGATTTTGTGTCAATTGATTTAATTAAATCCATCAAAGAAGCAGAAGATAAGGCAGAAGAAATCAAGAAAAAATCCTTAGAAGACTCAAGACAGATTATTTCCGATGCAAGGGAAAAAGCAAAAAAAATTATTGAAGAAGCAGAGGAAAGTGCCGAAAAAGAGGCTAAGGAGATTATTGAAAAGGCAAAAATTTCTGCAAATAAGGAAATTGAAAAGCTCAAGGAAGAAGTTTCAAAAGAATGCGACACCATTAAAAACAGTTCCAGAAAAAATTTAGACAAAGCAGTAGAGATAATAATAGGAAGGATTGTGAAGCCTGATGGCAATAGTTAATATGAATAAATTGTCACTAATAGGCCTTAAATCAGATAAGGAAAAAATTCTTGAGACCTTTATGAAGATGGGCGTGGTGGAAGTTACAGACCTTAAGGAAGAAATGTCCTCAGAAGAATGGGGTAAACTGGTTTCAAATGAAGATAATGCTAGGGAAATATCTGAGTTAAATTCTAAACTTGATAAAATATCAGCCTCAATCGAATACCTGTCAAAGTTTGATAAAAGAAAAAAGGGACTTTTCTCTTCAAAAAGAAAGGTAAGTATTGATGACTATAACACTGTAGTTAAAAATCAGGATAAACTTTGGAAAGTTATTGACGATATTTCTGAATATGATAAAAAACTCTCAAACTTAAAATCTGAAATAAATAAAAATACAAATCTTATTTTAAATTTAAAACCTTGGGAAAAACTAGATATTCTTCTTGATATGGCAGGTACTAAAGAAACCACCGTCCTTACCGGTGTGGTTCCTGAAATCGTTAATACAGACAGATTAGGTGAGGAGCTTTCTAATGAAGTCCCGGAAAGCTATTTTGAAGTTGTAAGCAAAGACAGAGAACAAAGTTATCTTCTTGTTATTTACTTAAACTCAAAAGCTGAGGATGTTATGAGAGTACTTAAGCAGTACGGCTTTAGTAAATCTTCTTTAGAAAAGTTTTCTGGAACTTCCAACGAAAATATAAAAAGTCTTTCAAAAAGTATCAAGGACCTTGAGAATGAGATTTCTTCCATAGAAGAAAAAATATCTTCTTTTGCAGATTATCAAGGGGATCTTGAAATTCTGCACGACTATATACTTGTTGAAAGGGACAGAAAAAAAGCAGCAGGTATTACACTTAATACTAATGACTCTTTCTTTCTTCAAGGATGGGTGCCGGAAACTTCGGCAAACCAGGTAAAAGAAGTTATTGAAAAAAAATTTGACTGCTTTTTAGAAATTACCGAAGCTGGCGAAGATGAGGATTTTCCTATCCTTCTTGTTAATAAGGACTTTGCAAGTTCTGTAGAGTCTATAACAGAGATGTACAGTCTTCCAAACAGGAATGAAGTGGATCCAAATGCCATAACCGCCCCGTTTTTTGTGCTGTTTTTTGGGCTGATGTTAGGAGACGGCGGCTATGGTCTTATAATGGCAGCTGTTTCAATATTTGTGTTATTAAAGTTCAAATTGGAGGAAGATACCAAAAAGTTTATGAAGCTCATGATGTATTGTGGTTTTGCCACAATGCTATGGGGGGCACTTTTGGGAGGTTGGTTTGGAATTGAAGCTTTAGGGAAAACTGCCCTATGGTTTAACCTTACAGACGAACCTCAAAAAATGCTTAGCTTCTCCCTTCTTTTTGGTGTCATCCACATCTATGCGGGACTTGGTGTAAAAGCCTATAACCTTTACAGGCAAAAAAAATACTTAGACATTATATTTGACGTGTTTTTCTGGTATGTAATGTTTACAGGTTTTGCACTCTTCCTGCTTCCATATATCCCTATAGTGGATAAAGAAGCTGTCACAGGACTGGTTAGACTGGGTAAATATCTTCTTGTAATTGGAGCTGTACTCCTTATTCTAACTCAAGGTCGCCATAACAAAAACATAATAGGAAAAATTATAGGCGGTGTTTCAAGCCTTTATGATTTAATAGGATTTTTAAGTGACCTTCTATCCTATTCAAGACTTTTAGCCCTAGGCCTTGCAAGTTCAGTTATAGCAGCAATTGTCAACCAATTAGCTTTAATGATGGGATTTGGTAATATTTTGAAAGTGGTATTTGTTGTAGCAGTTTTAATTTTTGGACACCTGTTTAACTTTGCAATAAACGCCCTTGGGGCATATGTGCATTCAAGCAGGCTCCAGTATATTGAGTTTTTTGGGAAGTTTTATGAGGGTGGGGGCACAGCCTTTGAACCCTTAAAAGTAAATACAAAATACATCAATCTAAAATACTAGGAGGTAGAAAATTATGAAGGAATTTTTAACAGATGGTAATTTTTGGGCAATATTAGGAGCTACAATAGCATTTTTTTTGGCAGCTATAGGTTCATCCAAGGGTGTTGGAATAGCCGGACAGGCTGGTGCCGGTGTTTTAACTGAAGACCCTGGGAAATTCGTTCCTGTTATGATTCTGGAAGCTCTTGCCAGTACCCAGGCGATTTACGGCTTCGTTATTGCCTTTTTAACCATTGGTAAAATTGATATATCTACAGCTATGGCTTTAAAAGACGGATTTGTACTGTTCTTTGCAGGAATCCCTGTTGGAATTGTAGGTTTGGTATCAGGTATTATTCAGGGAAAAGTTGCCGCTGCAGGAATACACATGATAGCTAAAAGACCAGAAGGTTTAGGTAGGGCTATTACTCTTGCACTAATGGTTGAGATGTTTGCTATTTTAGCTTTCATAATTTCATTCTTAATGTTAGGTGAAGTTGGTTAATGGTTAATACTAATAAAGGAGTGTCTCCTATATGTCGGGAATAAACAAAATTAAAGAAAGGATACTTGAAGAAGCCCGCCTGCAGGCAGAAGAAACTGTTAAAAGGGCAGAAGAGGAAGCATCCGAAATAATAAATAGTGCTAAAAAAGAAGCTGAAGAATTGAAAAAACAAATTATAGATAAAGCAAATTCAGAAGCCTTGGAAGTGAAAAAGAGACTAAAAGCAGGGGCTGAGCTTGAAGCCAGAAAACAAAGGCTTCAAGCCAAGCAGGAAGTTGTTGAGGAAGCATTCAGTCAAGCAATTAAAAAGCTGAACAGTTTGCCGGATGACCAATATTTCTCTATTATTGTTGATTTAATTGTAAATTCAGCCTCAAATGACTCAGGAGAAATTATACTGTCCGGAAGGGATAAAGAGAGACTGCCCTCTGACTTTGAGGAAAAGGTTAATAAAAACCTTTCCTCAAAAAGAAGCAGTGGAAATTTCACCCTTTCAGATGAAACCAGGGACATTAACGGCGGATTTATTTTAAAAATGGGCAATGTAGAAATTAATAACTCCTTTGATGCAATAATAAGAATGAAGCGCAATGAAATTGAGGCAGATGTCATTGCCTCCCTGTTTTAATTTCGAAAAGTATTCTAAGCTTTGCTACTTAAACTTATTATTGCGGAAAGGAGGAGTGTGACTTGGCATTTGCTAAAAAAATAGATAATTCAAAGTATATATATGCCGTTTCTAGAATCAGGGCTATAGAAAAAAAGCTTTTAACTAATTCCAGCTTTGAAAGAATGATTGAATCAAAAACTCCTGATGAAGCCCTGAAAATACTAATAGAAGCAGATTACGGCTATGGAACCGATGTAAAAGCTTTTCAGTATGAAGTGCTGTTAAAAGAAGAATACAATAAAGTTTATGAACTTTTAAAAGAACTTGCTCCGGAACCTGAAATAATAAATATGTTTTTAATTTCCAATGACTATCACAACATTAAAGTGTTTTTAAAATCAGAGTTTTCAGGTCAGGAAGCAACGGACATTATAACAGAACCTGGTTCTATTCCGGCAAATTCACTTAAAGTAATGATTCAGGACAGGAATTTTAAAGATATGCCTGAAATTATGGGAAATGCAATAGAAGAATGTATAGAAACTTTTGGTTCTACCAAAAATCCTCAAATCATTGATTTAATAATGGACAGGGCGCATTTTACCCATATGAGGGAAATAGCCGGGGCTTCGGGAAGCAGTTTTTTAAATGAACTGGCTGTAATGATGATTGACATTTGTAATTTAAAAATTTTCCTGAGGATAAAGAATCTTAAAAAAACATGGGATTTTCTTCAGAAGGTTTTAATCCCCGGAGGGGAAATTGACAGCAAAATATTTGTAGAAAATCTAGACAAACCATTAGATAACCTTTTAGAAGCTCTAAAATACACTAGATACGGTGAGTTATTAGAAAAGAGTTTTGAAAATATTGAGTCCACAAAAAGTCTTACAAAATTTGAAAAACTCTGTGATGATTTTATACTTTCTTATGTAAGAAAAACTAAGTTTATAATTTATGGTATAGAGCCTCTGATTGGTTATTTAATTGCTAAGGAAACAGAGATTAGAAATGCAAGGATTATTATGGTAGGTAAAATCAATAACATTCCAAGTGAAAAAATCAGAGAAAGGCTGAGAGAAGCTTATGTATAAAATAGGTGTTATAGGTGATAAAGATAGCATTTTGGGCTTTAAAGCTGTGGGAATCTCTGTTTTTCCTGTGTCAACACCTGAAAAAGCCCAGGAGGTGTTGGAAAAAATAGCAGATGACCAATATGCCATTGTATACATTACCGAACAATTGGCTGAAAAAATTGTCTCTACCATTGATGAATACAGCGAAAGAAGATTTCCTGCAATAATCCCCATACCAAGCAACGCGGGTTCTTTGGGAATTGGTTTGCAGGGAATTAAAAAAAGCGTGGAACGTGCAGTTGGTGCAGATATATTATTTAAAGACGAATAAATTGACGGATAAAATATTGATGAAAGAAGGGATGAGGATTGAGCAGCAAAGGAACAATAGTTAAAGTCTCTGGCCCTTTGGTAATTGCTGAAGGTATGCGCGACGCAAATATGTTTGACGTTGTCCGCATAAGTGAACACAAACTAATAGGCGAAATAATAGAAATGCACGGGGACAAAGCTTCCATCCAGGTTTATGAAGAAACTGCGGGATTAGGACCCGGGGAGCCTGTTGTTTCAACGGGAGTTCCCCTCAGCGTTGAGTTAGGACCCGGGCTTATTGAAAATATGTTTGACGGGATTCAAAGACCTCTTGAAAAAATGCGTGAAATAGCCGGAAGCAACATAACAAGGGGTATAGATGTTACTGCTTTAGACAGGGATAAGAAGTGGAAATTTGTACCCACAGCTAAAAAGGGACAAAAAGTCTTCGGCGGCGATATTATAGGCACCGTTCAGGAAACAGTTGTTGTAGAACATAGGATAATGGTACCCCACGGTGTCAGCGGAACAATTGAAGAAATTAAAGAAGGGGAATTCACCGTTACCGACACCGTTGCTGTAGTAAAAAAGGATAATGGGGAAAATGTAAATATCCAGATGATGCAAAAGTGGCCTGTCCGTGTAGGCAGACCCTATAAAGAAAAATTGCCCCCTGACACACCACTTATAACAGGTCAAAGGGTAATAGATACCTTTTTCCCAGTTGCTAAAGGCGGTGTTGCAGCAGTACCCGGGCCTTTTGGCAGCGGTAAAACCGTTGTACAGCACCAGCTTGCAAAATGGGCTGATGCGGAGATAGTTGTATATATAGGCTGCGGTGAGCGTGGCAATGAAATGACAGACGTTTTAACGGAATTTCCGGAGCTAAAGGACCCAAAAACCGGAGAGTCCCTGATGAAGAGGACAGTTTTAATTGCAAATACATCGGATATGCCTGTTGCTGCCAGGGAAGCCTCCATATATACAGGAATTACCATTGCAGAATACTTCAGGGATATGGGCTATAGTGTAGCTCTGATGGCAGACTCCACTTCCCGCTGGGCGGAAGCTTTAAGGGAGATGTCTGGAAGACTTGAAGAAATGCCTGGTGAAGAAGGTTACCCTGCATATCTGGCATCAAGACTTGCACAGTTTTATGAGAGAGCCGGAAGGGTTATAAATCTTGGCTCAGATGGAAGAGAAGGGGCTCTTACAGCCATAGGTGCAGTTTCACCACCCGGAGGAGACCTTTCCGAACCTGTTACCCAGGCAACTTTGAGAATAGTGAAGGTATTCTGGGGACTTGATTCCTCTTTGGCATACAGGCGCCACTTCCCTGCAATAAACTGGCTTTTAAGTTATTCCCTCTATCTTGACAGATTGGATAAGTGGGCTAATGAAAACGTGTCTAAAGAATGGGGAACCCTCAGGGCAGATGCAATGAGGCTTTTGCAGGAAGAAGCGGAGCTGGAGGAAATTGTAAGACTTGTTGGTGTGGACGCTCTTTCCGCCGGTGACAGACTTACTTTAGAGGCTGCAAAATCCATACGTGAAGACTATCTTCACCAAAACGCTTTTCACGATGTGGATACCTATACCTCCCTCAACAAGCAGTTTAAAATGCTGCATCTTATAATGAATTTTTACTACTTAGGCAAAAACGCCATTGAAGCAGGTGTAAGTATAAAAGATTTATTTGAAATACCTGTGAGGGAGAGAATCGGAAGAGCTAAATATACAGCTGAAGACCAGGTGGATACTGCTTTTCCTAAAATTGAAGCAGAGCTTAAAGAGCAAATAGAAGCCCTCATATCCAAGGAGGTGGATAAGAATGCTTAAAGAGTATAAAACTATAGAAGAAGTTGCAGGTCCCCTGATGCTTGTTAAAAAAGTTGAAGGGGTAAAATACGGGGAACTTGGAGAAATTGAGCTTTCAAATGGTGAAATAAGAAGATGCAGGGTTCTTGAAATAGATAGAGATAATGCATTGGTACAGCTTTTTGAAAGTTCTGCCGGTATAAACTTATTAGACAGTAAAGTGAGGTTTTTAGGAAGAGGTATAGAACTTCCTGTGTCAATAGACATGCTTGGAAGGGTTTTTAGCGGAATTGGTGAGCCGGTAGACGGAGGACCTAATATAATTCCTGACATGCGCATCGACATAAACGGTGTTCCTATAAACCCGGCTGCAAGAAATTACCCGTCAGAATTTATTCAGACAGGTATTTCCGCTATAGATGGTTTAAATACCCTTGTAAGGGGACAAAAACTTCCCATATTTTCAGGTTCAGGACTTCCTCACGCACAGCTGGCGGCACAAATTGCAAGGCAGGCAAAGGTTTTAGGTACCGACAGTAAGTTTGCCGTTGTTTTTGCTGCAATTGGTATAACTTTCGAGGAAGCTGACTATTTTATCACTGACTTTAAGAGAACAGGTGCTATAGACCGTACCGTTTTATTTATAAACTTAGCAAACGACCCTGCCATCGAGCGTATATCTACTCCAAGAATGGCACTTACCGCTGCCGAGTACCTTGCATTTGAAAAAGACATGCATGTACTTGTAATTTTAACTGACATAACCAACTATGCTGAGGCTTTAAGGGAAGTTTCCGCTGCAAGAAAAGAGGTACCCGGAAGAAGAGGTTACCCAGGTTATATGTACACCGACCTGGCTACTTTATACGAAAGGGCAGGAAGAAAAAGAGACTCTGAAGGAAGTATTACTCTAATACCAATACTGACTATGCCTGAAGATGACAAAACACATCCTATCCCGGACCTTACAGGTTATATAACTGAGGGTCAGATAATATTAAGCAGGGAGCTTTACAGAAGTGGTGTAATGCCTCCTATAGATGTTTTGCCTTCCCTGTCCCGTCTAAAGGACAAAGGTATAGGGGAGGGTAAGACAAGGGAGGACCATGCAGATACAATGAACCAGCTGTTTGCTGCATACGCAAGGGGTAAAGAGGCAAAGGAACTGGCTGTAATATTAGGTGAGGCTGCCCTGTCGGATATAGATAAGCTGTATGCTAAGTTTGCAGATGCTTTTGAGAAGGAGTATGTATCCCAGGGCTTTGATGAAGACAGATCTATTGAAAAGACGCTGGAAATAGGCTGGAACCTTCTTTCAATACTACCCCGCTCTGAGCTTAAACGTATCAGGGACGAATACCTTGATAAGTATCTGCCTGAAAAATGATTATAAAAGGAGTTAATCATTATGGCTATAATGCTGCGGGTAAACCCCACCAGAATGGAGCTGACCCGGCTTAAAAAAAGGCTTGCAATTGCAAGAAGGGGTCATAAGCTCTTAAAGGATAAACAAGATGAATTGATGAAAAAGTTTCTTGACTTGGTTAAACGGAATAAAGAGCTGAGAGAAAAAGTGGAAGGCATGCTTATGAAAGTCCATGAAAACTTTCTTATAGCAAGGGCTGTTATGTCTTCCGAATCCCTTGAGGGTGCTTTAATGTTCCCAAAACAGAGCATATCCTTAGATGTGTCTTCACAAAATGTAATGAGCGTATCTGTGCCTGTTTTTAATTACAATTTGTCCAGCACGTATGAAAGCGATATATATCCTTATGGTTTTGCATCCACATCCGGGGAACTAGACGCTGCTATCGGCACATTATCTGAAGCACTCCCCTTTATGCTGGAGCTTGCACAGATGGAGAAGTCTTCCCAGCTTCTTGCCCAGGAAATTGAAAGGACAAGAAGAAGGGTTAATGCACTGGAATATGTATTAATACCTCAACTTACCGAGACAATCAAGTATATTACAATGAAACTTGAAGAAAATGAAAGAGGTAATCTTGTAAGGCTTATGAAAGTTAAGGATATGATGATAGAAGAAGCAAGAAAGTCAGCTCATTCCCGTTAGAAAATACAAGTTATATCATATTAAAAAATAACTGCCAATATTATAGAGAAGGCAGTTATTTTTTATTTACATTTTATGTATGCAAAATGATAAAAAAATGAGAGCTCTGGTAAGCTCTCGAACAAGGGGAGTAACTTTGAGAAAAAGAAGTTACTCTATGTAATGATACCACATATATCACTAAATAATCAAGATGTTTTTATAAATTTTTTTACTTTTTTAATTTTTTTATTTATCATGCTTTACAATACTTTGCAATTGTTGTGATAAATTACTGCGACATAATATAATATCTCCGGGAAATACTTGGGCAATATTTGTCATTTTCCCGCCAAAAAAATTAAGACAAGAGAATACCTCTTGTCTTGGCTCTTTAACTTTTGTTTTGTTGATATCTTTAGTCTTCGTTTTTAAATCCATATCTTTTATTAAATTTCTCAACACGTCCTCCAGTATCCACCAGCTTTTGCTTACCAGTGTAAAATGGATGACAACTGGAACATATCTCTACATTCACATCTTTCTTTGTGGAACCTGCTTCATAAGTAGCACCACATGCACATCTGATAGTAGTTTTTGAATACTCTGGATGTATACCTGCTTTCATTTTCTTCACCTACTTTCAAAACTTTATGAAATTAATTATATAATCTAAAATACTTGTATTAATTTTAAAACAGATAAAATAACACAACATACAGTAGCCTATAACAAAACACAAAAAGTATTTTATCATAAAACAAGGATATGTGCAAGAACTATTTATCTAGAAATGCTAAATTAAGGCTGCTAATAAACTCCTCATTATTTTTCGTTTGTACCAGCCGGTTAATTAATATCTCTGTCACTTCAGCAGTCCCCATATTGCTCATAGCCTTTCTTATAGCCCACACTCCCTCAAGTTCTTTCTGGCTAAGCAGCAATTCTTCTCTTCTTGTACCTGATTTATTTATATCTATTGCAGGGAATATTCTCTTCTCAGACAGTTTTCTATCTAAGTGAAGTTCCATATTACCTGTACCCTTAAATTCTTCAAATATAACATCATCCATCCTGCTTCCGGTTTCTATAAGGGCAGTAGCTATTATTGTAAGACTTCCGCCGTTTTCTATATTCCTGGCAGCACCAAAAAATCTTTTTGGCTTGTGCAGTGCACCTGGATCAAGCCCACCGGAAAGAGTCCTTCCTGTCGGCGGTATTGTAAGGTTGTATGCCCTTGCAAGCCTGGTAATACTATCTAACAATATTACAACGTCTTTCTTTTGTTCAACAAGCCTTTGAGCTCTTTCTAAAACCATTTCTGCAACTTTTATATGATGTTCAGGAACTTCGTCAAATGTAGAATAAATAACCTCACCCTTTATAGAACGCTGCATATCTGTTACTTCCTCAGGTCTTTCATCAATAAGCAGCACAATAAGCTCCATATCAGGGTAATTATTTGTAATGGCATTTGCCACTTTTTTAAGCAATACCGTCTTACCCGCTTTTGGAGGTGAGACAATCATACCACGCTGTCCCTTACCTACCGGCGCAATTAAATCAATTAATCTGGTTGACAATTCTCTTGGAGTTGTTTCAAGGGTAATCCTGCTATCCGGATATATAGGTGTCAGATACTCAAAAGGTACTCTTTTAGCTGCTACCTCAGGAGGGTCCCCATTAACCGTTTGAACATATAATAAGGCTTGGAATTTCTCCCCCTCTTTTGGTATCCTGCCCTTTCCCCTTATCTTATCACCGGTTTTCAAATTAAAACGTCTGATTTGTGATGGTGAAACATAAACATCTTTAGGTCCTGACAGATAATTATCGCTTCTTAAAAATCCATAACCATCTGGTAAAACTTCTAGTACTCCCTCAACAGGATCATCACTTTCTATCTTTTCCAGTCCGTTAGGATAACTGGAGCTTTCTGTCTCTTTCTTACCCTCTGTTTTCTTTTCCTGCTTACTTTCCTGCTTAGAAGTGATTTCACCGGTCTCCTGTTTAGTCTCTTGCTTGCTTTCCTGTTTAGCTTCTAGTGTTGTTTCTTCTTTAGCCTCTAGTTTAGTCTCTTGCTTAGTTTCCTGTTCAGCTTCTTCTTTGACTTCCTTTTTAGCCTCTTGCTTAGCTTCCTTTTCTTTCTCTTCTTTCTTCTTGTCTTCTGCAACTTCTTTATTTTCTTCTTTTTCTTTAACTTCTTCTTTAGCTTCCTCCCCTTTAACCTCTTCTTTTACCTCTTTTTTTGGTTCCTCAGAAACTTTGACTGTTTTAGGTCTCCCCCTCTTGGATTTTCTCAACACAGGAACTTCTTCTTTTGACTCTTCTTTGGCTTCTTTAGTTTCCTTTGTCTCTTTAGTTTCTTCTTTTTTTGCTCCTTCTTTCTTTGTTTCTTCTTTCTTTGTTTCTTCTTTTAATTCCTTAACATCTTTAGTCTCTTCATCTTTCTTTTTGGATTTCTTTTCTTTTTCTGTATCGATATCTGATTTTTCGGTCTTAGTTTCTGTATCGCCTGACTTCATGGTTTCTTCAACATTTTCAATCCCTTGGGACTGATAAATTCTTTCTATAAGCTCACTCTTTCTCAATCTGCTAATGCTTTTTAATCCCAGCATCTTTGCAATGTACCGTAGATCTTCAAGCGTCTTATCTTTTAGATTAATACCCTCCATATCACACCACCTTACTTGAACATAGTTATATATATAAATTAATAGGGAGTTCACCATAGCTAGATTATAGTATGCAAAACCCTTGTATGGAAGAAAGGCTAGTACTTTGAGGAGAATCTCAGAGTATCTCTGCAAACCAGCAATAGTATTATATCAGTATTTATAAAATTTGTCAATTGAAATATTTTATAAATTAAAATAAAATAATTTGATGTAATATTAAAAAATCTCCGCAATTAATCTTTGTATTTAATCTTTTGTAATAATCATAGAATTATATCTATAAAATTCTTCCATCCCTCTTAACTGTAGCCGGCTCTATTTTTATATCTGCAGGCTGCCCGTCATTTATAAGCATAATTTCTTTCCGCAGTAAATTAACCTTTAAGTGCTCGTTAGATGAAGCGTATATAATTTTACTGCCCGGACATAAATTACACTTTAAATAAATTTTATCAGAAAACAGAAATAATTCAATATCATTACTTCCACATTCGCAAAATAAATTACCCCTTTCAGCTATATCATGGATAAGATTTAATGAATCCAGCATAACCTGGGTATTGGCAAAATAATTATCATAGCCAAGTCTGTCTATCAACTCATCATATTCTCTCTCTAAGCTGTCTATTTTTTTTCTTACTATTTTGTCACTCCCGATAAAACACTGCTTTATGCCTGTATTCGGGCAGTTGAAAGTATAAATTTCCTGAGCAATAAATTCTTTTGTACTCATTAAATAAACATGACTGGTTCCACATCCTATACATGGTACCATAATTTTAAAAACTGTAGGGCTTTCTTTTCTTATTACCAGTGATGCTCCCCTGCAACGGCAAGTAAAAACAATATCTTCTTTTTGTGGTATTTCAAAAAGGGATACAGTGTTAAACTGGAATGTGCCACATGAAGAACACTTGTAAGCAAGGGTTATACCAGTATCAATTATCATATCACCCACCTCTATATATGTAATTCGTTAATCAAACAAAAAATCCTCTTTTTATTTTTCTATTCTGAAAATACATTTCAGGAATAAATGAAAAGAATATAAGCCCTATAGAAATGGTTTCCACTAATTTTGTATTTTAAACCCCTCAAAAAATTATATTTAAAAATTTTAAAAAAAATTTAATAGAAAAAACAAAAGACTTTGCACCTTATACGCAAAGTCTTCTTAATTTTGGAGCTGGTGGACGGATTCGAACCCCCGACCTGCTGATTACAAGTCAGCTGCTCTACCAACTGAGCTACACCAGCGTAAAATATAAAACATAATGCCTTTTAAATTATAATGTTTTTTAAATATCCTTGTATAAGAAAAACCTTCATTTAAATAGAAAGAGCCGCTTTACCCAGTTTAAATTTACTGGTCGGGGTGAGAGGACTTGAACCCCCGGCCCCATGGTCCCAAACCACGTGCGCTACCAGCTGCGCTACACCCCGAAAACTTTTAGCGACAAAAAGTATTCTACTACACCGGATATGATAATTCAAATTTGGTATTCCCCCATTTTTTTAATATTATACTGCTAATTCTCCATCAATCTCTTATTTTCGCTTATTTTCTCAAATGTAAGTAAGAATTTTTAAAAATAACGTTACACCTTTGTAACATAATGTTAACTTGCCTCCTGTATATATATACCTTATAATTATTTTTAAAGTTATTTTTTATACAGGAGGGTATAAATTAGTAACTTTATGGAAAATCTGAAATTAAAATTGATAAAACACATGTCAAAAACTAATGAGGTGGAGAGCATGAGGTACATAAGAAAAAAAATTACAATTCTTTTAATTCTGGCAGTTGTGTTTGCATCCTTTTTTAGCGGCGCACCTGTCCATTCAAAGGTTATTTATCAAACGGTTACATCTGAAACCATTACATCCGGTGTTGTTTTAGAAAGAATAACCAGATTTACAGATGAAGGATGGCTAAAAATCAATGTACTAAGGGCAAATCTTAATAACCCCAATGTGCACATTGATACTCTTACCAATAAAGACTCAATAAAAAATCTTACAAATACAAAAGAACTTGCTGAATCCCACAATGCAGTTGCCGCTGTAAATGCCGGGTTCTTCAATTGGATGAGTGAAACAGGGAAAGCTTCTCCTGACGGTCCTTTAATACAGTCCGGAGAACTTATTTCGGCTGATCACGAATATAACAGATATAATAACTCAATGGGAACTTTTTCAATAGATAAAAATAATAATGTCTTATTTGATTTTTGGAAAACAGATTTAGAATTAACAGCCAGCAACGGAAATACCATGACCATTACACAATATAACAAGGCAAGTTTTAAAGATTACACTGATGTGGTAATGTGGTGCAGGAAATGGGATGAATATTCCTTAGGGGCCAGTGAAAAATATCCTGATATAGTTGAAATGGTTATTGAAGGTCCCTTTGTTACAGAAATAAGAGAGGGAATGCCCCCTGTTAAAATTCCTGAAAACGGTTATGTCATTATTACAAGGGGCAAAAATGCAGAGTTTATCAAGAATAATTTTAAAGTAGGAAGTCCTGTACTTCTTTCTATGACAACCAGACCTGATTGGGAAAATATGAAAATGTCTGTAACAGGAAGTGCTATTCTTGTGAAAAACGGGAAAATACCTTCACCTTTTTCTTTCGACATAGCGGGAAGGCATCCCCGTACAATGGTGGGAAGCTCAAAGGATGGAAAAGAACTGATTCTTGTTACAGTGGACGGCCGCCAGCAAGGAAGTATAGGCATGACCCAGACTGAAGCTGCAGCCCTTATGCTGGAACTTGGCGCATATAATGCGCTGAATTTAGACGGCGGCGGTTCTACTACAATGGCTGCAAGAAAACCGGCAACGGAAAATATAGAAATTGTAAACAGTCCTTCTGATGGTTCACCTAGAAGAATATCAAATGCAATAGGTATTTTTTCAACTTTTCCGCCTTATCCGTTAGAAGGCTTTATAATTGATACAGTGGACACCAATGTTTTTGTAAACACTTCCAGGGAGTTTAAAGCTCTCCCCTATGATGCTTATATGAATCCCATTAAGATAGATCAAAGTCAGTTAAAGTGGAGTGTTTCAGGGGTGGAAGGGTATTTTAAAGGCAATGTATTTTATCCTGAGTCAACAGGTACAGCTACCATTACTGTATCCTCAGGAAGTGTGAAATCATCTATAAAAGTAAATGTACTGCCACCTCCGGGTGAGCTTATACTCAGCTCAAATTCCCTTAAAATCAATGTTGGTCAAAGCAGGAGTCTTTCTGTAGTTGGTAAAGACAACAACGGCTATTCTGCCCGTATAAGCGCCAAAGATGTAGACTGGTCCCTGACAGGGGATATCGGGGAACTGGATTTAAATACATTTACTGCTTCAAAAGCAGGAACCGGTTATATTACAGCATCATTAGGTGATGTAAAGGCACATTGTGCAATTTCTGTTGCCCTTGAAACCAATCATGTAATAGGCTCCTTTGACAAATTAGAGGGCACTTTTACCTCTGTTCCTGAAACTATACCCGGAAGCTATGAAATTACCAAAGAAATAGACAATAAAGTTACCGGGAAGCTAACTTACAATTTTAACACCACCGAGGGAACAAGGGCTGCCTATATAGTATTCCCGGATGAAGGGATAGATTTAAAAGAAAACACCACCAAGATAGGTTTTTGGGCATACAACCCCCATGAAAATTCCAACTGGCTGAGGGGGGAAGTGGTGGACGCCAATGGAAACAAGCACTTTATTGACTTTTCTAAAACTTTAGATTGGACAGGGTGGAAGTATGTGGAGGCTTCTGTTTCAGGCATAAATTCACCTAAAAAGCTTACAAGGATATATGTTGTTCAGGTTAATCCTATAACAAGCTCAGGAAGCCTGTATTTAGATGAACTGACTATAACCACCGCTACTTATCCGGTTATAGATAAAAACCAAATACCAGAGGATACTCTTCCTGTATACGAAGCAAATAAAAATGTAAAACCTTCAAAAGACGATGACTATAAAAAATTCATTCTGTTTGGAAATAAGGATACTGCCAACACCCTTTTAGAAAACCTTCTGTTTATGAATTTGTACGAAAAGGCAACCCAAAGCAGTATAAGTGAAGATTTAAATGAAGATGCAAATGAAAATGAAATTGAAATAAAATTTTTAAAAGACTACAATACCTACAGGGCTTATGATTCCAATGGCTGCCGTTTTATCGAGCTAAATACATCTAAAAACAGCATAAGGACAAGTGCACAAGGACAATGGCAGTGGTTTTTAAAACAGCTTGATTCTTTTAACGGCGACAATTTGTTTATATTTATGGAAAACGCTCCAAATAAGTTTTCTGACAGCTTAGAAGGGAATTTGTTTAAAACGGTACTTTCTGAGCACAAGGATAAAATCAAAAATATCTGGGTGTTTTTTAACGGTACTGAAGACAATGTTTTTATGGAAGACGGTGTAAAATATATAAGTTCTGCAGGGCTTAATATAAATAACCTGACTCCGGATAATGCAGACACAGTAAAATACATTGAAGTTACCGTTGTTAACGGCGAACCAACATACCAGATTAAAAATGTAATAAATTAAGGACTAAATATGATAAATTGAAATTTAATTAAGTGCTAAATATCAAAGGATTTTAACGTCAAAAGATTAAAGAGAATATAAAGAGGGCGGTATTTGCATGAAATTAGTTTCCACAATCCGCCCTTTTTTAAAAGTTCTTTTTATATTTACAATTGTTGCACTATTCTTTTCAGGTAATCGGTGAATTCATCTTTTAGTTCATCCCTTTTTAGGGCAAATTCCACCGTTGCTTCTAAAAATCCAAGTTTATTTCCCACATCATAGCGCTTTCCAATAAAGTCATAAGCATATATAGCTTCTTCCCCTATAAGGTTTTTTAAAGCGTCGGTTAATTGGATTTCTCCTCCTTTTCCCGGCTTTGCGTTTTCAAGATGTTTGAATATTTGAGGTGTGATTATGTACCTTCCAAGAATGGCTACATTAGACGGTGCCTCTGACTTTTCGGGTTTTTCCACCAAATCCTTTACTTTATACACCCTGTCATCCACCGGTCTGCATGCTACAATTCCATACTTTGAAACATCTTCATCCGGGACGGTCTGAACACCTAAAACAGTGGTTTTGTATTCATTGTATATATCTATCATTTGTTTCAAGCAGGGAACTTCTGAATCTACAATATCGTCACCTAATAAAACAGCAAAAGGTTCATTTCCTATAAAAGATTTGGCACAATAAATAGCATGTCCCAATCCTTTGGCTTCCTTTTGCCGTATATAGTGTATATCCACTAAATTTGAAATATCCTGCACTAAACTGAGAAGTTCTCTTTTTCCTTTATTTTTAAGTTCGTGTTCCAGCTCATATGATTTGTCAAAATGGTCTTCTATAGCTCTTTTATTCCTTCCTGATATAATTATTATGTCTTCAATTCCGGATTTAACTGCTTCCTCTACTATGTATTGGATTGTCGGCTTGTCCACTATAGGCAGCATCTCTTTCGGCTGTGCTTTTGTAGCGGGCAAAAACCTTGTGCCTAAACCTGCTGCAGGTATTATTGCTTTTCTTACCTTCAAATTAAATACACCTCTTTCCACATTTTGAATCTGTCTGGCAATTTAAATCTATCTAATATTTATTTTATCAAAGAAATACCTATATTCCAACAATTTAAAAAATTATATGTGAATTAAGGTGTTATAATACTAAATTTAGATATATAATAAATATAGATTTTTCAAAGGAGTGCTGTATAAATGTTCTTCCTTAACACAAATAATACCCTGTTTGCAGTTATAAAGAGAATGTATTCACGCTTTAAAGATAACAACATCCCTGCTTTTGCATCGCAGCTTACATATTCATTTATTTTATCTTTTTTTCCTTTTTTGATTTTTTTGCTTACCCTAATAAGCTATACTCCGGTAAATAGTGAAAAACTTATGGCTTTTTTTTCAGACACACTGCCCCAGGTATCCTATAATATTGTGCTAAATACAATTAACCAGGCTATTGCCTCCCGCCAAAGCACCCTTTTGCCAATTGGTATGATTACAACTATATGGATGTCTTCAAATGGGATGAACGCCGTTATAAGCGGTTTAAATAAGGCTTTTAACCAGAAAGAATCTCGGTCCTTTTGGAAAGTCAGGGGTATTTCCATTATTGCCACTCTTTTTTTGGCAATTGCAATTCTCTTTTCCCTGGTACTTTTGGTGTTTGGTGAAATTGTGGGTAAAAAGATATTTCAATTTCTTGGTATTTCCCATCTCTTCATTGGAGTGTGGAATATTACACGGTATATAATTACTTTCTCCTCTATGACCATTGTATTTTCTCTTTTGTACCGTTTCACACCCAATAATCCCCCAAGTTTAAAAGAAGTTATTCCTGGTGCTATTTTTTCAACATCAGGCTGGATAATTGTTTCCCTGCTCTTTTCCATATACGTTAACAATTATAGCAATTACTCCAATATGTACGGAGGTATCGGGGGAATTATCATTCTCCTTATATGGCTTTACTGGATAAGTGTTATAATACTTCTGGGAGGGGAGCTGAATGCTTCTCTTATCTCTATATGCGGAAAAGACAATACAGAAGACGGCAAAAGAAAATAAAAATACGCTTCTCTTACTCCATCTCCTATTTCACCATACATACAAACTTTATCCCAATTTTTGAGGGATAGTTTCATTTAAAGTATCTGCAATTTATATATATGTCATTTTACTTTTGCTCCATATTATATACCTCCTGGAGCATTTTCAAAATCTTTTTGCCTAAATCTACTACCTGCTTTATATTCTATTTTAAATCTTGCTGAACTTAAGGGAATTACCTTCATACCCCACAATAATAAAAAAGTCCTTTGTCCTGGCTGTCCTCGTGCTACACACGCCCTTAACAGCCAGTCCGAAGGACCTTTGCGATTTCTTAATGAGTTGTTGTATTTTATCAAAAGAATTTGCACAATTTCAGGATTATATAATCCTAAGGTGAACAGCATTCTAGTCTGAAGTATATGGCAACAGTGCAATATGTCTTGCTCTTTTTATAGCAGTTGTCATTTGCCTTTGATGTTTCGCACAGTTTCCGGAAATCCTTCTTGGCAGAATCTTTCCTCTTTCAGTAAGAAACTTTCTTAATTTTGCGATATCTTTATAATCTATTACAACTGTCTTTTCAGCACAAAATGAACAAACTTTTTTCTTAGCTCTTCTTATTTTTAAAGCCCTGTTTTCATCCTTGCTGCTCTTATCCTTTTTCTGAGTTGTCATTATTCAATGCTCCTCCTTTCCTTCCTAATTTCCAAAACAACTGTAACCTTGCAAAAGAAATATTACAAACAATATATCTGATCTCTTAAAACGGCAGTTCATCGTCATCATCAATGGGAACAAATCCTTCAGAAGGCTGTTCAGATACAGCCATAGGGCTGTAATCATCAACATTATAAGAACCTTCTGCTTTTTTGCTCTCGGCAAAATAAGTTTCTTCTGCAATAACTTCAGTTATATAATGTCTTTTTCCTTCATTATCGTCCCATGTTCTTGTCTGAAGCCTTCCTACCACTACTATCTTCTTGCCCTTTTGAAGATATTTAGAGCAAAATTCCGCATTTTTGTTCCATGCAACGATAGGAAAAAAATCCGTCTGTTTCTCCTCATTTTGCCTGGAAAAACGCCTGTCCACAGCTAAGCTGAAACTGCAAACCGGAATATTGTTTGTATTTGTGTACCTCATTTCCGGATCCTTTGTAAGTCTGCCCATTAAAATAACTTTATTCATAATATCACCTTAGTCTTTTCTTTTAACAATAATATACTTGATAATTTCTTCAGTTATTTTGTACACTCTGTCAAGCTCTTGGATAAATTCCGGTTTAGCTACAAAATGCATCAACACATAATATCCTTCGCTGTGGTAATTAATTTGATAGGCTAACTTTCTTTTTCCCCATTCGTCAATGTTTTCTAATTCTGCTTCAGACTCTACTAAATTTTTAATTTTATCAATTATGGATTTAGTCGCTTCTTCATCTAATTCAGGATTGACAATAAAAATACTTTCATATTTTCTTAACACCTTCTTCACCTCCTCCCGGACTAACGGCCCTGTTTTCAAAGAACAGGGCAAGGATTCCACGAGGTAAGATTATATCATATAATTACCTGTATTGCAACTTATTTTTGCGATTTTCCCCTGAATATTTTTTCTCCTTATATGATTTTAACCTTAAATGATTTTTTTAAAATAAATAAAAATCTAAAATTTCCGATATATATTACAAAAATAAAAAATTTTATTTTAAAAAATACTGCTAAAAAGCTGTAAATTCAGCACTTTAGAATTTATTGCTATATAATGGGTTTATAAAACTGTTTCCAAAAACCAAGTTGTGTGCTATTATAGTAGTATCACAATAAAAATATAAAATGTAAACTGGCAAGTATCTATCTGGGGGAGTTAATGTTTTAGTTGCTTTTGTTAAACCGACAAAGAACAGGACATTGTGTTTGATTTTCTTAGCATCTTTCGAGATTAAAAGTTAATCATTACAAGTTATCCGCTACTATACGTACTTTGCATTTTTGTGAATATTTAGCTAATTTGTAATGCTAAACATCCTTACGGGAAGGGTGATGATGTGTTTAAAAAGTCTCCTTTGAAAAAACGCTTAGGAACCTTTAGCCTGACAATTATAGCAATACTTGCTGCTATAGCTCTCTCTGTTCCTACTTATATTGTTTTTGACTGGTGCAGCAACAATGTCAAGTTAAGCTTAACATTGCTTGCTACTATATATTCGGGAATTTTATATCTAGTTATTGTTATAATTTTAGGTATATTATTAACTATTTTGTCAAAGCAACATGCTCATGCTAAGGAATTGAAGAATTTTAAAAACTTTACCGACGTTTTACATAGATCATCTTCTGAAATAGAAGTGTATGAAACTTTATATACTTTTGTAAGGAATATGCATTTAGTTAATCATGTTACATTGTTTTACAGAAATGACAGGTCAGTTAATGATATTACATGGCAAAGGATAACAAATGAAAGAATGCCCCTTTGCCGGATGGAACCCAGATACTGTCCTTTAATAAAATATGGGCGTGAATGTTATGTAAAAAATATTGCCACTGACATAACATGTGCTTTCCAGCTTCCTGAACACAAAACAGGAAGTTATGTCTGTCTGCCTATAACTAATGGGAATCTCACACTGGGAATACTTCAGCTTTACACAAAATCCAGGTATTTCTTTGACGATACAATTATATCTAAATTAAAATCATACATTGAAGTTGCCAAACCGATAATAAGCAGTAAGAGGACACTTCACCAGCTTAACAAAAAGGCAACCACAGATAAACTCACTAAATTATATAATAGAAGTTTCCTTGAACAGTACCTGGAAAATCAAATTGAAACATCAAGTAAATTAAGCATCATTATGCTTGACATTGACCACTTCAAACGCATTAATGACACATACGGTCACGCAGCCGGTGATGAAGTGCTTGTGGTGTTCTCACAGGTTATATTAAGATGCCTCAGGAGAACTGACTTGGTGGCAAGATACGGTGGAGAAGAGTTTGTAGCTATTTTACCTGCTACAGATACCGGGACGGCTATGGCTATTGCCGAAAGAATCCGGGAGTCAGTTGCTTTAGAACCTATGCCTAAAATCAACAACATCCAGATTCCAAATATAACCTGCAGCCTTGGGGTCAGTGCTTTCCCAATGTTTGCAACAAATAAACAAACCCTTTTAAAAACCGCCGATGTAGCTCTCTATAAGGCAAAACAGGCGGGCAGGAACTGTGTCAAATTGTATATGAAGGAAATGGGGTTATAGTATATCCAGATAATATATTTAGACGGTATATCCACACTTTAAACGGTAGATTCATACTTTAAGTTTAAGCTCTGTATACTATATTTCCTTCTGCTATGGTTGCCAATAAATTTAATTTTTTATCCATAATTATAATATCAGCATCCTTACCACATGTAAGGCTTCCTTTTTTATGATAAATCCCTGCTACCTTTGCAGCATTTGCAGAGGTCATTTTTATGCAGTTTTCAATAGGAACCCCCCACCTTCCAACCATGTTTTTAAATATGTCAATCATGGTAACAACACTTCCTGCTATAACCCCGTTTTTATGCTTTGCACATCCATTTTCAATGTACAATTCTTTTCCTGCAAAAGAGTATTCACCATTTCCGGCGCCTGCGGCAATTATAGAATCTGTTATTAAAACTATATTGTCTATAGGTTTACATTTTAAAACTATTTTTATCATTGCAGGGTCAATGTGAACCCCGTCGCATATAAGCTCTACAGTTATATTATCTCTTTCTAAAGCTGCACCTGCAATACCGGGGTCTCTGTGGTGGATGCCGGCCATGGCATTAAAGAGGTGGGTCACATGGCTAAATCCCTTTTCAAAAGCATGCGCAGCCACTTTATAGTCCGCTCCTGTGTGCCCTGCAGAAAAAACTATCCCCCTTCTTTTAAAATGTTCTATAAAGGAAATTGCATTTTCTGCCTCAGGGGCAACTGTTACTATTTTTATATTTCCCCCTGATTCATGTATAAACCTTTCCAATAGGGAGACAGAGGGTGGAATTATATGCTCTTTTGGATGTGACCCCTTGTACTTTTGGCTTATAAAAGGTCCTTCCATATTAATGCCAATTATTTTGGCACCGGGGATTTTATTTTTAGATGGCTTATTTATCTTATTTATATATTGATTTATATTTCTTACTGCATTCATCATATCTTCTAAAGGAGCAGTCATTACCGCCGGCAAAAAAGCCGTCACACCCTTTGATACAAAAAAACGGGACAAGCTTTCAAGTTCCCGGCATTTTGAATTCATTATGTCGTATCCCCCACCCCCGTGGGTATGTATATCAATAAAACCCGGCAAAACCCAAAAACCTTCAGCGTCTATAACTTCACACCCATTTTTAGATATACCCCTTCTGATATCTGCAATTTTACCATCTTTAATTAATATGTCTTTTTTCTCAAAACTATTATTATCATAAAACACCAATCCGTTTTTTATTAATTTCATATTAAACACCAAACCCTTATATAAGTGTATTTATAGAGAATATTTTCGCTTCATTTGCATATAATATTTATTGTGTATTTTAAAATAAAATAATTTTTTTTGCAAATAATATAAAAAAATAATAAAATATATTTGAAATGTCCACTTAAAATGTGGTATTATTATACTTGGTGATAAATAAATTTAAATACGATGTAATATTTTGTCATTAAACCCGTTCTAGTTGTTCATAAAAAATCGGTTATTTGTCCCTTTATTATCAAGCAAAACCTTATTCTTTACTATTTGGATTTGTTTAATATTAATAATAAAAAAATATAATGCTTATACTAAAAAAAATACAAAAAAAGAGGTATGAATTATGGTAAAAACAACTGCAAATTATGATGAAGTTTTAAGAGTTATTAATGCTGAACACCCGGATCCTTTCAGTGTTTTGGGTATGCACTACTTAGAACATGAAGACTCCGTTGTAGTACGTGCTTTTTATCCAAACGCCAAAGAAATAAACGTAATTGATATCTCTAGCAGTGAAAAGTACAATATGGACTTAGTGGATGAAAAAGGTTTCTTTGAAGTTTTGTTAGAGGGCAGATCGGATTTTTTCAAGTATATTTTAGAAGTGACAGATGATACGGGACACACCTTTTCTACCTACGATCCCTATAGCTTCCTGCCTGTTTTGACGGACTTTGATTTACACCTTTTCAATGAAGGCAATCACCACAAAATATACGAAAAATTAGGTGCCCATCTAATGACTATAGACGGCATTCAGGGTACCTTATTTGCAGTGTGGGCCCCTTGTGCAAAACGTGTAAGTGTTGTGGGAGACTTTAACCAATGGGACGGCAGAAGACATGCCATGAGAGCCAGGGGTTCATCCGGCGTTTGGGAGTTATTTATTCCCGGCGTTAAAGAAGGGGATATATACAAATATGAAATTAAAACCCCTCACGATGAATTGTACGTTAAAAGTGATCCCTATGCCTTTTATGCTGAGCTAAGGCCAAATACCGCTTCCATAGTGTACGATCTTGAAAACTACGAATGGAATGACCATGAGTGGATGAAGAAAAGGGACAAGGAAAATAATTTTGATAAACCGGTCTCCATATACGAAGTTCACTTAGGCTCATGGAAAAGGGTTTCAAATGACGAAAACGGTTTTTATACATACAGGGAGTTGGCAGATCAATTAGTAGAATATGTAAAGGAAATGGGATACACACATATTCAACTTCTTCCTGTGGCAGAACACCCCTTTGACGGCTCCTGGGGATATCAAATAACAGGCTATTATGCTGCAACAAGCAGATATGGTGAGCCAAAGGACTTTATGTATTTTGTAGATAAATGCCACCAAAACGGAATAGGCGTACTCCTTGACTGGGTACCTGCACACTTTCCAAAGGACGGACATGGTTTGGCAAGATTTGATGGGACGGCTCTTTATGAGCACTACGATCAAAAGCAGGGAGAACATCCCGACTGGGGTACCCATATATTTAACTATGGACGACATGAAGTCAGAAACTTTTTAATATCAAATGCACTATTCTGGCTTGACAAATACCATATAGACGGACTCAGGGTTGACGCGGTTGCATCAATGCTGTATCTAGACTACGGTAAAAAGGACGGGGAATGGATACCTAACCGCTGGGGTGGAAAAGAAAACGTTGATGCCATAGAGTTCCTGCGCCAGTTAAATTCCACGGTATTCAGCTATTATCCGGGGGTTATGATGATTGCTGAGGAGTCTACTTCCTGGGCTCTTGTCACCAAGCCCCCCTATGTAGGAGGTCTAGGATTTTCCTACAAATGGAATATGGGCTGGATGAATGACTTTTTACGCTATATGAGTATGGACTCTATATACCGCAAGTACCATCAAGATCTTATAACATTTTCACTTATGTATGCTTTTTCAGAAAACTTCATACTGGTTCTTTCCCATGACGAAGTGGTACATGGAAAGTGTTCAATGATAGAAAAAATGCCCGGGGACTACTGGCAAAAATTTGCAGGACTGCGTGCCTGCTATGGATATATGTATGGACATCCCGGAAAGAAACTTTTATTCATGGGCGGTGAATTTGCTCAGTTTATTGAATGGAATTATAAACAAAGTTTAGACTGGTTTTTACTTGACTATGACATGCATAAAAAAATGCAAACCTATGTAAAAGACTTAAATCACTTGTATAGAAATGAAAAGGCTTTATATGAAGTTGATTTCAACTATGAAGGCTTTGAGTGGATAGACTGCAATGACAGGGAACACAGCATAGTATCCTTTATAAGAAAGGGTAAGGACTGGCGTGACTGTTTGATATTTTTATCTAATTTCACTCCTGTCCCACACCACAACTACCGTATAGGAGTACCTTTTGATGCTGAATATACAGAAATTTTTAACAGCGATTGGGAAAAATATGGTGGAAGTAATGTAGGAAACTTTGAACCATTAAAAGCAGAAGACCAGCCTTTCCACAACAGGTCGTATTCCATAAGCCTTACTGTACCACCTCTGGCAACTATAGTTTTAAGACCTGAATTAAAACAAATAAAAAAATAATAATACACATATAATAATAGCTATATACGTCTAACTATATATAGCCCAAGAAAAACCCTAATCAAAAAAGCCCTGATGTTTAAACTAACATCGGGGCTTTTGCCTTTACATACCGTTTATAAAATTTACATGCTCTTTTATTAAATGAAAGTCTCCTGTACATATCAGTAAAACGGCTATTATATATTTTTGAACTGTCTCTATTTTCTTCCTCGGTATTTTTAAATATTTCTCTATTTCATCCATTGGCAAGGTCTTGCTTTCTTTAGTTTTTTCCAACATTCCCCTCCTGGAAAGTATAAACCTTACCACCTGGGATACCATAAGGCGTGCACTTTCTTGTTTGGGTGATTCCTTAATAAGGTCAAAAAAATGTATCTCCCACTCTTTAAGCTGTTCCTTAAGCTGCTGTAATTCCAGTCTCCGGTGTTCCGCCAATTCTTCTTCATTATCTTTGTTTTTTTCAACACTTTCATTTATAATATCCGGGTACATAGGTTTGCCTCCTTTTAATTGTTCTGATTGCCCTGATTATACTGGTTATTTGATTATACTGGCTGTTTGATTATCCTGGCTGTTTGATTATCTTGGCTATGTGATTATCTTGGCTGCTTGATTGTCTTGGCTATGCGATTATCTTGGCTGTTTGATTATCTTGGCTGTTTGATTATCTTGGCTGTTTGATTATCTTGGCTGTTTGATTATCTTGGCTATGTGATTATTCTGGCTATGTGATTATCCTTGGTTGTTATTCCGACTGTCCCAATTCATCCCTAATGAGTTTATATTCAATTGAATCAACCAATGCCAGCCAGCTGGCTTCAATAATGTCCGCCGATACACCTATTGTAGTCCACACATCTTTTCCATCTGTTGACTCAATCAGAACCCTAACCTTTGCAGCTGTTGCAGAATCAGAGTCAAGCACCCTTACCTTGTAGTCTGTAAGCTTCATATCTTTTATTTGAGGATAAAATCTCTTTAAAGCTTTTCTTAAGGCATTGTCCAAAGCATTTACCGGACCGTTTCCTTCAGCAGCTGTCATTTCCTCCTGGCCATCCACACTGATTTTTATTATTGCAGAGGAATTGGCACTACTAATAGGAGGCTCACTTACCAACACTTTAAATTCTCCTAATTCAAAATGAGACTTATATTTACCTAATATCTTGCGTATTATAAGCTCTAAAGAACCCTCTGCCCCTTCATACTGATAACCTTTAAATTCCATTTCTTTAACTTTTTTCAATATCTCTCTAGTATAAGGTGAATCTTTTGTAATGGTTTTGTCAAAGGTATTTATAAAGTTTAGCAGAGCACCTCTTCCTGCAACCTCTGATATGAGGAACATCCTTGTATTTCCAACAGCTTCAGGGGCTATATGCTCATATGCAGAAGGATTTTTATTTACGGCATCAGCATGCATACCTGCTTTGTGGGCAAAAGCATAATTACCCACATAAGGAGCTCTGTCGTCGTGCAAAACATTTGCAATTTCGCTAATGTATCTGGATATTGTTGTGAACTCTGAAATACTTTCTTCCAATATACAGCTGTATCCAAGCTTTAACTGCAAATTGGGTATTATTGTAGTCAGGTTTGCATTACCTGTTCTTTCTCCATATCCGTTCATAGTCCCCTGCACCTGGACAGCTCCTGCCTTAACTGCCATAATGGAATTTGCAACTGCCATACCGGTATCATTGTGACAGTGTATACCAATATCCTCTTTAAACTCTTTTACCACCCTGGATGTTATTTCATATATCTCGTCAGGGAATGTTCCTCCATTTGTATCGCAAAGACATAAGCAGTCAGCACCTCCCTCAGAGGCAGCTTTAAGGGCTTTCATGGCATACTCAGGGTCTTCTTTATATCCGTCAAAAAAATGCTCAGCATCAAATATCACTTCTTTATTTTTGCTTTTGAAGAAAACTACAGTGTCCCGGATCATATTTAAATTTTCTTCTAATGTGGTTCTTAAAATTTCTTTAACCTGGAATCCCCAGCTCTTGCCAAATATTGCTACAGCAGGTGTGTCTGCCCTCAAAAGGGACTGGACATTTGCATCCTCTTCCACAGAAACATTAACCCTGCGGGTACTTCCAAAAGCTACGATTTTTGAGTGTTTGAGATCCAGCTTTTTTACCCTTTCAAAAAACTCCAAATCCTTAGGGTTTGAACCCGGGTTTCCTGCTTCAATATAACTTACGCCCATACTGTCTAATTTTTTAACAATTTTCAATTTGTCCTCAACACTAAAGGAGATCCCTTGGGCCTGTGCCCCATCCCTGAGGATGGAATCATATATATAAATTCTTTTCAAATTTACTTCCCTCCTAATAATTTCTCCTCGCTGATTATCTTGTTGATTGCATTCAAGTAGGATTTTATACTAGCTTCTATAACGTCAGTACTTATTCCCCGTCCCAGAACCGCTATATCATCTTTGGAAATTTTCACTGTAACCTCACCTAATGCGTCTTTACCCTCTGTTACAGATTCTAAGAAGTAATCTTCAAGTTTGAAGTTCATTCCAACTACTCTTTCCATTGCATTAAATGCGGCATCTATAGGACCATCGCCTGTTGCAGCCTCTGTAATAATTTCTTCACTCTTTTTAAGTGAAATGGTAGCAGTTGCAACGCTTTTGTTTCCGCTGGTAATCTGAAAGCTTTCCAATTCGTATACTTCAGGTACTTTTGATACTTTCGCACCTATCAAGGCTTCAATATCCTTGTCTGTAACGGTTTTCTTCCTGTCCGCCAAATCCTTAAACATTTCAAAGGCCTTTTGTATTTCCTCATCAGTAAGGTTATTATACCCAAGTTCTTTAAGTCTCTCTTCAAAAGCATGACGTCCTGAAAGCTTTCCTAATACCATTCTGTTTGTAGAAAGTCCTATGGATTCAGGGGTCATTATTTCATAAGTGGTCTTTTCAGCTAAAACGCCATGCTGGTGAATTCCTGACTCATGGGCAAAGGCATTAGAACCCACTATTGCCTTGTTTGGCGGAACTTTAACACCTGTCAGGCTTGAAACCAATTTACTTGTTCTGTATATCTGTGTTGTGTCAAAATTGTGAGTTACATTGTAAAAGTCCTTTCTTGTTTCCAAGCCCATTATTATTTCTTCAACCGCTGCATTACCTGCCCTTTCACCCAAACCGTTTATTGTACCTTCTATCTGGGTAGCCCCGTTTAATATAGCAGACAATGAATTTGCTACAGCCAATCCCAAGTCATTGTGGCAGTGGACACTAATATCTGCTTTGTCAATGTTGGGCACATTCTCTTTGATTGCTTTTATTAAGTTTCCAAATTCAATAGGTGTTGCATAACCCACAGTATCAGGTATATTAACAACAACAGCCCCTGCGTCTATTACTTTTTCCAAAACTTTAAACAAAAATTCCGGTCTGGTCCTGCTGGCATCTTCCGCTGAAAACTCAACATGACTACAGTATTTTTTAGCGTATTTAACCATTGCTACAGCCCTTTCAAGGACTTCTTCTTCGGTCATTTTAAGTTTATACTTCAAATGTATATCTGAAGTTGCAATAAAAGTGTGTATTAAAGGATTTTCTGCCTCTTTAACAGCTTCCCATGCCCTGTCAATATCCTTTTCCAATGCTCTTGCAAGGCTTGCAACAGTGGCATTTTTCACATTTTCAGCAACTGCCTTTACTGCTTTAAAATCCCCGGGAGATGCAATGGCAAATCCGGCTTCTATAACATCCACCCCAAGTCTCTCCAATTGCTTTGCAATCTCCAGTTTTTCATTAATATTTAAATTAACCCCCGGTGTTTGTTCCCCGTCCCTAAGTGTCGTATCAAATATCTTTATTCTTCTTGACATATAGATACCTCCAATTTCACACTTTCAATCTCATATTTATAAATAGCTTTAAAATATATAAATAATTTTAGTTCATTTAAGTAATTTTAATTTATTTAAGCTATCAGCCTTTTGTATAATTTATAAGGCTTTTGTATAAGCTTTATATAGTTTTTGTATAAACTTTATTTTAGTTTGCGAAGAAAAAATATTTCTTCGCAAACCGTATATCTCTTTTACTTTTACATATTTCTCTTTTTGTTTTATACATTTAGCCTCTATTGCTTTTTATCTCTATACTTTTATATTTTTATTGCTCTTATCCATTTGTCCCTTTATTCTTATCTCTTACCTTTTTTTAGCCGGCTGTTTTTTATTTAGCTTTTGATTGGCTTTTATTTGGCTTTTTTCAGCCAGCTCATCATTTTTCTAAGCTCAGCCCCGACTTTCTCCACCTGGTGCTCCCTTTCAATAGCTCTCATTGCCAGGAAGTTAGCCCTTCCACCTGAATTGTTTTCAGAAATCCAGTTTGAAGCAAATTTACCGTTTTGTATTTCTTCAAGTACTTTTTTCATTTCCTTTCTGGTCTCTTCAGTTATAATTCTCTTACCTGTAATATAGTCTCCATACTCTGCTGTATCACTGATTGAGTATCTCATATAAGAGAGACCGCCCTGTACTACCATGTCTACAATAAGCTTCATCTCATGTATGCACTCAAAATAAGCTATTTCAGGCTGATATCCTGCATTTACCAATGTTTCGAAACCAGCCTTCATAAGTTCACTAACACCACCGCAAAGTACTGCCTGCTCACCAAAAAGATCGGTTTCTGTCTCTTCTTTAAATGTTGTTTCGATGATACCAGCCCTGCCGGCACCGATTCCTGCTGCATATGCAAGAGCATAATCTTTAGCTTTTCCGGAAGCGTCCTGATGTATAGCTATTAGTGAAGGTACACCTTTTCCTTCCTCATACTGGCTTCTCACAGTGTGACCAGGTCCTTTAGGTGCAACCATTATAACGTCCACATCTTCAGGTGGCTGGATTTGATTGTAGTGAATGTTAAAACCGTGAGCAAACATCAATACATTACCAGGCTGTAAATTGTCTTTTATACACTCTTCATAAATCTGCTTCTGAACCTGGTCAGGAACAAGAAGCATTATTAAATCTCCAATCTTTGCAGCCTCAGCGGTATCAACCACTTTTAGCCCGTCATCAATTGCCTTTTGCCTGCTTTTAGATGAAGGGTGCAATCCAACAACAACCTCTACCCCACTGTCTTTTAAGTTTTGTGCATGAGCATGACCTTGGCTGCCATATCCTAAAATTGCCACAGTTTTTCCTTTCAATAATCCTAAATTACAATCACTTTCATAGTACATCTTCGCCATTTTACAAATCACTCCTCATCATTATTGTTAACTCTTATATGTTTATTGCCTCTTTCGAGAGCAATTGTACCTGTTCTAACAGTTTCTTTAATGCCAAACTGTTTTAGCATGTCTTCTAGAGCCGCCACCTTGTTGGTGCTTCCGGAAATTTCAATTGTCAATGTGTCCTGTGATACATCAATAATATTAGCCCTGAATATTTTTACAATCTGGACAATCTCTGACCTTGTGGAAGCATCAGCTTCAACCTTTATAAGCACAAGCTCCCTTTCTACAGATTCCTCCTTGCGGAGTCTCTTTATTTTTATTACATCAACAAGTTTATTAAGCTGTTTGCTAACCTGCTCAACAATGTACTCGTCACCATCTACAACAATGGTTATTCTTGAAACTTCAGGATTTTCTGTAACACCAACTGCCAAACTGTCAATATTAAATCCTCTTCTGCTAAACAGTCCCACTACCCTGGACAAAACCCCCGGGTGGTTTTCAACTAAAACCGATAGAATATGCTTTCCCATTAATATACCTCCTTCAAATAAAATTTCCCACATATATACTTTAAACGCATATATATTTTACATAGTTTTTAATAAATTTTATAATAAACCCAATATGCCTGTTAATGTTATTCTGTTCTGAATAAATTCTTTAAATCCACTGTATTTAATCTACAGCGTCGGCTCTTCAGGGTTTGTTATACATTCTAAAAGATACGGCTTGTCGTCTGAAAGCATTTCTTTTAGTGCCTCTTCAATCTGGGAATTATCGCTGATTCTTCTGCCTTTAAATTCATATGCTTCAAACAGCTTTATAAAATCCGGATTCCCGTCTAAAAACACTTGTGAATAACGACCGCAATACCTTTGCCTTTGTATTTCACGTACAAGCCCAAGCCTTGAATTGTTAAACAAAATAATTTTAACCCCTATACCGTTTTGCTTCATAGTTCCAAGCTCATTCATGGACATTTGGAAACTACCGTCACCTGATATACAAATAACTTTTTCCGAAGGCTGCCCCACCTTTGCGCCTACTGCGGCAGGCAATCCATAGCCCATTGTACCCATACCACCGGAGGTTATGAATTTGCCCGGTTTTTTAATCCCTACCCAGTTTGCAGCCCAAATCTGGTTTTGCCCGACTTCCGTTGTAATAATAGTGTTTTCATCTATGCACTCTGTCAACATGGACAGAAGATATTTAGGATTTATAAAACCGGATTCACTTTTAACCTCTGCATTTAATTTGCGCTCTTCTTTTATTTCTTTTATCTTGTTTACCCATTCATCTGAATCTGCTTTTTCTGCCATATTTATAAGCTGCTGCAATACAAGTTTTACATCACCTGTAACAGGTATGTCTACCCTGATGTTTTTGCCTATCTCTGCCGGGTCTATATCAATATGAACTACTTTGGCATTGTCTTCTATTTTATGAGGGGCACCTACTGCCCTGTCTCCAACCCTTGCGCCCATGATAATTAATAAATCTGCCCTGTGGATGGCATAGTTTGCAGCATATACCCCATGAGAGCCCAGCATTCCTAAATTTAGCGGATGGTCATATGGTATTGAACCAATTCCCATAAGTGTAGTTGTTACAGGTATATTGCATTTTTCTGCAAGTTCTACAAGTTCATTTGCCGCATCTGCCCTTATTATTCCGCCACCTGCGCATATAATAGGTCTTTTTGCTTCAGATATAGCTTCTGCAACTTTCTTTATTTGAAGGTAGTGACCTTTGTACTTTGGCTTATATCCCCTGATATCAACATCTTCAGGGTATTCAAAATCCAATTCCTTTGTCTGCATATCAACAGGTATATCTATAACTACAGGTCCTGGTCTTCCTGTAGAGGCTATATGAAAAGCTTCTTTGATTATTCTTGGTAATTTGTTCACATCTTTTACAAGGTAACTATGTTTGCAAAAGGAAGCTGTTGCACCTGTTATATCCGCTTCCTGAAAAACGTCACGGCCTACCAGCTCTGATGATACCTGACCTGTAATTGCAACCATAGGTATTGAATCCATATATGCTGTTGCAATTCCTGTAATAAGATTAGTAGCTCCGGGACCCGATGTGGCAACGCATACACCTGTTTTACCAGTTACCCTGGCATATCCATTCGCTGCATGAGCCGCCCCTTGCTCAGATCTTGTAAGTATGTGTTTGATCCTGGAATCCACTAATGCATCATAAAAGGGACATATAGCTGCTCCCGGGTATCCAAAAATGATATCCACATTTTCATTTTCCAACGACTTTACTATTGCCTGTGCTCCTGAAATTCTCATAATCAACACCTTCTTTTAATTTATAATTCCCTTTTAAGAAAAACTAAACCCTTCCTCCATGCAAACATTATTTGCAGGGACGAAGGGTTTTAATCCCACGTGGTACCACCCTGTTTCAGCACACCTATAAAATGCGGTATGCCCTCTACAGAGCATATGTAATGCTCCTTAACCTTAACGCTGGTCAACGTCATTGCCTACTACAATTTCAGCAATGAAGCTCCGGAACGAGTTATACATATATGCTACCCACTGATTTCCACCAGCCATCAGCTCTCTATAAGTAATAGCATATATCTTTTTTCCTTCATAGCTTTATGGCCTTTTAAACTGCTTTTTTTGTATAGTTAGTATCCATTCTACCAGCGCTTTAACTTAATGTCAATATGTTTTTTCAAAATTTTTATAATTTGAATTTTGTCTATGAGTTTTGTCCAATAAGTCTAATACTGAACTTTATCTTCTTTAGCCTCCCACTCCTTAAAAGCCTTAATGGCCAAATCCCTTCCCATTTGCTTTAAAGCAACTTGTTTTTCTTTTGCGACACCTTTTATTACATCATATATATAGTTGTCATCAAAGCCAATGCCAGCGGCATCTTCCCTGGTGCAGCCAAAGTATACTTTCTTTATTTTAGCCCAGTGCACAGCTGCAAAGCACATGGGACAAGGTTCACAAGAGGTATAAAGCTCAGAGTCTGAAAGGTCAAATCTCCCAAGCTTTTTAGAAGCCTCTCTTATTGCTATCATTTCTGCATGGTCTGTAGGGTCATTGTTTTTTATAACTTCATTGTGAGCCTTTGAGATAATCTCCCCATTTCTTACTATCACAGCTCCAAAAGGCCCTCCATGATTTTCTCTTACACCTTTTAGAGCTTCTTCCACAGCTTCTTTCATAAACTTGTCCATAATAACCGTACCTTTCTGTTTGTAATATATTCATCTTTTTAATGGAATTTTATTTTTCCATACATCATTTTACCATAAAATCCTACTGTACTCTAGTATTTGTGTATTTTTTTACTTTTATAAACTTGAATTTTAAACTTCATTGATATCTCCTTTCACCCACAGTCTTTTATAAATTCCGGGAGAAGTGAATTCAATTAAACCAATATCACGTAATTGCTGCAATATCTGACGCACCTTAGCCTCCCGGTTATGATTACGGGGATAAGCCTCTTTTAATTGCTCTGCTATAAAATTTTGCCTACCCTATCATCTTTGATTATTGAGTTATATTCGGATACCGATGAATCAACCAAGTCCATATCATCTGTCTGCACACTGCATTCGAGATTTTTTTGAAGACCTGATGTGGTTAAGTTTGCGGACGTTATAATACATTTTTTATTATCAAAAATATATAGTTTTGCATGTAGTGTTGTACAATTATAAACTGGGCCGTTTTTTAAAAATTCTTCTATTGCACCAATATCTGATGTCCTTCGATGAAAGCTTTGCAAATTTATATTTGTGATTAATTGCATTGATAATCCCCTATCTGCTGTTACGGAAAAAATATTATCAACAATTTCCTGCTTCACAAAGGGCGCACATAACATTATATTTTGCTGGGCATCTGCACACATCTTAAAAAATTCATCATAAATCGGCTGTGTAGTAACTTTAATCATCTTCTCACCTCCGCTGTATCAAGTCTTTCTCATTCAAATTTAACTTCATCACAATCTTTTAAAATGATTTTAATGCTTATATTCAGCTCCTTTTGCTGCAGCTTCAATCTACGCAAATGCCCAGTGGGTTTTAGCAACATCTGGGAAAGTCTGTTTTTTCTGCTCTATATCATCAATAGGTCTTCTAAGCAACATCTTGTTAATCATCACCACTGCTTCTGCCCGGGTTATGTTTCTGTTAGGCTGATAGCTTCCATCCCCATACCCTTTTACTATGTCAAACCTGTATATGCTTTCAATACAGTTCTGCGCCCAGTGTTCCTCTAAGTCGTTAAAATGCTTCTGTATCGGCTCTGCATCCTCACATCCTAAGAATTTGAATATAACAGCCGCCATTTCAGCCCTTGTTATATAATCCCCCGGACGGAACTCCCCGTTTCCATACCCGGTAAACAAACCTGCATTTGTTACAGCCTCTATATATCCTGCAGCCCAATTATCAGACTGTACATCTCTATAAATTGTCTGAGAATTTTTACTTATCTCAAGTCCCAGCGCCTTCGCAAATATTGTTGCTGCTTCAGCTCTTGTTATTGGGTTATCAGGTCTAAAGGTTCCATCTGCATAACCTTGTATATACCGGCTGTGTACTTCTTCTGACTCATAGCGACCGGAGTACAGCAACACTTCAATATTCGATTTGGAATATCCCTCGTTCTTTATACCTTCAATTTGTGTTACTGCAGCCCTTACCGTTTCTATGATCTCTGCTTCCTCAAGGCTGTTGATCCTAACTTTAAAGGATATGCTTCCCATTTCGTCTTCTTTAATTTGAGATATATTCCATACAACCCTTTCTCTATCCACTTTTCCTCCACCGGACTTTATCACTTTCATATGCTCAGGAATAACCACTTCAATAGCTATGTTGAATAGTATTTCTTTTAATCTGTTTTTAAAAGAAGGGAAAATAGATTTAATTAATGAGGATAATGAAGCTGAACTATTAACAGGACCTCATAATGCTGAATGGGTTTTAGTTAGAGGTGGTTTTGTTATGGAAGATTCTTTTGAATTTAGCTATAGTAAGTGGAGGGAAGTAAAATGAATGAATTAAGCAAAGAACTTCAAGAACAAGGACTAGAAGGAAGACTATTAAATACATTAATATATTTAAATATTGAATGGAGTGTAGCTAGAGATGGATTATCACTTAGAGAAATATTAGAAAGCCTTGGTGAAATTTACGACTCCCCCGATGGTACTATATGCGAAGAGAAATATGCTATGTATAAGGAATTATACTTTGAAGACTCAATGAAATTAGGCAGAAGAGATAAAAAATCTGAAACTGGCTTTAAAGAAGGTTCCGAAGAAGACTATGAAAATAGGCTGCGTCAATATAGAATTAAAAAAAATGCAGTTAAAAATAATGAGAGATTAGCCAACATGACCATAGGAAATCAGAGCTGGAATATGGGTGATATTAGGAATAAAAGGAATTGAAATAAGTCTCACGGAGGTATTTTTAAAATTTATGTCTGAAGCAGAAAAGGCACTGGTAAGGCTAAAAAATTAAGCAGGGAAGCAAATAGTTTTGCTTGATTATAAAAATAAAGTTAAAATAAAATTTTGTAGATATATATTATATATCATGTAAAAAATGAAAAATGGGAGGAAATAAAATGAAAAAAATAGTTTTATTTATTACAGTATCAGTTATTATGTTAATGGCTTTTACAACAACACCCTTTGCTCAATTGCCTCTTCGTGTGGTGGTAAACGGCAATAGGGTGAATTTCCCGGATGCAGAGCCGTTTATAGACGACAACGGCAGGACACAGGTACCGGTGAGGTTTGTAAGTGAAGCATTAGGGGCAGAAGTAGGCTGGGAAGGAAGCACAAAGACGGTTACAATATCCCAGGGAGATAAAGAAATAAAGATAGTAATTGGAAAAAAGGACTATACAATAAACGGTGAAAAGAATCTAATGGATACAGAAGCGTTGCTGAAGGAAGACAGGACCTTTGTACCGGTGAGGTTTGTAAGTGAGGGGTTAGGTGCAAGGGTGGATTGGGACCCGGCTGTAAGGACGGTTTATATTGATACGAGAGAAAAAGGTGACTCTAAGGATGACATACCAAAGGATGGAGGGTTTGAAGAAGTAAATGGATTTTTAGTACCAAAAGATACAAATATAATAGTTGTAAATTCAAGTAGTGACATAATAGAAACAAGTATATCTATAAATATTTTGAGGCCAAATTTTGAACAGCAAATTGGAGATTTGGTGTTTGTAATAGAAAGCAGATTTGGTAAAGATATAGCAAACGAAATAGAAAAACATGTTAGACAAAAGAAAAGCAGATGGACTTATTTGCCTGAAAAATACATTTATGTAAAAGAAACAAATCAGTACATATGGATATCAAGATCAGAAGCTGGAGATATACCAATAGATATTATGGTTCCAGGATATGTACCTGATACAAGCCAATACGATGATATTGTAGTTGAGTGGGGAAATTGATATTATAGAGCGGCAGGTGTAAAAGGTGAAAAAGCATATAATTAAAATACTGATTATTTCTTTACTAATACAGATGATTAATATTACAGTATCAGCAAGCAGCACTAATATAAAAACAGCTCAAGAATCTCTTAAAGTAGCTAATGATTTCTTGGAAGAGAATCTTGGCTATTGTAACTATTATGGAGAGAAGAATGTAAAAGGACACGAAATAAATCAAGTATTAGCTGTTAAAGGTACTCCGGCCTTTAATAACATGTCTATTTTTGTGTATGGTAGTGAAATTAGTGCTAGTAGTGATGCTATTAAAAATGCTGCGATTAAAGTAATTCAAAGACCTGATGAAGAAGGAGTTCCTCAATACAGATGTTTAGGATATACGGTTGAAGGTGATTTGTTTGCAAATCCTGTATTTCCACCAGATTATCCTCCAAGTCAGAATGTAGAAACTCTTAATGGAAGGTGGGTTAGAGATCCTTGGAATCACAAACATCCCTACATTCAGCAGTGGATAAAAACTAAAGATTTTAGGCCTGATATGTTATATAAATCAACCGGACGGAGGGATTTCTTTGCCGCAAATATAGTTGACGGTCCGGAGCCCCAATATTTTTCTGACGGAGGTTCTGTTGAAGATTATGTACATATAATCCAGCCCCCTACAATGTATTCATGGGGGCTGGGAATAGGTTTTTATTTTCACAACAATGGTCAAAATTTAAGATACAAAACCTTTCTCCTTATGCCGTTTGAAATGTTAAAAAAAGATATTTCCGTTCAAGCAGAATCCATTCCGGTTGGTGCCGGAGCAGGAAGAAAAGTTTTAGTTGGAATAAATGTAAAGTCTACATTTACCGAGGATGAGACAGCAGATTATGAATGGGAAATTATAAAGAAAAGTGATGGCTCTAAAATACCTGTAGAATATTTAGGACATGCAACCAAAGAAAAGGGCAAAATCACCATTCCCGGTGAAAATGAAAGATTGATGTATGCAAGTTTTAGTATGCCTGAAGATGATGTTTTAGTGCGTTTTGTTATAAATGAAGACGGTACAAGCCCTGAAGAAAAATATTTAGGAAACAATGTATTTGAAGCAGAAATAAAGTATGTTGAGAGTATTTTTGAATATGATGAATATGACATTCCTTACAATGTACTCTCAAGAGACTTTAGTTTTAATCTTTCAAAAAGACCTTCCGTGGCTGATTTAGGGTCTGCCAGAGGAAGCTGGAGCGGAAATATAACGGGAGAGTTTAAAATAATAAGAGATCCAAGAGACGGGTTGTTTAGAAAGTATTCTGAACAAAATAATCCTCCTGTCAATGAAGTGAGAAGAAGCAGAGTTGAAAGAAATCCTATTGTAAATTTCACCATTGAAAGAAGGGATTTTGGAGATGATCCTGAAGGTAGGAAATGGCTTGACATAAATTCTTCAACCCCGGTGGTTAAAAATGGCCGGCTTTTCTCTGAAGGTTATATACAAGGATGGGATGTTTATGAGTGCGGTTTTGAAGATTGTGAATTATGCCCTCATAAAGTACTTAGAACTGCACCGTTTAACGAAGTAACAAAAGATTTAACGTTTAATGTTTATGTATATAATGGAATGAAAAACATTCCGTCAAAAAGCTTTAGAAATGAAATAGAAAACAACAGGGTAGATTCTCTTAACAAAAAAATGTATTGGGAAAGTGAGCCGTATAATTTTAATGTAATCAGATGGATGTGCCGTTTAGACTCCAACGGAAAAGAATACGGCTGGACACCTATTGACGGAAAATATCAAAGAACTTTTAAGCAGCAAAACAGTGGAGATATACAAATAAAAATAAATAGTCCTATGGAAATTGAATATATGCAGGCAAGGGAAGCAGCAAGGCAAGGTATAAACAGAAAAGACCTGTATGACAAAGCTGTATTTCCAACGGATATAGATCTACAAAGATTTGAGTACCCTATAAAGTCAGGATACTACTTTAACCCTGCCGGAAAATATTCTTTTAAAGTGGAGACGGTAACATACAAGCCTGTGCCTTATGATACACAGGAACACAAAGATATTGTAAACGCCGTTATAAATTCATTTAACTACGAAACAGACCTTATGTACATAAATGACTACAGGGAAGCTGTAAATATAAAAGGAGAACTGCTGCCTGAAAGGGGAAGTACTTTCAGTACACGTCCGGGCAGATTGACGGCACGGGATAACATAGGTATAAACGGGATAGAACTTGTGACGGTGTTAGACAGAAATAGCGATGAGTTACGTTATACAAAAAAAGTTGAAGAAATTTACCATGAACATATAAGTGGAGGAAATACACATGAATATTGGAAAATGGTGATGGAAGGATATGCAGAATCTAACACTTTAAGCAGCAGGGATAATTACAAATACAGAGAGTATGTAAAGCCAGGACAAAAAATGTACAAAATAACAGAAACTACAGAGGTGGATATTATTATAAACAAGGACAATATAAACACTTTTACACATGCACATATGCCGGATGGTGAGTATTACATAAGAGTGTGGATGGACAATATTGATTTAGGAAGCAGCAGCCATGCATATAGCTCATTAGGTACATTAAGCGGGGTAATGCTTGATGAAATGTATATTACGGTAAAAGGCTCTATGTATGATGACTAATTAGGTCAATTTTACCACAAATTAGTGAATATTTTCAAATTAAAATAGGAACGCGATAATCAAATTTTCAAATTCCAGTAGGATTCAAAATAAAATTTGGAAAAATAAGTATTGCATAACACTTTCAAATTTGTACAATAAAAATGAGCAGATTAACTGCTCTTAAAATTTTAATCAAAATATTGATAATAGAAAACTTTTAAGTATAAATTCAATAAGTTTACAACATTTATTACTTAAACGGTTTATAACCGTTGTACTAAGGCTGCCGGTTAAAGATAAAAGTATTTTAGATATCAAAGTCTTTTTGTCCTTGGTATACGATTTCTTCATCTACATGCTTTTGCTTTATTGAACAAGCATACATAAGGCTTGAGGTTGCAAGACTGTTAACAAGGCGGGGTACGCCTTTTGATGCAGAATAAATAGCTTCAATTGCAGCCTGGGTATATAGTACAAAGACATTATTGCTTGTTGTATCTGATGAAACATTGTAACCTTCTTATGTGAAGGCACTTCTCCTAAAGATATTAAAAGACCTCGGTAAAAATCCATAACGGTAACTGTTGAGAGAGAAAAATAGCAGGGTTTGTAAAGTCCCGGATTTAACCCGGCTGAAAATTTTCTTAAGGCGGTGGATTTTCCCATTCCCGGTTCACCGACTAAAAGAAACATTCCCCGGATGTTTTGAATATATTTAAATCTTGAATTTAATTCCTTAATATCTTCACTTTCATAAACATCAGAAATATCAATTTCTTTTCCAAAAGGATTGTATTTTAGTCCAAAAAACTGTCTGAACATAATTATTTCTCTCCTTCCATAATTGTTTTAAATGAAATTGTTTGTTTTGATTTAGGCATGTCAGCATGTGTTACAGATACTTCGTTATTTTGTAAATCCACTATTAACTCAGAATTTTTAGGTCTGCCCCTTCGTTTCATATGGGCATTGTCATGAAAATTAACCTGCAAGGCTTCACCGATTTTCTTGCCTTCATAGTATATGAATACCGGCTCTTCTAAACTCTTAATTTTATTCATATTAAGTTGGGATAAAAATCTTTTTCTAACTGTTAAAAAGAACCTTTCTATTTTTCCCCGGCTATGTGCAACAAAGGGTTTCGAATGTATAAGAGTGCATCCTACGTCCGCGCACATAAATTCAAACTGCTGTGAACGGTAAATCTTCCCATTGTCCGTATAGAGCAGGGAAGGTATGCCTCTTCCTGTATGTAAGGTCCATACATTAAATCCCCATACCACAACTCATTTATATATTGATGTGCAAATCTTTTAATTTCTTTTTTCTCTTCAGTTTCATAAATGCTTTCATGATTTGAAAATTTTAAAAACCTGTATAGTGTGGTAAGTGATATTTGCCCTTCTTTTAATATGCCTTTTTTTATTAGTTTATCATAGATGATTGTAGTAGGCGCTTTAGGATATTTTCTTTTCGTCTCAAGGATTTTTTCAGCAAGTTCTGTATCTATTTTTCTACAATTACCCCTGTCTTTCCGGTATCCGGGTTTTAATGCATCCAATCCTTCACGCATGTAATCACAGTACCAGGACTCTATTGTTTTAGGTGAATATTTTCTTATGCCATAGTGTGGCATTTCTACGGGTTTTGATGAAATTTGAACATAATAGTCCTTACGATTATTCACTTGTCCATTTAGGATCGGACTTATCAGTGAAAATCTTTTTAACGCAATGGCATTTCTTACCTCTTCACTTAACATATTCCTGACCTCCTGTTGCATTTTTAGGAAGCCATGACCGGTCAGGCTGTTCTTTACCACGGATGTTACCATAGTTATTTGCTCAAGTAAAGGAAAATATGGTGTTGCGGTTGATTTCATTAAAAATTTTTCATAAGACGCTTTTTAAAATCCTATTTTAATGTTATAATCATGCTGCAAGAAATGTTTTAGCGGTAGCTTGATAGTATTTTTGAGAGAATAGTTGAATGTTGGGGAATTCTCTTACTACTATTGCTAAAACGTTTCTTGCTTTTTCTGTGTTTCCAAGAGTTTCATCCGGTAATTTCACTTTGTGTATTATTTGTCTTAATCCATTTTGTATTGTATTGAGATTTTTAATGAATTTTTTTCTGTAATAGTATAGAATTTGCCTTGAAAACTGTACGTTGTTTTTTAGATTTAGTCGGTTTATAACTGAATTAATACTACCTTTACGATAAAATAAATTATATATGTATTCAAAAATATGATTTACTGCATTAATAAATCCGGGTAAACAAAAGTTAGGAATATATGATATGGTGCATCCACATAGAGGACATATATAGCGAGTGAAAATATTTTTTCAAATTGCGGTAGGGTTAAAAATTTTTTCACCTATTTTAATGTGATAAAATAAGGGTAGATTTACCTAAATTAAAATGAAAATCTACACTCAACCTTGAAGAAGGACGTGATATATGGAATCCGCTTCAAGACAAAAAAAGAGACTAGGAAGGTGATAATTAACTATATAGAAGGTTTTTATAACTCAAGGCGTTTGCATTCATCACTTGGATATAAATTGCCAAGAGAATATATAAACGACTACTATAAGAATGAGAAAAAAGTGGCCTAGTACCGATATCGCAGGAGTGGCGGAGCTTCCCTTTACAATAAGAGGGACCCGTATGATATCCTATTAAAAGGCGGCAGCCACCTGTTCCCAGAGGCCTACTACATATAATGTGGCTCCGCTCTGGCTGCTTTAATCATATAGGAGATGCTTGTTGTCAAGGGCACTCCGAAAACAAGCAATTGGTCTAACGAAAGACAGAGAAATTTTGAGAGCGAGGCAGTAAACTGACGTAATTGTATGTCCAGTTTAATCAGGACAGACCAAAGAAAGAGTTATATGGTATAATAGACAATAAGTTAGAGGAATTATAAAAGAAAATAATTAGCTCAACATGATGTAAAACACTTTCGTTACTAAGAGACCGTTATTTGAAATAGCTGCACAAATGAAAAATGGGATGTCATCTACTTTTTCTTTTTCCTACAATAAAATGACGCTATCGCGGTAGGGTTAAGAATTTTTTTCACCTATTTTAATGTGATAAAATAAGGGTAGTTTACCAAATTTAAAATGAAAATCTACAGTAGCAGGGAAGCAAATAGTTTTGCTTGATTATAAAAATAAAGTTAAAATAAAATTTTGTAGATATATATTATATATCATGTAAAAAATGAAAAATGGGAGGAAATAAAATGAAAAAAATAGTTTTATTTATTACAGTATCAGTTATTATGTTAATGGCTTTTACAACAACATCCTTTGCTCAATTGCCTCTTCGTGTGGTGGTAAACGGCAATAGGGTGAATTTCCCGGATGCAGAGCCGTTTATAGACGACAACGGCAGGACACAGGTACCGGTGAGGTTTGTAAGTGAAGCATTAGGGGCAGAAGTAGGCTGGGAAGGAAGCACAAAGACGGTTACAATATCCCAGGGAGATAAAGAAATAAAGATAGTAATTGGAAAAAAGGACTATACAATAAACGGTGAAAAGAATCTAATGGATACAGAAGCGTTGCTGAAGGAAGACAGGACCTTTGTACCGGTGAGGTTTGTAAGTGAGGGGTTAGGTGCAAGGGTGGATTGGGACCCGGCTGTAAGGACGGTTTATATTGATACAAGAGAAAAAGGCGACATAAAGGATGACACCCCAAAGGATGGAAGTATTATAGAAAAGTATGGCTATTTAGTGCCAAATGATACAAACATAATAATTGCAAAACCCCAAGGAAGTGACAAAGTAGAAACGAGAATGTCTATAAATTTTATGAGACCAAATTTTGAAAAACAAATTGAAGACTTAACATTTGCATTAGAAAATAAGTTTGGTAAAGATATAGCAAATGAAATAAGAAAACATGTTGAACAAAAGAAAAGCAGATGGCATCAATTACCTGAAAAATATATATATGTAGAAAAAACTAATCAATATATTTGGATAAGAAAATCAATAACAGAGTCTATATCGATAGATATTTTTCATCCTGGATATATACCTAATACAAGTCAGTACAATGATGTTGTAGTTGAGTGGGAAAATTAATAACGATGAAACGGCAGGTGTAAAAGGTGAAAAAGCATATAATTAAAATACTGATTATATCTTTACTAATACAGGTGATTAATATTACAGTATCAGCAAGCAGCACTAATATAAAAACAGCCAAAGAATCACTGGATATTGCCAATAAATTTTTAGAAGAAAATGTACTGGGATTTTACGGATATTATGGAGAAACGAATATAAAGGGAGATAAAATAAATGAAGTATTAGCTGTAAAGGGTACTCCGGCTTTTAGTGATATGCCTATTTTTGTATATGGCAGTGAGGAAAAAGCCAGTATTGATGCTGTTAAAGAAGCTGCAATTAAAGTAATTAAAAGACCCGATGAAGAAGGAGTTTCTCAATACAGATGTTTAGGTTACACTCTTAATGGAGATTTATTTGCAAATCCTGTATTTCCACCTGATTATCCCCCAACACAGAATGTTAAAACTCTCAACGGAAGATGGGTTAAAGAACCGTGGGACCATAAACATCCTTATATTCAACAGTGGATAAATATGATAGATTTTACACCGGAACAATTATTTGAATTAACCGGACGGAGGGATTTCTTTGCCGCAAATATAGTTGACGGTCCGGAGCCCCAATATTTTTCTGACGGAGGTTCTGTTGAAGATTATGTACATATAATCCAGCCCCCTACAATGCATTCATGGGGGCTGGGAATAGGATTTTATTTTCACAACAATGGTCAAAATTTAAGATACAAAACCTTTCTCCTTATGCCGTTTGAAATGCTAAAAAAAGATATTTCCGTTCAAGCAGAATCTATTCCGGTTGGTGCCGGGGCAGGAAGAAAAGTTTTAGTCGGAATAAATGTAAAGTCCACATTTACTGAGGATGAGACAGCAGATTATGAATGGGAAATTATAAAGAAAAGTGATGGCTCTAAAATACCTGTAGAATATTTAGGACATGCAACCAAAGAAAAGGGCAAAATCACCATTCCCGGTGAAAATGAAAGATTGATGTATGCAAGTTTTAGTATGCCTGAAGATGATGTTTTGGTGCGTTTTGTTATAAACGAAGACGGTACAAGCCCTGAAGAAAAATATTTAGGAAACAATGTATTTGAAGCAGAAATAAAGTATGTTGAGAGTATTTTTGAATATGGTGAATATGACATTCCTTACAACGTACTCTCAAGAGACTTTAGTTTTAATCTTTCAAAAAGACCTTCCGTGGCTGATTTAGGGTCTGCCAGAGGAAGCTGGAGCGGAAATATAACGGGAGAGTTTAGAATAATAAGAGATCCAAAGGACGGATTGTTTAGAAAATATTCTGAACAAAATAATCCTCCTGTCAATGAAGTGAGAAGAAGCAGAGTTGAAAGAAATCCTATTGTAAATTTCACTATTGAAAGAAGGGATTTTGGAGATGACCCTGAAGGACGAAAATGGCTTGACATAAATCCTTCAACCCCGATGGTTAAAAATGGCCGGCTTTTCTCTGAAGGCTATATACAAGGATGGGATGTTTATGAGTGCGGTTTTGAAGATTGTGAATTATGCCCTCATAAAGTACTTAGAACTGCACCGTTTAACGAAGTAACAAAAGATTTAACGTTTAATGTTTATGTATACAATGGAATGAAAAACATTCCGTCAAAAAGCTTTAGAAATGAAATAGAAAACAACAGGGTAGATTCTCTTAACAAAAAAATGTATTGGGAAAGTGAGCCGTATAATTTTAATGTAATCAGATGGATGTGTCGTTTAGACTCCAATGGAAAAGAATACGGCTGGACATCTGTTGACGGAAGATATCAAAGAACTTTTAAGCAGCAAAACAGTGGGGATATACAAATTACAATAAAAAGTCCTATGGAAGTTGAATATATGCAGGCAAGGGAAGCAGCAAGGCAAGGTATAAACAGAAAAGACCTGTATGACAAAGCTGTATTTCCAACGGATATAGATCTTCAAAGATTTGAGTACCCTATAAAGTCAGGATACTACTTTAACCCTGCCGGAAAATATTCTTTTAAAGTGGAGACGGTAACATACAAGCCTGTGCCTTATGATACACAGGAACACAAAGATATTGTAAACGCCGTTATAAATTCATTTAACTACGAAACAGACCTTATGTACATAAATGACTACAGGGAGGCTGTAAATATAAAAGGAGAACTGCTGCCTGAAAGGGGAAGTACTTTCAGTACACGTCCGGGCAGATTGACGGCACGGGATAACATAGGTATAAACGGGATAGAACTTGTGACGGTGTTAGACAGAAATAGCGATGAGTTACGTTATACAAAAAAAGTTGAAGAAATTTACCATGAACATATAAGCGGAGGAAATACACATGAATATTGGAAAATGGTGATGGAAGGATATGAAGAGTCAAATACTTTAAGCAGCAGGGATAATTACAAATACAGAGAGTATGTAAAACCGGGACAAAAAATGTACAAAATAACAGAAACAACAGAGGTGGACATTATTATAAACAAGGACAATATAAACACTTTTACACATGCACATATGCCGGATGGTGAGTATTACATAAGAGTGTGGATGGACAATATTGATTTAGGAAGCAGCAGCCATGCATATAGCTCATTAGGTACATTAAGCGGGGTAATGCTTGATGAAATGTATATTACTGTAAAAGGCTCCATGTATGATGACTAATTAGGTCAATTTTACCACAAATTAGTGAATATTTTCAAATTAAAATAGGAACGCGATAATCAAATTTTCAAATTCCAGTAGGATTCAAAATAAAATCTGGAAAAATAAGTATTGCATAACACTTTCAAATTTGTACAATAAAAATGAGCAGATTAACTGCTCTTAAAAATTTTAATCAAAATATTGATAATAGAAAACTTTTAAGTATAAATTCAATAAGTTCACAACATTTATTACTTAAACGGTTGATAAGCGTTGGGCTAGGGCTGCCGGTTAAAAACAAAAGTATTTTAGATATCAAAATCTTTTTGTCCTTGGTATACAATTTCTTCATCTATATGCTTTTGCTTTATTGAACAAGCATACATAAGGCTTGAGGTTGCAAGGCTGTTAACAAGGCGGGGTACGCCTTTTGATGCAGAATAAATAGCTTCAATTGCAGCCTGGGTAAATATATTTTCATGTAAACCGGCAGACTTTAGCCTTGTAAAAATATAGTCTGAAAGCTCCTCAGGCTTTAACCCCTGCATTACGTATTTTACGGCTATACGCTGCTTTAAAGGTGCATTTACCGCTAACTGTAATTTGTTCCTGATTTGCGATTGCCCCGACAATATTAATATAAAAGGATTTTCAGAGTCCATTTTAAAGTTAAATAAAAGCCTTAATTCTTCAAGTATGCTGTTTGACAGCATCTGTACCTCGTCAAGGATAATAACCGGAGTAATTTTTTGATTATAGTACAAAGACATTATTGCTTGTTGTATCTGATGAAACATTGTAACCTTCTTATGTGAAGGCACTTCTCCTAAAGATATTAAAAGACCCCGGTAAAAATCCATAACGGTAACTGTTGAGAGAGAAAAATAGCAGGGTTTGTAAAGTCCCGGATTTAACCCGGCTGAAAATTTTCTTAAGGCGGTGGATTTTCCCATTCCCGGTTCACCGACTAAAAGAAACATTCCCCGGATGTTTTGAATATATTTAAATCTTGAATTTAATTCCTTAATATCTTCACTTTCATAAACATCAGAAATATCAATTTCTTTTCCAAAAGGATTGTATTTTAGTCCAAAAAACTGTCTGAACATAATTATTTCTCTCCTTCCATAATTGTTTTAAATGAAATTGTTTGTTTTGATTTAGGCATGTCAGCATGTGTTACAGATACTTCGTTATTTTGTAAATCCACTATTAACTCAGAATTTTTAGGTCTGCCCCTTCGTTTCATATGGGCATTGTCATGAAAATTAACCTGCAAGGCTTCACCGATTTTCTTGCCTTCATAGTATATGAATACCGGCTCTTCCAAACTCTCAATTTTATTCATATTAAGTTGGGATAAAAATCTTTTTCTAACTGTTAAAAAGAACCTTTCTATTTTTCCCCGGCTATGTGCAACAAAGGGTTTCGAATGTATAAGAGTGCATCCTACGTCCGCGCACATAAATTCAAACTGCTGTGAACGGTAAATCTTCCCATTGTCCGTATAGAGCAGGGAAGGTATGCCTCTTTTTAACACCGCTTCTTTAAATGAATGCCTTAACGATTCTAAATTTTGTGTATAGTAAAATTCTCCGTGAGGTACAAGTCTTGATGCATCATCTATATATGCTAATAAGTATGTGGCTCTTTTCTTCCTGCCTTCCTGTATGTAAGGTCCATACATTAAATCCCCATACCACAACTCATTTATATATTGATGTGCAAATCTTTTAATTTCTTTTTTCTCTTCAGTTTCATAAATGCTTTCATGATTTGAAAATTTTAAAAACCTGTATAGTGTGGTAAGTGATATTTGCCCTTCTTTTAATATGCCTTTTTTTATTAGTTTATCATAGATGATTGTAGTAGGCGCTTTAGGATATTTTCTTTTCGTCTCAAGGATTTTTTCAGCAAGTTCTGTATCTATTTTTCTACAATTACCCCTGTCTTTCCGGTATCCGGGTTTTAATGCATCCAATCCTCCACGCATGTAATCACAGTACCAGGACTCTATTGTTTTAGGTGAATATTTTCCTATGCCATAGTGTGGCATTTCTACGGGTTTTGATGAAATTTGAGCATAATAGTCCTTACGATTATTCACTTGTCCATTTAGGATCGGACTTATCAGTGAAAATCTTTTTAACGCAATGGCATTTCTTACCTCTTCACTTAACATATTCCTGACCTCCTGTTGCATTTTTAGGAAGCCATGACCGGTCAGGCTGTTCTTTACCACGGATGTTACCATAGTTATTTGCTCAAGTAAAGGAAAATATGGTGTTGCGGTTGATTTCATTAAAAATTTTTCATAAGACGCTTTTTAAAATCCTATTTTAATGTTATAATCATGCTGCAAGAAATGTTTTAGCGGTAGCTTGATAGTATTTTTGAGAGAATAGTTGAATGTTGGGGAATTCTCTTACTACTATTGCTAAAACGTTTCTTGCTTTTTCTGTGTTTCCAAGAGTTTCATCCGGTAATTTCACTTTGTGTATTATTTGTCTTAATCCATTTTGTATTGTATTGAGATTTTTAATGAATTTTTTTCTGTAATAGTATAGAATTTGCCTTGAAAACTGTACGTTGTTTTTTAGATTTAGTCGGTTTATAACTGAATTAATACTACCTTTACGATAAAATAAATTATATATGTATTCAAAAATATGATTTACTGCATTAATAAATCCGGGTAAACAAAAGTTAGGAATATATGATATGGTGCATCCACATAGAGGACATATATAGCGAGTGAAAATATTTTTTCAAATTGCGGTAGGGTTAAAAATTTTTTTCACCTATTTTAATGTGATAAAATAAGGGTAGATTTACCTAAATTAAAATGAAAATCTACACTCAACCTTGAAGAAGGACGTGATATATGGAATCCGCTTCAAGACAAAAAAAGAGACTAGGAAGGTGATAATTAACTATATAGAAGGTTTTTATAACTCAAGGCGTTTGCATTCATCACTTGGATATAGATTGCCAAGAGAATATATAAACGACTACTATAAGAATGAGAAAAAAGTGGCCTAGTACCGATACCGCAGGAGTGGCGGAGCTTCCCTTTACAATAAGAGGGACCCGTATGATATCCTATTAAAAGGCGGCAGCCACCTGTTCCCAGAGGCCTACTACATATAATGTGGCTCCGCTCTGGCTGCTTTAATCATATAGGAGATGCTTGTTGTCAAGGGCACTCCGAAAACAAGCAATTGGTCTAACGAAAGACAGAGAAATTTTGAAAGCGAGGCAGTAAACTAACGTAATTGTATGTCCAGTTTAGTTAGCGTAAAGTTATTGTAGGGAATGAGACATAAAATACCATATAAAATTGAAAAGAAGATGACATCCTGTTAAGATATTAATACAAAAAAAAATCTAACAGAAAGGATGACATCTTCTATGTATAATAGTATACAACATTTTAATGAATTTGGGGCAAAAAGAATTGAAAAAAAGATAAAAAATTTTATTGAAGAAGGAAAAGACTTAGCTGATCTTATTCTTGGTCTGAAAGAAGATTTATTTAAACTTGGACGCGATATACTTAAAGAAGTGCTTGAAGATATGGATGAATATTTACGTAACTGTGAAATAAGGAAACAGTATTGGGAAATTATAAGAAAAGATAAAACAGCTATTTTAACGACATTTGGAACACTAAGTTATAACAGGACATATTTTAAGCATAAGGAAAATGGTAATAGACAACACCTGGTCGACAGGATTGTAGGTGTAGAACCACATGACAGAGTAAGTGCCGATGTTGTAATTAATGCAATAGAAGAAGCAGCTGACAGCAGCTACAGAAAGGCAGGAGAAAAGGCGACATATATTGATGAAATCAGCAAACAAGCTGTGATGAATAAAATACATAATATTGAAATAGTTGAGCCTGAAATAAAAGTAGATAAAAAGAGAAAAGTAAAAATATTGTATGTTGAGGCAGACGAGGATCATGTAGCATTACAACAAAAAAGCACATTAAGACAGAATGAGAAGGGCAAGAGAAATACAATTATGCCAAAACTTGTATATGTGCATGAGGGAATTGACTTTGAAAAAAGTAATAAGAAGAGAAAAGTATTAAAGAATGTTCGATATTTTGGGGGTGTGTATAATAATTCAGAAAATTTGTGGCTTGAAGTATCGGAATACATATATAAACAATATGACGTTGATTTTTTAGAGACGGTGTATATATCAGGAGATGGGGCGTCATGGATAAGGCAAGGAGTTAACTGGCTTTCAAAAAGTAAATTTGTACTTGATAGATACCATCTTCAAAAATACGTAAGAGTTGCAACCACACATTTAAATGATGAAGCAATAAGCCAAGATTTACAGGACGCATTGAATTTATCTGATAAAAAAAAGCTAACAAAGGTTTTTAAAAAGATAATCGAAAAGACAGGTGATAATGAAAGTAAAATAAAGGCTATAAAAAGTGCAAAGCGATATATTTTAAATAATTGGGATGGTATAGAAATAAGGTCAAACACAAGAATAGTGGGTTGTAGTGCTGAAGGTCATGTGAGTCATGTATTTTCATCCCGTTTAAGTTCAAGACCTAAAGGCTGGTCGAGAAAAGGTGTAGAAAAGATGTCAAAGCTGATAATATACAAGAAGAATGGCGGTAAGGTATATGACATAGTTATGGCACAAAAACAAAAAAAGTTAGCAGCTAGTAGGCAAGAAATTCAGGAAAAATTAATTAAGGAATTAAAGAAGTCATCAAACAGGTATGAGAGTGTATGGAATAGTAATTTAACTGTTATTCATAAGGGGTGTAAAACTGGTTTATATAAAGAATTAAGGCGTATTATAGGTATATGCGGATAGGGATGAGGTAATAATAAAGCAAAAATTACGGGAAAGTTTACAAGTAAGCCTATCCAATAGGAATTATACATATCTGGAAAAAAGACAAAGAAAAAGAAAAAACATAAAAAAAGGAAAAGAAAAGAAAAAAGCAAAACTTTAGTACCATGACCCGCGAAGTCCTACTACTTGTCAAGGCCGGGCTTTGCCCGCTTGTTTTAGCCTTGACAAAATGGAAAATGGTACAATAGAAATACTTTTTTCTTTTAAAAGTAGCGTTAAAATGTGAAGGAACATAGATAACAAAATGTACTGATTTGTGACAATCATTGAGTAAAATGGATTCTTTATAGGAAGAAAGAGTTATATGGTATAATAGAGAATAAGTTAGAGGAGTTATAAAAGAAAATAATTAGCTCAGCATGCAAATTATGCAAAATACTCTCGTTACTAAGAGACCGTTATTTGAAATAGTTGTATAAAAAATGGGATGCCATCTACTTTTCTTTTTCCTACAATAAATTGACGCTATCCCAGTTTAATCAGGACAGACCAAAGAAAGAGTTATATGGTATAATAGACAATAAGTTAGAGGAATTATAAAAGAAAATAATTAGCTCAACATGATGTAAAACACTTTCGTTACTAAGAGACCGTTATTTGAAATAGCTGCACAAATGAAAAATGGGATGTCATCTACTTTTTCTTTTTCCTACAATAAAATGACGCTATCGCGGTAGGGTTAAGAATTTTTTTCACCTATTTTAATGTGATAAAATAAGGGTAGTTTACCAAATTTAAAATGAAAATCTACAGTAGCAGGGAAGCAAATAGTTTTGCTTGATTATAAAAATAAAGTTAAAATAAAATTTTGTAGATATATATTATATATCATGTAAAAAATGAAAAATGGAAGGAAATAAAATGAAAAAAATAGTTTTATTTATTACAGTATCAGTTATTATGTTAATGGCTTTTACAACAACACCCTTTGCTCAATTGCCTCTTCGTGTGGTGGTAAACGGCAATAGGGTGAATTTCCCGGATGCAGAGCCGTTTATAGACGACAACGGCAGGACACAGGTACCGGTGAGGTTTGTAAGTGAAGCATTAGGGGCAGAAGTAGGCTGGGAAGGAAGCACAAAGACGGTTACAATATCCCAGGGAGATAAAGAAATAAAGATAGTAATTGGAAAAAAGGACTATACAATAAATGGTGAAAAGAGTCTAATGGATACAGAAGCACTGCTGAAAGAAGACAGGACCTTTGTACCTATAAGGTTTGTAAGTGAGGGGTTAGGTGCAAGGGTGGATTGGGATCCGGCTGTAAGGACGGTTTATATTGATACGAGGGAAAAAGGCGATTCTAAGGATGACATACCAAAGGATGGAAGTATTATTGAAGTAGATGGGTATTTAGTGCCAAATGATACAAATATAATAATTGCGAAGGCTCAAGAAAGTAGAATTGTGGATACACATATTTCTATAAATTTTATGAGACCAAATTTTGAAAAGCAAATTGAAGACTTAACATTTGCGTTAGAAAATAAATTTGGTAAAGATATAGCAAATGAAGTGAGAAAACATGTTGAGCAAAAGAAAAGCAGATGGCATTACTTGCCTGAAAAATACATATATGTAGAAGAAACGAATCAGTATATTTGGATATCAGAGTCAATAACTGAAGGTATACCAATTGCTATAATGGTTCCCGGATATGTACCTGATACAAGTCAATATGACGATGTTATTGTAGAGTGGGAAAATTAATTATGGAACGGCAGGTGCAGAAAATGAAAAAGTACATAATTAAAACACTAGCTATATTCATTATATTGCAAATGATTAACACTACTATATTATCAGGTAGCACTAATATAAAAACAGTTGAGGAATCGCTGGATATTGCCAATAAATATTTAGAAGAAAAAGTACTAGGGTTTTATGGTTATTTTGGAAAAAAGAGTTTAATGGAGATGAAATAAATGAAGTATTAGCTGTTAAAGGTACTCCGGCCTTTAGTGACATGCCTATTTTTGTATATGGCAGTGAGGAAAGAGCCAGTATTGATGCTGTTAAAAAAGCTGCGATTAAAGTGATTAAAAGACCCGATGAAGAAGGAGTTCCTCAATACAGATGTTTAGGCTACACTCTTAATGGAGATTTATTTGCAAATCCTGTATTTCCACCGAGAATGTAACAAATTTTGTGTATGAATGAATAATTAAATTCCTTCTTGGCAAGAATTACAAACAATAAAAGCTAAGGAGGAATTTTTTATGTCAACATTATCAAAAGAACAGATAAAAGCAATAGTGAAGGGAAATAATTTCCAAAGTGTGACTGATGTCACGAACTATCTTAAAGACATTTTTAAAGACATTATACAAGAGCTTATGGAAGCTGAATTAGAAGAAAAGCTTGGTTATGCTAAGGAAGAACGTAGTGCAAAAAATACCGACAACTGTAGAAATGGTTATTCTACTAAGACTTTAAAAAGTGAATTTGGAGAAGTTGAGATTCAAATTCCAAGGGACCGTAAAGGAGAGTTTGAGCCTAAAATTATACCTAAATATCAAAGAAATGTTTCCGGCATAGAAGAAAAAATAATATCTCTATACGCAAGGGGCATGTCAACCAGGGATATTGGAGAGCAGCTAAAGGACCTTTATGGAGTGGAAATATCTGCGGAAATGGTTAGTAGGATTACTGACCGTATTATTCCTGAAATAAAAGAATGGCAACAAAGACCCTTAGAACCTATATATACATTTTGTTTTATGGATGCCATTCATTATAAAGTCAGAGATGAAGGAAGAATATGTAATCGTGCAGCCTATGTGGTTATTGGTGTTAATGTTGAGGGATATAAAGACATACTGGGTATATGGATTGGAGAAAATGAATCATCAAAATTCTGGCTTGGTGTAATGAATGATCTTAAAAATAGGGGTGTACAGGATGTAATGCTATTTTGCGTGGATGGACTTACAGGACTGAAAGAAGCTATAAATGCTGCGTTTCCTATGGCAGAAATACAAAGATGCATAATACATCAACTGCGTAATTCCTTTAAGTATGTATCCTGCAAAGACATAAAAGCCTTTAGTAATGATTTTAAAAATGTCTACAAAGCTATTAATGAAGAGGTTGCCTTAGAGAAGTTTTATGAATTAAAAGAAAAATGGGGAAAAAGCTATCCCTTTGCGATACGGAGCTGGGAAAATAATTGGGATGTACTAAGTCCATTCTATAAATTCCCAGAAGAAATCCGAAAGATTATCTATACAACTAATGTTATTGAAGGATTACACCGGCAGTACCGTAAGGTAACAAAATCAAAAACTATGTTTCCATCAGATGATTCTTTAGAAAAAATGCTATATATGGCTTCAAAAAATGTGATAAAAAAATGGACCCAACGTTATAAAAATTGGGATAGGGTATTGAATCAACTGATAATTCAATACCCAGGACGCCTTGACAATTATGTTAGTTAAAACAGAAAGACAAATAAAGTATTAAGTGTTCCTTGAAAACTTTATATGGCGGTTTTACTATGTTTAATATCTTCCTTTGAATTTTCAAGTACAAGGTATAATTTGTCTGCAGAGTTGACTTTTCCGGAAACACAATATATTTTGTCTCTTTTAAAGACATGTTTTTTCCTGAAGTCATAGAGTAAATAAACCCGGTTAGTGTCAAGATCCTTCATTGTAAAAATATTGTATCTATCTAATTCTTTGCAATTTATCACTACCATGTTATTAGCACTAAAATTAAACACTGCAAAGCTCCTTCATCATAAAAAATATAGAATCTTATATAGGATTTTATACGCTTCCCTGAAACTTGTATGGTTTCAGCCCGGTTGTAGGTTCCCTGTTGCTTCCCAGCATTGCAGGGTATCGGCAGAGCCGGGCCTCAATAGAATTATTGACAAAAAGCAAATTAAATTAACATTGTACTTTTATGTTTTTACTTTTTTAAATTTGCTAGACAAATAAGTATTGCCAATTATTAAAAAATTTATGTATAAAACTTTAATAATTGGCAAAACTCTATAATGAAAAACAAAATGCAGTTATATATTCTGTAAACTAAAATTAATTAATGTTTCTTGCTGAGAAGGATTTACATAAAATCTAAACCCACAAAATTATTTACACTCCCGCCAGATAACTTAAAAATACCTACTAAATAATTTTCATAGCTAAATATTATTAAAATTTCAACGTTCAATATAAAATAATTTTTTATAAATAAAACTATATCATTTATTAAAGTTTAATTCTAGACGTTAATTTCTTGACGCTTACCATTAATTTCTATATCTTTCGATTTTAATTCTTTGTCTTTCGATTCTAATTCTTTATTTATATCAAAAATTAATTTTCTTGTATTTTCATCAAGCTGGATTTCATCGTGAATTTTTTGCACTTATAATAACCTCTAATCTCTTATTTTTTATAACTATATTATATCACAAAACCCTTTATATTACCAGCTTTTAAAGGGTTTTGTTTGTAAAATTTTTAAAAATATTTTCTACCTTTGACGGATTTAAATTTTGAAGTTGTTCTTACTTCATATCCTTTTAATAACCACTTTAACTCGTCTACGTCTACTTTAAGAGCCTCATCTTTTGTCATTGGCCATTTAAATTTATTTTCTTCTAATCGGTAGTAATACAACCAAAATCCATTATCAAAGTGTAATACTTTTAGTTTGTTCATCTGTCTGTTACAAAAAACAAATAGTGCCTTTTCATAAGGATCTAGCTTAAGCTCCATCTTTATTATAACCATTAACCCATCTATACTTTTTCTTAAGTCCGTGACACCACTAGCTAAATATACAGTATCTATCTCATTAATATTTAACAACTTCTTACTATCTCCTTTAGTGCATTTGATAAAGATAACTCATCTGAATTAGATATATATATTTTAGCCTTTCCAATTTCTATTCTTATTTCATTAGATGGGTTAAGATTATTTTTTACATCAGGTGAGTTCTCTATTTTATTTTTCCTACCATTTAAATTAATAGCATGAAATATTGATTCGTTTTTCTTCCTTAGTTTTTTTCTTTAGTTTTTTTCTTTGATAATATAACCTATGGATATTTACATCATACTCTCTACAAAAACCAGATATTGTTCCTTCATATTTTGAGAATTTTTCTAAAATATCCTTCCAATATTCATTTGTCTCTATTTGATTCAATTAAAAAACCTCCTATACTTTTGATAATTCAATTGTATAGCAAATTTTTTAGTATTTATATCCGTTAATTCTTTTACGCTTACCATATAGTTACTGGAAGACCTGGAAGCCTTATTTTTGAATATTCTGAAATACTTATATCAGGTGTTACACTGTTTGGCACTGGTCTTCCTCCTGGTCTGTAAAACACCTTGCTTTTTGGATGAATTTCTTTCACTATTTCAGTTAATTCCTTTTCAATTCTTTCTTTCATATGAAAATCCATATAATTGTCAACTATAGCTCCTGTTTCATTATACCTTTGTACCACTATCCTGTGGTTAGGAAATTTCTCTGATTTTACTATCATCTCTGTATAAGGTGCTGTCCATACTTCTGTATTAATACTCACAAACTCAAACTCCTCATTATATTTCTCCCTCATATGCTCCGTCATCATATCCTTTACTGAACCTTCTTTCTGCACAACATCTTTATTTTTACTATCATTGCTATTTGACATACATCCTGCACATTGCCCAGCATTGTGTATTATTGATACTATACCTATTGCTATTTTTCTTTACCATGCATTACTAACCCTCCGTTTTTATTTGGCTTTGAATATTTTCTTGAGAATCCATTATAACCTCTCTAAAAGTATGAAATAGGATTTAAGTTGCCATTTGTCTACGTTTCGTGGGCTTTTAGTCACTACTGGCATTTAAAACAATGACTTTGAAGTCACTTTTATCCGTGACTAAAGTCATGTTTTCATTTAAGATGCATCATAAAAATAACAAATACAATAAATTATTAATCATCGTACATAGAACCTTTTACCGTAATATACATTTCATCTAGCATTACCCCGCTTAATGTACCCAATGAGCTATATGCATGGCTGCTGCTTCCTAAATCAACATTATCCATCCATACTTTTATGTAGTACTCACCGTCAGGCATATGTGCATGTGTAAAAGTGTTTATATTGTCCTTGTTTATAATAATATCCACCTCTGTAGTTTCTGTTATTTTGTACATTTTTTGTCCTGGCTTTACATACTCTCTGTATTTGTAATTATCCCTGCTGCTTAAAGTGTTAGATTCTGCATATCCTTCCATCACCATTTTCCAATATTCATGTGTATTTCCTCCACTTATATGTTCATGGTAAACTTCTTCAACTTTTTTTGTATAACGTGACTCATCACTATTTCTGTCTAACACCGTCACAAGTTCTATCCCGTTTATACCTTTGTTATCCCGTGCTGTCAGCCTGCCCGGTCGTGTACTGAAAGTACTTCCCCTTTCAGGCAGCAGTTCTCCTTTTATATTTACAGCCTCCCTGTAGTCATTTATGTACATAAGGTCTGTTTCGTAGTTAAATGAATTTATAACGGCGTTTACAATATCTTTGTGTTCCTGTGTATCATAAGGCACAGGCTTGTATGTTACCGTCTCCACTTTAAAAGAATATTTTCCTGCAGGGTTAAAGTAGTATCCTGACTTTATAGGATAGTCAAATCTTTGAAGATCTATATCCGTTGGAAATACAGCTTTGTCATACAGGTCTTTTCTGTTTATACCTTGCCTTGCTGCCTCCCTTGCCTGCATATATTCAATTTCCATAGGACTTTTTATTGTAATTTGTATATCTCCACTGTTTTGCTGCTTAAAAGTTCTTTGATATCTTCCGTCAACAGGTGTCCAGCCGTATTCTTTTCCATTGGAGTCTAAACGGCACATCCACCTGATTACATTAAAATTATACGGCTCACTTTCCCAATACATTTTTTTGTTAAGAGAATCCACCCTGTTGTTTTCTATTTCATTTCTAAAGCTTTTTGACGGAATGTTTTTCATTCCATTGTATACATAAACATTAAACGTTAAATCTTTTGTTACTTCGTTAAACGGTGCAGTTCTAAGTACTTTATGAGGGCATAATTCACAATCTTCAAAACCGCACTCATAAACATCCCATCCTTGTATATAACCTTCAGAGAAAAGCCGGCCATTTTTAACCACCGGGGTTGAAGGATTTATGTCAAGCCATTTCCTACCTTCAGGGTCATCCCCAAAATCCCTTCTTTCAATGGTGAAATTTACAATAGGATTTCTTTCAACTCTGCTTCTTCTCACTTCATTGACAGGAGGATTATTTTGTTCAGAATACTTTCTAAACAACCCGTCTCTTGGATCTCTTATTATTCTAAACTCTCCTGTTATATTGCCGCTCCATTCTCCTCTTGCAAAGCCTAAATCAGCCACGGAAGGTCTTTTTGAAAGATTAAAACTAAAGTCTCTTGAAAGTACATTGTAAGGAATGTCATATTCATCATATTCAAAAATACTCTCAACATATTTTATTTCTGCTTCAAATACATTGTTTCCTAAATATTTTTCTTCAGGGCTTGTACCATCTTCATTTATAACAAAACGCACTAAAACATCATCTTCAGGCATACTAAAACTTGCATACATCAATCTTTCATTTTCACCGGGAATGGTGATTTTGCCCTTTTCTTTGGTTGCATGTCCTAAATATTCTACAGGTATTTTAGAGCCATCACTTTTCTTTATAATTTCCCATTCATAATCTGCTGTCTCATCCTCAGTGAATGTGGACTTTACATTTATTCCGACTAAAACTTTTCTTCCTGCTCCGGCACCAACCGGAATGGATTCTGCTTGAACGGAAATATCTTTTTTAAGCATTTCAAACGGCATAAGGAGAAAGGTTTTGTATCTTAAATTCTGACCATTGTTGTGAAAATAAAATCCTATTCCCAGCCCCCATGAATGCATTGTAGGGGGCTGGATTATATGTACATAATCTTCAACAGAACCTCCGTCAGAAAAATATTGGGGCTCCGGACCGTCAACTATATTTGCGGCAAAGAAATCCCTCCGTCCGGTTGATTTATATAACCGGTTTGGTATGAAATTTAATCCCCTTATCCACTGCCGGATGTAAGGATGATTATGATTCCATGGTTCTTTTACCCATCTTCCATTAAGAGTTATTACATTTTGACTTGGAGGATAATCAGGTGGAAATGCAGGATTTGCAAATAAATCTCCATCGATAGTATAGCCCAAACATCTGTACTGAGGAACTCCTTCTTCATCAGGTCTTTGAATTACTTTAATCGCAGCATTTTTAACTGCATCACTACTAGCACTAATTTCATTACCATATACGAAAACAGGCATGTTACTAAAAGCCGGAGTTCCTTTTACAGCTAACACCTCATTTATTTTATCTTCTTCAACATTCGTATCTCCAAAAAAATTATAATAACCAAGATTCTTTCCTAACCACTCATTAGCTAAATCAAGTGACTCTTGTGCTGTTTTTACTTCAGTATTCGAAAATACAATAATATTAAGGTTTTGCATAAGTATGGCTAATATTATTGCATAAACAATATACTTTTTCATCCTTTACACCCGCCATCCCTTATTTTCAAAATTCCCACTCTACTACAACATCACTATATTCATCTGTATTAGGTACATATCCTGGAACCATAACTTCTATTGATATACTATCCGTCTGTGATTCTCTTATCCAGATATATTGATTTGTCTCTTTTACATATATGTATTTTTCGGGTAAGTGGGTCCATCTACTTTTCTTTTGTCTAACATGTTTTTCTATTTCGTTTGCTATATCTTTACCAAATCTGCTTTCTATCGCAAAAACAAGATCTTCAATTTGCTTTTCAAAATCCAGTCTTAAGACACTTATAAGTATACTTGTTTCTATAATACCGTTATTTGACTTTGAAATTATTATATTTGTATCATTTGGCACTAAGTATCCATCTTCTTCTATAATACTTCCATCCTTTGGTGTGTCATCCTTTATGTCGCCTTTTTCCCTAGTATCAATATAAACCGTCCTTACAGCAGAATCCCAATCTACCCTTGCACCTAACCCCTCACTTACAAACCTTACAGGTACAAAGGTTCTGTCTTCTTTCAGCAGTGCTTCTGTGTCCATTAAATTCTTCTCACCATTTATTGTATATTCCTTTTTTCCAATTACTATCTTTATTTCTTTATCTCCCTGGGATATTGTAACTGTTTTTGTTTTTCCTTCCCAATCTACTTTTGCCCCTAACGCTTCACTTACAAACCTCACCGGTACCTGTGTCCTGCCGTTGTCGTCTATAAACGGCTCTGCATCCGGAAAATTCACCCTGTTGCCGTTTACCACCACACGAAGAGGCAATTGAGCAAAGGATGTTGTTGTAAAAGCCATTAGCATAATAACTGATACTGTAATAAATAAAACTATTTTTTTCATTTTATTTCCTCCCATTTTTCATTTTTTACATGATATATAATATATATCTACAAAATATTATTTTAACTTTATTTTTATAATTAAGCAAAACTATTTGCTTCCCTACCTGCCATAGCTTCTATTCTTTTATACTCTACACGAGCATTGTCTAACGCTTTTGTTTTTCTTTCAATCATGTCGGTAATTCGTCTAGTATCAGCTTTTATGTTATCACAAATTCTATTAATTTCTCGTATTCTCTGCCTTACATAATATTCATTATATTTCCTCTCCGTATCAGATGTTAAATTGTTTACATCCTTTAGCATGTAATGTATCTTTTCTCCCCATTCTCTTTCTAGGTCTTTCATCTTCTTTCTCAAATCTTCTAATCTTGCTAAATCTACTTTTAAATTTTTTATATACGTTACTCCTATAGTTCTAATTACACTGTTTCTTAAAGTCTTAAGTACATGTTCTTTTTTATCCCTAATACTTTTTACTGTTTCCTTTTTATAATCTATAACATACTTAACTGCACCTTCAAATTTCTCACGCATAGTTTTTATTTGTTCCCTTATATTGTCTGTAACTTCTTCGACTTTTTGACTTGCTTTTTTAGTTACTTTGTTCCATGCATTCGCCACTTCTTTTTTGCAGTATTTTGCAAAATTCTTTATTCCATTTACCACACTTGCAATAAAGCTCGAAATAGCTCTTTCTGCTTTGTTTTTAAAATCTTCCATCGCTTTTATTCCTGTATGTACAGCATCTTTTATGTTATTTGCTATACCCAATACATAATCTTTTAGTCTTACCAATGCTTTTTCTGCCTCAGATACAAATCTTAAAAATGTCTCTTTAAGATTTACTCTAAATTCCTCTATTTTAGTTCCTGCTTCTTTTATCTTATCTACTACAAGACCTATTCCTCTTATACACTCAGTTGCCGCTCTATTGGCAAAGTTAACTGTAGTCGTTTTGACCATGTTACCCAAATTGACAACTTTGTTTACTCCTGTTTTTAACCCTTCATATCCTTTTCTTATTATGTTTTTACCATTATTTATTAAGTTATTTACTCCATTTGTTACCTTCTCAACTGCACTGTTCCATGCATTCTTAACTGTATTTTTACAAAAACTCGCAAATTTATCTATACCATCTTTTAGATTGTTAAAAAAGTTGGTTACAACTGTGTTGAGCTTATTTTTGAAATCTTCTATTTTCTTAACTACATTTTCTATTACATTTTTAGATGCATCTATTACATCATCTATTATATGTCCAACATATATAATCATTCTGTCAAAGGCTGCCCTTGCTTCTAAAATAAATTTACAAAATGCTCTTCCTAAAGATTGTCCATAATCAATTAGAATTCTTCCAAATTCCTTGGACTTTTCCAAAATAAAATTACCTAGCTTTTTCAAACTCTCTAATGCTTTTAACGCAGCATTTTTAATGTTTCTAAATCCTATTCTTATAACATCATCCGAAAATAACCCAGGACATATTCTTGACAAAGCATTAGCAGCTAAAAATTCAGCTATAACTCCATGTTTTTCTCTAATCATATCTAATGACGCTTCACTTGCCATATCAGCTAAAAGGGGTGTTGACAACAAGGTTGCTAACTTATCAGACCATGATGCCACACTTTCTCCATCTACAGTTTCATTATCACCCTGCATAAATGACATTATAGTACTAAAAATTTTATCTCTGTATTCAGGAGGCAATTCTAAAGCTTGTCTAGCAAAATTCTCAACAAACAAAGATAAATAACCTTGTTCCACTTGCATTGCAAATTCCCCATCTTCTGTTAAACACGAATCTGGAAAGTGTAGTTTTGCAACATCAGAGATGCCTGTAATATTTTTTATAAATTCTAAAACATCTTTAGGGCTATTTATATTTAGTGGAATCTCTGATGGAATTACAGTTTTAAAATAAAAACGGTTTTCATCTGGAATTATATATATGCCAAGGGGATTTACAAAGTCATTTTCTCCATTAAAACTATAAAGTTTTTTTAATGATTCATTGTAATCATCAAATCTTTTCTCAAAAGCTTCTATAGCTTCGGGAGAAAAACCCTGACCATCATAGCTAAAGCAATATTTTATTAAATCTCTATATTTTGAATTTACAGTTGTATACTGTGCCTTATTACCACCTTTTGAATGACCTGTAATAGTAATTTCTATATTCTTTTTATGATAGTTGTTTTTTTCCACTATATAATCAAAGTATTCCATTGCCTGTTTTTGTTGTTGAGTTTCATTAACTAATCCTATAAGTCCTTCGGAATTGTCTCCCCATTCTCCGGAGGCTGTTCCTCTATACACCACTATTATATTCCCGTTTTCGTCCTCAAATGTACATGCATTAAGACCTTTTCTGTCATTGAATTTATCACCCATATTCCAGCTCTGATTTCCTATAGTCATATTGGCTAATCTTTCATTATTTTCAACTGCATTTTTTAAAATTCTATATTGACGCATCCTATTTTTATAGTCTTCTTCGGAACCTTCTTTAAAGCCAGTTTCAGATTTTTTATCTCTTCTGCCTAATTTCATGGAGTCTTCAAGGTATAATTCCTTATACATAGCATATTTCTCTTCGCAGATAGCACCGTCGGGGGAGTCGTAAAATTTACCAAGATTATTTATTATGTTGCGAAGGCTCATTCCATCTCGGGCGTCAGTCCATTCAATATTTAAATATATTAATGTATTTAATAACCTTCCTTCTAATCCTTGTTCCTGGAGTTCTGGATTTAATTCATTCATTTTATCTCCCTCCATTCATAGTAACTAAATTCAAAAGAATCTCCCATATTAAAATTACCTCTAATTAAAACCCATTCAGCATTATGAGGTCCTGTTAATACTTCAGTTTCGTTATCCTCATTAATTAAATCTATTTTACCCTCTTTTATATAGAAAACATCTAAATTACATATATACTTTTTCTCTTCTAAAACTTTTCGAAGTTCTTCTATTTTCTCTCCCTTATTTGTTTCATAATCAGGGTCTTCAATACATATAGTCACTGGAAGACCTGGAAGCCTTATTTTTGAATATTCTGAAATACTTATATCAGGTGTTACACTGTTTGGCACTGGTCTTCCTCCTGGTCTGTAAAACACCTTACTCTTTGGATAAATTTTTTTCACTATTTCAGTTAATTCCTCTTCAATCCTTTCTTTCATATGAAAATCCATATAGTTGTCAACTATAGCACCTGTCTCACTATATCTTTGTACTACTATCCTGTGGTTAGGAAATTTCTCTGATTTTACTATCATCTCTGTATAAGGTGCTGTCCATACTTCGGTGTCAATGTTTACAAACTCAAACTCTTCGTTATATTTTTCTCTCATATGCTCCATCATCATATCTTTTACTGAACTTTCTTGCTTCACAACATCTTTTTTACTATCTTTGCTATTTGACATACATCCACACACTCCTATCGCTAATATTATTGATATTATACCTATTGCTATTTTCTCTATCATACTTTAATCCTCCATTTCAAGTTCTTCTTCAAAGTTGAATTCCGGAAATCCAATTTGAGAATAAATTAAGTCCTGTATTTTCTCATTTACTTTTTTATTTATTTCTGCCTTTTCTTTTTCTAATATTTCATCTACCTTTGTAAAAAACTCATTAATTACACTGTTTACATCAAATGCCGTTTTGCCCATTGTAAATAAAACCAAACCTTTTAATATGATTTCAACACTTTTACAGCATTCTTCTACTATTTCAACTGCTTTTTCTGTAACTTTCTCCACCTCCAAATTAAACTCTTCTTCATTGCTTTCTATGTCCCCTTCAAATTTTATATTATCTCTGTTTTCAGCCAGCTCTTTTTTCATGTATTTTATAACATTTCCCATTGCTTCTCTAGTTTTTTCTTTATCTAAATCATTCACTTTTAAAAGAATTGAATGTATATTTTTTGCAACAAGTAATTCTTCATCATTTGATTTAAAAAATATATTAAATATTTCTTCATTAATAGTACCTTCTGTATCTTCAAGCCAATTTTTTAATTCTAAAAATTCCTTATCCTCTTCACCAGTTCTCTGTTCTTCATTAATCGCCTTTTCTTCCTTCATGAAATCCCCCCCTATATATTATTAAATTAAGTTTTAATTACGTTTTTTGTCTTTTATTAATTGCTATATAAATCTATTAGCTTTCTCCTGTTCTCTCTTCTTTTTTTCCAATTCTAATTTACGTCTTCTTTCATCGTCTGCATGTTTTATATCTGATGCTAAGCTTCTTAGCTGGGATTTTAAGCTGTTTATGTTGCTGTATGTTCTGTTTGTAATTTTTTCAATTTCTGACAAACTAGCATCAACAGACTTGACTGCCTCACCTTTCCACCAAGTCTTACTTTCTTCTACCGCACCTTTTAACATATTTTGTTTTTTCTTCAAGTCACTTTCTACTTCATTAACTCTTCTTATTGTACTTTGTACAGCATTTTGTGTACTCATAATCAGCCCTCCATTACTACTTTATAAATAACTTAGTTCTTCTGCTAAACTATATATTCTCTCAAATATACTAAGAATACATAGTTTAACAGGTAAAAGTATTAGAACTTCACCTGCTAGTGCTTTTTAACATATGAATTTCTAACCTTTTACACTGTTAAAAATACATTTTTTGTTTATGCCCTGCACACTCTAGAAATAATTTCTGTTGCAGAACATCAAACTAAAATCATTACTTTCTAAGTTGAGAAGCTATGTCACGTTCACTCTGTTCTTTAATTTCTGCAATTTTATCTAATTGCATGCTAATGTTATGTACACACTCCACTAGCTTATCAAGACTTGGCTTCAAACTGTTAAACTCATCTACAAAAGCTCTTGCAGAATCACCTTCCCACCAGCCTTCAACTGATTTAATTTCCCTGTCAAGCTGATTGATAATATCTTTTGCTGCATCTCCTTTGTTTTTTATTGATCTTGCCACACCTCTCGCTTGTTCAGGACTAAAACTTATCCTTGCCATATATTTCACCTCCTTTACATAATTAAGTCGGTGTTCAGCAAAGCTGAACCCGTTGATATTACTTAATTTATACTAACTGAAAACAAGTAACTTCACCTCCCGGCTTCCAAACCTTCTATAATATCGATCTAGAAAGGGGATGAGGTCATTTGTTGTCACCAAACCAAAGCCATTTAGCTTATAAATTAAATCTTTTTGGGCATATCCGCCAGAATGACAGGATAGCCAAGGTTATTTCAAAGATTAACCTTTCATGTGTTTATATCCAACTTTCATCAGATTACTGAACACCTACACAACTAAAACTAATTATAGCAACTAAAAGATTAAATTGCAAATGCCATTAGTCACTTTTTTCCGTGACTTTGGTCACTTTTTTTCGTGACCTTAGCCGCTGTTTTTTTAAAAACCATGACTTTAGTCACTATTTAACCATGACTAAAGTCATAGTTTTACATAATTTAGTTTTTGAGTAAGCGTAAAAGAATTAACGGATATAAATACTAAAAAACTTGCTATACAATTGAATTATCAAAAGTATAGGAGGTTTTTTAATTGAATCAAATAGAGACAAATGAATATTGGAAGGATATTTTAGAAAAATTCTCAAAATATGAAGGAACAATATCTGGTTTTTGTAGAGAGTATGATGTAAATATCCATAGGTTATATTATCAAAGAAAAAAACTAAGGAAGAAAAACGAATCAATATTTCATGCTATTAATTTAAATGGTAGGAAAAATAAAATAGAGAACTCACCTGATGTAAAAAATAATCTTAACCCATCTAATGAAATAAGAATAAAAATTGGAAAGGCTAAAATATATATATCTAATTCAGATGAGTTATCTTTATCAAATGCACTAAAGGAGATAGTAAGAAGTTGTTAAATATTAATGAGATAGATACTGTATATTTAGCTAGTGGTGTCACGGACTTAAGAAAAAGTATAGATGGGTTAATGGTTATAATAAAGATGGAGCTTAAGCTAGATCCTTATGAAAAGGCACTATTTGTTTTTTGTAACAGACAGATGAACAAACTAAAAGTATTACACTTTGATAATGGATTTTGGTTGTATTACTACCGATTAGAAGAAAATAAATTTAAATGGCCAATGACAAAAGATGAGGCTCTTAAAGTAGACGTAGACGAGTTAAAGTGGTTATTAAAAGGATATGAAGTAAGAACAACTTCAAAATTTAAATCCGTCAAAGGTAGAAAATATTTTTAAAAATTTTACAAACAAAACCCTTTAAAAGCTGGTAATATAAAGGGTTTTGTGATATAATATAGTTATAAAAAATAAGAGATTAGAGGTTATTATAAGTGCAAAAAATTCACGATGAAATCCAGCTTGATGAAAATACAAGAAAATTAATTTTTGATATAAATAAAGAATTAGAATCGAAAGACAAAGAATTAAAATCGAAAGATATAGAAATTAATGGTAAGCGTCAAGAAATTAACGTCTAGAATTAAACTTTAATAAATGATATAGTTTTATTTATAAAAAATTATTTTATATTGAACGTTGAAATTTTAATAATATTTAGCTATGAAAATTATTTAGTAGGTATTTTTAAGTTATCTGGCGGGAGTGTAAATAATTTTGTGGGTTTAGATTTTATGTAAATCCTTCTCAGCAAGAAACATTAATTAATTTTAGTTTACAGAATATATAACTGCATTTTGTTTTTCATTATAGAGTTTTGCCAATTATTAAAGTTTTATACATAAATTTTTTAATAATTGGCAATACTTATTTGTCTAGCAAATTTAAAAAAGTAAAAACATAAAAGTACAATGTTAATTTAATTTGCTTTTTGTCAATAATTCTATTGAGGCCCGGCTCTGCCGATACCCTGCAATGCTGGGAAGCAACAGGGAACCTACAACCGGGCTGAAACCATACAAGTTTCAGGGAAGCGTATAAAATCCTATATAAGATTCTATATTTTTTATGATGAAGGAGCTTTGCAGTGTTTAATTTTAGTGCTAACCACATGGTAATGATAAATTGCAAAGAATTAGATAGATACAATATTTTTACAATGAAGGATCTTGACACTAACCGGGTTTATTTACTCTATGACTTCAGGAAAAAACATGTCTTTAAAAGAGACAAAATATATTGTGTTTCCGGAAAAGTCAACTCTGCAGACAAATTATACCTTGTACTTGAAAATTCAAAGGAAGATATTAAACATAGTAAAACCGCCATATAAAGTTTTCAAGGAACACTTAATACTTTATTTGTCTTTCTGTTTTAACTAACATAATTGTCAAGGCGTCCTGGGTATTGAATTATCAGTTGATTCAATACCCTATCCCAATTTTTATAACGTTGGGTCCATTTTTTTATCACATTTTTTGAAGCCATATATAGCATTTTTTCTAAAGAATCATCTGATGGAAACATAGTTTTTGATTTTGTTACCTTACGGTACTGCCGGTGTAATCCTTCAATGACATTAGTTGTATAGATAATCTTTCGGATTTCTTCTGGGAATTTATAGAATGGACTTAGTACATCCCAATTATTTTCCCAGCTCCGTATCGCAAAGGGATAGCTTTTTCCCCATTTTTCTTTTAATTCATAAAACTTCTCTAAGGCAACCTCTTCATTAATAGCTTTGTAGACATTTTTAAAATCATTACTAAAGGCTTTTATGTCTTTGCAGGATACATACTTAAAGGAATTACGCAGTTGATGTATTATGCATCTTTGTATTTCTGCCATAGGAAACGCAGCATTTATAGCTTCTTTCAGTCCTGTAAGTCCATCCACGCAAAATAGCATTACATCCTGTACACCCCTGTTTTTAAGATCATTCATTACACCAAGCCAGAATTTTGATGATTCATTTTCTCCAATCCATATACCCAGTATGTCTTTATATCCCTTCATTTTCTCCAATCCATATACCCAGTATGTCTTTATATCCCTCAACATTAACACCAATAACCACATAGGCTGCACGATTACATATTCTTCCTTCATCTCTTACTTTATAATGAATGGCATCCATAAAACAAAATGTATATATAGGTTCTAAGGGTCTTTGTTGCCATTCTTTTATTTCAGGAATAATACGGTCAGTAATCCTACTAACCATTTCCGCAGATATTTCCACTCCATAAAGGTCCTTTAGCTGCTCTCCAATATCCCTGGTTGACATGCCCCTTGCGTATAGAGATATTATTTTTTCTTCTATGCCGGAAACATTTCTTTGATATTTAGGTATAATTTTAGGCTCAAACTCTCCTTTACGGTCCCTTGGAATTTGAATCTCAACTTCTCCAAATTCACTTTTTAAAGTCTTAGTAGAATAACCATTTCTACAGTTGTCGGTATTTTTTGCACTACGTTCTTCCTTAGCATAACCAAGCTTTTCTTCTAATTCAGCTTCCATAAGCTCTTGTATAATGTCTTTAAAAATGTCTTTAAGATAGTTCGTGACATCAGTCACACTTTGGAAATTATTTCCCTTCACTATTGCTTTTATCTCTTCTTTTGATAATGTTGACATAAAAAATTCCTCCTTAGCTTTTATTGTTTGTAATTCTTGCCAAGAAGGAATTTAATTATTCATTCATACACAAAATTTGTTACATTCTCCATAATCCAGCCTTAAAGAATTATAAATGTCATCATAATTTTTAAGCTGCTTTACATCCTGTGCTTTAGTAATATGACCTCCAACTCCCTTATACTTCCACTAATGTAATTAGCAATGTCTCCCTGTGGTATAACTTTCTGCATAATCGTTTCTTCCGTAGACATTGGTATTGCATCACGTATTGCTTTCATTGCCGCTCTATCAGCATCTGAAAGTAAATCCGCCGGTAATGCCATTAATTCATTAAACCTGTCTATACTCATTCCAACATTATCAAGGACTGATGCCATATCATCCATAAAACCGGGCATCTCTTGCATTATGGCTCTTGTGTATTTTGCATTTTCAACAGCTTTAGCTACTTTCTCTGCCGATTCACGTCCGGTAATTCTAAAATTATCATAATCAGATGGTTTTATGCCTAAGTCATCAAGCTGCTTAATTAAATCCGGATCTATATTCTTGGAAATCGCCTCTAATGCATCATTCCCATCCCCCGATGCCACTTCTACTGTATCATTCTTACAATCCAAATTCTTAAGCACCTTTAAAAAGTCATTGGAATAATTGCATTAATCATCTCTAAGCTTAGCAAATTGTTGTCTTAAATTATGAATATATGACTATGTAAAAAGCAACCCTGAAACTGTATTATTACAGTCAGGAAAGTTCAATAAATATTCTCACTTGTTTATTCAAATTCTATTTTAAAATTTGCTTTTTCAGCCTCTTCAATTACATGTTTAATAATTAAATCACGCGTTTCTCTATCAATAATCTCATTTTCATATGGTTCTTCCCATTTCTTAATCGAATTTTTATAAGCTAAAAATCCATCTGAAAGTAACTCACCTCCAATTCTCACTATTCTCCCATTATATTCTACTCTTATATATGAACTAGTTCCACCTAATATCATTATTTTCACCTCGTAAAAATTACAGTCTCTACTAATGTTTCAGGGTCTATAACTGTTATTTTTGTAACATTTATATTATTCGTCAATGCTGGTAGTTCATATTGTAACCATATACTATCTTCTCTAACACTACTTCCAATAACAGCCCATACCTCACCTGAAGCTTGTTGTGCATACTTAAGAGAGGCTTGTCTCCATATTTCTACTGATTTCGCATCATTGATATTCCACTCCGGCATATTAATACCCTTTGTTTCAATAATTTTTTCGATAGTTGTTCCACCTCTTTCCCTTGCTATTTCCAAAGCTCTATCTGCCACACCTATACCATTAGTCTTTCCAGACCAAAAGAATGCTATGTTTTTTTCTGTTTTTAGTAGATATGCAAATTTCTCGACTTCCGCGGCAGCTTCTGCTACCGTTTCTGCCGATTCACGTCCGATAATTCTAAAATTATCATAATCAGACGGTTTAACACCAAAGTCATCAAGTTTCTTAATTAAATCCGGATCGATATTCTTAGAAATCGCCTCTAATGCATCATTCCCATACTTTATTATAAATATTTCTAATAACAAAAATAATTACTGTACTAATTTTTTTATATAAAAGACAATGGGAGGACTTATTGTAGTACCTCCCATATTTAGTTATGAAATGTTAACTTTCATATTTTAATTCTGCAAAACATCTGAATAATGTAATGCTATCCTTTTTTGTTTTTTAATTCTTCCTCACGTTTTAATCTTTGTTGTTCTTTAAATTTTCTATGCCTCTCCTGACTTCTCTTTTCTGAACGAAGATAGTATAGTAATAATTCGCATGCATCACTTTCTTTATCAAATGTATCAATTACATTATACCCTCCTCTTTCAAAAGACTGATATAACTGCCATTTTCCATCAACCAGACGTATTCCAAGTTCATTATGCCTCATAGGTCTATCACCTAAATTGTAATTGTAGGAAAAAGATTCCCAGCTCTCAACTTCTTTTCTGACCTTTTCTCTGTCTAGCATACTTATCGCCTCCCTAACCAGCAATCCTGTACTCACCAATTACAAATCCATCCCCTTTTGCCATTTAGCACTACCAAATTCATCAACAAATGATGGGCTCTTTATAACCTGCATATCCGATAACATTACTCCATCGACTTTAACATAATTATACAAATTATCTCCAAGTCTTGCAAGTTTTCTTAATTTACTGCCGGTAAAGTTTAGTACACTCTTTGACCTTAGCCATTCAAGACCACTTTTATTTTTCTATATTATGTATAAACTCATAAGGGTAAACAAAAACTAAACAACTGAGATACTTTATAATTATCATCAATAATAGATTTACTGTGCTAAAATTGCCGCTATAACATACATTTGCATTATTTTCACTACATCCCATATTTCCAAGATCTAAACTAATCAAAAATAAGGTATTTACCTCTATAAACGATGTTCTTCCTGCAATGCCACCGATTATCATATAGTCTCAGCCTGTCAGTTTAACTGATGATATAAAAAAATATATTGTATTCTTATGAAAAAAGCTGTGCACTAAAATACTTCAGTGCAGCAGCTTCTTTAAAAATTGATAATGAGTTTAAATAAAATTTTTATTTATAATATCGATATATTAAACTTTTCTTTACAAAGTTCATCTATTCTGACTACTTCACCCCACGCTCCTCCTTCATAATTCCCACATGCCCATTCAAAATAATTCATCAGCTTTTCCTTATTGTTTATCAAAGTTTGCCTAAGCTTCTTAAGCACTTTATCCCTGTCAATAACAAAGGATGATCTACCATCATGTTCATATCGTAATTGATTAAACACTAAAAATAATGCTACATAAATATCAAAAGGCTCCCCATCCATCATTTCCAATATAGTATCTTCAAACATTTTGTCTAATCCTAATTCCGGATTCTCTTTATACACCTAATAAATACCCCAAGGTATAATTTTTGTCCAATCCGTAAGAAGATGGGCAGGCGTCCAAGGCTCCATTTCGACTCTATACCCATCTCTGCCCTGCAAATATTTAATTATTTCGTTTTTTTCAATAGCTTTCAACAATAATTCCTTTTCCTTTCTCACCATTTCACTCACTCCAATCAAAAAAATCGACTATCCTGTATTCATCGGTATTAGGTACATGATTTATAACTGCCTCCGATACTCCTCCTGAGGTAAATCCGCCCGGAGTAAAAAAGTCATTTTTAAAAAACCCCGAACTATATTGTTATAGTCGAGGTTTTTAAAAATTATCTAGGTTTTTTTTCCTCATATATCCTTGTTACATCACTTTTATCAACCCATTTCTCGTATACTCCTTTATCCACAATTTTCATTCCAAGACTTTCAAAAACTCTATAATCTCCTATTACACCACTCAAAAGAATTTTATCTCCATCTTCCTTTATTGCTTGTAATTTTATTCCTTTATATTCCGCATAAGTACTAATACGATATATTTCTTCTAATTCACTCCTATGGACGTACTTAAAGTATATGGTTCCTTTGTACAAGGAAAAACCCTTTGACACATCATTAGGATCTTGTGAACGCAGTACAATAACATTTGATTCCTCACTTATACCAGCTTCATATTCCTTTCCCTTGTATATGGCATAAATATCATTTCTCACTTCTATCCCCTCCTTACTCTAGTATATCAACAAATCTTGCTGCAACTTTATTATAAACCGCTACTAAAATTTCAGCTCCATCCTTTGTAATCATGTAAAGTTCCGCTCCATCCTTCAAAGCAACACGATCCTTACACAGAAATTCAGGAATTACTTGACCATTAGTAGCAGCTGTAAAACCATTTCCTGTGAACGGTGGTCCGGCAACAGCATTTCCTCCCATTGCTTGACTATATGGAATCTCTATTTCTGATATATCCGGTGTTTTAAACTTTATTACTCCAACACATTTATCAGTAGCCGGATTAAATTCTGAACCCCCATAATCCAGCCTTAAAGAATTATAAATGTCGTCATAATTCTTTAGCTGCTTCATCCTGTGCTTTGGTAATATAACCTCTAACTTGATTATACTCTCCACTAATGTACTTAGCAATGTCTCCCTGTGGTATAACTTTCTGCATAATCGTTTCTTCCGTAGGCATAGGTATTGCATCCCGTACTGCTTTCATTGCCGCTCTATCAGCATCTTAAAGTAAATCTGCCGGTAATGCCATTAATTCATTAAACCTGTCTATACTCATTCCAACATTATCAAGGACTGATGCCATATCATCCATAAAACCGGGCATCTCTTGCATTATGGCTCTTGTGTATTTTGCATTTTTAACAGTTTTAGCTACTTTCTCTGCCGATTCACGTCCGGTAATTCTAAAATTATCATAATCAGACGGTTTAACACCAAAGTCATCAAGTTTCTTAATTAAATCCGGATCGATATTCTTAGAAATCGCCTCTAATGCATCATTCCCATACTTTATTATAAATATTTCTAATAACAAAAATAATTACTGTACTAATTTTTTTATATAAAAGACAATGGGAGGACTTATTGTAGTACCTCCCATATTTAGTTATGAAATGTTAACTTTCATATTTTAATTCTGCAAAACATCTGAATAATGTAATGCTATCCTTTTTTGTTTTTTAATTCTTCCTCACGTTTTAATCTTTGTTGTTCTTTAAATTTTCTATGCCTCTCCTGACTTCTCTTTTCTGAACGAAGATAGTATAGTAATAATTCGCATGCATCACTTTCTTTATCAAATGTATCAATTACATTATACCCTCCTCTTTCAAAAGACCGATATAACTGCCATTTTCCATCAACCAGACGGATTCCAAGTTCATTATGCCTCATAGGTCTATCACCTAAATTGTAATTGTAGGAAAAAGATTCCCAGCTCTCAACTTCTTTTCTGATCTTTTCTCTGTCTAGCATGGTTATGCCTCCTTACATTAAAATATTTCATCAATAAATCCTAAATCTTCAAAAAATCTAAGTGGCAAAGGAAGCTGCCATTGAGTGGCTGCTTCATCAAGAGGAAAGTTGGAATCAAATGCCGGAGCAATTTTTCCTTCAAATGTCTTTATGTCATCAAATCCTATATTATACGTTTTCATATAATTAATTATATCTTCTTTCAAAGCCGGATCAGTGCAATTCTGAATTGCATCAGGCAACTCACTAAAATCCCTGATAATCTCGTACTTATGATAAGCATATGGATTTTCTATATAAGGCAGAGACCTCTTATCATAACTAAAACTTACACCATCTTCAACAGGAGAAACAAATCTGCCGTCTGCGGTTCCATACCTGTCAAATACAAGCCCATTATTGGGACTTATTTCTTCCTTAATTGGCAATCCCGTAATCTCATCAATTACAAATCCATCACCTTTTGGCCATTTAGCACTGCCAAATTCATCAACAAAGGATGGGCTCTTTATAACCTGCATATCCGGCAATACTACTCCATCGTCTAATGCCTTCTCAAACAAAGTCGCCTTAGCGGTTACTTTATCATAAACTGACATTGCACTGTCATCTATATTCTTTAACATTGACTTAATTCTTATATCATCCAGTCCGCTAAATGATACACTTCTAATTGCATCAAGTGCATCATCCAGATGGGTTATCTCTTTAAGAGAATTGCCCATTTCAACAGCTTTAGCTACTTTCTCTGCCGATTCACATCCGGTAATTCTAAAATTATCATAATCAGATGGTTTTATGCCTAAGTCATCAAGTTTCTTAATTAAATCCGGATCTATATTCTTAGAAATCGCCTCTAATGCATCATGCCTATACTTTGTTATAAATATTTCTAATAACAAAAATAATTACTGTACTAAATTTTAATATAAAAGATAATGGGAGGATTTATTGTAGTTCCTCCCATATTTAGTTATGAAATGTTAACTTTCATATTTTAATTCTGCAAAACATCTGAATAATGTAATGCTATCCTTTTTTGTTTTTTAATCCTTCCTCACGTTTTAATCTTTGTTGTTCCTTAAACCTTCTATAGTACTCTTGAAAATCTTTTTCAGACCGAAGATAGTATAACAATGCTTCACATGCGTCACTTTCTTTGTCAAATGTATCAATTACATTATACCCTCCTCTTTCAAAAGACTGATATAACTGCCATTTTCCATCAACCAAACGTATTCCAAGTTCATTATGCCTCATAGGTCTATCACCTAAATTGTAATTGTAGGAAAAAGATTCCCAGCTCTCAACTTCTTTTCTGACTTTTTCTCTGTCTAGCATACTTATAGCCTCCCTAACCGGCAATCCTGTACTCACCAATTACAAATCCATCCCCTTTTGCCATTTAGCACTACCAAATTCATCAACAAATGATGGGCTCTTTATAACCTACATATCCGATAACATTACTCCATCGACTTTAACATAATTATACAAATTATCTCCAAGTCTTGCAAGTTTTCTTAATTTACTGCCGGTAAAGTTTAGTACACTCTTTGACCTTAGCCATTCAAGACCACTTTTATTTTTCTATATTATGTATAAACTCATAAGGGTAAACAAAAACTAAACAACTGAGATACTTTATAATTATCATCAATAATAGATTTACTGTGCTAAAATTGCCGCTATAACATACATTTGCATTATTTTCACTACATCCCATATTTCCAAGATCTAAACTAATCAAAAATAAGGTATTTACCTCTATAAACGATGTTCTTCCTGCAATGCCACCGATTATCATATAGTCTCAGCCTGTCAGTTTAACTGATGATATAAAAAAATATATTGTATTCTTATGAAAAAAGCTGTGCACTAAAATACTTCAGTGCAGCAGCTTCTTTAAAAATTGATAATGAGTTTAAATAAAATTTTTATTTATAATATCGATATATTAAACTTTTCTTTACAAAGTTCATCTATTCTGACTACTTCACCCCACGCTCCTCCTTCATAATTCCCACATGCCCATTCAAAATAATTCATCAGCTTTTCCTTATTGTTTATCAAAGTTTGCCTAAGCTTCTTAAGCACTTTATCCCTGTCAATAACAAAGGATGATCTACCATCATGTTCATATCGTAATTGATTAAACACTAAAAATAATGCTACATAAATATCAAAAGGCTCCCCATCCATCATTTCCAATATAGTATCTTCAAACATTTTGTCTAATCCTAATTCCGGATTCTCTTTATACACCTAATAAATACCCCAAGGTATAATTTTTGTCCAATCCGTAAGAAGATGGGCAGGCGTCCAAGGCTCCATTTCGACTCTATACCCATCTCTGCCCTGCAAATATTTAACTATTTCGTTTTTTCAATAGCTTTAAACAATAACTCCTTTTCCTTTTCCACCATTTCACTCACTCCAATCAAAAGTATCAACTATCCTGTATTCATCGGTATTAGGTACGCGATTTACAACTGCCTCCGGTACTCCTCCTGAGGTAAATCCCCCCGAAGTAAAAAAGTCATTTTAAAAAAACCCCGAACTATATTGCTATAGTCGGGGTTTTTAATAGTTATAAAGGCTCTTTTTCCTCATATATCCTTGTTACATCACTTTTATCAACCCATTTCTCGTATACTCCTTTATCCACAATTTTCATTCCAAGACTTTCAAAAACCCTATAATCTCCTATTACACCACTCAAAAGAATTTTATCTCCATCTTCTTTTATTGCTTGGAATTTTATTCCTTCATACTCTGCATAAGTAGTAATACTATATATTTCTTCTAATTCACTTCTATGGACATACTTAAAGTATATGGTTCCTTTATACAAGGAAAAACCCTTTGACACATCATTAGGATCTTGTGAACGCAGTACAATAACATTTGATTCCTCACTTATACCAGCTTCATATTCCTTTCCCTTGTATATGGCATAAATATCATTTCTCACTTCTATCCCCTCCTTACTCTAGTATATCAACAAATCTTGCTGCAACTTTATTATAAACCGCTACTAAAATTTCAGCTCCATCCTTTGTTACCATGTAAAGTTCCGCTCCATCATTCAAAGCAACACGACCATTACACAGAAATTCAGGAATCGCTTGACCATTAGTAGCAGCTGTAAAACCATTTCCTGTGAACGGCGGTCCGCCAACAGCATTTCCTCCCATTGCTTGACTATATGGGATATCTATTTTCGATATATCCGGTGTTTTAAACTTTATTACTCCAACACATTTATCAGTAGCCGGCTTAAATTCTGAACCCCCATAATCTAGTCTTAAAGAATTATAAATGTCATCATAATTTTTAAGCTGCTTTACATCCTGTGCTAAGGGAGATTCACCTATATGCTCTTTTCGTAATTGAAAGTACACTACAGATAGTGCTACATAAATATCAAAAGGTTCCCCATCCATCATTTATAATATAGCATCTTCAAACATTTTGTCTAATCCTAATTCTGGATTTTCTTTATACACCTCATAAATACCCCAAGGTATAATTTTTGTCCAATCCGTAAGAAGATGGGCAGGCGTCCAAGGCTCCATTTCGACTCTATACCCATCTCTGCCCTGCAAATATTTAATCATTTCGTTTTTTTTAATAGCTTTCAACAATAATTCCTTTTCCCTTCTCACCATTTCACTCACTCCAATCAAAAGTATCAACAATCCTGTATTCATCGGTATTAGGTACACGATTTATAACCGCCTCCGGTACTCCTCCTGAGGTAAATCCGCCCGGAGTAAAAAAGTCATTTTAAAAAAACCCCGAACTATATTGTTATTGTCGGGGTTTTTAATAGTTATAAAGGCTCTTTTTCTTCATATATTGCTGTTACATCACTTTTATCAACCCATTTCTCGTATACTCCTTTATCCACCATTTTCATCCCAAGACTTTCAAAAATTCTGTAATCGCCTACTATGCCAACTAAAAGTATTTTACCTCTATCTTCTTTCATCGCTCGTAATTTAATTCCTTTATAATCTGCAAAAGTACTGATACGATATACTTCTTCCAATTCACTTCTTTGGACACGCTTAACATATACAATTCCTTTGTACAAGGAAAAACCCTTTGACACATCATTAGGATTATATGAACGTAGTACAATAACATTTGATTCCACACTTCTGCCAGCTTCATATTCTTTTCCCTTGTATACAGCATAAACACCATTTCTCATATCTATCTTCTCCTTACTTCAATATATCAACAAATCTACCTAAATCTTCACTATAAATCGCTACTAAAATTTCAACGCCATCCTTTGTTACCATGTACAGTTCCGCCCCATCATCAACATCAATAAAACCATCAATTCTAAATTCAGGAATCGCTTGACCATTAGTAGCAGCTGTAAAACCATTGCCGGTAAACGGTGGTTTATTAACTACATTTCCTCCCATATCAGGACTATATGGGATATCTATTTTCGATATATCCGGTGTTTTAAACTTTATTACTCCAACACATTCATCAGTAGCCGGATTAAAATCGGAATCCACATAATCCAGCCTTAAAGAATTATAAATGTCATCATAATTTTTAAGCTGCTTTACATCCTGTGCTTTAGTAATATAACCTCCAACTCCCTTATACTCTCCACTAATGTAATTAGCAATATCTCCCTGTGGTATAACTTTCTGCATAATCGTTTCTTCCGTAGGCATAGGTATTGCATCACGTATTGCTTTCATTGCCGCTCTATCAGCATCTGAAAGTAAATCCGCCGGTAATGCCATTAATTCATTAAACCTGTCTATACTCATTCCAACATTATCAAGGACTGATGCCATATCATCCATAAAACCGGGCATCTCTTGCAATATGGCTCTTGTATATTTTGCATTTTCAACAGCTTTAGCTACTTTCTCTGCCGATTCACGTCCGGTAATTCTAAAATTATCATAATCAGACGGTTTTATGCCTAAGTCATCAAGCTGCTTAATTAAATCCGGATCTATATTCTTAGAAATCGCCTCTAATGCATCATCCCCGTACTTTGTTATAACCTCTACTGCATCATCGCCGTATTTTATAGCATGCTCTACTACGTCATCGCCGTGTATTCTTGCTAAATCTACCAACTGGTCGCCATAGTAGTATATCGCTGTTAGACCTTCTTCACCATACTTACTTATTGCCCTGACCGCTTCATCTCCATGCTTTGCTATTAACTCTACTGCATCATCACCGTATTTTATTGCATGCTCCACTACATCATCGCCGTGTATTCTCACTAAATCTACCAACTGGTCGCCATAGTAGTATATCGCTGTAAGGCCTTCTTCACCGTACTTACTTATTGCCCTGACCGCTTCATCTCCATGCTTTGCTATTAACTCTACTGCATCATCACCATATCTTGATATAGCCCTTACTGCATCATCACCGTGTTTCGTTAGCACATCAGCTATATCATCACCATACTTAAATATTCCTTCTATTATTTCATCCTGACACCCGGAATACTTAAATGCAGTTAAAAACTCATCAGTATAATTATACAAATTATCCCCAAGTCTTGCAAGTTTTCTTAACTCACTACCAGTAAAGTTTAGTACGCTGTTTGTATTTAGCCATTCAAGACCGTTTTTGCCCCATTTTTCTGCATATTCCCGTATGATATCGTTTGATACTCCGGCTTTGTTTAATTTCCTATATGATTTGCTAAGTTCAAAAGGAGTCATTTCTTTTAGCAATTTTTCGGCAGTCTCTTCACCCAATGCCCCTATAAGTTTTGATACAACTACCTTTTGAGCTAAAAATTTGACAAATTTTCCTAATCCAACAACGCCTAAAGTTATTCCGGCATTAAATATCGCATTGTTAATGAGTTTATCTCCTGCTTCTCCATCACCTTCAACGTAGTCTATGTACAGGTCTAAAATCTCTATTAAACTCATAAGAATAAATGAAAGCAAAACAACTGCGACACACCCTATAGCTAACGCTATTACAAAATTTACCGGTGCTAAAGATATCGCTATTATGAACATTTGCGCAATTTCTACTAAATCCCATATTACAAGGCCTAAATCAAGTAGAAGAGCAGTGTTTACCATAACAGACGATGCTCCTCCTGCAATACCACCGCTAATCATGTAGCCCGCTGCACCGGTGTGAGGATCCATTACAATATAGCCTGCACCGTTCCAGTCTCCTAACTGAATTTCCTCTGATGCTGCAATTACAATTTTCCCGCTGTTTATTGCATTGCTTATTTCTTCCATTACACTGTCGCTTAAATTTAATTTATCCCTTTTCTCTGCAAAATCCACCTTGGACAAAGTATAAATAGGAATATCCTGTTCCTGCGCTATCTCCATTACCTTAATTGTGGATACTGCTTCAACTCCCGTTGCCTGTTCCCATATGCTGTGCTCCAGTGCAGAACCCATTATTCCGGAAATGATCATGTAATTTCTGGAAGCATCCTTGTTTCCATTTCTACTTACCACCGAGTATACATTTCTGTCGACGTCTATATAAAGTCCGCCGCCTGTCAGCTCAACAGGTGCCATAAATAGATAATTTACATTCGCCCTTACTCCTGTTATACACTGACTTAGCTGCCTTACCGAAGATACATTCATATTCTCTGCAAGCAATTCATCCATAAAACCAAGTTCTGCAAAATATGCCTTGGCTATAAAGTTAAGTATTTCTCCCAATTGCTCATCAGAATATATTTTATCTTCAGTATACTCTATGCCCCCAAGTTTACTTGATATACTGTCCAACTCATAAGCAGAAATCTTTTGATAGTTAAATCCTACATTATAGAAAGACCCTGCAATTACATCATTCTTTACTAATTCCTCAGACTGTCCCGCTGACTTCATACCTATCTCAAACTGTTGCCTGTAGCCTAAACCTATCGGCTTACCTTTTGCCACCGTTTCGCCGTCAATCTTCAATACCGGCACCATCTCCACAAGATATGGAGGTGCGCTGAATATATCGCCGTATTCCTTTATAATATTTGCATCTCCCTGTGTTGCAGGCTCGTAGGAAAGCGTCACCTTCTTGTTGAAAAGATCCACTGCCTTATACTTCACGTTAAAATCTCTAGGACCTGTAAAATTCAAACCAAAGGCGTCTTGTCCGTATACCCTGAAGCTAACCATATCCGAGTATTCCTCAGAAACTTTGCTAAACCTTTGTTTACCACCTCTGGTTTTATAAGGCAACGATAAGGGAAGTAACTCTATTTCTCGGGTTGCTATCCTGCTTCCTCCAAAAACCTCTAAATACGTCCTATCCTCTAAATTGTTATTTACAATGTATTCCTGAAGCCTTTCCACCGCATCATCTATTAAATCTTCATATAATTCTATATCAACGCTAGAAACTTTTTCGGTCTCTTCATCAACTATCTCCACTGCATCACTGATTGAATCCCTGTCAACTTCTATAACATCTTCTATAGTTGTAATTCCTTCAACTCTCTCATATTCCTTAAATGAAGGATCCAGAGGTACCCATATTTTTTCTCCTTCATTTTGCGTTCCCCTGTACCTTCCGTAAGGCACATATGCTTCAACCCATACATGTTCCATGCAAACAGCGATTATTTTACCACCTGACACTATGGTGGTAACGGGAATACCCGCAGCCGCAAGAATTTTAGCTGCCGCCTCAGGTGTCTCAGCCTGTGCCCATTCCATTGCTTTATCTATGTCAATTTCAGCAAGTCCTCTTACATATCTTGCCGGTATATTTTTATATCTTAACATTGCTATTAAAAGGGATGCCTGATCGTAATCATTACCTGATTTTTGTGCCAAAGCCCCAGAAGCACCTTTTCTTGAGCCATAATAAGGTTCAAAATCAATATTGTTCCTTACATATTCATACATATCAACAACGGAATCAAGGGATTCTGCCAACTCTTTTATTTCCAGGTTCAGTCTTGTTTCGTCAGTTTCCGCCAAATCTTCAGATTGAGGCTCTATGGGGAGTTCTTCATAGTTCCCTTCTTCAATCCCGCTTATATAAAAAGCTGCTGCTTCTCCTCCCGTTGACACAACTTTAGGCTCATTAGACACATTTCTGTGTGGCAACTCATTTCCAATGGGGTTTTCCGGCTGCTCACCAAAGAAAGAACTTTCCACCTCTTTTAGAATTGCCTCTATTCTTGCTGTCTCTGGTTCATCAAAATCATCAATACCCTCTGATATTTGTTTTAATTCTTCCAATGACTTTTTAAATTCTGAGATTTTTGATGTTACCTGAGCTCTAAACTCTTCATTCTTCTTTGTTGCTTTTTTGTTATTAAGTTTTTTTAATGTTTTTTCGTTTTCGTCTAATTCCTCCAAAATTAGTCTGTTGTAGTCTTCTATTAGTCTGATGGTATCATTTGTATTCTTTTTAAACTGAACGAAATCTTTATTTTCATATATTGTTTCAGCAAATTATAATTCAAACTTAACTCCACTGCCAAACTTCCAATTGGCGTATTGGGTTTTAGCGGGGACTCAAAACCGGCATCACCCGAAAGGCTTCCGGATACCGTCAAATCCCCTTCAAAATCCAGCAAACTCTTTTCAAAAGTCATCAAATCAGTTTGCATTCCTGCATAATATGCTGCCCTGCCGGCACTCACACTGGCAGCCGCAACTTCCTTAGAAGAAAGCACATAAGTCAAAGTTAAAACTAAAACCAAAACTATAGAAACACTTCTTGTAAATCTATTATTCAACATTGTTTACCCCCCTCACATTTAACATATAAATTTCATTGCCGTCATCATCAAGATTTAGTATGTGGTCTCTTGACGCTTCTTCAATATGGCCGAAAGCCCAATGGTCGGTTTCCACATCAACAAAAGAACTCTTTTCAACCTTCAAAGGTCCTCTATAGAGCATTTTGTTAATTAATGTAACCGCCTCGGAACGTTTTATCTTTTCATCCGGCCTGAAGGTTCCGTCTTCATAACCTGCTATAATTTTGTACCTGTTCACTTCTTCAATCAGATTCAGTGCCCAGTGCCCTTCAATATCACTGTAATGTATTTCAAAAGGCGTAACTTCCTCAAGTTTTAAATACTTTGCAACAACCACCGTAAATTCCGCCCTTGTAATTTTTGCATCAGGATGGAAAGTATTGTCTTCATAACCCCTGAACAATCCTGCATCCGTTGCCGCCCTAATGGCTCCTGCAGCCCAATGACTTGGGCTCACGTCAGAATACGCGGTCTGTATGTCTTCTTTTATTTCCAGATTCATAATTTTTGAGAACATTGCTGCAACTTCCGCCCTGGTCACTTCTCTTTCAGGTCTGAAGGTTTTGTCTGGATAGCCGCAAATGTATGCTTTGTGCAGTATTTCACCATTTTCATCCCAACGCAGCATAACATTTATAGTGGAACTGTCATCCTTTGTATTTACCAACTGTTTTTCACTGACTATAATTGCCGTATTGGAAACTATAACCTCCGGTTCTTTGAAATCACCCACCAAAACGGTATATACTTTCTCACCTTCGCCCATTTCAGGCAAACCAGATATTTTCCACGTTATGGCTTCTCCTGTAACTTCTCCTCCTCCACTGTCCACAATGGAAGTATTAATTGGTATTTGTGCAACAATTTTAAACTCATCCACAGGTTTATTTCCCATATTCTTGTACTTAACTGTGTAGGTAATTATCTGTCCTTTTGTATACACCTGCTTGTCGGAGCTTATGGAAACCGCCAAATCCAAATTCAAGCTTTTGGGTATTTCATCATCGGGTTCTTCTATAATGTCATCAGCCCCTTTATCATTTGAACCTTTAGGCTTGCCGGAACCTGAACTGCTTCCGCCTTCTTTTACAACGGTAAAATATCCGCTTCCCAGATTAATTACCGTTTCGTTTGGCAATTCCACATTGTATACAACAAGGTATCTGCCTTTTTCCAATTTTCCATGCTTCCACGTTATGTCTTTAGTATCGTAATCATCTATTTTAAGATCCACATAATCGGTAATTGTGTCCATAACCTCACCGGTACGCGGGTTTATAATGCTTACGCTTCTCTTTGCTGCTACTATATCCATATTTCCTGAATTGGACAATTCAATTTTCATATTTACATTTTCTGTTGGATAAATTTCTTTTGTCAGCACATCCAAAGAACCAATGATACCATACCCCGTGGTGTGGGTTCCCAACAACTCAATTACAACCGAATCCTCACACAGTTTATCCTTTCCGTAAACCGCCGAGGTAACGGTATAAAGACCGGGCTCAATTTTTCCCGTATCCCACAGGCTCTTTCTTGTTTCCATATCATTAAAAAGAATTTCGTCAATTGTATTTTCATTGCCCCATACAACTTCATCCCTGGAATTGGTAATAACCGTCCTTATGGATAAATTCCTCGCTATTGCATTTGTGCTGGGATTATACACAGTATCAATAATGCTTACCTGTTCTCCCGGATAGTACTTTGCCTTATCAGTTGCCACTTTATTTGTAACATCTTTATCAGGCACAATTTCAAAACTTCCCGTTTGTGTAGATATTATTTTGTCTTCTTCACTCCAGGTTACCCTCACCATATATATACCTGCTATATAGTCAGCTGTATTCCAGCTGAAATCGTGGCTCAGCGTTTCCTCCGGCTTCCATCTGACACTTTTGCCTTCGGAAATCACCTCAATAACATTGTAATCATCATCCAGAATTTCAACCCTGCCCGTCAAATCACAGGTATAAGATGTTAAATTTTTTGAATTGACGGTTATTTTTACATCTTCACCAATAAGGTACTCACTTTTATCAGTTTCAATTTTAGTATCAACCTTATACTTGTTTACTTCTATGCTTTTATCAGGAAGCTCCAGTTCCATAAGCGTGCCGTTTGCATCATAATAGGTTATCTTTGTGTTTTGGGTAAGTTGAACAACTGTATCGGATATAAGGTTTTCTCCCTCAAAGGTAATATGTATATATTTTTCCTGTCCCATAATTAACCTGTCATAATTCCATGTAACAACCGTATTGCCGTCCGCATCGGCTGTTATGGAAGAAGGCGCAGGTTCAATTGTTTTTTCATTTATCTTTAACCTACTTTCAGGAATTGTAGCCTCAACTACAATATCCCTTCCTGATGTATCAAATATTTCCCCGGCTATCTCCGTCATCATGTCAACAAGCTCATCGGGTGTAGGACTGTATCTGTAATCTCCTCCTGTTATGCGTGCAATATTTTTAAGAAGTTCTTCCTTTACTCCTCCAAGTCCAAGGGTAAATATGGTTATGCCTTTTTCCGACGCCAGGTTTGCCTGTTCCAAAGCCAAGGATACATTGCTGGCCCCGTCTGAAAGAAGCATAAACACCTTTTTGCTGTCTGAATTCCCTGCTGCTTCAACAATCTCCATACCCTTGGCAATACCTTTATCTATGTTTGTACCTCCCCCACTGCCAAGGCGGCTTATTACTTCTTTTAAAAGTTCCTTGTCAGAGGTAAAATCCTGGCGCAAATATGCAGTACTGTTAAAGTCAATAACTGCACAGCGGTCCTGGGGAAGAATCAAGTCAACAATAATCTTTGCTGCTTCCTTAGTCTTTGACCAGGGTGTCCCGCCCATACTGCCGGATCTGTCCAAAATCAGCACAAGGTCAATGGGATCCCTATCAGGAACTTCCGGAACCCCTTCTCCAAACAGCTTATATGTAAGTGTTACACTGTCTTTTCCGGGGTACAGAACTTCTTTGTTAAGGCTTTGCTCTGCATCTATTCTTGTCGGCGGAGGCGGTGGCTGAACTTTAAAAGTCCCTTCAACTTCACCTGCTTTGTAAACGCCGTCAAATATTTCCGTTCTTATTACATATTCATTATGAGAACTTACATCAGGCTTAAAGCCTTGCACATTCACCGTTTTTACCTGTTCTGCTGCCTTATATTCCAATGTATTTTCATACAAATCAACCAAATTTCCGTCGGCATCATAAATTGAAGTAACCGCTTTTAGCTGTTTATCCACATTGGATTCAACATAAAATGCAGTCCTGATATCCACCGTTACAGCTTTAAAATTGGTTGACCGTGGATTTACCGTCATAACAATATTTCTAATATTAAAAGAAGGCTTAATCAAAAATGTCTTTTCAAAGCTCTTAATTACTTTTCCGCTCTTGTCCTCTTTTACCTGAGCAATAACGGTATAAATTCCAGACTCACAGGTCATGGTATTCCAGCTTAGAGAATCTCCCACTTCAGAATACAATATGTTTCCATGAGGTCCTTTTATAAACTGTACCTGCTTTGCCAAAGAATTGTCATATTCACTTATAACTTCTGCTTCCAATTCCTCATAAGAATTAAAGCTGTAAATTTCCGTCCTGTCCTCTTTGTCCTTTCTGAAAATCTTTATGTCCTTTATGTCAGCATGAGGAAGTTCTTCTTTCTCACTTAATGCCTTTACTGCAAGAATTGTCAGGTACGGACTGTCATACCAGCTTCCGTTTTCCTTTTGTAAAGCTTTAATTTCATTTTCTGCAGCTAAAACCGCCTCTTCTCCCAGTGTCTTTATTACCGCACGGTACGCCGTTAACGTATCTGCCAATCTTTCCTCATCCTTGCCCCATGTTCCGTCTTTTTGCTGTTTTGAAACAAGAAAATCCCCTGCTTTTCTAAGCGCCGTTTCAATATCGCTTGAAGTAAGGTTTGTCTTTAAATTAAACTTATTAAGGCATAAAACCACTTGGGATGTAAGCATTACAGATGCTTCCCCACCGTGAACATACGCCCAGCCTCCCTTTTCATTTTGGGAGTTTACAAGGTAAATTACCCCGTTTTTAACTGTTTCCAAATCTAGTTCATTTTCTTCAAGTAAGGAGTTTATTACAAGAACTGTATCTAAGACATCACTTTCAAAATTATCTGCCACTCCCCAGCCTCCGTCGGCTTTTTGGCTTGAAATAATGGCTTTCAGCAGTTCCTGCTTTTTATCTTCTTCTCTTATAAAAGGCAACACTCTTGCCATATAGTCAATATTGTTTGTTTTTTGAGACTCAAGCCAACTTTGTGCTTTTTCCAGGCTCTCAGCCTTTGTTGACTTTTCTTTTAAATACCCTGCTATTTCAGCGGTATCCACAATGGCTGCAAATTCGCCTTTTCCCCAAAAACCTTTCGGATTCTGGTTTGCAACCAGCCACTCCACTGCCCTGTCTATTCGGGTTTTTAAAGAAATGTTTTCAGAAATGTCTTCTGCAAATACAGGTGGTGTAAAGATGGTTACCACCAAACAAATAACCAAACAAAAAACAACAGTTTTTCTCATTTTATATCTCCCCCAAAGATTTTTTTATTAATTTATTGTTTTTTTGTAAATCGCTTTTCTCTCTATTTTTTAACGCTCCTGCACAATTAAATATTTCTTTTTATCTCACCTCCTAACACTTCATCAAAAAAACAACAGTATAATTATATACTATTTTTTCCAAAAAAGGTGGTCCTATTTTGTAGATTTTTAAATTAAAAACACAAGAGAAAAATTCTTGTTTGTCAAATTTATTATTCCTTTTCCTACATTTCTATTTTTTATGAAAATAAAGTTCTTTAAGGAGTTTAAGCAGGAATAAGGATTCTGTTAAATCCTCGACTTTTGTCCTAATTATATTCCTTATAAAAAAACCATAGTTCCAAGGCACATATATACCTTTTCCCTATGGTTTTTGTAACAACTTTTATGTAACCCAAATAAACTTCTTTCCTTTTTCAAATAAACTCCTTTCACAAATCCCCCTCAAACCCTTGAAAATACTGGCTTGTTATTCTCTTCCAATCTCCCATTTAATTCCTTTTTCCTTATTCCTTACTTCCTAAAGTCCTTTCATTCCTCAATTTTTAGGGCAAAAAATGAAAATAAAGTGCTTTTAGAGAAAAGGGTTAAGGGGGGGAGGATTAAGGGGGGATTTTGTCCATTTTTCATTTCATTTTCTTTTCTATTCAATCTTCCAATCCATTGATTTATCTTAATTTCGGCCTTGCTCCTTATTCCTTATCCCTTAAAACTAATACATAAAAAACATGGCCTACAGGACATTCTTTTGCCCTAATAAACCATGTTTTCTGATACAACTTTATTTACTCCGTTTCATACATTTGAAAAATGAAAGGAGTTTATTTGATTTATACATAGATACAGGGATTAGGTAACAGGTAATAGGTTAATAATATTTTCACCGTTGTTTACCGAATACATGACTATCTTATGAATAAAAGTTTTATATTCCTGTACAACAACTCTATAGATTTTCATATACCTGCCTCTGTTCTCTATATCTATAACCAGTATAATAAGTTCTTTATCATTCTCGGTAAAAATAACTCATCCCCAACTCTAAGTCTATAATACTCATAGCCTTTTAACTTCTTTACATCGCCCTTAGGCAATCCATAAATAGCAGACAATATTCTCTTTCTTTGCTGAGTATCCCTAATATTAAACTTCATGCATTTTCGCTAATGTTAATTTTGTGGTTCCAATTGATTAATTTCTAATTCCATTAGGATTGTTGCATGTTGATAAATTCAAGTTCTTAAAATTATAATTTCTAGCGTATCAGGTTGGACTTATTCAATATTACCCTTAAATATCTGTCATTTTAAATATATCTTACCTGATTTTTTCTTGATATCTATTAAACGTTTTCGAAGTATCTACATGTAAATCGTTTAACTCTAATAATATTATTTCAATTGCATCCTTATTCATTTTTCTTTCTCATTTTTAAAAAAACAAATCCCAGGTCTCATCCCCTCCGTAAAATTTATTATAAAATACAAATATATTAAAATTTACATTATAATACATTAAAACTGTTAATTAAACTTTTTTCGTGGTATAATGTCCCTGATGTGTAGAAAGGGGGCGAAGTATGTTTGGAAATCAAAGAATTAAAAACTCAACAAGATTTAGAGAATAGTTTAACTCAGGTCTTAAATGAACTTAAAAAAACAATTTTGAATGATTTAGATTTTAAACAAGCAAAACTATTAACTTATTGGTTAAACGACTGGAATGAAAAATTTTTAAAAAATGAGAAACAGTTTGACCCGAAAAAACTTATAAAATATAGAAGAGGCAATATTGTATCCGTTCATTTAGGCTATAACATTGGCTCAGAACAAGGTGGACTTCACTATGGCTTAGTAATTGATAATAATAATGAAAAAAGTTCTAAAGTAATAACAATTATTCCTTTACGTTCTCTAAAAGATAATGAGAAACCAGAAGATATTGATGACAGGTTTGAACTCTATTTAGGTGATGCGATACTTACAGATAAAATTAAATTTTTAGAAAACCAAATAGCCTACTTAGATGAGCAAATAAAACAGTCAACAATTAAAGATAAAAGTCATATATTATGTAGTAGAAAAAGGGATAGATATATGAAAGAATTGAATAATCTAAAAAAAGGTTCTGTAGCCATAGTGTCCCAGATAAGGACAATAAGCAAAATGAGAATTTATGAACCTATAAAAGCCTATCATTCTTTAAGCAATTTTATACTTAGCACCGATAAATTAAATGAAATCGATAATATGATTAAAAAATTATTTTTAGGGAAAACTATCGATACATGAAAATTTTGATAGAGGTCTTGACGAAATTATAAAAATGTATTAAAATTTAATTACTAAAACAATGTTCTTTAAGGTTTTCTTAAAGAACCGTCCATTTGGACATCACGAATACAAAAAATTATTTTAAGAGCCCCTTAGCCATATGCTAAGGGGCTCAAACGTTATCCCTGTCACTTATAATACAGTTCCTCCTATATTGATAAATACATGAATTTTATTGTTAATATATTAATATAGAATTACATGACTATCATAAATATGACATCTACCTTCATATTTAATACACTTATTTTCTTTAGTATCTGTAATATGGACAAACTCATAGTAGTTATCCTCTGTGTCTTCAATCCATTGTGAAATAATCAAATATCTATTATTTATATATTCTTCAAAGGATATGTTCCTATCTTTTTTAAAACATAAATTATAATCACAATTATAGATTCCTTTAATCTCTATAGAATCATCTGATTCTATTTCTTCATATATTTTATTATTATCATATATTAATCTACCCTTAACATCTTTGTGGTTTATTTCCTTCACAACAGTAGATTCAAAATTTGTTTTATTTATCGCAAATATCTTCTCTATTTGAGTTATAAAATCCTTTTCTCTAAAATATATATTTTTGTCATCCATTCCAAGATATCTTACCCAGCCATTAATATGCCTTTTACAAATAACCTTAAATGGTACATTTTGTTCGCCAATTTTAATAGTTTTTACAAAATCATTTATGTTGATTAAATACAATGCCTCTATTTCTTTAACTAAATCCTTACTTAACTTGTTTGATTGAATTAAATTATAAATATCTTCATACTCCCAATCATCCATATAAGTCTCATTAAATATCAAATATTGTTGATTGTCGTGTATAAATGTAGGTAATTTATTTATTAAACCATGTACTACTGAAAGTCCATCCACTAACCTCAAGTCTTTTATAAAATATATTTTATCCTCTGATAAGTCACATAAATAAAGGTAATGACTATACCCCTTCTCCTTATTTTCAGTATATTTCCTTTCATTCATTTCATCTATATCCCCATAGAATACGAAGTAACGGTTGTTGATTGATATTGGAATAGAAGTGATTTCCTCCTTAATCTCAAAGGAGTTCATTGATTTAATTTTCTTCGTTATCTTGTTTAAGATATCTATCTCTACTTTATGTGGAAATTTCATCTTAATTATGAAAATCTCTTCTCCAAAAATATAAGCATATTGATTATAAAACTCATAATGAGGAATTTCATATCTATATATTTCTTCTACAGTATTCGAATTAAGGTTATATCTGCTAATACAATAATAATATTTTTCTTCTATTTTATTGTCTTTTGAAAATATGATTTCATTAGTCTTATAATCTAATATCCTTGTATTTAAACCAGAATAAGGTCTTAAATCAATAATCTCCACTAATATACCCTCCTCAATGATTACTTTAAAATAAAATTTATTTTAATTTCTACTTATGATATGTCTCATTATATCTTATTTTCAACACTGGTTCCATTGGTGATGGTTTGTGATTTTTTAAGTAGAACACTTTTAAAGTATCGTCTTAAGTTTTCTATTATCGCTTAAGCACTAGGATGAGTTTCACAAACTCAGTATTATATGCCTTCTCAATAATACCTAAACATGCAATGTCTTATCCTTATATGTAGTCTTGAACCTACCATTTAAAATTACAATCATATCCTTTATTCTTTAATACCTGTTCTATTTCCTTATAAATTACTTTCATATATCTTGTTTTAACACCTGCTGTTTCTGCCAAATTCCATAATGTCATCTCTTTTCCCTGTTTTTCTAATTCTTCGATACCCCATTTTATTTTTCTTATATGGTATTCCTCCATACTTTCCAATTCTGATTCTATATATGATTTAGTCATAGGCAGTTTTTCTCTTTTCTTAGAGAGCCAACCGCTAATCCCTAATTTGCTCCCGATGGTTGTCCAAGTTATCCTTTCAGGCTTACCTTCTTTCATTTCCTTTACCACTTCCTTCACTCTTGGAAGTAGTTCAGCATCCCTTTTAGCCCAATCAACAGTATTGGTTGCTGTTTTTATTCTGCGATAGTTTTGTTCCAACCATTTACTATCATATCTTTTTAACCATGTATATAATCCATCATTTTTTCTTCTTATCTGGTTACTACTTATATTAGCATACTGAACATGAAGTTGAAGCCATTTCCTCCTGAATTCTTCTCGTTTAATTTTAAATTCTTCAGTGTCAGTATACTTTTTGTGAAGGTATTTTCCACCTCCGTTAAACTTCCAAAATGGTTCAATTCCAAGTCTATCGATACTTTTTCTAATTGTCTTGGTGGATGATTTTAACACATCTGCAATTTCTCTTATAGATAATCCTGACTGGGCAAGTTCTATCAGTCTCTGGTCCCACAGTTCCTGATAAGTATCAATATTATTCTCATCTTCATCATTAAAACCAAGTTTTATATTAAACAAATCAGCGACAGGAATATCAAGAAACCTCGCTAATAATAGATATCTTACTGTATAAGTTGTTCTATTATTTTTTCGTATCATATCTGATAGCCAACCTCCACTATTATTTGATACAGGAGATTGAACTAGTTGTAAATATTCATGTCCATAAAAGTCCACAAAGTCTTGCTTTAATTTCTTCTGGTGAATATAGTTATTCATTCTTGCATAGCCTTTTTCAACTAACTTAACCCGGAACTGACTTTGAAACCATTCAGGCTCTTTAAATCCAAACTGATTGTTTAAAAGTATTTCTGCATCCTCTGCCATCCAAAGCATCTTCTTCATTAAATCATCTGGGTAATTTATTTCTTTTTCTACTTTACAATTCTCCTTAGATGCACTAATAAATCTCTGTCTGTTTCCTGCTCTAATAAGTTCCGTACTTTTATAAAGGGGTATTTTATGTTTTGGACATACAAATACCCCCGTAATTTGATGGCTTCTGTGCCAGTATGGCTCTCCAAATGTTTCTATATCTTCTTTGAAACACTCAAGGCAAAATCTAAAATACTTATTTAAGGTAATGGAATTTGATATTAAACCTATTCTTATGTAGGAAACAGCACCCTCACCGTTTCTCATAGTTTGAATTATTTTTTTAGCACGTTCCTGAGGAATAAATGCTGCAAGAAATGGAAATAAGGTGTGCTTAAAGATAAAGTATTCTGCTGTATATTTTGTATTTACAGGCATATTTCTGATTAACGCATCCAGTTGTGTAGGCAGTTCCATTGCTGCTATACAGTTCCTTGTTCCAAATAAATCCTCAAAATTATGTATCTCTCTTATATTCCCGCTTCTCATGCAGTAGCGTGCCAATGTACTGTATAAAAGTTCGTCTGGATAAGGTGTTGGAAAGAAGTTCATCATACCACCTCCCTGGAAAAAATATCATCTTTAAAACTTATAATATACCCAGATTCTTTTAAAACCTCATAAGCGCTTTTATTATCCTTTTTCCCCTGTTCAACAACAGTCCGGATATCAAGTAGATTTGCCGTACTCTGTTTTTCCTTTCTTCCTTTTACCTTCCTTATTCCCTTTTTCTCTGGCTCTTCCTTCATGCCTTCATCTTTAAACAGCGCCATCGCATCTTCCACCATGCCCTCTGCACTTACATCCTGATTTTGAGAAGGCATGGTATCAATTATTTTCTGAGCCTTCTTAGCATCCATTCCTAAATCAACAAGTTTTACTACGGCTTCCTTTTTCTCCTCCATGAGGTTTTCCTGCTTCATTTTGTTTTGCCTTTTCTTTATTTCCTTTGCCCGCAAATCCAGGTTAATAGATTCTTTGGTTCGGGTTAAAAAGTCATCGAAATCAATACCTGTCATGCAGATATCTTCATATTTAGCAATTTCTCTGATGTTGCCAGTCTTTAAAGCAGTCAGCATTGGCTGTACTAATTTTAAGTTTTCCTTCGCCGCCTTCCTAATAATATATGGAGTTATCTCTTCCTTTCCTGATGAAATGGCGTAGGCTTGAGCAATAGCATAGACTTTTTTTAATAAATCAGGTATCCCCTGCGTTTCTTCATATAAAATACTGCTTATTTCAGGAGTAAAGGGAGTTTCTTTCCTCGTCCACTGGTAGTGCCATATTGAACTTACTAATAAATCCCACACCTCATCTTTTTGAATCCTGTCGCATACCATATCGCCGCCAAGACCTGACCCTCTTCGTGCCTGCCTGAATTCTCCTTGAAATATCTTAATAGCCGCTGGTGTTCCAACTAGAACAATTGATGTGTTTACATTATTTACAAGATTCACAAAGAAATTCAGCATTTTTTCACTTCCTCCCGATTTAGCCATGCTTAAATGCTGGATTTCATCTATCACTAATAAGCCTAAAGAGCAATTTCTTACTACCTGATTCATTACTGTCATCATTGCATCTGCTGTTGCCCTTGTTTTCATCATCTTTTGATAATAGTTGGTTCCCAACAGCCTGTCTATTTCTGAAAAAAATTCATACAGCAATCCCTTAATGGACCCGTCATGAGGACATTCTAATTTTACCCATACTACCTGATATGCTGAAAAAGGAATGCCCCTATACTCCGAATGAACAATAATTTGTGGGTACATATTTAGTATACGCTTCAATGAAGATGTCTTCCCTAATCCCGATATGCCTATAAGCGTAAATCCAAAGGATGATGGATAAAATCCGTCATCATCCTTTGGATTTACAGGATTCGTTCCATAGTAGTCTCTGCAAAAGCCCTGAGCCAGTTTACTTTCAAACGGATTTCGGAAAACATACCCCTGACGCAGGGCACGTGATATCTTTCTTTCCAGTTCTATATTCATTGGTATGGGCTGAAAGACTTGAAAGAGCCTGTCTACCATATAAATTCTGTAGTGGCTGTCCAACTGTCTTTCATTTTGAAGGTATTCAGGATAAAAAGCCAGTTTCTCTACTACTTCATGAGGAGAAAGAAGATTTGGAAGTGCTTCTATGAAAGGATTATCCTGATAATCTGGTATTACCTGTTCCTTATATTCTGCTTCTTCTGCCATGCTGCCATTCGGAATTATTATCTTCTTCACCCTTCAGCACCTCCTTCTGCCTTTTAAAAAGCAACTGCAGGGTATTTATCCCATCTTCAAAATCTGCTTCATTAAACACGCTGCTATCATAATCTTCTTTGTTATTTCCTAGTTTAAATGCTTCTTCTGCCCTTCTTGCTGTTTTTTCAATCTTCCTGTTTCCCCTTATACTTTTTATCCTCTGCCTGTCGCTCTCTGCAGTACTTGTCTCCCTTTTATAATCTTCATCCGCCTGTTTTACGATATCTTCTATTTCTGCAATTAGTTTTGTTTTTGCCTGTGCCACCGAATCTTTACTTTTCTCTTTCTGCATTCTTTCTATCGCTAACAAATACTCTATTTCCTCAATTGCTTTATCTTTATATCTGGTACTGCTCTCTATTAAAAAACATTTCTCATATTCTTTGGGATTATCGCCACAGACATAAATGCAGTTCATATTGCGTGGGTCGTAACTTATCTTTACTCTCCACATTCCATTTGTCCGTGCATTTGCAAATACATCATTTTTTAGCATGTTCGAAGATGCATAATACATATCTTTATATTTTATTCCTTTTTCAGTAACTACCGCTGTATCAGAAGGCATAAGGGCCAATTTAACAATGTCCTCCGATATACTCCGCAGGGTTCCTCCCCTGTTTGCAATTCCCCAGTTCCAAAGTTCAATGGGAATACAAGGGACATCATCCTCCACCATCATCTCGTCCCGCTTATAGTAATCTAAGTGATAATAGTTATTGTGGTATAAAATGCACTTTATCATAATCTGTGTAAACTGGTATAAATCAAGTTTTGCTTTCAATCGGTAGTCCTTGTCCCCTCTTTCCCTGCCGTCTAAATCTACAGCACCAGGTAAAAATGGTTTTACTCTCTCATTGGTAAGGCTAAAGAACCGTTCTACCGCTGATTTCAAGTCTGCACGGTATGGAGGTGTATTCTGCACTTTTATATTCAGCATGTTTATAAGATTCTCAATATTTCCTCCTTCCAGTTCTCCTCTATCAGCAATAATAGCCTCTGGTAAGTAGTGGACTGGCCAATCCTTCTCCTCTATTTCAATACCGTACTGTCTGCAATATTCTACTTTATTCATAGTTGCATTTAAAAGCGCCATCATGGCACCAGTATAGGAACCGCTCTCCAGACCTATATAGATTCCGCATATCATACGGCTAAACTTGTCAATTACTGCATAAATGGCAGGTCTGCCTATGACCCAGTTTCTATTAAACCTTGATACTAAGTAGACATCACCTACCTGGCAGTCTATTTCAAAAGTTCCAGGCTGTATTACTCCGCTTAAAGCACTTCCCGTTATGGCCCTGTACTGCTTTAAAAATTTCTTGTTGCTATAGCGGCTAGTTATCTCTTTTTTTATATTACGCTCCTTCTCAAACCAATATCTGAACTGGCCAAAACTCGGAATCTCTGATTGAGGTTTTATGACAGGTATCTTTACGCCATTTTCTTCTTTAAAGCCGTCTGTAAAATATTCTTTCCTCATCAGTTCATATGTCAGCGTAAGAGAGTTTTTTGCTGCAGTGTAATAATATTTATTAACAGCAATGCGGAAAATTCTTTTAATGTCCTCGGTTACATTTACCCCTTCTCCATTTATGTCCTGATACTTCCTTGGCCTGCCCCTTTTTGCATTTCCAGCCTTCCTCTCTTTACCTTTTCCCCCGCAGTTCCTATAGTCTGGTATTAAGGCATTAGGTGTTTTCCCTCTTTTCCAGTACCTCTTAATATACTCAAACACCCACAATTCACTAATGTTATATGCTTTAGAAGCCTCACGAACTGCCTTCCTCCTGAAAGAAGACTGATAAATTTCTGGTTCCTTAGCCACCATATCATTAATCACTGCCCAAGCCTTGTCCCTCATCTTTCTATGTTTTTCTGGAATATCTTCTTCCTTTAATATAACTGCATATGCATCATCTTCTTTAATAACTGCCCTTCCATCTATTAGCGCACTATCTATGTCTGCAGTACTGCGCAGATATGGAGCGCTGTTTTTGTTAACATCAATAACATACACTAATTCTTCATCCATCCAAAGTACTCTTTCTATGCTGGTACTTTCACTTTCATCCTTCCATTCGATTAGCGAATTAACTGTATACTTTAACAACCTCATGCCCTCCTTTACCGCTTATTTCAGGCAGGCGCAGTGAAGAACCACTCTCATTGAGATTGATAGGCTTATCCATATTAAAGGCTATCCTTTTGCCTGCTATTAAATGCTTAAACAGCAGTAACCCTACCCCTGCATCCAAGGAATAGTCCTTTTCAAATTCTGATATAATTTTCCTGATATTCTGCTGATTATCTATAAGCCTATATAAAAGTCCATCTAGTAAATCATTAAACTCATCGATGGAAAGTCTGTTGCAGCCATCGGAAGTCATCGCCGAATGAATCCACTCTATATTTTTTGCCCTAACATCGTTGATGTCCTTATTTGTCACAATACCCCAGTTAATTCCTTTAGCAGTCCAGTATCTTCTTTCAATCTCCAGTTTTTCAATTGTAGTCTTTTTTGATAATTCCGATGCATATTTTATGCTTCTTGCAGCAAAACTCTTTTGTCCGTCAGGATTTAACAGCGTAATTAGAAATGTTGTAGTTAATATGTAGGGTTCTTTTGTTTTCTTATCTATAAATTTGTCTAGTTTTAAATCCGATGTATTTTTCAACACTACTTCTAAATCTATAAGAGGATAATGCTCCCGAATATCAATAACCCTTTCTTCCCAATCTAATAAATAGAAATATTTTAATTGCGTATCTGAGAAAAAATGATGAATTCTATTGGTTGTCCATCCAAAAACTCTCGTTACCCTACCCATTGATGGAAAGTCCTGAATCGTCAACCAGGGTTTATAGTTTTCTCCTTCTCCCTGTCCTCTGCCCTCTTTTAGCCATCTATCTAATTTATTTGAATCCCAGTTATTACTTCTTTTAGCCATCTTGTTCCCTCCATTTAATTTAGAAATTGCAAACAAAAAAATGCCACTGACTCAAGGCATCGTTAAGATGTCTGTGTCAATGGCATTTTAATCCATTTATGCTGTGTATTTTAATTTTATCATAAAATAACTTTATTTTAAACGTTAAATTTTAATTTGAAATAGGTTGTAGTGGCCAAGTAAAATTCTATGTATTACTTGCGCAAGGAGGCATTTAAGTATCATGAGAGGAAGTATTTTTAGAACTATAAGATTGCTTATACTAGCAAACATATTCTTAATACCCTTTTCAATCGCCGTTCAAAGTATTGTCATACGATTTATTATCGGCTTATTAATAGGTTTTTCATTCATTATACTACTATCCTTTACCAGCAAAATACAAAGGATGTATGAAAAGGGTAAATTGAAGTAATAAAAAAGGCATTGGTAGAATTTAGCACCTATCAATGCCTTTTTTCATTGATTCACTGGAGTATACTGCCTTTAATTTTGTAGTTTTTTATATAATCCCAATATGCTTTTACTTCATCGCTGTCTAGCATTTCAAAGATGCCCTCAATGTAATCATAAAAATCCTTGTATGTCTTGCGGATGAAAGGTCGCAATTCTTCTCTTAAATGCGGTAAAAAATAATTGCAAAACACCAAATCCCTTAAAACCAGGAACTCTGCAATACTTGTTTCTAAAATAACTTCTTTTTGATTATATGGTTCGGCTATAAGAATATATAGTTTAACCATTAACATCTCGACATTACTTATATATTCATATATTGCAAAGTTATTTACTTCCTCTTCTACATTGCTTAATACTTCACGAAGTCTATCTGCCTGCTGCAATAAAGCGCATAGTAATATTTTTTAGGAATTACAACTTGAATATTTTCTTCATTGAATTTTGAATAAATTTCTTCCGATTTTAAAAGCATAAAATAAGCCCTCCTTATATCTATAAAATTCCTATTTCTAAACTGTGTATAATATAAAGAGGGATACACATTCTTATCAAGTTTGATAATCAATTAAATAAATACTAATACATTTTCTTTTAATTATTAACTTTTATCATTATTTTTACTGTTCTTGGTGCTAACCTAATAATTTCTACTTCTAAAATATGGTCACCTTGAATATACTCAAATATTTCTTCTGAATATTCAGCAGGCACATATCCAATTTTTTCTCCCTTATTAGTTCTAACTTCAATAGCAAATTCATCGTATAAGTTTTTAGGCTCATGATTTAATAACAGTTGCGTATTCTTATTTATACTTTTATTTCTGTACAAATTGAAATAATCATAATACCGTAAACCTCTTACATCACATCTAATTTTACCTGTGTCTTTCAGAAATGAAGTTCTCTTTCTCAATTTAGTTCTAACCCTCGCAATTTGCCTTATAGAAATATCATCTATTCCTTTTATCCCTTTTTCTAACTCGTAAAATCTCTTTTCTAAAATCCACTTATCTATAGTCCATTCAGGGTCTTTGGACGAATCATTCTCGTACATCGCTGCCAATGTATTAGCCAATTCTCGAGATTCAATACCTAATGTACATAATTTGACTGCTTCCAAATTCTCCACGCCATATTTTATTTTAGCAGGTAAATCCTTCAAGATAAAATCAGCAAACATTAATCTATCTTTGGCTAAAGCATATAGAGAACTAAAAGCCCAAGGTAGTTTATATAAAAACATATCATTGATATAATTGACACAGGTCTGAGTTCTGTTTGAGATATTATTGTCTTCATAGAATATAGAGTCCCGAATTTTGAGAAAACTTTCACCACTAATCCAACTTATAAAAGCCTTATAATTGTCGACTTTATAGTTAACGTTTTTATTGCCCACTTTATAAAAGTATTGTTTAGGACTTATTTCCTTTAATTCAATTATCTTTTTAAATATTTCTGGAGTAATAATTTTTTGTAAATCAAAATCGAATCCACTTTCATTTTTTGAAATCTCGTCAACAATTTCTAATAAAACACGATTGGACCTAAAACTTAGTCCCGTCCTATTAAATTTTTCAATAATGCTTTTATCCAATTCCCTAACAAAGTTATAATACTTAATACACACTTTATCAAACTTATCTAATACTTTATCATCTGCTTGTTTTGCAAATAGTGAATGTTTTAATAGTTCATATAAATCGTCATAACCATTTATATAGTCTATATGCTCTTCATATAAACTAAAAATAAATACCTGTAACCTATCAATAAAATCTAATAGGGATTTCTCCACATCCTGTATGGATATTTCTATTACTTCCTCTAACTGGTCGATAATTGAGTATATTTTATCAAATTTTTCAATCATCGAACTTGAAACATTAGTTTCTTGAGATTCGCAAAATAAAAGTCGTCTGAAGTAACTTATTTTATCATTATTAAAATAGTATTCTGGATGACAAATTAAAAATATATTTCCTTCAGTATCAATATAGGCTCTTCCAGCCCTGCCAACTATATTTTTAAAATCTGCAATGGATAATTTATGTTCTCCTCCATACGATGTAAAAGAACCTAAAACAAAATTTTTGATTGGTAAATTTACCCCATCAGATAATGTTGTGGTACATGCTAAAACATTTATTAAATTTTCTTTATATGCTTTTTCTATTTCTTTTCTTACTTCAATAGGTAAATCTCCATGATGATAAGCAACCCCATATAATATGCTATTGACTAGAGGATGTTCACTTCCTAGTCGGCTATCTAAAAATTCTTTTAGTTTATTTATTCTCACATCTTCTTTCAAAGGAAGATATTTTTCAGCATATTCAATGAAACGCTCTAAATCTATTTTGGTAAAAAAATATACCAACACTTTACCGTTATTCAATGTATTGATGAACTTAAAACAACGGTCATATTTTGTATCATATTTATTATTGCTTTTTTTCCACCGCCTATTTGAATTTTTATATTCAACTATTATATCTGTAATTACGTCTTCTATAGCCCTTCTTCTTTCAAGATATTTATAAATAAGGCGATATGGAGTTATTTTTTGTCTTTTTTTATCACTAATTCTTATATATTTAGTACGGTCAGTATCAGGAATTAATACACCATAAACTCTCCTGCTTGGAGTCCATTCCGATACTATAGGCCTAAACTCATCATTTTCGAGCCAAACATTAACTTCTTCACTATTGCTAACAATAGCCGACATTAGAATAATTTTAAAACTATATTGTTGTTGTTTAATCATAAACCATGTAATTAGTGTTTCTAACAACCAACCCCTACTGTTATCAGCCACTTTATGAAACTCATCGAAAATAATTAACTTTATTCTTTCAATAAATTCTTTATGTCTCCGTAACAATAAATCAAGTTTTTCAGGAGTTACTACAAGAACATTTGCTTGGCTTAATAAATCATTCTCATATTCATTTTCATCGGTATCAAGAACTGATGTAACATTATATCCAATTTTTCTTAACCTATAGAACAAGTTACCTTCAATCTCCGACATAAGTGCTCGTGTTGGGGTTACATATATACATACCTTATCTTCCGATAACTGTAGCGACTTCACTATCGCTAATTCTGCGACAAAACTTTTTCCTGCACTTGTAGGCATAGAAATAAGTACTCTTTTTATATTTTCGCTAAGATAATTAAATCCTTTATTATTGCATCTCAAAGCATCTAATTGGGATTTCCATAATTCATATACATTTCTACTATCATACTTTGTGAGAACTTTTATATATTCATTTGTAAAGCCTTCACGTAGAAGTATTGACCACACACTTTTACTGTGCATTCTGTGTAACACTTCACTCAATAATGAAATATAAAATAAGGTCTCTATATCATCTAGTTGTATTAAAAAATTCTTTAATTCTTCCATATTTTCAAATATGATTTTATTATCAAGCCCGTCAACAAATGAACGAGCATTTAAGATTAAGATTCTGTTTAAAAAATCCCATATAGTATTTTTAGATAATTTAATTGATAAATCCAGTTGATTTCTATCTTTATATATTGTTTTAAATTCTCTACCTAAAGTAAGACAAATATATATCCATGATTTTTTTACATCAATACCCAAACTGGGTATTTTGTCATTTTCAATAATCGACTTCAACCTTCTACCTATGACCGCTGCACTTGCTTCTTTATCTGACAAACTGTATGAAACTGATGAATAAAATAAGTACTGTCGCTTTTTTTCAAAGTCTTCAAACTCTACATCTGCAAGCAACTCAAATATTAGACCAGCAATATTTAACCCTTCGATATAAAAGTCTTGAGTATATCTTTTCATTTCTTCACTTGTTACATTTGTTAACAAGGAAAGTAAATACATTGAAATACTTTCCATAGAAGTACGGTCTATATTATCTACTTCTTTTCTATTAAGTATAATTCTTTGTATGTAAAAATGAAGGTCAATAATAACTTCCCTAACCCTTTCAACTTCTTTTTTATTCTCGATAATATCTTTTAAGCAAAGATATAACTTATTCATATCGATAATTTTGTCCATATTACTTCCAACACTCTTTCTTTAATATCTTTCATTCCTTTAATTCCAATTAATTTTATTCTTCTACACTCACTGCTATCATATAAATGAGTTACACATTTAGCACGAAAGTTTTGAAATACAGTTTTTCGTGGAGGAGAGTTTCTCCCATAATTAATAACCCCCGCAAATCTTTTATGTTTTGTTGGATTTTTATTCATAAAGTATATGGGCATTCGGTTTATAAATTTCTTTAAATCTTCCGGTGCGCTATACTTCGTCCGTTCTTTAAAAGCATTAATTGTTTGATGTATTAGATGCACAGGTCTCTCTATTAATGAATCAAGAATTTTGTCAGGGTAATCATCAATTGTATCATCAGTAGTTTTAACTTCGCCAATAATAAAATAATAGTCAGAATCACATTTTCTAATTTCAACATAATCTAAGCCTGGTTGCTTCGAATATGTTTTTGGGCAACTCGGTTCAATTATTACCTTTTCATCTTCAAGACATTGTTCTCTTACAATATAAAACAATACCTCACCAAAATATCCATTAAATGCTTCTCGGTCTAGAGATTCAATATAATTTTTTGTTTTATTATACTTAGACTGGCTTATCATCCCATCAAAAAAAATATACTTAGCAAGGCGCTCTTTTTCTTCTTTCTCTAATTCAATTTTATTACCAATTGCTTGCTGAAATTTATAACATAAATCTTCACCATTATCTTCCAATATCAATTCCCCATTACACCGTAATCTACAAATTAACTTAGCGAATTCAACTATAAAACGCTGTACATCATCTTCTTTTAAATCTTTTTTCCAAAGCAGTGTAATTGTTCTGCATTTATTATGCTCATAGTACTCACTTATATTAAACCAGTTATGTAAATCAGGAAATTGTTTCATAATAGTCTAACCCCACAAAATCTATTTATAGTTTATATTAATTATAGGACAAGTTTCATAATTTTTCCACAAAATTTGTCAACAAAACTATCTTGAATGTAGATTTTCATTTTAATTTAGGTAAATCTACCCTTATTTTATCACATTAAAATAGGTGAAAAAAATTTTTAACCCTACCGCAATTTGAAAAAATATTTTCACTTTACAGTAGGATTATTTTTTATAATATATTGCGGAGGGTGATGTAAAAATGCAATATATCTTCAATGTTCATGAAGGAATTCATGAATATATTAAACTTGGGAGAAATTATCCTTTTCCACCGCCACCAACTAAAAGATGTCACAATCCAAAATGCAATAAATTAGTTAGTTTCCGCAAACATGGCTTCTATGAAAGATATTATTACTCAAAAGAATATAAAGGGAAAATAGTAATCAGACGCTATATATGTCCTCTATGTGGATGCACCATATCATATATTCCTAACTTTTGTTTACCCGGATTTATTAATGCAATAAATCATATTTTTGAATACATATATAATTTATTTTATCGTAAAGGTAGTATTAATTCAGTTATAAAACAACTAAAGATAGCGTCAATTTATTGTAGGAAAAAGAAAAGTAGATGGCATCCCATTTTTTATTTGTGCAACTATTTCAAATAACGGTCTCTTAGTAACGAAAGTGTTTTACATCATTTTGAGCCTTATTTTCTTTTATAATTCCTCTAACTTATTGTCTATTATACCATATAACTCTTTCTTTCTATAAAGAATTCATTTTACTCAATACTTGTGACAAATTAGTACGTTTTGTTATCTATGTTCCTTCACATTTTAACGCTACTTTTAAAAGAAAAAAGTATTTCTATTGTACCATTTTCCATTTTGTCAAGGCTAAAACAAGCGGGCAAAGCCCGGCCTTGACAAGTAGTAGGACTTCGCGGGTCATGGTACTAAAGTTTTGCTTTTTTCTTTTCTTTTTCTTTTTTTATGTTTTTTCTTTTTCTTTGTCTTTTTTCCAGATATGTATAATTCCTATTGGATAGGCTTACTTGTAAACTTTCCCGTAATTTTTGCTTTATTATTACCTCATCCCTATCCGCATATACCTATAATACGCCTTAATTCTTTATATAAACCAGTTTTACACCCCTTATGAATAACAGTTAAATTACTATTCCATACACTCTCATACCTGTTTGATGACTTCTTTAATTCCTTAATTAATTTTTCCTGAATTTCTTGCCTACTAGCTGCTAACTTTTTTTGTTTTTGTGCCATAACTATGTCATATACCTTACCGCCATTCTTCTTGTATATTATTAGCTTTGACATCTTTTCTACACCTTTTCTCGACCAGCCTTTAGGTCTTGAACTTAAACGGGATGAAAATACATGACTCACATGACCTTCAGCACTACAACCCACTATTCCTCTGTTTGACCTTATTTCTATACCATCCCAATTATTTAAAATATATCGCTTTGCATTTTTTATAGCCTTTATTTTATTTTCATTATCGCCTGTCTTTTCAATTATCTTTTTAAAAACCTTTGTTAGCATTTTTTTATCAGATAAATTCAAAGCCTCCTGTAAATCTTGGCTTATTGCTTCATCATTTAAATGTGTGGTCGCAACTCTTACGTATTTTTGAAGATGGTATCTATCAAGTACAAATTTACTTTTTGAAAGACAGTTAACTCCTTGCCTTATCCATGACGCCCCATCTCCTGATATATACACCGTCTCTAAAAAATCAACGTCATATTGTTTATATATGTATTCCGATACTTCAAGCCACAAATCTTCTGAATTCTTATACACTCCCCCAAAATATCGAACATTCTTTAATACTTTTCTCTTCTTATTACTTTTTTCAAAGTCAATTCCCTCATGCACATATACAAGTTTTGGCATAATTGTATTTCTCTTGCCCTTCTCATTCTGTCTCAATATACTTTTTTGTTGTAATGCTACATGGTCCTCATCGGCCTCAACATACAATATTTTTACTTCTCTCTTTTTATCTACTTTTATTTCAGGCTCAACTATTTCAATATTATGTATTTTATTCATCACTGCTTGTTTGCTGATTTCATCAATATATGTCGCCTTTTCTCCTGCCTTTCTGTAGCTGCTGTCAGCTGCTTCATCTATTGCATTAATTACAACATCGGCACTTACTCTGTCATGTGGTTCTACACCTACAATCCTGTCGACTAGGTGTTGTCTATTACCATTTTCCTTATGCTTAAAATATGTCCTGTTATAACTTAGTGTTCCAAATGTCGTTAAAATAGCTGTTTTATCTTTTCTTATAATTTCCCAATACTGTTTCCTTATTTCACAGTTACGGAAATATTCATCCATATCTTCAAGCACTTCTTTAAGTATATCGCGTCCAAGTTTAAATAAATCTTCTTTTAGACCAAGAACAAGATCAGCTAAGTCTTTTCCTTCTTCAATAAAATTTTTTATCTTTTTTTCAATTCTTTTTACCCCAAATTCATTAAAATGTTGTATACTATTATACATAGAAGATGTCATCCTTTCTATTTATTATTTTTGCTTAATTAATATCTTAACAGGATGTCATCTTCTTTTCAATTATATATGGTATTTTATGTCTCATTCCCTACAATAACTTTACGCTAACCAACTAAATCTAAAAAACAACGTACAGTTTTCAAGGCAAATTCTATACTATTACAGAAAAAAATTCATTAAAAATCTCAATACAATACAAAATGGATTAAGACAAATAATACACAAAGTGAATTACCGGATGAAACTCTTGGAAACACAGAAAAAGCAAGAAACGTTTTAGCAATAGTAGTAAGAGAATTCCCCAACATTCAACTATTCTCTCAAAAATACTATCAAGCTACCGCTAAAACATTTCTTGAAACAAGCAATAATGTCTTTGTACTATAATCAAAAAATTACTCCGGTTATTATCCTTGACGAGGTACAGAAGCTGTCAAACAGCATACTTGAAGAATTAAGGCTTTTATTTAACTTTAAAATGGACTCTGAAAATCCTTTTATATTAATATTGTCGGGGCAATCGCAAATCAGGAACAAATTACAGTTAGCGGTAAATGCACCTTTAAAGCAGCGTATAGCCGTAAAATACGTAATGCAGGGGTTAAAGCCTGAGGAACTTTCAGACTATATTTTTACAAGGCTAAAGTCTGCCGGTTTACATGAAAACATATTTACCCAGGCTGCAATTGAAGCTATTTATTCTGCATCAAAAGGCGTACCCCGCCTTGTTAACAGTCTTGCAACCTCAAGCCTTATGTATACTTGTTCAATAAAGCAAAAGCATGTAGATGAAGAAATCGTATACCAAGGACAAAAAGACTTTGATATCTAAAATACTTTTATCTTTAACCGGCAGCCTTAGTACAACGGTTATAAACCGTTTAAGTAATAAATGTTGTAAACTTATTGAATTTATACTTAAAAGTTTTCTATTATCAATATTTTGATTAAAATTTTAAGAGCAGTTAATCTGCTCATTTTTATTATACAAATTTGAAAGTGTTATGCAATACTTATTTTTCCAAATTTTATTTTGAATCCTACTGGAATTTGAAAATTTGATTATCGCGTTCCTATTTTAATTTGAAAATATTCACTAATTTGTGGTAAAATTGACCTAAAATAATTTGAAAATATTATCTAATTTAATTTGAAAATTTACAACATCTACAGAATAAAATTTATCATCATATACATTATATCTTCTAGGCCAATATTTACCTTCTATGTCTTTCTGATATGTAGAGACGAATATATTATCGTAATCAAATTGTGGCTCTTTTAATACATATTTATTCGTTATATAATTAATAAATTCTGTTTCATTCACATTCAAAATATAATTTTCTGACTCTCTTTCAATTTCATCCTTTATGGCAACTATCTGCTCACGTTCATAAGTATCAAATTCTTTTTCGCCAAATAATTGAAAATATTGTTTGTTAAAATACAATTTTATTCCCCCCTTAACTCGCAGTTATTAAAATAAAAACCTTCTAAATCAACTTATATCACTTATTAAATCGTATTATAGTAAGACTGTAATGCCTCAATTTTAAATTTATTGCTTGACATGTTTGTCACTGGTGCTATTGTCTTATACCCAAAACCCACTCTTGACTTTAACTATTTGATAATCCTAATATTTGTTTCTGTAACTATTATGTCCTCAGGATTAAACCCCTTATCCCATATGCTGTTGGCTTCTATAAAAATAGATTTTTCCTTTTTTGTTACAAAGCCAGCCAGCATATATTTTTTGCCATCCTCTATATATGGAGTATAAAATACCATCCTTTTATCCAGACTTAGGTCTTTTTCCTTTTCTTCAATGTGAGAAAGGATATTTTGTTTTGCCTTATTAAAATCCAAACCAAGTTGTTCTAAATTGCTAAAAAATCTGTTTGAAAAATTTATTACTTTTTTTCTTTCCATAATCTTCACCCTTTCATATAAAACCTATTTATAACCATGAACTTCACCATTTATTTGCAATATAACACAATTCTTATTATTATTTCAATCATAACAAATGCTTCTGCAGTATATTTATTAAGAATTTATATAAAATAGCATTCATCATATATCTATAAATTCAAACAACCAAATATGTTTTTTCAACTTTGTTTTCATTTTATTAGAACTTTATCAGTTATAAATTTGTTTTTCTTTTTTAAAATTATCATGCTTCAATTTTTAAAAACAGAAAAAGCAGAGCATGTTCTATAGGAAATGCAAATAAAGTCCTTGCATCAACTCCCTACAATTACCAATCACTTTATCCATTAAACCCATATCAAATCTCGTATTTCCAATATTTGCCCTTGTTCCTTATACCTTTCAATACCACAACTTTATTTTTATTATAAAAGAACTTTAACATCCGTAAAAATACCTTTTCTTTTTCTATAATTTCTTCTTCATCATTTCTGAAACAGAAAAAATATGCCAAGTTATTATAAAAAGTAAATAATGTCCTTATCCCTTTACCCTTTTATCCACATCTCCCTAATATTTTTTATACTTTATCCCCATTCTTGTATCAAGAAATGTGGATAAAATCTTAATATAAGGACTTTATTTTCATTTTGATAGAACTTTACCGCTTATGAAACAACTTTTCTGTTTATAAGAATTTTTATCCATATGATTTTTGGAAACAGAAAAAAAGCCCTATGTTATATCTAAAAAGTAAATAATGTCCTTTCATAAAATTCCTTTATTTCCCTTTTCCCTTAAAGCCTAAAAATACATGAAAGCCAATATTCTCAATACTTTCCCTTATTCCTTATCCCTTTAAATAATACAACTTTATTTTATTTTTGAAACAACTAATTAAGCCCTATTTTCAGCCTGAAATATTTCCTATTTTCCTTACCCCCTTTTTCCTTAATCCTAACTATATGTAATCAAAACAAACTCCCATCAAAATTCAAATAAACTCCTTTCACAAATCCCCCTCAAACCCTTGAAAACACTGGCTTGTTATTCCCTTCCAATTTTCCATTTAATTCCTATTTCCTTATTCCTTACTTCCTAAAGTCCTTTCATTCCTCAATTTTTAGGGCAAAAAATGAAAATAAAGTGCTTTTAGTATTGAGGGTTAAGGGGGGAGGATTAAGGGGGGATTTTGTCCATTTTTCATTTCATTTTCTTTTCCATTCAATCTTCCAATCCATTGATTTATCTTAATTTCGGCCTTGCTCCTTATTCCTTATCCCTTAAAACTAATACATAAAAAACATGGCCTACAGGGCTTTTCTTCTCCCTAATAAACCATGTTTCCTAAAAGTACTTTATTTACTCCTTCTCAAACATTTGAAAAATGAAAGAAGTTTATTTGATGTAGACATAAGATATAGGCACGAGAGGTAAAGGAATAAGGATTAGTCAAATTAATTTTTATCATGTGATTTCACTTTAAAAGTTTCACAGTACCCATTTATCTAATTCACCTATCATAAACAAATAATTACTGCTCGATATAACTTTAGTTTCACCTGATTTGAATTGCATCAAAAACAATTTGTCGCAATTAAATGATTCAATTATTTTATAATTGCGACATAATAATGAATCATTTGTTTGCCTTTAGTTTTACTCATCTCTAGATAAACAATAATATGCCCCTCTACCACTACCCTTAATCTGAACACCATCCGCTTCTAACTCACGCATAAGCCTTAGTACTTGTTGCCTATCCATACCCGTCATATGTCTTACTTCTGCATTAGTAAGGTTCCTTTCCTTTAGTATGGATAATATTCTCATTTTAATAGCCTCTTTATCAAGCCTTTTATCCCTATCGTATTCTATTCCTTTTTGCAGCATCGAATAAACTTCCCGAGTCAAAGAATAGTATTTCTTTTTAACAGTACCCCCTGATTTTATAAGTTTTAAACTATTCTCCATATAACTAAGTATTTCCCTAACTTGTTCTATACTTCTCTGACATATATGAGCAGCATTATACGTGTCTATTTCCCTATGTCTAAGAAGATAGTTTAAAATAATCAAGTGGTCAACATCAACTTCAATTCCTTTAGAATTTAAATCTTTTATAAAATTTCTGAACTCTGGAACTATTGTTGATGCAATAAGGGTTAATTCGATGCATTCTCCTATTTCATTATATTGCGGGGGTTCTTTCCCTTCTATTAACAAAGACTTATAAATTCTCGGAACTCCAAGATTACTTCTATTTACGAGTCTCAGTTTATCCATTAAATCTGTAAGATGCAAATTTCTTGCTACAGGTGGGTGATGAAGTATATTACTCGGAGAAATACCTCCAATAAAATTACCTGGGTTTGTAATAATCAATTTATCTTTATAATCTTTCAGCATAACACTTCCTGGAATTCTATAATCCCTATGTATAAATGCATTAAGTAATGCTTCTCTTAATGCTATTTTAGGATATGTAGAAAATTCAGGATGTAAGAAACCAACCTCAACAATGGTTGTCGGATTTTCAGTAGCCATATATCTTTCTAATTCATATAAACCTATTGGTATTGCTGAATTTTCACCATACTTTATACTATAATCTGTGCTACTTATCATTCTTCTAAAATCCCATCTATGATTTGGGATATATTTTGAAAGTGCCTGAGTATTCCCGACAATCAATAGTCCCCCAAAGGTTAGTTTCCCATCTTTTAGCGCTCCTATGGACTTTAACAAATCCTCATCAGACATTTTTATTAATGTATCTGGAGCATGTTCTTCAGCCATTATCATTCTTACTCTTTCCATAGCAACTGGAGAGAAGCAATCTTTCCAGTATTCATCTACTAAATTTGATGTAAAGTCTGAAACTCCAGTTTTAGCAAAAAGTTCTCTTCTCATAGACCCCGTAAGTGGTCTGCAATCTTTACCTACTCTTATTGTAGCACTTCCATTTGTTTCTGTATAAGGCGGCATACCAGGATATATATTCATTACCAATATTCTTCCATGCCCTTCGGGTACTTCAATCCAATCAAATGTCGGAGTAATATGGGGGTCAGTCCTTTCGTATACTGCTTTTTGCATCAAAAATGCATCAACAATAGGAGGAACACCTATTATTGCATTTTTTCTTCCTTTAACTTTATCTCTTATCCCAAATACAACTGTTCCTCCTCCACCATTAGCCATACAAACAGCCATCTTTACTGCTAGATTTATATTATCGTTTAGACTTTTTTCTACCCACTCTTTAAAGTCTAAATCTTGTGCTTCAAAATCATCTGCAATATTTCCTTCTAGCAAATCTAGAATTTTTAAAATCTCATCTTTTGTCCTCAAGTTCTGACCTCCTCCTATGCTTACTTTTGCAATTAAATGCGACATGATGCATTTTAATTGCATCATTATCTATATTATTGCATCATTTCTATATATAATGCAATAATAAAACACAGCATTCTTCTATCATTATACTTAAAATCCTATTTTTCCCTCTATAATTTCTATTAATCTATTGATTTACTATGTTTTGGTATCACTCCTTATTCAATATCATATTTAATATTTAAAACGTGACCTGTATGATTCATTTACCCCAATAAACCATATTTTGCTTCAACTTAAATATTTGCAAAATAAAAAAATTTAATTGATGCAGACACAGATACAACAAAGAATTATGAAAACAAGTATTGTAGATTTTCATTTTAATTTAGGTAAATCTACCCTTATTTTATCACATTAAAATAGGTGAAAAAAATTTTTAACCCTACCGCAATTTGAAAAAATATTTTCACTTTACAGTAGGATTATTTTTTATAATATATTGCGGAGGGTGATGTAAAAATGCAATATATCTTCAATGTTCATGAAGGAATTCATGAATATATTAAACTTGGGAGAAATTATCCTTTTCCACCGCCACCAACTAAAAGATGTCACAATCCAAAATGCAATAAATTAGTTAGTTTCCGCAAACATGGCTTCTATGAAAGATATTATTACTCAAAAGAATATAAAGGGAAAATAGTAATCAGACGCTATATATGTCCTCTATGTGGATGCACCATATCATATATTCCTAACTTTTGTTTACCCGGATTTATTAATGCAATAAATCATATTTTTGAATACATATATAATTTATTTTATCGTAAAGGTAGTATTAATTCAGTTATAAAACAACTAAATCTAAAAAACAACGTACAGTTTTCAAGGCAAATTCTATACTATTACAGAAAAAAATTCATTAAAAATCTCAATACAATACAAAATGGATTAAGACAAATAATACACAAAGTGAAATTACCGGATGAAACTCTTGGAAACACAGAAAAAGCAAGAAACGTTTTAGCAATAGTAGTAAGAGAATTCCCCAACATTCAACTATTCTCTCAAAAATACTATCAAGCTACCGCTAAAACATTTCTTGCAGCATGATTATAACATTAAAATAGGATTTTAAAAAGCGTCTTATGAAAAATTTTTAATGAAATCAACCGCAACACCATATTTTCCTTTACTTGAGCAAATAACTATGGTAACATCCGTGGTAAAGAACAGCCTGACCGGTCATGGCTTCCTAAAAATGCAACAGGAGGTCAGGAATATGTTAAGTGAAGAGGTAAGAAATGCCATTGCGTTAAAAAGATTTTCACTGATAAGTCCGATCCTAAATGGACAAGTGAATAATCGTAAGGACTATTATGCTCAAATTTCATCAAAACCCGTAGAAATGCCACACTATGGCATAAGAAAATATTCACCTAAAACAATAGAGTCCTGGTACTGTGATTACATGCGTGGAGGATTGGATGCATTAAAACCCGGATACCGGAAAGACAGGGGTAATTGTAGAAAAATAGATACAGAACTTGCTGAAAAAATCCTTGAGACGAAAAGAAAATATTCTAAAGCGCCTACTACAATCATCTATGATAAACTAATAAAAAAAGGCATATTAAAAGAAGGGCAAATATCACTTACCACACTATACAGGTTTTTAAAATTTTCAAATCATGAAAGCATTTATGAAACTGAAGAGAAAAAAGAAATTAAAAGATTTGCACATCAATATATAAATGAGTTGTGGTATGGGGATTTAATGTATGGACCTTACATACAGGAAGAGGCATACCTTCCCTGCTCTATACGGACAATGGGAAGATTTACCGTTCACAGCAGTTTGAATTTATGTGCGCGGACGTAGGATGCGCTCTTATACATTCGAAACCCTTTGTTGCACATAGCCGGGGAAAAATAGAAAGGTTCTTTTTAACAGTTAGAAAAAGATTTTTATCCCAACTTAATATGAATAAAATTAAGAGTTTAGAAGAGCCGGTATTCATATACTATGAAGGCAAGAAAATCGGTGAAGCCTTGCAGGTTAATTTTCATGACAATGCCCATATGAAACGAAGGGGCAGACCTAAAAATTCTGAGTTAATAGTGGATTTACAAAATAACGAAGTATCTGTAACACATGCTGACATGCCTAAATCAAAACAAACAATTTCATTTAAAACAATTATGGAAGGAGAGAAATAATTATGTTCAGACAGTTTTTTGGACTAAAATACAATCCTTTTGGAAAAGAAATTGATATTTCTGATGTTTATGAAAGTGAAGATATTAAGGAATTAAATTCAAGATTTAAATATATTCAAAACATCCGGGGAATGTTTCTTTTAGTCGGTGAACCGGGAATGGGAAAATCCACCGCCTTAAGAAAATTTTCAGCCGGGTTAAATCCGGGACTTTACAAACCCTGCTATTTTTCTCTCTCAACAGTTACCGTTATGGATTTTTACCGAGGTCTTTTAATATCTTTAGGAGAAGTGCCTTCACATAAGAAGGTTACAATGTTTCATCAGATACAACAAGCAATAATGTCTTTGTACTATAATCAAAAAATTACTCCGGGTTATTATCCTTGACGAGGTACAGATGCTGTCAAACAGCATACTTGAAGAATTAAGGCTTTTATTTAACTTTAAAATGGACTCTGAAAATCCTTTTATATTAATATTGTCGGGGCAATCGCAAATCAGGAACAAATTACAGTTAGCGGTAAATGCACCTTTAAAGCAGCGTATAGCCGTAAAATACGTAATGCAGGGGTTAAAGCCTGAGGAACTTTCAGACTATATTTTTACAAGGCTAAAGTCTGCCGGTTTACATGAAAATATATTTACCCAGGCTGCAATTGAAGCTATTTATTCTGCATCAAAAGGCGTACCCCGCCTTGTTAACAGTCTTGCAACCTCAAGCCTTATGTATGCTTGTTCAATAAAGCAAAAGCATGTAGATGAAGAAATCGTATACCAAGGACAAAAAGACTTTGATATCTAAAATACTTTTATCTTTAACCGGCAGCCTTAGTACAACGGTTATAAACCGTTTAAGTAATAAATGTTGTAAACTTATTGAATTTATACTTAAAAGTTTTCTATTATCAATATTTTGATTAAAATTTTAAGAGCAGTTAATCTGCTCATTTTTATTATACAAATTTGAAAGTGTTATGCAATACTTATTTTTCCAAATTTTATTTTGAATCCTACTGGAATTTGAAAATTTGATTATCGCGTTCCTATTTTAATTTGAAAATATTCACTAATTTGTGGTAAAATTGACCTAAAATAATTTGAAAATATTATCTAATTTAATTTGAAAATTTACATTCAGCCTCGTAGACATCCTTCTTTTCATTAAGTTTTACACTAACCTTATCAATAACGGTATACTTTCCTATTTCCCTAATCTTGGATTTTACCTTCTCGGCTTCATCAGGACGCACAAAATTTTCAGCCAGAATTCTTTTTACTGTTTCAACACCTTCGGCTATACCTTCTTCATCATCTGTGGCGCAATACATGCCCAAAAGATATTCAAGAACATATACGGGCACGTTTGCACCTTCTTTTATCTTTTTTGTTAAGTCCTTTCTTACAACCCTGCCGGCAAAATATTGATTCAGTTTCCTGCTTAATTCATCCACTCTTTCAACCCCTTAACTATACTTTATATTCCTAATAAAGTATAACAATATCTTTAAAAGGTTCTAAGACACTTCTTCTCCTAAGTAATACAATCCTTCATCTTTTACGATAAATACTTGCTCCCCCTTATTAAAGGATATTAGATTTCTTACTGAATCAATTGTATTTATTACACTCTTCTCAAAGTCTTCCATCCTTTTTACAAAGTTAGTATCAAATTTTCCTTTCTCATTCCATACTTTATCTTTATTAATAATTGCTTTACGTTCAATTTGTTCTAATACCCCTGAATATTTATTAATGATATCTCTATTAAACGTAACTGAATCTATAAAGTGAATGTTTAAATCTTCTATTAAGTTATTGCAGTATTCATCATCATAAATCTGGGCTAACTGCATCTCATACATTTTGCCTATTAACAATAATTCAAAACATATATGCTGTTGAACAAGCAATTCTGATACCTCAATCTCAACTTTTTGCACCTCATTAACTCTTTTACCTGTAGTTCTATTATTGCTGATAATACTGTCTAATTCTGCATTCTTTCTTTTTATTGTACTTTCATAAAATAGTAGATTTTGTTTTAGTTCTACTAAATAAGACTGCAAATTAGTCAATGTAGCAATTCTCAAATCAGAATTATTTATTATAATATTGAGATTATTTCTGATATAGGTATAGAAACCAAATATCGCCTTGTTTTTCGCTTTTTTATCATCTAAAAACATCGATATTATTTCTCTTACATCCTTTGATATACTTTCTAAAGACTTATCTATTCTAGCCATAAAATACTGACCCGTAATTGCGGATATTACTGTAAATACCATTACAGGTGTTAACGACAAATTCTGCAATTCAACCAAACCAGCATGAGTATTTCCGATTTTGCCATTATTAACTAAAGGAGTACCTAGCATTCCATTCTTATATCTCATTAACTCTCCTACTGCCCCTTCAGGAAAAACTACTTTATAAGCACCCTTTAGCATCTCTGATTGTTTTGCAGTTTGTACTATAGGAAGATATTGCATGAGACTCATAATCTTCTCAGAACTACCAATTGGTCTTAAACTTTTTGTTTCGTACTTGTTTGGACTATCAATTAATGACTCTACATGTAAAAATGGTTTATTATCAATTGGATTTACAAACTGTAATGAATTTTTTAGTTCCTGTTCCTCTTCTGGTTGGTTTTTAATTTCTGACTTGATTTCTTCAATATTCTTCAGAATTTCATCTATTCCCAATAACCTCTTAATATACTTCTTCATAATATTGGCCTCCTTTCAACCATTTGTTAAAACCCAAAGTCATCATTGGATATTGCTATATCGATAATAAACGGTATTTTATCATATATCTTTTCTACTGTTTCCTCTTCATCTTCCATGATAAGATAATACTTTTTGGTTTTGTCATACTTTCTGTTTTTTAATACAAACTTTTCTCTGAAACTTCTGTCCTCATAAGTTTCAGACTGTAGATTTTCATTTTAATTTAGGTAAATCTACCCTTATTTTATCACATTAAAATAGGTGAAAAAAATTTTTAACCCTACCGCAATTTGAAAAAATATTTTCACTTTACAGTAGGATTATTTTTTATAATATATTATAATATATTGCGGAGGGTGATGTAAAGATGTCACAATCCAAAGATAGCGTCAATTTATTGTAGGAAAAAGAAAAGTAGATGGCATCCCATTTTTTATTTGTGCAACTATTTCAAATAACGGTCTCTTAGTAACGAAAGTGTTTTACATCATTTTGAGCCTTATTTTCTTTTATAATTCCTCTAACTTATTGTCTATTATACCATATAACTCTTTCTTTCTATAAAGAATTCATTTTACTCAATACTTGTGACAAATTAGTACGTTTTGTTATCTATGTTCCTTCACATTTTAACGCTACTTTTAAAAGAAAAAAGTATTTCTATTGTACCATTTTCCATTTTGTCAAGGCTAAAACAAGCGGGCAAAGCCCGGCCTTGACAAGTAGTAGGGCTTCGCGGGTCATGGTACTAAAGTTTTGCTTTTTTCTTTTCTTTTTCTTTTTTTATGTTTTTTCTTTTTCTTTGTCTTTTTTTAGATATGTATAATTCCTATTGGATAGGCTTACTTGTAAACTTTCCCGTAATTTTTGCTTTATTATTACCTCATCCCTATCCGCATATACCTATAATACGCCTTAATTCTTTATATAAACCAGTTTTACACCCCTTATGAATAACAGTTAAATTACTATTCCATACACTCTCATACCTGTTTGATGACTTCTTTAATTCCTTAATTAATTTTTCCTGAATTTCTTGCCTACTAGCTGCTAACTTTTTTTGTTTTTGTGCCATAACTATGTCATATACCTTACCGCCATTCTTCTTGTATATTATCAGCTTTGACATCTTTTCTACACCTTTTCTCGACCAGCCTTTAGGTCTTGAACTTAAACGGGATGAAAATACATGACTCACATGACCTTCAGCACTACAACCCACTATTCCTCTGTTTGACCTTATTTCTATACCATCCCAATTATTTAAAATATATCGCTTTGCATTTTTTATAGCCTTTATTTTATTTTCATTATCGCCTGTCTTTTCAATTATCTTTTTAAAAACCTTTGTTAGCATTTTTTTATCAGATAAATTCAAAGCCTCCTGTAAATCTTGGCTTATTGCTTCATCATTTAAATGTGTGGTCGCAACTCTTACGTATTTTTGAAGATGGTATCTATCAAGTACAAATTTACTTTTTGAAAGACAGTTAACTCCTTGCCTTATCCATGACGCCCCATCTCCTGATATATACACCGTCTCTAAAAAATCAACGTCATATTGTTTATATATGTATTCCGATACTTCAAGCCACAAATCTTCTGAATTCTTATACACTCCCCCAAAATATCGAACATTCTTTAATACTTTTCTCTTCTTATTACTTTTTTCAAAGTCAATTCCCTCATGCACATATACAAGTTTTGGCATAATTGTATTTCTCTTGCCCTTCTCATTCTGTCTCAATATACTTTTTTGTTGTAATGCTACATGGTCCTCATCGGCCTCAACATACAATATTTTTACTTCTCTCTTTTTATCTACTTTTATTTCAGGCTCAACTATTTCAATATTATGTATTTTATTCATCACTGCTTGTTTGCTGATTTCATCAATATATGTCGCCTTTTCTCCTGCCTTTCTGTAGCTGCTGTCAGCTGCTTCATCTATTGCATTAATTACAACATCGGCACTTACTCTGTCATGTGGTTCTACACCTACAATCCTGTCGACTAGGTGTTGTCTATTACCATTTTCCTTATGCTTAAAATATGTCCTGTTATAACTTAGTGTTCCAAATGTCGTTAAAATAGCTGTTTTATCTTTTCTTATAATTTCCCAATACTGTTTCCTTATTTCACAGTTACGGAAATATTCATCCATATCTTCAAGCACTTCTTTAAGTATATCGCGTCCAAGTTTAAATAAATCTTCTTTTAGACCAAGAACAAGATCAGCTAAGTCTTTTCCTTCTTCAATAAAATTTTTTATCTTTTTTTCAATTCTTTTTACCCCAAATTCATTAAAATGTTGTATACTATTATACATAGAAGATGTCATCCTTTCTATTTATTATTTTTGCTTAATTAATATCTTAACAGGATGTCATCTTCTTTTCAATTATATATGGTATTTTATGTCTCATTCCCTACAATAACTTTACGCTAACCCTGATTCTTCAATTATCCATAGAAATCTAGGTTCCTTTAAGTCCCATACTTTTTATTCCAGTACCTAAATGTTCTATTAATTGTTATACTTTTCTTTCATTAGTTTTTATTTTTTCTTAGACTTGTTATTAATATGTCTTTCTTTAGTAAGCAAAAATTATAGTAAATTTCGCAGTATTTAACTACAATATAAAATATGTTTGTTTATCTTAAAAGCAAGAAAAACGGCAGTTATAAAGCCTGCCGTTCTATATTTAATATGTTAAATATCAATGTTTTCATTAATATATTTTCTTTGGTTTTCATAGACTATTGAACATATCGAAAATTTCCTTTGGGAGTTTCTGCTCATTGTTCTCAGCCTTATTTATGTCGATACCGTTTATGCCGCATTCAAGAATCGCTTCCTTTATAATCTCTTTAATTTTTTCCTTATCAAGAATCATCTTATTCTCTTTCTCCAAATAATTTATTACTGCCTTAATGACATAATCTGTTTTATACTTTTGTGCAGAAAGTATGTTATATACCTTCACATCATCCTCTCTATCTAAAGAAAAAGACAAATTTATCCGTTTTGTTGCCATAGTATCACCTTCTTAATTCCTGCTCAAGTAGAATCTTATAACCACGTGCATTGGCAAACTGGTCAAGAAAATCCGCATATTTTACTCTACTGGATTCTTCGATGTATCTCTTTAGTAACATACTTCCCCCGCCAGTAAAAACAGTAGCGTTGCGAAATTCAAACCCATACTCTTGGATTTTCGATAATAAATTTTCTGTGTACTCTTTTGCTATGGCTTCAACTATTTCTTTAACATCCGCTTCAAAAATGACTGGTTCTTTGCCTGCTATTATATCCTGTACCTGGCCTTCAGTAAGCCTGATGTTCATTTTTAATAGTTCCTGTTGAACATTTGCAATTAACGTAATGATTCCATCAGGAAGTGAGTAACATGATTTACTATCAATCATACCGTTCTCAACTCTAAAAATATCAACAGTATAGCCACCAATGTCTATTATGTTGCATAGGATATTCCTATAGTTATTAAATACCGTAATAAGTGAAGCATACCCTTGAGGATATACTTTGCAATTAACAATATCTACTTTATAATCTTTTTTATTAAAATTAAATTCTATGTTCTGCCTTAAAAAGTATTCTCGAAACTTTTTCTTAAAAATTCCATAATTGACTATCGGGAGCCCAACTCCAATGATTACATCCACATCTCCTTCTACTCCTGCACTATCTATTGCATCTGCTATTGCTGGTAAAGACAAGATGAAAGCATCTTGGTTGACTGTTTTGTCCATTTGAACACACAGTCTATTGCTGCCTATACTATAAAATTTACCTTCATAAACTAACAAATTATTAGTTGAGATTGGTTCATAGTCAAATTTAGTAAAACCAGACGCGCTAATATAACCTTCGCTTGTTTTTGTACATTTGTTACCATTATCAAGACCTAATAAAATCCTATTGCTCATAACAATTCCTCCAATCTTGTGGTTTAGTTCGTTATAGTTCTTTTAATAAATCACTTTTTATAATTTCAAGTATTTCTACAATAAAAAAATTGCTTACCTGTTAATAAGGTAAGCGTAGGAATTTATTTTAACGGAGGTATATAATGTTAATTTATTTAAAATACCTTATTATTAAGGACAATTTTTTTATAGTAAATCATCTAATACAAAGTCAAGTATTTTTGTTTACCCTTATATTCTGAATCCTTTTTCCCTTTCCACTTTACCTTTCTCTATATTATATATGTATTTAGTAAATTTGCCCAAATCCTTGATATTACAATGCTTAAATAGATTTTAAGCGTCAAATTCATGTTAGGATATTAGTTCTAAGGTGAAAGGGCTAAGGATTAATTATGCATTATATGTCTCCTTAACCCTTTTAACCTTCAGTAATTACTTAGCAAAAATTCTTCTATCAGAATTTGACTTCTCCTTAATAATCCGTATGATGTTAAAAATCAAAATTTGAAAGGATGAATTTACATGAGTCAAAGTTTAATTGTAAAGGATTTTAAGACGCTTAAGGTTTGGCAAAAGGCGAATACATTGGAGCAGGAGATAGGGGAATTGGTTAAAGGGTTTCCAGGATATGAGCAGTATCGGCTTACTGACCAAATCATTAGAAGCAGTCGAAGTATTTCCGCAAACATAGCCGAAGGAAATACCCAACTGTTTATAAAGCGGGAATTATTCCATGCCAACGCTGCTCTTGGCAGTTGTGGCGAAACGAGAAACCATTTACTTACCGCATATCAGAACAACTATATAAGTGAAGAACAATACAAAATTTTAGATGAGAAATTCCTTGAAGTAATAAAAATGCTGTATGGCTATATAAAGATGTTAAAATCTTGTTTAGATAATGAATCAGTTACAATTGACCCCTAATATTTTATAATCTTTACATACTCCATAATATTTTCACCTGCTATTTGCAAAGGCGATGATTGCGCAGTATCACATACTTTTGGTGGACTTAAAATTCACCTAGAAAAAATTTTTACAAATGAATAAGTTTGAACTTTACAGACTGTTATAAAAAATGCCTTGGAAAGACTGCTAAATCTCCAAAGCATTTAAAAAATCATAATAGCCCTATTTATAGAAAGGTTCATATGGTCAAGATGTTGATGTGCTTAGGCTTTAATCTTCTTCTATATTAAATCGCACATTAGTCCTATCATTTATTCACAATTCTTATTTTTCTCAATCGATTCAAAAAATCGACGTAAATTTTCCGGTAATTGATATGCTTCCTTACCAACTCTATTATTTAACTGTGCTTTTTTGTCACTATATACTTCACGAAGTATGGCATCAATTATCATTGCTTTTGGAGGAACATTATATTCTTTACCTTTGTACACCCACACACGGCAGTCCACTTCATCCCCGCACAAATCGCCACATGATTCACAAAGTGATTCTCTCATTTCCAGTTGTATATCATTTCCATTAATACGGATAGTAGGTGAACTCTCAAATCTATACTGTATGGCCTTTTCCTTACTATCAATATGAATTTTATTTACAACAACTTCTATGCCCGCTAATTCAAGCACTTTAGCAACGTCCTTAATGGCTTCTTCAAGACTGCTCTCCGTGCCCTGGCATCTTGTACATATACTTAAATCTAAAAACAAAAAATCAATTATTATTTTTTTCTTTTCTTCTTCATAATTTTGCTCTTCACACCCGCAACTCGTACTACAGCATGTATTATTTCTTTGAGTTTCACAACATCCCATAATAAAAGCCTCCTTCTTTATAACGCCTAGATTCATAAGAAAATTTTTCGGTTGTAGTAAAATTTTCTTACATTAGCGGCGTTTCAATGAGGCGGAAATATGCTCCCGCCTCGTTATAAATATCTTTTAATATCCTCTACCGACGGAACTCTTCCCATAATCTTTACCTGTTCATCTACTACAAGTGCAGGTGTTCTCATTACACCATATGCCATAATGTCCTTAAAATCCTCTACTTTTTCAATAGTGGCTTCAAGTCCCAGTTCCTTTACAGCCTCTCTGACATTAGCCTCTAATTTCTTGCAATTACAACATCCTGAACCCAAAACTTTAATTACCATAATAAATCCTCCTCATCAATCAATATTTTTCCGTTATTGTCGTCCTTCCGCAATATTCTTTTATACTGATTCCACGCCTTATAATTTTTTAATAATCATCATTTCAAAATGAATCACTGCTTTACACAAAAATATATGAGAAAGCATTAAATAAATATCCAATGATAATAATTCCTACTGCTACAATGGATACAAAGATTGCTAAAAGTTTAGGCTTTACTACTTTGCTGAGCATAATTATTGAAGGCAGGGACAGGGCCGTTACCCCCATCATAAATGACATTATAGTCCCCAAGTCCACTCCTTTTGCAAATAACGCTTCGGCTATTGGCAGAGTACCGAATATATCAGCATACATTGGAATACTCACTATAGTAGCAAGCAACACTGCAAATGGATTGTTTTCTCCAATTACATTTTCTATGACTGACTGGGGAATCCAGTTATGAATGGCCGACCCTATACCTACACCGATTAATACGTATAGCCAAACCCTTTTGATAATATCTCTAACCTGTTCCTTTGAATAAGATATTCTTTCTCTACGAGTCATTTCAGGTACTTCTGCATCAACATCTTCGATTTCCCTTACATATCCTTCTACATATTTTTCAAGTCTAAACTTTTCTATTAAAGTTCCTCCAATAACCGCCAAAATCAAGCCTACTACAACATAGGCTATAGCAATTTTAGGACCAAAAAATGACATTAGCAACATCAATGATGCCAAATCTACCATTGGCGAAGATATTAAGAAAGAAAAGGTTATGCCTAAAGGCAATCCAGCCGAAGTAAAACCTATAAAAATTGGTATACTGGAGCAACTGCAAAAGGGAGTTATCGTACCAAGCAGTGCCCCAAGTATATTCCCTTTAATGCCTTTTATCTTTCCGAGAATCTTCTTTGTCCTCTCTGGCGGAAAATAACTCTGGATATAGGATATGACAAATATTAATAGTGATAATAATATAAATATTTTAATTGTATCGTATATAAAAAAGTGAATACTTCCGCCTATCCTTTCGCTAACAGGTAAACCAAATACTTTTTCCACAAGAAGTCTTACCAATTCTGAAAGCCATCTCATTTTTAATAGTTGGTCATTTAACCAACCGAATATCATGGCTAATATGTTCATATGAAAACATCCCCTTTACCCCTTACACACTTCAAGTTATTTTTCAACATGTTTGCACTTTTCAACTTCACTGCAATTCTCTTATTTTGATTAATTACATACCGCTTATCAAATCTGATTGTTCTTTACTCTCTGTATTAAATCCTCGACTTTTTCCTTAATTATATCTCTTGTTTTTCTGTAATCCTCTATTGGTCCGCCTGATGGGTCGGTAAGCCCCCAATCTTCTATATGCTGGCATGGTACATAAGGGCATTCTACATTACATCCCATCGTTATTAATATATCTACTTCCGCCGGAATATCACTTAATAGTTTCGGATGATGGTCACTCATATCCACTCCTGCTTCTTCCATTACCTGTACTGCCAGTGGCTTCACTTCAGGGTATTTTTCCGTCCCTGCCGAATATGCTTCTAATACGTCACTTCCCAACTTCTTTGCCCAACCTTCTGCCATTTGAGAACGGCAGGAATTATGTACGCATACAAAGGCAACCTTCCTTTTCATATGTTTTATATTCTCCTTTCATCAGCCTACTTGAACCGAGTGCATTGTGTTGCCGGCTATCCTAACAAATTCAAACATATTCGGGTCTTTAACCAAATAAACCTATCTCGTGATTATTTGAAAATTGCGCCATCAGGAACATTAGCGTATGATGGGATTTTTGACGATTCTGCCGCATTAAAAATCAGTTGGTCATCCTTTATTTTAAACACATATTTGAATTTTCCATCATCTGTTTTAAGAATCAAATTATCATCATTTACTTCGTAAGAACCAATTGCAATATAACTGCTCAACGCAGAATAATTAAAAGTAAATCTATTATTATCTTTCAAGGATACAGAGGGTTTGATAGGTTCTTGTGATTCTTGCATTACATAAACACGAATAGGTAAATATTGTTCCGCTGTTTTAGTGTTATAAGTACCAGAACATCCAACCAAGATACATATTAAAATCAGTAATATAAATTTCATAAAATAAAGTTTTTTCATGTTCCTACCTCTCACTGCCTAAAATAAAATTTGCCTTTTATACTTACATATATCATAACTCTGCTCCTTTTAATTGCTATAAAGATTTCTATAATAATCTTTATATTCTTTTATAATCTTTGTCCATTTAATTAACCTTTCACCCAAGTAATCAGGCTCTATACTGTTACCATTCAATCTAATAATACATACATATTCTTTTCCTTCTTCATCAATACAGATTTCATTATCATATCCATTCTCTCTTAAATATTCAAAAAAATATGTTTTCTTTAAACCTCTTCTTCCTATAGTAAAATTTCCATAATGCCTTATCTCAATCAAACTATCATCCTCATATACTCTTGTGCTAAATCTTTTTGAAAAATAATACGGTAAATTTACCTCTAAAGTTTGTCCCAAAGAATTGTAATTTTTTTCAGGAAATACTGTTGTTAAAATTGCACTTCTATTAATTTCTCCCGTTGAAGCATTAGCCCATTTTGTTGTTGCTACCAAGATGCTATCCTCTTTCTGCCTAATTTCATAAGTATCTAATCCTTCTTGTGTACCTGATGGATTACCCCACCTTCTTTTCCCCACTTTTTTGAAATTTGTAATTCCATTTTCTAAAATATTAAATATCTCTTTTATTCTTTTTTCACTATCAACCTTATTCATTTAAATCCCCCTTACTTAATTTGTTGAATTAATAGAACCTCCAACAAAATATAGTATTATCTATAATTATATCATATATCTTCCATATGTGTTTTTCTTGTTATTTAAACTAATATTCATTTAATTAGAATTCTATAGAATTATCAGAATATCCTCTTTACACTTTAATACCTTTTTGACTTCCTCGTAAATTCCTTTCAGATAAAACAAATCAATCCCTTGTAATCCATTATCATGGTTATTACAAAGGATTTTATTTTTATCGCTTTATTCATCATTTACCCTTTCCACTTTTCACTATAAAGGTAACATCTTTATTCGCATCCATCAGCCATACAGGTTTGCGGACTTAAAAGGGAAAAAGTTTATTTTTAGGCACAATAAACATAAGTCTATTTCCTACACCATCTATGGCAGAACCTTTTCTTTCTCTCACAAATCACTTCACTCGAACCACAAGAAGGGCACGTATATTTATCATGTTCATAATTCAAATCATAAACCTCACCACAATTTAAACATTTAAATCGGCATAAACCTGAAGTATAATCCCCTCCGCTTATATGTATTGCATTGCCTTGCGTCAGCGCTATTGCTACTTTCTTCCTTGCACTGTCTATAATGTTTTGAAAAGTCTGTCTTGAAACCTGCATCCTCTCGGCACATTCTTCCTGGCTAAGTCCTTCAATATCTTTTAACCTCATAGCCTCAAGTTCTTCAACCTTAAGAATAATTTCCTCTACTTCATTCCTTCTTTTTCCTAGGGGTATGAAGTAAGTACTTTCCGGAAAAAATTCAACCCTTCTGCATTTTATAGGCCTTGGCATTTCTTCACCTCCCTGCATCTTTGGATAACCCAATAACCAATATCATTTTAGGAAATCAGACAAAAATCCAGGTCTACAGCCTGGATTTTGAGTTGAATTCCTTGCTTGAAACTACTTATTTTGTGGAATACAATTCCTATTATCTTTTTATTTATTTCTCATTTACTGAAAGTATCACCTTTTCGGTAATATCACTTATTGTCTCATCCAATACTGCATTTTGTATTCCTACGTCTTTCTTGGATATATTGGCTATATCGCTGCACATAGGCAATTCACCAAGTAGTTTTAAGTTTAATTTGCCTAAAAAATCTTCTGTATTCTCACTATCAAATATTCTGATTTTATTTTCACAATCAGGGCATATAACATAACTCATATTCTGGACTACACCGATAATCTTGATATTCATTCTTCTAACCATATTCACTGCTTTTGCGACTATCATGGAGACTAAATCCTGAGGTACTGATACCATCACTATCCCATTAATAGGAATAGACTGCATCACCGTTAGCGCAACATCTCCCGTCCCTGGAGGCATATCTATGACAAGATAATCGAGGTCGCCCCATAAGACATTAGTCCAGAATTGTTTTACCATCCCTGCAATTAAAGGCCCCCGCCATATAACAGGCTGTTCTTCATCCTCCATCAGTAAATTCAGCGACATAACCTTTATTCCATTTTCATTTGTAACCGGTATAATTCCCAGTTCATTTGACTGGGCTTTCTTATCTTTTACTTTAAGGAGCCTTGGAATGCTAGGTCCTGTAATATCCGCATCCAGGATTCCTACTTTATATCCTTTTTTATTTAACTCTTCCGCAATAAGAGCAGATATCGTTGATTTACCAACGCCTCCTTTTCCACTCATCACACCTATTATTTTCTTTACAAAATTATATGGATTATTTTCTATCATACAATTCCCTTGGTTTTTACAATTCCCTTTTGTAGGACAATTTCCACAGTTAGGTATTTTAATCGCCTCCTATTTATAATTGGCATTTGCCAATTATATTATACATTCATAGTTTGTTATTGTCAAATGCCAGTCATTCATAAATTTTATATGGATAATGTAAAATAAAGAAACTTACAGTAAATGTAATCTTTTTACATGACACATTTTCCGTAATGCTAACAAAATAGATAAATATTTGAATTATTCTGATAAATCCCCACCGCTATAATCTATAACAATTTTTCTACAATCATCACAGCAATATGCTTCAACACATGAACCTTTTAGAAAAGAAAACTCAGACAGAATAATTGCTTCCTTACTAAATTGAGCAGTTGCAAAAAACTTTCCTTTTTTAGGTTTCCAACTAATTTCATTTTGGCTCTGAATTACTCCGTATCTCATTTCTTTACCACAGTAAGGACATATCATAAATTCATCTCCTAAAATAATAAAGTCTTTATTCGCATAATTCTACAAGTGTATACCACATACCTTTATTTTTCACTATAATTTATATAAAAACATCTACTTTTCTATCTCTTCATTTCCCTTGTACCCCCCTAAAGATGTATATAATTACTCTATTACGCTCCAGCCCCAACCCCTCAAAACTTTATCCTTCTCTCCCTGAAAATCAAAAATCCCACAGTAAAGCAGGGGTTATTCTGCATCTACTGCGGGATTCTTGAATGAACTTTATTTTTACAGAGAGAAGTTATTATCATGGAGTAGAACTTATTTTAGTTATATACTAGGAATATGAAACAGTAAAACTGCAACTTTTACCTCTCGATTCTTATCTCCGTTAATGTGAAATCTATAGTTAAACCAAGAATCATTCTGTTTATTCACAAATCCCAAATAATTTGGATATTGGTTTGTCGTTTCCTCAACACTCTTCAACACAGCGGAAAAATCTTTATTTTGCACAAAAATAATTACTGCAGTCTTTGAATCCCTCCATGTCAAATATCCAAGCAATTGAGTGATTGTCGCCAGATAATTTTTAGGTCCCTTCCAGAACTTGCATTCTGCTATAAATATATTCGAGTTATTATACCTTATTAAAATATCTGTTTTCCCAGATTTATTGAATGTCTCTCCTGTGGCAGACCATTCATACCTTGGTTGGAGGAACAATAAAAAATGGTCTCTTAAATGCTCTTCTTCTTTTCCGGAATATATTGAAGGCATACGTTCAAATTGCTTTCCAACATCGTATATTGTGGCTAGTATATCTTCATATATACCAGGGTCTAGCGTTGGTTCAGGTGTAAATCCCTTTTCTGTAACACTTGGCTTTAGAACTATTTCTTTTTTGATTTTGATATAGGCACAGAAAAAGTTTTTGAAATATTATCTACTTTTTTTATGGGTACACCAAGTGCTGCAAGCATATTATTTTTCTCTAATATTTTTTGTTTTTTTGATTGTAGAGTAGATTTTATGATATTATATAACTTGTCGTTATATTGTTGTATATTCCCGAGTAAATTATTCAATTGCTGATTTAGATTATTAACAAAACTTTCAAACTCTCTTTTAACTTTACTAGCATCTTTTTCAAAACTAATTATCTCATAACATAAACATTGTTCTTCTATATATACTTTTTCAGTCCAGAGCATTCTAGGATTAGGTGTGTATTTTAACAATTCAGACATTCCAACAAAGGGAATATGATATACTATTACATCTACAGAATAAAATTTATCATCATATACATTATATCTTCTAGGCCAATATTTACCTTCTATGTCTTTCTGATATGTAGAGACGAATATATTATCGTAATCAAATTGTGGCTCTTTTAATACATATTTATTCGTTATATAATTAATAAATTCTGTTTCATTCACATTCAAAATATAATTTTCTGACTCTCTTTCAATTTCATCCTTTATGGCAACTATCTGCTCACGTTCATAAGTATCAAATTCTTTTTCGCCAAATAATTGAAAATATTGTTTGTTAAAATACAATTTTATTCCCCCCTTAACTCGCAGTTATTAAAATAAAAACCTTCTAAATCAACTTATATCACTTATTAAATCGTATTATAGTAAGACTGTAATGCCTCAATTTTAAATTTATTGCTTGACATGTTTGTCACTGGTGCTATTGTCTTATACCCAAAACCCACTCTTGACTTTAACTATTTGATAATCCTAATATTTGTTTCTGTAACTATTATGTCTTCAGGATTAAACCCCTTATCCCATATGCTGTTGGCTTCTATAAAAATAGATTTTTCCTTTTTTGTTACAAAGCCAGCCAGCATATATTTTTTGCCATCCTCTATATATGGAGTATAAAATACCATCCTTTTATCCAGACTTAGGTCTTTTTCCTTTTCTTCAATGTGAGAAAGGATATTTTGTTTTGCCTTATTAAAATCCAAACCAAGTTGTTCTAAATTGCTAAAAAATCTGTTTGAAAAATTTATTACTTTTTTTCTTTCCATAATCTTCACCCTTTCATATAAAACCCATTTATAACCATGAACTTCACCATTTATTTGCAATATAACACAATTCTTATTATTATTTCAATCATAACAAATGCTTCTGCAGTATATTTATTAAGAATTTATATAAAATAGCATTCATCATATATCTATAAATTCAAACAACCAAATATGTTTTTTCAACTTTGTTTTCATTTTATTAGAACTTTATCAGTTATAAATTTGTTTTTCTTTTTTAAAATTATCATGCTTCAATTTTTAAAAACAGAAAAAGCAGAGCATGTTCTATAGTAAATGCAAATAAAGTCATTGCATAAACTCCCTACAATTTCCAATATTTTTATACCTTAAAATCTTACCAAACCCCGTATTTTCAATATTTCCCCTTGCCCCTTTTACCTTCTGATACCACAACTTTATTTTTATTATAAAAAAACTTTAACATCCGTAAAAATACCTTTTCTTTTTCTAAAATTTCTTCTTCATCATTTCTGAAACAGAAAAAATACGTCAAGTTCTTATAAAAAGTAAATAATGTCCTTATCCCTTTACCCTTTTATCCCCATTTCCCTTGTATTTCATATGATTTATCCCCATTCTTGTTTCATAAAATGTGAATAAAATCCTAATACAAGAACTTTATTTTGTTTTTGCAACTACTTTTCAGCAATAAAAGGACTTTTTTGTTTCTTACAATTTTAACTATGCTATTTTTTGAAACAGAAAAAAAGGCCTATGTTGTATAGTAAAAGTAAATAAAGTACTTTCACGATTTCCCTTTAATAACCATAATCCTTTAACCTTAAAATCCAACTAACCCTTGTATTATCAATACTTTCCCTGATTCATTATTCCTTTCACTACAACTACTTTATTTTATTTTTACAACAACTAATTATGGCCTAAATTCTTTCAAAATTTTTTCCTATTTCCTTACCCCTTTTTCCTCAATCCTAACTATATGCACCTCAAACAAACTTCTTTCCTTTTTCAAATAAAGTCCTTTTATAGACAGCCCTCAAACCCTTGAAAACACTGGCTTGTTATTCCCTTCCAATTTCCCATTTAATTCCTATTTCCTTATTCCTTACTTCCTAAAGTCCTTTCATTTCTCAATTTTTAGGGCAAAAAATGAAAATAAAGTGCTTTTAGGATTGAGGGTTAAGGGGGAAGGATTAAGGTGAGATTTTGTCCATTTTCCCTTCCATTTTCAATTCCATTTAATCTTCTAATCCATTGATTTATCTGGCTTTTAACCTTATTCCTTGTTCCTTATCCCTTAAAACTTCTAAACAAAAAACATGGCCTACAGGGCTTTTCTTCTCCCTAATAAACCATGTTTTCTAATACTACTTTATTTACCCCGTTTCATACATTTGAAAAATGAAAGGAGTTTATTTGGGTTATATAACTTTATTTACTTCTTATATCTCCCGCCTGCCCTCTAAAGCTTTAGACAGCGTAACCTCATCTGCGTACTCCAAATCGCCCCCCACAGGTATTCCGTGGGCAATCCTGGTTATCTTAATTCCCAAGGGCTTCAAAAGCTTTGATATATACATTGCTGTTGCTTCCCCTTCAATATTAGGATTTGTTGCAACTATAACTTCCTTAACAGAACCGTCCTGTATCCTCTCTAAAAGCTCCTTTATCCTGATATCCTCAGGACCAACCCCGTCCATTGGGGAAATAACCCCATGGAGCACATGATAAAGACCTTTAAACTCCTTTATTCTCTCCATTGCAACAACATCCCTGGGATCTTCCACTACACAAATTAAAGAGGCATCTCTTTTTTGGGAATTGCAAACAGCACATAAATCTAAATCCGTTAAATTTCCGCACACCCGGCAGTATTTAATTTTTGCCTTTGCATCAACAATTGCATTTGCAAGCTTCTCCGCCTTTTCCTTTGGCGAATTTAAAACATAAAAAGCCAATCTTTGTGCAGTTTTGTGACCTATGCCAGGAAGCTTCTCAAATTCTTCTATAAGTCTGGCAATTGGTGCTGCATAAAAACTCATTTATATTCCCCTTGTCTTTACTTATTTAAAACAAACCTGGTATTCCGGCTATTCCGCCTGTTATTTTACTCATTTCATTAGTTACCATCTCATCAGCTTTTCTCAAAGCTTCATTTGCTGCAGCTAAAATAAGGTCTTGCAGCATTTCAACATCATCAGGATCTATCACTTCAGGTTTTATAGTTATATCCTTAATTTCTTTTCTGCCTGTTGCCACAACAGTAACCGCCCCGCCTCCTGCAGAAGCTTCCACCTCTCTGTCTTTAAGCTCTTCTTGCAGCTTCTCCATTTCCTTCTGCATTTTTTGTGCCTGTTTCATAAGATTAGCCATATTTCCGCCCATTCCCGGGAATCTGCCTTTTGCCATAATTCTATACCTCCAATTATTTTTTTCCTATAAACATTATATATTAATATGAACATAAAATACTAGACTTTTATAGCGTTATTTAAATTTTATTCATCAATTATATTTAAACCGGCATCAAACTCTTTTGCAATGATCTCTGCCTTTTTTAGAAATTCGTCCTTTTCTTCATTTTTATTATCAATTATTTCTGCTGCATCAATACATTTAATTTTCACTTTTCTTCCTAAATGTTCACACAATTTTTCCTCGACAAATTCAATATTTTCAGGCATTTTTAAAAACATATCCTTTACAGATTCCTGTCCCTTGCTAAACACCACTCCTATAAACCTGTCATCAATCTCAACAATTTTTGTATTCATAAGCCATATATACAATGACATTCTTCCAAAGTCTTTAATTTCCTTTAGCACATCTTTCCAAACCTCAAGTCCCTTCATGCTTCCAGCTGTCCTTTGATTCAAGCCGCCTTTTTTTTCGCCGGCATTTTTAGAAGCCTTGCCACCTTCTTCACTGTCATAACCTTTAGAAAACTCTTTTGCCCCTTCAAGATTCTTCCCCGCACCTGAATCCCCTTTTATGGAAATCCCTTTAGCCAGAAGATCAGATAGCTTTTTCTCTAAAGAGTTTACTCTTTCTGCTATAAATGAGCCCTTTAAATTTAAACTCTCCTCAGACAATTTTATAAGTGCAGTCTCAAGTAAAATCCTTGGATGGGCTGACCATTTTAAGGAAGCTTCTAAAGCAGACAGTTCTTTAATTGCAGCTACCATTTCAAATGTCTCTAGCATCTTACACTGCTCTTTCATTCTTCCGATTGCATCTTCTGATGCATCAATTATTTCCTCCGGATTTTTAGTTGTACTGCAAATAAGAAGATTTCTATAATAAAAAATCAAATCAGATACAAACTGGCTGATGCTTTTCCCATCCATAACAAGCCTGTCTATCTGCTTTAAAACATCTTCCACCTGTCTGTTTATTATATATTCCACCGTTTCAGAGATAAAAGTATCTTTGACTATCCCGGTTATTTTTAAAACATCTTCATGGGTAAGCTCTTCCTTACCCAGTGAAATACACTGGTCCAAAATACTAATGGCATCCCTTAGAGCTCCGTCTGAAAGTTTTGCAATGAGAATTGATGCCTCTCTTTGAATTTTAACCCCGCTCTCTCCGGCAATGTACTCCACTCTCTTTGCAATGCTTTCTACAGGAATTCTCCTGAAATCAAACCTTTGGCACCTGGACAATATTGTAGCCGGAAGCTTGTGAGGCTCTGTAGTAGCCAGTATAAAAATCACATGGGACGGAGGTTCTTCCAAAGTCTTTAAAAGGGCATTAAAAGCCCCGGTGGAAAGCATGTGAACCTCATCTATTATATAAACACGGTATTTTGCTTTAGAAGGTGTATAAACCACTTCATCCCTTATATCACGTATATTGTCCACACTGTTGTTTGAAGCAGCGTCTATTTCTATTACATCTAAAATACTACCGTTTAGAATGCCCTGGCATATTTCACACTTATTGCAAGGATCTCCCTCCACAGGGTTCAGGCAATTTACAGCCCTGGAAAAAATTTTGGCAGTTGTAGTCTTTCCTGTACCCCTTGTCCCACAAAAAAGGTATGCATGAGCTATCCTGCCCGTAATGACGGAATTAGTCAGGGTTTTCATAACATGTTCCTGTTCAACAACGTCCTTAAAGGTCATAGGACGCCACTTTCTATAAAGAGCTAAATAAGACATATTCCCACCTTCTAAAAAAACGTATGTAAACCCCCGGATATCATCAACGGGATATTATGCAAAAACTAAAATACTAAGCCATCTAAAATGTAAAACTATAACATAAAAATTAAACTGTATAAACCATATAAGTAAATTATATAAATAAACTATATAAGTAAATTATATAAATAAACTATATAATTAAGCTGTAAATTTAATCAACAAAAAACAATCTATAAAACAAAAATAAAAACTAAATTATAATAAAATAAGCTATTTAAACATTTAAATAGCTTTAAAGTCCTCTCATATTTATATATACGGCCGTGCACCTTCCATCGACATTGCATTTATAAGCGAACCGGTACAGTTAGCTCAAACCAGGCTATCCCACGGCACACGTGAGGGCCTACTTACCGCTGCTTTCTTCCGAACCTGACGGGGTTCATAGGGTCACGTTGCGTAGGACCCGGTCATCATTGCCACTTACACAGGCCAGACCTTACAAAAACAAGCCTTAAGAAGGAATTCAACCCTGCTACAGCGGATTGCAGGTACAGGGCACCGCTACCTCCCCGTCTAGCACGGCCAAATATTAAACTTTAGTATGAGCAGTGACTATTTAAGGTCACCTATACATTATACTTAATATTTATCAATACTTCAAGTGATTTCAGATAATAATAATATGGAATTTTTTATATTTCACTTTTGGGTTTTGTATTTTTTTCATTGGTATTCAATCCGGTTTTGGCTGTACTGCTCTCAATAAAATTAGTATGTGCCTTGGTATACCTGTCAAGAACCTTTTTGTCATTTTTACTTAAGCATGTACTTGAATGTTTTGCTTCCCTTCTCAAAATATCACTTCCTTAAACCCGTATTTTCCACTAAACATACACTGTCCTTATTTCCCTGGAAAAATACCATAATACCAGATGCACTATAAATGGACTGTACTTATAAGATATGTTTTTTAAATTAAAAATATACTAAAAGTTCTATAAACCAAAAAACTGCATATATTGATAATATCAAGATATTATCAATAACGCAGTTTTCTGTGCAAAGTTTGACTCGAATGGTAATTTATCAAGGATTTATTGTAGCAGTGTTCTTAATATAAATATAATAATTAATTACCTTTAATTAATTTAAGTATCCGCCTTGTATTAACCTAAAGCATTTATGAAAATAAACCTTTGATTATATTAATTTTACTACACTTTCATGATTTTTATATTAATTTTGCGTGAAATGCACTTATAATGACTTGAAATGCCTTTTTTCTCTTATGAACCAATTAAAAAAGGCATTTATTTTTTGAAAATACCTTTTCGTGCTGATAATTCCGGCACGCAAAAAAGGTATCTTCCTGGGAAGATACCTTATATTATTAATCAAACTTTATATTAAAAACCTTCTCTCTCTACAATTTGAGTAAATGGTGATTAGCCGTCTGTCCGGTTACTTGCTTAGTGACTTTGGAGTCCTTGGTTGATAAAAGAAGAAGAAGCACGCTGTACTGGAAACTAATGTTGCAACTACGAATAAGATTGATGAAATTACACCTAGCATTTTACGTTTCATACTATCATCCCCTATATTTTTTTTATTTAATAAATGAAACCATAATATGATTTCATTTATTAGCCTTGTTGGTGATTCTTATCATTCCGCTGTTTATATCATCTTTTATAGATTCCAAGGCACTTTTTAGTTCATCGTATCTCTTCTCTTCAACTAAGGAATATAAATAATTGATGTTTTGGATTATCTCTCTACCGTCATATTGTCTCTTTTGCTCTTCTTCTCTCTGTATATGTTCTCCCATCTTGATTACGCTTTTTACAACCAAAGCTGTAAACGTGATGGTGATAATAACTGCTAGAATAACCAGCAGCAAATTCTCCTGTGAGTACAAAAACTCAATATTTCTAACAACAATTGTATATATAATAATCAACTGTAAGAATGCAAATATTAGCTGCAATATCAAAAATCTTATACGACTTACATAATGTTTTTTCACATTCTTTTTGCCTAAATACCGGATATTTATATCTAATCTATATATAACATATACAATGGCACCTATCACTATAAAGTATTGTATCGCAAAGAACAGTAAGTAAAGATTTTCTTCTTTAAACTCTGCTTCTGTAAGACCTGTCCACAGGCATAAGATATTGAACATTGCCCCCTGAATAGCTGCGAAAATAATCATCGTGACCAAACAACTTACAACTGATTCAAGTACATTTACCCTGTATAGGAAATATATCAGCGCTGCAAATATCAGAACCTGTGGTATCATGGTATATACGTAACTCCCCAGAAGCATTTGTAGAATTCTGAAAAATAATGCTGCAAATAAACCGACGAATAGTACATTTCTGAATCTGGCTGTTTCTTTCTTTCCAAGGATCACCCAAGCAAATAACGCCATCATAAACTGTTCTGGAACTGAAATTGCAATAATCTCAACTAAAGGTGTCTCCATATATGATTTCCTCTCTCTTTGTTAATTTTAATCTATCATATCATTGTACAACCTTCAACCTTAAAACACAAAAAGTTGTTATTCGACTTTTTTTTAACTAAATTAACTAAAAACGCAACAATTTGTTGCGTTTTTAGTGAAGCTTTATTGGTAAATTAAACCACATGTTTGTTGTTTCCTGCTATTTTTAATTCAAACTTGCTAAAGCTTCATTTTCAGTATCGTAAATTTCTATAAATCTATCAAGCCTTGTTACCTCAAACAACTTAGTTATATCTGGCGTAAGGTTGCAGAGTATCATTCTTCCCTTTTTCTCTTTAAATTTCTTATAAGTATCAATTATTATTCCCAATCCTGCACTGTTCATGTATGCTACCCCGTCCATACTAATTACAACCGGCTTTCCTTCATTTTCTTTTGCTACATTGTCAAGCAAATCCTTAAATTCGTTCTGAGTTGAAATCCTAACCTGCCCTGTAAGCTTGATGACTTTTACACTGTCCACCTCTTTTACTTCAATCTTCATAATAAAGACCTCCTCTAAGATTTCATTTAGTTAGAACTACTTACTACATCGGATAATTAACTGTATTTATTAAATGCTGTCAACACCTAGCAAATCATCAAGTTAACAAATGTTGATAATTTTTGTGTAGCATTTTGTCAGTGTAGAAAAGTAATAATTGATAATATAAATAATTTACAAAATTTCATCTTAGGTTCTATTATATATTACAAAATATTATCTTTCAACAAAATTATAATATTCAAATTATGGTAAATTTAGTTTGATACATTTTGATACATTTTTTAGTTAAGTGTACAAATTTTTTGCCGATATTATATGTGTGAGTATAATGTACCTTACATAAGATAGGAGGTTTAATATGTCTTACACAGGAAAAAAGGCTAAGTATTTTGATAGTGATGTACTGGTATTGGCATGGCAGGAAGATGAAGTTTTAATTTTCATTGAAGAAGACTATATTAAATGGGTGGACAGCTCACTGGTAGAATTCATTCAATAGACCTCCAAATTCCGCTAAAATCTACTAAAATCCGCTAAAATCCCGCTAAAAACACTTAGTCATAATATACCTCTTAGCTCTTAGTCATAACATACCTTTTATCTCAAAAACAAAAAGACTACCTCTAATTACTAGAAGGCAGTCTTTTTATCTCACCAAAAAGCACTAAAGTACCCTATACTTTAAGCCTTTTCAAACATATCCTTTCCAACACCACATACCGGACATACCCAGTCATCCGGAATATCCTCAAAAGGTGTACCCGGTGCAATACCGCTGTCAGGATCTCCTTCTGCAGGGTCGTATATGTATCCGCATGCTGTACAAAGATATTTATCCATTTGTCATCAACTCCTATTTAGATTTTTAATTCCATTATATATTTCTCTTGTATTGAGTATAATTCCTTTTTTTTTATGTTATTTTTTTATTTATTTTTCTCCTGTATGCTTTTTGCATAGCACAGAACTAAAGGCAGGGTCCCTGTTAGCCTTCCACAATATATACCTTATGCCGGTGGAAATCATATCTGCCATTTTCATAACTACACTAAGCCGGGTGTTTTGCAAAATTAAATAGTCCATAAACCCGCTGAAATTAACAATTCCGGTTATATACATATCCCCCACTGGTGCAAGATCTTTTTTTACACCGGCACCTGGTTTTATAGGACCTTCCCCCACTGTTATCAAACCCACATGGTCAAGTCTGCCAAGACATGCATCAATGGCGATGATAAACGGTCTTTCATAGCTTCTAAATATATCCTCCATTACTCTGTCTATATTTTTTGCGTGTACCGGCTCATCTAAATTCCCGTGTATATAGACATTTTTATAATTTAAATCCCTCATTTTGTAGCCAATAAGGGGACCTAAGCTGTCTCCCGTTGATCTGTCCGTGCCAATACACACAAATACAATGGATTTGTACCCGTTTTTCATTGAATCCCTTATAATTTCATAACAAGCATCTGTAAACCTTTTAAAAGCACAACTTTTATTTGTATCAATGTAAACCTGTTTATAAAGTGGCTTTAATAACATACATACTCTCCCTGAAGTAATTTTTTGTACTTATTATATTATTACCTAATGCAGTTATAATATTACTTTATTATCCTTCAAGATTTCAAACCCGGATTTAATTGATATTAAAATTCAAGTTTGCTATAATAAACAAAACGTTATTTTATAGTTAAAATCAGAGGTTAAAATAAATGAAAAAAGCAAATAACGACAAAGATACAATTTATACTGACAAAACTATTTTTAAAAATATAAGTCATGAAAAATTTATTGAACATATTATAAACGGTATGCAGGACTGGGTCAGGGTTATTGATATAGATGATAATATTATCTATATTAACAGGGCGATGTCTAAAGCTCTAAAAGGCTCTTTCATAGGGGAAAAATGCTACAAAGCTTTGGGCAGAGGGACAAGCCGTGCAAAAACTGTACTTCAAGAAAAGCTGTATTTAAGGGTGTTACCCAAATAAAAGAAGAAATAATTCAAAACAAAACTTTTTCTGTAATGAGCTCCCCTATAAAAGACGATAACGGAAAAGTTATAGCAGTAGTTGAAGTTCTCCGTGACATCTCCTCTTTAAAGGAACTGCACAAAAAAATAATTGACCAAAACAAAAAACTTAAAAATGAACTTTACATGGCAAGAAAACTCCAGGAAAGCCTTTTGCCAAAAGATTTTTCCTCTGATGCAGTAAAATATTCATATGTTTATAAGCCCTGTGAGGCACTTGGCGGGGACTTTTTGGATATATTTGAAATTGACAGTGATAATATAGGTCTTTACATTGCAGATGTATCCGGGCATGGTCTTTTAGCTTCAATGCTTACCATATTTATAAGGGCATCCATCAATAAAAACCAAAAATCTCCATCAGCAGTGCTAAAACAGCTGTTTAAAGAATATAACAAGACCTTTAACGGAAATACCGAAAAGTATATAACTGTTTTCTACACCATAATAAATACAAAAGACAAAACAATTACATATTCAAATGCAGGACATAATGTTGCACCTATTTTGTTTAACACTTATACCGGAAGATTTGATTTATTAAGAATGCCGGGAATACCTATAAGCAACTGGGTGGAAAATCCGGATTATCAAGAAAAGCAAATAACTTACGAAAAAAATGAGCGGCTTTTTCTTTATTCAGATGGTATCATTGAATTAAAAAACAGTCAAAACAAGCAATATGGTGAGGAAAGGCTTTTGGATATACTGCTTAAAGACACTTCCCCTCCCGAATCCACTTTAAATAAAATAATGGAGGATGTATCCCGGTTTACCAGGCTCAGTGATTTTAAAAAAATATGCGATGATATTACCATGATACTTGTGGAATTTTAGCTTAAATTTTAAAGGGTATGGGCTTTAAAGCCCATACCCTTTAACTTTATCTCGGTTTAACTAAATTCTTAATTATATTCCGGTTGAATATTGGTTCAATTATAATGTTTATTGGCTCTTGTAATATTTTAAGGTAATACTTTAAGGGAGTTGTAAATTATAATTATTGCGTCTCCTCTTTTTAGTTCTTCTTTAGGTCTGAAATAATTTCCATAGCCGTTTACTATATTGAAGCCTTTTGCCAATACAACATAGCCTATAAGGTCTGCATCAATTTCATCTTTATCTAAAAAGTCGCAATTGAATATATCTTTTAAATCCGCAACTTTGTCGTATTTTAATGTTCTTATTACAAACTTAACACTTTCTTCCCTGGTCAGTGGTGCTTCAGGATTTTTCTCATCTTCTTTTACTATGCCTTCTCTTATTAGTAAATTATAAAGTCTTTCTGTTTCTGAATTATTTTCTAAAGCAGTTTTATTGTAAAAATCATATCCTCTGTCTATTATCTGGGATATTAGCAATAGAAAATCTTTCTGCTTGATTTTTTCATTTGGTCTGAAGGTTGGACCTTCTAATGCAATACCTATTTCAGCAAGTGTCTCTATCTGCTCTTTTGCATAATGGTCGGATATATCTGTATATTCAACAGGTGCTTTTTCCACATAAGGCTCTCCATCGGCATTTAACAGCTCTCCTGTGAAGGCATCAAGTATTGAAGGTTTATCAGTGTTAACAGCATAAACTAAGTTTACAGACTTCTTTGCAGCACGAGGTACAGGCATTGGCATTACACTAGTAACTGCCTCACCGGCTGCACTGTCAACTGCTGTATCAGTTGCCGCATCAATTTCTGCACTTGCCACAGCATCAACCGCTGCGTCAGTTGCCGCATCTATTTCTGCACTGGCTACCGCATCAACTGCCACACCTGCTGCTTCAGCTACAGCCCTGGCCTTTTCAGAGTTAACATATGGTAAACCCATCTGTCTATATTCTAATTTTAATCCCACATTTTCAAAAAACAAATTATATGCTTCATCTATAGGTAAAACACCTTCAGCTAAAGGAATTTCTACTTCCTGCCAGTTCATATAAAATCCATATATTTTTCCATTTATACCGTCAAATCTTACATTAATGTAGTTATCTACAAATGGTATGCCATTTACTACTCTTACATATTTAAAGTTGTATCTGCCTGTTTCATTTTCCATTATAATTATATCTCTGTCTGATTTTTCGTACTTTGTGTTTTTAAATTTTTCAGGGTGTATCTTTTCCAAAAATTCTTCCACAACTTTCTTTGCTTCTTCCTCTGTGAATTTCTTCTCTCCTTCCACCATTGGATAACTAATGTCAAAGTTTAATATTTCACCGGTATTAGCATTAAGTGAAACATTTATATATTTATAATCTTTTGCTTCCCTGTCTTCTTTTAAAAGATATAAATCCCATATATAATTTCTCTCAAAATCCCAACCTCTTCTAAGGCTTGCACCATCAAGTATGAAGCTGTCGTCTATTTCAAATATTTCAAATTCCCTTGCTATTTTTTCTGCCTCTTCCTGGGTTATCAGCTCACCTGATTCTTCTATTGATTTAATTTCTTCAGGAGTAAGAATTACCTTTTCTGCTGCAACATCTACTCCCCTTTCTCCCATTCCGCCGGCAGGCATACCTTCATAATATATATCTCTTGAAATCGGTGCAGGATTTATTACCTCCCCGCTGATTGCATCTATCACATACTGGCTGCTGTAAACAGGAGTATATGCAAGGTATACTTTATCCCCTGCCAAGTTGTAAGTAAGCTTTAGGCCAAGTTCTTCCCTGTATACTTTTTCAGCTTCCTCTAAGCCTATTGCATCATCAGCCTTAGGAAATTCAACATCATAAGCCCATGTTTTGCTGTAACTTTGAATTTCGCCTGTATCATAATTTACTGAAACGTTAATATTATTAAAGGGAACAGGCACCCCGTCATGTATTGCTATGTAATAAAAGTAATATGATGTTTCTCCCACTGACCTTTGACTGCTTTCCACAAGTTTTAAACTGTCAAATAAATCCTGTGAATTTAATTTTTTAATAAAATCCTCTGCTATTTCTTGAGCTTTGCTCCTGCTTACATTAGGCAGTTTCTTGCCCATCCCCGTGCCGGTATAGTTATAATTATAATTGTAGTACCTTAAAATATCTCCTGAATCGTCCATCATTACATTTATGCTGCTTTCATACATGTCTTTCCTGGTCCATCTAAAATCCCATACTCTTTTGCCGCTGTAAGTGCTTACACCGTAGTTAAACTCTGTATACTCTTCTGAAATTTCCAGCAAACCCTTTGCAAATTTTATTGCCTCTTCTAAACCCATGCCTTGTTCAGCATGAATAAAACCAGGTATGCCCGCTGCAAAAACCATAATAATGGCTAAAATTAATGACACCTTTCTTTTCATTTTACATCCTCCTATTGTTTTATAATTCATAAATATATTGTACCTTATTATTGTTTGACGGTTAAAAAACAAAAAAGTTTCAATAATTAGAAATGTTTTTTTTATTTTCTCATATAAATTTATAAGAATACCTTAAAATACTTTTTTAATTTTTCTTAAAACCCTGGAGGTATATTTTAAATGTTTTTCTTTTTAACTGTAAAAAAAACTTTCATAATATCAGTAACATTTGTATTTATTATGTGTATTTTCAGTATAACATTATATAATAATTCCAAGGCTTTACCCACAATTTTTATAAGTGATGAACACCAAAACATGATAGAAAAAATTTTTTACATAAGAAACAATGCATTTTTAGAAAAAGACTTGGAAACTTTGGAATCACTTTATAATAAAGACACCAAACTTGGCACCTGGGCATATGAGCATCAGGCAATTAAAATGAAGTACCTTCACAATTGGGCAGACAAACAGGGTATTGTTTTTAACGATATTGACACCAAAGTGGTAATCAGGCATATAAAGGACGTAGAGTCCGGCTACCAGTACAACCTTATAGGCTGTACTGAATATAAGTACTCCTACATTAACGAGCCGGAAGTTGAAAACTTATTCAGGATTGGCACTTACCACTCTTTAAAATTAGAAAAAAAGGATGGCAAATGGCTGATATCAAAGGAATGGTACACCGACCCTTTTGCAGATTCACTGAATTTAGATGATATAAAAAAAGAAGAATTTAAAGAATATGTATTAAACTCAAAGCCCGCTGATCTTTCCAATATAAATCCAAGAAGAATAAGTGCCGTAGAATATGCAGACAAGTATTGCGGGGCTGCGGCTGATGAGGAATACAGATACAGCTATAATAAAAAATATAAGGATTACAATCCTTTAGGAGGTGACTGTGCAAATTTTGCATCCCAGATTTTACACGAAGGGGGAGGTTTTAAAAAGGATTATACCTGGAAATATGAAAAAGACGGAAGCAAGGCCTGGGTAAATGCACAAGCTTTTAAAGACTACATGCTTTACAGCGGCAGAGGCTCCCTTATTGCAAGGGGTACTTACAATCAGGTATTTAAAAACTCCTTTAAACTTTTACCGGGTGATTTTATTGCCTATGAGAAAAAGGGAAAGGTAACCCATATATCAGTGATTACAGGAGTTGATTCTAAAGGCTATGCACTGGTAAACTGCCATAATACCGACAGATACAGAGTTCCCTGGGATCTGGGCTGGAGTAATAAGGACATAGTTTTTTGGCTGGTTAGGGTTAATTATTAAAATATACCGCCACATTTTTAAAATATGGCGGTATATTCAACTTTACCGGGCAGGGATGATAATTCTCATACCAGGATAGATAATATCCGGATTTTCTATTCTGTTTACTGCAATTAAACGCTGCAAGCTCACATTGAATCTATTGGCTATAGAAAATAATGTATCCCCTGGCTGTACAATATATACCTTTGGGAAACCAGGTCCAGGCTGCATAGGCATCCTTGGTATTATAAGCCTTTGACCGGGATATATTAAATCAGGATTTTCTATATTGTTGGCTCTCACAATTGCAGCAACTGTTGTGTTGAATCTATTTGCTATTGACGCCAAAGTATCCCCCGGGCGTACAATATAAATTGTCATAACCCCCGGCATACCAGGCATTTGCCTCATATCATTCCAGTACATGCCATTGCAGTACATGTCATCTTCATAGTATAAATAATCACAATCATAATCATAATACATGAAAACTCCCTCCTCGTTTACATAAATCCTTCTATTTTATATTATGAAAAGGGAGTGAAAATGTTTCCATTTCAAGAGGTCGCAAACTTTTTAGTTCCTGTTATCTATAGCATTATCCATACCACTCACACCTTTATAGCCAAAAGACCTGAAATCATATCCTGTAGGATTTTGAAATACCTTTAATTTAAACTCAGGAACTACAGCTAATATATGGTCAAAAATATCAGCCTGAATCCCTTCATATTCAACCCAGTTGGTGGTTTTTGTAAATGCGTAAACTTCTATTGGAAGACCGTATTCTCCCGGAGGCAGCTGTCTCACCATCTGAATCATATTCTTATTAATCCCGGGATGGTTTTTAAGATAATTACTGACATACGCCCTAAACACCCCTATATTAGTAAGTCTTCTTCCATTTACCTTTACAGAAGCATCAATATTATTTTTCTTGTTATACTCTGCAATTTCCTTTTGCTTTTTCATTATGTGGTCTTTTAAATAATGTATTTTTTTAAATTCGTCAATCATTTCATCTGTACAAAAAGTAATGCTGGATGTATCAATGTAAACAGAACGCTTTATCCTTCTTCCGCCTGTTTCCACCATTCCCCTCCAGTTTTTTAAAGAGTCTGATACAAGTTTGTATGTAGGGATGGTTGTAATTGTTTTATCAAAATTCTGCACTTTCACAGTGTTTAAAGATATATCAATTACATACCCGTCTGCACCGTAATTAGACATTTCAATCCAATCCCCCACCCTTACCATGTCATTGGAGGACAATTGAATTCCTGCTACAAGCCCTAGTATGGAGTCCTGGAAAATAAGCAAAACAACAGCGGAAAGCGCTCCTAAACCTCCCAAAAGAACCAAAGGGTTTTGCCCTATAATCTCAGCAATAATTAATATTCCCCCGATAACAAAAACAAAAACTTTAACTATCTGGATAAACCCTTTAATAGGTCTTGTTTTAGATATTTCAAAATTATTATAAATATCATTTACTGAATTTAAAAAAGCACTTATAACAAACATTACCACCAAGGTAATGTAAACCGTTACACCTGTGTATATTTTAGCTTCCACATTCTCCGGAAAAACCGGTGCAAAAGCGTATATAATTATAGCCGGAACAATATGGGACATCCTTTGAAAAACCCTTCTCTCAAGCATAATGGTATCCCATTTGAATCTGTTGTTTCTAATGTAGTGGGCCAGGATTTTTAAAATAACTTTTTTTGTTATTAAATTTGCCATAAAGCTTACCAGCCCTACAAAAACAGCCATCAAGATATAAAATAAATAATTTGCAATTTCACTATTCATCCCATATCCCGTTAATACATTTAAAATGTATTCCCTCATTGAATTATCCCTCCAAAATACTATGCCGGATTTATTTAATATAGTACATTATTTATGACTTATAAATTTATCTTGTATTATACGTTAATCCCTTCTTTCTGTAAAGCTTCCGGACAGAAATTTTAGTACTGCAAAAAACAAAGAAAAAGCAGCTTTTGCTGCCTTAAAGCCTGTTATTTAGTATTAAAACCAAATACTAAAATCCGTTTTTTATATTAGGATAGTACTTCAATTTTCCCTCCAGCATCTCTTATTGAATCAAGTAAGCCTCCTAATCCGCCCCCCCACTCAAAATTGGAAGGCGTAATATGAGGCATATACCTCCCGGAGAAGTAAGTTCTACCAAGTTTAGTAGGTTTATGGTTGCTCCTGGTGGTATAGAGACACGTAATACTGTACCTGGAAGTTGAGGGCAAAATTCTTTTTTAAATGAATTTGATTTTCCACAAGACGATGACCTACAATCCCTTGAATCAACCCAAAATCTGAATATTCCATAATAAAACCTCCTATATTTTCTTCTGTTATATAATATTCAGAGAAAACATAAAGTGTTAACATAAAGTTTTGGATTGTATGTCATCTTTTACAAAGCTTAAAATGAAAATACTTTATTTTTTTGCAGTATGTTTATATACAGAAAGACCATTCTAAATATTTAGAACAGTCTTTCTGCATATGTCTTTAAAAAAGCTTTATTTGTTTTTTAACAACTACTTCTTGCTTTAATTAAACTATTCTCCTACCACCATTTCATTGTATTTTGACCATTCTTGTGCAGAACCGTCATATATTTTTACATTCTTGTATCCTAGCATCTCTGTTAAGACAAATGCCACGCAGTTAGCATAACCGCCAACGCCGCAGTAAACGATTATTTCTTTATTTTGTTTGTTGCGTCCGATTACATTTTCCACAATTGCTTTTAACTCGTTTACACTCTTATATGACCAGTCTTCATTCCAAATCTCAGGTGCAGGTAAAGACTTAGCTGTAGGAATGTGTCCTGGAACCGGTGCATAAGGCTCAATAACTTCTCCTGTATAAACTTCATAATCCCTTGCATCTAGGAGTATTACCTTGCCAAGCTTTTTCTCAACATATTCCATTGAAACAATCATTTCATCTTTAACTTTGCTCTTGTACTTGGACGGACGTACATCAGGCACTTCAGTGGTAACAAATCTGCCTTCTGCAGCCCACTTGTCAAAACCACCATCTAAAATGGAAACTTTTTCAACACCTGCATATATTAAGGTATTTGCAGCCCTGTTTGCATTACCGATAGCATATGGATTTTCAGGTGTAGGAAGTGATGTAACTATTACTACATGTGAACCTTTCTTTAATCCTGCAGCACTCATAAAGTCAAATAAATCTTCTTTTTCAGGCATTTCAAGGAGAAGATCGTCTTCCATTGTAAGCCATGCTGAAAACGGAACTATGTAAGGTATGTTAATAGAGCCTTCTATATGCCCTGCTTGATATTCTTCTTCACTTCTGATGTCAATTATAACAAGATTTCCCTTTTTGATATTGTTAGCTAACCATTCTGTTGAAACAACCGGACCACCAGGACCTTTTCCTTCCGGCGGACCTCCCTTACCTTTTCCTCCCCCGCATGCAAACGCAACGCTGTTAAACATAAGTGAAACAATAAGTAGCACAATTGTTGAGAACCAAAATATTCTCTTTTTCATTTTTGTCCTCCTCTTTCTTTTTCTTTTTCTTTTTCTTTTTTCTATTCTTATAATACCCATTTTCTATTCTTATAATACCCATGGGTAAGAATAGCATAAATACAATGAAATTCAAAATACATGGTAAATTTTATTCTTATATAAAATTTTACCTGCCCTTACTAATTGGGTCAAGTACTATTTTTTCTAGGACATTGGCTATTTTATCCTAAAACCATGTTAAATACTGCTTTTTAACAAATAAAAAAAAAGACTTTCTTCAAAGTCTTGCTAAGGCCTTGCTGTTAGATTTTAGTGTTCATCAAAATGTTATGACAGCTAAAATAAACAAAAATATTTATATTTTGGCGCCCTTATTTTTTGACATAAAAAATCCAACCTATAACTAATGCTATAAGTCTGGAGTAAATGTATTAAACATTAAAAAATGTTTAATACTGGGCAGACCTGCGGTACCCTCCGCCACCTCTTTTTGACTCAAAGCTCTTTTTAATATCATGCATTCTTTCGTCACTATCTTTCATAAACTTTGCCAAAAGTTCTTCAAAAGAGCCTTTAACCACATTCTGCTGGCTCCAGTCAATCTCTTCCGGCCTGGATGACTTGGCAGAAGGTTTTTTTGACTCCTGGGCTCTTTTAATAGACAGACTAATTCTTCCTTTGTCATCTACGGAAATAATTTTCACTTTTACCATCTGATTTTCCTTAAGATGAGCTTTAATATCTTTAACGTACTCTTCAGCAACTTCAGAGATGTGAACCAGTCCTGTTTGGCCATCAGATAGTTGGACAAAAGCACCAAAATTTGTTATGCCTGAAACTTTTCCGTCAACAATTTTTCCTACTTCAACGAGCATAAAATAAATATTCCTCCTGATCAATTAAAGTACTTTGATTATATAATATGAAGCTGGCTTAAGTCAAGTACCAAAATTTTTAAAGCACAAATAAAAACATCATAATAAGTAAATGCAATATAATAACATGAATAAAAATACCTGGATAAATTACCTGTTTATATCAACAAATACCCTCTCCCCTTCTTTAACCAGCCCCAATTCCTTCCTTGCTATTGCCTCAATATATTCATCTGATAAAACTCTTTCCCTTTCTTCCAAAAGCTTTTCATTAAGCTCTCTTTCTTCTTCTATTTTTAAAGCCAGCTCTTCCATTTCTGCCCGTTGAGCGTTTAAAATACTCTGCTGTTTAATAATTATAACTGAAAGGTTGGTTACACCAATCAAAAGAACTATTATTAAAAACCAATTTGGTCTTTTTCTTTTGTTCATAGAAATTACTCTCCCTTAGTTATACTATCTTAAATATTCTACACCTGTTAGAAAAATCCTTCTTACTATATTTTTTTTCTTATAATATTTATAAACCTTTTAAAACCTTTGAATTTTCCCATGTTAATTTTACATAACTTTTTAGTTTTACAAAAGACCCTCCTTATACGTTTATAAACAAATCTTATCGGAGCCATACATACCCTGCAGACAATTTTAACCGGCAAAAGTAGTGCACTTAATATGCTCACTATTATTTTATAAATAATCCTTACGAAAAACAAAAATATTTTCATTACAAAACTGCTTAGTACCACAGCGTATAAAACTATCCCCAAAACCGTTCCAATAATAAGGTATCCCCGTATTTCCCCCTCATTGCTGTAGTAAAGCACAGCAAACAGGACAAGGGCTACAATTATCCAGTATATAAAATCTTCAAAGTATACCAAAATATTGCCGGACTTTATTGTCTTTCTTCTTATCCTGAAAATATCGTATATAAATGCAATAATCATTCCCCCAAGGATGGAGCACAAAAAAACATATGCCTGATTACTAACTGAAACCCACAATTTTCATCACTTATCCTCTACTTGAACATTTTTGCCCAAAAACCCGTTCCCTTTGACCTGCCCCCGTCCCTGTCACTGTAATAAAGCCCTGTGATATATCCTTCTATATTAAGTTCTGAACTGTCTATGCTTAATTTATTGATATGAAGATCCTCTCCTTTTATAACCAAGGTCCCCATTTCTGTTTCCACCACTACACTTTCCTCATCAAAACTTTCTACATCAAGTACCCCTGAAATGCTCATCCTCTCCCTGTTTTCCATCAAAATATTCTGAACAAGTGGTTTAGACATTTTTTTATCGTCAATCATCATCCATCCCTCCTCTTTAAAGGTATATTGATATGTATGCATGTACTATATTAAAAATGCCAAATTTGTTTATAAAATTGCTTATTATATTGTTTATTAAATAGTTCATTAAATAGTTTATTATATTGCTTATATTTTCTTAACTTGTGTTTTTAATTAATTTATGTTTATAAATATTTTTAAATAAAAAAAGCCGTCCATACTGACAGGCTCTTTTCAAGTATCATATTTTGTATTTCCCTTATTTTATTCTATACATTTCTTTTGCGTCCGCTTTAGAAACATGTTCATTTACAGATAAAACTTCTACTACTGTAGTGTTGTTTCCTAACTGGATTTCCACCACATCCCCCACCTTTACCTCTGTCCCGGGTTTAACAACTTTGCCGTTGATTTTTACTTTTCCCTGCTGGCAGGCTTCATTGGCCAATGTACGTCTTTTTATCAGTCTTGATACTTTCAGGTATTTATCTATCCTCATTGCAGCAAAACCCTTTCTAAATAATTTTAAACATTTTAAAATACATAAAATTTAAAACCTCTAAAACTGCGCAAAAAAAGGCTTCTAAAATGCAAGAAGCCCTTCTTTTTTACACTTGTTTTCAAATAATACCGCTTACATATTATTGATTTACTAAATCCTTTAAATTTTTTCCTACTTTAAACACAGGTGCTTTAGTTGCAGGAATTATTATTTCTTCTTTTGTCTGTGGGTTTCTGCCTTTTCTTTCTGCCCTCTGCCTTACTTCAAATGTTCCAAAGCCCACTAGCTGAATTTTTTCACCTCTTGCCAATCCTTCCTCAACACTTGCAATAAAAGCATTGAGGGCTTTTTCAGCATCTTTCTTTGATAGCTGACTCTTTTCTGCCATACTTGCTATTAATTCAGTTTTGTTCATTTCACAATCCTCCTGTTATTTTATTGTCTTTGCCACATGAAAACATGTGTTTCTTTTCATTATTTATTTTAAAGCTATTTTTATAACACTTATACACTTCTTTTATCTAAAGCATTATTCGATATATGTTTTTAAATTCCTTCTTAAATTCTAATTTTTTTGCAAATTTTTTTAGTTATTTGTATTTTGCCTTTTCCCACAGTTCTTCCATCTCGTCTAATGACATTTCCTCTAAGGTTTTCCCTTGTTTTTTTGCTTCACTTTCAATAAACCCGAACCTCTTTATAAACTTATTTATAGTACCGGTTAAAGCAAGTTCCGGCTGGACTTTTAAAAACCTAGATAAATTTACTATGGAAAATAATACATCCCCTATTTCATCATTTATTCTTGCCACATCTTTGCTGTTATATACATCTTTTAGCTCTTCTAATTCTTCATAAACTTTAGAAATTACATCTTCTATATTATCCCAGTCAAAACCTACCTGTGCAGCCTTCTGCTGAATTTTATAACTCCTCATTAATGCAGGAAGATTTGAAGGAACATCTTTTAAAACATCTGTATGACTGGTAATGCCCTTTTCTTTTTTCTTTATAGCTTCCCAGTTGGACACAACATCATCTGCCGTTTCTGCTTTTTCTGTACCAAAGACATGGGTATGTCTTGTAACCATCTTTTTGCATACCCCTGTTATAATTTCATCCATTCCAAATCCTTCATTTTCAGTGGATATCTGAGCGTGAAATACAATTTGCAAAAGAAGGTCACCAAGCTCTTCACACAGCTTGTCCTTATCATTTAAATCAATTGCTTCCAAAACCTCATATGTTTCCTCTATTAAGTACTTTTTTAAACTTTCGTGAGTTTGCTCCCTGTCCCAGGGGCAGCCCTTTTCACTTCTTAATAATTTCATAATATCAATTAAATCGGAAAAAGTGTATTTTTCTTTTAACATATAATTAGATCCTCCCCGTTTATTAGTATACCACCATTAATTTGCTGTTATCAATTATACCACTTCTCTGCCATGGGAGAAACTTTTTTGGGTATTGAATTTTTTGAGCATTAAAGGAAAAGAGTTTTGCAGTTATGTATGATTATACAATAAAAGGGAATATTGCAAAAGCATTTACTGCATTTTAAGCAATATTCCCTTATTCTAAAAACCTGGATACTTTTAATATTTTAATTACTGTTCCATCTGTTTTCCTAAGAAACTTGCAGCTGCCTGGGCAAGTTTTGCTTCCACCTCTCCCATTCTGATATTAGGGTCTGTTGATAAAAAGATAACTGCACCTATAGGATCCCCTTCTGATATTATAGGGCTTACCACTTGTGCAGAATAATGCCTGTCCGGGGATTCTTCCGCTAAAATATTAATGGTTTTTTCCCCCGGTGCTTCTACTATAAATGTAACCTTATCTTCCATTATTTTTTCCAAATCAGGACTTAGTGGTTTTTCCATAAATTCTTTTTTTGATGTACCGGAAACTGCTATTATTGTATCCCTGTCAGAAATACATGTTACATGACCGCTTGTTTTGTGGAGTGATTCTGCATACTGGGCAGCAAAATCGCTGAGCTCACCTATAGGCGAATATTTTTTTAATATAACTTCCCCTTCTCTATCGGTAAATATTTCGAGAGGATCACCTTCTCTAATTTTTAAAGTCCTTCTGATTTCCTTCGGGATTACTACCCTTCCCAGGTCATCTATTCTCCTGACTATTCCAGTCGCCTTCAATTTATTTGCCTCCTTTTTATCTTTTTTTACGTTTAATTTTAACTACAGTTTTATTATTCATTTTTTATTGGAGTTTTATACATTATAGGCGAATTATGATAACATTCTCTTTTAAAGCACAATTAAAGCAGGTTAAAAGCCCATAAATTACTTAAAATAAAATGCAAAAAAACCCCGCCTCCAAAAAAACGGGGTTTTTGTCATAAATTAATTTTCTTTTTAAATTTATTTTACTTTAATTTTATTTTAAACTTATCTAACTTTTATTTTATTTAAAGCCTTTTCATTTAATTCTAAATTATAAATAGAATCCTTTGCCCATTCATCCAGTATTTTTTCATATTTTTCACCGGCAACCACACTTCTGACATTGTCCCTTTCATCTTCAAAGGAGGTTAGGCTCAATATTTCTATCACATTAAAACCCAGGTCTGTTTCTATAAGTTCTACATCCCCCACATTGCTTTTTACAGCCCAGTCTATTATCTCCTGTTCCATATCAGCACCCATTTTAACTTCAGTATTTTCCTCAAGTTCAACTTTTTTATCTTCAGCATATTTTGCTGCTACAGATATAAACCTTTTACCGTCTTTAATTTCTTTTAAAGCCTCTTCAGCTTTTTTCTTAGATTCCTCTATTTCTTCGTCAGTAAGCATTGTGTACCCGTTTGGCACATCCCTTTTATAAAACTTTGGCACATCCCTTTTATAAAACAATAAAATATTTGCAGTAGCTTTAATAAAGTTTCCGCTATTTTCTTTGAAATGGTCTTTTAATTCCTGTTCAGTAACTTTTATATTATTCTCCTGCTCTTTTAGTGCAAATTTATAACCTAAGTGCAGCTTTTCTACTATATTCCTGTACTCCTTTACAGATATTCCAAACCATTCTTTAAAGCTCTTTTCCGCTTGTTTCCTCGTACCTTCAAAACCTGACATCTGCCCTAGCAAAACATTTATAGAATCTTCAATGCTTTTGTAGTCATTATCATTTAAAAATAATCCCTGCTCCTTGGCTTTAAAATATTGAATCTTATATTTTTTTGCATTTTCAAGTGCATTTTGTTTTACCACCTCTGTTGCGTCAACACCATCAATTTTTGAATTCCAAAGGGCATCTATCTCTTCCTGGGTCTTATCCATTTCCATTACTCTTTTCTCGCTATAAAGAAAAAAACGGTATTCTGCCTCGGTTATTCTTTCCCCATTAATTATAGCCACATAACTTGTGGCATTAGAATATGCAAAATAAGCCACTAAAAGTGCCAGAACCAGCAGCGATGCTATGGATATAATTGCTCTTTTCTTTTTCAACACGATATCTCCTCACATTCTTTATTAAATTTTAAATATGATAAAATAGTCAGAACCCTGTTTAAAAAATTCCTGACAATAAATATTATAATAAATTGCAGCGGCTACTGCAATTCAATAATTTCTTGTAACAAAATCTTAATATCTTTTAGAAGATTTTTCCTAGGAGTGTCTTTGACTATAAATGTTATATATGATTTATTGCTGGCAGTAAAAAGTATCCTCCTTCTGTGTTTTTCCGTTAACTTACTAATTATGTTAATGTCTACATGTTTGTTCTCCATGAACTGCAGTATTACATTTTCTCCTTTTTCTTGAATAGATGAAAACCCGCATTTTTTTGCCAGTACTTTTAAATGGGCAATTTGTATAAGTGATTCTACAGCATCCGGTATTTCCCCATATCTGTCAATTAACTCATCCCTTATATCCAGCATATCTTTTTCATCTTGTATTGACGCTATCTTTTTATACATTTCAATTTTTTGATTTTCATCGCCTATATAACTGTCATCTATATAGGCACTCACTTTCAGGTCTACAGAAATCTCCACTTCTTCCTCTTCAGGCGCCGTACCCCTTAATTCATTTATAGCTTCTGAAAGAAGCCTTACATACATATCATATCCTACCAGGTCTATATTCCCATGCTGCTGGGCTCCCAGTAAATTACCTGCCCCCCTTATTTGCAAATCCCTCATGGCTATTTTAAATCCGGAACCAAATTCAGTAAACTCCTTTATTGCCTGAAGCCTTTTTTCCGCCACTTCAGAAAGCACTTTATCTTTTTTGTATGTTATATAGGCATAGGCAAGCCTGTTGGACCTTCCAACCCTGCCCCTTAGCTGGTATAGCTGGGCAAGTCCCATTTTGTCCGCGTCTTCCACTATAATGGTATTTACATTTGGCATGTCAAGACCTGATTCAATTATTGTTGTACAAACCAGTACATCATACTCACCTTCTACAAATTGCAGCATTATGTTTTCCAAATCTGTTTCTTTCATTTGCCCATGAGCCACCGCCACCCTTGCATCCGGCACCAGGTCTTTTATCTGAGCAGCTTTTACATTGATGGATCTTACCCTGTTAAACAGGTAAAAAACCTGTCCTCCTCTGGCAAGCTCCCTGTTAATTGCCTCCTTTATCACTTCAGGATTGTACTCCATTACATATGTCTGCACCGGATACCTTTCTTCAGGGGGATCTTCAATAATGCTTATATCCCGTATTCCCATAAGGGACATGTGCAGGGTTCTTGGAATAGGGGTAGCAGTAAGGGTAAGTACATCCACATTGGATTTCATTTTTTTGATGCGTTCCTTGTGCCTTACACCAAAACGCTGCTCCTCATCTATCACTAAAAGCCCTAAATCCTTAAATGCAATGTCCTTTTGAAGAAGCCTGTGGGTTCCTATAAGTATATCCACAATTCCTGCCTTTGTATCTTTTATAATTTTTTTCTGGTCGCTTTTGGATTTAAACCGGCTTATAACCTCCACCCTTACAGGAAAGTCCTTCATCCTATCTTTAAAATTTTCAAACTGCTGCTGTGCCAAAACGGTGGTGGGAACCAGATACGCCACCTGCTTTCCGTCCATCACCGCTTTAAATATGGCTCTTATGGCAACCTCAGTCTTTCCATAGCCCACATCCCCGCACAAAAGCCTATCCATTGGTTTGTCAGATTCCATGTCTTTTTTAATTTCTTCAATGCATTTTAACTGGTCTTCTGTCTCCTGATACGGGAATAAATCTTCAAACTGTTTCTGCCACACTGTATCTTCACTGTATTTATATCCCTTTGAAGTTTCCCTCTTGGCATACAGCTTAATAAGGTCTTCTGCCAATTCCATCAAAGACTCTTTTGCCTTTGCCTTTGTTTTTGCCCAGTCATTCCCCCCTAGTTTGCTAAGTTTTGGCGTCTTTCCCTCCGAACCTATGTATTTTTGAATTAAATCCAGCTGGTTTGTAGGCACATACAAAAAGTCCCCGTCATAATACCGGATTTTTAAATAGTCCTTTTTTATACCCTCCACTTCCAGCTGTTGAATACCTACATATTTTCCTATTCCATAAATCTGGTGGACAACATAGTCATTTATATTAAGGTCTGTAAATACGCTTATTTTCTGACCCTTATTTTTTTTACTAAAAGTTCTCTTTTTCTTTTTCTTTTCTCCAAAAAAATCCTTTCCGCTTATAATTACAAATTTTATGTCCTGGTACTCAAAGCCCGTTTGAAGGCTTCCCCCTGTTATAACCACCTGTCCCGGCAAAATTTCACCTGAAAATTCATCATAATAATTTGCCTCTATTCCTTCTTTTTTTAAATTTTCTTCTAATATACGCCCTCTGCTTTGCCCTCCTGACATCACCAGAATTCTGTATTTGTTTTCTTTCCATTTTCTTATATCATCTATTAAAATATCAAAATGTCCTTTGTAGGAGTTTAAAAGCTTAGAAGGTACTCTCTCCTCTGTTTCCAAAATATCAAAATACACCGGCTTGTTTTTATTGATATTTTCTAATATATACTCTAAGCTAACATAAATCTCAAAACTTTCCGGCAGTAAATACCCCTTTTCAAGAAATGCCTTGCAAAGCTCATAGTTTTCAAAAAGAAGACTTTCATACCTTGTTTCAAATTTTTTTGGTTCGTCTAAAAAAAACAATGTTTTTTCCAAATCCATATAATGTGTAATAATTGAAGGCTTATCAATAATGTAGGATATATATCTGTCCATTCCTGGAAAATAGTACTCTTCTTTAAATCTTTCCATATCACCTTTTATTTTTTCTTCTATCTTTTCTTTAAAGCCTTCTACATCTTTTTTACTTAATTTTTTTAAGTACTCATTAAGACTATTGGATATTTTATCTAAAATCTCATCCCTTCTTTTGTCATCATATATCAGTTCCCTGGCGGGTAAAATGGCGATTTCTTCTATTCTTTCCAAAGACCTTTGGGATATAACATCAAAAGTCCTTATAGAATCTATTTCATCATCAAAAAATTCAATTCTTACGGCATTTTCACTGTTTATTGGAAATATATCAACTATCCCGCCCCTTATGGCAAACTGTCCTTCCCCTTCTACCACCGACACCCTTTCATAGCCAATTACTACAAGGTTTTTTGAAATTTCAGTCAAATCCACAGTCTCTCCCACAGTAAAGGAGATGATGCTTTTTAAAAACAATTCCTTATCTATAAGCTTTCTTCCTATAGCCTCAGGACTTGTAATTACTATTTCATATTCACCGTTTAGGATTTTGTGCAAAGCCCTTATTCTCTCATAAGAGGAATCACGGCTTTTTGCCTCTATATCGTGAAACATAATTTCTTCCGGTGGAAAATATAAAACACCCTCTTCAAAAAAGTTTAAAAAATCCTCATAGGTCTTTCTTGCACTAATATCATTATTGGCAATGAATACACCTTTTAAGTTTAAATGCTTTAAAATAGCATAACTCATATGGGCTTTTTGGGATTGGGATGATCCACCTAAAGAAACTGAACCATCACCCTTTTTTATATCATTTAAAATATCATGGTACCGATTCATTTCCAAAAGCGGATCAATTAAATATTTTTTTGTTTTTGTATTCCTCATTTGCACTCAGTCCTCTGATATTTATAAATTGTTGAATTTGTTCATTGCCTGGTTAATGCCTTGACCTATTATTGCCTCAACGGCATCAGCAGCATTAACAACCGCCTGTGAAATTTTATCCTTTTCTTCCTTAGAAAATTTGCTTAATACATAGTCTGCCAAATCCCATCCTTCCGGAGGCTTATCAATTCCAATCCTCACCCTGGGGAATTCATCAGACATTATCTGATATATGACAGACTTCATTCCATTATGGGTTCCTGCACTTCCTTTAGGCCTCACCCTAATTTTACCAACAGGTAAATCTATATCATCATATATTATTATAATATTTCCCACAGGTATCTTATACCAACTAATAATATCCCTTACACTTTCCCCGCTAAGATTCATATATGTCTGGGGCATGACCAGAAGTACCTTTTTTCCTGAAATTACCCCTTCCCCGTAAAGTGCCTTAAACTTTACCTTTGACATTTTTATTTTATGCCTTAGGGCCAAAAGTTCAACAACCCAAAATCCAACATTGTGCCTTGTATCAGCGTACTTTCTTCCAGGGTTGCCAAGCCCCGTGACAACAATTAACTCATCCAAATCTCCCACCTCCCAGGATTTTAGGACATATTCTAAATTTAGGACAAATATCAAAATAATTCATAAAATAATAACTGCCCATTTGAGTATATAAACAGGCAGTGTTTGTTATTATTTTCACAACATTTTTCTAAAATACATTAATCTTTTTGAGTAAAGAGTGTACTTATGGACATATCCCCATATATTCTTTCTATAGCTTCTGCAAATACCGGTGCAACAGATAAGGATTTTATCTTTGGACTTCTCTTTTCCTCAGTTAAAGGAATTGTATTTAAAGTGATTAATTCCTTTAGTTCTGACTTTTCTATCCTTTCCACAGCATTACCGGACAGCACCCCATGGGTACAGCAGGCATATACTTCTTTTGCTCCCATTTCAGTCAAAGCATTGGCAGCATTTATAATGGTACCACCTGTATCTATAAGGTCGTCCACCAGTATTACCCTCTTATTGTTTACATCCCCGATTATGTTCATTATTTCAGATACATTTGCCTTTGGACGTCTCTTGTCAATGATAGCTAATGGAACATCCAGCCTTTCTGCAAACTTTCTCGATCTTGCAACACTTCCCACATCAGGGGAAACAACCACAACATCGCTGGTATCTTCAAATTTTTCTCTAAAGTGATTAGCAAGAATAGGCACACCCAGCAAATGATCTAACGGAATGTCAAAAAATCCTTGTAGTTGTGGTGCATGCAAATCCATTGTCAATATCCTGTCTGCTCCAGCAGTAGTCAATAAATTAGCTACAAGTTTTGCTGAAATAGGATCCCTTGCTTTAGCCTTTCTATCCTGCCTTGCATATCCATAGTATGGGATAACAGCTGTTATCCTTCCCGCCGATGCCCTCCTTAAAGCATCTATCATTATCAAAAGCTCCATAATGTTGTCATTAACCGGCCAACACAGGGATTGTATCAGGAAAACATCAGAACCTCTTACAACTTCATTGATTCCTATTGCACACTCACCATCACTGAACTTCCCCACATTTGCAAGTCCTAAAGGCAACCCGATTTTTTCTGCAATCTCCAGTGCCAATTCACGGTTTGAGTTGCCGGCAAAAATTTTTATATCCTTACCATGTAGATTCATCTTAAGATCCCCTCTTACTTCTTAATATTTTAATATTTTAATATTTTAATATTTTAAAAATTTACTAATCTTTTTTTAACAAACCTTTTTTCAAAACCCAGTTTTCCTTTATTACCTGCCTGCTTCTTGCAATAGCTAATGAATTTTCAGGTACTTCATCGGTAATGGTGGAACCTGCTGCAATATACGAATTTTTCTTAACTTCAACAGGTGAAACCAGGTTCACATTGCATCCCACAAATGAATTGTCTCCGATAATTGTCTTGTGCTTCTTCTGCCCGTCATAATTAACCACCACTACGCCACAACCTAAATTGACTTTCTTGCCAACTTCTGCATCTCCTACATATGTTAAGTGGGATATCTTTGTGCCGTCCCCGATTGATGAATTTTTTATTTCAACAAAATCACCTATCTTGACATTTTTACCCACATTACTTCCTGGTCTTAAATATGCAAAAGGACCTGTTTTTGTCTCATCATCTATACAGCTTTCCAATACAACGGAGTTTTTTATCTCAACTCTATTTCCAATTTTTGAGTTTTCAATTGTGCTTCCAGGTCCTATTATACACTCTTCTCCTATTTTTGTTTCTCCTTTAATTATAGTTGAAGGGTAAATGATGGTATCCATGCCTATTTCCACTTCAGAATCAATATATGTAGAATCAGGGTCTATAATTGTTACACCACTGGCCATTATTTTGTTTAGTATTCTCTTTCTAAGGACTTTAGCTGCTTCTGCCAGTTGAATCCTATCATTTATCCCGGCTAATTCTTCTCTGTCTTCAATTTTGACAGCACCTACTTTAAGCCCTTTATTTATTAATATCTTTATGGTGTCGGTAAGATAGTATTCTCCCTGGTCGTTTTTATTGTCAAGTTCTTTTAGTGCATCCCTTAATGCACTTATATCAAAGCAATAAATGCCTGAATTAATTTCCTTTATCTTCTTCTGTTCACAAGATGCGTCCCTGTCCTCAACAATTTCCACCACTTCATTTTGGCTGTTTCTGATTATCCTTCCGTATCCGGCGGGATTTTCAAAGTCTGCCGTAATTATTGTCGCAGCATTTCCTTTTTCTTTGTGATAATCAACGGCAAGTGAAATGGTATTTGAAGTGACAAGGGGCATATCCCCATACATTATAACGACCTGTCCTTCCCTGTTTTCAAGATATTCCTGAGCCTGGATAACTGCGTGTCCTGTTCCTAGCTGCTGTTCTTGTTTTGCATAAGAAACTTTATTTCCCATATATTCTTTTACTTCTTCCCCATTGCGGCCAATGACAAGTACAATTTCATCCACCCCGGAATTCTTTACGCACTGGTAAACCCACTCTACCATTGGCTTTCCACATATCTCGTGTAAAATCTTTGTCTTTTTCGACTTCATTCTTTTGCCCTCACCTGCAGCAAGGATGATAGCCATTAAGCGTTCCATATTATTCTCCTCCTTCAGATATAAGCTGCAATGAATACCACTATCTGATACCTGAATATTACCACCTAATATATTCTCTCACTTTTCCTTAATTTTTTCAACATTATGAAACACAAAAAAAAATAGAAAGGTATAAATATATATGAATATATAAATATATATATATAATAAAAAATCGTCAAAAACATACGTTAGGCATTAACGTTATGCTTTTCACGATATCATATTATTCTCAAAAAAAAATCTGCACCTTAAAACATTTTTTTCTTTATGAAGGCATTTTTCTTATAATTTATTTTACATAAAATAATTTATTCTTCTTCTGTGCCTTCTGCTTCTTCTTTTTGGTTTTCTTCTAACTCGGCAGCAGCTGTAATATACTCATACTTGTCCAATATAGCACTTTGTATTTTCCCTCTTGTCTCTGCATTGATAGGATGTGCAATATCCCTAAACTCGCCATCAGGAGCTTTTCTGCTAGGCATAGCTATAAAAAGCCCATTTTGGCTCTCTATAACCTTTATGTCGTGGACAACAAATTCATTGTCAAAGGTTACAGAAACAACTGCTTTCATTTTTCCTTCTGAATCAATTTTTCTGATTCTAACATCAGTAATTTCCATAAGATGTTACCACCTTCCGTAAATAATTGTGAATTCTCCGTGTATATTAATGTATTCGTCATTTTTTTTATTTTTCCTGCTTATTTTTATCATTTTATTATTTTATTAAAATATGTCTTATAAATACGTTAATTGTAGCTATTCCTGCAATAAATAATTTCATCTTTTGTTATAGCATTTCTCTTTCTTTTTTATATTATTCATTTTATTATTCATACAAAAATGTAAAAACACATTCTCTATATTAACTGTATTTTAATTTTACATTAAAATTTTGATTTTAGGCTTATATTCTAGTTAATTTTTTCATATAATAGTAATTGGATATTTAATATTTAATTTAATTATTGAACTATTGAATATTTAATTTGTAACATGTCAATTATTGTATAAGACGGTTATTGCATAAGATTATGTTAAAATATAATTATGTTAAAATATTTAGAAGTTTATAAATAATTTTTTACACGAATAGGAGTGTTATTTTTTGTTAAAATCAAATATTTTAAATTTAAACAATGTTAAACATGTTCATTTTATAGGCATAGGGGGAGTGAGCATGAGCGGTCTTGCGGAAATCCTCCTTAATATGGGGTACAAAGTGTCCGGTTCTGACCTGAACTCCTCATGTCTGACTTCCAAACTCACTGAAAAGGGAATTAAAGTATATATAGGACATAGTGAAGAAAATATAAAAAATCCTGATCTGGTGGTGTATACAGCTGCTGTAAAGAAAGACAACCCGGAACTTTTGAAATGTGAATTATTAAATATACCCGTTATAGAGCGTTCTGTGCTTTTAGGGGAAATAATGAAAACTTTTCCCTACAGTATCGCCGTATCAGGTACTCATGGTAAAACAACCACCACTTCCATGGTCTCAATGATACTTTTAGAATGCGGGTTTGACCCTACCATACATATAGGCGGGGAATTAAATGCCATAGGAGGAAATACACGCATTGGAGGAAATAAGTACTTTGTCTCTGAAGCTTGTGAATACGTTGAAAGCTTTTTAAAATTTTACCCTTTCCTTGCCATTGTTTTAAACATTGAAGAGGACCATCTGGACTACTTTAAAGACATAGAGCATATAAAGTCTTCATTTTTAAAATTTATGTCCCTTGTTCCTGAGGATGGCTACATAGTTGCAAATTGTGATGATGAAAATGTCACTTCATTGTTAAAACATATAAACTGCAATAAAATCACCTACGGCATCACCTCAAATGATGCAATGTGGAATGCAAAAGATATTGTTTTTGACCATGCAGGATGTGCTGCTTTTGATGTATATAAAAACGGCAAAAAAGTCATTGACATTAACTTAAAGCTTCCCGGAATACACAATGTAAGCAATGCCCTTGGTGCAATATCTGCATGTCATGCACTAGGTTGTGATTTTAAAGGCATTAAAGCAGGTTTGGAAAATTACACAGGTACCCACAGGCGCTTTGAACTAAAAGGAATAATTAATGATATTAAAGTAATTGATGACTATGCACATCATCCTTCGGAAATTAAAGCTACATTAAAGGCGTGTAAAAATATTTCTCACAGAAAAATCTGGTGTGTTTTCCAGCCTCATACTTATTCCAGGACAAAGCACTTGCTGGATGAATTTAAAGATGCCTTTTGTGATGCTGACATGGTAATAATAAGTGATATTTATTCCGCCCGTGAAGTGGATACCGGTGAAATCCACTCTCTGCAGCTGGTGGATAAAATAAAACACTACAACAAAAATGTCCTTTACATACCTGAATTTGAAAGCATTGTACAGCTTTTAAACAAACATGCCTCTCAAGGAGATGTTATAATAACCATGGGAGCCGGAAATATCAACAGCGTGGGAGAAATGTTTTTAAGAACAAAAAAAATAATAGCCGTAAGTTAATAAGACTTCACTTTATCTAAAGTGAAGTCTTATGTATAGCCTTTTATTTTTTAATATGTTTTATTTTTACTTTTTATCCTGGTCAATCATTGCAAATTTAATTTCCCCCTGGGCAGCAACCTGGCCATCAACGGTGGCAGTCACTTTTACCTTTCCCATACCCATCTTAAAAACTAAAAATTCTGCTTCAAGCCTTAATACATCACCTGGCACAACCTGCCTTCTAAACTTCATGGACTCTATGCCGGTAAATACCCCCAGCTTCCCTTTGTTTTCTTCAAGCATAAGTCCTGCCACACAAGCCGTCTGAGCCATTGCCTCCACTATCAGCACCCCGGGCATAATCGGATTTCCCGGAAAATGTCCTTGAAAAAAGGGTTCGTTAATAGAAACATTCTTTATAGCAACCGCCCTCTTACCCGGCTCTACTTCCTCTATTTTGTCAATTAGCAAAAAAGGATATCTGTGAGGGATAATATTTTGAATTTCAATATTTGACAACATTCCAATGCCTCCCCGATTGTTTTCGTTATTTTAGATGATAACCTATACACTCTTTCATGTCAATAGATGGGAAGGCCTTATTCATCTATGTTAATCATTTATGGTTTCTGTCAATGTATTTTTGGTACTTTGTATCGCCCCTATTATATCTGATACCGTCTGCCCATGACAATCTACCACAGAAGCAAACTCTTCAGATGCTGCAACTGTTTGTTTTGCAAACACCGCCGTTTCTTCCATAAGCTTTATCATTTCATCTTTATCAATTCTCATTTTATCTAAAGATATGTTTACATCATTTATTTCTTTGGAAATGGAAAATACTGCATCTGTAATGTTGTGAAAGGATTGGTTGGTATCTTCAACTGACTCTGTTTGATTTTTTATTGATTCTTTTAAATCTTCAACTGACCGGTTTATATCTGCATACCCTCTCACAATTTTGTCCATTAACTGACTTATTCCGACTGTGTGGTTTTGAGCCTGGTCTGAAAGTTTTTTAAAGTTTCCAGCCACCACAGCAAAACCACTTCCATACTTACCTGCTTTTGCAGCCTCAATGGTTGCGTTTAAAGCAAGATGTTTTGTCTGTTTGCTAATATCACTCATTATATCAACAAATTCGCTTACGCTTTTTATAATATCTGTGAAGTTTCTTACAGATTCCGTTATCTGGTCAGTCATTTCTATCGTCAACTGAAATTTTTCTTTAAGAAGATTAATGGAATTAAGCCCCGTACTGCAAAGCTCTTTTATATTTAATGTATCTGTTCTTACGCTGTTAAAATTATCAGAAATTGAATCCATATGCTCTGACAGTTTCTTAACAAAATTTGTACCTTCGTCAAGAGCTGCAGCCTGCTGGTTTAAAGGCATGGAGATACTATCTAAAGATTCGAAAAGTTTGTTTATGCTCTGATATCCTGTCTCTGAAAGACTTTGTAAGGATAAAAATAAATCATCAATAGAATTTTTGGCAGCTGCATTCTTCCTTTTTAAATCGCAATATTTTTCTGTTATTTCCTCCATGACTGCAAAAATTTTATTGTCATAATCTTTTACCTGAAATTCTCCTATGCACTCCCTGCACTTTTCTATAAGCTTTTTATATACTTTTTTATACAATCGGTTGGTTAGAAATAAAGTTATTAAGCATGCTGATAATACTAATAATGCCGCCAGCACCCCAAGCTTTATTTCTTTTGACAGGTAATTTATAATAACTCCTGAAAAAACAGCAAATAAAATTATGGAAATCACCGCTATTAAATGGTTTTTTTCTATTTTTATTTTCCTAAACCTTTTCACATTGTATCACTCCAAATATGCTATGAAAAAATAATCATATCGCAGAAGCTGGATACTTCTGCGATATTCCTGATACATTATCATCCCTGATGCCTTATTTATAGAACTTTCTGTCATTATACCTTTCTGTTCCTGAGGGTTCTGCTAAGCTGCTTGTATAAGTCTTCTGCCAATCCGTAGCTCCTGTTTTTTGAAGCTTCTTTAACCAACTCATCATCAAGCATACTTTCAAATATTTCCCGTCCTACAGACTTTGGGATTAAATCACTTCTAAATACCGTTGCCCTCATTTGTTTGTATACCATGTTAAGAAGCAGACCTTCAAATTCCCTGCAAACCTCTTTCAGGGCTTCTTCATCCTGGTTCTCATAAGCATTTAAAAGTCTTTTTTCAAATTCACCATCCTGATTTATTTCCCTGGTGTTGTAATTGATGTTGTAAAAATTTTTATTTGTTAGATTTCCTACAACTTTATTCGCATCCATATCATTTCACTTCCGTTATCTCTTTAGGTTATTTGCTATACCCAGCATATCATCCGCTGACTGGATAGCCTTTGAATTTATTTCATACGCCCTTTGGGCTACAATAAGCTTAACCATTTCTTCAACCACTTGGACATTTGATGATTCCAAAAAGTTTTGCCTTATACTGCTTCTTTTACCCATTTGATCATCCGGAACCGGCTGTCCTGAGGCAGGAGTAATTGCATAATTGTTGTTTCCTATGCTTTCTAATCCATATCTGTTGGGAAACTTTACTAGACCTATTCTTTGCCCTAAAGAAACCACATTCCCCTCTTCATCAGTATAACTAAGCTCTCCGTCTTCCCTGACACTGAGCCTTGAGATATCAACATCAATTATTATTTCCATACCGTTTTCATCTAAAACAGGGTACCCGTCTGATGTTGTAAGCATGTTTCCAAAGTCCGTCACACTTATTTTAAAACTCCCGTCACGGGTATAAACTATTTCCCCGCCGCGTCCTGCTACCATGAAAAAACCGTCCCCGTCTATTGCAAAGTCTAAAGGGTTGTCCGTTCTTTCCAGATTTCCCATTTGGAAGTTTTTAGATGTGGCAGCGGTTACCGCCCCATGTCCTACCTGTAAATTCACAGGTCTTCCTTCACCATCTAAAACTGACGCCCTTGTTAAAGTTTCATACAGCATATCTTTAAACTCAGCTCTTTCTTTTTTATACCCTGTTGTGTTGACATTTGAAAGGTTGTTGGATATAACATCAACATTAAACTGCTGTGCTTTCATACCTGAACTAGCTATCCAAAGTGCTCTCATCATAGGGCTTCATCCTCCTGTTATATTACTCTTTATACTGGCCTTTATATTATCCTTTACATTTATATCAACTTGCACTTATATTATCCTTTGCATTTATATCATAACTTGCATTACATTATCCTTTACATTTATAATGTTTTTTTGCATTTATATTGTCTTTTGCATTCATATAAGTTTTAATTATACCCTTTTTAACTTGCTTCTGTCCTGCTTCTACCATTTACACTATTCTTCTTATCTTATTCTTCCCACTTCATTTACTGCCTTTTCCAAAGCTTCATCATGTGCATGCAAAACTTTTTGATTTGCCTCATAGGCGCGCATAACTGTAATCATATTTACCATTTCCGTTATTGCATTTACATTTGACTGCTCTATGTACCCTTGCTTTACCGCCCCGGTAAATTCATTGGGAGGTGCTCCTGCTGCTTCAACAAGGTTTTCACCTATTTTCCTCAATGCATTTTCATTTTCAAACTCACTTATTAAAAGCCTTCCCACCGTTTGACCGTTTTCTAAAATAGTCCCATCTTCTAAAACGGTAAAATCCTCACTTCCTAAAGTGATAATTCCTCCTTCTCCCATGACAAAATAACCTTCTTTTGTTACCAGCTGCCCATTAGCATTTAATAAAAAGGCACCATCCCTTGTGTACCTTTGTACAAAATTCCCATTGTCTAATGGAACTGCAACAGTGAAGAAGGCTAAATCTGAATCCGCTATTGCCATATCAAGGCTTCTATCAGTTTTTGTAAGCTGTCCCCTTGCGTAATAAGTGAAAACTTCCCCAACATCATTTCCTAAATGCATGCCTCCAACCCTGCCTGTAGGGTTGTCAGTGCTTTTGCTGTCATTTATCCTCTTTACAAGCACTTCAGGAAAGCTTTCATATACAACAGTGTCCCTTTTATATGCATTTGTATTTACGTTTGCCAGATTATTGGATATTACATCCATTTGTTTGGTATTTGCAAGCATACTCCATCCGGAAGTGTAAAGACCTCTAATCATATGTTCTCTCCTAACAGATAAAAGATTTTTAGTTATATCACACTAGTTATATCGGAAATGTTTAAGAAATGCTTAACAATATCTCGAAATTTTTTTAAATTACAATTTGGTGTCCCGGACAGGAATCGAACCCGTATTAGTAGAACCGGAATCTACTGTCTTATCCATTAGACCACCGGGACATACCATAAGAATTGAAAACTAAAATCCCAATCAATATTATTACTACTTATAGTGTGGCTACTATTTATAATTTACTTCTATTTTCAGTCTAATTGTTATTTATAATTCAATATTTATTATAACCCAATATTTATTATAATCCAACGTATCTTTATTTACAATATAAAAAATCAAGAAAATTTCACATAAAAAGTTTTATAAGCCATGCGTTAACCAGATAATCAACTGTATATCCAAGTAGCATAACCCATGTAGATACCATAAAAAACACCAAAATTTTAAGTTTTTTGTGAAATGTATAAATTACATATATGCCCCGGGTTACAATGGCTGACTGCCATAAAACAATTATTATTTTAATAATCAGAAAATAACCTGAATATATCCTAAGCCCTGCTACATTTTCTCTAAATACTATATGCAGCAAAATATATATAGGGATAATTAAAAAATAAGACACTATATATACTTTCATTAATTTAATAAATTGTCCCTTTATATCAGTTATGCGTTTTCTAAGGGCAAAATTCTTAAATGCATCAAATAGAGGCATTGCAAAAAACACTGTATCCAAAAGCCCTGTTAAAATTATAATACAGAAGGTAAGGGAAATATTGTACACCAATACTTCCGGGGGTTTGTTGAAAAAATAAAAAGGTATCCTGTAAATAAGGGACATACCCAGTTTAAACAATCCAACCAATGCCAGCCCTATATATAAAGTGTGTAGTTTACTTGTTAATTTTTTAAAATAACTTTTTGGAAACAACAGCCTGTCAATAAGAAATTTTTTCACAATAAAACCCCTTAAAAAAATTATTAAAAGGAGCATATAAATTATGCTCCTTTTAATAATACATTATTTCTGTTTATATGTCTATTTCCAAAGTTTAAAAGGGATCTTTATAGTTTTCCCAGTTCTTGCTGTGAGATATCCATATACCTCTGTTAAAGTAAAATTGTCCTTCTCCTATAAACATATCTTTACGCTCAGTTTCCCCGCCTAAATGCCATCTTAGCCATGCTATCGTTGCAGGAATTCCGTCAAATGGTCCGCTTCCATGACCGCCACCTCTCATTTCACCATACCATATTGGTACTGTTGCCTGCCTGAAGTCATTCCTTGTATTTTCAAGGGCTAAATCGTCCTCCAATCCGCAAACAAGAGCGGTGGGCTTTCTCATTTTACTTGCTCCTGTACCGTCAAGAGAACCGCCATTCATGTGAATTGTAGTTGATATTCTAGGATCACTTGCAACACCATAAGCAGCTACTGAACCAAGTGAGTGTCCTCCTGCCGCAATCCTGCTTGTATCCAGTTTATTGTAGTATGGGCTGGACGGGTTGCTGTTTTGCTGTATAATCCAATCCAATGCTGCTTTCATTTCATCTCCTGAAAATGATGATTCTTCACTGTAAACCACAAAACCATGAGAAGCAACCTTGGTCATAGGTGATTCATAATAACTTGGATGAGATCCCCCGCCTGGTCCGTATAAAAATATTGGATGTGCTTCAACACCTAAACTTCCAAGATTGGCCGGCCTGAAAACCCACCCTTTTCTATTTGGTCCCACATCTTTGTCTATCACTACTTGAAATGGACCATAATCCTCTACACTGTCAACAGGAGGCAAAATTCTGGCATTGACAGGAGGATTTGACAGAAGTAGGATCAGGTGATGGCCCAGGTCAGTATCCTTGACCTGGGAATCTATCAATAATTTCTAATATATATCTTTGTAGAAGTGTAGCATCATTAGAATTAATGATTCCGTCCCCGTTGATATCGGCATTTCTAAATGCCTCCCCTGTAAGGGTTGTAATTTCTAATATATGTCTGGATAACAATGTGTAGTCGCTGGTGTTTATAGTTCCGTCTCTATTTATATCGCCTAAATTTCCGGTTGGCGGATTTGTGGGAACTGTTCCACCGCTGAATTCAAACCAGTCCACATTAACAGGACCTGAGAATACAAGATACAAGTCATTTTCTCCTGTAACATTGCTAATATCACAGCTTAATAGTTGATATGTATCCCAGTCACCTGTTGAAGGAGCTGAAAGTGTCCCTATGCGTGTTCCTGAAGGACTGTTTAATCTAAGGTCAATATTTATATCCAAGGCACTTGCCACCATGGCTTTAAAAGATTTTGCCCCGCTTCCAAAATCTATTTTGCTATATAATACAGAATCCCCGCTTTCTATATACCCTATTCCGCCACCGCCGCCAGGAGTATCTATTACTCTCATTGATGAAGAATTAATAGCATTGTAATCCTCTGCTTCAATACGTGAAAATGCAGACCTTGGTGTTGGTGGTAGTGTTGGTGTTGGTGGTGTAGTCGGTCCGCCGCCACCTGGCTCTGTAAATCCTGCTGCACAGGCCATCCTTGCAAAATTCCACAAACTTGGTTTCCACACAGTCCAATCATGACCATAATTGTGAAGAAGCCACTCAACATGCGGTATATTATTTTTCTTACAGTAATCCACTAATCTGTTGTTGCTGAAGATTAGGTTATCTGCTGTACCACAGGAAAGAAACAGCAACTTTATATTCTCTCTTACTTTAGTCCCGCCGTCAGGGAATAATTGATTGTTTTGCTTCATAATTGGTGATGATGAAAAACCGCCTACATAATGAAATTTATCTGCATTTGGCAAACCAATATTTACAGCCTGTGCCCCACCCTGGGAAAGACCAGCAATAGCCCTGTGCTTTGCATCAGTATAAACTGAATAGTTGCTTTCTATATAAGGTATAAGGCTTTCTAATAAATCTTTGGTGAAATTCTCCCAGCCATCCACTCCAGGTGCACTTGCATTACCATATGGCAATACCAAAATAAAAGGATCTATTTCGCCTGCTGCAATGAGATTGTCAAGAATTACATGTGGTACACCATTTTGATACCACTCATCTTCATTTCCTCCGATCCCGTGTAGCAAATACATAACACTGTATTTCTTATCTGGGGAATATCCCGGAGGCAGGTAAATCCTTGCCCTGCGCTGACTGTTTGTAGCCTTGGAAAAATAATTAATATAACTTACCTGGCCATGAGGAATGTTGTTATTCACCCTGTCATAGCCTGCAGGCGGCATAGTTGGCTGTAAAGCCGCTGTAGAAATAAACGTAAAAGTGTTTAAAAATGATGCTACCAACAAGATGCATAAAAAAATACTTAAAATGCTTTTTTTCATAAACTTGACCTCCTTTTTAAATCTGTGCAATGTTTATATACCTTCTTAAGTATAAATTTCGCAACAAAATAAAAAATGAATACATGTTTCATTTTGTTTTAATTATATGTAACTTCTAATGTGTAATTTATGCCGCAACATGTATATAAATCATACATGTTGCGACAATGAAAAAGGGGAAAATCACTGTTTGCGGCAATTGGCTGCGGTACTATATTGCCGTAAAATTGCTGTAATGATAATTTAAATATAAATTTGTATGTTTGTATGCTATCTTTCAAGTGCCTCTTTTAAAGCATCTATTATTGCATTGTATGCTGGCTTTGGATTGTAATTTCTATCAAAAATCAATGGATTGTCAGTACCTGGGAATACTCCCGGAACCCATGAATATTGATCGGTAAATCCCCAAAATACAAAAGTTTTAACATTAGGATTTCTCAGGCAAATTTCCATAAGTGATTTGTAATTGTCCGCCTGTACCTGAAACGCCTGGTTTTGATTCTGGGAAGATGGTATTCTTATATCAATTTCAGTAAAAGATACCAAAAGTCCAAGATCAGCATAGCGTTTTACATTCCTCTCTATATCAGCCAATTGTTGAGCACTCATACCGTTGATAAAGTGACATTGGAAACCTACACCGTCAATAGGTACTCCTCTTTCCACCATACCTTTAATCATATTATATGTGTAATTGGATTTAGCACCTAAATCTTCTATATTGTAGTCATTGTAGAAAAGAAGTGCATCAGGGTCAGCCTTTCTTGCTGCATGGAATGCAATGTCTATAAAGTCTGGACCAATTACCCTTGTAAACACACTGTTTCTAAGGGAATTGCCGCTGTCATCCACAGCCTCGTTAACTACGTCCCATTCCTTTATTTTGCCTTTGTAGTGTGTTAATACTGTATTTATATGATTATTTATAACAGCAGTCAGAGAATCCCTTGTCCAGTTTCCATTTTGTACCCATCTTGGAAGCTGGTTGTGCCACAATAGTGTATGTCCGCGTACTTCCATATTGTTGCGCTGGGCAAATGAAACCAGCCTGTCACCGTTTGCAAAGTTAAAATTGTTTTGAGATGGCTGAAGGGCATCAAATTTCATTTCATTTTCAGCAACCACCATTGCAAACTCTCTTTTTAAAATTTCTTCGTAAATAGGGCTTGTCTGATTATAAAACCATTGGCTGTTAACACAAGAGCCTATTACTTTCCCGTTAGCCGCTCCATAGTCCTTCAGGGCCGTTCCTGTAAGAGGCGGATTTGACGGAGTTGGCTGATGTGGTGGCAACTTGTCTTCCGCCGGGAATTTATCAATAACTTCTAATATGTATCTGTTAAGTAATGTTGCGTCCATGGAGTTAATTAGACCGTCCCCGTTTAAGTCAGCAGCATCAATTTTTGGTATGGAAGTTGAAATCTCCATAACGTATCTGTTAAGCAACGCTGCATCCATAGAATCAATTACACCATCACCGTTTAAATCACCAAATTTAATTACAGGTCCTGGTCCCACGGTAGGTACCGGATCACTTCCGCCTCCCTTTGTAAAAGTAAACCAGTCAATATTTACAGGACCTGAAAATACCAATACAACATCATTTACCCCTGTAACAGAAGTTATATTTGTGGAAAGCTCTGTATAGTCATTCCAACCTCCTGTTGAACCCACTTGTAAAGAACCTATGCGTGTTCCTGTTGAACTGCCTATTCTTATATCAATTGTTGTAGGATTATCCACATCAGATGCAACATTTGCAGTAAACTTACTTGCACCGCTTCCAAAATTTATGTTTTTAAATGTAAGTGTGTTTCCGCTTTCTATATAGCCTATACCTTCTCCGCTTCCCGTTCCTATAATTTCCATGCTTGAAGAGTTGTAAGCGTTGTATTCTTCTGCTTCAATTCTTGAAAAAGCGTCTCTTGAGTTAGGACCGTTATTCTCCGGCATTGTAGAACCACCTGGACCTCCTGGTTCCACTGGATCTATTGGGTCGTTAGGTATACTTCCGCCAATGGTAATTACGTTTTTATAAACGTCTGCAGAACCACTGCTCTGGTATCCCTCTACTGTAGTAGCAACTTCATACATTTTACCCATTTTCATACCCATGCTTTCCCAAGCTCTGAAGTGCTGGCTTACAGATACAGTACCGCTTGTTTTTTTAGATGTTCTAACACTCCAATACTGTTGGAAAGTTGCAGTACCTATAATGGAAGGCTGGTTAACCCTTGTAGTCTCATAAATATCATATGTACCGCCGTCCACTGTAATCATACCCTTTGACTGTGCTCCTGGAGGACGCCAGTTACCCCAGCTTTCAATAATATAGTATTCTACAAGGGGGTCTACCGTCCATCCATAGATACACAAATATGAGTTCCCGTTTGGACGGTAGTCAGCCGCATATTCCACCACAATATTCCCAAGCTGCTGATGCGTCTTGGTTTGGTCAAATTTGCGTCCTTTACGGAATAATATATTATTTATATTACTCCATTGACAGCTAAAAGCTCCGCCGTCTTTCAAAGTCATAGAGCCTGAACCGGAATCTACCCAAAATTCAAAGTCATATCCCCCGTGGGTGCCTATTTCATTTGATGTGACAGTACGTGCTTGTACATTTGGAGCCGCTAAAAGTGTAATGCACATTATAAGTGCCAGAATCAGCGTCACTTTTTGTTTCATAAGTGAACTCCCCTCTCTTTATTTTTAATTTTAATTTTAATAAAATTTTATTATCAACCTTTAGAGATGTACTTTCAGAATTGTAATACGATAACTAGCTTTGACTTTTTTAAACTTGAAATAAGCACTTTTTAATTCCCCTAACTTCCTGTGTAGTATATTAAAATATACACCTCTCTCTTTATATTTTATCCCCTTCTTACATAAAATTCTATGATTTATATTGAAGAAAAGTTGACTTTTTTTCTTTTTTAATTTATAACATCAACAAAACTAAAAAAATTAACCCGTTTAGCTTTGGCTAAACGGGTGCATTATAAGAGCTTTGCAACCATCAAAATCAGAAGAACTATACTTCCTAACATAACAATGTTTACTATGGCATTTGCTAACATTCTGAGTTTAAAGAAGTTTGGCTTCAAATTTAACCCCACCGCTAAATTATTTAAATTTCTCTTCCCATAAACACAATTTTTTATAACCTCTTCCGCCTCCTTAATGATGTACTGGTTTTTTTTGTATTCGCTATCTTTGCTGCCTTTCTCCCCATTTTTTGAATTTCCCTTTAAAATTAAAATTGCTTCTTCAACTAAGTTTGAAGGTATATTTTTTACAATTATGATTTTTTTAGTCTCATCATATACCATACAGTTCCTCCGAAATATATATTCAGCATTAGTTTGTTTCGGAATTGTGAAAATTATACATATAATATGTAATTTGTTTAGCTCCCCCGGCTCCATATTTTTGCTACCATGACAGTCATGTCATCCAAAGGCCTTTCCCCACAGTTAGAAAGGGCTTTATCCAATATTGTATCCGCAATTTCCTGGGGATTGATGCTTTTAATACCGTCAATATAATCTATCAAACCCTGCTCCCCTTCTTCTTCTTTCATAAATGAGTCTATTACCCCGTCAGACATCATTATAATAAAATCCCCGTTTCCAACTTCTTTAGAAACAAGTTCTGTTTCAATATTACTAAGTATTCCTGCAGGCAGTGAAATGGATTTTACAACTTCAACGGTTTCTTCTTTTTTTATAAATGTCGGAACTGCACCTATTTTAACAAACTCAACCTTCCCATCATATAAATCAACTGCTGTAAGGTCAATTGTTGCAAAAGAATCTTCATCGGATTTCAGCACAAGAATGGAGTTTATCAGTTTTATTGCAGTGTCTTTATCAAAACCGGTCTCTATAAACTGCTCCAACAAGTTTATAGCAGCATTGCTTTGGTTGAAAGCTATTTGACCTGCCCCCATTCCATCACTCAAAGCCAAAATATATTTTCCGTCCCCTGTATTCATAAATGTGTAATTATCCCCGCAAACCTGTCCTTCATATTTTGGTCTTCTGGCCACCCCTGTGGTAACACTCAAAACCTCCTCTTCAACCAGTTTTAAATTGCATATATTTGTTTTATGGTTGTAAATACATTCAGTCCTGTCTTTAACCATCTTTTTGCCTAAAACTTCAGATGCTTTGTTTTCCATTATATCTATACACCTATTTTTTCCCCTGCAGTCTTTATGAAAAATATTTACCTCAAATTTTCCCCATTTATTTTCATATATTATTACATCCTTAACTTTCACACCTGCCATATCCAATTCCAATAATAAGCTGTCCTCCAGCTCCCTTTTGAATTTAATGTCTGTGTTAATTTCCGAAGCAAGATTTGATATAACCTTTGACAGCCCGTCTAATTGCTGGGATATAATACCCCTGCTCTCCCCCATTTTACTTTTCCACACCATATCCACCTTAAATAATTCGTATATATTATTAATTTGCTTTACAAATTCCACTACATGCTCACATTTCTCAATAAACTGCCCGGGTATATCCTTTTCATTAATGCAGCCCTTCTTTTCTAAAGCCTCAACTATTCTAAACATAACCTGATAGGTACTGTAAAAATTCCTGTCCCAGCAGTACATACACAAACTGCAGTCTTTGCATACCTTTTCAGCCACCCTGTCAAATAAAGAGGATATATCCTGCTTATTAGTAATCATTTTTGTTTGAGATATTTCATTAAAAGTTTTTGCTATTTCACTAAATGCCAGTGCAAAATTATTAAGTTTATTCACAGTAAGTTCCCTTATTCTTTCACTGTAGCTAATTTTGTCTTTTACTTTGGATTTATTATCTAAAAACCCAAATGTATTTTCCATTACTTTTTCAGGAATAAGTATAAAAATCATAGACGCCATAGATATATCTTTTATATGTATGAGAATTTCTGTAGAGCCATTTAAATACAGTGTAAGCAAGGCATTTGCCGCTATAAACCCAATGCTTGCCCCTATTTTTCCAAGATTTTTAAAAACACCTGTCAAAAGCCCGCAAAAAGCATAAGAAGCAATTATAACAGGTGGTGCTGCAGGGTTGGCCATGCTTATTACAAGCCCTGTTATCACCCCCACAGCTGCCCCGGCTCCGGAACCAAGCTTTGTACTGAATATTAATATTGATAAAATTCCTAATATATTTGTCAGTGTAAATCCCAAAAAACTAATATCACTGACAGCTGAAAGCATCAAAGCCGCCATCACTGCCATGCTTATTATTTCTTCATTTGAATACGTATCTTTCTTTTTTACACCATCTGATAAAAGTCCGCTGCTTCTAAAAATAAAAATTAATGAAAAAACCAACCCTGAATAAAAAATTGCCATTAATAAATCATATAATAAAAATCCATTTAAATACACCATATACATTTGTGGTATCAGCGCACTTACAATCCCTGTAACTGCTATCTTGTAGTCTTCTTTTATTTTAATGTTTTTTAATACCCTGGTTAAAATTGAAAATATACCAATAAAAAGAAGTGCAGTAAACAGCTCTTCCACAGCCCCTCCGGTTATCATTCCTGCCAAAACGGCAACTGCCATTAAAATCTTGTTAAATGTTTTTGTTGAGGCTGCAGCAAAAAAAGCTAGTCCAAATGGCATAGTTCCTTGAAACAGTGAAACCCTTCCTAAAAGAAAACTTGCTAAAAACATTAAAATGTTGGTTTTTGAAAAGCCTATGTGTGAAAGGATACTTTCCCCTATCTTTCCATAAGCTTTTCCTAAACTCCCTGACTTTTCATAAGAAAAAATTTCTGGCTTCATCTTTTGTGACCCCCTAATTTATTTTTTGGTTTTGGCGTTTTTGCACAAAACTGATTATATACAACTTCCAAAAAAATATTTGTCATTTTAAGTTGCAAAGACAGAAAATATTTATGACATGTATCCACAAAACACATCTAGAGATTACATCAGACTAAGTTAAAGAAGGAAGTTCAATATAGAAATATAACTTTGAACACACAGATATTTTTAAATAATTATGTAACATTTAGTCAAAACTTTTTTAAACTTTTTTAAAACTTTTTTAATTTTTGAATACAGGTTTTTAAATACAGGCAAAAATAAAGCCTTTTTATTATGCCGGTTTTTTGGAACATAATAAAAAGGCTTTGTACCTTAACTATGCATTTTTTATAAATAAGTGGTGGGCGCTACAGGGCTCGAACCTATGACCCCCTGCTTGTAAGGCAGGTGCTCTCCCAGCTGAGCTAAGCGCCCACACATGTGGTGACCCATAGGGGACTCGAACCCCTGTTACCGCCGTGAAAGGGCGGTGTCTTAACCGCTTGACCAATGGGCCATATTATAAAATTTAAGGCGCTGGTAGCGGCGATTGGACTTGAACCAACGACACTACGGGTATGAACCGTATGCTCTAGCCAACTGAGCTACGCCGCCATGTCACTGTTGTATCTCCAGCACGCTTTAATATTGTAGCAGATAACCTAAGTAAAAGTCAAGTGATTTTTTAATAATTTTTTTTGGAATTTGCTTCTTTTAAATTGCAGCCCAAATCCCGCCATTGTTTTTAAGCACAGATGCAAGCTTTTTTAAGTATAAAAACAAGCTGCCCAACACCCTCAAGGCTCCCTGTTGTATAGCTTTAGTTCAAACTCCCTAAGGGTACTTTTCAGTCTTTTTCTCTTATGCATTTTATTTTTAAATTTTTTACCTTCTGTAAACAGTTTTTCAATGACATCTGCATCCTTAATCACTTCATCATATAAAGACTCCTCAACCTTTTTATTTGCATGATTTCTTATAGCCCGGCATATAATTTCAATTTCCTCCTCATTAAAGCTATTTAAGTTTGTCAATACTTCTTTTGCTATTTTCTCACCTTCTATACAGTGACTATAACTGTTTTCTTTATCTGTATCTGTTTCCAATTCTTTTGTTTTTAATTTACCTATGTCATGTAAAATTCCAATAATAAATGCCAACTCCATATCAAGTCCCCTGACCTTTGCAATTGCAGCTGAAAGATATGCCACCCCATATGTGTGCAGCAAATATTTTAAAAAGGGTTTTTGAGGCTCCTTTTCGCCTTTTTCAAAATATTCATTTACTGCCTTTATTACTTTAAGTACCCTGTCCATAATTAAACCCTCTCATATTTTTAAAATTATTTGTTTTAATTTTACTACCATATATTTTCCCACATATTAATAAAATATAGATTATTTAATATTTAGTTTTAAAAACATTTAACTATTCTAATTATATCAAAAATGGAAAATTAAATCTAAAATATTCTGCCTTAAGCACTTGGAGATTTTAGATAAAAGTGCTACAATGTATAGTGTATAAAGAAAATTTACATGACAGGATTACACTTTAAAATTAAAAAAGGGGTTATGGTTATGAAATTGAAAAAGATTTCTCTAATTTTAATAGGCATCATTCTTGTTATTTCAATGTCAGCATGTAGCAATAAACATGAAACTGACACTATTTCGGGAACACTTAGGAACATTAGTTTTGATGATAACAATCAAGCAAAACATGTCTTTTTGACCCAATATTTAGAAGAGTCAGATGAGTATGCCACATTTGCTTTTTCCGTATCTGAAAAAACAAAATTTTTAAATAGTAGTGGTGAAAGCATCTCTCCTGATTCACTTGAAGAAGACGTAAAAATAGAAATTGTTTTTTACAAAACTGACGCTGAATCTTTTACGGCTGAAGCAGCAGAAATAAGAGTTTTAGACTAATTAATAACTGTGATTTCTAACTGTAAAAGTAATTATAAAAGACTTTATTTGTACCCTATTAAAGCATTTTAACTTTAATAGGGTATTTTTATATTTTGTGTGCTTGATTTTTTTAAAATAGTATATAATATATAGAAATTTTCTAAATTTTTATGCACAAATACAATAGAAATGTTAACGTTTCTGATATAAAATGTATATATTCAATATATTGTCTATTTTTAAATTTATTTTTAAGGGAGCAAGGAAAAATAATGGATAACAGTGTAGACATTAAAGATCCTAATAGTTATACAAAAAGGCTGGACTATTTAGCTGAAAAATTAGAAAAGACAAAAGAATGCAGAGAAATTAACAACCGCTACTCTAAACTATACAAAGCATTGGAAAACATCATTCCTGAAGATAAACAGAATCTGATAAGGCAGCTAGATGATACATATATGGAGCTATTGATACTTCACGAATATTACTTTTACATACACGGTCATAAGGACAGACCTGAATTTCAAGGAATCTTCAAAAAAATAAAGAACTGGCTGTTTGGAATTAAAGGTGTAAAATAAAATTTCAGTTAAAATTGCAATTTTGCTTCTTTGAATATTTTTAAATTAATAAAACCCTAGAGCCTTTTGACTCTAGGGTTTATTTTTCTTGGTTGCGGGAGAGGGATTTGAACCCCCGACCTTCGGGTTATGAGCCCGACGAGCTACCGGACTGCTCCATCCCGCGATGTCATTGGTGCCGGAGACCGGAATCGAACCGGTACGGGAATTTGATTTCCCGCAGGATTTTAAGTCCTGTGCGTCTGCCTGTTCCGCCACTCCGGCTTAAACACACTACTTCGATATGACTATATCAGTATAATACATGTTTTAATAAATGTCAATAGTTTTTTTGATGTTATTTTTTGTACATAATAATATCATGTACAAAACCTATAATATTATATCACATAATTAAGATATCACAAGGTAAAGGATGTATGTATATGCAAAAAACTCTTATATTTGATTTTGATGGAACAATAGTTGATTCAACAGATTCTGTAGTTGAAATGTACAATCTGCTTGCCGGTGAATACAACTACAAAAAAATAACCCCTGACGATTTTTCTACCTTAAAGAAAATGTCAGTTATTAAAAAATGTGAATACCTTTCCATCCCCATTTATAGAATACCTTTTTTATACCGTAAGGCAAAAAACAAGTTTAAAAATCACTTTCCTGATGTTAAAGTCTTTAAAGGAATGAAAGAAGTTATTGAAACTTTAAAAAAAAATAATTATAACATTAATATTATATCTTCAAATTCAGAGGATATAATAAAAGAAGTATTAAAGAAAAATGGAATTGACGTGTTTAATAAAATCCATTCATCTAAAAATCTTTTTGGAAAACATCTGACTATAAACTCATTTATTGAGCAAAATAATCTTAAAAAAGAAGATGTTATTTACATAGGTGATGAGGAAAGAGATATTGTGGCTTGTAAAAAATGCAAAATTAGTATTATTGCTGTTACATGGGGATTTGACTCAAAAGAACTTCTTGAAAGCAAAAATCCTGATTACTTAGCTGATACACCGGAAAAACTCCTTGAAATTATAACAGGGCTATAAACAAGTTTTATAAAAGTTATAAAATAAATAAAGTTACTGCCGCTGCAGCTACTGCTGTAATATTATTTGTGATATCATTATAATAAACTATTTAGTAAAAGGAGGCCAACTATGAAATACAGAGTTCTTGGAAAGACGGGTTATAAAGTTTCTGAAGTATCTTTTGGTGCATGGGCAATAGGAGGAACCTGGGGCAGCGTTGATGACAATACAAGTATGAAAGCCTTGGAAAAGGCTCTTGAAGTGGGAATTAATTTCTTTGACACCGCAGATGTTTACGGCGACGGCAGAAGTGAGAGACTGCTTTCTAAGCTTTCTAAAAGCACAAAGGAAAAATTTTATATAGCAACCAAAGCAGGAAGACGGTTAAATCCTCATACAGCTGAAGGCTATACAAAGGAAAATATTGAAAACTTTATAGACAGAAGCCTTAAAAATCTTGATGTTGAGAAAATTGACCTTTTACAGCTTCACTGCCCCCCAACGGAAGTTTACGACAACGAAGAACTCTTTTACGGTATGGATGAAATTGTGAAAAAGGGCAAAATTGCTTATTATGGTGTAAGTGTAGAAACTGTGGATGAGGCTTTAAAAGCAATAACCTACCCTAATGTAAGTACCGTTCAGATAATATACAATATGTTCAGGCATAAGCCCAATGAAGTGTTTTTCAAAAAAGCAAAGGAAAACAATGTAGGTATAATTGTACGCGTTCCTTTAGCCAGCGGGCTTCTTACCGGAAAAATGACAAAGGACACCACTTTTGAAGATGATGACCACAGGAAATTCAACCGGAAAGGGGAAGCCTTTGACAGGGGCGAAACTTTTTCCGGAGTAGATTTTGAATTAGGACTAAAAGCCGTTGAAGAACTTTCTAAAATAAAGCCTGAAGGTTATACAATGGCACAGTTTGCCCTTAAGTGGATTCTTATGGAGGACGCTGTAAGCTGCACTATACCTGGAGGTAAAACCCCGGAACAGGTAATGCAAAATGCCGCTTCATCAGACATGCCCGATTTGTCAGCAGAGCAAATGGAAGCGGTGAAGAATATATACGACAAATACATCAAGGACAGTGTTCACCATCTGTGGTAAAAATTTTGATTTTAAAAGGTGTTGTTGAAAATAGCCCTTCAACAACACCTTTGTCTTTATACCGTCTCTTATATTTCTATATGCAATATACTATATTTTTTATCTGTATATACTTGCAAAATATATATATCTATATTATATCTCTTATATTATATATTATATCTTTATTTCTGCACCAAGTACTTTTAGAAGTTTAGCAAGCCAATCCGGGTGTGCCGGCCAGGCCGGTGCAGTAACCAGATTACCCTCCACGTGGGCTTTATCCATGTCTAAATTTATGTACTTGCCACCTGCAGCTTCTATATCCGGGGCTACAGCCGGATATCCTGCACATTCTCTGCCCTTTAAAACACCCGCTGCAGTAAGAACCTGAGGTCCATGGCATATAGCGGCAATTGGTTTATTCTCGTTGTCAAAATGCTTTACCATTTCCAATACTTTTTTATTCAGTCTTATGTACTCCGGAGCACGTCCGCCGGGTATAACAAGGGCGTCATAATCTCCAGCTTCAACCTCATCAAAGGTGGCATTTAAAGCAAAATTGTGTCCCCTTTTCTCACTGTAAGTCTGATCCCCTTCAAAATCATGAATCGAAGTACGAACCACCTCCCCCCGGTATAACACGGCTTGACGCAATAAAGGCTATTTTAATGCCATTTTCTTCAATAAAAACAGGTCTGGCTGCTTCATCCATATTCATGCCCGCCCCGGCATATTTAATACCATAATCTCTTAAATTTTGAAAGGTATCCAAAAGAGCTTCCACTCCAAAATCCAGGGTGTGATTGTTGGCAAGGCTTACTATATCCATTTTGGAAAATTTTAAAACATCAAGGGTTTGGGGCTTTGCCCTAAAGGTAAACTGTTTGTCCGGCGCTTTGGTACCTATTTCACTAATGGCACATTCTAAATTTACCATTGAGATATCTGACTCTTCAAAGATGTGTTTCACATCTGAAATGATAAATTCCGTTCCCTTTTGCTCTATAAGTGACTCCACCCCGCTTGCAAGGAGAACATCACCGGCAAAAGATATTTTTACACTTAATTGGGTATCCTCTTCAGTTTCAGTATTCTCTCCGGTTTCTGAATTCTCTTTAGGCTCAGTATTTTCATTTGAATTTATATCTTTTCCGCTATCTTCAAATTCCTTGTCCTGGTCATCATTTGAAGTTTTATTATTTGAGGTTTTGTCTTTCAAGTTGTTTTTGTCAAGTTCTTCAGAGCTTTTAGGCTCTCCGGGTGCAAAACTTATCCTCCTGTCACTTAAAATAAAAATACTGCTGACGGATAAAACTAAACCCAGTAATACAATGGCAAAAATTTTGGTAAAAACTTTACGCATATTTCCCTCTCTTTTATTTATTTTTTTCACCTTACCCATTAATTTTTTGCTTTACTTATAAAAAAATACAAACCGGGCAAAGAAAATTAATTCCTTGCCCAAATTTTGAATTTATCCTGCTGTTTTGGATTCTTTTTTTGTTTCCTTCTCCCGGATTGCTACTCACCTATTATTTTGACAAGTACACGTTTTTGACGTTTGCCATCAAACTCTCCATAAAATATCTGTTCCCACGGACCAAAGTCCAGCTTTCCGTTGGTAATTGCCGCCACCACTTCTCTTCCCATAATCTGACGTTTAAGGTGAGCATCTGCATTATCCTCATACCCGTTGTGCTTATATTGACTATACGGCTTTTCCGGCGCTAAGCCTTCCAACCATTTCTCAAAATCCTGATGCAGCCCCGGTTCATCATCATTTACAAATACACTGGCTGTAATATGCATTGCATTAACTAAAACTAATCCTTCTTTTACACCGCTTTCGTCAATGCAATCCTGAACCTGTTGTGTAATATTGATATATGCCCTTCTTGCAGGTACGTTGAAAACCAATTCTTTACGGTATGATTTCATTTTTTATTCCCTCCCACAATACTGAAACTACCTTATTTAGATTGTTAATCCAACTATCATTTTATACTTTAAAAAGTATAATTTGCTGCTTTTACTGTTTTAAGCACAATTTTTATTTTTAATTATATATTAATTCTTTTTGTTTATCAAATTAAGTAATTTCAGTATCTATATCTTTGTATTCAAAAATACAGAGGGAATATTAAATCTTTTACTTTTTTTGCCTAATCCAATTCTATAACTAAATCCGTTCCCATATGAATGGCTTTAATATCATCCGGATTAATAGGTTCATTTAATATAATCTTTACAACCCCGCTTTTACCCCTTTGAGTGCCGCATCCTTGCATAGCACCTTTATATGCAGACTCATATATATCCGGATATCCGACTATACTCCCATCCTTCATTTCAAGCCAGACGTGGAAAGTGTGGGTTGTTAAATAGCCTCGATGTGCAGTGAAGGTAAACTGAAAGCTGAGGGCATCAATGGTTACATTATTAATCTCAACTTCGTCATAAATGTACTCGTCACCGGATGTGTAATCAAACACCATGTTTCGCAGCATTTTTGTTTTTTTATTTACATCCAAATTAATTACCTTTAATTCTTGTTCCGGTACGGTGAATTTTGCTTTCCAGACACCTTCTTTTATAATTTTACCATCCTTACTAATTGAGTTAATTGAAAGCACCACAACAGAACCCGGATAATCGCAAATATTAAGAGTCTCACAGTAAGCAATACTCATACGGTTGTCAAAATCATTTCCGTCATAAATATCCAGAACAGACGCACCTCCATCAAATAAAACAAATCCATTTATTCCATGCCCTGCCATTTCATTTAACTTTATCCGGTCTTTACTTTCAATATTAAAGTCAAAAAAGTGGTTTGAATAACGGTTAGGGTTATGTAAATTCACCTCATTACCAAGTGAAGTAACATATATTGAACCTTCATGTATATCCGTAGTATCAAATATCGTCCCGTCAAGTGCAACAAAGTCAAAAAGCACATACAAACTGTTTTTTGTTGCCACCACACCTTTCACTTCTATTTCCAAATCTTCAAAAGTATTAACCATTACATCTACCTCTGGATATGAATATATATCTGCCACATTATCCACACTGTCACCAAATATTTTTCTGAAAACCTCCAGGTACTCCCAATCTTTTGCGGCACTGACTCCTAGTGTAAACATCAATACAGCCGCCATTGTAGCCACAGCAATAAGCAACCCTTTTTTATTTGAGACTTTTATGCTGTCCCTTTCATCAAGGCTTTCAAGATTCTCACATGTTTTTAGTATACGCATTTTAAGTTCATCACTCATAACTGTCTCATTATATTCTTCTTTCACATATCTGTCCTTCATAATCTCCACTCCTTTCAATTTTTTCTTTTAACAATTTACGTGCCCTGTGAAGGCTTACGGACACATTGCTTTTAGATAGTCCTGTTATTTTTGCAATATCCTTTGTTTTATAACCCTCATAATAGTACAAATATACTATTTTACGGTATCCGGCAGGCAACTCTCTAATTAAATCAAGTACATCACCCCTGCCTTTATCTATGTAAGAAAGTTCCGCCACTTCTTCAAGGGAAACGTCACGGCGTTTTGAAGCAGACTTTAAAAAATCCTTGCAAAGATTTGTTGTAACACGTATAAGCCAGGCTTTTTTGTGCTCATAACTCTTAAACTCTTTACTGCTTAGAAATAGTTTTAAAAAAACTTCCTGAGTTATATTCTCTGCGTCAGCTTTATTTTTCAGATAATTCATTGATATACTCATTACCATGTTGCCAAACTCTTGTAAGTCTTCATTAATTTTTTGAGTTTTAATAATGATCACCTTCTTTCTGAAGCGCGCTTCAACAATAATACGATATACATTTAAAATTTCTTACATTTTATCATAAAAATATTTAATTATTTTTATAAGCCAAACTTTTTAACCCTGTTTTTTATCTAATAAATGAAATAAAATAACCGGTTATTTTATAATTGACTTAAGAACTTTTATTTACTTTTTTAATTCTTCTTTTAATATACTCAGCTATTTCATTGCTGTAGAAAAAACTTATAAGAAAAGTTTTCCCTATAAAACCAATCTCTTCGATGGCTCTGGCAGCACCAAAAAAGCCCATTCCAGGAACCAATATAGCACGTATATTACTGTTTTCTCTAAGTATATCTTTTGTTACATTATATGAGACTTCAATATCATCTGCACACTGAACCTGTGCTGCAACTTTTATATTCTTATGTTTTTTAAGCTCCGGTAAAATAGTATGCCTTCCAAAGCTATTTCCTTCACCTGTAAAAACCGCCACCTCTCCTTTTCCTCCCAGGTACTTTGCCAATATACGAACAGCAACAATCCCCGTTGAGTCAAAATTTGCACCGAAATAGGCAACACGTTTGGTTTTCATAGGCAAATCTTCTGCAATCAACATTACCGGAATATTCTTACTGTCAGCAACCTCAATTAAATCAGCAAGATCCGGGTCAAACCCTGGTACAATAATTCCGTCTACATCATTTTCTATAGCGTCTTTTACTGTTTGTTTAATTTGATCGCCTACATTGTCTTCAAAACCATAATAATCTATTACTACATTTTTTTCAGATAACTCCCTTTTTGCATATAAGACGCCTTTACGAATAATATGCCAAAAATCATTATCTAGGGGACTCACAAAAACAATGCGTAATTGTTTTTTGCTATCTTCTTTAACAGGAAGTACAGATATATTAAATATTCCGGCTAATCTTTCCAATTTATTAAGCATTATTTTTAAATTCAAAGTACTTTCGTTAATATTCTGAAGTTCGTCTAATTCTGTTTGAGTAACCGCTGAAACCTCAATTGTTTCCTTTGATATATCTTCTGAAATATTATAGAGTTCCTCACTTTCCTTATATATTTCTTGAATATTTGAATTAATTAAGTACACCTCATTACGAACATTTTTTATGTCTGATTCAAGTATATTAGCATTATCATTAATAATCTCAAAAGAACGCTTAACAGATTTAAAAATATCTTTACTAATATCATAGCTTTCAACACAACTGTCAATACCGGCATTTACATGTCTACTTCTGGTTTGGATACTTTTTATTATGCTGCTTATTTTACCAATACTTTCTTTAGTTGCTGTTGACAATAAATTTATTTCATGGGCAACAACGGCAAAACCTTTTCCTGCCTCACCTGCCCTTGCAGCCTCAACGGAGGCATTAAGTCCCAAAAGCTTTAACTGTTCACTGGTTTTTTTGATAAACCTTCCTATTTCATCTATCTTGTTTATATCATCATTGAGTTTTTTAATATATTCAGAAGTATTATTCAAATTATCTGAAATAACATTAACTTGGTTATAGTACTCATCTAAATTTCTTACTCCCGTTGAAGTTGCTTGTACAGACTCTTCAACAAATTTCTCAATCTGTTCCACACTCTGTGTAATAATTTCTATCCTGGTTTTCACTTCATTTATTTTAGACATGGCATTGCCCATAAGGCCGGCTTGTTCTTTTGCTTTTTCAGCCACATCTTCCATACTGGCCGCAATTTCCTCATTGCCTAAGTAACTGCTGTTCATGCTTTTAGATACATTTTCAATGGCATCTGAAATAGATATTATATTGACTTTTGTCAAGGCAATAAATCTTAACATGCTGGATTTCATATCATTGAAAACATCTGTCAGTATACCTAGTCCAAAGGTTTCCTGCTCTAGCATATCGTCTATCCTAAGATTCCCTTTGGCAATTTGTTTAGCGTGACTGTTAATCATATCAATAGATTTAACTTAAATCATAGAATTTTACTTAACAAAACATATTCACACTGGTCTTCTATTGCCCCTTGTGCATAATGTTCCACAGCCCTGCCCTTTTTAATAAGTGCCCCTATTGAAGTTGCCTGCCTCTCTATGAGATTTTTCATAATAACATATGTCATAGCCTTTCCAAGCCCCGGGTGGCTGCTGTCCACTCCCATATACAACATTACATAATCAGTACTTTTTTTCTTTATTTTCAGAATCTCAAAAAGAGTAAGTAAATTAATCCTTTTATAAAGCTTATTGTGATAATTTGGCATTCCAATAAAAAAACCAACTGCCTCATTCTGGTAATATGCTATTTTTACCATGGACATGTCTAAAATCATTTTTAAAGGTAAATAGATTTTTTTAAAATCTTCCTCGCTTATATACTTAAATACAGGAAAATTACTATATAGTTTCATTATAAGTCTGTATACTTCACTTATAGTTTTATCCCATGTTTTTTTATTCAGTGATACTATTTTGTAGCCCTTTTTTAAAAATTTCTCATATCTTTCTTTTATCTTTCCCTCTTCAAGATTTTTTGCTGTAAGTTTTGAGTAAATATTAGAAATGTATCTTTCTTGTATATCGTAGCCATTATTTAGAAATAAATTAAGATAATATTCCTTATTGTAAGGCTCTGAAAAATATGGACGCCGGTGAAAAAGATTTGTTTTCATTCTGTATTTTATCCAAAAACTTGCATCCATAGGTCCAATCATTTTAGTCTTCCCTTTTTCCCTTGCTAGTTTTTCCGCTTCTAAAAACATTAAAAGTGCACACTTCTCATCATTAATACATTCAAAAAAACCCACATAGGCATTTGTATCATCAGGATATATGGTAACAGCAAGCCTTCCTACTATCTTCTCCTTGTCATAAGCACAAAGCTTGTATAATTTAAAATATTTATTTAAAACATGTTTTCCAGTTAAAAGTTTCCGTTCTTCACTTTCATTTTGCATAATATCTTTTTTTCCATACAGCATTTTAGGCAATGCAAGAAAATCTTCTATATATTTCTTTTCACCGTCAAACCATATCACTTCCATTCTTTAAGCCCTACTTTCTATTCTAATCTCACCGGTACTTCCGTTCATATAAATTATATCGCCGTTTTTTAACTTTTCAGTAACCCCTTTTATACCTACTATTGAGGGAATTTTTAGTTCTCTTGAAATGATTGCCGTGTGTGAAAGAAGTGAGCCTTTCTCCGCTATTATTCCCTTTGAAAGAGTAAGGATAAAAACCCATCCGGGATCAGTCATTTTGGTAACAAGAATTTTATCTCTTACATCCAAATCCTTACCTATATCCTCAATAACAATTACCTCACCTGTTACTTCTCCATTTGAACAAGGAGTTCCTGTTAATATTTTTTCATTATATGAATTATTTTTTTCACTGTTTGCCGTTTTCACCGTTTTATCAAATTCATTCCCTGCAAAAACCAACCTGGAGTAAGGGGGTAATTGCTCAAAACCTTTATATTTTCTCTTTCTCTCCCTCACTAAAGAAGAAAAGTCATAGGTGCCACCATTTATATGTGCAAATATCTCTTCCACTCGCAGGTAGAATATATCATTCCTTTCTTTTAGCAGCCCCTCTTTTACCAGATTGTTTCCTATTGAAAAAAATATACTTCGTACCATTCCATAAATCCTGCTTCTGTTAAGCCTTGATATTTCCCTGTTTTTAATGCCCAGCATTGCTTTTTTTGCAAGTATGTGTATAATTTTTTTGTCTCTTTTCCCAATACCTTCTGTATTTATCCCTGTTTTTATATCATCCTTATTAAGCAAATTATACAGATTGTTAAGTTTTTCTATATCTTTCCCGTACTCAATGATTTTGTCTGCCAAAAGTTTTGGACTTGACCTGAAAGTTTTTGTCTCAAGCTTTAACTCCTCTGTGGTTCTGTCCCCGTATAATTTGATAAAATCATTAAATCTATTGGTAAAATCACCTTTATTTTGTAAAATTAATTCTTTTATTTTCTCATCACTATTAATGGATTCAAGTTTTTTAATCCAGCCTTCATCCACTGCCGTTTTAGCTAAAGATACCATCTCTCTTACAGGCTTCATACTTTCTATATTGGCTATTCCGGATATGTAATTATTGGTCTCCTCCTCATAGTTTGGCTTTCCAAGCTTTTTTAATTTCCTCTTTAAAAGCCCTGTAAACACAAAGCTGTAAATATCATTTAATAGTGTTATATCCCAATTTTTCAGTACCGCATCACCGATTTTGTTGTATAACTTCATTAATTCTTTATTGCTTAATTTTTTATTGAAACTGTCTGAAAACAGTTTTTCAACATCATTAAAATTTGCATTAAGCTTTTCCATTCCCTTTTGGACACGGAAAGCTTCATATATTACGTTAAAGTATACCCTTATCCTCTGAATAATTGAAATATCGTTTTTTTGTACATCATGTTCCTTAATGGATACCCCCATCATTTCCTGCCATATGGGAATAATTTTTTTACTTAGGGGAAGAAATTTTAAAACTGTATACCAATTGCTTATTTTATAATATACTCTTCCATTTGCGCCAGCCACCATTTGCCTGAAAACAGGATCGTACTTTTCAACCAGCTTTTTGTTTTTAAGGCACCTATATGCAACACCTTTAAATACACTATAGTAGGCATGCTCTATAAAGGACTGTGTCAGAGGAAGGGTTATTCCAGGATAACTTTCTACAATATTGCTGTTATCTAAAATTGTCTCTTTGGTATTTTTTATAGTTGTTATAGGGCGGATTTGAAGTATGTATATTTTCTCATCTTCAATTGTAAATTCTATATCCAGGTATTCCCCAAACAGATCTCTTAACTCTTCACCGTATGAAATTAGCTTTTCAACCTGTTTTTTATCTATTACAGGTGAGTATTCCATCTTTTCGTAATAGTACAGCTTATCTGTATTATTATAATAGTATGATGTTACAGGTACCTTTTCCTCAACAACCCCGTCCCCTCTCCCATAACCAATTATAATAACAGATTCGTTTAAAATTCCCTGAGGATTGGCTGTAAACATTACCCCGGACATGTCACCCTTTATCATTTCCTGTACAATGACACTCATAGATAGCTTTTCTGTTATCTTCTTGTGTTTTAAATATGATTCCACCCTTTCGTTACTTAAAGACTCTGTGCATTTTTTTATTTTTTCAACCACTTTATCAACAGGTACATCCAAATAAGTGTCAAACTGTCCTGCAAAGGAATTTTCCTCCCCATCCTCTCCTATTGCTGCAGAACGTACAGAAAACAGCCGGGATTTGGGGAAATTTTCTTCTAAATATTTGTTAACAATATGCTCCATGTCCTTACTTTTTAATCCATTAGCGTCAATTGCAAAAAGTCTTGGTACAGGCAAACCTTTTTCCATGGCTTTAAAAAGGTTATATGCTTTTTGGCCTATTACAGCGTTTTTAAAATTATGTGTATTAATAATTTTCATTAAATATACCCCACCAACAAATATATTGCTACAACTAAAACCATGGTGGTTTCAAGTACATATGTATACCTTTCAACCTTATTCACTATTTTATATTGCGTAGGATCTTTCATATAGGAAATAAATTTCCATGTAATCCATGCCGCATTAAGAGCCAGTACCAAAACTGCAATTCTGTTTAACCTGTATACAAGCAGAAAGTTTGTCACAACATCAATTAATGTCAAAATAAGCACAAACCTGGTTACTTTTTTATATCCAAACAATTTAGAATAAGTGGTATATTCCGTTTCATCCTTAGGTGCACGTATTTTACGGGATATTTCCCATATAAGGGCAGGAAAGTATAGAGTTAGTGCAACCAAAAAACTTGTCAGGGTAAAAGGATATAAATCATACTTTATACATGTGTATGATATTATGTATATGTTCATAATCATCTGTACCGGATTATGTGTTACCAATGCCAATGGAAGGCTTTTTTGTATTTTGTGTTTTTTAAAAAACCAGACGGACATCAATCCCCCATATATGTACAGAATGATAAAAAAAGGTATATTGTTCATAAAAGCAAAATTTAAAATACATGTTATAAAAATTAAAATTGTAACAAATATTTTTAAGTCCTTTTTTTTCACACGTCCCGAAGGCAGTGCCCTTTTAGGAAACAAAACAAGATCTGTTTCGTAGTCTTTTAAATCATCGGCAATACGCAGGGTAAAGAGAAAACTAAATATAGTAAAACTCCCTACCACTTCTCCAATACCTATTGAAAAAGTTTTTACGCCATAGTTTAAAAGTAAAATAAAATGTATTTCTAAAAATATTATGATTCCTAGAAGAAGTCTAGGAACTATTGGGTACATTTCTTTAAAATAAATATTTAACCTCTTTAACATATTTCTTACCTATCCTTTCGCCATACTTAACTTTAGTTTCAAGTCCTCTGTAGGAGTTTGAAACAATATCCTCATCAATTTTTACAGTGTTCTCCTGAAAAAACAATATTATTGTAGAGCCCCCCAGCTCAAACCACCCTTTCTCTTCCCCTTTTTTAAATTCCAGCTTTTCCATGTTGACAATTTTCCCAACCAACAGCGCCCCCACTTCCATCTGAACTGCTTTACCAAAATTCTCAGTAAGAAGAACAGAATATTCCCGGAAGTTTTCACAATAAACTTTATGCCTTTTTTCCGAAATAGCCCTTACGGTATGAAGCTTCCCATCTATATGTTTTCTTCTCATCAGCCTGCCGTTGTCAAAATAACAATAGCGGTGGCAGTCATCAACGGTAAGGCGGAACACCAGGCAAGTTCCGTTTTTAAATTCAGCTGCCAGTTCTCTGTCCCCTAATAGTTCTTCAACGGTGTATATGCTGTTTTTTATTTTTATACTTAAGTTTTCTTCTATCTTATAGTACCTTAGCTTAGAATCCGCAACGGAAATAAGTATGCTGTTATCCTTTGGAACAGGTCTTTTTTCAGGAATTATCTTTCTTGTAAAAAACTCATTAAAAGAGCGGTATTCTTTTTTTTCGTACTCTTCCATATCTATGCCGTATTTTTCTATAAAGGGCTTAATTTTAGCAATTGATTTTCTTTTGCTGTTTTTCTTTCCGCTATACCGGGAATACCACTTTCCTGAAATAAATTTTAAAATAATACGGCCGGGCAGGGTTTCATATAAAAACTTTAACTGTTTTTCTTTAAACTGTTTTTCTTCATAGACATTTTTGGTTTCCCGGTTATATACGTATACACTCATATTTCTTTTCACCTATCCTGCAAATATAATCTATCCTGAAAATATAATAAAACAACTAACTGCAACTGCAATTAAAGCAAAAACCACATAAGCCGCCCCTTTAGGCTTCGGCACTTTTATCTTAAGTACAAACAGCAGTGCCACAACAAGCATCAGCAGACTGTATACTACATTAAAAGATTCTTCACTTATATAAAAATTTAAAAACCAAAAAATTGTGAAAATTAGAGCTGAAAAAGTTACCGGAAGTCCTGTATAATACTTAAGAGGAGTTTCTGTACCGGATTTTTTTGCATTAACGTTAAAGTAGGCTAATCTGGTAACGGCAGCCAAGGCATAAACTACATAAATTATTATGTTGTACAGGCTTGTAAGTCCCATACCACAGAATATAGCTATAGGTAGTGCCACAAAATTCATAATATCCGCTAAAGAATCTATTTCAATCCCAAAAAGTTTTTCTTCTTCAGTACGTTTGCACTTTCTTGCAACGGCTCCGTCAAAAAGATCGCAAACACCGCAAATTATAAGACATAATAATGTGTACCTGATATTTTTCACAAAAGAAAAATAAATACCCAAAACCGCCGCTGCTATTCCTATATAGGTGAGTATTACTGACTTATTGTATTTTCCTATAAACATAATTATCCCCCTTCCTTTATAATCTCCCCGGTAGCACCGTCTATGGTTATTTTACTTCCGTCTTTAATGAGTTTAGTGGCATCTTTGGTACACACCACACATGGAATTCCGTACTCCCTAGAAACAACAGCTGTATGACACAGCACTCCCCCATATTCAGTGACAATCCCCTTTAAGGCAGCAAACTTAGCCGTCCACCCTGTATCGGTAAACCTTGTCACCAGTATATCTCCTTCTTGAATGCGGTGTATTTCTTCAATATTTTTAATTACCCTTGCAGTTCCTGTAGCCCTTCCGTCATTACATCCTATTCCTTTAATTATGTGAAGCTTTTTGGTTTTTTTGTTTAAATTATATTTTGTCTTTTCCCTGTCGTGTGTGATGAATATAATTTTTTTACTGTTAAGCTTAGTGGTACCGCCAATTTCATTTTCGCTTAAAAAATTGCGGAAAGACTGATAGTATTTTTTGTTTCTTGAGATTATGCCTTGAAGCTCCTCTTTTGTAATTTTATTATCTATAAAATTAAATACATCCTCCATCTTTGTATACCAAATGTCCTCCGGGGTGTTTATAACCCCTTCTTCAACATAGACCTTTGCAAGCCTCATTGTATAAAGGCGTATTATATAGTAAAACCTTGTGGAAATATCCCTGAATTCCTCACGCCACCAAAGCATATTCCGCATTTTTTTTATGGCTTTTTCATATTTTAAATACTTCCTTTTTCCCAGCTTCTCTTTTAGCTTTTGCATCTGGTTTTTAAAGGCTTCTTCTTGCTTCCTTCTTTTATATTCCGGGTTTAATCTGTCATCCATATTAATGATTTTCTTAAGGGTTTTAATAACACTTTCTATGTCTTCAGAATAGCATGGGTATGTTATGTCAAGTTCTTTATCTGAATGGTAGCCGTACTTTTTAATAAAGTCATCCAGCAAGGGAATACAATTTTCCCTGCTGTTTTTGTAATATTCTTCTCTAATTTCATCCACAGAAGAGTTGCACCAAAAATCAAAGGAATTTTTGTTTTCAATTATATTTCTTGATATCTGCCACATTTCATAAAAAGGAAGCATATGAGATATGTTGTCAAGCCCTCCGATAAGGTTAAAGTACTCACTTTCACTTACAAATTTTCTTAAACGCTTTTTAAAAATTGGCTGGTTTATAGTGTTAATAAAAATTTGCCAAAAATAAGTACCCTGACTTAAAAGGTAATCATCTTTAACCAGCCGGTACCATATTTTTTCTAAATTATGTGTATTTTCTTCATCTATATTCTCTTCATTTTCAAAAATTTTAAGATAACTAAAATATTTATCCAAAAGCTCCCTTTTTAGCTTCCCTACATTTTTCATTTGGTTTTTAGCTATTTTTTTCTGTGCCATGGCCATTCTCAATATTCCAATTAAAGTTTTCGGTGTTATTTGGGTAACATGCCCGTCACCTTCATAACAAGGTTCAACGCCTAAATCATTATCAAATTCCCTTTCTTTATATCCAGGTACCTTCGCCATAGCTGTCTTAACCAAACTTAAATTCCAGTACGGCCTCCCAAAAAACATATTGCCGGCTTTACGCCATTCACTTTTTTTTAGGATTTTCCCATCCAGCACAAACTTCTTTAAGGTGTATTCCCATATATATTCATAAAGGCTCCACATAAAAGGGGTGCAAACTCCTGCAGATACCCCGTCCTTAAAATTTGCTGTTGTCCACTGCTCTTCTATTCCCCCATAAGATATTTTGGTTATGGGACGTGCCTGGAGAAAATATATATCTTCACCTTTTACGGCAAACTCTATATCACATGGATATCCGTATAATATTTGTATATCAAGTACCTTTTGGGAAAGCTTTAAAAATACTTCCTGGTTTAAAAGTTTATTATTTTTGTTATAAAACTCCTCCTTGTAAAACCAACTGTATATATAGCGTTCAGGGTTAACTTTTCCCCCCACAACTTTTTCTCCTGCCCCCTCTGCCGCTTCTATAACAATTTCCTTATCGCTGCCGCTTAAAGGGTTAACTGAAAATGCCACCCCGCTTACATCAGCTTCAACCATTTCCTGTACAATAACAGCCATTTTCATATTCTTTAAATCCATCCCGTTGTCTAACATATAGGACAGGACTCTTTCCTCATACATTGATTTATAGCATCCTATAACGGCTCTGCAAATTTCATCAATTCCTTTTACATTTAAAAAAGTGCTGTACTGTCCTGCAAAAGCAAAGTCAGCAAGATCCTCTTTAAACCCGCTGCTTCTTACTGCATATTTTTTGTTTTTAATAAGTTTTGATATTTCAGATACAATGTTTTGGGGAATTTTTACTTCATCAAACAATTTTAATATACTAAAGCTAATTTCTTTGGCATTTTCTTTACTGATATCAAAACACAACTTATTAATCTGAAGATCAAGCCGGTTTTCCTTTATTATTTCATCATAAACATCAATGTCAAGCACAAAGCCATCCGGCACACAAAACCCGTTATTTTTAAGATGCATAAGGGATTTTGCTTTATTTCCCACCTTATCTAAGTTGACGTAATTGTCTAGACCAACAAACATACCCTTCCCCCTAAAACATATTGTCTCTAAGTTTTAGTGAGTACAGCAAAATATTTATAACAATATGCGTCACTGCCCCCATTAAAACATAGAAAAAATAAAACCATAACGGCATTTTGTAAACCATATTTACTACCAGCACACATCCTAGTATAGAATCAATCTGGTCGATAAACATAAATATTACTTTTTTAAAACCTTCGGCAGTCTTTCCCGGAGTAATACCCACTCTTCTTTTTATAAAACTATTTGGAAGTTCAAAGACAGCATATACAAATCCCAATGAAAGTCCCATTATTCCGTTATACCCAATGGTATTTTCCCTTGTGGCGTACATAAAATTGTTAACCTCAAAAAACTCATTGGTACCACAAATCAGCCCCCAGATTATAGTCAGAAAAGTACCCCCCAGCATCATCCCAAAAAAACCTTTCCAGGTCTTATTGTCACCAAACAGTCTTTTGCCGTCCCATATACACATTCCGCCGTCAATGGGCTTTTTCATAAAGTTAAATATAGGTGCTTTGCACCAAATCATATTAAATATCCCAGCCAATATAACCGGGAACAAAGTTATGTACATTTGTGCAATCTTTATAAGCAGTTTTTCTCCCTCTTTTCAATTAAGCTTATTTCTCTTTTTTTCATTATACTACCATATCATTTAACTTCCTAGATGCCAAAAGTCATTTCTTTTCGTGACTTTGGTCACGTTTTTTCGTGACCTTCCGTGACTTTTTAAAAAAAACATGACTAAAGTCATAATGACTTTAGTCATGTTTTTTAAAAAAGCATTATCTCAAGTATTATCTACGGATCATTAACAGCTCGGACGTTTTTGGCAATAGTATATAGATACAAAGAATTGTGTGAAAATTCAGGGCTATAATCTATTTTTAGCAACCTGTCATGTTCTTCTCTTGTCTTGGTAACCTTTTCTATCCTTGAACCATCGGTTATTAAAATATTGTATTTATCCCTTTCAATAAGCTTAAGTTTTTCTATCATTTCTTCTGTATTTGAATTTTGTACTGCCCTTTGTGCTCCTCCCTGGGATAATTCTCTTATTGCAGTTTCAACTGTTATACAGCACCAGTCATTCTTAGTAAGATTCATCTCCGTTTCAATCTTTCCAATAAATTCAACATCTATTTCATAATATGAAGTTGTATATATATACCAAGCTAAAAAACTTACCACTGCTAACGCAAATACAACAAATATAACTGCTATGCTCATTTTTGATTTAGCCTTTCCCTTATTCATCGTAATTCCCGATCTCCCTCCATGTTATTGTATTTCTATACATTACTGACATGTTTCCCTTTTTATCTTTATAGTATATAACAGAACCAAATGGCTCAGGTTTTGGAAGCCATCCACGAGGCGCAAATATGTAGCCATAGGTTCTCGAGGGCTTTATTTTTCTTATGTTTTCTAAATATTCTAAATAATTATAAAAAGCACTTTGGTTTATTGCTAATCTTTATTACATGTAAGTAACTCAATTCTTTTTATCTTCTTTTTTTGTAGATTCCTTATATGATACGCTTCATATATAGTTTTGCCCCTTCCTGCAAAACCACCCGGACTGACAGTTAAATACTGTCTATTGGAAGAATCAATAAAAATAGCATGATAATCACTATGAAAAAGAAGTATTACATCGTCAATAACTCCTGTATCAGGATGTCCCTCCATGTTATTCCATACCTCTTCAAATTCTTTAGTTGTTTTTATGGCATGAAATTTAACTTGTTCAATATTTTTGTATCCGTTAAAAAACTTGGTTTGTTTTCTTACAAATTCAGCTTGAGAGCTAAAGTCATCAGGACAGTATAATACATAACTTGAACCCTTTGCATCGTTAAACCAAATTCCTCTTATGTAGTCTTCATTAAATACTAAAGAGTCAACCTCTATCCGTTGACCGTTATATAAATCTTCAACATCAAATTTTACATTGTCAATTAATACAGCAGTAGTATATATTGTATCTACAGCATCTTCGACACTAAATTTTAAAATTACATTTTGATTCCGATAATCTTTTATGTCAATTTCTGTCGTTTGCCACCCAGTCATCCAGACATCACCTTTGTCAAAGACTATGTCTGGTGAAACAGATATCAAATTACCACTATCGTATTGTGTGGCATTAAACATTTCAGCTATTTTATTAACATTAATATCTAAAACTTTAATCTCTTCATTATTCTGTGTTTCTAAGGTTATTGAAACCACAAAAGGATCATCAAATTTGCTTCCGATGAACTCCAAAAATTCTTCTGACAAAAAAATTCCAATTAAAAGATATTGTGTTGACTGTTTCTGGAATGTAAATGCTTTGATTAAGTATTCCCTGTACCAGAGTATAGCCCAATCCTGTTGATATTATACCCATTCTATTTCCTTCTGTTGGTCGGATTGAACCTAGCTGGGTAATAGATCTTCCATCTCCATCTTTTTGCCATCCCGCCAAACCATTTTCAAAACCACCGTTAATTAGTCCGGTTGGAAGTTTTAAATTTGCGTGTCCTTTAATTATAAGCATTCCTCCATCATTATAATACCTATCAAGTGACGGATTGTAAGCTTCAAGTGTACTCTTTCCCCCAAGTATTATTTCTGATAATAGTTTAATTGATTGAATTACTACATATTCATTGGTAATTTTATCAGTGTATCCATAATATGTGGATGCGCCTTTTTTTTGAAAACATCCCATAGTAACTCTGTTTTTGCACTTTCACATGAATTGTTTATAATTATACTTTTTGGAAATGTTCCTTGTATATTTCTTTCAAACCATTTCGAATTAACCATATAATAACTTTCTATATTTCCTTCTTTTTTATCAATTATATTATATATAGACACTTCTCCTCTTTGCTGTTCAGTTCTGTACTTTTGGCTGTCTTCTACTTTCTCCCCTGTTACAATCCAGTCTCCGTTAATACCATGTGTTGAAAATACAATTATTCCATACTCGCATATTTCTTTTAAGGATTCTATATTCGCATATTCATCTCTTAATATGTCTAAATTATATTTATAAACAGATTCTTTAACAATTTCCTCTATGTAAACAGTTTCTGCTGCTTCACTCCATTTAGTATCAAAAGGAGACCATATAAGAATGTCTTTTGACATTAAGAAGTCATAATCTGTAATTTGATATTCTTCTTCACTGATTTCTTGGAAATTATTTATTTTCTGAAGACTATTGGAGCTTCCTCTAGGCATAGTTTCCATATCTTCGTAATTTACTACTTGTATAAAAGTACGTAATCCGCTTGATAGTACAATTTCAATAGTACCATTTAAGTTATTTACTTCTTTTATCCGCTCATCCTGAGTTAAAATACTTTGGAGTTCTTCTACCAGTTCTTCTATATTGGCATTTTCATTGTTACTAAAATACTCTGAGGCGTACTTAGTTATGTATTTATTTATATTTAAAACATTTTCAAATATTTCATCTGGTAAAGGTTCTAACACATCAATTGAAAATTCTTTACTTAGTTTTTTTCCATTTTTCATGGAAACAACAACCTCATCTACATCGAGAAGAATATTTTCTTTTACTATACTCTTGTATCCTTCCTTTTTAACAATTATTTCATATTCTTTTTTTGATAAAATGTTAATCTTAACATACCCGTTTTGGTCACTTTTTGCCGATATTTCTTTCAAATTCTTGTCTTTTGGAATTGCAATTATTTCCACTTTTTTTTTAGTGGCTCTTGATTGTTATTGTAAACATATATTTCTAGATCAGATGTTTCGTTCTTTTTCGGACTAGTCCCAGATGATTTGTTACTTCGGGGTGTTGGTGTGCTTGTAGGTGTTGGTACTGTCTGATGTGTATTTTCAGGCTCATTTTCAGGTGCTGATTCTGGAGCAGCAGGTATTTCTTCTCTGTCTAATTCAGTTGAATTTAGACTTTTGACATAGTTTGCAACTAATGTAAATGCCTCGCCTCTTGATGCGTAGTTATGAGGTTTGAAAGATTTATCAGAATATCCATTTATAATTCCTCTTTCTTTACATATCATTACAGGACTATAGAACCAAGAGTTTTTTTCAACATCTATAAAATTATCTATTGTTAAATTAAGCTCATCTAAAGTCCAATTGTTTAGTTTTACCAATAGGGCTGCAATTTCTGCCCTTGTAATAGGATTGTTAGGTTTAAAACTTCCATCTGGATAACCTTCTAGTATTCCATTACTTGAAGCTATATCAACCATTTCCTTAAACCAGTTATTATCTTTTATGTCTGTAAACTCCTTTGTTTTTTCTTTTATAACTTCAAGTTTCTTTGTTTTTAAAAGCACTGCTAAATATCCTGCTCTTGTTATCTTTGAGTCCGGTTTTATTACATATCCTTCATCAGTTACATATCCACTCACATAATCTTTTTCTGCTAAAAAATTAATGGATTCTTTTGCCCAATGATTTGTAATATCACTAAACAATTTTTCGGTATGATCTTTAGAATTGTTTTGAGAATATGTTATATTCCCCATTAACCCCTGTACCACAATACTAATAAGTAAAACTAACATAATAAACTTTTTACTTTTTTTCATCATCGTTCTCCCTGTTTATATAGTTTGATATTATAACAATTTTAAAATATATATGTATAAAATGTCAATAGATTTTTGAATCCTTTGATTTTTTTACTAATTCAAGATAGGGTTGAAAACCCGCTTTTACCATTCAATTAAGTCAATATATATGGTAAAATTCCCTTCCCCTATTATCTCACATTGGACACCTATTTGCTGTTCTAATGTCATATCCAAATCTTCAGGCAGTTTTATTACAAATTCATTCCATGCATCTTTTTTGAGGCTTCCATACCTCTGCCATGAAGAATACCACCGGTAATTTTCATAATTGCCTTCAAAAGTCATGATATATGGCTGTATAGCCCTTACCGGAGCACCTAACGGTACCCATATTTTGAAAGTTATGGTTGACCCGGCTGGTATTATATCATACAAATCCCTGCAAACTTCCAATATTTCTTCACCAGAAGCCGCTATATCCCATTTTAAAGACCTGGTACCTTCATAACTTTTCTCTGTTGTGTTGGATATAGAAGATGAATCGCTGCTTACAATAAATCCTTCAGTACTGCCGTTTTCCCAGTCAAATTTTGTTTTATTGCTTGAATTTAATTTTACGGTTATTTTTTCTGTATAAGTACCTGTAACGCCTAAATTATTTGTAACGCTTAATTTTACCAAATAATTGCCAACTTCTGTATATCTATGCTCCACAGTTTTTCCAACTCCATTGGCACCATCCCCAAAGTCCCATGAATATTGAGAAATGCTTCCCTGTAGGGCTTCTGAATCTGTAGCATCAAATTTCACAACATCGCCAATTGTTATTTCCTCCGGGGTATAAGTAAATGCTGCTTTAGGTTTTATATCTTCCTTTGTGTCGTCTTCAGGTCTTTGGGTGAGTTTTCCCAACATATAAGATACATCTTCGGTTTTGATATCTTCAATACTGTATTCAAAGCCCCTCTTTTCAAGCTCTTTAAACAATACATACCTTGACATTGATACATTGTTTTCTTTAGCCTTATTAAAAACTTCAGACGGAACCATTAAAGTATGGGCATTAATCTTAATATCCCGGTAGTTGGAGGTCAGCACTTTTAAATTATCCAAAATTCTGTTTAAATTCTGTACCTCCTTTTTTTCATTTGAATACGTTTCTGCTAAATGTGCACAAATAATCACATTATTAGATTCTTCATTAATTAAAGCTGACTCAACGGACTTTTCCAAAATGTCTTCTACCGCTCTGTCTAAAGACTTTTGATTAAGCTTTAAATCTTTTAAAAATTCTTTTGAACTGTCATTAATTGCTACAACCTTTGTAACTATATTATTTAAGTCGATTGTCATTTCAATGCTTGGGTTAATATCTATGTGAACATATGCATATATTTCTTTGTTAAAAATGCTTCTCTGCATATACAGGATTATCAGCAGTGCAAAACAGCTTACAACTGCCAAAAGCTGTGCAAACCTAAACCGGGGTTTGTTATAAACAACTCTTTTTCCCGGGCTTTCTCTTTTTGAATCATCCATTAAATCCAGTTCTCTAAGAACCCTTTCTTTGGTCCTTGTAACTAACTCTTCAGAAGGTGATATTTCTTTAGAATCTATTTTCTTTAATAATTTTTCTAATTTTTCAATTTCCATTTCCATAATCATATCCTCCTTTCTCCAGTGCTTTTTTTAACTTGTGAATCCCCCTGCTCAGACGGGACTTCACCGTTCCAACAGGTATATCCAATACATCCGATATCTGATTATAATTCATTTCCTTAAAGTAATATAAAATAACAGGTATCCTGAAATTGTCCGGTAAACCGTTTAAAAATGCTTCCAGCTCTTTTGTACACTCCTTGTCTATTAAAAGGGACTCCGGATGAAATTTATCCAAAGGTACCTTTGACAATTCAAAATCCTTTTTTTCATTTGTAAAAAAATCCTTTATTATATTCATCCACCGCTTTTGCTTCCTGTACCTGTCCTTGTATAAGTTTATAGTAATGGTATAAATCCATGTTTCAAAAGATTTGTTCTTATCATAACTGTCAATATTTCTTACAACCCTTACCCATGTATCCTGAAAAAGGTCATCTGCATCAAATTCATTGTTGGTAAGACGGTAGCACAGCCTGTAAACCTGATTTTTATACATATCAATTAAAGATAAAAGTTTCTGTCCCTTGTTAAACCCCTCTATATCCTGAAACTCAGTTGTTTTCAAACACCCACACCTTCCTCTCAAGGCTTCAATATATTTAGTGCCGGTAAAATTCATGCTCAAAAAATGCCTGTATCTCTATCTACATGTATTTATTATACATTAATATTTAAAAATTCTCTTTATATATTTAAAGAACCAGGCATACTTTTTTTGAGTAGACTTTATTTGAAGCCTTGAAACGCAAGCATCTTTGGTAGTAAATCCGGTGGTAAGTTTTCCGTACATTAACTGTCATACCCATTATACCTTTATTTACGCCTGTAGACTTAAAAAGTTCCTTAATTTTTCTAAAATTTTTTTGGGAACTTTTTTTTAACTCAGGCGTAAAAGAAAATTAGAGACAAGTTAAAGTATTATGAAATATTTTGTAGCATAAAGTGCCAAGACATAAAGCAATAGATTCAGGATAAGTCTGTAAGAAGTATTTCCAGTATTATACAGCATATCCTGGTCAATTTGCTTAAAATAAAAAAATTATACAAGGAGGAATCAGAAATGAAAAGAAAAACATCAATTTTGGTGGCATTTGTAATGGTACTCACCTTAGCACTTCCACTTACAAGTGCTACTGCAAGTGACAACAGTGTAGATGTCACCATCAATACTTCATTGGAAAGGTCTGAAATAAGTCCATTTATCTACGGTGTAAATCAAGACCTTCCAGGACAAACTGTAACAGCTAGAAGACTAGGTGGAAACAGGCTTACAGGCTATAACTGGGAAAACAATGCTTCCAACGCAGGAAGCGACTGGTTTCATTCAAGTGACAATTATCTTCTTAATTCCACCGGTGTTCCAGCAGAAGATTGGAACAAACCCGGATCCGTCGTAACAACTTTTCACAAACAGTCTCTTTCCCAAAATGTACAGCATACATTAATAACACTTCAGGCAGCAGGATATGTTTCCGCTGATATGGACGGCTATGTTGAAGAGTCAGAAACAGCACCGTCAGACCGCTGGAAAGAAGTAAAATTTGAAAAGGGCAGTGAGTTTTCATTAGAACCTGATTTAAATGACGACTATGTTTATATGGATGAATTTGTAAATTTCCTTGTAAATGAGTTTGGAGATGCATCCACACCAACAGGAATAAAGGGCTATTCCATAGATAACGAGCCTGGCTTATGGTCCCACACCCATGCTCTTCTTCATCCGGAACAAGCAACCTGTGAAGAAATTCTTCAGAGGGGAGCAGCTCTTTCAAAAGCTGTTAAGAACGTAGATCCCCACGCTGAAATATTCGGTCCTGCATTATATGGATTTAATGCATACCTTTCATTTCAAAATGCTCCTGACTGGGAACAAATACAAGCAGAAGGAAATTACAATTGGTTTGTCGACTACTATCTTGACCAAATGAAAAAAGAGTCAGACAAAGCCGGAAAGAGACTTTTAGATGTCCTTGATATACATTACTATCCTGAAGCAAGAGGAGGAGGCAGCAGGGTAACATTCGGAGAAGACATTAAAAATATAGAATGTAATAAAGCACGTCTTCAAGCTCCACGTACTCTATGGCAAAAAGAATTCAGGGAAGACAGCTGGATAGGCGAACCCTGGTTTGACGATTACCGTCCCATAATACCAAAAATCCAAGAATCTATAAATAAATATTATCCGGGAACAAAACTTGGAATTACAGAGTATGATTTTGGCGGCGGCAACCACATTACCGGCGGTATTGCCCAGGCTGATGCTCTTGGTATATTTGGAAAATATGGTTTGTATTATGCTACTTACTGGGGCGACCAAAATAAAAATTACATAGTGGCAGCTCTTAACCTGTACACAAACTATGACAACAATGGTTCTTCTTATGGAAATACAAATGTTAAATGTGATGTTTCAGACTATGAACTTGCATCAGCATATGCTTCCATTGTTGATGAAAAAGATGATAAACTTCATATAATCCTTTTAAACAAAAATTATGATGAATCCGTTAACTTTAACATTTCAATTGATAGTTCTTCAAACTATACTTCAGGCAGAGTATTTGGATTTGACAGAATAAGTTCAGATATTACTGAAAGAACTCCTGTAATAAATATTGTTGACAACAAATTCAGCTACGCACTGCCTCCTTTATCTGCTTACCACATAATCCTTGACAGCAATGATGAAGGAATACTTTTTGGGGACCTCAACGGTGATGGCGAAGTTAATTCCATTGACTGTGCAATACTTGGAAGGTACCTTCTTGAAATTACTTCTGATGTAGATTTTATTGCGGCTGACTTAAACTGTGATAATATAATAAATACAAGTGACTACACCATTTTATCAAGGTATCTCATTTCAATTTTAAATTCACTGCCTCATGTAAGTGATTCACCAAACAAACCACCTGAAGCAGCTTTCACTTTCTCATCAGAGGGGAATGAAATAACCACCGGTACCCGTATAACTTTTGATGCATCAAAATCAACAGATGCTGACGGGACTATTTTCCACTATGCATGGGACTTTGGAAATGGTCAGGAGGCCAGCGGAAAAACTGTAAACTATAAGTACACCAATCCCGGAACCTACAATGTTAAACTAGTTGTCACTGATAATTTAGGACTAACCGGAAGCATTACAAAAACCATAACTGTAACGTCTGCTACAGGTGATAATGCAAGATTTAACTTTGAAGACGGCACATTGCAAGGATTTACAACAGGAGGAAATGTAAGTTCAAAAGTATCAAATACCACGGATAAAGCTTTTAACGGAGAACACTCATTAAAATGGGATATTTCTTCTACAGGTACAGAAGAAGAGCCTGTTGCTAACCTTATAATCGGCGGCTCTGCAGTTGTTAAACCTGGTGAAACAGCAACTTGTAGAATATGGATTCCAGAAGGTGCACCAATAAGGTCACTTCAATTCTATATTATGCCTCACTCATCAGACTGGACATATTTTGACTGGAATTCAGCATGGGCCGGATATGAATATGTAAAAAAAGGTGACTGGAACGAACTTACACTAACCCTTCCTGAAACCGTAGACGATTCACTGCCTCAACAAATAGGTATACAATGTGAGACAAACGGAAGCGGCGACTTTACCATCTATGTGGATTCAATTGACTGGTAGTCATAATATAAGCTTTTATGAAATAAAGTTAAGTTAAAAGCAAGGGGTTAACAGCCCTTTGCTTTTAATTTGCATAAATCCGCCTTTATAAGAGCAGAATACAAGAGAAATGACAAGATGTAATTTTCATGGCGGCTCTTTCATGTTATAATTTTATATAAATTATTTTTTATTTTTAATAATGATAAAAATAATTGTATTTTTACTTTATTTCTTAAAGGGGAGTTGTGTTAATTATGAAAAAGTCAGGTTTTAATTTATTTCTTATTTATTTTTTCTTAATGCCAATGCTCATTATTGTTTCAACAAAAGGAGCATATTCTAAATCCTATGCTCAGGGAAGTTCATCCAAACACAAGGTATACATACTTGCCGGCCAATCAAATATGGCAGGGGTAGGAATGAATCATGAACTACCTTCTGAGCTTCTTGAAGTTCAGGAAAATGTTAAAATATACGCAGAAGGTACCGTTGAGTCCTCTTTGAAAAAGGTATGGAGCCCGCTGCGTCCCGGTTTTGGAGCCGGTTCCGGTGCCTTTGGACCTGAATTAACCTTTGGAAGGGATATAGCAAAAATTTATCCTGACAGCCAGATCTTTTTAATTAAGTGTGGATGGTCCGGAACATCCCTGCAAGGGGATTGGCGTCCACCAAGTGCAGGCGGGGCCACCGGAAGTTTATACAAAAATTTAATAGAAACAGTTGAAGAAGCTCTGTCTAAACTGGATCCCGGAATTGATTATGAAATTTCAGGTATGTGCTGGATGCAGGGAGAATCTGATGCCTGCAACATTTATCCTGCAAATGAATATGAAAGCAACTTAACCCATTTCATTAATGATGTCAGAAAAGATTTGAATGCTCCCACAATGCCTTTTATTATAGCAATGATTGATGATTCGGATGCATGGATTGAACATGCCATTGTGAGGCAAGCCCAGATTAACGTAGCTAAAAATGTGCCCTATGTGGGGATTTTTGATACAAAAGATTTTGATACCGACGGAATGCACTACTTTACACAAGGTATCCTGGATATAGGCAGTTGTTTTGCAGAAGAAATGGCGAAAATATCCGGAATTTCTCCTAAATTCGTCTATGGAGACGTAAATGGTGACGGTGTTTTTGACTCCATAGATTATGCTGAAATAAAACTATATTTATTAGATATAACAGATGAACTTAAATACAGCCAGTGGAGAAAAGCAGCAGATGTTAATGGTGATGGTGATATTGATACAAGGGATGCCGCTTTAATGCAAAGGAAAATATTGGAGATAATTGATAAATTCCCTGTAGAGTAATAAGGAGAGTAATATATACTGCTTTTTAAATTACTTTTAAAATAATTGTAATTATTACATTTTGAAATAATCGCAGTATTCAAGATTTACAGTATGAGATAAAATTTATAATTAAAAGAAAGGATGCGCTAATATGAACTTTGAAGAACTATTTACACTTCATATAGAAATTAATGAACAAACTTTGTTAGAAAATCTCCATGGAGACAGTGTTGTAATGATTTCATTTACAGGTACTGCTACAGGCAAGTATTTTACAGGTAAGGTGCTTCCCGGAGGAGTGGACACACAAATTATAGGAAAGGATAAGGAAAGGCATACATTATCAGCAAGATATATTCTTGAAGGGAAAGATTTTAATGGTGATGACTGTAAAATTTATATTGAAAATAACGGCTACGCTGTAAAAAACCCTAATAATGTATTGTTTAGGACTTATCCTAAAATTATCACAAATAGCAAAGCTTTAAGTTTCTTAAATCATGAATTATTAACTGGTGAAGTTATCAGTACAGATAAAGGTATATATATAAAGTTTTATAGGGCTGTGTAATAAGACTTTTAGTCACAAATTTCAATATAAAAAGTAAAATAATAATCTAAAAAGGCTTCCAACAAAACGGAAGCCTTTCTGTAAATCTGGCGGAGAGGGTGGGATTCGAACCCACGGTACCCCTTTGGGGGTACACACGATTTCCAGTCGTGCGCCTTAGACCAGCTCAGCCACCTCTCCAAATTTTTATTTTCCATGACTATTACATTATAGATAAATGTATGCCTTTTGTCAATGGCAAATAAATTAATTAAAAATTATTTTCATTTATACTTGAAAAACTTCTTCTGTATTCTTCAACTTCTTCGCACAAAGTATAATTATTTCTTTCTAAAACCTCCAAATACCCTTCAATCATTTTGGCTGTCTCTGAACTTTTGTTCATGTTGACAAATTCTCTGTAATTTTCAAGCAATTCATCATTAATTTTATTTGTAGCATAGTCAAAAGCCGGCATACCGTTAAATCCAAAAAAAACGTGTGTAGAAGATTCATATGTTCCCTTCCGGCTTCATATTCTTTTATGCTGTCAGGATATGTCTCCATATAATCTTCATATTTCATTAACCTGTCTTTTATTTTAGCCCAGGGCAATACCCCTCCTGCTTTCAAACTTTCCAAATCCTTAGACTCCTCTGCTTTAAGATAAATATAATCCCTTATATCATCCGACAAATATCCTGCATACTCCTCCAAAACCCTGTAATCCTGAACTATGGTAAATAGCCCCTCTGCATTTACCACCATATATCCGCCATCTATTATTTCTTGAAGCAAAGATTTTAAATCAGCATCCTCTAATTCACTAACCCTATCTTTGTCAAATGTATCCCCAAAAAACTCAAAAAGTTTTTGCTGTACCTCATTGTCAATTAAAATTTCTTCATACACACCTATATATTTTTCTTGTATTTCCTCAAAACTTAAAATCATTGTGGTTGCATCTTTTTGCGACGCATTTCTAATATTTTCCCCAATAAAAAACAAAGCCCCGGAAGGCTTTGTTTCTTCATCAATAGCTGTATTGTAATTTTTTAATTCAGGGCTTGTATCCCCTTCAAATGCCAGCGGTTTTTTCAAAAAACCACTTATTTCACTAAACGGTATTTCAAGTTCTAGCGTCTCACCTATTTCATTTATATATTCAACAGCGCTGAAGCAAAATACCAATGCATTGTCTTTTATATAAAATACCGTTTCATCATTAATTCCTTCAAATTGTTTTGTTACCTCTACATCTAATTCAGAAAACTTAACTTCTAACTTTGCGTCTATTTCTTCTTTATAATTCCCTTTTAATATATCTTTTAGGCTTAATAATTCACCTGTTTTCAAATCAAAATTTTTGCCTATAACCACATGGTCATCTACTCCAAAGCTCCGCATATGGGATATAACTTCAATTTTTATACTTAATATCTCCTTTGTTCTGTACCCAACTTCATACGTTACATCTAAAGTGTTGTCTTGCATTTCAGGAATCTGTTTAAAATTTTCAAGTCCTCTTTTAAATCCGTCAATTCTTTCTTTTATAGTGCCATTTATCTTTTCTTCAACTTTTTTGTCAACTAAACCTGTTACAACTGGATAACGCAATATTGATTCAAACTCATCTGAAGAAATTACTTCCTCTTTTTCCTCTAAAACATATTGATCCGTTAACTCTGTAGAGCACCCTGTTAAAACAAAACAGGCAATTAAAACAACAGATAGCAATGTAATAAGTAATATTTTCCTCACCTAATTTCCCTCCACTTATAATGAATTGTTATCTAAAATCCGATATTTTATATAATAACACATTTTTATAAAAACTCAAATATTAATTTTGCATTTAGCCTGTATTTTAATGGTTGTATTTAGTATTAAAATTTACTATTTAACTGCATTATAAAATACCATTATTTAAAATTGTTAAATAAAAGCTATACAATGTTAACGGTTTTTGTGTTATAATAATCTAGTATTAAAATTTATTGTTGTTTTATCAACAATAATATACATTTATAAATTATTTTGCAAATACAAAAGAATTTTACCAGGAGGTCTAGTAATGAGTAACGAAATTCACTTGTTTGGAAATTCAAATCCAAATACCGGCAATAAAGATCCAAAAAAGATTGTGCTGACTATAGCATCTCTTGCCGTTATTATTGCTGTCCTTATTGTGGCAATAAAATTAGCTTCAAAACCTGCATCTGACGATACCGGCGATGGCGGGGAAAAATTATCCTCTAAGTTAACGGAGAAATTATCAGGTGTCTTTGTTGTTGACAATGATATTAAAAATGCATCTAATTCTAAAACTTTAGCTGTATCAGGGGATTACCTTTTCTATGCTGACTCTAAGGGCTTATACAGAGTGAACAAGGACGGATCCGGCAAATTGGAGCTGGATACAGGACAAATATCCAATATAAACGTTTATAAAGACGGATTGTATTATACTAAAACTGAAGCTACAGATGGTTCCTCAACATACAGCAATAAAAAGCATCAAATTATTAGAATTTCCTTTGACGGTAAAAAGAAAAATGAAATTCATACTTATGATTGTCAGAGAATTAGTTCAATGCTGGTAGTTAATGAAGTTGTACTTTATCAACCAATAGTTTTTGTACCTGATGGCGGAACTAACGAACATGGTGAGAGCACAGGTTCATTTCAAACAAATTATGTTGCAGTATCCATAGACGGTAAGGATGCCACAAGATTGCATGACGACACTTATCACAGCAGATTTGCAATAAAATACCCTTATAATCAGTCTGAACTGGATGCACTTTTAGGTGTTGACTACCCTGAAACCGTTGTTAAAACTTCTAGATACTTTATAGATGATACTATGTATTTTGATACTCAAAGTATTCAGGATCCAAAGACCATTAGGATATTCTCAATAAGCAAAGCTAATAACGTACTTAATCTAATAGGTGAGCACATTCCTGATACAAGCTCTACAACTCCTGTAAGCTTATATACTAACGGATTTGTATATGATGGTGAATTTATCTACTATGTATTAACTGAAAGAAGAGGAACTGAAGAAAAGAACGACTTATACAAAATAGATTTAAATTCAAATAACCTGTTATTTGTACAAACTCTAAATTAAAAAGATAATATATTAATAATGTATTAAAGAGGTAACTAGTAATTCCTTCTTGTAAATTTTAAAAAACCGGGACAAGTTTCTTTACCCCGGTTTTTATTTTTTAATGTCAAAAAGTTTACTTTGCATCTTTGTATTTTTTAAATTCAGAATAATTCTTATTGGTATATTTTTTAAAGCACTTTCCAAAATAATTAGGGTCAGGAATCCCCACACTTTTTGCAGTTATGTACATTAAAGTCCCCTTTTTTGCATATTCAATTGCTTTTTTCATCCTGCACTCATTAATGTAATCAATAAGGTTGATATCAGTTTCCGCTTTAAACAGCCTGCTTAAATAACTTGCATTAAAACCAAAGGTCTCTGCAATAGACGCAACATTTAAATCCGGTTGCACATAGTTTTCTTCTATATATTTTTTTATTTTAGACACTGTATCATTTTTGTGAACTAATTGGTATTCCTCTATATGCGAACTTTCATTTTTCTGTTTTTTTGAATTTAAATTTTCTATCACTTTTAAAAGAGTTTTTCGTATTTCTTTGCTGTTTATAGGTTTTAACAAGTATTCACATACACCTATTCTGATACATTCCCTTGCATATTCAAAATCACTGAAAGCGGATATAATAATTATTTTTAAATCAGGATACCGCTTAATAGCTATTTTAGAAAATTCAATCCCGTCCATAAACGGCATTCTTATATCTACAAATACTATATCCGGCTTTATCACGTCAATAGTATTAATTGCCTCTATGCTGCCCGATGCCTCCCCGACTACTTCCACACCTAAATTTTCTTTCTCTATAATATTTTTTAATATGTTTTTTAATATGTTCCGGGACGGCCTCTCATCATCAACAATCATTACTTTATACATATAATTTCCCCCTACATAATTGGTATCTTTATATCTATTCTGAAATAAAGACCCTCTTTAGTCGTAATTTCATATAAATCCAAATCATTATAATAATATTGTATTCTCTCTATTGTGCTTTTAAGCCCAAAACTCTTTTCCCCTCCCTCATCATTCATTATATCTTGAAGCTGTTTTTCACTCATTCCTACCCCTGTGTCAAAAACAACTATGTGAGCCCTGTCTTTCTCTTTATACACAGATATCTTGATAATACCTTTTTCTCCTTTTAATCTTATACCATGATATATACTATTTTCAACTAAAGGCTGTAATATTAGTTTAGGAACTAAAATATTAAGTAGTTTTTCGTCAATTTCATACTCAACCTCAAAAATATCACCATATCTTAATTTTTGAATTTCCAAATAACTTTTCACCATTTCAATTTCTTCCCTTAGGGGAATTTCATTTTTGCCTTTGCTTAAATAACCTCTATAAAAATCCCCGAGTGCCATAATAGCATTGCAGGTCTTTTCATCAGAATTTTCCAATGCAATAGCTGCTATACAACTTAGTGCATTATATAAAAAATGAGGTTTTATCCCCTCCTGAAGAGCCCCAATTTTGCTTTTAATTTTTTTAAATTAAACCGGCAAAATATTTCTTTTTCCTTTCTAGTCATAACTTAATTTTAACAAATTTATTTTTTCTTCTCAACTTGACCTGGAAAATTCGTCAATTCAATAGGAAAAATAGCTGCTTTTTTAAAAAATTTAAAAAAGAGAATGGCTGTATTGATATGTTTTTTTAGAATTGTAAATTATTAAAACCATTAAACCTTAAGGAGGGAACATTCCCCTCCTTAAGGCACCAATATTCATAACCCTTTAATTTGCCAGTATTTAGATTATTAGCCTTTAATTGCACCTGCCATGAGACTCTGCTGGATTTTCTTACTCATGAAAGCATATAGCAGCAGTGTTGGAATTGTTGTAATAACCAATGCCGCCCCGATAGGTCCCCATTCTGTAGAAAAAGTACCTTCAAGGGATTGAATTCCAACTGTCAGTGTCTTATAGTTTGAATCCCTGATAAATACAACTGCAAACATAAGCTCGTTCCATGCTTGCAAATATGTGAAAATAGCTACTGTAGAAATAGCAGGTTTTAAAAGAGGTAATATAATTCTAAAAAATATTCCATATACCCCGCATCCGTCAATGCAGGCAGCCTCATCCAACTCCCTCGGGATACCTGACATAAAACCGCTGAAAATTAATATAGCCATTGATAATGCAAAACCTACATAAGGAATAATCAATGCCTGATAGGAACTTAACATCTTTAATTTGCTCAGTACAATGAAAATAGGTAAAATTGCTGCATGAATTGGAATTGTCAAACCCAGCATAAAAATATTGTTGGCTGACTTTCTTCCCTTCCACACAAGTCTTGTAAGAGCATAGGTAGCCATTGCTGCAAAAATCACAGTCAGCAATATGGTTATTCCCGTTACAATTACACTGTTTAAAAAATATCTGCCTACCCTTCCTATTGTAAGTGCCTTTAAGTAGTTTGACCACATCCATTCCTTTGGAAGACCTATTATGTTTCCTCCAAAAATCTCCTTGTTGTTCTTTAGGGAAAAGGTAAACAACCAGTATAACGGAAATAAATTTATAATTGCCCATATGCTCAGTATAATGTAGGTGAATATTGTCTTTATTTTAAATTTTCCCATATACTTTTTAAATTTACTCATTTACATCTCCTCCGTTTTAATAGCGGCTTTTATAAGCAGTGCAAAGAAGAAACACAAGAAAATTATAGAAACAGCAATTGAACTTCCAAATCCAAAACGGTAACTGCTAAAAGCCTGTTCCACCATTAATGTAGCCGGCACCTGGCTGGCCCTTAACGGTCCTCCCCCTGTCAATACATATATTAAGTCAAATGCCTTTAAAGAACCTGTCACTGCAAAAATTAAAGATACCCTAATAATTGGCTTAAGCATTGGGATTGTAACATACCATGATACTTGTCTTTCAGTTGCCCCATCTATTTGGGCAGCTTCCCTAAGCTCCGTTGGGATTGTCTTTATACCAGCATACATTAAAAGCATGTGATACCCTACATACTGCCAAAGGAGTGGAATAAATACCGAAATTAATACAACCTTAGGATCTCCAAGCCAGTTTTTAGTCAGATTCTCCAATCCTATAGAATTCAAAAAGACATTTAAAATTCCGTATGTGGGAAAATAAATTTTCTTCCAAAGCTGACCTACAACAACTGTTGACAGCAATACAGGCAGGAAAAATACCCCTAGAAAAAATCTCTCCCCTTTTATTCCCTTTGCCAATGTTAAAGCTAAATAAAGAGATATAGGCAACTGGATAAAAACTGATAATCCTGCCAATATTAATGCGTTTATCACTGATTTGGTAAATTTTAAATTGGTATTTGTAAATAACTCTTTATAGTTTCCCAGTCCCACAAATATTTTTTTTGCAACACCATAGTCAAAAAAACTATAGTATACCGATGCAAAAATTGGTATAATAATTACAGTAATGAATAATATTGCCGCGGGAAATATAAACAAGAATATAGCCAACTTGTTTTTTCTCACAGAGTCCATTTCGACCCCTCCCTCCAATTACTCCTTCAAAAAACAATCAAAACCTTTCTTAACAAATACTGAATATATGTGCATTTGCTTGAAAGGTTTTGATCCATATTTTCTCAAAACTATTTTATTTTTTGAGAAAATGCAGTCATTATTTATCTTAGCGGTGGTAGCCATTATAGTCCACCGCCAAGATACTGTTTTTACAAAGTTTATTCCATTCAGCATTTAATTAAGGTTATTTTTCAAGGTTCTCTGCCATTCCTTTTACAAAACCTTCTGGTGACAATTCGCCAAAGTATAATTGCTGTAACATGTCTAAATAAGGATCTTTGTACTCAGGCTCCATAAGTGTATCAAACCAAAGTGTAAAGGATGTTGCACCTTCTACAAAACCTGCAAGCTTTCTTGTAAGCGGATTTACTGAACTGTCATCATAATCCACTTCCCATACAGGAAGTCCTGCACCGTCAAGGTATGAGTACTTGGATATACTTCTTGCCAATTCTATTGCTGCTTTTGCTGCAAGTTCAGGATGCTTTGAAGACTTACTTACCATAAGTGTGTCAGCTGCACCACCCATGAAATCAGTTGCTGCTGCCTTGTCTCCTAATAGAGGATATGGAACAGCATCAAAATCTTCTGGATTTTCTGCATCCTGCTGAATAGAACCTGCCATCCAGCTTCCTGTTACAAACATTGCAACTCTTCCTGCATAGAACTCTGCACTAGCTTCGTCATTTGTCCTTCCAGCTGCACCATCAACAAATGCACCCATGTCAACTAACTTTTTGAAGCTTTCTGCTGCTTTTAGGAAATCAGGATCATCATAACTCTGTCCTGTACGTGTTAGTGCTGATACTGTTTTTTCATGACCCGCTGATTTTAAAACCAGGTTGTCATGAGTCATAGCAAGAACCCATATATCTTTTGCACTTATACCAATTGGTGTAACGCCGTTTGCTTTAAGTTTTTCACATACTTCAACAAGCTCATCAAAAGTAGTTGGAGGTTCAACACCGTTTTCAGCAAATATCTTTTTGTTGTAGAATAGTGTTGAAATAGGAGTTGTATATGTTACACCATATACTTTTCCATTATATGTTTGGTAAGTAAGTGCTGCTTCATTTATTTGAGATTTGTACTCATCAGTAAAATACTCATCAAGAGCAAGCACATTACCTGAATCTACAAATGGTGCAGAGAATCCTCCACCCCAAGTGTAAAATATGTCAGGAAGGTCATTTCCTGCAACTGATGTTGCAATAATTGTTTTATATGACTGGTTTTCAAAAGTTTCATGCTTAATTTTTACACCTGGGTTTGCAGCTTCAAAGTCTTTAATCGCTTGTGTGTATGCGTTGTGGAACGCATCACTCTCTGTTGAAATACTCCACAAAATCAGCTCAATCTCTTCATTAGCACCCTTGCCTTCATCGTTTGCATTGCCTTTATCAGTTGCACCTGGACTTTCAGTGGGCTCTACATTACCACCTTCGTCTTTACCACTACAACCAGTAAAGACAAGTGCTAGTGCCATGAAACATGCCAAAAAAATTGCTAATTTTTTCTTCATTCTCAGATTCCCCCTGTGTGTTTTTTTTACTACATAATTATAAGTATTTCCATGCTAATATGCAACGGATTATTTTTACCTATAATATGCAATATTTTTACTTTGGCGGTGAACTATTAAATATCTATTCTAGATATTTTTAAAAAATCCTTCTATAACTACAAAAATATTTTTCCCAAATTATTATATTTTATGTATTTTGAAAATATGTAAGTGAAATATCAGATAAAAAAATAAATTCCAGAAGCTAATGTCCTGGAATTTTGGCGTGCCCAGAAGGAGTCGAACCCTCAACCTCTTGATCCGTAGTCAAGCACTCTATCCAATTGAGCTATGGGCACATGCAAAATAAATTCATTTGTTTGGTCAATATCTTAATAGTAATATAAAAACAAAAAAAAATCAACTGTATTTTTTTTAGTTTAAAAATTTTCAGATTCATTAAGATATATTTAAAAAAGAGGTTTAATTCCTGGATTTCTTCTTCAAAATACATTATATAAGTTTTATTTTTCCTGTAATATGCCAGGCTTATATGATATAATGGTTATTGGCACATAAGAATATTTTCCCAATAATATAGAAGGGATGAGTTTTATATGTTTTTTGACTGTTACAAATCAATTTTATATTCAGATACGCTGGTTCCGGATATCTTTATTACCGAACACATGCCTTTATTGGATTCAAATTGTGTAAAGGTATATTTGTATTGCCTGTTCTTAAGCAAGCACAATAAAAGGGCTTCCACTGAAGAATTTGCCAAAAACCTTAATATGGACGTAGATACAGTTAAGCATTCCTTCACCTGTCTTGACAATATGGGTATATTGACATGGAAGGAAAACGGCATACAGCTTCATGATTTAAAAGAAAAAGAAATTAAAAAAATGTACCGCTTAAAAACAACTTCCACCCCTGAGGAAGCAGTTAAAAATTGTGAAAAAAATAAAAGACGCAACGAAATTATATCTACAATAAACAATACCTTTTTCCAGGGCGTTATGTCCCCATCCTGGTACACTGACATAGATACCTGGTTTGACAGGTTTAAATTTGATGAAGATGTAATGCTGGCACTTTTTCAATACTGTTTTGATCAAAAGGGACTGTCAAAACCCTATATTGAAAAAGTGGCAGAAAGCTGGAAAAGCAGGAATATTAAAAATTCATTTGATTTGGATAATTATTCCATCGAATATGAGAAGTTTAAAGATGTGAGAAAGCTAATAGTTAAGAAACTCAAACTAAACAGAAACCTTACAGAATACGAAGAAAAATATGTTGAAACCTGGGTAATGGATTATAAGTATTCTTTTGAAATTATAGAACTGGCACTTAAAAAGACTACTTCAAAAACCAACCCAAACTTTAATTACATACACAGCATCATAACCGACTGGTATAAAAACGGCTTTAAAACCAAAGAGGAAATTCTTATGTATGATGCCAAAAGGAAAAAAACATCTTCTAAAAAAGCCCAAATGCCTGTAGCTGTGCCTCAAAAAGAGAATTTTGAACAGCGCCGGTATGATGAGGGCTACCTTGAAAGCCTTTATGAAAATGCTTAAAATCCAGGAGGTATTATGGGCAAAAACGTATACAACCTGATTAAATCAGAGTATGAAAATAGACAAAAAAAAGCATATCATTCACTTTTAAAGAGGAGAACTTTAGCTTATTCTAAAGTTCCTCTCTTAGAGGAAATTGACAGGCAAATAAAGATTAGCGGTATAAAGTATACTAAAATGATACTTCAAAAATCCCTGCCTTCTGATAAAGCTGCAGACCAGCTGTTTAAAAAAATTTCTCACCTTAAAGAGGAAAAAAAGCAGCTTCTTGAAAAACATTTTAATGATCCGGATTATTTAGAAATAAAATTTTACTGTGAGAAATGTCGTGATACAGGTTTTACTGTTGGCTCAAATGGTGTTGAAAAGTGTTTTTGCTTTAAACAGCAGTACATTGATAATTTATTCACCCAATCAAATATAAAATTATTAGACAGAGAAAACTTTTCAAATTTTAATGAGAATTATTATCCTGACATTGTTGACCCGGAAAAATACGGAATAAAAATAACACCCCGGGAAAATATACTGAAAATAAAATCCCGTGCTCTTTCCTTTATTGACAATATAGACAATCCTGAAGAAAAAAACCTTTTCTTCAGCGGTCCCACCGGTGTGGGAAAAACCTTTATGATAAACTGCATTGCAAAGGAGCTTTTAGAAAAGGGTAGAACTGTCTTATACCAGTCTTCACCTTCCCTTTTTAACACCATAAACCAGTACAATTTAAAATTTCAAAGGGGAGAAGTTTTTGAAGACACGGTTTATAAAAGCATCTATAATGTAGAGCTTTTAATAATAGACGACTTGGGTACAGAATCCCAAACTGCTGCAAGATATGCAGAGCTTTTAAATATCATAAACATACGTCAGGAAAACAATATCCGCCGCCCGTGCAAAACCATTATTTCCACAAATATTGGGATTAATGAACTAAACCAGTTTTATGGGGAAAGAGTTGTTTCCAGGATAATTGGCGGATTTGACTTGTTTAAATTTGCCGGCGAAGATATACGTGTTTTAAAAAAGCTTTCAGAAAATAACAAACTAAAATAAATTACATGAAAAAACTCTTTCTTAGAGTCCTATCAGCCTAGCCCCCTGTTCAATATATACATATACTACCACTAACAGACCGGGTACAAAAACCAGAATATCCTTCAGCATTACAGGTTCTTTCTCTTCTATAACATCAACCTCTGTTTTTGAGGTATTTTTAATAAATAAAACCATGAATAATATAAAAAATCCTGCAAAAAACGCCAAAGCTATTAAAAAACCAATTATAAAAGCAACTACCGTCACCACAGAATCACCTACAGGTATGTTTTCTAATTGGGGTAAGGCATTTGCACCTATTTCCACATCCATTGAAAATTCATTTAATTTTTGATAGTATAATTTTGTAAGAAGTGCAACAGAGTTGTTTACAAAGTGGGCAAATATACCACTATATAGGGAATTTGTCCTGTAAGCAATAAATCCTATTAAAGCTCCTAAAAGAAAAGTTCCAAAAAGTCTTTGAAAATCAAAATGCATTAATCCAAAAAGCAGCGCAGTAATTATAATGGCTTTTTTAACCCCATACCTTTCAAAACCTCTTTGAATTATCCCCCTGAAAAGAACTTCTTCACAAATTCCCGCTGCAATACCTACAAGAAAAAAACCCAGCATTACACCAGGCAAAGTATTTTCTATTGGAATATCTAATAATTCAACTTCCCCAAAAATCACCTTGACTAAATATTGGTTTAAAAGATTGAATACACCGGCTAAAGGCATTGAAGATACCATGAGAAAAAATATTATAATGAGTGTTTTAAATTTGATTTTATTTAATCTAAGTATTTTTTTTACATCAAATTTAAATAAAACCAGAAATAAAGCTGCTGGAAGCAGTATAAATGCAAATTGGATGGTTAAATTTGCTACATAAAAATTTAAGTTTATAAACAATTTATTTGCTAATAAAAACAAAATTACACATATGGAATACAGTGTACCTACATGGATAAGCTTAAGGCTTTCAGATTCTCTTGCATAATACCTTTTTCCCATAGCTAAACCTCTCATTTCTTTACTTATAGTTAATGAGCTATATCTTTACTTCTTAAACTTATTTTTAATTTTATAATATTATACCATTTTTAATGACCTTTTTTCAAATTTTTTCATAAAAATGCTTCAGGCAAAGTTTTTTATTTACACCTGAAGCACTTATATCTTTAAGCAATGGATTAAATTTATATATATATAATATTTATATTATTTTTAAAAAAGTCTGTTTTATTTCTTACATAGTCAATATTCCGTTAGGAGTATCCACTATCATTAAAATTTTCTCCTCTTTCCCTGTCTCTGCATTAATATATACAATAAAATCCCTATCATTTAATTTTCCTTTAAACTCATAGGTAAATAGCTCGGTTTTGTAATCTGTAGGTATAATTGCAAGACCTGAGCTTACTATCTCCATCCTGTCCCCAATCATACTTCTTGCTTCTTCTTCAGTTATTTTAGGTTCAGGTATATTTCTTTCTATATGCGCATAGAGGTATCCTTTACTTTCAAAACCCACTATTTCACCGTTGTCTAAGGCAATTTTTACTTTAATAAGGTCCGGGTATATAGTTACTCCTTCCTGCTGGTAGGCATAATTTATGGTAGCTGTGCCGTCTTCTTTTAAGTAATAGGTGTCTACCATTCCCTTATACCCTCTTTCTTCCAGAAACTTTTTACCAAGCTCCTTTGCCTTGTCAATATCTACCGTCTCCTGTCCTGTGTCCCTGTTGCGGAGCATCCAGAGCACATGTCCACCTTTTTGGGTAACATCCACAGTGGCAATATCATCCTCTGAACCATCTTTAAATACAACATTATAGGTATATGTCTTAATATCTGAATTATCATTTTTTCCCACTGTGTCTACTCTTTCCACTTTATCCTTTCCAAAAAATTTAATGACATATTCCTTTGCCTCATCCTGGTTTAAATCTTCTCCTGTAAGACCTTTAGGCTCAATTTTTGTCAAGTGGTCAGAAAAAGGTCCGTCATAAATAAGAGTGGGGTAGTCTACAAATGTCTTATCTATATTTTCAAACTGCTCTTTGGGCATTTCACTGGAAGTCCTTTTAAACAAAGGAGTGCCTTTCTCCCTGAGCTCCCCCCATTTTATTCTTCCTGAAGAAATTTGACTTTGCAAATCATTTAAGCTTTTATTTAAGGATTCTGCATAACCATGAAGCTGTTCTATCATTTTGTATTCTTTTTCATCTAAATTTTTTCCTTCCATATTCTTGTTATTTATTGAATAGGCCAAATCCCCTACTTGAGCTAAAAACTTGGCTGTATTTGCCAATGCATGCTGTGAAACAGGCAGCTGTCCCAAATTTGCCTGTGCTAAATTTGCCTGCCTCCAGGCTTCCTGCATAGTTGTTGCAGTGGCATTTGGTGTAGAGGTTATAAGGGATTTTATCAATAGTGCCTGTACATTATCCACATATCCAACCATTTCATAAAAGGCTCTGTTGTATTGATTGTCCAGCTCTTGGCGCAAATTTGCCGCATTTCTGTACTGATACATACCCCACACTGCAACCAACGCCAGTGCTACAATTGTAATGGTGTACATCTTTCTGTCTGACAGCCTGTTTTTAAAGTCTTTTAGCTTCCCTCTGATACTCAAAATTACACCTCCGGTTTTACTTTTTCAATTCATTTCTTTTAATTTCATTTCCATTAATTTTGTTTTCTTTTAATTATGTTTTTCTTTATTCCTGCTTCCCTTTGTATCTTGCTTTTCTTTACCCCTATTTTCCAAAATTATGCTTTCCTATTTTCTTTACAATTGTTCTGCTCCAAATCCAGTCGCTAGTTGAGGGCTCTCCCCTGGCCTCCCCATTAATTGCCCTGGCAATAAGCTCCTCGTCCCTGATGGAATTTCCTTTGGCAAATACCTCCCCAATGCTTGATTTATTTAAAATAGGAGAAATAAAACCCTTTCCTCCAAAGTACAAGGGTACTGCAATGGAAAAAATAACAATAAGTACAATTAGTATTTTAATTTTTTTCAAATAATCTCTCCTTTCCATATATGCTTTTAAGCTATTTTTTGTTTTTTTATAAAAAATATTCACCATTCCGAAATGCTGTTTACCAATGGTATAACATTGACATTTCCGCTAAATAATAACTATATAAAAATATCAGTTTTAAATAAATTTACTTGCGGGGTGTATTTATGGATATTTTGTTTTTATCAATATCAATGGGAGCGGGACATTTAAAAGCTGCCTATGCCTTAAAAGAATATGTGGAAAAAAAATATCCTCATTCAAAAAATATAATTGTGGATACTTTTAAATATATAAACCCTTTAGCACATAAAGTTATTGTGGACGGATATTTAAAAATGATAAAACTAAAACCCCGGCTGTACGGAAAACTGTATAGTTTGTCCGAGTATAAAGAAATTTTAAATAAACTAAGCAATATCATGAATATTATGCTGTCACCTAAAATAGAAAGGCTGGTTAAAGAGTTTAACCCCTCTGTTATAGTGTGCACACATCCTTTCCCCCTTAAGATGGTTTCTTATTTAAAAAAAGAAAATAAAATTTCCACACCTGCCGTTTCAATTTTAACTGACTATGTAAATCATCCCCTGTGGTTTCACAAAAATATTGAAGCTTTTATAGTAGGGCATGATTATATAAAAGAGGACATGATACGATGCGGCATTCCAAGAGAAACTATATTTTCATACGGGGTACCTGTTTCACAAATTTTTTTAGAGAAAAAGGAAAAGTCTTTGGCAAGAAAAGAACTGTCCTTAGAGGACAAATTTACCGTTCTTATTATGGGTGGAAGTTTAGGATATGGAAATTTAGAAAGTGCTTTTAGAGGCTTTGGAAAGTGTTCCAGGGAAATGCAGTTAATTGCCGTATGCGGGAAAAATAAACAGCTTAAAAAGAGACTTGAAAAAATTTCCCTCTCATTTAAAAATAAAAAGGTTAGAATATTAGGATATGCAGATAACATTTCCACTCTTATGGATGCAGCAGATATTCTCGTGACTAAACCCGGTGGTATGACTATATCAGAAGCCCTTGTAAAAGAACTTCCCATGTTTATAAATTCACCCATACCCGGCCAGGAAGAGAGAAATGCAAAATTTCTTGTAACTTCCGGAGCTGCAGTAACCATTTCTAAAAATGACGATATAGAAAATATTTTATGCCAGACAGTAGACAACCAAACAAGGTTCCGGCATATGAAGGAGATGGCTAAAACTCTTTCCACCCCTTATTCAGCAAAAAATATAGTTAATTTAATTGAAGGGTTGCTCTGATGCACTGCCTGAATCAACTGAATCAAATACTCTTTTTATACCTATCAGGTTGTTTTGAAATTTTTCACTTTGTATGGAATCCGCCACAACCCCTGCAGATTTACTGACATAGATAAATTGATTTTCCCCGGTATAAATACCAACATCAAAAACTTTTTCTAAATCCTTTCCGTTATTTAAAAAAACCAAATCCCCCGGCTCAATATCCTCTATATTAATATCTTTACCTTTAAAATTATGATAGTCAAAAAAGTCTTCTTTTATAAATTCAAAACCGTTTATTTTGCAGCATATGTACAAAAGACCTGCGGAATCTATCCCTTCCCATGTGCTGATCCCGCCGGAAAGATAGGGGGTATTTAAATACTTTTTAACGGTAGCAGCTAAATCTTTACCAGAAGTCTTTGGTATTGGCTCTTTAGCAGGCACCACAATTGTATCTTTCCTTTCAATCCATCCGGTGGTGTTTTTAGGCAAGGCCACTTCATAATAATTGTCCTTTACACTCAATATGTAGAGCTCAGTGCCCATTACCACATCCTTTACCGTAACCCTGCCCTCCGGCTTGTCAAGAATTTTCTTTGTCTTCCCTGTAACCACAACCCTGTCTTGGTAGAGTTCCTTCATTATACTCCTGCAGTTTTCATCTATGCTCTTTGTCCTGATCCAGCCAATATGGCCGTCAGACACTTTGACTTTAGACCACCCACCCTCACTTCCAAGAACGGTAACTTCCTGATTAAATAGTGCCTGGGTAAGTCGTTGGGATGTAAAATCAGTTTCTTTAAAAATATCTGCCACCGTACTTATTACAACTGCCTTGTCTTTATAATATGCCTCATCTATTTCAATTAGTGTTTCACCGGTATCAGGTTTTTTTGCACAGGATACAAATAAAAAAGAAATTAATAAAACAGATATTATTAAAATTACTTTTTTTCTTACACCAACCATTCCAACCACCAAAACCATCCTAAGTATTTGTCCATTAAATTTTAATTCTCCTTTTATTTCTTTCATCCAAGACACTCTCAAGGGCAATAGCCTCATTTACAGCCCCTTCAATTTTTTCTAAAAGCTCTTCCTCTGTTCCGAGCTTTAAATTTAATTGCTGTTTTAACATATACACTGTACTCTTTATATAATCAAGACGGGTGTCTATTCTTTCTAAATTTAATTTTTCCTCTTTTAACCTGGACAATATTTTTTCATCCATTTCAATTATTTTTTTTATATTTTCACGTATTTTCGGGTCACTGGTGAAATTTAGTTTTCGGGAGTTTTTTGCAATTCTCTCCTGTACCGGTTTTACATCTACTGAATTAAGCTCTTTATACCTTATACAAAAGCTTTTTAAAAGTTTTATATATGAAATAACCAAATCCAGGGCTTTTTCCGTTATCTTCTCATTTAAAAAGTTCGGACCCTCTTTGTAATAAAGTTTCATTATTTCATTTTTATCATCCATAATTAAACGCAGCTTTTTGTAATAGGCTGCATTTGTGTATCTCTTTGCATCATCCGCTAGTGTTATACATGTCCTGTCCAGCTTTTTTATATTCCTGTGCTTCATTTTGCTAATGAATTTTTCTTGAAATTTCTTGCTGGTAAAACTTTGAATCACTAGCCCTGAATACACAGCAAAAGATGCAGCACTTAAGGGAAGAAACAACAGGTCTCCCCTGCTTTCACTTGCCATTCCTGAAAACATTAAAAGAATTGTAAGAGTCCCTATATTTCTGCCATTAAGTAGTGAACTTATAAACAATTTAAACTTCATAATAAATTACCTGCAACCCTTGTTTTTGATAATAAATGCTTGCCGATTTTTCTTAAATTACTGGTTTTTCTTAAGATTTACCTTTTTGTTCTCTATTTTCTCCTTTACTTCAAAGCCGCCATCGGCGCCGCTTAGCATGGCCTCTGCCCTTACCCTTGCCCTTTCACGGGCAGAATTTAAGTCTAATTTTTTTAATTTCATATCTATATTACTTTCATTAAGACTTTCAACAGCATTTGCCCTTGCAATCTTTCTATTGACAATTTCCCTTGCTCTGTCCATATTCTCATTTATATTTCTGATTCTGTTGTTTTTAGATGCATACTTTGCATTGACGGTATTTATGTTTTCCCTTAATTTTGCCATCTTTTCCTGGGTCTTTAAAGTCTTTAATTCATTTAGCTTTGCATTCATTTCAGATTCAAACACTTTGTAGTTTTCCCATATTGCCTCAACTTCTTTCATGGCATTATCGTGAGTAGCCTTATGGGTTTCATATACAGTCTGATACTCTTCTTCATGCATAAGAAGTTCTATTAATAGCTCTTTGTCTCCCTGTCTTTTTGCAGCCTCTATCCTTGCCCTGACATCAGCTAAATTTTTTTCTGCATTTCTCATTTCTATTTTTATAAGCTCTGCATTTGTTTTAATTTCTATTACTTGCTGTTCAGCTTCTTTTCTTGCCTTCTTTATTTGATTTTTTATATCTTCAAATAAGAGGTCAGGATTATTTTCTTCTAATCCTCCCAACAGCCTTCCAAAGAAGCCTCTTATCATACTTCCTAATCTGCTGAAAAAACCCATATGTGCTCCTCCTTAAGAATAGTTCTTACTATTCATTAATTTATAATAAATGTTGGTCTTTGTAAATAGCAAATTATTTTTTGTCATCTAATAAATCCTTGTACCTTTCAGGGAGTAAATCTTTGTCATCACATTCTTTTATAGCCAACATAGTCATAAATTCCACCTGCTGGGTACTTGGTCTTAGACGCATTACAGCTTCTTTCAGCACATCCTCTGTAATTGTTCCCCCTTCAATGTTTTCCTCATTTGCTATCTCATAGGCTTTTCTCACAACTGCTTCAATTTCTGCTCCTGTATAATTTTCCGTCTCTTTTGCAAAAGGGGAAAAGTCTTCTATGCTGGTGCTAAATCCATATTTTTTTATAATTATTTTAAATATTTCAGCCCTCTCATCTTCCTCCGGTAATAAAACCGGTATTTTTTTATCAAATCTTCCCGCTCTTTTTAGGGCTGCATCTAAAAGATCCGGCCTGTTTGTTGCCGCAATAAATATTACTTTACCTCTATTATTTGTATTGCCGGTAAACTGCAAAAATTCATTGAAAATATTTCTGCCCACCCCACTGTCGTCCCTTTCTCCTCTTCTAAAAACAGTGTCTATCTCATCAACAAAAACTATCACCGGTTCCTGGGATTGGGCGCCTAAAAGGCACTTTTTAAAGTTTTTTTCACTCTCACCCACGTACTGTCCCAGTATCCTGGACATATCTATTTTTACACAGTTAAAACCGCTGGACTTTGCCAATGCATTAACCAAAAGAGTTTTCCCCGTCCCTGAAGGACCACACAAAAGTATGCCCATTGGAACCCTTCTTAAATCACCTTTTCTAACAGGTTCAACAACATTTTTTAAAAGATAGTTTTTTGCCTTTTCCATTCCTCCTATATCTTCAAATCCTATTTCAGGATAAATAAATTCCAATACATCCCCGTATTCCTTCTTTAAAACAGAGTGCTTTTTTTCTTTGATAAATTCAAAGCTTATAGGCACACCTTCTGCTTCAGATTTAAGCTTTATATCTTTTATGGCTTTTTTGCTAAGCCCGGAAGACAACTTTGCAAAGTCATGTACAGAAATATCCATGGCAACACTATTGTCCTTTAAAAGATATTGTATGTACTCTGCCCTCTCCCGTTCATTGGGAAGTTCCACCAGTATAGGTTCTATTCTGTATGCTGACTTTAACACTTCGCTGTTTACCTCAGCCAGGGTGTTTGCCAGCATAAATATCGTGCTTCCCACGGAGGATATTTTGGCGCTGTTTGACCATTCACATATCCAGATAAGGGCTGTTCTCTCTTCAAGGGACATTGATGCCACATCACCTGATGGTATTATTTTTTCCACATGGTCTATAAATAAAGCCATTTTTGTGTCCTTTAATGCCATGTCAATATAATAAAACAATTTAGAGGGCATTGCATGCATGGAGTCTTTTACCGCATTTAAAGTGATTTTATTAAATTCCCATTCCATTTCAGGTTCTAAAAAAGTCAATCCCTTAGATATGTCATAAAATGCTACAATGGAAAAGTTCCTGCATTTTATAAACTCCTCATAAATGTACCTATCAATATACCTGTAATTATCAACAACATCCCTTATATTAAAATAGAGAATAAATTCATGGGATATCCCCGCTTTGTATATGCTTAAAAATTTATCGTACCACATAAACTAATAAAGCACAGAAAACTAAGAATGTTTTCTGGCCTAAACCTCCTGATAAAAAAATTAAATAATTTATTTTCTATTTTACCATACTTACCATTCATATCAATGTAAATTATTGTAATTGATACCCTTGTCTTTGTTTATTTTTAATACATGTTTTGAATATTTAAAGCGAATAATAAAAAGGGTATTTAAAAACAGCATAAGGAGGTTTTTTATGGAGACGGTGGCTTTTAATGTTCCCACCCTTTCATGTGGTGCATGTTCTGATAAGATTCAAGAAAATGTAAAAGGAATAAAAGGCGTTACCAATTCATCAGTTGACTTAAAAAGCCAGCAACTTAAAGTGGAATACAATCCTTCTGACATAAGCCCTGAAGAAATCAAAAATCATATATCAAAAATGGGCTATGAAGTTTTGTAAAAAATACTTTTAAAAGATAAAAGTGCAGGAAATTAATAATCTGCACTTTTATTTTTACTTAAATTGTCTCACTCATTAAACTACTTTACTTGTTAAATTTATTCACTTAATTATATCGCCTTATTTACTGAGATGGGCATTCACAACAATTACATCGCTTAATTTATCAACATCATTTGCTATTTCAGGGTGTTCTGAAATTATACATTTTGCCTTTATATTTAAAATATTAAAAACTTTCTTTTCTGCATCTTCTATGGACAATCTTCCCAGCAGTAATTTTACAAAAAACCAAAAACCAAATACCCGTGCCATTTTAAGAGGGCTCTTTCTGTAGTTTACCATCTTTTCAATTAAAGGCAGGGAAGATTGTATAACTGAGGATTTAATATAAACAATATTCCCCCCTGTAAAAGTTCCTTCTTTCACTTTTACATAGGTTCTCTCCAATTCAGGATACAGTTTTACATTAAGGGATTTTTCAACCACAGGGTAGCAAAAATCCCCCTTTGTTTCTTTACACTTACTTACAAAATCATTTATTGTAGCAGGTGTTATCAAAGGAATATCAGCAGTACAAACCAATAAATGCTCGTCTTTATCAAAATATCTTATACCTTTCATAAGGTTTTCAACAATTGAACCCTCTGAATCTATTATATCATCAACTTTCCCCATAACAGCACCTGCTATATCTTCTTTAGGACCCACAACTACTATTTTTCCTATATCATTAGCATTTCTCAATGCATCTATTACATATTCTATTAATGTCTTTTTGTTAATCTCTATAAGGCATTTATTTTTATAGCCGCTCCAGCTTTCATCAGATTGTGATCCTGCCAAAATTATTGTGTTTATCATACTTTCCCCTTCTCAATCTAAAATACTAAACAATGTATTACTTAGTCTCTTTCCCATTTATTTTTTTCAGAGCCTTAATAATATTTTCTTCCTGCTTTTTTATGTGCTTTTGTGCAAAAATCCGGGCCTGTTCCCCATCCCTTTTTGAAATGGCATCATATATATCCTGATGCTCTTTAATTAAAACCTCATGGCTGCTGTAGTCCTTCAGGTATATAACCCTGAATCTTTGAATCTGTTCCCTTAGTTTACACGCAATTTGAATGAGTTTATCATTTCTTGAAGCACTATAAATTAAGTCATGAAACTCAACATCTTTTTTTATAGTTCCCTGTAAATTATCTTTTTCTGCATAAGATTTAAACTGAGAAAGAATCTGACCTAAACTTTTTATTTCCTCATCTGTTATCCTTTCGGCAGCAAGAGAAGTAGCAAGACCATCAAGGGAAGCACGTACCTCTAAAACATCCATTATGTTTTTGACAGATAGCTCCGCCACATGGGCACCTTTTCTAGGCAGCATTTCAACTAGACCATCCAGCTCCAACTTCCTGATGGCCTCTCTTACTGGTGTACGACTGACTCCCATTTTCTCTGCCAGCTTAACCTCCATTAAGCGTTCTCCCGGCTTTAGCTCTCCTGAAATGATAGCTTCTTTTAGTGTATTAAAAATAACTTCCCTCAAAGGTTTGTAATCGTTAAGATTTACTTTTGAAAGTTTACCCGCCATAATACTACATCTCCTCACATAGTGTTTCCGCCATAAAACATTCACATTTGCTATTTTTCATTTTCACGTATGCCAAGCGAGCCTTTTCCTTGTTTTCAAATATTCCAAAAACCGTAGGACCGCTTCCGCTCATCATGCTGCCTAAGGCTCCAAAGTTTATAAGCTTTTCTTTGATTTCTTCAATAACCTGGTGTTTTTTTGCGGTAACTGCCTCCAGTACATTTTTCATGTTTTTTGCTACACACCCAATATCTTCCCTTTCAATGGCATCTAAAATCAGTGGAATGTCCGGTCTTTCTGATATATTGTTTAAATCCAGGTTTTTGTAAACCCAGGCTGTTGACACAGAAACCTTAGGTTTAACAAGGACAATATTCACATTTCTAAAAGACCTGACAGGTGTCAATACTTCACCTATTCCTTCTGAAAGCACGGTCCCTCCCGTTATACAAAAGGGAACATCTGCCCCAATGGTTTTGCCCAGCTCCATCATCTCTTTATTATCTAAATTAAGGGAAAATAATTTGTTAATTCCCTTAATAACAGCTGCCGCATCTGTACTTCCTCCGGCAAGCCCTGCTGAAACAGGGATGTTTTTAATTATTTTTATTTTAATGCCTTTTTTAATTTCATATTTTTTTTTAATAAGTTTTGCAGCCTTGTACGCAATATTACCACTTCCGGTAGGAATCCAAGGCTTATTGCAGCTTATATAGATCCCGTCATCTGTATAGTCATCTGTAATTTCAATGTATACATCATCATGAAGGTTTATTGACTGCATAATCATTTTTACTTCATGATACCCGTCGTCTCTTTTTCCTAGTACATCAAGAGATAAGTTTATTTTAGCATTTGCTTTTAAAAGTATGTTATTCATTTTTATCATTTTTCCTGTTAATTAGTTTTTGCTTCATATGTTTTTATTTTCTGTGTATACTTTTATAATTATATACAATATAAGTTTCTTTTTCAACAACGGGAAAATATCCAGCTTAAAACCCTGCCTTTTATAAGCAGGGTTTTAAAATTTTCCGTCATATTTTTCTTGGGATGATAATTTGTTTTCCTTCCTCCAGACTTTCTTCCTCTATTTTGTTAAATTTTTTTACATCTTCAACGGTGGTTAAATATTTTTTTGCAACTTTCCACAAATCATCCCCCGGCTGTGAAAAATATATTGTAAGACTTGCAAAATCTTTAGTATCTGCCCTATCTTCACTTTCAAAAGCCTCAGTTATTAAGGTATACTCAATTTCATCCAATACCTTTGTATTAACATTTATAATTGCCCTTACCTCAACTTCATTTTCTGAAACCACGCTAAAATTACAATGTTCCACTTCCAAATCCACTTCGCAATCCATTCCTTCCCTTACATCATCCAGCTCAACGGTGTGTTTAAAGGGTATTCCGCTGTAGTGACAAAAAAGAGGCTGTTCTTTGTTATTTGCAACATATAGTATGCCGGTATTTAAGCTTCCTTCTATAGTCACCCTGTTCCCTGAAATGGTGCTTTCAAATAAATCAGATTTGGATAATACATTAAACACTTCTAAAATACTTGGGCTTTCCCCATTTATCTTTACAATTTCCTTTAATATCACCTGGCTTTTATCCTGGCACGCAACCTTGTTTGTCTTAAATAACCGGGTTTCAAAGTCTATTTTTGATCTCATGCTATATGCATCGGATATAACTTCCATGTTTTTCTTGCTCCTTGCCTGAGCCCATATAGAAACCCTTACTTCACTTTTTAATATCCTAAGCTCCCCCTCACTATCCTCCTCAGGACTAAAGAAAAAGTCCTCAATTTTATAGTCAATTTCACATTCCGAATCTTCATCTATCCCCTGAAAATCCAGGGATTGAGTAAAGGACATCTCATGTTCCATAAATTCAATACTTCTTTCTTCTGTATCTCCAATATAAAGGGTGAGTATGTTTATATCACCTTTTGCAATTATTTTGTTATCTGCTATTTTGTAGTCCTTGCCGGTGATTTTTACATCTGTCCTTAATATTTCTTTTATTGAGGGCTTTCCAGATGGTATTTCTAAAGCTTCATCCAATGTATAATTTGCTGTATTTTCCCCTAAGTAGAAGTATATATCCACATTTTTTCTAAGCACCTGTAAATCTTCTATGCCTTTTAATTCACTTACAAAACTTTGCTCTGTTTCACTAAATACTTTTGCTTTTAATTTTACAATTGTCTTTACATTTATTTTCCTGCTGTTTAAAATTTCATAGTCAATATGCTCTATATCCCCCTTAACCCTTACATTCATTTTAGAATTGGAATTTTCCATATCAAAAATATGGCTGAACTCATATGAAGTATTTATGCTTTTTATTGACTGATCCTTGTCATCAGAGACATATAATATTTTATACCTCACAACCCCTCTTACCGAAACTTTGTCTTGCAGTACTTCTGATTTTTTTTCTATAACTTCCCCGTCTAAAACTAGAATACGCAAAACATCGGGATTTATATCCGGTACGATTATATCATGTTCAATAATTGTCTGGGATGATTGTTCACCTTTTGTATAATTTATTTTTGCAGATTCTCTAACAAGTTCAAGAGACATTTTATATTCCTCCTATTTTCTGGTGATCATAAGGCTGTTGTCATTTCACCTTTGATTTTGTACTAGACTTATTAATATATATTGACAAGACGTAGTAAATATTCTAAAAAAATAAAAAAATCAGGTATATACCTGATTTTTTTATTTAAAAAACTTTTTACGTCCCCTATACATTTTACAAATAAATTACAACTTTAAAACTAAATACAACTGAAATACTTACACCTAGCTGGCACATATTTTTCTATTGTCTTTGCATACCACGATTTCAACTGCTTTAGTAAGTACGTCAGTATAACTGAAAGATACTCTTCTTGTAGCTTCATATTCATTCTCAAATCTCACTACAAATATGCTAGGATAGGTGTTTTCCAGTATTCCCTCTTTTATGAAGGCTTTCTTCCTGCCTTTATTAGCCTTCAGCTGAACTTTCTGACCAACGCAGGTTTCTATGTCCTTCTTTATTTGGAAAAGGCTGTTGTTTTCCATTTGTCCATCACCTCGTCTTCTGTAATAAGATAATTATATCATATACAATTCAGCTTGTCAAAAAAATAATATATTATAACAAGTATTTTTTAGTTGTGTCAAGTGTTTTTTGTTTGTAGTTTTTTTCACAATCATTTGATATTACTGGATTACACTAAATATAGCCCTTACAAAACATTCACGGACAATATTTAGTGTTGTTTGTGCAACATATTGTATTGATATAAAATTTAATACTTATTTTATGTTTTAAGGTTTTATAAGAAATTCATTCCTATATTTAACTTTTGTTTCTATTGAATATAAACTTTTGATTCATGTAATTATTTTACTTTTTACTGCTTCTATAATTACAATAATACCTTTTTCTGTATGGATTGTTTTTTGTAAATAACAAGATCAGTTTCAGGAGCATCAGCTTCTAACCTGAAGAAAAGAGCGTTAAGTAATGCTATTTTTTTATTCCCTTTCCTCTTTATGTCAACTACTTCAAATAATATATCAGAGCCGTAGGATTTCCTGGAAACAATATCACCGATTTTAAGTGCCATTTTAATCACCCTTAAAATATAACATCCCTTATTATACATAATATGTTTATATGTGTTTGTATGTGAATATATGTTGAAAAAAAACAAGGATAAAAGGTATAATAATACTATGTTTTTATAATTTAATTGCCTAAGGAGGTAAGTTATGCTTACAGATATACAAATAGCACAATCCTGTGAAATGAAGCCAATTACCCAGGTAGCCGGTGATTTGGATATTTTAGAAGATGAATTAGAGCTTTATGGAAAATATAAGGCTAAATTATCACCTGAACTTTGTAAAAGGGTGTGCAAAAATAAGGACGGTAAACTTATTCTTGTAACTGCCATAAACCCAACTCCGGCAGGTGAAGGAAAAACCACTACCACAGTCGGCATAGGTCAGGCAATGAGCAAGTTGGGACATAAAGCAATTATTGCTTTAAGGGAGCCTTCTTTAGGACCTGTAATGGGAGTAAAGGGGGGTGCCGCTGGCGGAGGATATTCCCAGGTGGTTCCAATGGAAGACATTAACCTTCACTTTACCGGGGACATGCATGCATTAACTTGTGCAAACAATTTACTTTCAGCTGCCATTGACAACCACATACATCAAGGAAACAGCCTTGGGATAGATCCAACACAAATTATATGGAAAAGAGCAATAGATATGAACGACAGGGCTCTTAGAAACATTGTAACAGGGCTTGGAGGAAAGAAAAACGGAATCCCAAGGGAAGACGGGTTTTTAATAACAGTTGCATCGGAAATAATGGCAATTCTGTGCCTTTCTGAAGATATTGAGGATTTAAAAGAGCGTTTGGGAAAAATTATAATAGGATACACCTATGAAGGTGCCCCTGTGTATGCCAGGGATTTAAAAGTCAACGGCGCCATGGCTCTTCTTTTAAAGGATGCCATTAAACCTAATTTGGTTCAGACCCTTGAAAACACTCCTGCCTTAGTACACGGCGGTCCCTTTGCCAACATTGCCCACGGGTGCAACAGCGTGGTGGCAACAAAACTAGGGTTAAAACTTGCTGATTACTGTATTACTGAAGCAGGATTTGGTGCAGATTTAGGTGCAGAAAAGTTTTTTAACATTAAGTGCAGGTATGCAGGGTTAAAACCTGATGCCGCCGTTTTAGTTGCCACAATAAGGGCTATTAAATATAATGGCGGGGTGGATAAAAACAATTTAGACGCCCCAAATATTAAAGCACTGGAAATGGGCTTTGCCAATGTTGAAAAGCATTTAGAAAACATACGTAAATTTGGTGTTCCTGTCGTGGTTGCCATAAATCTCTTTCATACCGATACAGACGAAGAAATAGAATATATTAAAGAAAGATGCAAAAGTATGAACGTGGAGTGTGCAATTTCAGAAGTCTTCACCAAGGGTGGTGAGGGAGGAAGGGATTTGGCACAAAAAATTGTTGACATTACAAACACAACCAAATCAGATTTTAAACCTCTCTATGATGAAAATCTTAAAATTAAAGAAAAAATTGAGATAATTTCCAAGGAAATCTATGGTGCTTCAGGGGTAGATTATATGCCTTCTGCCCTAAAGGCTATTGAAAAAATAGAAAGCCTTGGAATGGACAAGCTTCCGATATGCATGGCAAAAACCCAGTACTCTCTATCTGACAATCCTGCCCTTTTAGGACGGCCTGAAGGGTTTAAAATAACAATTCGGGAAGTTAAATTATCTTCCGGTGCCGGATTTATTGTTGCAATTACAGGCAACATTATGACCATGCCCGGACTTCCTAAATCACCGGCTGCGGAAAAAATAGATATTGACAAATCCGGAACCATTTACGGGCTGTTTTAAAATCATTAATGCTAAAGCTAGAGGGGCAAAGCTCCTTTAGCTTTAAAAGCCTTAAAAAAGCAATTTAAATTCTTTTAAAAATCTTTCATGGTGTTTTATTTCCTCTATTACTTCCTCGCACCTTTTTAAGAATTTTTTTCCCCTCCAGGTTCTTTTGCTGTTGTAGTACTTATTTATCACTCTCCAGAATTTGTGGGGAAACTGCAGCATTAAATATAAAATCAAAAACTCATCTTTACTTATAGGTTCAATGGAGCAGTAAGAATCCATTATAACCTTTGCTTCATCCACATCCCAGTCGCACTTTCTCATTTTTCTTCTTAAAAAATTAGCTATATCATACATCTTAAGCTCATAACTGCAGTAGTCAAAATTTATCACCGACATTTTATCATCGTCACATATTATATTGCAGTATGAATAGTCTCGGTGACAAAATTTTTTTTCATTTCTTGCTTTTTCCACAAGCATATCATATTTTGATGTATATATTCTGTTTAAAGCATCTTCTCCCATTTCATAAAAATAATCTATGTATTTGAGAATCAAATAATCAACTGTTCCTTTTTCCCTTTGGGCTATTTTTTTTGCCCTTTTTATCTCATCTAATCTTTTTTTATAGTATTTGGGAAGTTTTCCTAATTCACTTCTTTTTGCAGACCCCGGGGGAGGAATATACCCCTTAGATGCCTTGTGAAGTTTTGCAAGGGTTTTAGAGGCTTCTACGACATCCTCTCTTAAATCAAAATTACACTCCCTCCCGCTTATTAAGTTTGTCATTGTATAAAAAGCACCATTTATGATGGCATAAGGCATTCCTTCCTCTGTACATATATATCTGTCAATGTTTGTAAAGTTGTTTTGGTGTAAATGTTCTTTTGCACCATGTATAAACAACACTCTTTCAGGTGAAATGCTCATTTTTTTTATGATTTTTTTCCCAACCCCGGTTTCCGCAATAAAACTGTTTTTGTAATTATACAGCATTTTAATTTCAAATCCATAGCTATTGGATAGTTGCTTTTCAGTTTCCTGCATATTTAAGTAACCTCCAGACTGAAACAATTAAATCTACAAACAATTATATTCATGTCTTCTAAACTATAGAATTAAAGATGTGTTTTAATTTAGGGAAAATAAAAAGAGGGGGAAAACCCCTCACTTTTTTATAATAGCTTTTTATATTATGGCAATTTATTACAACATTTATTTTTTACGCTTATACATTTGCTTTTTTTGAGCAGTAGCAAGAATGAATAAAAGAATCTATCCTCAATAAATCATTTATCTTGTTAAAAAACCTGCCTTTTAAAAAAGTGTTTGTTTTTTCTTCTTCCATCATATCTTTTAGAAAGTTGATTTTTATATTGGTCATGGCATCATACATCTTGATTTCCATTCTGTTTTCCAACACATGCATCTGGCATAACTCGATAAACCTGATTGATTCCCTGATTAGTTTATATTTCATATAATCCATTTTAAGTTATCTCCCTTCTAAAAAATATGTATTTATTAAAAAAACATGTATCATCTCAAATTATCTGTTTTGCATATTTTTATATCAAATTGGCATGGATTATTTTTTAACAAATTCCTGTTTATTTATAAGAATCCATATTTAATCATTATCATCTGTATGTAATATTATACTATCATGTTAAATTTGTCAATAATATAATAATTTTTAAGTACTGATATATTATTATTACTTTTTGTCTATATTATTCTTTTATATCAAATTTATATCTTTTGCGATTTTTACTTTGATTTTTTTACACATCTATTATAAAATAATTCAGGGTTGGCAATGATTCTAAATTTGTTTTTTTAAAATTTTTTTACTAAATTCTGGGGTGGTATAATGAGTGACTTAGGTGACCTTTTCCGGCAAATAAGAATAAAGAAAAACTGGTCGCTGAGAAAAGCAGCTAACAAAATGGGAATAAGCTATTCTTATCTTAGTATTCTTGAGAAAGGTGTTGACCCTAGGACAGGGAAGGCTACCAATCCAAGACCTGAGACTCTTAAGATTATTTCCGAAACTTACAACTACCCCTATGAAGAGCTGATGAAAACTGCCGGCTATTTAGATAAAGATTCTGATAAGGGTAAAGTTTTTAATCTAGCTGTTTTTGAAAGCAATATTAACTTAATAAAAGGGGATATGTCCATAGAAAAATTATCTGAAGATATATATATAAAAACCGGCTATCATATTAAAGCTTCACAAATAAGAAGTTATTTAAACGGGGACATAGAACCTTTTCCAGGTACTCTTAACATACTTTGTAAATATGCAGAAGTTTCCATGGATTTCTGGTACAGGTATAATACACCGGAAACTTTAGAAGAAGAAAGAATCAAGTACAGAAGTAATCTGGACAAACAAACTATAGAGGAAAGCAATAAGGATTTTGTCCTTTTTAATAAACTCAGAAAGGATGTAAAAGATTTTGTAATTTCCGAAGAAAACCTTCCATATATAGAAGCAGCTATGGAAGCCCAAAAAAGCAATATAAGCCCTGATACTTTAAAAATACTTATATCAACAATTGTAGGCGAAAGGGATAGTACAGAATAATTATTTAGTGTATTTAGCAGTTATTTTATAATACTAAATCAAAGCCTTTTAAGGGAGAGTGATTTTAATTATGGATAAACTATCTTTTATTAGTTTTATGTCAATAAGTTTTCCTGAACAAATTATCGTTTTCATTCTCGGCACTCTTTTTATCGGAAAAAAAAGCATTCTAAAATCTCCTGTAAATATCGTTAAAGTTGTATTTATATCTTTGCTTATGAGTGCATTAAACTATATAATCAGAAAATATCTTAATTATGAGCTGGAAATCACAATTTTTTCTATGTTGCTTTTTACACTTCTTTTGATATTCGTATTAAAATATAGATTTTATGAAGCCATATCCCTGTCTGTATTTGGGTTTTTGCTAATTCTAATTATTGAAATACCAATGTCACTTTTATTAAAAAATTTATTGGAAATAACCTCTCCCGCAGATTTATATAACAACTACTCCAAATTAGTACCCTGGGTTTTTTCAGTACGTTTTATGCAAATTATAACAATTATTCTTCTTTATAAATTTGATATAAAAGTATTTGATATGGAGAACTCTAATATTAAAAAGAAAGAATTTTATATTCAAATTGCTGTTTACCTGATTTCAATACTTTCATTAGCGTTTTTAACAATAATTATGGCTAAAGTTTTAATATTCAATGACAATATCAGCGAATCAAGCAATAACCTGCTAAGAATGAATATATGCATAACCCTTTTTATTACTGCTACCCTGACTGTTGCCGTAAGGGATACTTATTCGTATTATAAAAATAAGAATGTATTAAATAATAATGAACTTATACAGAACATAGATTTAATATATGATATGATTACCCAGAAAAAATACCGTGAGGCTAAAGAAGCCCTGCAAAATTTAAAATCTCATATTAATAAAAATTAGACAGCCAATATTATTACGTACATAAATTATAATTGGGAGGTATCCATGGTGTTTAAAAAAATATTAAACGTACTTGCCACCGTTCTTATAGTGGTATCTATAGTATCTGCTAGCACTGCATGTTGGATTTTTTTATATCAGCCTAAAGTACCTAAATCATTAATGAATTAATCTCTGTATTATAAGCCTGTATTATATTCGTAAATCTGGTTTTATAACAATATACAACATATACTCTACCGTACAAAAACAGTTATAATAAAACATTTTAATAAACTGTTTTTTTTATTAACTTTTTTAAGGTTCAGTTTTCCAGTTTTAATCAAAAGGGAATCCTTTTTTTGTTATAAGGATTCCCTTTTGTATTTATATCCATTAATATCTAAATTTATATACTATATTATATCCGGAATTTATCCAAAACTTCTGTTATTTAATTAGCTTTTACTCCTCCCCTGCTAGTTTTAAAAGTGCCTCCCATCTTCTGTCAACTTCTTTTTGTACTTCTTCTATCATATATTCATTTCCAGGTCTAAACATATGTCTAAATCTTCCCTGCACTTTCAAAAACTCTGATACAGGAAGTTTGTTTTTTGGTTTGTAGTTTATAATATATTTACCGTCAATGACTTCATACAAAGGCCAGAAACATGTTTCTACCGCAAGTTTATTAATTTTCATAAGATCAGGTGTATTGTACTGCCATCCCCTCGGACATGGGGCTAAAACATTTAAAAATGCAGGACCTTCAGTGTACAAAGCTTTTTCAGCCTTTTCATAGAGATCTTTCATATTCCCTATTGCAGCTGTTTGAGCAACGTAAGGGATGTGGTGGTTTGCCATAATTTCTGTTAGATCTTTTCTTGGCTGGGATTTTCCAGGTATCACTTTTCCTGCAGGTGATGTTGTAGTATTTGCAAACCTTGGGGTAGCAGAAGATCTTTGAATTCCGGTGTTCATATATGCACCATTGTCATAGCACACATAAACCATGTTATGTCCTCTTTCCATTGCACCTGACAATGCCTGAAGACCTATATCATATGTCCCCCCGTCTCCTCCAAAGGCAATAAACTTAGTGTCGTGTTTAATTTTCCCTTTTCTCTTTAATGCCAGATATGCAGCTTCTGCCCCTGCAACGGTTGCAGCTGCATTTTCAAAAGCATTGTGAATAAAAGAATCCTTCCAGGATGTATATGGGTATAAAAATGTTGAAACCTCCAAACATCCGGTTGCACAACCTACCACCGCGTGGTCCTCCGGTTTTAATGCCCTTAAAATTTGTCTTACTACAACAGGCGCACCGCAGCCTGCACACATTCTATGCCCGCCGGTAAACCTTTCCGGTTTTTTTGCCGCTTCCTTTAAATTATAAGCCATTTTTGCACCTCCTATTCCCTGACACCTAGGTAATTGTAAACAGAATCCACTTTACCTGTGGCAGCTATTTCTAAAATTTTGTTGTATACAAATTCAATATCATCCGTTCTGACATCTCTTCCACCTAAACCATATATGTAGTTTACAACTTTAGGTGTAAAAACGCCTTTTGCATACAATGCACTTGTTACATCAGTAAATAAAGGTCCTCCCGCTCCGTTAAAGCTGTCAGACTTGTCTAAAACACCAACAGCTTTAAACTTTGACAGTGCATTTGCTATTTCATCAACTGGGAAAGGTCTGTATAGTCTTGGTTTAATCAATCCTACTTTTTTACCCTCTTTTCTTAACTCATCCACAACATATTTTGCCGTACCGGCTGTGGAGTTTAAAATTACAGTAACAACTTCAGCATCTTCAGTTTTATATTCTTCAAACAATCCATACTTTCTTCCGGTTAATTTGTAAAATTCTTCTGAAACTTCCTGTACAACCCTTTTAGCATTCCTCATTGCCTCCGCCTGCTGTCTCTTATGTTCAAATGTATATGCCTGTAAATCCAATGGACCTACTGAAATAGGATTATCCTTGTCCAATAAATGTAACTTAGGATTGTATTCTCCAACAAATTCTTTAACTTTTTCATCTTCAAGGAGTTCTATATTCTCTATGGCATGGGATGTAATAAAACCGTCCTGACACACCATAACAGGCAGCATTACATCCGGATGCTCTCCTATTCTGTTTGCCATAAGCATATTGTCATATGCTTCCTGGTTGTTTTCAGAATAGAGCTGTATCCATCCTGAATCCCTTGCCCCCATTGAATCGCTGTGGTCATTGTGGATATTTAAAGGTCCTGACATGGTCCTGTTAACACAAGCCATAACTATGGGAAGCCTTGAACATGCTGCAACATAAAGAATTTCCCACATAAGTGCAAGACCGTTTGCAGAAGTGGCAGTCATTGCTCTTCCACCCGCTGCCTGTGCACCCACACATGCTGACATAGCACTGTGTTCAGACTCAACGGCAACAAACTCTGTATCAACAATGCCATCTGCAACATAGTTGGAAAAGTATTGCGGGATTTCCGTTGAAGGTGTTATAGGAAAAGCTGCAACTACATCCGGATTTATCTGTTTCATTGCAACTGCAACCGCTTCATTACCGCTCAATCTCTCTCTTATAGCCATTTTAAATCCTCCCTTCTAATCTTCCTCTACAAAGTCTATGGCTTTAAAGGGGCAAACCTCTACACATACGCCACAGCCTTTGCAGTGATCAAAATCAAAATCTACCCTTTTTCCTTCTTCATTCACCAATATAGCTGTATCCGGACAAACGGGGTAGCAGAGAAGACATTGTTTGCATTTTTCCTCTTTCCATACAGGTTTCATTGAACGCCAGTCACCGGTTTTAAAATACTCAGCATTGCCTGGCTCTGCAATAACACCACCCGGGGTAATTTCTTTCCAGTTGACATCCGGACCAATTATTTTTACCTCTTTTTTACTCATAACCCCTTCACCTCCTGCATTGACCTTCTTAGAGCCTTCATATTACCTTCTATAACTTCAGGCTTGGAAGTAAATTTATGTCTAAATGACTCTTCCATATCTTCTAAAAACTTTTCTTCATCCATTATATTACTTACTTTAACAACAGCCCCAAGCATTGGGGTGTTAGGAAAATATCTCCCCAAAGATTCCATAGAAATAGTTCTTGCATCTATTGTACATACTTTTCCATTATATCCTTTCAATAGAGGTCTTATTTCATCAGGGGTTTTAGTGGTGTTAATAATAATTGCCCCATCTTCTTTCAAACCTTCGGTAACAGGTACAGAAGCTAAAAGAGTTTCATCAACAACTACCACATAATCAGGCTCATAAATGTTACTGTGAATTGTCAGTCTTTCATCACTAATCCTGTTATAAGCTGTAATTGGTGCACCCATTCTCTCAGGTCCATACTCCGGAAAGCCCTGTATGTACTTCCCGGTATTGAATGCAGCATCTGCAAGGAGCAATGATGCAGTTTTAGCACCTTGTCCACCCCGGCCGTGCCATCTTATCTCAACAACCTTTCCCATAGTGGTAAACCTCCTTTATATGATAAATTATTGTTTTCCAAACTAAATTTAAACCAAATTTACTAATTTTACTGATTAAAAGTATAAATGGGTAGTTATTTTTTGTCAAGCAATCCGGTTAAATATATGTTGAAATTATACGTTAAAGATGTTCTTTAGAACCATGATTAAAATAAAACCAGGTATTCCAAGTACCCCAATTATCAATGCAGTAATAAAATTTAATGCTATGTTAAAATTTATAAAATTTCCTATAAAATTTATAGCTAATATAACAAGTCCACCAATTAATGAATTAAATAGCAGTTTTCCGGCTACTCTCACAGGAAGGGCAAAAAATCTCCCTAAAAAAAATAAAAGTATTATTCCCGCCAAATAAGCAAATACTGTACCACTATCCACAGACATTTTAATCCCCGCTTAAAAATTATTTTTAAGTTTATTATCACTTTCGTACACTATAGTATATATGCTTGTTTTAATATTTATTACAAATATTCCTTGTTAATTGTTATTCCCTTCCTTTTAGCAAGTTTTAAAAAGTACTCATATCTCACCTGGCAAGCCTTTATTTTATAGGTATAGTAATCTACTATTTCATCATTTTGTGCATATTCAAATTCCCTGTTTGCATTTATCCAGTCATTGCGGGCCCTGTTTATGCACTCTATCAGTTCTTTTTTGTCTAAGTCATCTTTTTCATAATCAATTTCACTTTGTGCTTTTGGTAAAAATTTACTAAATATTTTTGCAATGGGACTGTATTTATAAATTTTTATATTTTGGTTGTTTTCTGTATTTAAACCCATATAGATCACCTTATACTTGTAAATAATCCTTTTATATTATTTTATTCTGCTTTCTAAAAACTGTTTACATTCTTCATTAATACAAGTATAATCAAAATCTACAGGGTCTATACATTACTTTCCATATTATTTTAAATTTTTATTTAAAACCTCTTATTTTACCCGCCTGAATTCAGTCCAAAATTTATTTTCCCTTATATCAATAACACAATATGTTTGACTACCCCCATATACCGGGCGTCCTATGCTCCCGGGATTTAAAACTAGCATCCCGTCACTAAATATTTCCTCAGGAACATGGGTGTGTCCAAAAAGCACCGCATCAACTTTTAAGATTTTCCCCTTATTTATAATTCTTTGATAATCGTATTTTACTCCATACTGGTGACCATGGGTTATAAAAAATTTTTTTCCCATCACTTCAATGATTTTTTCTGCCGGTATATCCCTGTCCCAGTCATTATTCCCCCTTATTACTTCATATTTTAAATTTTCAAAATTCTCTTTTACCCTGTCCATATCTTTAGCAAAATCTCCTAAATGTATAACCAATTCACAGTTTTTATTCTTTTTTAATACCTTAATAATCCCGTCAGTAATCCCGTGGGAATCGCTAAAAACAAATATACTCATTATTAAATAAACTCTCCTTTATAAAAATTACTAAATCAATTATTAGTTATAATAATATATTTGTAATAAAAATTCTATTGTTTTTTTATTTTAAAATTGAGATAATAGAATTGTGTATACAGAGTACCAGGGGCAAAATTCATACTCACAAATTTACTGTCATATTTATAGAATAATCAACAGGGTGAATGGACTTTGCTTTACTTTTTCTTTATTTTTAGTATAAAATATAGAAAATTTTGTAGCATGACATTCACCACTAGTACTTATAGCGTTAACATTTTTTGTAACGGGGTGTTTTTTATGATTAGTCCGGTAATTCAAAAACTAAAAGGCAAAAATAAGGTATATATATATATACTATTATCCATTATAGGTGTTTCTTTAGCTGTATCCCTGATTTTCACCATTGCCATTTTATCTAATAAAAAAATATACAAAGGTATATATATAGAGGATGTTCATGTAGGAAAAATGACATACTCTGAAGGATGTCACCTTTTAAACTCAATTTATACTGATAAAATAGGTGAAATTGAAATAACCTTAACAAATAATGATTTTTCTAAAAAATTTAATTTATCTGAATTTGATGTTGTCTATAATGTGGAGGATGCTGTAAAAAAAGCTTACGATATAGGCCGGACTGGCAATATATTTAAAAGAATTAAAGATATTTCAAATGTTAGTAAAAACGGGATTGTTATTGATTTAGAATTTTCCTTTAACGAAAAAAAACTTATGGACTCAATAGAAGATTTTTATAAAAATTCTCTTATTGAAGTTGAAAATCCTGATATTATTATAGAAGAAAACAAAGTATATTTTTATACCGGAAAGCCTGGCACTGCTTTGGATAAGGACAAAGTTTTTGACTATATCCAAAATTCTATAAAAACAGCTTCAAACAAACCCTTTGAGGTTCCTGTTAAAAAAATATATCCAGATGATGCCAATGTAGATGATATGTACAATAAGGTTATAAGACAATCAAAAAATGCAGGTGCAAAGGTTGAAAACAATGAGGTTGTAATTGTTCCCCATGTTACAGGTATAGAAATTGACAAATCTGAACTTTCGGACATTATAGATAATTTAAAAAATGAATATGATGTAAAAAGAGAATTGCCTGTTACATTCATAGAACCTGAAATTAAAACTGAAAATGTAGAGGACTACTTGTTTAGGGATGTACTTGCATCATACACCAGTTATTTTTCAACTGACTCACAAAATAATGCTAACAGAGCCGTTAATATAAGGCTGTCCTCTTCTGTAATCAACGGCACGTTATTAGGTCCCGGTGAGATATTTTCCTTTAATGATGTGGTAGGACCTAGGACCAGTGACAGGGGCTATTTATCAGCTAACGTTTATATAAGCGGGAAAATTGTACCTGATGTTGGTGGAGGTATTTGCCAGGTTTCAAGTACACTGTACAATGCTGTGCTTTTTTCCGGCCTGGAAACAGTTTATAGAATGAATCATATGTTTACGGTAGGTTATGTCCCATATGGCCAGGATGCGGCTGTTTCCTACAATGAACTTGACTTTAAATTTAAAAACAACACCAATTGGCCAATAAAGATTAATGCCTATGTGACAAACAGCAGTGTCAAATTTGAAATTGTGGGCACTAATGAATACCCTGAAAGAAAAATTGAAATTGTAAACGTACAGGTAAGTTCTACACCTGCACCTGTTAAATATATTGATGATCCCAATATGCCAGAGGGAACTTCTGTAGTTATCCAAAGTGGCAAACCCGGTTATGTTTACGATACTTATAAAGTGGTAAAAGTAAACGGTGTTGAAACAGAAAGGATACTTTTACACCGCAGCAGATACAGCCCTTACCAGCATATTGTAAAACGCGGGACAAAAGTAGTTGAAAATAAAGTACTTGAAAATACGGAAGGCGAAGGACTTATTGATTCATCTGAAATAATTGAATTGCCGGAAGATAGTATTCCTGCAGTATATTAAATTATCATATACAAATCAATCATATTAATTTAAATTTCATGCAAAATTAAGAAGATCTTTTAGGAAGTATTGTTGGATAGTAAGCCGGATTTTAAAAAAAATACAGGAACCCCTAAAATTTAATTAGAGATTCCTGTATTTTTTAATAGCTATTAACACTCTCTGCCATGTTGTTTCTCAGTATTGTGGATATTTCATCTATTTTATCCTCATCAGCCTTCATGCTGAATAATATTTTACCATCCCTGACATCTCTTTCATACTCTTGGCTTTTATCTTCAGGGATACCTAGGTCTATAAGGCTACCAACAATTCCTCCTGTTACAGCACCTGAAAGCAATCCTGTTATTGGACCTGCTGCTGCAATTATTCCAAGACCCGGAACAACCATACTTCCCGCTCCGATAAGAAGCCCTGCAGCACCTCCTAAAATCCCTCCTGTTACCAAACCATTGGATATATTGTCATTCTTCATTTCTATTGTATTTTCCCCGCCGCCATTTTGCTGCATTGTCATATTCCCATTACTTTCTTTTCTTTCCTTTGCAACAATTGAAATATCATCTGTCCTAAGACCCTGTTCTTTAATTTGCTCTGCTGCCCTTTGTGCATCGTCCTGGTTATTAAAAACTGCAACTATTGTTTTTGCCATAAATAGCCTCCTTGTATTGTTTATTCATTTATATCATTAGATAAACTTCTGTAATTTATGCATTTATTTTATGTTCTATAAATTAGATTTACAGATTATTTTAAGTATTTATTTATAAATATATAAAAATGTAATTATATTTTAATTTTAAATATGCTCCTTTAAGTGTATAATTGAATTAGCAACTAATGTGAAGGGGGATTTTTTTAGATGAAGAAGTACATATCTTTCTTTTTGATATTTCTTATGATTTTTTCTTTTTCAGCAACATACTTAAATGCTCAAGAAAATGATGAAAAGTTTAAAGAGATTAGGGACAATTGTGCAGAGGCTCTTGTAAAATTAAATATTTTAAAAGGATATGAAGACGGGACTTTAAGACTTGATAATAAAATCCGAAGAAGTGAATTTATAACTTTAGTTGTAAGATTAAAGGGATATCATTACGATGCCGATATAGATAATGTTAAAATAAATTTTAAGGATATTGAGGAAAAACACTGGGCATATAATAATATAAAACTTGCAGTTAAATACGGCATTGTTACAGGATATCCTGACAACACAATTGCACCAAATAATGATGTTACTTATGCAGAGGCATTAGCGGTTGTAATAAACGCTTTAGGTTATAAAGATTCTTTAGAAGGTGACTGGCCTGATAATGTAATACAAAAGGCAAAAGAGCTTAAATTGGACAAAAACCTTAGTCTTGAACCAAATAGCCGGATTACCCGTGGGGAAATGTCTGTGATCATTTACAATGCCCTAACAGTACCGCTAAAATCTTAAAAATTTACATCAATAAATTTTATGAAATTTAGAACAAGTAAGTTTAGGAGATATGCAATGCAATTAGAATATATGCTGTTATTAATTATAATGTTGATAATTATACCAATTGTGGCCATATCCTCAAATGATACAGCCTTTTATATTATCACATCCATTATTGTAGCCATTTCTTCTTTAAGGTCTTTTTATAATAACTTTTTTGGAATTAGTGAAGAGGAAATGGATGAGGAAGATATAGAATTTTTGCAGGAAGTTGAAAGCCAGATAAATTTAGATTTATATAAATTAGGTCAGGGCTTTCAAACAATTAAATCACTTATTGTTATAGTTTTTTACATATATTGTGCTTTTTATCTGCATCATTTTTGGTTAAAAGCTTTGTCAGTATTTGTGATAGCCCACTGGATTAGTACATTAATTTATAATTTAAAAAAGTCTATAGATGATAATTCAAATGAAAAGGTAAGTGTTTTAAAAAGAATTTACATGCTCTTTGTAAATATTTCTGCTTTAGTAATAATTACATTTAGTACTTATAATAAATTTTTTCAAAAATGACAAAGAAGGAGGTTAGCCTCTCCTTCTTTATTTTATTAAATAAATTTATATTGTGTTTATTTATTGTAAGTTTATTATATTAACAGTTTTATTTTTAAATAATTCCTTATATAATTCTATTGTGGATTTATATTTTTTTCTTTATAATCATAGTAGTTAAGGTATAAAAAACTATGAGGTGGTCAATTGAAAAAATTTAAATGTTGTATTCCTAATATCATTACTTTTATAAACTTGTCTTTAGGTATGATAGCTATATTACTGGCGGTTAACGGCAGTTCATCCTCCGGAAATTTAATTTATTCCTGTCTGCTTATAATGCTGGCTGCTGTTACAGATAGATTAGACGGCAAAGTTGCAAGGTTCTTTAAAGTAACCAGTGATTTTGGAAAGGAACTTGATTCTCTTTCAGATTTAGTGTCCTTTGGTGTTGCTCCTGTTGTAGTTGCATGGGAAATCACTTTTATGCACTTTGGAGTGTTGGGATATATCCTTTCCCTCTTATTCGCATTATCTGGCGCTTACAGGCTTGCAAGGTTTAATATAAGCAATTTAGACAATGTATTTATGGGGCTTCCAATAACCATTGCCGGTACTCTTCTTACCATATTAAATTTATACAATTATTTTGCTAAGATTAATATGCGCTATACAAATTCAAATGGTATTTTTACTGCTATAATATTGATCTTTTTATCATTTCTGATGGTTAGCAGAATTAGTATAAAAAAGAGATGATATAGAAAACAGTAAAAATAATAAAGCACCTTTATCATATGATAAAGGTGCTTTATTTTCTGGCGGAGAAGCGGGGATTCGAACCCCGGCGCCGGTTAATCCCGACCTAACGGTTTAGCAAACCGTCCCCTTCAACCTACTTGGGTACTTCTCCATATGGCGGAGAGACTGGGATTCGAACCCAGGGTAGGCGTAAGCCTACTCCGGTTTTCAAGACCGGTGCCTTCAACCAGCTCGACCATCTCTCCGTATACGTCACAAGAATTAATATAACATGTTATGCTCTGGTTTGTCAAGTACTTTTTTAAGTCTTTTTTATTGTTAGTTTTTGTTATTCATTTTTATTATATTTAAACAAGATTTTCGTAAATATATTACTTCAGGTGTCTATTAATATCTTCTAAACTATTATATTCCAGTATTTCATTAATAATAGTCTATAATACAGCTTCATCTAATTTCTCAATCTTAGACTGAGTTTCCTCCGGCAGTATTCCAAACTTTTTAGTTAACAAATGTATCACTATTTCACTTCCTTAAGGATTTCACTTATACCACCCATGTACTTTCTCAACACTTCCGGAATTTCAACTGATCCATCTTCCCTTTGGTAATTCTCCAGTATACACGCAGTTGTCCTTCCAATTGCAACACCTGAACCATTTAAAGTGTGAGCAAATTCAGGTTTTTCCTTAGGTCCTCTTCTAAATCTGATACCTGCTCTTCTTGCCTGAAATGCTTCAAAATTACTGCATGAAGATATTTCCACATATCTGTTATAGCTGGGCATCCAGGCTTCTATATCATACTTCATTGCTGCTGCAAATCCTAAATCACCTACACATATTTTTACAACTCTATATGGTATTTTAAGTAATCTTAAAACTTCTTCTGCATCATTAGTTAAAGATTCTAATTCCTCATATGAAGTCTCAGGTGTAGTTATTTTAACAAGTTCCACCTTATTAAATTGATGCTGTCTTATTAACCCTCTTGTGTCCCTTCCTGCCGAACCTGCTTCTGATCTGAAACATGCAGAGTATGCAACATGCTTTATAGGTAATTCTTTTGCATCTATAATTTGCTCCCTGTACATATTTGTTACAGGAACTTCTGCTGTTGGAATTAAAAAGTATTCTGTATCAGCTACTTTAAATGCATCCTCTTCAAATTTAGGCAGCTGTCCAGTACCCACCATACTATGCCTGTGAACCATAAAAGGTGGAAACACTTCTTCATACCCGTGTTTGTCAATATGTAAATCCAACATAAAATTCATTAATGCTCTTTCTAAACGTGCACCAAGACCTTTATAAAACATAAATCTTGTGCCTGTAACTTTAGAAGCTGTTGCAGGATCTAATATATTTAAATTTTCCCCAATTTCCCAATGTGGCTTAGGGTCAAAATTAAACTTAGTTGGCTCCCCCCATTTTCTTACTTCCACATTGTCTTCATCACTATCCCCTGGTGGAACTGTTTCATTTGGTATATTTGGTATAGTAAGAAGGATTTCATTTAATTTTTCATCTATACTTTTGGCTTCTGCATCCAGCACTTTTATTTTTTCTGATAAATTTTTCATCTCTTCTAATAATGAATTTACATCTTTTCCTTCTTTCTTATACACAGGTATCAACTTTGAACTTTCATTTTGTTTGTATTTCAGACTTTCAACTTCAGCTATATTTTTTCTTCTCTTTTCATCAAGTTTTAACAATTCATCAACATCAAAATTTTCCTTTCGTTTTGCCATTGCATTTTTCAAAATATCCGGATTGTTTCTGATTAATTTAATATCTAGCATAGTAAAACCCCTTACTTTATAATATTTTTAATTTATTTATATTATCTATTATAACTATTTTAATCATTAATTTTCAAAACTTTTTATTTCATTTTCTATTATATTTAAAAGTCTTTGTGCCTCCTCAATATAATTGCTGGAGGGATATTTTTCTGCAAGAATTTTTATAGTTTCTTTTGCCTGCTCATATTCCTTCATTCTATACTCAGAATAAGCTATATAGTAATAGCAGTCATCTGAAAAGTATTCGCTTTCTGAAATTTTTAAAGAGTATTGTAAATTGTATTTAGCATCTTTATATCTTTCTTCAATATAGTTATTGTATCCTTCCTTATAAAACTCCCAGGGAGCTTTTTCATATATTTTTTCCTTTAATTTATTATATTTTTTTAAACCATTTGCATCTAATTTTCTCTTATCCATTTTTTCTAATAAAATAATTGAGCTTTTTATCACTTCACCATTATTGAAATATTCTTCCGCTTCCAGTAACAACTCATAATTATTTATAAATATTCTTTCGTCAATTTCTTTTTCTTTGTTTTTTAATTTCTCCTCCAGTTCATTAAATGCCGCAGTTTTTTCTTCTAAAGTTTTATTCAATTTTTCTATCTTTTTATACAGCATTTCATTTTCTTCTAAAGCAGTTTTTAAATTGTGACTGGAAATATTTATTTCCTCTTCACTGGATATCAGCTTATTTCTATACTCATTCAGGCTTCTGTTAAATTTAATCTGGCTATAGCCTGTCAATAGAAGTAATATAAATACACAAGTAAATAATATCAAAGCATAAATCCAAATTGTATTCTTACTTTTGTTTTTATACATTTTTATTCTCCCTCAACAACTATATATTTACTTTATATGAGCTTTATTTATTATACTTCTACCCCTTTTTATTAATAAAATTTTAATTTTAATGAAATTTACAAACTAATTCTTTATTGTACTTCTATCCTGGTATTTTGCTCTTCTTGCTATATCTATAGCTTGTATTTCTTCTGCAGACAAAGCGTGTTTGGAATTTCCCCCTTTTATGGGTTTAGCATAAGTTGTTGAACTCTCCCTTGCATATATTCCGTTAATTACTACACCATCATCATTATTATCCAGAAGGGCTACAGCATAACTTAACTCACTTCCCACGCCCTCAAATGCATTATACCTTACTACCCCTACTTTTTGAACACAATGTTGAAGATTTTTTTCTATTTTATTTAGTTTGTATTCCAACTCTTTATTTTTAAGTGATGTTTCATTTGTATAATTGAATATATCACAAAGCATTTTTTCCACACTTTTTTCTTTGGCTTCTTCCATTATTTTATTATATTTAAATTTAAATTTTTTAAAGTTTCTGTTGACTGATATAAGTAATATAAAAAGAATTAGAATAAGGATAGTATTAAACGATATTATTATAACATAGTACGTTTCCAAAAATTCAAGTAAATTATTAAGTACTGACAACATATTCTCTCCTCTTCTTGTTTAGAAAATTATTATTGACAATTGATGCATGAAGTTGTGTAAATTGTGTTAAGTATGATTTTATAAAATGTTTCACGTGAAACATTTTATAAAATTAAATTTTTATTCACTTTTATTAAAACCCTTCTATTTTTCCTTTAAATAAATTTTTTTATCTATATATATATTAATATTAACCATTATCAAAAAATTAATTACAGGCAAAATTAGATCGTCCTATTATTTACCTTTGTTACTAATTAATTCTATTAATCTATTTAATTCTTCACTTGAATAATATTCAATTAATATTTGTCCTTTTTTATTTTTATTAATTATCTTAACTTTAGTACCTAGTATATTTTGTAAATCCTCTTCTACTTTTTCAAATTCATGTTCATCTTGTTTTTTTACAACTTTTTTTTTACTTTCTTTGTCTTTATTTTTTATACTCTTAACTAATTTTTCTGTTTCCCTGACACTTAAATTTTTTTCAATTATTTCATTACAAATACTTTCTTGTTTTTTCTTATCTTCTAGAGATAATAAGGCCCTTGCATGACCGCTGGTTATTTGCCCGCTTATTAAAAATTTTTTTATATTATCACTTAATGTTAATAGTCTCAATGAATTAGCTATGGCCGGTCTGCTTTTTCCTATGGAATTTGAAATTTGTTCTTGAGTCATATTATGTTCAACTATTAATCTCTCATATGCTTCTGCTTCCTCAATAGGGTTTAAGTCTTCCCTTTGAATATTTTCAATTAGTGCTATTTCCATAACCTGTTTATTTGAAAAATCCCTTACAATAGCAGGTATTTTCTTTAAACCCAATAATCTTGCTGCTCTCCATCTTCTTTCTCCCGCAACAATCCTGTATATATCCCCTTCTTTTTTTACTATTATAGGCTGTATAATACCATGTTCCTTTATTGATTCAGACAACTGTATAAGGGCTTTTTCATCAAAAGATTTTCTTGGTTGATTAGAATTTGGCTCAATTTCATTTATACCTAATTCCAGCACTCCTTCTTTTTCATCAGGACTGGTTTTTGCTTCAGATATCAGTGCACCTAAGCCTTTTCCTAAAGCTCTTTTACTCATTATGTCTTCCCTCCTCTGAATATTCTATTACTTCTTCCGCTAAGTCTAAATAGCACTCCGCTCCTTTTGATTTTGCATCGTATAATATTATTGGAAGTCCATAACTAGGTGCCTCACTTAATCTAACGTTTCTTGGTATTATAGTTCTGTAAACTTTATTTTTAAAATATTTTTTTACTTCGTCCACCACCTGTATTGATAAGTTAGTCCTTGCATCAAACATTGTCAATACAACGCCTTCAACATCCAGATCTGCATTAAGATGCTTTTGAACAAGTTTTACAGTCTCCATCAGCTGACTTAGTCCTTCTAATGCATAATACTCACATTGTATGGGTACAAGAATTGTATCCGCCGCTGTAAGTGCATTTAAAGTTAATAATCCCAAAGAAGGAGGACAATCTATTATTACAAAATCATAGTTTTCCTTAATTTCCTTTAAAGAAGCTTTAAGCCTGCTTTCCCTTGATATAGATGAGACAAGTTCAACTTCAGCACCGGCAAGATCTATATTTGAAGGACATAATTTTAAATTTTCAATAGGTGTATCAACAAGAACTCTTTCCATACTTTCTTCATTAATTAAAACATCGTAGGTGGAACCCTTTGTACTTTTCTTATCAACACCCAGTCCGCTTGTAGCGTTTCCTTGGGGATCTATATCCACCAGTAAAACTTTTTTTCCTTTGTAAGCAAGACAAGAACTTAAATTTACTGCAGTAGTTGTTTTGCCTACCCCGCCCTTTTGATTTGCTACTGCAATTACTTTTGTCATTAAACAACACCCCTTGGCTCATCTACATACAATCAAAAATTAATATAGTGTATTATTTTAAATTATATCACAAAAAGCATTAATAACAAATTAATTTTTATGATACTCAAATCTTAGTAAAATTTCTATTATATTTTATTAGTCTAATATCATCTTTAGTATTTGTAATTTGTAAAAATCAAAAGTGTAATTGTTTCACGTGAAACAATTACACTTTTGATTTTTTTATATTTTTTAATTTTTAATGCACAGTTAGGAATATTTATACTACACTTTTAGAAAGTAATAAATTTAAAGCCGATTTATAATATTCCTTATATATCAATATTCTGAGCTTTTTTTGCATAGGCCTGTATGAATTCTCTTCTTGGTTCCACCTTGTCACCCATTAAAGTTGTGAAAACCTCATCTGCTTCCACTGCATCCTGCAATTCTACCTTTAAGATGGTTCTGGTTTCCGGATTCATAGTTGTCTCCCAGAGCTGATCGGGATTCATTTCCCCAAGACCTTTAAATCTTTGAATGGTACAATCTTTCTTTTCCCATCCCTTTTCCTTCAATAATTTTTCTAGCTGTCTGTCATCGTATGCATATAGTTCTTCCTTACCCTTTGAAACTTTATATAAAGGTGGCTGAGCTATATATACATATCCTCCTTCTATTAATGGCTTCATATATCTATAGAAAAAAGTTAACAGTAATGTCCTGATATGTGCACCGTCCACGTCTGCGTCCGCCATAATAATAATTTTATGATATCTTAATTTTTCAATATCAAATTCATCCCCTATACCAGCACCTAAGGCAGTTATCACCGGCTGCAGTTTGTCATTGCCGTATACTTTGTCAATTCTGGCCTTTTCAACATTAAGCATTTTACCCCATAAAGGCAAAATTGCCTGAAAACTTCTGTCTCTTCCCTGTTTTGCTGAACCACCTGCAGAATCTCCCTCCACGATATATATCTCACAAAGGGATGCATCTTTTTCAGAACAATCTGCAAGTTTACCCGGAAGAGTCGCGGACTCTAAAAAGCTCTTTCTTCTTGTCAATTCCCTGGCCTTTTTAGCTGCTTCACGAGCCCTGGCTGAACTCAAACATTTTTCAATTATTTGTTTCGCTATATTTGGATTCTCTTCTAGAAAATTATTAAGCTTTTCGTTTATTATGCTTTCAACATAGCCTCTTACTTCACTGTTTCCTAATTTTGTTTTTGTCTGCCCTTCAAACTGAGGCTCCCTAAGCTTAATACTTATAACTGCTGTAAGCCCTTCCCTTACATCTTCACCTAAGAATTTTTCATTATCCTTTAAATAATTATGTTTTTTTGCATAGTCGTTAAGAACTTTAGTTATAGCAGCCTTAAACCCTGTTAAATGTGTTCCTCCCTCAGTTGTGGAAATGTTATTTGCAAAACTGTGAATATTTTCAACATAGGTATCTTTATTGTACTGCATTGAAATTTCCACATATGTACCATCCTCTTCCCTAAATCCTTCTATGTAAATAGGGTCGTGTATAGGCTCTTTATTTCTGTCCATATATTCAACAAAGGATACAATACCGCCTTCGTAGTGAAGAACTTTCTCAACAGGCTCTTCTTTCCTTTCATCTCTTAAGATTATTTTTAATCCTTTGTTTAAAAAAGCCAACTCTCTGAATCTTGACAATAAAATATCAAAGTCAAATACAACTTCTTCAAAAATCTCAGGATCAGGTTTAAATGTAGTTTTAGTGCCTGTCTTTTTTGTAATACCTATTACTTTTAATTCACTTACAGGAACTCCTCTTTTAAATTTTTGTAAATACACTTTTCCATCCCTGTATACTTCTACATCCATTCTTTCAGACAATGCATTTACAACAGAAGCACCTACACCATGCAGTCCACCGGACACTTTATATCCTTCTCTATCAAACTTACCTCCGGCGTGTAAAACTGTATGCACCACTTCAACAGTAGGTACACCAAGTTTAGGATGTATCCCTACAGGAATACCCCTCCCGTTGTCAATATTGGTTATGGAATTATCTTTGTTTATTATAACTTTAATTTCGTCACAATAACCTGCCAAAGCCTCATCTATACTATTGTCCATAATTTCGTAAACAAGATGGTGAAGACCTCTGCTTGATGTAGAACCAATGTACATCCCAGGTCTTCTTCTGACAGCTTCTAGTCCTTCCAATACTTGTATATTTTCTTCGGTATAAGAATTTATTTTTATGTTTTCTAACATAATTCCTCCTCATTTCTGTTTATCTAAATAATTTTTTACCCCACTCATAGATTTTATTCTCTTTTGCAGGGTAACAGACGATATAGCAGACAGATAAATTTCACTCTTTTTATTAAATTCAGTTATTATATATGATTTTGGGATATCATCTGTAACTGCCTTAACAAAGCCTTCTTCTTCTGCAACTCTTAAAAATTCCTTTGTATCTTTTGAAATTGAAGTAGTTTCTAAATCCATTATGGCTATGATATTTTTAACAGGTACAACATATTCGCCGCCTATATGTAAAAACATATGTATCCTCCATTTTTAATTAAAATCTTTCCTATTTTATTTTATCAAATTAAGCAGAAACTGCAATTATTTTTTATTATCACCTGATATTAAGGACTTTTCCGCTATATATACAAAGTAAACATTATTCTCGTTTAAGAATTTATAATTTCCCCGCATTTTACCTTGTAAAAAGATATATATTGAAATTCTTTAAAATAATCTTTTTCTGTTGAGGTTATAAATGTCTGCATATTTTTCAAATTATTAAATAAATAACTCTTTCTTTTATTATCCAGTTCTGACATTACATCATCTAAAAGTAGTATTGGATACTCATCTGTCTCATCTTTTATTATATCTATCTCAGATAATTTTAATGATAGCACTGCAGTTCTCTGTTGACCCTGAGAACCAAAATTCTTTAAAGGCAGTCCATTTACTATTATATCAAAATCATCCCTGTGAGGACCTGCAATTGTAACACATCTTTTAAGCTCTGTCCTTCTGTTTTTTAAAATTTCTTCAACAAATTTATTTTTTACACTTTCCTTATTTTCCACATCTATTTCATCTAAAAAAGTTTTATACTTTATATCTAATTCTTCACAATTGTCCGTTAAATTATAATGCTTCTTTTTTGAAATTTTACAAAGCCTTTCAATGAATTTTTTTCTCTCTATTATAATTTCTGCTCCAACCCAGGCAATTTTTTCATCCCAGATATCAAGGGTATCCAATAAACTTTTCTTTTCCTGTGCTTCTTTTAATAAATTATTTCTCTGGTTTAAAATTTTGTTATATTGCTGCAAATTATAAAAATACGACGGTTTTAACTGGCTAATGGTTATGTCCATAAACCTTCTTCTCAAAGATGGCCCCTCTTTTACAATCAATATATCCTCCGGAGAAAATATAACCGCCAAAAGATTACCCATTAATTCAGCCATTCTTTTTATAGGAATTTCATTTATTAGTATTTGTTTTTTTCCGGATTCATATGAATATTCTATTTCTTTTTTTTTACTATTATCAATAACAATAAGTTTTACCTTAAATCTACTGCTGTTTATATTTATAAGTTCTCTGTCTTTTGATGTTCTGTGAGAGCGGCCGGCTGCACACAGAAAAAGAGCCTCTATAATATTTGTTTTGCCCTGGGCATTTTCCCCGTATATAATATTAATATTTTTTGAAAAAGAAGTTTTGATTCTTTTATAATTTCTGAAATTTTCTAATTCCAGCTGTTCTATATACAAAACTTTTCTCCTTACACAAAAAACTTTTTTAACATTTAAATATCAATCTACAATCCTGTATTTATTTCCTCCTAATTCTATTATATCACCTTTTCTTAACTTTTTACCCCTTCTTAATTCAACTTGTCCGTTTACTTTAACTTTGCTCTCAGTTATAAGTTCCTTAGACTCTGCACCGGTATCTGCAATACCCACCCATTTTAAAAACTGTCCTAATTTTATATACTCAGTTTCTATTCTAACATCTTTCATAAAAACACCTCAAATATTAGCTTTTTATCCTGACAGGCAAAATCATGTATACAAATTCATCAGTTTCAACAGGCCTTATTGTACACGGCCCAATATCTGAATTAAAATAAATATCCACAACTTCGTCATCAATTACTCGCAGTGCTTCTAAAAAATATCTGGGATTAAAGCCTATAGTCATATTTTTACCTTCCATATCAATGGCTATTTCATCCCTTACATTTCCAATCTCAGTGTTGGATGAAATAACTAAAACATCATCTTCTATATCAAACTTTATAGGGTATTTTTTCTCATTTATAGAAATTAATGAAGCCCTCTCTACACTTGAAAGAAGTTCCTTTGTATTTACCCTTATTTTTGTTTCATGTTCGTCAGGTATTATACTCTTATAATTTAAATACTCCCCTTCTAAAAGTCTGGACATAATTTTGCAGTTATCTATTTTAAAAAGTATTTGATTTTTTGATGTAAATATTTCCATTTCATCATCTTCAGGTTCTATTATCTTTGATATTTCATTTAAAGTCTTTCCAGGAACAACAACACTAAAACTGGTATCCTGAACACCATTTGCTGTCTTTCTCACAGCCATCCTGTGACCGTCAATAGCAACAAAAACCAGTTCGTTTCCATCACTTTCTATCAAAGTTCCAGTTAGTATCTTTCTGTCCTCATCATCCCCTACAGAAAAAATTGTTTGCCTAATCATGTCCTTTGCTATTTTTTGACTGATTTTAAAAGACTTTTCTGCTTCAATTTCCGGGAGAAGGGGATACTCATCACTTGGGTTTCCCTTTATTTTAAAAACTGAGTTTTCACATTCAATCAAAACATCATTATTATCAAGTAGCTCAATTAATATTTCAGAATCAGGCATTTTTCTTATAATATCACCAAATATTTTAGAATTAATTACAATAGAACCTTCCCTTCTTATATCTGCAGGTATGTTACACTCTATACCAATTTCCAAATCATTTCCGGTCATTTTAAAAACACCGTCTGCTTCTAGTAATATCCCGTCCAGTAAAGATATATTATTTTTTGTAGATACTGCTCTTTGAACAATACTTATAGCATTAACAAGAAGTTCTTTTGAGCTTATAACCTTCATAAAAAAACAGACCTCCTTATACTTTATATTAAATAAAAGTAAAACCAGTAATAACAACAATAAGTGCTGTTAATTATGTGAATAACCATTTCAAAACAATAAAATAAAAGGCTTTGCACCTGTTATTAATATGTAGATAAGTTGTTGTCAGTTATCAACAGCTCTAACATGAGATAAAAGTAAGAGCTATTATACACAGTTAATTCACAGGGAGTTATCACCATATCAACAAATTCTGTTGATAACTTTTAATTAAAAAAATATAAAGCTATTTAAATATTCTATTTTCCTAAAATATTATCTTTAATTTCATTTACAGCTCTTCTTGTTTCTGAGTTATTTTCTATATCTTCTTTTATTTTTTCATAAGCATGTATAACAGTGGTATGGTCTCTTCCTCCAAAATCATTGCCTATTTTAGGAAGGGACATATCAGTAAGTTCCCGGCACAAATACATGGCAATTTGCCTTGGATAAGCAATATCCCTGGTTCGCTTTTTTGATTTAAAATCCTCAGGTCTTACATTAAAATACCTGGCTACCACAGCTTGTATCGTCTCGCAATTAATTACTTTTGTCTTTTCAGCAGATAAAATATCTTTTAATGCTTCATGTGCCAAATCAATTGTAATTTCATTCTTTGTAAGGGATGCAAAGGCAATTACCCTGTTCAGTGCTCCTTCCAGCTCTCTTATATTGGATGCAATTTTGTTAGCAATAAAAACCATTACATCATTTGGAACATCAAGGTTTTCGAGTTGGGCTTTTTTTCTTAAAATTGCAATTCTTGTCTCTAAATCAGGAGCCTGCATGTCCGCAATAAGACCCCACTCAAACCTTGATTTAAGACGTTCTTCTAATGTTGTAATGTCTTTTGGGGGTTTGTCGCTTGAAATAATAATTTGTTTGTTTGCTTCATAAAGGGCATTGAAGGTGTGGAAAAACTCTTCCTGTGTCCTTTCTTTTCCGGCAATAAATTGTATATCGTCTATTAAAAGTATATCTATATTTCTATACTTAGATCTGAACTCTTCGTTTTTATCATCTTTAATTGCATTAATAAGTTCATTTGTAAATTTTTCCGATGACACATATAAAACTTTAGTCGAAGAGTTCTGGCTTAATACAAAGTGGCCAATGGCATGCATTAAATGGGTTTTGCCAAGACCTACCCCTCCGTATATAAATAAAGGATTGTAAGCTTGTGCAGGAGCCTCTGCAACAGCCAATGCAGCTGCATGTGCAAACCTGTTGCTGTTACCTATTACAAATGTATCAAATGTATATTTAGGGTTTAATATGGATTTTGCTACATCGTCATTTTGATTAATTTGACTGGTTAAATTTTGAATGTCTTCTTCTTCAGAGGGTACAACAAAATTTATTTTATATTCCTTAAAAGTTACTTGTTTAATAGCATTCATAATAAGATCCTGGTACCTGGATTCTAAAATGCCTTTGTTGAAGCTGGCCGGCAC